>NZ_JAQZAM010000005.1 GCF_028737215.1 Actinomycetospora chibensis | reverse complement strand
CGCACACCAAGATCTTGTCAGAGCCCTACCCGACGATTCATCAGACACGCCCTAGCGAGCCAGGTCCACCACCAGCGCCCGGTGGTCCGACACCGGCGTGGCCACGGCCCGGGCGTCGGCGACCGGCAGGGGGTTCGACGCCAGGACGTGGTCGAACTGGATGCGGGGCTCCTCGGTGGGGAACGTGAGCGCGCGCGCCAACGGGTGCCACGACCCCAGGACGGCGCCCGGCAGCGGGCCCGGCACGTTGAGGTCCCCGAGGATCACGATCGGCCCGGGGAGGCCCTGCAGCGCGCGCGCCAGCCGCCGGAGCTGCACGACGTTGTAGCCCGGCGTGAATGCGAGGTGGGTCGCGACGACGGTGCCCACGGGCGCCGGCGGCGCGAGGACGGCGGCGAGGCCGAGCCGCGGCTCGTCCCGCACCAGGGCAGGGCGGCGGGCGTCGACCAGCAGCGGCAGCGTCAGCCACGAGGTCCCCAGCGGGATCCGGCGCCACGCGGCCACGGGGTGCCGGCTCACCAGCCCGATGCCGTAGGTCGGCTCCTCACCCGGCACCTCGTCCGGGCCGGCCTCCCGCCACGACCCGCCCGGCGTGCCGACCAGGGCGGGCAGGAAGCGGCTGTCCCGCGCGCCGACGGCCTCGGCGACCAGGGCGGTCTGGTCGACCAGTGCCGAGCGCGGCTGGGTGTGGTCGACCTCCTGGATCGCCATCACGTCGGCGTCGAGTGCCTTCACCGCGTCCCGCAGACGGACCGGGCAGACCGCGCCGTCGTGCGGTGACCGGCCGTGCAGCAGGTTGAACGTCGCCAGCCTCATCGCAGCGTTCTCAGGCCTCCGGCGTGAGCAGGACGACGGGGATCTCGCGGTCGGTCCGGCGGGCATAGTCCTCGTACTTCGGGAAGATGTGCGCCATCTGCTCCCAGAGCGGGCCCCGCTCCTCCGGACCGGCGGTCCGGGCGCGGACGGTGAGCTTCCGGGTGCCGACGAGGACGCCGGCCTGCGGCTCGGCCAGCAGGTTCCGGTACCACTGCGGGTCCTCCGGAGCGCCGCCCACCGAGGCGACGACGACGAGGTCGTCACCGCTCGTGCCGTAGATGAGCCCGGTGCGCCGGGGCTCGCCGGTGCGGGCGCCGGTGGTGGCGAGCACCAGCGTCGGCACGCCGCGCCAGTCGTGGCCCTCGGTGCCGCCGGAGGCCACGTACTGCTGGACGTGCTCGGCCACCCAGTCGGTCGTCGAGTCGGTGGCGCGCTCGATGTCGGCCGCGACGGCCATGGTGGTTCCCCTCAGCAGGCGATCTCTAGGGCCCGTGTGCCCCGGCCGGGGCCGGTTGACACGACGGACACCACCACACCTCGCGGGTGAACGGCGCGCCGGAGCCGGCGGCGGGCCGGAAGCGCACGAGCGTGCCGCAGCGCCGGCACGGCCGGTTCGACCGCCCGGTGACCCAGTGGTTCTCGCCGCGGCGCTTCACGCCCGTGGTGGTCATGCCCGTCCGGTGCTCGAGGCTGTGGCGGATCATGCGCCGGGCCAGCGCGAGCAGGGGCTCGAGGTCGACCTCGCCCACCGGGGTCCACGGCCACAGCCCGCGCAGGAAGCACAGCTCGACCACCCAGAGGTTGCCGAGCCCGGCGACCCCGCGCTGGTCGAGCAGCGCCTCGACGACCGGCCGCGCCGGGTCGCGGCCCAGCCGCGCGAGCGCCTCGCCGAGGTCGAACTCCTCCTGCGTCGCGGTCGGCTGCCCGGCCAGCACGTCGGGCCCGAGGTGCCCGAGGACCCGGTGCTCGTCGCGGGTGCGCAGCAGCTCGAACACCGGGACGTCGATGCCGACGAGCGACACCCCGGAGTCGAGGGTCAGCACCGCGCGCACGGCGAGGTGGCGGGGGAGCAGGGGACGACCGTGGGTCCCGTGCTTGCGCACCACGGTCCACGAGCCGCTCATGCGGAGGTGGCTGTGCAGGGTCAGGTCGTCGGCCCCGTCGTGATGGAGCCGGGTCAGCAGGTGCTTGCCGTGCGCGCGGGTGGCGACGAGGGTCCGCCCGGCGAGGTCGGCGGTGGCGAGCGACGGCGTCCGGAAGTCGTTGCGGACGACGGTCGCGCCGGAGAGCGCGTCGAGGCGGGCGGCGCACCGATGGACGGCGTCACCCTCCACGCGAGCTCCCTATCGCCGCCCCAGACCCAGCCGCTCGGCGGCCCACGCGGCCGCGCCCGAGGCGGGGCCGGTCGCCGAGACCGCGCCCGGGTCCCCGCCGTGGGCCAGGCCGAACCCGGTCCGCTCGGCGAGCCACTCCCGCACCCGCGGCATGTCGGTCAGGCCACCGCGCACGAGCATCGCCGGCCGGGGACCGGAGAGGGGGCCGACGAGCGCGGCGATCCCCTGGGCGATCTCCTCGAGACCTGGCGCGAGCATGGCGCCGAGGTCGGCGTGCGTCAGCGACACGACGCCCGGCACGGGGTTCTCCGGCGGCAGCACGGGCAGCGCGACCGCGACGGTGCCCTGCGCGGCCAGGGCCTCCTTGGCGTCCCGGACGCTCGTGCGCAGCCGGTACCAGGCGCGATGGGCCTCCAGGTCGCCGCCGAAGCGCACGCGCGCGGCGAGGTGCGGCGGCGAGCGGTCGAGGATCAGCTGGGCGAGGGCGTCGTCGAGCACCTCGGCGCCCACGTTGACCGACCGCATCGCGGTGACCGAGCCGGTGCCGTCGCCGCCGCGGTCGACGACGGCCAGCTCGGTGGCCGCGCCGCCGACGTCGACGACGAGCAGCCGCCCCTGGCCGCCGAGCCGGTGCGCGGCCGCGCGCGGACCGTCGAGCAGGTCGAGCTGGTCGGGCGAGGTGTAGGGGATCGCCGAGAGCGCGGCGAGGCCGGCCTGGCGCAACGCCTCGCGGGCGGGCGCCGACCACGACGCGGGGTGCAGCAGGACCACCGACGACGGCAGCGTGCCCCGGCGCCCGGCCTCCGCCCGGATCACCTTCGCGATGAGCGCCGTGGCGACGTCGACCGCGGTCGTCGGCCGGGGCCACTGCGTCAGGAGCTCCGGGGGCCCGCCGGTGCTCGCCGCGAGGTGCGGACGGGTGCGCAGCAGCGCGGCGGCCGGGTCGAACGTGCCGGCCTCGAGCGCGGGCCGGCCGGCGAGGACCGCGCCGTCGGGGCGCGAGAGCACCGCCGACGGCATGGCGGGCGCCCCGTCGACGGTCACGGCGCCCACGCGCACCCAGCCGTCCCGCGGGTCCACGTCGGCCCAGGCCCCGACGGTCGTGGAGGTCCCGTGGTCGATCGCGAGCGTCCAGCGCGCGTCCGGTGCCGTCATGACGCCGTCGCCCCTCCGCTCACCCGCCGCAGGGTGTCACAGGGCAGGTCCCGCCGTGCGGTCAGGCGGACCCGTCGACCGCGTCGGGGTCGAGCACCACCGGCAGCCGTGCCCAGGCGTTGACGAGCACGCTGCGGCGACGCTCGAGCGGCACGTCGGACCCGGCGACGAACGCCGGGAAGCGGTCGAGCAGCGTCCGCAGCGCGACCTCGGCCTCCAGCCGGGCCAGGGACGCTCCGAGGCAGAAGTGCAGGCCGTGCCCGAACGCCAGGTGCCCGGTGGTGTCGCGCAGCTCCTCGTAGTCGTCGGGGCGCTCGAAGCGCGCGGGGTCGTGGTTCGCCGCGGCCAGCGACACCGTCACGAGCGCGCCGCGCGGGATCACGACGCCGTCGAAGTCGACGTCCTCGGCGGCGAAGCGCAGTGGCGCGTGGGCGATCGGCGAGCCCCAGCGCAGGAACTCCTCGATCGCCGCGCGCAGTGCGTCGGATTCGGAGGCGGCGAGACGATCGCGCAGCGCGGGGTCGCGCAGCATCGCCTCGACCGCCGTGGTGATCAGCGTCGCCGTCGTCTCGTGGCCGGCGATCAGCAGGATCATGCCCATGGCGACGATCTCGTCGGTGGAGAGCGCGTCCCCCTCCTCCGAGACCTCGATCAGCGCCGAGATCAGCGCGTCGTCGGGCTCCGCGCGCTTGCGCTCGACGAGCTCGCCCAGGTACGCGGCCAGGCTCGCGCTCGCCTGCTGCTTCCCCTCGTCGGGACCCTCGTCGATCATCGTCTTCGACCAGGCCCCGAAGGCGTCGCGGTCGTCCACCGGCACACCCAGCAGCTCGCAGATGACGGCCATCGGCAGCGGCACGGCGTAGTCGGCGACGAGGTCGACCGCCGCGTCCCCGGGCATGCCCTCGAGCAGCGCCGCCGCGATCGTCTCGATCCGCGGGCGCAACGCGGCCACCCGCCGCACCGTGAACGCCTTGACGACGAGCTTGCGCAGCCGGGTGTGCACGGGCGGGTCGTTGAGCAGCATCATCAGCCCGGCCGGGGCGGGGAGGCCGGGCACGTTCGCCCGCTGCTCCTCGGGCAGCGAGTTGCGGAAGTCCTTGACGAAGCGCGGATCGGCCATCACCGAGCGGGCGTCGGCATACCGCGTGACCAGCCACGTCGTGCCGCCCTCGGGCAGCTCGACCTCGCGGACCGGGGCCTGCTCGCGGACCTCCCCGAGGACGGCGAAGGGCTCGCGCCAGTAGTCGTCGGTGAAGACCGGGCCGGTGGCGAGGTCGGTCACGGGCAGGACCCCTTTCGGGCACGCTCAAGATTCACTGAGTAGTGGTTCAGTGATGACGCTACCCGCGCCGCAGGGGTCCCGCTGTGGCTGGCGGGGCGGATCAGGCGCCCCGCTTGCCCATCCCCGCGCTCGACGCCCCGAAGGTGCGTCCGGTCTTCCGGAACTGCTCCTCCAGACGGGGCACCATCTGCTTCGCCTGCGCGAGCACGGGCAGGTCGCCGAGCCACGAGAACGTGATCGGGCGGGCGGCGGCGACCAGCGCGACCGCCTTCGGGACGAAGATCCGACGCTTGCGCTTGAGGATGCCCTCGAGGAAGGCGTCCGCGCAGTCCCCGACCGACGTCAGCGCGCCCAGGGGGTAGGGCAGCTTCTTGAGCGTGTCCTCGAACGTCGACGAGTCGGCCTTGACGTCGCGCACGAGGTCGGTGTCGATCCACCCCATGTGCGCGGTGCCGACGCCGATCCCGCGGTACGCGAGCTCGAAGCGCAGGGCGTTGCCGTAGTTCTCCACGCCCGCCTTGGCGCCGCAGTAGGCGGCCATCCCGGGCAGCGCGGTGAAGGCGGCGAGCGACGAGACGAGCAGCATGTAGCCCTGTCGCTTCTCGACCTCGGCGACGGTGGCCGAGACCGTCCGCGAGACGCCGATGAGGTTGACCTCCATGACGCGCGCGATCACGTCGGCGGGGCTCTCGGCGACGGTGCCGTGGTTGGCGATCCCGGCGTTGGCGATCACGACGTCGATCCCGCCGAGCGCGGCGACGGTCGTCGCGACCGCCGACTCGAGCGAGGACTGGTCGGTGACGTCGCACTCGGCCCAGCAATGGCCGGGCCCGAGCTCGGCCACGAGCTTCTCGAGCCGCTCGGGCTCCATGCCCACCGCGGCGATGTGCGCGCCGCGCGCGGCGGCGCGACGCGCGGTCTCCTCGCCGATGCCGCGGGCGGCGCCGGTGATGAACAGGACCTTGCCGGCCAGGTCGGCAGCCATGGGGGTTCTCCTCGAGTGTGGCAGTCAGGAACGGGAGGTCGGCGTGAGGACGTACTCCTCGGGCCGGAAGTGCTTCAGCCGACGGCGGAACGGCATGGTGAACGTGGGCCAGAGCGCGGAGTTCTGGCCGTGCTTGTCGAGGTACCAGCTCGAGCAGCCGCCATCGACCCAGACCGTGCCCGCCGTCCGCCGCTGCATCTCCTCGACGAAGGCGGTCTGCGCGGCGACGGTCGGCTCGACCGCGCCCACGCCGTGCTCGCGCATGTGGCGGATCGTGTCGAGCACGAGGTTGATCTGCGATTCGATCATGAACACGACCGAGTTGTGGCCGAGGCCGGTGTTGGGCCCGAGCAGGGTGAAGGCGTTCGGGAAGCCGGAGATCATGGTGCCGTTGTGGGCGAACGGCGAGCCCGCCCAGTCGTCGGCGAGGCTGCGTCCGCCGCGCCCGTGGACGCGGTGGCTGATCGGCAGGTCGCCGATGGCGAACCCGGTGCCGGCGATGATCGTGTCGACCTCGTGGGTGACCCCGTCGGCGGTGACGACGGCGTCCGGGCGGACCTCGACGATCTTCTCGGTGACCACCTCGACGTTGTCCCGGTCGAGCGCGGGCAGGTAGTCGTTGGACAGCAGGATGCGCTTGCAGCCCATCGAGTAGGTCGGCGTGATCTTCTCGCGCAGCTCGGGGTCGGTGACCTGTCGCCGCATGTGCGCCTCGGCGATCTTCGCAGCCTTCCCCATGCGCTTCGGGTCCTTGAACCCGAACACGAACGTCTCACGCGCCCAGTAGATGGCCTCGCGCACGATCCGCTGGGCCGGCGGGAACCACCGGAACAGCAGCTTCTCGACGCCGGTGATGGCGCGGTCGCCGCGCGGCATGATCCAGGGCGGGGTGCGCTGGAAGACCTTGAGCGTGTCGACGACGGGGGCGATCTCCGGCACGAACTGGATGGCGGACGCGCCGGTGCCGATCACCGCGACGCGGCGCCCGCGCAGGTCGAGGTCGTGGCGCCAGGTCGCGGAGTGGAACACCGGGCCCTCGAAGTCGTCGAGGCCCGGGACGTCGGGGAACGACGGGTCGGACAGCGCGCCCGAGCCCAGCACCAGCACGTCCGCCGTCCAGACGCCCTGGCTCGTCGTCACCACCCAGTGCTGCGCGTCGTCGTCCCAGGACGCGTCGAGCACCTCGTGGCGGTTCCGGGTGAAGCGCTCGATGTCGTACTCGGCCGACACGCGCTGCAGGTAGGCGTGGATCTCCGGCTGGGCCGAGAAGGAGCGGCTCCAGTCCGGGTTCGGGGCGAACGAGAACGAGTAGAGGTGGCTCGGGACGTCGCAGGCGCAGCCGGGGTAGGAGTTGTCCCGCCAGGTGCCGCCGACGTCGTCGTGGCGCTCGAAGATCAGGAAGTTGTCCTCGCCCGCCTGGCGCAGACGGATCGCCGTGCCGAGGCCCGAGAAGCCGTTCCCCACGATCGCCACCGCGAGGTGGGCGACGGGCTCGCTGCCGGTGCTCGGTCCTGACGGGTCGGCCTGTGTGGGCGTGGTCATCCGGGTTCCTCCTCGTGGCGTCGCTCCGGGCGTTGGTACACGACCGTACCGAAGGGGTCGCCAGTCTGGTACGCGGTGGTACCGTTGTCCAGTGTCCGTTCCGGCCCCGTCGGGTGCTCCTGGTCCCATCGGGAGGTCCGCCCACCGCGACCGCCTGGTCGAGGCGATGATCGACCTGGTCGCCGACCGCGGGTACGCCGCGGTGACGGTGGCGGACGTCGTCGCCACCGCCCGGGTGTCGAAGCGGACCTTCTACCAGCACTTCGCCGACCGCGAGGACTGCTTCCTCGCCGCCTACGTCGCGGCCGCCGAGGGCCCGCTGACGCGCATCGCCGAGGCCGTCGCGCCCGCGGTCGGGGCCGGCGACGACGCGCCCGCGCCGGACCTCGCGGCCGAGGTCGACACCGCGACCCGCGCCTACCTGGACGCCCTGGCCGAGAAGCCGGCCCTGACCCGCACGCTGCTCACCGAGATCAGCGGGCTCGGGCAGCGTGGCTGGCGGGTACGCCGCGAGGTGCTCAACCGGTTCGCCGACCAGCTCTCGGTGCTGGTCGGCCTCGGCGCCGCGCGGTGGGCGGCGGGCGGGTCCGGGACCGTGCCGGAGCTCGAGGGCCTGCGGGGGATCCCGCGCCCCACGGCGGTCGCCCTCGTCGGCGGCATCAACGAGCTGGTGCTCGATGCCGTCGAGGACGGGCGCGGCGACCGTCTCGGCGAGCTCGCCCCGACCGTCACCGGGCTCGTCCTCGCGGTGCTCGACCGCGCCGCTCGTCCGGACGTGTGACGCCCGGGCCGACCCCCGGCGGAGTGCCGTCAGCACGCCGTGCCGGTCCTCGGCCGTCCGGGGGCGGTCGGGCACCGTCGTGGCCTGCGTATCCTCTCCGACCACGACGGCCCGCGGCCGGCACCCCAGAGCCGGCCGGCGCCCCCGGCGCTCCGTCACCGCGAGGCACGAGGTGAGGCGGCGATGAACCGACCCGGCGGACCCCCCGGTCGGGGGCGACCCCCCTCGGGACCCGGCGGCCCCCCCGGCGGACCTCCCCCGGGTGGCGGCCCGCCTCCCGGCGGTCGCCCGCCCGCCCGTCCGGCGGGCCCGCCTCCGGGGCAGGCACCCCGCCCGGCCCCGGGCGGCCCGCCCCCCGAGCGGCCCGGCGGGTTCTCGATGCCCGGCCGCGGCCGGAAGGCCCCGCGCGGGACCCCGGCCGCCGGGGCCGGCGGCGCCGCCGCCTCGCCGCCCCGGGCGCAGCCGACCCGCGTCGGCGCGCCGGACTGGAACCGCGACCCGCAGGTCGGCTTCGACCCGAGCGTCGCCCGCGAGGCCCGGGAGCAGGGCCCCCGCCCGTCCTGGCGCGAACGACTCCCCGAGCGTCCGGAGTGGTCGCGCAGCGGCGCCGGCTCGGGAGGGCGCGGGCGTGGGCGCGGAGGCGGCCGCTTCGCGCACTGGAGCTGGCCCAAGCGCATCGGCGCGGTGCTCGCGGTCATCCTGCTGCTCTTCGTCGGCTTCGGGATCTACCTCGACACGCAGATGACGCGCATCCAGGCGCTGCCCGAGTACGAGGGCTCCTCGAGCTCCGGCACCAACTGGCTGATCATCGGCTCGGACAGCCGCGCCGGGCTCAGCGACACCGCCGCGCAGCAGCTCTCCACCGGTGAGGTCGACGGCAGCCGCACCGACACGATGATGCTCGTGCACGTCGGCGGGTTCGGCGGCCAGACCTCGCTCACCAGCCTGCCGCGCGACTCGATCCTGCCCATCCCCGGTCACGGCCGGGGCCGGCTGAACTCGGCCTACTCGATCGGCGGGCCGGAGCTGCTGACGCAGACCGTCGAGACCGCCGCCGACATCGAGATCGACCACTACGCGGAGATCGGCTTCGAGGGCTTCGCGGGCATGGTCGACGCGATCGGCGGGGTCGACATGTGTCTCGACGACGCGATCGACGACCCGAAGGCCGGCATCGACCTGCCCGCCGGGTGCCAGACGCTCGACGGCCCCCAGGCGCTGGGCTTCGTGCGCACCCGCGCGTTCCCGAACGCCGACCTGCAGCGCATCCAGAACCAGCGCAAGTTCCTCTCCGCGCTGGTCAGCGAAGCGGCGAGCCCGGTGACGCTGCTCAACCCGTTCCGGATCGTGCCGTTCGCGAACTCGGCGATCGGCACGCTCACCGTCGACGACAGCACCCACATCTGGAACCTGGCGAGCCTGGGCTTCGCGATGCGCTCGCTGTCCGGCGGCGGTGGGGTGACCACCACCGTGCCGATCGACCTCTCGAGCAGCGTCTCCGGCGGCGTGGTCTGGAACAAGCAGAAGTCGGGGCAGTTCTTCGACGCCATCCGCGACGACGAGGAGATCCCTCAGGACCTCATCACCGGCGGCTGACCGGCAGGCTCTAGGCGGGCGGGTCGACGATCTGCACGGCGCCGGTGGAGACGCCGGCGACGTAGAGCCGGCCCGTCTGCGGGTCGACGCCGAGCGTGTAGGGGTTCTGCACCGTGGCGACCCGTCCGACCTCGCGCGGCTGCGGCGTCGTCATGTCGTAGGCGATGACCTCGTTGGTGCCCGAGGACGCCACGTAGACGCGGTCGCGCGCGGGGTCGTAGGTGATGCCGTAGGGCCCGCCGGGCTGGGCGACGCGGGCGACCTCGCGTGGCCCGCCGTTCGGCCCGGAGGTCGGCTCGAAGACGATCACCGCGTTTCCGCGCGTGTCGGTCGCGATCATGCGGCCGTGCCGGTCGGCCACCATGTGCGTCGGGCCGGCCCCGGACGGCACCTCCCCGACGATGCGCAGGGTGTCCACGTCGTAGGTCGTCAGCGTGTTCTTGCGGACGTCGACCATGCCGACGATGTTGCCGACCGGCACGATCCCGGCGGGCTGGACGGCGTCGGTGAACACCTTGACCACCTGGTCGCCGCGCACGGCGGAGACGGTGCCGCCGAGCTCGTCGGCGGCCATGACGGTCCCGTTGGGGGCCTGGGTGACGTCGTGGGGCACGGTGCCGACGACGATCGGCGCCTGCGCGGTGCCCCCGGGCAGGTCGACGCGGACCACGGCGTTGGCGCTCTCGACGGGCACCAGCACGGGCCCGCCGGGGCCGGCGAGCTGGAGGTGCCGCACGAACCCGGGCAGCGGCGTGCGCCCGCGGACCTCGCCGGTGTCGGCGTCGAGGAGGACCAGCTCGTTCGGGTTGCGCTTGGCGACGGCCACGGTGCGGGTCACCGGGTCGACCACGACGCCCTCGGGGGCGTCGCCGACCTGGACCTGGCGGCCCGGCGGCGTGCTCGTCGGCTCCGGCGCGCCGAGCGGCTCGGCGGCCAGCGGCAGGTTCTCCGTCGGCGGGCGCGTGCCCTCGGTGGGCACGCCGGGCGGCAGGAACCCGGTGGTCGTCGGGACCGGCGGGGCCGGGCTCGCGGGGGCGGCGGGCGGGGTCGGTGCGTCGTTGCTGCAGCCGGCGGCCGCGAGCCCCGCGATCAGACCGACGGCGACCACGGCACGGGCGGTGCGTCTGCGCATGGGGCGGGAGTATGTCCCGCCACCTGTGTGCTCCGCGCGACGACGCCGACCGACCCCGTTCGGGGGTCGCCCGGCGTCCATACGGTGCAGCCTCAGGCCTGGTCGGCGCTCAGCGCGTGCGCGGGCGTCGGGGCGTTGGCGAACTCCTGGACGAGCGTGCGGCAGAAGGCGGGCAGATCGTCGGGGCTCCGGCTGGTGATCAGGCCGTCGTCCACCACGACCTCCTCGTCGACCCACTCCGCGCCGGCGTTGCGCAGGTCGGTGGCGATGCTCGGGAACGAGGTCAGGCGACGGCCGCTCAGGACGTCGGCCTCGACGAGCGTCCACGCCGCGTGGCAGATCGCGGCGACCGGCTTGCGGTTCGCGAAGAACTGCCCGACCACCTGGACGACGTCCGGGATGGTGCGCAGCAGGTCGGGGTTGGCCACGCCGCCCGGCAGCACCAGGGCGTCGTAGTTCTCGATCTTGACCTGGGTGATCACCGCGTCGACGTCGAAGCGGTCGCCCTTGTCGAGGTGGTGGAAGGCCTGGATGGACCCGGGCGTCTCGGAGACCAGCACCGGGGTGCCGCCCGCCTCCTGGACCGCCTTCCAGGGCTCGGTGAGCTCGACCTGCTCGGTGCCCTCCTTGGCGCAGAGGAACATGACGGTCCTGCCCTGCAGCGGTGCGTTCTCGGCCATCGTCGTCCAGCGCTCCCTCGCGTCGTGGTTACCCTGGGGGGGTATCGCACCGCGCCCGATGAGGGACGGTGCCGTGGACGCGACGGGCTCCCCCGGCCCCGACGCGACGAAACGGAGGCACGTCGATGACCAGCACCACCCTGTCGGTCCCGGAGATCCACTGCGGGCACTGCAAGTCGGCGATCGAGGGTGCCGTGGGTCCGCTCGACGGCGTGCGGACCGTCGAGGTCGACGTCGACGGCCGCCTCGTGCGGGTGGAGCACGACGACGCCGTCACCGTCCGGGCCCTCGTCGACGTGATCGAGGATCAGGGCTACGACGTCCCCGAGCAGGACGCGCTCGCGAACTGAGGCCCGCTCAGGCGGTCTTGGAGCGCCCGCCCTTGGCCGTCTCGTCCTCGTCCTCGTCGGACTTCTTCTTCGACGACTTGCGGGTCGAGGACTTCTTCGGCGCCTCCTCGGCGGGCGCCTCGTCCTTCTTCTCCGCCGTCTTCTTCGCGCGCGAGCGCTTCGGCTTCTCCTCGGCCGCGGCGTCCTCGGTCCCGTCCGTCGTGTCCGACGACGCCGCCGCGGGCTCCTCGGCCGGTGCCTTGCCCCCGGCCGCCTCGACGCTGCGGCGCAGCGCGGTGAGGAGGTCGGTCATGTCGTCGCCCTCCTCGGTGGGCGCGGCCTCCGGCGTGGGACGTCCACCGCCGTGCTCGATCTTGTAGTCGATCAGGTCGACCATCGCCTGGCGGTAGTCGTCCTCGAACTGGTCGGACTGGAAGTCGCCCGAGAGGCTCTCGACCAGTGAGGACGCCATCTGCATCTCCTGCGGGCGGAGCTCGACCTCGGTGCGCAGGGTCTCGAACTCGGGCTCGCGCACCTCGTCGGGCCAGAGCATCGTCTGCAGCACGATCGCGTTGTCGCGCACCCGCAGCAGCGCCAGCGTCTCCCGCTGTCGCAGCGCCACCTTGACCACGGCCATGCGGTCGGTCTCGCGCAGCGCCTCGCGCAGCAGCGCGTAGGGCTTGACCGCCTTGCTCTCGGGCTCGAGGTAGTAGCTCTTGTCGAGCAGCAGGGCGTCGATCTGGTCCGAGGGCACGAACTGCACGACGCCGATCTCGTGCCCGCTCGCCACCGGCAGGGTCGAGAGGTCGTCGTCGTCCAGCATGATCAGCTGGCCGTCGTCGGTCTCGTAGCCCTTGGCGATCTCGGAGTACTGGACCTCCTCGCCGCAGACCGAGCAGGTGCGCTTCTGGCGGATGCGTCCGCCGTCGCGCTCGTGCACCTGGTGGAAACGGATGTCGTGGTTGCTGGTGGCGGCGTAGAGCCGCACCGGCACGTTCACGAGCCCGAACGACACGGCGCCGTTCCAGATCGCGCGCATCATCGGCCCCTCTCGGCGGGCACGGTGCGTGGTCTCCTCACCGTGCGTCGGCACCAGCATGCCCCACCGGCACCACTCGTCCCAGTCAATGACGCGCCGACCCCGGTCCCCGCCGTTGTCGGTGGACGGGGGCACGATGGCGTCGTGCTCCCGATGCTCCCCGTTCCCGGTGACCTGCCGGTCGAGGGCGCGTGGAGCTACGAGGTCGACTGGGCGGGTGTCCGCCTGCTCGCCGACGTCGACCAGGGCGAGCTGACGCTGTGCACCGCCGACGGTGAGGACGTCACCGCCCGGTTCCCCGAGTTCGCCGGTCTCGTCGACGCCGTCGCCGACGGCCTGCTCGACGGCGAGGCCGTGATGCTCGACGGCGGGAGCCCGTCGGCGGACGCCCTGGGCGAGCGTCTCGGGGTGGAGGACGCCACCCGCGCCCGCGCGCTCGCCCGCGAGCGTCCGGCGGTGTTCATGGTCTACGACGTCATGCGGCTCTACGGCGTGCCGCTCGACCCCCGGCCCCTCGAGGAGCGGCGCGCGGTGCTCTCGCGCCTCGACCTCTCGCGGGCCACCCGCATCCAGATCTCGCCGGCCTACGACGACGGGCCCGCCCTGCTCGCGGGCGTCGTCGCCCAGCGGCTGTCCGGGGTGATCGCCAAGCGCCGGGGCACGCCGTACCGCTCGGGCGACTCGGGCGGCGACTGGGTCCGCGTCGCCCCGCACGCGCCGCGTGCCGGAGCGCACGCCGGCCCCCCGGCCACCGTGGCGTCCGGGGCGTCCCCGGTCCCGTCGACGACATCCTCCCGGCGGCCCCGTCACGCCCGCCGCGAGCGCATGCCCCAGCACGACACGCTGTTCTGAGCCGGTCGTCCGGCGTCGGCCACCTCGTCACTGCGGCGGCGAGGCCCTCCGCTGCTTGCCCCCCGTCGTAGCCTGGTCCTCGGGTTCGCGGTCGACCACACGGCCAAGGGATGGGTGCAGGACGGACCTCCCTCGACGTGGCAGGTCCATCGAGCGATCCCCTCCGGGGTGGACGTGACGGCATCTCGTGTGGCCCGCCGGCGGCCTCGAGCCGTGTGGGTACCTCCGCGAGACGCCCCCGGAGGAGCGGGAGAGATGAGCGACATCGACGGCGAGAAGCTGGTCGAGGCCATGCGCCGCAGTGCGGACGAGCTGAGCAGCCCGCGCGGCATCCGGGACCTCGACGTGACGCTGGAGCAGATCGTCACCTCGGCCGTCGAGACGATCCCCGGGGTGGACGACGGCAGCATCTCGATGACCGAGGGCGGCCGTGTCGACACGCGGCACCCGACGAACGACGCCATCCGCCGGCTCGACGAGACCCAGAACGAGTTCAACGAGGGTCCCTGCCTGGCGGCCCTCGAGACCCCGCCCGACAACGGGGTCGTCGTCGCCCAGGACCTCGCCGACGCCGACGCCGACGCCGACGCGGGCCGGTGGCCGCGGTTCGCCCCGATCGCCGTGGAGGCGGGGTACCGGGGCCTGTTGTCGACCCAGCTGCGGGTGGCCGCCGGACCCCTCGCGGCGCTGAACCTCTACGCCCACGACGCCGACGTCTTCGACGAGCACGCGAGGACCCTGGCGGGACTCTTCGGCGCCCAGGCCGCTCTGCTGCTCTACGGCGCCGAGAACGCGCGACACCTGCGGCGGGCGGTCGACAGCCGGGACGTCATCGGCCAGGCGAAGGGCATCGTCATGGAGCGCTTCACGCTCGACGACGACGGTGTCTTCCAGCTGCTGGTGCAGTCGTCGCAGGAGACCAACATGAAGCTCATCGAGGTCGCGCGCTGGCTGGTCGGCGAGGTGACCGCCCGCCGGTCCCCCGAGACGACGGGCACCGCCGCCGCCACCCGCGAGTGAGGACACCGCAGCCGTGCCACAGCCCCCGGAGAGCGTCCCACCACGACGGGCCGGCCGCGGCCGCCGGCACGACACGTTCGCGGTGCTCGGGCGTGCCCGCACCGCCCTCGACCGCGCCGAACTGGCGCTGGACCGGGCCTACGAGAGGACCGTCCACGCGTCGTCGGCCCCCTCCCGGCGCCAGGCACCCCCCGCGCCGGACGCCGCCACGCGGTCGCTGCTGCGGAGGCGGCTGGGCTGAGGTCGAGACACCGGCCCCCGCCGCGACGCCTACGGCTCCTGGTCCTCGCTCCCGAACGCCGCCTCCAGGGCCTCGGGCGTCCAGCCGATGACCCGGCCGCCGGTGCGGCCCACCTCCCGCATGGCCTCGAGGAACTCGGCGGGCGTCCCCTCGAGGTCGATGCGCACTTCGCGGCGGGCCCGCCGGGCCACGTCGAGCGCCTCGCGACCGTCGTGGCCTGCGGTGAGCGTGGACAGCAGCCCGCCGGTGGAGGCCAGCGAGCCGCGGGCGGCGCCGAGGCGGCCCAGGGCGTCGTCGAGCGACGACAGCAGCGCGGCGCGGTTGCCCTCGCACATCGCGGCGGTGAGCTCGGGACGGGTGGCCGCCACGCGGGTGCCGTCGGTGAACGACCCCGCGGCCAGCGCCAGGGCGAGCTCGCCGCCGTCGGCGCCCACGGACGCGAGGACGGCCGCGAGCAGGTGCGGCAGGTGGGAGATCCGGGCGACGGCGAGGTCGTGCTCGTCGGCGGCGGCGGGCACGACGACCGCCCCGCAGGCCAGCGCGAGGGCGGCGACGTCGACCCACACCTCGAGGTCGGCGTCGTCCTCGGTCGCGACCACCCAGACCTTCTCGTGGAAGAGCTGCAGCGACCCCGCGTCCCACCCGGAGAACTCCGTGCCGGTCATCGGGTGACCGCCGACGAAGCGGGTCGCGGGCGCCCGGCGGGCGACGGCCTCGGCCACCGGGCCCTTGACGCTGGTGACGTCGGTGAGTCGGCAGCCGGGGGCCTCGCGGGCCACGACGGCGAGGACGTCGTCCAGGGCGGTCAGCGGGACCGCCAGCACGACCAGGGCGTCCTCGGCGGCGGCGCGGGCGAGCGCCGCGTCGACCGAGACGGCGACGTCGTAGCCGTCGGCGGCGGCCTTCTCGGCGGTCGTCGTCGAGGCGGACGCGCCCCAGGCGGACCGGCCGGCGTCGGTGGCGGCGCGCAGCAACGAGCCGCCGATGAGGCCGAGACCGATCACGCACACGGGGCGGCGCTGCGCGGCGGCGAGGGTGGCACCTGCGGATTCGACGACAGCTTCCACGGGGCCCGACCCTAGGACGACCCGGGAGAGTGAGGGAGGTGCGCCCGAACGGGGGCCGCGCGGAGGCTCAGGCCCGCCGGAGGGCGTCCAGGACGTACCCCGAGTACAGGGCCACCCCGGCGACCATGGCGTCCTCGTCGAACACGACACGGTTGGAGTGGTTCGGCGGCGCCTCGGCCGGGTCGACGTCCGCCGGGCACGCCCCGAGGAACGCCAGTGCGCCGGGCACGCGCCCGAGCACGTAGGAGAAGTCCTCCGAGCCCATGATCGGGTCCGGCATCGGCTCGACGAAGCGCGAACCGAGCACGGAGCGTCCGGCGTCGGCCACCCGGTCGGCGACGTCCGGGTCGTTGACCGTGACGGGGTAGCCGGCCTCGATCTCGACCTCGCAGGTGCAGCCGTAGGCGTCGGCCACGCCGGTGCACACCCGCGTCACCTCGTCGAGCACGCGGGCCCGGGTCTCCTCCGACAGCGTGCGGACGGTGCCCTCGAGCGTCGCGGTCTCGGGGATGACGTTGGTGGTGGTGCCGGCGCTGATGTGGGCCACGGTGAGCACGGCCGGGTCGAACGCGCTCACCCGCCGCGTCACCATCGTCTGCAGCGCGCCGACCATCGCCGCCGCGGCCGGCACCGGATCGAGCGCGTCGTGCGGGGCCGAGGCGTGCCCACCCCGCCCGGTGACCCTCACGTGGAGGTCGTCGGACGACGCCATGATCGAGTCGGGGCGCGTCTGGAGCGTGCCCGCCGCGAGGCGCGACGTGACGTGCAGGGCCATCGCCGACTCGGGCGTCCCACCCGGCCCGTCGGCCGAGAGCAGCCCCTCGGCGATCATCATGCGAGCGCCGTGGGAGCTCTCCTCGCCGGGCTGGAACATGAGGACGAGGGTGCCGGCGAGGCGGTCGCGCCGCCCGGCGAGCAGTCGGGCGGTGGACGCCAGCATCGCGGTGTGCAGGTCGTGCCCGCAGGAATGCATGGCGCCGTCGACCTCGGAGGAGAACGGCAGCCCGGTGTCCTCGTGCATCGGCAGCGCGTCCATGTCCGCGCGCACGAGCACCGACGGTCCCGGCCGCGCGCCGCGCAGGACGGCGACGACCGAGCTGCACTCCCGGCCGGTGTCGACCTCGAGCGGCAGGTCCTCGAGCGCGGAGAGCACGGCGGCCTGTGTGACGGGCAGCGTGAGGCCGGTCTCGGGGTGACGGTGCAGGGCGCGCCGCAGCGCCAGCGTGCGCGGCTGCAGGGCGCGGGCCTCGGCCAACAGCGCGCGCTCCGGGGCACGGTGCGCCGCGCGGCGCCCGCCCGCTCGCCGCTCCGGAGCGCTCACCCGTCCGATCCTGGCACTCCCACCGTGACGCCGCCGCACCCCGGTTCAGTCGCCGACGTACCCCCGGACGGCCGGAGGCCCTGCGCCGACGACCGTCCGGCGCTTCCGTGACCTCGCCGGACTTCCACTGGACACTTGCCCGGACCTACCGTAGGGCCATGGCAGGTCAGGGGTCCGCAGGCGCCGCCGCGACACGCGGGGGCGCCGGCACCGTCGCGCCCCTGGACGGGTGGGCGGTGGCCGTCACGCGCGAGGAGGGTCGCTGGCGCGCGGTCGCCATGGAGCGCGACAGCCTCGCCGACCTCGACTCCGCGATCAGCGCGCTCCGCGGCCTGCGGTCCACCGGCGCCGTGCTGGGTCTGCTCGACGTCGACGACGAGTTCTTCGTGCTCGTGCGCCCCACCCCCGGCGGGGTGGCGCTGCTGCTCTCCGACGCGGTCGCCGCGCTCGACTACGACGTCGCCGCCGACGTGCTCGACCTGCTGCGCCTCGAGGTGCCCGACGAGGACGAGGCCGACGACGACCCGTGGCCCGAGGGTGACCTCGGGATGCTGGCCGACCTCGGTGTCCCCGCCGACGAGCTCGCCGTGCTGGTCGAGGAGATCGACCTCTACCCGGACGAGCAGCTCACCGCGATCGCCCGTCGCTGCGGATTCGCCGACGAGCTGGCGAAGGTCGTGGAGACCGCTGACGCCTGAGCAGTGGATGGCCCGTGCGATCGAGGTCGCACGGACGTCCGGGGACGACGTCCCCGTCGGCGCGCTGGTGATCGACGCCGACGGCCGGGAGCTCGCCGCGGCGGCCAATGCCCGCGAGGCCACCGGCGATCCCACCGCCCACGCCGAGATCCTCGTCCTGCGCGAGGCCGCCCGGCACCACGGCGATCGCTGGCGTCTCGGCGGCTGCACGCTCGTCGTCACCCTCGAGCCCTGCACCATGTGCGCCGGCGCGGCGGTGCTCGCGCGGGTCGACCGGATCGTGTTCGGCGCCTGGGAGCCGCGCACCGGAGCCGTCGGCTCCCTGTGGGACGTGGTGCGCGACCGGCGGCTCAACCACCGCCCCGAGGTCCTCGGCGGGGTGCTCGAGGCCCGGTGCGCAGCGCTCATGGTCGACTTCTGGCCCGGTCGTCGGCGCGAGGACAGCGTCCCGTAATCTTGTCAGCGGTAGCGTGTCCGAGCGGCCAAAGGAGCGCGCCTCGAAAGCGCGTGTGGGTTCTGCCCACCGTGGGTTCGAATCCCACCGCTACCGCACCCGCGGGGGGCTCCGCCCCCCGTGAACCCCCCGAAGGACGCCGGGGGTCGGCTCACGACGAAGGGCCCCTCCCGGATTCCGGGAGGGGCCCTTCGCGTCGTTCCGGCGCTCAGCTCACGGCCTGCCGGGTGAAGTTCGGCGGGATGATCAGGTCCTCGGGAGCCAGGTCGTGCACCGAGCTCTTGCCGAGGCCCATGAGCCCCGAGCCGATGCCGCTGCGCAGGATCTCGAAGACGTTCTCGACGCCGGGCTGGCCGTTGGCGGCGAGGCCCCAGAGGTAGGCGCGCCCGATGGCCACGGCCCGGGCGCCGAGCGCCAGGGCCTTGACGACGTCGCTGCCACGCCGGACGCCGCCGTCGAGGATGACCTCGACCTCGCGGCCCACGGCCTCGACGATCCCGGGCAGCACACGGATCGGCGCCGGGGTGGAGTCGAGGTTGTTGCCGCCGTGGTTCGACACCTGGATCGCGGTGGCCCCGGCGTCCACGGCGCGCTTGGCGTCGTCGATGCGGGTGATGCCCTTGACGCAGAACGGACCGTCCCACTGCTCACGCAGCCAGGCGACGTCGGCCCAGGTGGGCGGCGGGGTGAACATCCACTGCCCGTACGCGCCGAAGAAGGTCGGGGGGTCCTCGCCGCCGACCGGGATGTTCGGCACGGTGAGGTCGGGGACCTTGCCCGCGCGGAGCATCCGCAGACCCCAGCGCGGGCGGGTGACGCCCTCCGGGATGTACTTGATCATCGTCTTGAGGTCCATCTTCTCCGGGATGGCCGGGCTGCCCCAGTCCCGTCCGTGGGAGAACGACCAGTCCAGGGTGACGATGAGGCCCTTGGCGCCGGCCTTCTTGGCGCGCTCGGCGCGGGCCGCGAGGGTCTCGCGGTCGCCCACCCAGTACATCTGGAAGAACGTCTTCTCGTTGGCCTCGAGGACGTCCTCGACCGAGCGGCTGGCGAACGAGCTCAGCCCCATCGCGGTGCCGGCGTTCTTCGCCGCGCGGGCCACCGCGACCTCGCCCTCGGGGTCCACGGCCTGCACGCCGGTGGGCGAGATGATCACCGGCATCGAGATGTCCTGGCCCATCACCGTCGTGGACAGGTCCTTCTCGAACGGCAGGTCGCACACGTGGGGCAGGAACTGGAGCTCCCGGAACGCCGCCATGTTGTCCTCGAGGGTCGCCCCCGCCTCGCTCCCGGCCACCAGGGCGCCGTAGACCGACTTCGGGAGCTCCTTCTTCGCCCGCCGATGGGCCTCGGCGACCGACTCGAACCACTGACCAGCCATGTGCAACCTTCCGGGTCCCGTGACCTGCTTCACCGCTCCCGGTCACCGTAACCGGACGTGGCGACCTGCACGGTGTCTTCGCGGACGGGCCGGAACCCTCCGAACGGAGGGGGCGGGTCACCGCCCGGGCGGGGGGCCGGTGGAGGCGCGGACGACCAGCTCGACCGGCAGGCGGTGCTCGTCGCCGGCGGGGCCCGGGCTGCCCCGGCGCAACAGCAGCTCCGCGGCGCGCCGGCCCTTCTCCCGGTGCGGCTGGCGCACGGTGGTCAGCGCGGGGTGGGCGTCGGCGGCGGCGGGCACGTCGTCGAACCCGACGATCGCCACGTCCCCGGGCACCGACAGGCCCGCGTCCGCGGCGGCGGCCATCGCGCCGAGGGCGAGCTCGTCGCTCATCGCGAGCAGGGCCGTGGGGCGCGGGCGACGGGCCAACAGGGCGGCGGCGGCGCGACGCCCCGCGTCGCGGCCGTAGGGCGAGCGCTCCTCCACCGGCACGGCCGACCACCCGAGCCCCGCGGCCCCGACCGCGTCCTGGTAGCCGAGCAGGCGCTCCCGGGAGGCCCGGTAACGTGCGCGGTCCTGGCGGTCGAGGTCGGCCGTGCCCTCCCACTCGTCGTCGACCAGGGGCAGGGCGACGACGCCGAGGCGGGTGTGGCCCAGGTCGATCAGGTGGCGTGCGGCGGCGGCGGCGCCCGCCCGGTCCTCGATCCCGACGTGTCCCGCCCCGGGGACCTGCGGCCCGTCGACCACCACGAACGGCAGGCCGCGCTCGACGATCGCCGCGAGCTTGCCGTCGACCGGGATGTCGCAGTAGCAGATGACGCCGTCGACCAGCGCCACGCGCGCCACGGCGCTGCCCGGCCCACCGCTGATGAGGACCAGCGCGAGGTCCTCGCGTTCGCACACCTCGCTGACGCCCTGGAGGAACAGCACTGCCGCCGGGTCGCTGAACGCGAAGGACATCGGGTCCTCGTAGACCAGGCCGAGCGCGTTCACCCGGCCCCGCGAGAGCGTTGCCGCGAGCGGGTCGGGGCCCGCGTAGCCCAGCTCCCCCGCCGTGCGCAGCACGCGGCTGCGCAGGCGCGGGCTCAGGCGCTCGGGGTGGTTGTAGGCGTTGGACACGGTGGCCCGGGAGACGCCGAGGGCGCTCGCCACGGTCGCGAGCGTGACCCGCCCGCCCGCGCGTCCGCCCGTCTCCACGCCCTCGATCCTCCCGTGTTGCGGCGGATGCGCGGGAGACCGGTGGTTGATGGACCGGTTCAAGTTGCGCCGATCGGCCACGACGCACCTCTTGCGTGCGCCGTCTTTGAACCGGTTTAGTAGTCGCCACCGACAACGAGGAGGGCCCGATGGAGCTCCGAGCGATGTGGCGGCGGGCGACGCGGTGGATCGGCGGCGCCACGGACCGCCGCGCGGCCCGGGAGGTCGCCGACGCGGCCGAGCGGGTGGTCGGGCGGGCGGCGACGCGGGCGCGGTTGGCGGCGGTCGAGGCCGAGATCGTGGCGCTGATGGCGGACGACCGGGTGCCGGCGCGCGGCCGGCGTCTGCGGGCGCTGGAGCAGGCCAGGGACGACCTGCGGGCGGAGCTGGAGGCGGACGGGGCCGCGACACCGCGGGAGCCCGTGGCACTCAGGACGTAGGCGACACCTCCGGGTTCTCTGCAGCGCACCGACCGAACGGCCGAACCGTCGGCGACCGGCGGGCGAACGGTGCGCAGTGATCCCCGACGGAGGAGGTGGCCGCGTGTCCCTGCCCCTGATGCCGGCTCGTGCGGACGCCCCACCCGAGGTGGGGGACACGGTCGCGGCAGCCGAGACGGCACGGGACGGGCGGCGTGGCCGTTCCCCGATGTCCGCGGTGCCGCCGGTCGAGCCCGCGGTACCCGCCGTGCCCGCCGGGCCGACGGGGAGCGAGGCGGCGGCCGCCGACGCCGCGCTGCTCGTCCGTCTCTCCGACCGTGAGACCGCGGCGCTCGACGCCCTCTACCAGCGCTACGGGCGCCCGGCCTACTCGCTCGCGCGTCGCATCTGCGCCGACGACGGGTTGGCCGAGGACGTCGTCCAGGAGGTCTTCCTCGCGCTCTGGCGCGACCCCGGGAAGTTCGACCCGGGGCGCGGCACCGTCGCGAGCTGGCTGATGACGCTGGTGCACCACAAGGCGGTCGACGCCGTGCGCCGCGAGGCCACCCGCCGCCGACACCACCCGACCACGGGCGAGCCGGACGAGGGCGTCCCCGCCGCGGGCCCGTCCGCCGCGCGCCAGGCGCTCGGTGCCGTGCTCGGCGAGCAGGTGCGCGCGGCGCTCCACCGGCTGCCCACCGAGCAGCGCACCGCGCTCGGGCTCGCCTACTACGGCGGCTACTCCCAGCGGGAGGTCGCGAGCCTCACCGGCGTGCCGATCGGCACCGTGAAGTCGCGGATGTTCGCGGGCGTGGCACGGCTGCGCGTCCTGCTCGGCCCGGTCCTCGGCTCCTCGGCGGATGCGCTCGGGGACCTCGCGTGAGCACCTGTACCCAGCGCGCCGACGCCGTCGGCGCCGCCTTCTCCGCGCTCGAGCCCGACGAGGAACGTGCCGTGCAGGCCCACCTGCCGCACTGCGCGGACTGCCGCCGTGCCTTCGACGAGGCCCTCGACGTCGTCGCCGCCCTCGGCGCCGCGGTCCCGTCCCTCGAGCCGCCCGCCGAGCTGAAGGGCCGGGTCCTCACCGCGGCCCGGGCCGAGCCCGGGGCGCCGGTCCGTCCGGTGCGCCGGCCGACCCCGGCCCGCCCGGTCGCCGACGGACCCCGGACCTCCGGCACGACCCCGCGGCCCCGGTCGCGGCGGCTCGTCACGGCCGCCGGCGGCCTGGTCGCCGCGGTGGTGCTCGGACTGGGACTCATCGTGGCCCGCGGCGTGCTGCCCACCCAGGAGGCGCCGCCGGACACCCCGGCGGTGGCGCTGGACCAGCAGGCCGACCGGGTCGTCGACGACGCCCGGTCCCGTGACCCCGGCCTGCGCGCCGCGGTGCTGCGCGGGCCGGACGGCAACCCCGCCGCGGTGGTCCTCGACCCGGGGGACGCCGCGGCCCCGGTCCGCATGGTGTCGCTGGACCTGCCCGCGACCGGGAACCAGCGCGACTACGTCCTGTGGGCCACCGGCATGCCGGGCAACGCGCCGGTCGCGGTGGCCGTCATCGACCCCGCCGACGGCGTGACACGCCCCCTGGACACGGCGGCGCAGCCGTCCGGACCCGGCGACCCGGCGCCGCGAGGGTGGGCGGTCTCGGTCGAACCCACGGGCCCCGTGCCCCCGCGGCCGTCGACGGTCGTCGCGGTCGGGCTGGCGGCGGCCTGAGCCTGCTCGCCCACCCGCGACACGCCGTTCCACCGTTCGTCGCTGCTCAGCGTTCCCCGGTCGCAGTCCGCGCGCGCCGCGTCCGCGACGACGGTGCCACCGTCGGGGTGCGCGGATACCGTGGGCCCTGTCGGCGATCACCCCGCCGGCGGCAGCGAGCGGGTCGGGGAGGTGGCGCCGATGGCAGGGGTGTCTGCTCTCACGACCGGGGAGCTCGGCGTCACGTCGTCGGCCGACCACGCCGACCACACGGGGGCCTCGCCCGGGCGTCCCATGCTCGCGAGCGCGGGCGACGTCCCGCGTGGCGCGGGCTGGGCGTTCGAGTTCCTCTGGGACGGTCTTCGCTGTCTCGCGCGCACCGGTGACGAGGGACTGCGGCTGGTCACCGACGCCGGGCGCGACGTCACGTCGCACTTCCCGGAGCTCGGGATCGCGGCGCCCTGGACGGGCACCGGCGGGCTCGTGCTCGACGGGGTCGTCGTCGCGCTCGACGGGGTGGGCCGCCCCAGCGCCGGCAAGCTGCGCCGCCGGGCCCGCGTCGCCCACCCGTCGGAGATCCTGCAGGCGCGCGTGCCGGTCTCCTACTACGTGTTCGACGTGCTGGAGGTGGCCGGCGTCTCGACGCGCCGGCTGCCCTACCGCCAGCGCCGCGAGCTGCTCACCGAGCTCGATCTCTCCGGCAGCCGCGTCGTCATCCCCCCGTACTTCACCGGCGTGGGCGCCGAGGCGGTGGTCACCACGGCGCGGCGCTACGGCCTCGACGGCGTGGTGGCCAAGCGCCTCGAGTCCACCTACCAGGTCGGCCGGCGCTCGCGGAGCTGGATCGAGACGCCCGTGCGTCGCGTCCAGGACGTCGTGGTCGGCGGCTGGATCCCGGCGCGTGGTCGGCCGGACACGGTCGGGGCCCTGCTGGTCGGGGTGCCGGGCGAGTCGGGGCTGCGCTACTCGGGCCGCGTGCTCACCGGCGTCACCGCGGCGGCCCGGCGCGAGCTCGACGGGGTGCTCGGCGCGCTCGAGCGACCCGAGAACCCCTTCGTCGACGTGGTGCCCGAGGACGCGCAGGGCGCCGCGCGCTGGCTGGCCCCGCGCCTGGTCGGCCAGGTGGAGCACCGGCGCTGGACCGCCACGGGGCTGCTCGAGCGCCCGGCGTGGCAGGGGCTGCGCGCGGCGCACCCGGCGACGGTCGCGGCCCCGGTGCTCGCGGCGCCGGTGGTCGACACCGACCTCGAGCTCGACGACCTCGAGACCGCCGAGTCCCCGAGCAGCGGGATGCGCACCCGTCCGACGGCCGCCGTCGCCGACATCGTCACGACGCCCTCGCCCGAGGACGTCGAGTCGGCCCTGCGCTCGCGCTTCTCGGCGCACTTCGTGCACAACACGCTCACCGCGATCGCGTCCTACGTGCGCACCGACCCGGCTCGCGCCCGCGAGCTGCTCACCGAGTTCGCCGACTTCACGCGGTACTCGTTCCGCTCCGGGGGCGAGTTGACGACGGTCGGCGACGAGCTGCACAACGCCGAGCGCTACCTGACCCTCGAGCAGGCCCGGTTCGGCACGCGGCTGCGGGCGGAGGTCGCCGTCGCCCCCGAGGTGCGCGGCGTCCTGGTCCCGCCCTTCGTCGTGGCGCCGCTGGTGGAGAACGCCGTGCGGCACGGCATCGAGCCGATCCCCGGGGGCGGTGCGGTCAGCGTGTTCGCCTCGGGCTCCGGGTCCGACTGCGTGATCACCGTGTCGGACGACGGCGCCGGCATGGGGCCCGAGGCCACGCGTACGGCGTCGCAGGTCGACCGCCGTCACGGCGGTATCGCCGAGGTCTCCCGCCGGCTCCACGCCGCCTTCGGGTCGCAGTGCGACGTCCACGTCGACACCCGGCCCGGCGTCGGCACGGCGGTCCGGTTGCGCATCCCGGCGATCTCGACGGCCGAACCGAGCCGGAGCCTCGTCGGCTGAGGTCCGGCCCGGCTCCGCCCGGGCGTGGTTCTGGCCTAGTCGTCGACGGCGTCGTCCTCGTCCACCACCGCGCAGGTGGCGTCCGACGGCGCCGCGTCGCTGCCCCCGAGGACGTCGGACAGGATCGGGATGCCGGCGTCCACCCCGCAGGCCTGCACGGGCAGCACGGTCAGGTCGTTGAGCAGCGCGATCCCGGTGTCGCCGTCGTCGGTGGGAACGGGGTCGGCCGAGGCCGTCGGGGCCGCGGCGAGCAGCCCGGCGGCGGACAGGGCGACCGATGCCGACAGGGTGGCGGCAACGCGTCGGAACATGGCAGGACTCCTCGCAGAGGACGGAACGGGAGCGACCGTTCGTCGCAAGGAGCGCTGCGATGAACGGTCGTCGTGGACTCAACCCCGCGCCCCCGGGTCGGGCAATCGGTGCGACGAAGGCCCACCGGAAAGCGTGGTGGTCGGTTGAACGGGATCGACGGCGGGCAACGCGCGACGAGCGGCTCATCGAAGGCGGCGAGCGGCGGGTCGATGGGACCCGGACGGGCGGCGGCACCATGGAGCCGTGGAGGTGCTCGCGGTGGACTGGTCGGGCGACGCGCGGGCGTCTCACCGGCGCATCCGCGTCGCGAGCGCGCGGCCGGGGCGCCTCGTCGAGGTGCGCGCCGGCCTCGACCGCGACGGCGTCACCGCGCACCTGATCGCACGCGCCGCCGAGACGCCCCTCGTCGTCGGTCTCGACTTCTCCTTCGGCCTGCCCGCCTGGTTCGCCCGCGAGCACGGGTGCGGCGACGTCGCGGCCCTGTGGGAGCTCGTGGCCCGTCACGGCGAGGAGTGGCTGCGGGCCTGCCGCCCGCCGTTCTGGGGCCGGGGTCCGACACCCCGCCCGCCGCACGACCCGGCCCGGCCGGGCTACCGGGTCACCGAGGAGGCCGCCCGCGCCGACGGCCTCGATCCCCGTTCGACGTTCCAGATCGGGGGTGCGGGCGCCGTCGGCACCGGCTCGCTGCGGGGCATGCCCCATCTCGCGCGGTTGCGGGCCGCGGGGTTCGCGGTGTGGCCGTTCGACGACGCCGGGCCGGCCACGGTCCTCGAGATCTACCCGCGGGTCCACACCGGACCCGTCGTGAAGCGCTCGGCGGCGGCCCGCTGCGCGGTCGTCGACGCCGACCCCCGCATCCCGCCGGAGCTGCGCGACGCCGTCGTCGACACCGAGGACGCCTTCGACGCGGCGATCTCCGCGCTGGACATGGCCGGGCACCATGGCGAGCTGGCGGCGTTGGAAGCCGCCCCACCGGGCAGCCCGGAGGCGATCGAAGGCGCGCTCTGGCGTCCGGTCCGCCGCGATGCTCCGGATGCGGACCGCAACCGGCGACGGCGTCCCCCTGTCGGGGGCAGGATGTCCTCCGGCGGGGGCAACAGCAGGGAGGAACGCGCGTGAGCCTCGGGTCACGTCCGGTCCGGGTCGTGATCGTCGGTGCCGGCGGTCGGGGGCGTCTGCACGCCCGGCACGTCCGGCTGGCGGGCGGGTTCGTCACGGCGATCGCCGAGCCGCGACGGGAGCGCCGCGAACGCCTGGCCGACGCCTGTGACGTCCCCGAGCACGCCCGGTTCACGCAGTGGACCGACCTGGCCGAGCGCGCGGACCTCGTCGACGTCGTCGTGATCGCGACCCAGGACGACGACCACGTCGACCCCGCCATCGCGTTCGCCGAGCGCGGCGTGCACCTGCTCGTCGAGAAGCCGATCGCGCCGGACGAGGCCGAGGCGCTGCGCGTCGCCGAGGTCGTGCGCCGGACCGGCGTCCTCTTCTCGATCTGCCACCCCCTGCGCTACGCGCCCTACACCGCGGCGCTCGTCGCGGCCCTGCGGGCGGGACGGATCGGCGACCTCGTGTCGGTGCAGCACCTCGAACCGGTCGGTGCCTGGCACTTCGCCCACTCCTACGTGCGCGGGGCGTGGCGGCGGGAGGACCTCGCGTCGTCCCTGCTGCTCGCCAAGTGCTCGCACGACGTCGACCTGCTGACCCACCTCGTCGGCGACCGCCCGGCCCGCCTGTCCTCGTTCGGCCGGCTGAGCCACTTCCGGTCCGACAAGCAGCCCGAGGGTGCGTCGTCCCGCTGCCTGGACTGCGCGGTCGAACCGACGTGCCCGTACTCGGCCCCGCGGCTCTACCGGTCGTGCCTGGGCGACCCCGAGTGGGAGCACCAGCTGCTCGGGGCCGTCACCGAGGTGCCGACGGCGGAGGCCCTCGACGAGGCGCTGCGTACCGGTCCCTACGGCCGGTGCGTCTACCGCTGCGACAACGACGTCGTCGACCACCAGGTCGTCGCGTTCGAGTTCGACAGCGGCATCACCGCCACGCACACCGTCACCGCGTTCTCCGAGCTCGCGCCGCGCCAGACCCGGGTGTTCGGCACCCACGGCGCGGTGGAGGGCGACGGCCACGTGCTGCGCTTCCACGACTTCCGGGCCCATCCCGACCAGGCCGTCGAGACCTTGACCCCCGGCGACGGCCGCCCGCCCCACCAGGAGGGCGACGAGGAGCTCGTACGCGCCTTCCTGCGCGCCGTCGCCGACGACGACCCGTCCGCGGTGCTCACCGGGCTCGACGAGACGCTGACGAGCCACCGCATCGTCTGGGCCGCCGAGCGGTCGCGGCGCTCCGGGGAGACGGTGACGCTCGACTGGGACCCCCTCGGTGACCCCCGCGGTGACTCCGTCGGGGTCGTCGGATGAGGATCGGCGTCACCGTCCCCAACTTCGGCCCCGCCGCCACGGTCGACTCGCTGCGCGCGTGGGCCGCGCTGGTGGAGGACGCCGGGTTCGACCTCCTCATGGTCGGCGACCACGTCGCCGCGACCCCGGACGTCACCGCCGCCTACCCGGGCCCGTTCTGGGAGCCCCTGACGCTGCTGGGTTACCTCGCGGGCGTCACCCGGCGCGTCGAGCTGGGCACCACCGTCCTGGTCGTGCCGTACCGCGACCCGCTGCAGACGGCCCGCAGCCTCGCGGGACTCGACCAGCTCAGCGACGGGCGGCTGATCGTCGGTGTGGGCATCGGGTGGGCCCGCTCGGAGTTCGCGGCGCTCGGCATCGACCCGGGGCGTCGCGGGGAGATCACCGACGAGTACCTCGGCGCGATGCTCGCCCTGTGGAGCGACGACGTCGTGAGCTTCGCGGGGCGCCACGTCGCCTTCACCGACGTCGACACCCGCCCGCGCCCGCACCGCCGGCCGCACCCGCCGCTGTGGATCGGCGGCAACGGCGACGCCGCCCGCCGGCGCGCCGTCCGGTGGGGCCAGGCCTGGCACCCCCTGCGCGTGCCCGCCGGCTGGCTGCGGGCCGAGGGACTGCCGGCGCTGCGGCGCGCCGCGGACGAGGCCGGCCGGCCGGTGCCCGCGCTCGCCCCGCGGATCGTGCTGCACCCCTCTGCCGAGCACCGGCCGGACGCCGACCGCCTCGCGGGCGAGGGCCGTCCCGACCAGATCCGCGCCGACCTCGACGAGCTGCGGGACCTCGGGGCGACGCACGTCCTGCTCGACACCCACCGCGACGCGACGACGGTCGGGCACGACCACGCGGCCGAGCGCGCGGTGCTCGAGGAGGCGGCGGTCTGGCTGCTGGGGTGAGCGGGGGTGGGCGGGATCAGCCCCGCGCGGAGACCAGGTTCTCCCACGCGAGACGGCGGGCCTCGGACAGCGCGCCCCACAGCGGCGCGGTCTCGCCGAGCGCGCCGGCGGCCACCGGTACCTCCCGCGGGGCGAGCTCGGCGACCGTGGCCTCGACGTGCGGGAGCAGGCCGGGCGTGAGGCCGACCGGCCCGCCGAGCACGACCAGCGCGGGGTCGACGGTCGCGCAGACGGCGACGGCGGCCTCCCCGAGGGTGCGCCCGGCCTGCGCGAGCACCTCGGCGTCGAGGGCCTCCGCGGTCGCCCGCAGCCCCTGGGCCGCGATCTGCTCCCCGAAGCGGAAGCGGCCCGTGCCCTCGCCGAGCGGCAGGTAGCCGATCTCCCCGGCCAGCCCGCGCGCGCCACGGACGAGCGCGCCGTCGAGGACGAGGCCCATGCCGACGCTGTGCCCCTCGCCGACGTACAGGTAGGCGAACGTGGACGTCCCGGAGGCGGCGCCGTGGTCGCGCTCGGCGAGCGCCGCGAAGTTGACGTCGTTGTCGAGCACGATCATCGAGGGGTCGACGCCACGCACGTCCTCGGTGCTCACCACGCCCGCAGGGAAGGCGGACTCCCGCAGCTCGACGACCCGCCCGGTGGCCGGGTCGACGGGGTTGGCGATCGACACCGCGACCGCCCGCACCGGGCGACCGTGCCCGAGCCAGCGCTGGGCGAGCGTGTCGAGGACCTCGTGCAGGCGCGCCGCGACGACGTGCCCGTCCTCGGGCGGGTCGTGGTCGGACCGTTCGAGCGTGCGGCCCGTCAGGTCGCCGACCGCGCTGCGCACGACCGACCGGTTGATCTCCACGGCGACGACGACGCCTGTGCCCGGGGCCAGGTCGTAGAGGGTGGCGACGGCGCCGGGGACCCCGGAGCGCGGACCGACGGCGACGAGCACCGCGTCCGACTCCATGCGCCGCACGGCCTCGCTGATGGCCGGCGGGGAGATCGCGGTGCGGCGGGCCAGCTCGGCACGGGTCAGCGGGCCGTCCTCGGCGGCGAGGCAGTCGAGGATCGCGCGCTCGGTGGTGGCCCGGCGCAGTCCGCTGTGCGGCGACGTCGCCCGCGCCGCCGGCCCCGGCTCGTCCATGCCACCTCCTGGGCGTTCGCGTGCAGGGTAGGCGCCGGTCACACCGCGGTGTCGTCCTCCCGGAAGACGAGGCCCAGCTGGTCGCCCGCCTCGGCGAGGACGCCCTGGACGGCGAGCGTGTCGTCCAGCGGCATCACGGTGCTCTCGGTCGCGCCCGCACGCAGGCACTCGGTGACCTCGACGAGCTCGTGGCTGTAGCCCGCGCCGGTGGGGGGCAGTTCGATCCGCTCGCCCGGGTCGTTCGTGTCGTGGTGCAGGACGATCGTCGTCGGGTGGTGGAAGCGGGGGAGGACGTCGATCCAGCCCGTGGTGCCGAAGACCCGCGCCTGGCCGGGCGTCGGGCTGTGGAACGACGTCTGCAGCGTCGCGTAGCGCCCGTCCTCCCAGGACAGCAGCATCGCGCCGTCCGCGTCGACGCCGGTGGTCTCCCGGGACGCGACGGCGTGCACGCGGTCCGGCGTGCCCAGCACCATCTGCGCGAACGACACCGGGTAGACGCCGAGGTCGAGCAGCGCGCCGCCGCCGAGCTCCGGGGCGAACAGGCGGTCCTCCGGGTCGACGTCGCGGACGGTGCCGAGGTCGGCCTGCACCGAGCGCGGCTCGCCGATCTCGCCCCGCGCGATGAGCTCCCGCAGGCGCACGACGGCGGGCTGGAAGCGGGTCCACATCGCCTCCATCGCGAACACGCCCTGGGTGCGCGCGGTGTCGACCACGCGCCAGGCCCCGGCCAGCGTGGCCGTGAAGGTCTTCTCGACCAGGACGGCCTTGCCGGCCTCGAGGCACGCCACCGCGAGCGCGGCGTGCTGGGGGTGCGGTGTCGCGAGGTAGATGACGTCGACGTCCGGGTCGTCGACGAGGGCGCGGTAGCTGCCGTGCGCGCGCACGTCGGCGCCGCCGTGGTCGTCGGCGAACGCCCGTGCGCGCTCCTCCGAGCGGGAGCCGACGGCGACGAGGGAGGCGCCCTCGACCAGGGCCAGGTCCTCGACGACCTTCGCGGCGATGCGGCCGGGCCCCGCGATGCCCCAGCGGATGTCCTGCATGGGGCTCACTGTGTCAGGACCCCGGACGGGCCAGGAGGTCGACGTCCCGCGCGGTCCCCGAGACCACCAGGACGCCGTCCTCGGCGCGCAGTTCGGTCGTGGAGATGGAGAACGGCAGCTCGCCGGGGTCGACGCTGGTGGAGAAGCCCGACAGCCGCGAGCGCAGGGCGCTCGCCGCGACCTGCCCGGCCGCGCCCTCGCCGCCCTCGGCGCGGATGTCGCGGGCCGAGAGGGTGATGCGCCCGCCGGAGAGACGGAACGACGCGATCACCGCGACCTGCACCTGCTGGCCCTGCACGGTGGTCGACGACGTGAGGCGCACCGACGACGCCGGGTCCACGTCGGCCAGCGCCTCGCTGCTGCCCGAGGCGCCGGAGTCGTCGGCCTCGGCCTCGGAGCGCAGGCGCTCGAGGTCGGCCTCGGTCAGCGGCTCGATGGTCAGGTCGCCGACGTCGAGCAGCCGGGCGAGGTCGGTGGGGTTGACCCGCGCCGCCGCCGTGACCTGCCGGGCGGGGATCTCGCGGACCTGCCCGTTCACCAGGTTCTCCAGCGGCAGGGAGACCCCGGAGAGGTCCGCGGTCAGCGTGAGGTCGCGCAGCTCGCCGTAGCGGATGCCCGGCGCCGAGAGCCCGACGTCGTCGTAGGTCCCGTCGAGGGCCTGGGTGAGGAACGGGAAGCCCCGGATGTCGACGTCCGGCGACTGCGGCAGGTCCAGCGAACTCTGCAGCGCCGCCCCCACCCGGTCCTCGGCGACCCACCGGGCCGCGAAGTCGATGCCCACCAGCACGGCGACGACCACGACGAGGGCGATCAGGAGTCCGCGCACGCCCGACACCGTGTCATCAGCCGTGGACGTCGCGGTCGGCCGGGGCCGGGGCCGAACGGATGCCGCGCGGCCGGCGTCGGCCGCCCGCGCGGGCGGTCGGCGCCGCTGCGCCGATCGGCCTGACTCCGGCCCGATCCCCGCGTCACCCGCGTGTCGATCGTGGCCGGCGGGCACCAGGCAGCGTTCCTGACGTCTCGAGCACCCGGGACGGCATCCAGCACGAGGACGGGGAGGCGCATGACCTCCGAGAAGTACAGCCAGACGTCACCGGGCCAGACGCCGTCGATGGTGTCCGACGCCGTCGCGACCTGGTTCGACGACGTGTTCCGTATCTACGGCGAGGTGGTGGACTCGCAGCGGCGCCTCGCCGTCGCGCTCATCCACGCCTCCTCGCCGGTGCTCGACGTGGGCGAGCGGGCGAGCGACAAGGCCGCGGCGGGCGCCGAGAGCCTGTCCGCGTCCGTCCAGGCGCGCCGGCAGACCCCGGCCCGCGCCGCGGCGCCGACACCGGTCGCACCGCCGTCGGAGGGCAGCTCCGGTGACGACGAGGCGCTCGCGGCGTCCCGTGACGACGTCGCCGGGCGGGATGGCGACACGACCCAGCGCGGTGAGGACAGTTCCGGGGACGTGGACCCCGGCGACGAGGAGATCGCCGGTGTCACCGCGTCCGAGGCGGAGGCCGCCGGCCCGGAGGAGGCCGACGCCGCGGTCCCGACGGGGGCCGGCGACGACGAGACGAATGCCGAGGCGATCGCGGAGCTCGACGGCGACGCACCGGTGGACGACGACACATCGGCGGAGACCGACATCGAGACCGACACCGAGACCGCCGAGGTCGCCGCCGCACCGGTGGACATCGACGTCCCGGGGGAGACCGACACCGACACCGGGACAGCGGACGACGGCGCGCGCGGAGATGCCGGGGAGCCCGAGAGGACGTCGCGGCGGACGAACGGCGCCGGTGACGCGAACGGCTCCGAGCGGCGTCGCGCCACCGGCACCCGGAAGGCCTCCGGGGCCTCCCGGCCGGCGCGGCGGACGACATCGAGCGCATCGGGCGGGCGCGGGACCGCGCGCTGATCCGGCGGTGCCGTCCCCGGCCGACCGCCGGGGCGGCACCGCAGCGCAGAGGGGTCCGGACGCACGAACGCCGGCCGGGCCACGAGGGTCCGGCCGGCGTCGCCGCTGGTCAGCGGGTGCGGAGGATACGGGATTTGAACCCGTGAGGGTGTTGAGCCCTACACGATTTCCAATCGTGCGCCTTAGGCCGCTCGGCCAATCCTCCGCGGGGAACGATACAGCCCGGCGGGAGGCGCCGAGGGGGTCGGGGCGGGCCCCGCGTGGGGACCGGCCGGCTTCGTTACACTGGGCCACGGACCCCGCGCGGCGTCCATCCTGTGAACTCCCCCAGGGCCGGAAGGCAGCAAGGGTCAGCGGGCTCTGGCGGGTGCGCGGGGTCCCCTTCATCTCCCCTCCGGCGGCGTCGGGGGGCCCGCGTAGCCTCGGGCTCGTGGCTCTGGCGCTCTACCGCAGGTACCGGCCGGCGACGTTCGCCGAGGTGGTCGGTCAGGAGCACGTCACCGATCCGCTGCGCACCGCGCTGTCCGCGGGCCGGGTCAACCACGCCTATCTCTTCTCCGGTCCGCGGGGCTGCGGCAAGACGTCCAGCGCGCGCATCCTGGCCCGCTCGCTGAACTGCGAGCAGGGCCCGACGCCCGACCCGTGCGGCGTCTGCGAGTCCTGCATCGCGCTCGCCCCCAACGGCCCGGGCTCGCTCGACGTCACCGAGATGGACGCCGCGAGCCACAACGGCGTCGACGACGCCCGCGAGCTGCGCGATCGTGCCCACTTCGCGCCGGTGAGCTCCCGCTACCGCGTCTTCATCATCGACGAGGCGCACATGGTCACCACGGCGGCGTTCAACGCGCTGCTCAAGGTGGTCGAGGAGCCGCCCGAGCACCTGATCTTCATCTTCGCCACGACCGAGCCGGACAAGGTGCTCACCACCATCCGCTCGCGCACCCACCACTACCCGTTCCGCCTGTTGCCGCCGAGCACGTTGCGCGCCCTCCTCGAGCGCATCTGCGTCGAGGAGAGCGTGACGGTCGAGCCGGCCGTCTACCCGCTCGTGGTGCGCGCCGGCGGCGGGTCCGCCCGTGACTCGCTCTCGGTGCTCGACCAGCTGCTGGCCGGCGCGGGCGACGAGGGCGTCACCTACGCCCACGCGGTGGGGCTGCTCGGGGTCACCGACGTCGCGATCCTCGACGACGTCGTCGACGCGCTCGGGGCCGGCGACGGTCCCGCCGTGTTCGGGGCGGTCGACCGGCTCGTCGAGGCGGGACACGACCCGCGGCGCTTCGCCGCCGACCTGCTCCAGCGCCTGCGCGACCTTATCCTCGTGCAGGCCGTCCCCGACGCCGGGGAACGCGGCCTCGTCGACGTCCCGGCCGACGAGATGGAGCGGATGGTCGACCAGGCGCAGCGCCTCGGCCCGGCGGCCCTGGCCCGCCACGCCGAGCTCGTGCACACCGCGCTCACCGAGATGCGCGGGGCCACCGCGGCGCGGCTGCTGCTCGAGCTGGTCTGCGCCCGCATGCTGCTGCCTGCCGCCTCATCGGCGGACGCGGCCATGATCCAGCGCCTCGAGGGCGTCGAGCGGCGCCTCGCGGTGGGCGCGCCCGGTCCGTCGGACGCCGCGCCCTCCCGCTTCAGCCGGCCGTCGCAGCGGTCCGAGGACGGCGCCGAGGACGCTCACCCGCGCGCCGGGGAGCTCGACGCCACCGTCGTCCCGCCCACCGACCGTCCGGCGGCCACCGTCGAGGCCCGGGACGAGCCGCCGCGCGACGCTCCGCGGGAGCGCCCGCAGGCGCCGCCGCCCCAGCGCCCGGAGCGCCCGGCCGCCCAGGAACGTCCCGAGCGTCCGCAGGTGCCCGAGCCGGAGTCGACGCCGGAACCGCAGCCCGCCCCGGCCGCCGGCGCGCTCGACGCCGCGGCACTGCGCCGGGTCTGGCCCGAGGTGATGACCCAGGTCCGCGAACGCAACAAACCCACCCACGCGCTGCTCCAGAACGCGACGGTCACGGCGGTCGAGGGCACGACGATCACGCTCGGCATGCCGACGCCCCCACTGGCACGCCAGCTCTCCCAGCCCAACCGCGCCGATCACGTCGCTGCGGCGCTCGGGGCGGTGCTGTCGGGGCAGTGGACCGTGCAGGCGGTGCACGGCACCGGGGGAGACAGTGGCGGTGGCGGCGCGCGGGGCGGTGGACGCCCGGAGCAGAGCCGTCAGCGCCCCGATCCGCCGCGGCGTCCCGAGCGGCCCCCACGCCCGGAGCAGCCGCCGCGGGCGGACGCTCCCCCTGCCGAGGCTCCCGCACGGGGCGGCCCGGGCGACGCCCCGCCGGCCCGGCGCCCGGCCCCGCCGTCGGACATCCCGCCCCCTCCGGAGCCGCCCGAGGACGGCGATGTCAGCGAGGAGGACATGTACGCCGAGGCGGCCGCCGACCCGGGCGGCACCGCGGGCGGCGCGCGCGTCGACCCCGAGGAGGCGGCCATGGAACTGCTGACCTCGCAGCTCGGCGCGCGGCGGGTCGACGGGCGGTAGCGCTCAGCCCAGGGCGCGGCCCAGGAACGCGACGGCCCGGGGGTAGGCGTCGAGCCGGTTGGCGCGCTTCGCCAGCCCGTGGCCCTCGTCGTCGTAGACCACCATCTCCACCTCGACCCCGTTGGCGCGCACCGCCGCCGCCACCTGCTCGGCCTCGGAGAGCGGCACCCGCGGATCGTTCGCGCCGTGGATGACGAACAGCGGCGCGCGCACGTCGCCGATGCGCGTCAGCGGCGACGCGCGCTCGAGGAACGCGCGGTCGCGCTCCAGCGAGCCGTACTCCCGCTCGCGGTGGGCGCGCCGGTAGGGCGAGGTGTTCTCCAGGAACGTCACGAGCGACGAGATGCCGACGATGTCGACGCCCGCCGCCCACAGCTCGGGCTGGAAGGCCAGCCCGGCGAGGACCATGTAGCCGCCGTACGAGCCGCCCCACAGCGCCGCCCGTGTGGGGTCGAGCCCGAGGCGGGGAAGGTAGGCGTGCAGGGCGGCGAGGTCGGCGACGGAGTCGAGGCGCCGTTCGACGTCGTCGAGCGAGTACCAGCGCTTCCCGTAGCCCACCGAGCCGCGCACGTTCGGCACGAGCACCGTGTGCCCGGCGCCGACCAGCGCCTGGACGATCGGCGAGAACGCGCGCACCGACTGCCCCTCCGGACCGCCGTGCACGATCGTCACGCTCGACCCCGACGGTTGGGGCGGCGAGTAGACGAAGCACGGCACGGTCTCACCGTCCGGCGTCGGCACGCCGTGGCTGGTGGGGGCGACGAGGTCGAGGTCCTCCAGCGGCTCGCGGGACGAGGCGACGACGCCGGAACGGCCGCGCGCGGCGTCGACGAGCAGGACGTCGGCCGGGGTCGCGGGGTCGGTCCACGTGATCGCGAGCCCGGTGCCGTCGGGCGACCAGCGCGGCACGGCGAGGAAGTCGGCGACCCCGCCGCGCAGCTCGGCGGGCAGGCCGACCGCGCGCCGGAAGGTGCCGTCGACGTCGTGGACGGCGAGGCGGCTCGTGCCGTCGTCGTCGGTCACCACCAGCAGCGTCTCGCCGTCCGGCGACAGCCGTGCGGTGACGTCGTGCTCGTCGTCGGTCACCAGCCAGGTCAGCTCGCCGCTGCGGACGTCGAGCCGGGCGACGCCGAGGTGGTCGCGCCCGGAGTCCGTGGTGATCACCGCGGCCTCGCCCCGGGGCAGCCACTGCGGGGCGAGGTAGCGGGCGTGCTCGCCGGCGTCGGTGAGCTCGGTGGTCGTGTCGCCGGCGAGCAGCAGGACCTGCGAGCTCAGCGCGGGACGGCCGGGTCGGGTCATCAGGGCACGGGTGCCCTCGTGGCTCACCGCGGCGCCGCCCACCATCCCGCCGCCGTCGTAGAGGACGGTCTCGGTGCCGTCGTCGACGCGGCGGACGACGAGGTCGAAGTCCACGCCGTTGCGCCGATTCGTCGTGTAGACGACCTCGCCGGTCGGGAGGACCTCGACGAGACCATGGATGTACGCGGGGTCGTGCACGAGCGGGACGAGGCCGTCCTCGCCGACCGGCTCGGTCACGGCGTCCGGGTCGAGCAGTGAGAGCTGGGCACGCTCGTCGCCGCCGGCGTCGTGGGAGACGACGACGCGCCGCGTGCCCGGCAGGTACCGCCCGTGGCAGGCACCCGGCAGCGCCGTGAGGGATACGCGAGTCCCGTCGGGACGCAGCTCGACGAGCTGCACCGTCCCGGACCCGTCGTACCCCGCGAGGATGCGGCCCTGCGCGTCCACGTCGAACGCGCGCCAGGTGGTCACCTCGAGGAGGCGGTGCAGCAGATCGGTCGTCTCGTTCATCGTCGACGTAGCCTGCCCGCCGCAGCCCCACACGGCGACCACGGGCGCGCGGTTAGGGTGGTGATGTGCAACCCGGTCAGAACCCTGAAGGCATGGACATGGGCGCGCTGCTGCAGCAGGCGCAGGCGATGCAGGAGCAGCTGATGTCCGCCCAGGCGGAGCTGGCCGAGGCCGAGGTCACCGGCCAGGCGGGCAACGGCCTGGTCACCGTCACCCAGACCGCCACCGGCGAGGTCCGCTCCGTGCGGATCGACCCGAAGGTCGTCGACCCGGACGACGTCGAGACGCTGCAGGACCTCATCGTCGGCGCGATCGCCGACGCCGCACAGGCCGCCGCCGAGCTGCAGGCCGAGAAGATGGGCCCGCTCGCCGGTGGGCTCGGGGACATGGGCGGCGGGCTGGGCCTGCCCGGCCAGTAGGTTCGTCGGGTGTTCGAGGGACCGGTCCAAGACCTGATCGACGAGCTGGGCCGCCTGCCCGGCATCGGTCCCAAGAGCGCCCAGCGCATCGCCTTCCACCTCCTCGCCACCGAGGAGGCCGACGTGACGCGCCTGCAGGAGGCCCTGCAGAAGGTCAAGGTCGGTGTCGTCTTCTGCGACGTCTGCGGCAACGTCTCGGAGCAGCCCCGCTGCCGGATCTGCAGCGATGCCCGACGCGACGCGACGGTGGTCTGCGTCGTCGAGGAGCCGAAGGACGTCATGGCGGTGGAGCGCACCCGCGAGTTCCGCGGTCGCTACCACGTCCTGGGCGGGGCGCTCGATCCGCTCTCGGGCATCGGCCCCGATCAGCTGCGCGTCCGTGAGCTGCTCACCCGCATCGGCGGCGCCGGCGACGAGCCGGAGATCGCCGAGGTCATCCTCGCCATGGACCCGAACACCGAGGGCGAGGCCACGGCCACCTATCTCGTGCGCCTGCTGCGCGACTTCCCGGGGCTCAGCGTCACCAAGCTGGCGTCCGGCCTCCCCATGGGCGGCGACCTCGAGTTCGCCGACGAGCTCACGCTCGGTCGGGCCCTCGCAGGCCGCCGCGCCTTCTAGAGTCGGGCGTCCCGCGCCCGGACGGGCGTGCGGTAGGCGACGGACCCGGCCCGGTCGAGCTCCATCTCGGCGCGGTGCACGCGCCCCATCCGCTTGCGCGTCGCCTCGCGGTGCACGGAGATGCCCACGAGCACGCCCAGGACGAACAGGGCCCAGAAGATCACTACGGCGATGATGATGGTCATGGCGGTCATCGTCGGCCGCCCCTCGTTGCGCTCATGATCAGTGCCTCCCGTCGAGTCGTGCGGCCCGTTGTGCGGTCCACAGCTCCGGCGATCCAGCTCCGGTCTTCCTGACAGTGCTGTGTGCGACCCCACAGCACAAGAGAATTCTGCAATTGCACGCAACGATTGCGTGACGACATGGCCGTCCGGGGTCTACCGTGTGCGCAGCGAAGCCGGTGGGGGGAGCCGACACAGATCGCCCATCTCAGGAGGCGCGCGCATGACCTGGTCGCCGGGCCCCGTGGTGACCCGCCGCCGCCTCGGCGGCGAGCTCAAGCGCCTGCGAGAGGGCAGGCGCCTCAAACTCGAGGACGTCGCGCGCCGGCTCGAGTGCTCGCCGTCGAAGATCAGCCGGCTCGAGAACGGCAAGGGCGTGCCCCGCTGGCGCGACGTCCGGGACATGCTCGACGTGTACGACGTCCAGGACGCCGGGATGCGCGACCGTCTCGAGTCCTGGGCACGGACCGGCCAGGCGAAGATGTGGTGGCGCTCGTACAGCGACGTCATGCCACCTGCCATGGCGACCTACGTCGAGCTCGAGTGGGACGCGGCGCGGATCCAGGCGTACGAGCCGTTCGTCGTGCACGGTCTCCTGCAGACGCCCGACTACGCCCGCGTGGTGCTCCGCAACGCTCTGGGATCGTCCGCACCAGAGCGGACGATCGACAAGCTGGTCGAGGTCCGGATGCAGCGTCAGGACGCCCTGAAACAGGAGCACGGGCTCTCGTTCGCGTGCGTGCTCGACGAGTCCGTCCTCAATCGGGTCGTCGGATCGGTCGACATCCTCAAGGCCCAGCTCGAGCACCTCCTGACCGCCGCCGAGGCCGAGCACGTCGACGTGCGCGTCCTGCCGTTCTCGGCGGGCCTCGTCCCCGGAAGTCGTGGCGCGTTCGCCAAGCTCGACTACAGCGAGGGCATCGAGCACGGCCTCGTCTATGTCGAGCGGCCGCCGGTCGCGGGCGAGTTCCTCGCGGACCCGGCGGAGATCGCGGATCACGAGGCCTGGTTGGAGGGCCTGTACGCAGCGGCGTTGAGCGAGTCGGACTCCGTCCCGCTGCTGGAACGAGCCGTTCGCCGCATCGACACCACCGATGGGTGAGTCCGGCTTCCGGCGACGTCGCAGACGCCTCGAAGATGCCGCAGTGCGATCGCGTCGTGACGTTCAGGTGCCGGTGAGGACGAGCAGCTTCTGCAGCGACGGGAGCTGTGTCGGCGTCGCGATCGGTTCCGACGAGGTCCGCGTCGTCGACACGAAGTCCGAGGGCGTGCTGAGCTTCACGACCAGGGAGTGGGCGGCGTTCGTCGCCGGCGTCAAGGCCGGTGAGTTCGACCTCCCCTAAGCAAGGTCCGGGTGCGTGGAGCGAACGCTCCGCCCAGCAAGACGTCCGCGCCACGAACCGAGATCTTGCTCCCTGCACGCGACCTCGGTGACGAAACCCGCGCTCAGCGCGGGTTCCGCCACCGAAGTCGGGAACGTCAGCGCATCGCGCGGTTGATCGCCGACACGACCGCCTTGAGCGAGGCGGTGAGGATCGAGCCGTCGATGCCGATGCCCCAGACCTCGGTGTCGCCGACGGCCGCCTCGACGTAGGCGGCCGCGCGGGCGTCGTCGCCGGCGGACATGGCGTGCTCGGCGTAGTCGAGGACGCGGACGTCGTAACCGACGGTGGCGAGGGCGTCGACGAAGGCGGCGATCGGGCCGTTGCCGACGCCGGTGACCTCGTGCAGGTCGCCCTCGACCTTCAGCGTGGCGCTGAGCTCGGCCTTGCCGTCGTCGTGGGTCGACACCCGCGAGCTCACGAGCTCCAGGGGCACCCGCCGCAGCAGGTACTCCTCGGTGAAGATGTCGTACATCTCCTTGGCCGAGACCTCGCCGCCCTCGGAGTCGGTGACCTCCTGGACGCGGCGCGAGAACTCGATCTGGAGGCGTCGCGGCAGGTCCATCTGATGCTCGGTCTTCATCAGGTAGGCAACGCCGCCCTTGCCCGACTGCGAGTTGACCCGGATGACGGCCTCGTAGGTGCGGCCGACGTCCTTCGGGTCGATCGGCAGGTACGGGACCTCCCACGGGTGCTCGGACACGTCGTGCCCGGCCTCCGACGCCTCGGCCGCCATCGCCTGCAGGCCCTTGTTGATCGCGTCCTGGTGCGAGCCCGAGAACGCGGTGAAGACGAGGTCGCCGCCCCAGGGGTGGCGCTCGCCGACGGGCAGCTGGTTGCAGAACTCGACGGTGCGACGGACCTCGTCGATGTCCGAGAAGTCGATCTGCGGGTCGATGCCCTGGCTGAACAGGTTCATGCCCAGGGTCACCAGGCAGACGTTGCCGGTGCGCTCACCGTTGCCGAACAGGCAGCCCTCGACGCGGTCGGCGCCGGCCTGGACGCCGAGCTCGGCGGCGGCGACGCCGGTGCCGCGGTCGTTGTGGGGGTGCAGCGACAGGATGATCGAGTCGCGGCGCGCGAGGTTGCGGTGCATCCACTCGATGGAGTCCGCGTAGACGTTCGGCGTCGCCATCTCCACCGTCGCCGGCAGGTTGACGATCATCGGCTTCTCGGGCGTCGGCTCCCAGACGTCACCGACGGCGTCGACGATCTCCTTGGCGTACGAGAGCTCGGTGCCGGTGTACGACTCGGGCGAGTACTGGAAGCGCCAGTCGGTGCCCGGCCGCTTCTCGGCCTCCGCGCGGACCTTCTCCGCGCCGTCGACCGCGATCTTCGTGATGCCGTCGCGGTCGGAGCGGAAGACCACGCGCCGCTGCAGGATCGAGGTCGAGTTGTAGAGGTGGACGACCGCCGAGTGCACGCCCTCGAGGGACTCGAAGGTCCGCGTGATCAGCTCGGGTCGCGCCTGGGTCAGCACCTGGATGCGGACGTCGGCCGGGATCGCGCCTTGCTCGATGATCTCGCGGACGAAATCGAAGTCGGTCTGCGAGGCGGCGGGGAAGCCGACCTCGATCTCCTTGTAGCCCATGCGCACGAGCAGGTCGAACATGCGGCGCTTGCGCGCGGGCGACATCGGGTCGATCAGGGCCTGGTTGCCGTCGCGCAGGTCGACCGCGCCCCAGAGCGGCGTCTTCTCGATCACGCGGTCCGGCCAGGTGCGGTCGGGCAGCGAGATCTTCTCGACGAGGTCGGCGAAGCGCCGGTAGCGCTGCACCGGCATGCGGCTGGGGCGCTGGGTGTTCCAGGCCGGCTGGCCGTCGGGGATGTCGCCGTCGGGATGGACGACGGTCGAACGGATGTCGGCGATCGGCTCGTCGTTCATCGACGTGCCGGGAGTGATGCTCATGGGGTGTCGCGCTCCTGGATCCTGCAGCACTGCGAGGGATGGCGACCGGCAGCGCGCATCACCCGCGGCAGGGGGCCGGTCTGTTCAGACCCCGCCGCGGCGGCGAAGAAGCAGGCCCGGGGTGATGGCCGGGGCTGCGGGCGCGGAGAACATCGCCCTCCACGGTAGTCCCGCCACGTCGTGGTCCGGTACCCCGGGACCCCGGACGACCGGGGTCGCACACCCCCGAACAGGCCTCCGACCTGCGCAGAAGTGCCTCGGTGACTCAGGTCGCACCCTCGGCTACCGACCAGTCACCTAACGTGCCATGATGTCGCGCATGGCGCAGGATGCGAGCACGGACACGTCCGAACAGCGGCGTTCGCACACCTCCGAGGACATGCGCGCACTGGTCCGCAAGGTCCTCACCGTGGCGGCGTCGGTGATCCGGATCCTCACCGTCATCTTCGCGGCGATCCTCGTCGTGCACGTGATCCTCGCGGTGGCCGGGGCCAACCCCGCCAACGGCATCACGATCTTCTTCCGCGATCTCGCGAACAACCTGACGCTGGGCATCGGCGACCTGTTCCTGCCCGCCAGCGAGTCGCTGCGGATCATCCTCAACTTCGGGCTCGCCGCGGTCGTGTGGATCGTGATCGGCATCGTCGTCTCCAAGCTTCTCAACGCCCTCGCGCCGTAGCCGCTCCAGGGTGGTGACAGCCACCTCGTGAGCCCGCAGGCCTCGGATAGGGTCGGAGCCGTTCGCCGACCAGCAGGTGGAGGTCCGTCGCGGTGGCACTCGTCGTCCAGAAGTACGGCGGCTCGTCGGTGCAGTCGGCCGACCGCATCCGGCGGGTGGCCGAGCGCATCGTGCGCACGGGCAAGGACGGGAACGACGTGGTCGTCGTCGCCTCCGCCATGGGCGACACGACCGACGAGCTGACCGACCTCGCGATGCAGGTGCACCCCAGCCCGCCGCCGCGCGAGATGGACATGCTGCTGACGTCGGGGGAGCGCATCTCCAACGCGCTGCTGGCCATGGCGATCAACGCCCTCGGCGGGCGCGCGCGGTCGTTCAGCGGCTCGCAGGCCGGCATGATCACCACGGGGAAGCACGGCGACGCCCGCATCGTCGACGTCACCCCGGGGCGCATCCACGCCGCCCTCGCCGAGGACCACATCGCGCTCGTCGCGGGGTTCCAGGGCGTCAGCGCGGACTCCAAGGAGATCACGACGCTCGGCCGCGGCGGGTCGGACACGACGGCGGTCGCGATGGCCGCCGCCATGAAGGCCGACGTCTGCGAGATCTACACGGACGTCGACGGCGTGTACTCCGCCGACCCGCGCATCGTCCCGGACGCGAAGCTGCTCGAGACCATCACCTACGAGGAGATGCTCGAGATGGCCGCGTGCGGGGCCAAGGTGCTGCACCTGCGGGCCGTGGAGTACGCCCGCCGCGAGGGCGTGCCGCTGCGGGTGCGCTCGTCGTACAACGACAAGCCCGGCACGACGATCGTCGGGTCGATCGAGGAGCTCAGCGTGGAACAGGCCGTCCTCACCGGAGTCGCGCACGACCGGTCCGAGGCCAAGATCACGGTCATCGGCGTGCCCGACCAGCCCGGCTTCGCGGCGCGCATCTTCCGCGCGGTCGCCGACGCCGAGATCAACATCGACATGGTCCTGCAGAACGTGTCGCACCTGAAGACGGGCAAGACCGACGTGACCTTCACCCTGCCCGTCAAGGACGGCCCCAAGGGCGTCGCCGCCCTGTCCGCCGTGCAGGGCGAGGTCGGCCACGAGGACGTCATCTACGACGAGCACGTCGGCAAGGTGACCCTCGTGGGCGCCGGCATGCGCAGCCACCCTGGCGTCACCGCGACGTTCTGCGAGTCGCTGGCCCTCGCCGGCGTGAACATCGAGATGATGAACACCTCGGAGATCCGGATCTCCGCGCTCATGCGCGACACCCAGCTGGACGACGCCGTCCGCGCCCTCCACGCCGCCTTCGACCTCGGGGGCGACGAGGAGGCCGTGGTGCACGCGGGAACAGGACGCTGACCATGACCACCCTCGCCATCGTCGGCGCGACCGGGGCCGTGGGCACCGTCATGATCGACATCATCAACGCCCGGGAGACCGTGCCCTGGTCGGAGATTCGCCTGATCGCCTCGCCGCGCTCGGCGGGCAAGCGCCTCACGGTGCGCGGCCGGGAGATCGAGGTCGTCGCGCTCGCGCCCGAGGCCTTCGACGGCATCGACATCGCGATGTTCGACGTGCCCGACGAGATCAGCGCCGAGTGGGCGCCGGTGGCGGTGTCCCGCGGCGCGATCGCGGTCGACAACTCCGGGGCGTTCCGGATGGACCCCGAGGTCCCGCTCGTCGTGCCCGAGGTCAACGCGGAGGCGGCGCACACGCGGCCGAAGGGCATCGTCGCCAACCCGAACTGCACGACGCTGTCGATGATGGCCGCGCTCGGCGCCCTGCACCGCGCCTTCGGGCTGCGCGAGCTCGTCGTCGCCAGCTACCAGGCGGCGTCCGGTGCGGGCCAGGACGGCATCGACCGCCTGCGCGCCGAGCTCGCGGCCGTCGCCGGCAAGGACGTCGGCAACCGGCGCGGCGACGTCGCCGAGGCCCTCGCGGCCGCGGGGCTCTCCGAGGACACCCCGTTCGGCGCCCCGCTGGCGCTCAACGTGGTGCCGTTCGCGGGCTCGCCGAAGGCGGACGGCTGGACCTCCGAGGAGCTCAAGGTCCGCAACGAGTCGCGGAAGATCCTCGACCTGCCCGAGCTCAAGGTGTCGGCCACCTGCGTGCGGGTGCCCGTGATCACCACGCACTCGCTCGCGGTGCACGCCACCTTCGCCGGCCCGGTCGACGTCGCCACGGCGCACCAGGTCTTCGCCGCCCAGCCCTCGATCGTGCTGGTCGACGAGCCGGAGGCCAAGCGCTTCCCGACCCCGGCGGACGTCGTCGGCGAGGACCCGACCTACGTCGGGCGCGTGCGGCAGGCGCTGGACTTCCCGGACACCCTCGACTTCTTCGTGTGCGGCGACAACCTGCGCAAGGGCGCCGCGCTGAACACCTACGAGATCGCCGAGGAGCTCGTCCGGAGCTGAGGCGCGGCCGCCCGCTTTTCTTGACTCGTTCCAGTCTGGCTGGCACCTTGGGGTCATCATGACCTCACGGACCGAGCACGAGGGCGACCCCGCAGTAATGCCCGTGGTCGCGTCTCCTGCGGATCCACGTCACCACGTGGCCGATCCGCGGGCACGGCTCCGCCAGGCCGGACTGCGGGTCACCGCGCCCCGGCAGGCGGTGCTCGGGGTCCTCGGCGATCACCCCCACTCCACGGCGGACGCCGTGGCGTCGGCGGTGCGCGGCCGGTTGGGGTCGGTGTCCACCCAGGCCGTGTACGACGTCCTCGCCGCGTGCGTGGACGCCGGCCTCGTGCGCCGCATCGAGCCCGCGGGCTCCGCGGCGCGGTACGAGACCCGCACGGGCGACAACCACCACCACGTCGTGTGCCGCGCGTGCGGCGCGACCGCCGACATCGACTGCGTGGTCGGCGAGCGCCCGTGCCTGGCCCCGTCCGACGCGGGGGGCTTCGTCGTCGACGAGGCCGAGATCGTCTTCTGGGGCACCTGCCCGGCCTGCCGGGACGCAGGAGCGGGTACCCCGCATATCGACGCCGACGGGACGAGCTCGATCCCGTCACGGTGAAGACACGAGAGCCACCACCACGAGGAGAGGCGAACGTGACCAATCCGAACCGTTCTTACGCCACCGACGACGCCGGTATCCCGGCACCCAGCCACGAGTTCTCCGCGACGGTCGGGACGGACGGACCCCTGGTCCTCCAGGACCACTACCTGATCGAGCAGATGGCGAACTTCAACCGGGAGCGCATCCCGGAGCGTCAGCCGCACGCGAAGGGCAGCGGGGCGTTCCTGACGTTCGAGGTCACGCAGGACGTCTCGGCCTACACCAAGGCCGCGGTCTTCCAGCCCGGTGAGACCACCGAGGGGATCATCCGGTTCTCCACCGTCGCCGGTGAGCGGGGCAGCCCGGACACCTGGCGCGACCCGCGCGGATTCGCCCTCAAGCTGTGGACCCGCGAGGGCAACTGGGACATGGTCGGCAACAACACGCCGGTCTTCTTCATCCGCGACCCCATGAAGTTCCAGAACTTCATCCGGTCGCAGAAGCGCCTCGCCCGCAACGGCCTGCGCGACCACGACATGCAGTGGGACTTCTGGACGCTCTCGCCCGAGTCGAAGCACCAGGTCACGTGGCTCATGGGCGACCGGGGCATCCCGAAGGACTGGCGCCACATGAACGGCTACTCGAGCCACACCTACATGTGGGTCAACTCGGCCGGCGAGGAGTTCTGGGTCAAGTACCACTTCAAGTCCGACCAGGGCGTCGAGTGCCTGACCGAGGAGGAGGCCGGCCGCCTCGCGGGTGAGGACGCCGACTACCACCAGCGCGACCTCTACGAGGCGATCGAGCGCGGGGAGTTCCCGAGCTGGACCCTCCACGTGCAGATCATGCCGTTCGAGGACGCGAAGACCTACCGGTTCAACCCGTTCGACCTGACGAAGGTGTGGCCGCACAGCGACTACCCCCTCCAGGAGGTCGGGAAGATGACGCTGAACCGGAACCCGGTCGACTACCACACCGAGATCGAGCAGGTCGCGTTCGAGCCGAACAACCAGCCGCCCGGGCTGGGCCTGTCGCCGGACAAGATGCTGCTGGCCCGCGGGTTCTCGTACGCCGACGCGCACCGCGCCCGGCTCGGGGTCAACTACAAGCAGATCCCGGTGAACTCGCCGCAGGGCACCGACGCGCACCCGTACACCGTCGCGGGCGCGATGCGGGTCGTGAACGCGCCGGACCCGGTCTACGCGCCGAACACCAAGGGCGGCCCGCAGACGACCGAGACGATCCAGCCGCCGACGTGGTACTCGGACGGTCAGATCCAGCGCGCGGCCTACGTGCCGCACGCCGAGGACACCGACGAGGTCCAGGCCCGCACGATGATGCTCGAGGTCTGGGACGACGACATGCGCGAGCGCTTCGTCGAGAACGTCTCCGGCCACCTCTCCAAGGGGGTCGGTGACGACGTCCTCGCCCGCGCGTTCGACTACTGGAAGTCGATCGACGAGGGCATGGGTCAGCGTGTCGAGGACCGCGTCCGCGAGCTGACCGGCAAGGAGCAGAAGGTCCTCAGCCAGAGCTGAGCCACGCGCTCACACACACGGCACCCGGCCTGCCCCACACATCCTGGTGGGGTGGGCCGTGGTGTTCGAGAGGAGATCACCACCATGGCCACCGCCCCCATCACGAGCCCCCTGCCCGACGACGCGCAGCAGACCGTCGGCGCCGTCCTGCAGGACAGCCTGGCCGACTTCGTCGACCTGTCCCTGACCGCCAAGCAGTGGCACTGGAACGTCGTCGGTCGCAACTTCCGCGAGGCGCACCTGCACCTCGACGAGCTGGTCGAGCTCGCGCGGACCTACTCCGACGAGGTCGCCGAGCGCGCCGCCACCATCGGTGTCTCGCCCGACGGCCGCACGGAGACCGTCGCCAAGAGCAGCGGTCTGCAGAAGACCGAGGAGGGCTGGCGCGACGTCGAGGACGTCAACGAGGCCGTCGTCGAGACCCTCGCGCGTCTCATCGAGCGCATGCGCGAGCGCATCGAGGCCACCGACGAGCCCGACCCGGTCACCCAGGACCTGCTCATCGCCCAGACGGCGAAGCTCGAGGAGGCCCACTGGATGTGGCAGGCCAAGACGGCCTGAGCCCCTCAGGCGGGGACGGGGAGCCCGAGCGCGCGGCGGGCGAACGCGATCTCGGCGACCGTGTGCCGGAGGGTCTCGGCCACCACCAGGGACCCGTGCCCGGCGTCGTAGCGCACCATCGCGTACTCCCGCCCCCGCTCCGCCAGGGCGTCCAGGTAGTTGTCGATCTGGCGGATCGGGCAGCGCGGGTCGTTCTCGCCGGCGAGCACGAGGACCGGCGCCCGCACCGCGTCCACCCACGTGAGCGGTGACGCCTCCGTGTAGCGCTCCGGCACCTGCTCGGGCGACCCGCCGAACAGCGAGCGGTCGAAGGCGCGCAGCGGCTCCATCTCGTCCTCGTAGGCCGCGAGGTAGTCCGCCACCGGGACGCCCGCGCATCCCACCGCCCAGCGCTCCGGCTGGCGCCCGAGGCCGAGCAGCGTGAGGTAGCCACCCCAGGACCAGCCTTCGAGCACACAGGCGGCCGGGTCGGCGAGCCCCGACGCGACGGCCCAGTCGTGCACCGCGGCGACGTCCTCGAGCTCCGTGGTGCCCGGGCGTCCCTCGATGGCGTCCCGCCACGCCGACCCATAGCCCGACGAGCCGCGGTAGTTCACGTGCACCACGGCGAAGCCCGCGTCGACCCACACCGCGCGCACCGGCGACCAGCGGTCCTCGTCGGCCGCCTGCGGGCCTCCGTGGATCATGAACACGGTCGGGACGGGGCCGGTCGTGCCCGCGGGTCGGGTCCACAGCGCGTGGACCGGACCGGCGACCCCGTCGACCCACGCGTCCTCCAGGGCGACGGAGGGCTCGGGTCGCTCCCCGGGCGGGGCGAGCAGCTCGGTGTCGGTGCCGTCCGGGCGCAGGGCGCGCACCGACGACGGGTACGCCGCCGACGACCAGCCGTACTCCACGGTCCCGTCGGGACGTACGTCCGCACCGCCGACCGAGCCGGCGGCCGTCGGCAGGTCGGACAGCGCGCCCGTGGCGAGGTCGTAGCGGTGCAGCGTCGTGCGGCCCGCGCGGGTGTGGGCGACGAGCAGCGCCGAAGCGTCGGGGTAGAAGCCGGCGGAGAGGTCGCCGGGCAGGTCGATGTCGAGCACGGTCTCGGTGTCCGTCGCCAGGTCCCAGATCAGCAGCTCGTCGCGGCCGCGGCGCTCGTGGCCGACGAGCAGGCGTTGGTCGCCCTCGACCGGCGCGAACTCGATCGGGTCCAGGCCCTTCCCCTCGCCGTCGTGCCGCTCGCCCACCGCGACGGCGTCGGCGACCCGCAGGACGCGGATCGCCGGGTGGCGCGAGTCGCCGTGCTCGGCGTGCGAGATGGCCAGCAGCGTCTCGTCGCGCGACAGCGCCCCGATCCCGGCGTCCTCGGTGTGGGTGTAGAGGACGCGCGCTTCTCCCCACCCGTCGTCACTGCCCTCGCTCACCGCGAGCGTCGACCCGTCGTCGGTCGACCAGCCGACGGCGACCGTCCGCCGGCCCAGGTCGAGCCCCGCCGGGTAACCGGGCTCCGCGCCCGCGACGGCCGGCTCGGCGGACCCGCCGGCGAAGGGCTCGCGGACCCACACCCCGAACTCGTCGCCGTCGGTGTCGTCGAACCACCAGATCGCGGTGCCGTCGGTGCTCGGCGCGCCGCCCCGTGTGCCGTTCGGCCGGTCGGTGACCCGCCGATGGGTGTCCGCGGAGCGATCCCAGGCGTAGATCTCCCAGGTCCCGGTGGCGTTCGACGAGTAGACGCTGTGATCCGGGGCGTCTCGTGCCCAGTCGGGCACCGAGACGCGCGCGGCCGTGAACCGGCCCCGCCAGCGGTTCTCGACGGCGGCATCGGCGAACAGGGCGTCCGGGATCTCAGGAGCCGGGTCCTGGCGGCGGTGCGGCGACGACGCGGTCATGCCCCGAATCCTGCCCGCCGGTGTGCCGCTGCCGCCGTGTGGACCGGCCGGTGGGAGAGGATGCGCACGGGGGGAGACACCATGACCGATCTCGGGCCGGACGACGAGGAGACGCCGCCGAACCTGGCGCGCGTGTTCGACCACTATCTCGGAGGCGACGACAACACCCTCGTCGACCGGGAGTTCGCCGCGGAGGTGGATCAGGTCCTGCCCGGCATGGGCGACCTGTGCCGGGGCCACCGACGGTTCTCCGCCGCGGTGGTGGACCACTGGTGCGCCGAGGGCATCGACCAGTTCCTCGAGCTGGGCGCGGGCCTGCCGACCGTCGACCACGTCCACACCCGCGCGCGTCGCGTGCATCCCGGGGCGCGGGTGGCCTACGTCGACGAGGACCCGGTCGCGGTGGTGCACGCCCGCCGCGTCGTCGCGCGCCACGAGGGCGTCTCGGTGCTGCTGGCCGACGCGGGCGACGCGGAGACGGTGCTGGCCGCGCCCGAGGTCCGGGACCTCCTGGACCTGACGCGACCGGTCGGTGTGCTCGCCGTCGGCGTCCTGCACTACGTGCCCGACGCGGTCGCCGCGGAGGCGATGCGCCGCTACCGCGAGGCCCTTGCTCCGGGGAGCGGTGTCGCGATCTCGCATCTCACGGGCGTCGGACGGCCCGATCTCCACACCTGGTCGACGATCAACCACGGCGGCTGGAGCTACGCGCCGACGCTGCGGGACCCCGAGGACATGGACCCGTGGCTCGAGGGCCTGGAGCTGGTCGGACCCGGGTGGGCCTCCGCGCCGCACTGGGTCCCGGCGGGCGCGGTGCCGGGTGCCGGGGAGACGGCGAGCGGGCTGTGGGGTGTGGTCGCGCGGCGGCCCGACCGCCGGGGATGATCGGCGCGTGATCGGCACCCAGCGCCACGACGACGCGGTCCACGAGATCCGCCTGGACCGCACCGAGCGGCGCAACGCACTCGACACCGCCCACTGCCGCGATCTGCACGCGGCCGTCGACGCCGCCCTCGCCGACGGCGCCCGTGTGCTCGTGCTGACCGGTGAGGGCACGGCGTTCTGCTCCGGCGCGGACCTCGACACCGTCGGCGACCCCGACTTCCTCGCCGCGCTCTACGGCATGCTGCACCGGCTCGCGGAGGTGCCGGTGCCCGTCGTGGCCGCGGTGCACGGGCCGGCGATCGGCGCCGGCACGCAGCTCGCGCTCGCCGCGGACCTGCGCGTCGTCGATCAGGCCGGCGTGTTCGGGCTGCCCACCGCCGGGCTGGGCCTCGCCGTCGACCCGTGGACGGTGCGCCGACTCGCGCTCGTGGCGGGCGGCGGCGCGGCGCGGCGGATCCTGCTGGCCTGCGAGCGCCTCGACCACGACGCCGCCCGTGCCGCCGGCCTGGTCGACCGCGTCGGCGACCGCGACACCGCCCTGGCCTGGGCCGCCGAGATGGCCGCCCTCGCGCCCCTCACGCTGGCCTACAACAAGCTCGCCGTCGCCCGGCTGCTCGAGGACGCGCCGGTGCCCGCCGAGGTCGCTGCGGCGTTCGACGCCTGCTGGGCGAGCGAGGACCTGGTCGAGGGCCGCCGGGCCCGGGCGGAGAAGCGGGCACCGGTGTTCCGGGGGGTCTAGCTGGTCAGCCCTCCCCGGGCCAGTGCGCGAGCGTGTCGATGTAGGACTGCCGGACGCCCTCGATGCGCTCGTCGAGTTCCTCGCGGGTCCAGGACGAGACGTCGATCGGCGGCAGCACGGCGACCTGCACGACGCCGGGGTGGATGATCATCGCGTTGCGGCTCATCAGCTCGCCGGTGTTGCGGAAGACGAGCGGGACGATCGGCACACCGGCCTGCATGGCCAGGTGGAACGCGCCCTTCTTGAACTTCCCCGGCGTCGGGGTGGGCGAGCGGGTGCCCTCGGGGGCGATGACGATCGAGGTGCCCTCGCGCAGGCGCTCGACGGCGGGCTCCAGGGCCTTGACGGCCTGGGCGTTGTCGGCGCGGTCGATGAACGCCGTCTCGAGCAGGCGCATGAGCCCGCCGAACAGCACGTTGTTGGCCAGCTCCTTCTTCGCGACCGGCGCGAAGTTGCCGCGCAGGAGCCCGCCCAGGACGAGGACGTCGAGCTGGCTCTGGTGGTTGAACAGGAAGACCGCGGGTTGCGCCTCCCAGATGTGCCGGGCCCCGTGGACGTCGAGCGAGACGCCGGAGGCCATCAGCGAGAGGTCACCGCCGAGCCCGATGCCGAGGTTGAGCCCGGCGCGCCGCGAGCCGCCGAGCAGCCCGAGGCCGAGCCCGGTGGCGAAGCCGCCCATCATCCCGGCGAACGTCGCCACGGTGCGGCCGATCTCGACCGGCGTGGTCCACGGGCGGCCGTCGAAGTCGAGCGCGGGCCAGGCGCGCTCCGCCGCGGCCCGCCGCAGTCCCGCGCTGGGGTTCACCGCGGCCGGGTGGCCCACGGTGGCCAGGAACGGGACGTCCTCACCGCCGTTGGAGTACGCGAAGCTCGCGTCCAGGTCGACGTCGTGGCTCGCCGCGAACTCCTTGACCGCCGCGGCCTTGCCCTCGCCGTAGGGCGAGCGGCCATCGGGGTGCCCGGTGAGCGTGCCGTCCTCGCCGACCTCGACGGCTGTGTAGATCGTGTGCTCGACGCCCAGGGCCTTCGCGGCCGGCTCCACCTGGAACCGGGTCGCCGAGCTCGCGAGGACGACCGTGTGGCCCTTCTCCAGGTGCAGGCGGATCAGGCGCCACGCCTCCGGGTAGACGCTCGGGCCGATCTCGTCGCGGAAGAGCCGGTTGCCGATCTTCTCGAGCTCCTCCGGCGTCCGGCCCGCCCACGTGCGCAGCGTGATGCCGAGGAACTTGCGGAAATCCTCCTCGCCGTGCAGGCCCTGCCAGCCGCTGACCAGCGTGTCGATCGTCGTCCGCGGGTGCAGGTCGAGGTTCTTGACGTGGTGGAGCATGAAGGAGGTGACCGAGTAGCCCGCGATCACCGTGCCGTCGAAGTCGAAGAACGCGCCCACCTGCGGGCCCTCGGGTGCCGCGGCGACCGCGTCCATGAGGTCGGCGGCGGTGACCGCCGTGCTGGTCTCAGGGTCGGACACCCGCGGACTCCTGTCGGTTCGTCGCGTCGGTCTCGTCGATGGTCACGACTCGTTCCACTACCCCGCGAATCTCCGCGGCGAACGCCCGGCGACGGGTCGCCAGGTCCGATTCCCCCTCGCGGGGGGTGTTCGGGGCCAGGAGGCCCCGGTTGGAGGCGAGCCGCACCGCGGAGGCGAAGAGCTCCCGCGACAGCGACTCGGGCCCGTGCAGCTTGCCCTGCAGCAGCAGCTGGCGCCCGACGGCGGCGGAGCGGTCGAGCAGCGCGTCCTCGTCGACGGGCGTGTCGGGGTCGTGCTCGGCGAGCCGCTCGGCCACCACCCACTGCGCGTCGACGAAGGACCGGAGCACCCGGTGCGCACAGAGGAACCGGCTCTGGCGCAGCAGCTTCTGGGTGCGGGCGACGTCGTGGTCCCCGGACTGCCAGTCGGGGTCGATCAGCGTGAGCTCGCGGATCAGCTCCTCGCGGAACGTCTCCTTGTCGGGGAAGAAGAACTCGTACTTCAGGAGGTCGCGCAGGTCCAGGGCCGCCTGGAAGCCGCGCGCCAGCGCGTCCCGGCCGGTGAGGTCGCCGACCTCGAGGATCGAGAGCTCGACGATCGCGCGGTTGACGAAGTGGTGGATCGCCGAGTTCCGGTAGAACGCGGCGACGATGTGGTGGCCCCGCTCGACCGAGAACACCGGCTCGGAACCCTCGGTGTAGGCGCTGACCACCTTCTCCCGGCGCAGCGAGAGGAGCGCCTCCGCGACGCCGCCGTTGGTACGCAGGGAGCCGATGCCGGTGTGCGGCAGGCCGCGGGCGTCGACGTAGTCGAGCACCGGCTCGACGACCCGGCGGACCTGCGACAGCGTCAGCGCGCGGTCACGCACCCCGAGCAGCGCGAGGGCCGCCAGCGCGATGGGCGTCACCGGCGTGACGCGGTTGATGCGGACGAAGACCTCGAACGCGGTCTTCTGCAGGGCCAGACGGCGCGCCGCGGAGTCCTCCGCCACGACGCCGTCGGCGTCCTCGCCCGTCTGGCTCGGACGCACGTCGAGCGCCGGGTCGTTGGCCGCGGAGAGCGCGGCGCGCAACGACAGCGGCTCGCCGAAGCTCACGTGCACCCCGCCGACCGGACGGCGCTGCGCCCGGGCGTAGCCCGCGAGCCAGCGCAGGCCCTCCGGGGTCTTGGTGGCGCCGGTCTGCTCGGCCGCCATCTGGTGCACTTCCTGGAGCTGGTCATGGATGATCGACACCGGGACGAGGTAGACGTCCTCGGCGCGCCGGGTCTCCACGGCGCTGGCCACGTCGGAGAGCAGCCCGTACTTCGGCGGCCGGAGCTTCCCGGTGCGGGTGCGCCCGCCCTCCATGTACCACTCGAGGTTGAAGCGCTTCGCCGACAGCCACGAGAAGTACTCGCGCACCACGGCCTTGTAGACCGGGTCCCCGCCGAAGCTGCGGCGGATGAAGATGATGCCGCTGCGCCGCGCGAGCTGCTCGAGCCCGAGGATCCGCAGGTTGTCGCCGCCGAGGACGTGGTTGCGCGGGAAGTCGTTGCTGCGCAGCACGTCCGCCAGCACGAACGGGTCGGTGTACGAGCGGTGCGAGGGCAGGAAGACCAGGGCGTGCTCGGCGTTGAGCTCCCGCAGCGGCTCGAGTCCCGCGGTGTCGGCGTGCACGGTCCACGCCTTCTCGTGCATGGGGCGCAGGACGCCGGAGAAGAGGTCGACGGCGCTGGGGTCGAGCGAGGCGACGATGCTCTCGAGGTCGCTGGCCGCCTCGGCGGCCACCTCGTCCTCGGGGCGGCCGGTCTCGGCGGCGAGCCGACGGATCTCGCGACTGAAGTGCGCCGACCCGATGATCTGCGACGCCACCTCGCGGGGCACCTTGAAGCGATTGCCGGTGAGTGCGCGCTCGGCGCGGTCGAGCGCGAGCGTCGCCTGGCGGGCCACGAACCGCACGAAGTCCGCGCTGTCGGTGGAGTCCCGCTCGCGGCGGTGGCGGCGCAGGAGCTCGCGGACCGTGGCCGGGCGTCCGACCACGACCTCGTGCTGCGGCGGGCTGCGGCGCGCGGCCCGGGCGCGGTTCCGCAGGGCCCAGCCGCGGGTGAGGACGTCGGCGAGGCGCAGCAGCATGCCGTCGGGTTCCGGGTCGGTCGCCCACACCACCCGGACGGGGACGAGCAACGGGTTGTCGCCGCGCGTCAGGCGCGCGGCGAGCTGCTCGCTGTCGGCGGGCAGCACCTCGAGGCCCCGCCCGCCCAGCCGGCCGTCCCCACGGACCCGGCCGAGCCACCGGTCGACGAGGCGGCGCTCCATGCCGGAGGGCGCATCGACGAGGACGACGAGAGGCCGGTCCCCGGAGTCCGGGAGGACCGCCGTGTCGACCTGGGTGCTCACGTCTCGCACCTCCCGCGTCTCGCGACACCGCGTGTCCCGGCGTCACCGTCGTGCCTCCGTCGGACCCTACCGGGTGGGATCGCCCGACGACCGGCCGTGAAGGCCGTCCCCCGGGCCCGCTGGTGACCTACGGCGCCGCGGTGAAGCCCTGCGCGATCCGCGTGAACGCCCAGGGCTCCTGCTCGATGCCGCTGCAGTCGTCCGTCTCGTCCTCCGTGCCGGGGCATGAGCCGTTGTCCCGGGCGAGGGCCCAGAAGCCGACGCCGCCGTAGCCGTTGCCCCGGGCGTCCTCGACGACGGCCCGCGCGTCCTCGGGCGTCGTCGTCATGTCCATGTCGTTGCGTCCGAGCATGAACGTCACGCCGGTCCGACGCCGCACGTCGACGGGATCGCTGCCGGGCCAGAGGGCCTCGAGCTGGCCGACGGCGGTGCGCGCGGCGCCGGTCATGGCGTCGGCCCAGGCGCCCTCGTACGAGAAGTTCATGACCATGAGGTTCACGCGCGCGGCGACGCCGGCGGTCGTGGTCTCGCGGACGAGGTCGACGGCGTCGGCGCTCATGCCCTCGCTGACGCCGTCGATCTGCACGGTCAGCGTCACCCGCGTGCCGCGCTCGCGCTGGAGCAGGGCGAGGGCCTCGGCGATGCGGCGGGGCGAGACCTCGCGGCCGCTGTCGGTCTCGACGTCGACGTCGAGGTGGTCGGTGCCGACCGCGTCGAGCGCGGCGCCGTAGGCCCGCGCGAGCGACGGCGCGTCCGGACAGGCCTTCTCGAGGTAGTCACCGAGCGCGCCGCCCGACGACACCGTCACCGTGCCGCCGCGGGACTTCAGGCCGGCCACCCGCGCCATCACGGCAGGGTCGGCGAGCGAGGTCGTCCCGCCCCAGGTCGGGCCGCACGAGCCGTCGGCCCCGGCCAGGACGAAGGCGAGCACGACGTCGGCGTGGCCGGTCGCGTCCGCCATGTCGGTGATCGCCGGCAGCGGCGGCGTGGTGAGGTCGACGTACGGCGCCATCCCGACCGTCGGCAGCGGGCCCTCGGGGGCCGCCACGCCGGCACGTCGCGGGGCGTCCGCCGCCGCGCCCCCGGCCTCCACGACGTCCGCCAGCGCCGGCTCGGGCGTCGGCGTCTCACCGGTGACCATCGGTGCGGTGACCAGGACCGCCACGAGGGTGGCGAGCAGGGAGGCGCGCAGCGACGGCCGGGTCGCGCTGCGGCGGGGCCGGCTCAGGTGTCCGCGCCGGCGTCGTCCGCGGCGTCGGCGGCGTCGTCCTGGGCGTTCGGGGCGTTCGGGACGTTCTGGGTGTCGGCGACCGGCGCCGGGTTCGCGCGAGCGGGGGCCTGCGGCACGACGGGCACCGGCGCGACGACGACCGGGCGCGGTGTGACCCGCGCCTTCGGAGTGGTCGAGCGGGGCGTGCTGCGCGTGGTGGCGCGCGCGGAACGGGTGGTGGTGGACGTCGCCGTCGGCTCCACCTCGGCGACGTTCTGCGCGGCGGGCCCCGGGGTGGCGGTCGGCGCCGGCGGAGCCGTCGTCGGCGCCGGCAGCAGCGTCGGCGCGGAGGTCGGCCCGACCGGTCCGGCCACCGCGCCGACGGCCACGACGCCGACGTAGGACGCGCAGACGGCGGTCGCCGCGATCGCGGCGGTGCGCCAGCGACGGGCCCGACGCCCGGTGCGGTCGGCGAACACGGGCGCAGCGCCGGCGACGGGCGCGGGAGTGGCCGGCGCGGAGGGAGCGGCGGCCGCGGCCCGGCGGGCCGCGCGACCCGGGTCGGGCGAGGCGCTGATCAGCGTGGTCGTCGCCCGCGCCGCGATCTCCTCCGGGTCGGAGCGACGGGCGGCGGGGCGCTTGACGCGCACGGGTGCGGGGCCGGGGGTGGCGCTGGTGTCGGCGCCGGGCGGCGTGACCGCGGTGGCCTGCGTCGCGCCGGTGGGCGGGAGCGGGCGGGGGACCGGGCCCTGCAGCGGGACGGCGCGTCCCGGCGCCTCCGCGTGCCGGGAGCGGTCGACGGCGCGCGTCGACGGAGTGTGGGGTTCGGGAGCGGGCCGCGGCGTGGGCACCACGGCGGCGTGCCGGGTCGCGGGAGCCGGCTCCGCGACCAGGTCGGCGACACGCGTCGTGTGCCGGGGCTCGGCCTCGCGGCGCGGGGCGGGGCGCACGAGGCCGTCGACGGGGTCGGGCGCCGGGCGCGCGTGGCGCTCCGAGGCCCCGGACCCGTCCGGTCCGGCCGAGTGCCGTCCGCCCGTCACGGGCGTGGCGGTGGCAGACCGCGCAGGCGCGGCGTGCCGCCCGGTGGGCGGCTGCGGTGCCCCTCCGTGTCGCATCGTGTCCCCGATCCGTGTGAGAGCCCCCCGACAGGGTGATCCGAGGGGACCATCGTCGGTCGACATCGTGTCGTTACCGGACGGAGACCGACAAGTGCTGGTTCCGACGAGGGAACGATCGGCACTCGGCCGTGGAGAGCACGGCTGACGGACGTACGACGCATGCTCGGGGCGATCTCGGGTCACCGAGCCCGACCGCGGCAAGCGGGCGGTATCCGGGGCGCGGTGCTGACGATCGCCGCGTGCGGGGCATACCGTCCACGCAGGCACCCAGGGCGTGATCGCTGTCGTTCCGGCGGATCGCGGGGGTGCGCCCACCCCGGACCCGGTGGTGCGGTGACCCGACGCGCGGGCATCGCTCGGTGTGCTCGGGGGGCTCCGTGAAGACACAGCCATCGTCGCCGTTCCGGACCGACGGACCATCCGGCGAGCACGGGCCCGTGCGGTGAGCGAGGTCCGAGCCGCGGCCGCGACACCCGCCGGGAGCGGCGACCCGACCGACGTCGATGCGCAGGGCGACGTCGACGACGCCGGAGCCACGTCAGCAGCCAGGACGCGGTGGGGCGGGGCCGTGGCCGTCGGTGTCCCCTCGATGGTGCTCGGCCTGCACTCGGCGTCCTACGGGCAGTGGATCGTCGACGACGCGGGGATCACGTTCGCGTACGCCCGATCGCTCGCGACCGGGGCGGGTCCGGTGCTCCAACCCGGTGCCCCGGCGGTGGAGGGCTACTCCGACCCGGCCTGGCTGGCCCTGCTCGTGGCCGCACACCGGGTGGGGCTGTTCGACCACGGCGCCTGGTTCGGCGTGCCCGACCTCGTGGCGCTCCCCAAGGTCCTCGGCTGGCTGTGCGGGGTCGGGGTGTTCCTCTGCTTCCTGGCGGCAGCCCGGGCCGTCTGCGGCCGTCCGGTGCTCGTCGCGACCGTCGCGGGCGTCGTCACCGCCGTGATCCCGTCGTTCGCCATCTGGACCACCAGCGGCCTGGAGAACGGCCTGCTGGCCCTCGCCGTGGTGGGTATCGGCACCACGATGGTCCGTGCGGTCGCCGCCGGACGGGTCCACGTGCCGTCGGTCGCGGCGACCTGCGGGGCCCTGGCCGCGCTCGCGGCGCTGACGCGGCCGGAGGGGATCGTGTACGCCGCCGCGTACCCCGCCGTCGTGCTGCTGCTGCGTCCCGCGGGGGCGCGGCTCCCCGTCCGCGCGATCGGGACCTCGCTGGCGGCGGCGGCTCTCCCGGTCGCTGCCCACCTCGTGTGGCGGGTGCTGGCGTTCGGCGACGTCGTGCCCAACCCTGCCCGGGCCAAGGAGCAAGGCCTGCCGACGCTCGACGGCCTCGCTCACCCCGTGGTGCTGGTGACCTATCTGGGCTGGTCGGCCTGCCTGCTCGCCGTGGCGCTGGTCGCCGCCGCGTGGGCCCGCCGCCCGCAGGTCGGTCCGGCCCTCGTCGCGCTGACGGTCCCCCTCGGGCTCGCCCTCCTCAGCTTCGCGGTCCTCGCGCCGGACTGGATGGAGCAGGCCCGCTTCGCGACACCCCTCTGGCCCCTCGGTGCGCTGGTGACCTCCATCTCCGGCGTGGCCCTGTGGGGCGGGGCGACACGGCGCCACCGGCGGTTGCTGGCCGCGGCTGCCGTCCCGGTCCTGCTGCTCTCGATGGTCGGCTGGTCGGTCCGGGCCGCGTCGTTCCGGGCGGCGCCCACGGTCACGGTGTGCGCCATCGCCCTGAACACTGGCCTGACGACCAACACCTACGCCGACCTGCTCGGGGTGCGCGACGGCTCGTTGCTCGCCGTCGACGCCGGTGGCACCGCCCTCACCAGCCGGCTGCGCTTCGTCGACCTCGCCGGCCTCGCGGACCGCAGGATCGCCCGACACTGGCAGGACGACGACATGCCCGGCCTGCGGGACCACGTCTTCGAGCGGGTCCGACCGACCTTCGTCCGCCTCTGGACCGGCTGGGCCGAGCTCCGACGCTCCGGGCTCCTGGCCGATCCGCGTCTCGCCCGCGACTACGTCCTCATCTGGGGACCGAGCTCCGGCGGCGGGACGTGGGTCCGACGGGACGTCGTGTCGACACCCGCGGGCCGCTCGGGGCTGATCGAGGCCGCCCGCCGTGGCCCCCGCATCGCCGCGGGCATCGAGCGGCTCTATGCCGACCCGGTGCAGCGGTGGTGGTGCGGGCCGACGATGCGTCCCTCACCCGAGGGATCCGACCCGATGCGGGTGCCACCTCGACGATGACCCCCGACCGACCGGCCCCGGAACGCACACAGCCCCGAACCCGTGAGGGTTCGGGGCTGTGCCGATGTCCTGCGACATCACGACGTCGGGGTGGCGGGATTCGAACCCACGGCCTCCTCGTCCCGAACGAGGCGCGCTACCAAGCTGCGCCACACCCCGGAGGCGATCGCGCAGACGGAACTCTACCCGTTCGCCCCCGACCGGGCGGACGGGGGCCGTCCCCCGCGCTCGCCGGCGGTCGCAGGCGTCGACGAGGTCGGGCCGGGACGGGGCACGAGCTCGAGGAGGGTGGCCTCGGGACGGCAGGAGAACCGCGCGGGCGCGTACGGCGAGGTGCCGAGACCCGCCGAGACGTGCAGGCGCATGTGGGAGCCCCAGCGCGACGCGCCGCGGGCGCGGGAGCGGTCGACGCCGCAGTTGGTGACGATCGCGCCGTACCCGGGCAGCCGCAGCTGGCCGCCGTGGGTGTGGCCCGCGAGCACGAGGTCGTAGCCGTCGGCGGCGAACGCGTCGAGCACCCGGGGCTCGGGGGAGTGGGTGAGCCCCAGGCGCAGGTCGTACGGCTCGTCGGCGGAGCCGGCGATGCGGTCGTAGTCGTCGCGGCCGATGTGCGGGTCGTCGACGCCGCCGATCGCGAGGCGGAGTCCGTTCACGGTGAGCGTGTGCCGGGCATGGGTGGCGTCGAGCCAGCCGTGCTCGAGGAACGCGGCGCGCAGGTCGCGCCACGGCAGCTCGGGGCCGAGGACCCGGTGCTGGGGGTTGAAGAGATAGTGCGTGGGGTTCTTCGGCTTCGGCCCGTGGTAGTCGTTGCTGCCCCACACCACGACGCCGGGCGTGTCGAGCAGACCCCCCAGCGCGCGCAGCACCTCGGGGACGGCGCGCCGGTGGGAGAGGTTGTCGCCGGTGTTCACCACGAGGTCCGGTGCGAGTTCCGCGAGCCCCTCGACGAACCGCTGCTCCAGGCGCTGGCCGGGCCGCAGGTGCAGGTCACTGAGGTGCAGCACGCGCAGCGTCCGGCCGGCGGCGGTGACCGGGTCGAGGACCTCGAGGCGGGCGGTCCGCAGCGCGAACCAGTGCCGCTCGATCCCGACCGCGTAGCCCAGTCCGAGGGCGCCGGCGGCGGTCACGCCCGCGGCGGCGCGCAGGGCCTTCCCCGTGATCGTCGTCCCGCTCATCCGCCGCCTCCCGTCGCTCCGGTGTTCGCTCCCCCCGCCAGGGGTGGCGGGCCGCTCGGCGGCGTCGGCGGCGAGGGCACCGTCCCGTTCGAGACCTGCAGCGTCACGATCTGGTCGGGGAGGACCGAGCCGCGCGGGTTCTGCCCGACGACCGTGCCGGCCGGGGCGCGGTTGCCCACCTGCGTCTGCGTGACCTGGAAGCCGGCGTCGCGCAGCTCCTCGGTGGCCTCGTCGACCTGGTCGCCGACGACCTCGGGCACCTGCTCGTTCGTCCCGCCCTGCAGGTAGCGCGGGCTCGTCGGGGGCAGGGGCGCGACCGGCAGGGAGGCGAACAACGGGTTCATGGCCTTGAACCAGGTGCGGGCCGGGGTGGTGCCGCCGAAGAGGTTGCCGTCACCGCACGGGAACGGCGGGTTGTCGCCACCGCCGTCGCAGAGCGTCCGGGGCGACGACGAGTCGTCGAAGGTGATCACCGAGCCGGCGTACTGCGTGTTGAAGCCGAGGAAGGCGGCCGACCGGTTGTTCTGGGTCGTTCCGGTCTTGCCGGACAGGGGTCGGTTCCAGCCGTTGGCGGCGGCCGCGGCGGCCGCGGTGCCGCCGGGCTGGTCGTCCTTGCTCAGCCCCGTCATCAGGGTGTCGGCCAGCGCCGGGTCGACGACCTGCTCGCAGGGCTGCTCGACGACCGGGACGGGGGTCCCGCTCGAATCGGTGATCGACTCGATCGGCGTGGGCGGGCACCACATCCCGCTCGAGGCGAGGGTGGCCCCGACATTGGCGAGCTCGAGGGGACTGGTCGGCGTGACACCCAGGGTGAACGAGCCCTGGTTCTGCTCGCGGGCGGTGTCGGCGATCGACGACCCGTCCGGCCCGGGCTCCGCGAGTGAGCGCAGGCCGAGGCGGACCGCCATGTCCACCACCGGCGGGACGCCGGTGGTCTCCATGAGCTTCACGAACCCCGTGTTCGGCGACTGGGCCAGCGCATCGGTCATGCTCAGGAACGGTGCGAGACCCTCCTCCGCGTTGCGCACCGGGAACGGGTTCCCGGCGCCGTCGCGGTAGATCGGCGACGCGTAACCGTCGGGTGGGATCGGCATCTGGTAGTTGATGCCCAGCCCCTTCTCAAGGGCGGCGGCCGCCGTGAAGATCTTGTACGTCGAGCCGGCGCCGAGGTTCACCGGTTCCCACGGGAGGCCGTAACTGGTCTGCAGGGCGTCGCCGTCCACGCCGAAGATGCGATTCGCGCCCATGGCCACGACGCGGTGGCGGTCGCGTCCGGGCTGGACCGTGGACATGACGTCGGCGACGTTCCGCTGTTGCGCGGGCACCTCGTCGTTCAGGGCCTGCTGCATGGCGTTCATGGCGTTGCGGTCGAGCGTGGTGCGGATCGTGTAGCCGCCGCGGTTGATCTGCTCGGACGAGATGCCGGACTCGCCGAGGTAGTCGACGACGTACTTGCAGAAGAACGCGGCGTTGCCCGCGCCGATGCACCCGTTGGGCGGCGTGGCCAGCGGCTCGACGATGCCGAGCGGGGAGGCGACGGCCTCCTGCGCCTGCTGCTGGGTGATCATGCCCTGGCCCAGCATCTGGTTGATGACCTCGTTGCGCCGGCCGGTGGCGGCCTGCGGGTGGCGGGTCGGGTCGAACTGGGTGGTCGACTGCACCATGCCGGCGAGCAGCGCGGCCTGCGGCACCGTGAGGCGCTCGGGCGTGGTGTTGAAGTAGGTCCGGGCGGCCGCGGCCACGCCGTAGGAGTTGTTGCCCAGGAAGACGATGTTGAGGTACCGCTCGAGGACCTCGTCCTTCGCCTCGCGCTTGCTGCGCCCGGACGCGAGCTGGCGCTCGAGCTGCAGGGCGACGCGGACCTCGCGCAGCTTGCGGGCGTAGGTCGGCTCGGTGGCCTCGAGGCGCTCCGACTCCGTCTGCGCGGTGACGTAGAGCTGGTAGTTCTTGATGTACTGCTGCGTGAGCGTCGAGGCGCCCTGCTGCGTGGAGCCCGCGGTCTGGTTGGTCACCAGCGCGCGCAGCGTGCCGGTCCAGTCGACGCCGTCGTGCTCGTAGAACCGGCGGTCCTCGATCGCGACGATCGCGCCGCGCATGGCGGGCGACATCTGCTGCAGCGAGACCGGCGTGCGGTTCTGCTCGTAGAGGTAGGCGATCGGCGCGCCCTGGTTGTCGGTGACCGTCGAGACCCCGGGCAGCTGGCCGGCCGCGAGGTCCGACGACGTGGCGTTGACCGTGTCGCTGGCGTCGTTGGAGATCAGTCCCATCGCGCCGGCGAACGGGAAGGTCATGCCCGCGACGATCACGCCCGCCACCAGGCAGATCGCCAGGAGCTTCGTGATCGGTCGCACCTTCGCACCGATGTTCCGTTCGCCCCTCGCCACGACGGTGAGGGTACGCGGTGGGGAGTGAACGACCTGTCGGCGCGGCCCGCGCGTCGGGTGCCGCGCGGCGGTGCGGAGCGGCGATGCGGAGTGGATCCCGTTGTGACGGGAACCGAGCGCCCATACAGTGCGTCAGACCCCAGTGACGGGCAGGGCGCGCCCGGGGACGGATCCGGCGCGCGCACGTGTGGCGCACCTGCGGGGAGGTGTGTCCGCGGACGAGGTGCCCGCACGGGGACACGAGGGTGGGGACACGACGTGACAGGTGAGTCGGTGCCGTTCGTGACGGCGAGCTCGGCGACCTCGTTCGACTGGCGGCACTCCGCGCGCTGCCGCGACGACGACCCGGAGACCTTGTTCGTGCAGGGCGCCCAGCAGCGGGACGCCCGCGAGGTGTGCAAGGCCTGCCCCGTGCGCACGGAGTGCCTCGCGCACGCGCTGGACAACCGCATCCGGTTCGGCGTGTGGGGCGGGATGACCGAGCGCGAGCGCAAGGCCCTGCTCAAGCGCCGGCCCGACGTGATCTCGTGGGCCGCCCTGCTCGAGTCGGCCCGCCGGGCCGCGCTCGCGAGCCCGCCGGCCGACCCCGACGCGCCGGGCCGTACGCGCCGCAGCGCGCCGGCCCGTCCCGCGGCGCCGGCCCGTCCGGCCGAGGGCGGGACGCAGCGCCACGTCGGTTAGGACGCCAGGCGGCGGCCGATCTCGCGCAGACCGTCGAGGTCGTGCACGTCGGTGCTCATGGCGGGCACGTCGATGATCGGCACCCCCGGGTGCGCGCGGGTGAAGCGCCCGAGGACGCGGCGTTCCCGCTCGGCGGTCTCGACGCGGTCGGCGTGCAGGCGCAGCACCGCCGCGGCCAGCTCGTCGCCGCGCGCCGACTCCAGGGTCTCGGCGCCCTCCCGGGCCCGCGCGCCGGAGAGCGTCGAGTGCACCGGGTGGGTGCGGTTGAGCACGAGGCCGGCGAGCGGCATGCGCTCCGACGACAGGCGCTCGACGAAGTAGCTCGCCTCCCGCAGGGCGTCGGGCTCCGGGGCCGCGACCACGACGAACGAGGTGCCCGGCGCCCGCAGCAGCTGGTAGGTCGCGTTCGCGCGCTCCTGGAAGCCGCCGAAGAGCGTGTCGAAGGCCTGCACGAACGCCGACGCGTCGGCCAGCATCTGCCCGCCGAGGATCGTCGACACGGCCTTGGCGAACAGGTTGAACGTCGAGCCGACGATCTTGCGCAGGGCGCTGCCGCCGGCACGCGCCGGCGCCGAGAGCAGCCGGATCATGCGTCCGTCGAGGAACGACGAGAGCCGCTGCGGGGCGTCGAGGAAGTCCAGCGCGGACCGCGACGGCGGGGTGTCGACGACGATGAGGTCCCACAGGCCGGTGCTGGAGAGCTGGCCCAGCTTCTCCATGGCCATGTACTCCTGCGTTCCGGAGAACGAGGTGGAGATGGTCTGGTAGAAGGGGTTGTCGAAGATCGCCTGCGCACGGTCGGGCGTGGTGTGGCCCGAGACCATCTCGTCGAAGGTCCGGCGCATGTCCAGCATCATCGCCTGCAGCTCGCCGTCACCTCGGTCGGCGGTGTTGCGCAGCGCGCCGGGGACGGTGCGGGGCTCGTTGTCGAGCTCCTCGAGACCCAGGGACTGGGCGAGCCTGCGGGCCGGGTCGATGGTCAGCACGACGACACGGCGGCCCTGCTCGGCGGCGCGCAGGGCCAGCGCGGCGGCGGTGGTGGTCTTGCCGACCCCGCCCGAGCCGCAGCAGACGAGCACCTTGGTGTCACGGTCGGCGAGCAGCCCGTCGAGGTCGAGGTGGCGGGGTCGTCCGGCGCGGGCGTCGGCGCGGTCGGCGGTCATCACCGCACCCCCTGCTCGCGCAGCAGCTCGGCCAGCTCGTAGACGCCGCCGAGGTCGACGCCCTCGGTGAGCTCGGGCAGCTCCAGCTGGGGCAGGCCCGCGGCGTTGAGGCGCGAGCGCACCGCCGACTCGATCTGCACCCGCTCGGCGTGCTCGACGGTCTCGCTGACCAGCCCGTCCACCTCCTCGTCCTTCAGGAACAGCCCGGCGGCCTCGAGCCCCGAGCGCAGCCCGGAGCCCAGCCCCGCGCCCGTCGCCGCCCCGGTGAGCGCCGTGGCGGGCAGGCGCGAGGGGCGGATGCGGTTGATCAGCACCGCCCCGGTGGGCAGGCCGGCCTCGACGAGCTCGTCGACGGTGTCGAGCGTCTCCTGCACGGGCAGGTCCTCGAGCTGGGTGACGAGGTGGATCGCGGTGCGCGAGGAGTGCAGGAGCTCCACCACGCCCTCGCTCTGCGTGTGGATCGGGCCGGTGCGCGCGAGTGACCCCATCGCCTTGGTGACGTCGAGGAACTTGACGATGCGCCCGGTCGGCGGCGCGTCGAGCACGACGGCGTCGTAGAGCGGGACACGGCGTCCCCCGCGGCGGTCCTCGCCGACGGTGCGCCCGACGCACTCCTTGACCTTCCCGGACAGCAGCACGTCACGAAGCCCCGGCGCCAGCGTGGTCGCGAACTCGATCGCGCCCATCCGCCGCAGTGTCCGGCCGGCGAGGCCGAGGTTGTAGAACATCTCGAGGTACTCGAGCAGTGCTGCCTCGGCGTCCACCGACAGCCCGCGGACCTCGCCGCCGTCGGGGGCGACGGCGATGCGCTGCTCGGCGTACGGCAGCGGCGGGGTGTCGAAGACCTGGGCGATGCCCTGCCGGCCCTCCACCTCGACGAGCAGGGTGCGACGCCCGCCCGCGGCGAGCGCGAGGGCCAGTGCGGCGGCGAGCGTGGTCTTGCCCGTGCCGCCCTTGCCGCTCACCACGTGCAGCCGGGCCTCGGCGAGGGCGGCGGGCCAGCGCTGATCGGTCACGCCGTCCACCCTAGGCCCGGTCCCGCGCACTCGCGGGCGGTGCGGACGGGGTCCGGGTCACAGCGGTGTCGGGTGCCTTCTCTACCCTCGCCCACATGAGTGCGGATGCCGTGAAGTGGGAGTACGCGACGGTTCCGTTGCTGACCCACGCGACCAAGCAGATCCTCGACCAGTGGGGTGAGGACGGCTGGGAGCTGGTCACCGTGCTGCCCGGGCCCACCGGTGAGCAGCTCGTGGCCTACCTGAAGAAGCCCCGGGCGTGACCGGGCCCCGGGAGCGGCTGCAGGAGCTCGGGCTCGAGCTCCCGGGGGTGGCCGCCCCCAAGGGCGTCTACGTGCCCGCCCGCCGGACGGGCGACCAGGTCTGGACCTCGGGGCAGCTGCCGCTCGTCGGCGGGGAGCTACCGGCCACCGGGCTGGTCGGCGCCGACGTCGACCCGGACGACGCCGCGGCCTACGCCCGGATCGCCGCGCTCAACGCGCTGGCGGCCATCGACGCCCTCGTGGGGCTCGAGGCGATCCGTTCCGTGGTCAAGCTCGTCGGCTACGTGGCGTCCGCGCCCGGGTTCGGCGGTCAGCCACAGGTGGTCAACGGGGCGTCCGAACTCCTGGGTGCCGTCTTCGGCCCGGCGGGCGAGCACGCCCGCTCGGCGATCGGAGTGGCGGCGCTGCCGCTGGGCGCCCCGGTCGAGGTTGAGGTCGTCGTCGACCTCACGTGAGCTGGGATCCGGGCCGTCCCGACATCGCGGGCGGCCCGGCGGGATCGCCGCAGGGTGGATCGGAGCACAGAGCGTGGACCAGAACGGGACCGTCTCCTCGTCGGCCGACGAGGCCGAGCAGGCGTGCCACGACGTCCTGCTGGCGATGGCCGGCCGGCTGCCCGACCGCCTGCTGTGGCGTCTGCGCGACTGGCTCTCCAGCGGCGCCCACGTCGCGCTGCGCACCGCCCTTCCACGCGCTCTCCTGCGCCACCGCGTCGGCGTCTCGGAGGACGAGCGCGCCCGCCTGCGCACGGCCGTGCTCGCCTGGGGCGGGCCGGCGCGGCTGGTCGACGCCGTCCTGCACGTCGACGCGGCGCCCGAGCCGACCGCGGGCTTCGTCGAGCCGGGCCGCGGCCCCGGGTGGGACGACACCGATCTGGTGCTGCGCGCCCTCGCGCCCGTGGCCGGCGGGGTCACCGCGGTCCGCCGTGCCTGGCGCCACGGGTCGGGCGCGCCGGTGCGCGTGGTGCTCGTCGACGGCCCGGCGGACGCCTCCGCCGGCGGCCGGGCGGCCCTGACCGGGGCGCTGCAGCGGGCGCTGCGCGCCCGCGGTGAGTCCGACCCGTGCGTCGAGGTGCTCGGCCCGACGACCGTCCCCACGCCGTACCACCGGGCCGCGCTCGCGGCGGCCGAGGTGCTGTGGCGACGCGGCACCGATCGCGTCCCGCCCGCCCGCACCGGGCTCGGCGCGGAGGCCGGGGAGCTGGTGGGCCATGGCTGAGCGTGACATGACCGGCGAGGAGCGGCCGGACCGTCCCGCTCTCCCCGCCGACATGGCCGGGCCCGACCCGGCCGGCCCCGACCAGCCCGGCTCCGACCTGGTCGGCCCCGACCCGGCCCCGGGGCTCGCCCGGCGCCGGGCCGGCGACCCGCCGCGGATCGGGCGGCTCGGGTTCGAGGGCTTCGCCGCCGACCTCGCCGGTCTCGCCGGCGGGGCCGGTGATCTCGCCAACCTGCCGCCCTGGTCGGTCCGCGACGACAAGGCCGGCGACCGTCCCGACCGCGACCCGGTCGCGCTGGCCGCGTGGCGCCGCGTCGCCGAGCGGCGGCGCCTGCGGGCCGGCGTCGAGCCGGTCGGCGCGGGCATGGAGGTCGTGGAGGACATCCCGGCCGCCGACGTGCCGGACGTCGTACGGGCCGAGGTCGTCGGCGACCTCGCCGACGACGACCGTGTCGGACAGTCGGCATGGACCGAGGGAGCGGGGCACCACATGGCGGGCGACCGGGCGGAGGTCCCGGTCGACGAGGACGCCGTGGACCTCGTGGATTCTGCGGACCCCGTCGACCCCGTGGCCGAGGCGGTCGATCACGACGACGCCGAGCCCTCCGACGGGTTCGTGAACGAGTTCCGTCCGGAGGAGGTGCCGGCCGACCTCCCCGGCGACGAGGTCGACGAGCCTCCGGTGCCGGCCGCCTCGACGTCCGAGGGCCGTCCGGAGGGCGGGCCGCCGCCTGCTCGCGGTCCGGGAGCGCCGGCGGCGCGCGGCGGCCGCGATCCCCGCCCCGGCACGCCCCCGACCGCCCGTCCCGACCAGGGTGGGCGCCACGAGGTGCTGCTCTCGCTGGCGGGGCGGATCGACGACGACGCCCTGTCGTCGGTGCGCGACCTGGTCGCCGTGGAGGACGACGCCGCGGCGGCCGAGCTGCTCGGCGGCTGCCTGCTGGCGGCGGGCGCCGGCGTCACGGCGCGCGAGCACGCGGTGCTCGGGCGCTGGTTCGCCGCCTCGCGTGTCGACCCGGAGCTCGTCGACGTCCTGCCGCGCGACCCCGAGGCCGACCGGCGCGAGGAGCACCGCTTCACGCCCGACCCCCCGGCCTCGGCGCGGGAGTCCGGCTCGTCCCGCGACGCCGGCGAGGCCGTCGCCCGCGCCGCCGCACGACTGCCCGGCGTCCAGCGCGTGCGCCAGTGCTGGCGCACCACCCCGGCCGGGTCCGCGCCGGGCCCGGTGCCGCACCGGGTCGTGCTGGTGGAGACCCATTCGGCCGACGACTGCGAGCACGTCGCGCACCACGTCGCGCACGCCGCTCGCGAGCTGGGTGCGGTGTCGGTCGAGGTCTTCGCCGCCGGCGCCGAGCTCCCCGCCTACCACCGGGCGGCCGTCCGGGTGGCGCGCCCGCTCGGCGCCGCCGCGTCGTCGTCCTCGGTGTCCGAGACCGCGCCGCTCGGCCCGCCCGTCGGAGCGCCCCGCCCGGCCCAGAGCCCCCCGCCCCGCCGTGCCGAGGACGAGGTGCCGCCGTTCGGGGTGCCGTCCGCGCCGTCGGCGGGCTCGCCGTCGTTCCTCACGGTCACCGGCCCCGACGAGGGCCCGCCCGCCGAGCCGCATCCCGAGGAGCGGTCCGGCGACGAGCAGTACCGCATCGTCGCCGCTGCGGGTCCCGACCCGCTCGAGCGCGAGCGCGCCCGGGAGCACCACGTCGAGGCCGACGCCCCTCGGCTGGACGTCCCCGAGCCCGACGCCCCGCCCGAGCCCGAGACGGTCGCTCCCGAGGAGCCCGCCCCGGTCGACCTCGACCCGGAGGCCACCGCGGAGCGCATCGCCGCCCTCTGGCGCACCCCGCCGCCCGACGAGATCCTCTCCGACGAGCACCCCATCTCCTCGTGGGCCGAGACGTCGCTCGGGGTCAGCTTCGGGCCGGGTCCCGAGGACCCGATCGCCGACGTCGGCTCGTCGCCGGTCGCCGGGTCGGCACCGGCCGGGCCGTCGGTCGACCCGGACGCCGCCACCGGCGAGTTCCCCGCCGTCGCCGGCCCGGCCACCGGCGTCGACGTACCCGCCACGAACGGCGTCGACCTGCCCGGGGCGAACGGGGAGGCGCGGGTCCGGCGTGCCCGGCACAGCCGCAGCGAGACCGGGGAGTTCGAGGCGCCCGTCGTCGACACCCCCGCCCCGGCCCCGCCGACCCCTCCGGCGCGCACCAACGGCCACCACCACGGGGCCGAGCGTCCTGACGCCTCCGGGGACGCGGTGACCGGGCCGGTCCGGCGACCCGCCGAGATCCCCGCGCCCCCCACCCCGCCGTCGCCCGCACCCGCGGTGGGCTCGTCCGGGCCCGACTCGGTCGACTCCCAGCTCTCGGATCGCGAGCGGGAGCTGCTCGCCCGCCTGCACGAGGAGCTGGCGTCGCGCGAGCGTCTCGAGGCCGACGCGCCCGACCCGCTGACGGGCCGCCCCGTGGCGCCGCCGGCGGGTTCCGAGGACGCGACGGCACCCCGTCCGCGACCCATGGGCCCGCACCCGGGCCCGGGTCGTCCGCCCGGGCCGCCGCCGGGCCCGCCCGGCGGCACCAACGGGCACCGTCCCGTCAACGGTCACGGCCTGCCCCCTCGCCGGGATCAGGACAGCGATGACGGGGCGTCGCCGGGCGCCTAGAGAGTCCCGGCGACGAGGAGACGGCCCGACATCGCTCCTTCGTCGCGCTGTCCTCCCGGTCCCGCGCCTAGGGTGCCTCGGGTGACCACCGACCTCGTCGACCTGCCCCCGCGGTTCGGGATGGAGCGGTCCGCCTTCGACAAGATCGGCAGCCGGCCGGCGGGCGAGCTGCGTCTGGCGTCGACGGTGATCCTCGTCCGCGACGCCGCCGACGGTGCCGAGGTGTTCCTGCTCGAGCGGGCGGGCGAGATGGCGTTCGCGGGCGGCGTCTCGGTGTTCCCGGGCGGCGGGCTGGACGCCACGGACCGCGAGGCGCTCACCGAGGGTCTCGTGGACGACGCGGCGGCGGATGCGGCGGCGACCACCTGGGCGACGAGCGCCGAGGGCGCGGCGGCGCTGCTGGCGTGCGCGGTGCGGGAGACGTTCGAGGAGACCGGGGTCATGCTCGCCGACGTACGCCCGGCCGAGGGGGTGCGCGAGCGTCTGGTCGCCCGCGAGATCGGGCTGCGGGACGTGGCGGAGCGGCTCGCCGTCGACCGGCTGCGTCCCTGGGCGCGCTGGATCACCCCGGAAGGCATGCCGCGCCGCTACGACACCGCCTTCTTCCTCACCACCGTCCCCGAGGGCCAGGAGCCGGACGGCGCGACCACCGAGGCCGTCGGCGCCGGCTGGTGCGCCCCGGCGCGGGCACTGCGCGAATGGGAGGAGGGCCGGCGGGCGCTGATGCCGCCGACGTGGGCCGTGCTCACCGAGCTGGCGGAGGCCGGGGACAGCGCCGACGAGCTGCTCGCCGCCGCGTCCCGGCGGCGTCCGCGACCGGTGACCCCGCAGTTCCGCCCCGGCGACGACCGCGTCGGGCTCGCCGTCCCGCCGCACGCGTTCGGGACGTCCTCCGGAGCCGGGCAGTGAGCGGCCGCGTCGTCCCGGGCCCCGCGGACGCGACACCGGAGCATCCCGCCTACGGGCTCCTGAGGACCGTCACGCAGGCCGCGGCGGTGGTCCTGGCCGAGAACCCGTCACCCATGACGCTGGACGGCACCAACACGTGGATCCTGCGCGCACCGGGCCAGGCCGGCTGTGTCGTCGTCGACCCCGGCCCGGAGGACCCGGCGCACCTCGACCGGCTCGAGGCCTGCGGGCCCGTCGAGCTCGTCGTGCTGACCCACCGTCACCTCGACCACACCGAGGCCGCGCGGACGTTCGCCGGGCGCGTGTCCGCCCCGGTCCGCGCGCTCGATCCGACGCTGACCCTCGGCGCCGAGGGCCTCGCCGCGGGCGAACGCCTGGCCGTGGCGGGTCTCGACCTGCGCGTCCTGGTGACGCCGGGGCACACCGACGACTCGCTGTGTCTGATGGTCGACGACGACGGCAGCGTCCTGACCGGCGACACGGTCCTGGGCCGCGGCACCACCGTGCTCGGGGACTACGAGGGCGCGCTCACCGACTACCTCGACTCCCTGCGCAGGCTCGCCGAGCTCCCCGAGGGGATCACGCTCCTGCCGGGGCACGGGCCGGACCTCGCCGACGCCGGCGAGACCGCCCGTCAGTACCTGCGACACCGCGAGCAGCGGCTCGACCAGGTACGCGCGGCGGTGGACGAACTCGGGCCAGAGCCCACGCCCCGCCAGGTCGTGGAGATCGTCTACGCGGACGTCGACGAGAAGCTCTGGCCGGCGGCCGACCAGTCGGTGGCCGCGCAGCTCGAGCACCTGCGCAGGGTGGACTAACGCGCCCTTCTCGCCAGGCGGTCCGGCTCGAGGATCAGCACGCTCTTGCCCTCGAGGCGCAGCCAGCCGCGGGCGGCGAAGTCGGCGAGCGCCTTGTTGACCGTCTCGCGGGAGGCGCCGACGAGCTGGGCGATCTCCTCCTGCGTGAGGTCGTGCGTGACGCGCAGCAGACCGGCCTCCTGCGACCCGAAGCGCTGCGCGAGCTGCAGCAGCGCCTTGGCCACGCGGCCCGGGACGTCGGTGAAGATGAGGTCGGCGAGCAGGTTGTTGGTGCGGCGCAGGCGCCGGGCCACCACGCGCAGCAGCTGCTCGGCGATCTCGGGTCGCTGGGCGATCCACTCGCGGAGCGCGTTGCGGTCCATCGTGTAGGCGCGCACGTCGGTGACCGTCGTGGCCGTGGACGTCCGCGGGCCCGGGTCGAAGATCGAGAGCTCGCCGAACATGTCGGACGGGCCGAAGATCGACAGCAGGTTCTCGCGACCGTCCGGCGACCGCCGGCCGATCTTCACCTTGCCGGTCGAGACGATGTAGAGCCGGTCGCCGGGCTCGCCCTCGTTGAAGATCACCGTGCCTCGTGGGAACTCCACGCGCTCGAGGGACTCCGTGAGCACCTCGATGGCCGCGGGGTCCACCCCCTGGAAGATCCCGGCCCGCGCCAGTACCTCGTCCACCGTCCGCTCCTCAACGACTCTCGCTCTACCGCGCGCGTCCATCGGGTCTCCGACCCCCGTCCGCACCTCTGTGTCACCAGTCACGTCCGCCGCAGCATAGTCACGTCCCTCGCCGTGATCGCGCCGCGCGACCCCATGGAACTCACCGCATCGGGGTCGATCGCGGATATCACAGCTCTTGTTCCCCCGATCGGACCATCATAGTCGAGAGATCCGACGGCGTCGCTGCCGTGCGTGAGCGTCAGGCCCGTTCCTTGGTTCGCCGGGGGCCGCCCCGCTTACCGAGATTGCGGAGCCGGAACATCTGGAGCGCCCCGCCGATCCCCTGCCGGAACAGCGCCTTGACCTCGTCGGGCCGGGCGCGCTCGAGGAAGTCCTCGACCTCGTCCTCGCGCACGGTGCCCGAGCGCAGGCGGGTCTCGAGACGCTCCATACCGAGCGCGAAGACCATCACCAGCAGCGGGATGAGGATGGCGAGCCAGGCGGTCATGGTGTGCGCATCGTCGCGCACCGCCGGACGGCGTGCGGCAGCGGGGTCGCCCCGGCGTGTCGCGGGCGCCGTGCCCCCGACCTCCGGCGCCGAGGCGCGTCCTACCCTGGGTGGGTGAGCAGTGCTGCGCGCGCCACGGGCGGTGGCAAGGACGGTGAGAGCCGTCTCGCCCTGGTGCGGCGGGCGCGACGGATGGACCGCGATCTCGCGATCGCCCACCCCGACGCGCACTGCGAGCTGGACTTCACCTCGCCGCTCGAGCTGCTCGTCGCCACCGTGCTCTCCGCGCAGACCACCGACGTGACGGTCAACCGCGTCACCCCGGGGCTCTTCGCCCGCTACCCGGACGCGGCCGCGTTCGCCGGCGCGGACCGCACGGAGCTCGAGGAGATCCTCCGCCCGACCGGCTTCTTCCGGGCGAAGGCCGAATCGGTGACGAAGCTCGGCGCGGCGCTCGTCGAGCGCTTCGACGGCGTCGTGCCCGGGCGGCTGGAGGACCTCGTCACCCTGCCCGGCGTCGGGCGCAAGACGGCCAACGTCGTGCTCGGCAACGCCTTCGGCGTTCCCGGCATCACCGTCGACACGCACTTCGGACGCCTGGCCCGCCGCTTCGCCTGGACGACGTCCGAGGACCCGGTGCAGGTGGAGAAGGAGGTGGGTGAGCTCATCCCGCGCAAGGACTGGACGATGCTCTCCCACCGGCTGATCTTCCACGGGCGTCGCGTGTGCCACGCCAAGAAGCCGGCCTGCGGGGCCTGCACGCTGCGTCGCGACTGCCCGTCGTCGCAGACCGGCGAGACCGACCCCGTGAAGGCCGCCAAGCTGATCAAGGGGCCGGACGCCGACCACCTGCTGTCCCTCGTCGGCCTCGAGCGGTGACCCGCGCCGAGGTCCGGGCCACCCTCGTGGTCGTGGTGCTGGCCGTGGTCGGCGTGATCGCGCTGTGGCCCCGGGACACGGGGTCGTCGCTGCCGGGGGCGACCGACCCGAGCTCCGTGCTCCAGCCCGCCCCGGCCGCCGGGAGCGACGATCCCGCCGCCGTCGCCTCCGCCCGCGCGTCGGCCGCCCTCGCCCCCTGCCCGGAGCCGGTGCCGGGCGCGGCGCCCGTCGCCGCACTCTCCGGCGTGACGCTGGAGTGCCTCGGCGCGCCGGGTCCGGTCGACCTCGCCACCGCCCTGGCCGGGCGGGACACGCTGGTGAACCTCTGGGCGTCGTGGTGCGCGCCGTGCCGCGACGAGATCCCCGCGCTGGCGGCCTACACGACCCAGCCGGGCGCGGCGGCGGTGCTGGGCGTCGACGCCGCGGACCGCACGACGACCGCCCTCGCGCTGATGGAGAGCCTCGGCGCCCGCTACCCGTCGGTGAGCGACCCCGCGCAGGTCGTCGGGCCGAAGCTCGGCGCACCGCCGATCCTGCCCGCGAGCGTGCTCGTGCGCGCCGACGGCTCCGTGGTCGACATCCCGCCCCAGGTGCTGCGCACCCCCGAGCAGGTGCGCGCCGCCGTCGACGCCGCCCGGGGCGGTGCCGGGTGACCGACTCCCCTGACACCGATCCCGGCGCGGCCCCCGACTGGCTCGCCCCGCTGGCGGAGGCGTGCCGGCGCCTGGGGCCCGAGGACGTGCCGTTCCGCCGGCGCCTCGCCGGGACGGCGCCGAACGGGCGCAGCGCCGCGGTGCTCATGCTCTTCGCCGGCCCCGGGGACGCGCCCGAGCTGCTGCTCACCGAGCGCGCCGCCGAGATGCGCGCGCACGCGGGCCAGGCCGCGTTCCCCGGCGGGACGATCGACCCCACCGACGCCGGGCCCGTCGCCGCCGCGCTGCGCGAGGCGAACGAGGAGACCGGCCTCGATCCCGACGGCGTCGACCCCCTGGTGACGCTGCCGCCGCTGACGATCCCGGTCACCGGGTTCGCCGTGACGCCGGTGCTCGCGCACTGGGCGCGGCCGGTGCCGGTGCGGGTCGTGGACCCGGGCGAGACCGCCGCGGTGGTCCGCGTCCCGGTCGCCGCGCTCACGGATCCGGCGGCGCGGTTCCTCGTCACCGGGCCGTCGGGGTACGTGGGTCCCGCGTTCGCCGCAGGAGGACTGCTCGTCTGGGGCTTCACGGCGGGCCTGGTGGACTGGATGCTCACCCTGGCCGGGTGGGCGAGACCCTGGGACCGTTCCGATGTGCGCGACCTCGACGAGGTCTGGGCGCAGCGGCACGACCTGAGCGCCGGAACCACGGCAGTGACGTCCGGTCACGCCGCGCCGAGCGGGCCGGACGCGGCCGCCGAAGGAGGTCCGATCCGGTGAGCTGGGTCGACGTCGTCGTCGTGTTGCTCGCGATCGCCGCGGGCATCTCGGGCTGGCGCCATGGTCTCGCCGTCGCGGCGCTGAGCTTCCTCGGCGTGCTCGGTGGCGCGCTGCTGGGCCTGAAGATCGCTCCTGCGCTGGTCGACAACTTCGAGGGGACGACGTCGAAGATCGTCGTCAGCGTCCTGCTGGTCGTCGCGCTGGTCGCCCTGGGCGAGACGCTCGGGGTCTACCTCGGGCGCGCCCTGCGCGACCGGATGCGCCTGCCGGCCGTGCGCACCGTCGACTCGGCCTTCGGCTCGGTGCTGCAGGCGATCACCGCGCTCATCGTCGCCTGGCTCATCGCGCTGCCGCTGGCGAGCTCCTCGGAGACGGCGCTCGCGTCCTCGCTGCGCGACTCGCGCGTCCTGGCCGGCGTCGACTCGGTGATGCCCGCCCCGCTGCGCGCGCTGCCCTCCGAGCTGCGGGCCCTGTTCGACGCCTCGGGCTTCCCGGACGTCCTGAGCCCCTTCTCGTCGACCCCGATCGCCGAGGTGCCGCCGCCGGAGCAGGCGCTCGTCGAGGACCCCGTGGTGCAGCAGGCCCGTGCCAGCGTGCTCAAGGTGCGCGGGCGGGCGCCGTCGTGCCAACGGGCGCTCGAGGGCACCGGGTTCGTCATCGGCGAGGACCGGGTCATGACGAACGCGCACGTCGTGGCGGGCACCGACGAGGTGTCGGTGGAGGTCCCGACCTCCGACGGCGACTCCCGCACCCGCGCGGCCCGTGTCGTCTACTACGACGACGAGGTCGACGTCGCCGTGCTCGCGGTCCCGGGGCTCGACGCCGACCCGCTGGACTTCGACTTCGCGGGCGCCGAGACCGGCGACAACGCCGTGGCGCTCGGCTACCCGCTGGACGGCCCGTTCTCGTCGTCGCCGGCGAAGGTGCGCCAGCGCATCCAGCTGCGCGGCCCGAACATCTACGAGAGCGAGACCGTCACCCGCGACGTCTACACGATTCGCGGGCAGGTGCGGTCGGGGAACTCCGGCGGCCCGCTGGTCGACCCCGAGGGTCGCGTCATCGGCGTCGTCTTCGGCGCGGCGGTCGACCAGGGCGACACCGGCTTCGTGCTCACCGCCGACCAGGTGCGCCCGGCCCTCGACGCCTCGCCGGGCGCCACCGGCCGTGTGAGCACGGGGTCCTGCGCGGCGTAGGTCGGTATCAGCTGCGTGCCAGCCTGGGGGCCATCTGCTGACGTCCGATACAGCACGCCGATAGGGGCAGGGAAGCCTCCAACGATCACTCGTCGAGGAAGTCCAGCAGCGCGTCGGTGATGTGCTGGGGCGCCTCCTGGTGCGGGAAGTGGCCCACGCCGGCGAGCGTCCGGTGCACGTGCCCGGCGTCGCACCAGTGCGCCGAGGCGCGGGCGACGCGGTCGGGCACCCAGGGATCGGCGTCGCCGTGGATCTGGAGCACCGGCACCGTCACGCGCCGGTCCATCGCAGCCGCGTAGCGCGCCCCGTCGGGCCGGAACTGCGAGCGCACGCACCAGCGGAACCCCTCCAGCGCCGTGTGCGACACGCGGGGCGTCAGCATCGCGGCGCGATGGCGGTCGGCGACCTCGGCGAACTCCGGCGCCGACGCCCACCCGTCGCCCGAGCCCGCGCGCAGGAGATCGGCGACCCACGCGGCGTCGTCACGGCGGAGCCGGCGCTCGGGCAGACGCGGGGGCTGCAGCGACGCGACGATGCGCACCGCCGGCCCCCACGGACGACGACGGGCAGCGGCGCGCACGGCCCGCGGGTGCGGTGCCGCGACGGCCGCGATCCGCGAGACGACGCCGGGGCGCAGCGTCGCGAGCGTCCAGGCGACCGCCCCGCCCCACCCGGCGCCGACGATCGTCGCCTCGCGCGCCCCCAGCGAACGGACGAGGCCGGCGGCGTCACCGGCCAGGGTCCACAGGTCGTAGCCGCGGGGCGGGCGGTCGGACTCGCCGTAGCCGCGCAGGTCGGCCGCGGCGACCCGGTACCCGGCGGTCGCGAGGGCCGGGAGCTGGTGGCGCCAGGCCCACCAGAACCCGGGGAAGCCGTGGAGCAGGAGCACCAGCGGCCCGGACTCCGGACCCGCCTCGGCGACGTGCAGCTGCACGCCGTTCGCCGAGACGGTGCGGTGGGTCCAGGGCCCGGGGATCTCGACGGCGGACCCTGCGCCAGTGCTCAGGCGGCGTCGGCGCGGCTGCGGCGCAGGACCTCGACCGACTCCTTCGCGGTCTCGATCGTCCGCTCCGGCGCCTTGATCTTGCGGACCTTGAGGTAGCCGAGGAGGCCCAGGATGCCCGCGACGAGGATCATCAGCCCGAACGTCACGGCGTAGCCCGCCCACTGCTGGGTCGGCCAGATGAGGTTGAAGGCCTCGGACACCGCGATGAAGAAGAAGAACAGGCTGAACAGTGCGATCACGCCGGCGACGACGAAGAAGACGCTGCCCTGCACGCCCTTCTTGACCTCGGCCGTGATCTCGGTCTTGGCCAGCTCGACCTCGGCGCGCACGAGGGTGGAGACGTGGGTCGTGACCTCCTTGACCAGCGAGCCGACGGAGGCGTCGCCGTCCTGCCGCACGGGCTCGGCGTTCAGGGGGATCGAGGGCACGACCGGCGGGGCGGACGAGCCGCTGGCCGGCTGCTCGGGGCGGGTCACGGGCGCTCCTGCGTGGGTCGGTCGCTCGGGGTGGGGACGGCGAGCGGGTGCTGAGGTCGGTCATCGTGCCACGTCACCGGGTGTGCGCCGCGCTCCACGGCGCGCCGCCCGCTGATCACTTCTCGGCCCGGTCTTCCCCCTGACCGCCCGCGGTACTCAACGCGTTCCCCCGATGGGGGTCACTCCCCGTTCGGTCGACGGCGCAGTTCCTTCACTGCGCCCTGCCGGCGCTTGGCCTCCAGACGCCTGCGACGGGCGGAGCGGGAGGGTGACGTGGGACGACGCGCCGGTGGGGGCGGCGCCAGGGCGTCCCGCAGGATCGCGGCCAGGCGCTGGCGCGCGGCACGGCGGTTGCGTCGCTGGGAGCGGTCGTCGGACGCGACGACGGTGAGGACGCCGTCGTGCAGGCGCCCGGCGAGCCGTTCGAGCATCCGGGTGCGGTCCTCGTCACGCAGCGGCGCTCCGACCGGAACCACGGAGCGCAGGTCCACCGAGAGCTCGACCCGCGAGTCGGTGGTGTTCACGCCCTGACCGCCGGGCCCACCCGCGCGGGAGAAGCGCCAGTGCAGATCGGCGGCGGACAGCACGACGTCGCGGGTGACCACGAGGTCACCCGCGACGTCGTCGCCGGTCGGCTGCACGCCGACCAGGATGCCCGGCTCAGCTGCGCGGGCCCACCGGGAGCACGGTGCGGCCCCACGTGGCGTTGGTGACGACGGCGGCCGAGGCGTACCAGGCGATCAGCGCGCTGAGCAGACCGACGAACCCGCCGGCGGTGGCGATCGCGTCGACACCGGTGAGGTCACCGGCGGCCAGCAGCGCGAACGTGAGGAACAGCGTGGCGAACACACCCACCAGCGCGCCGGTGGTCCGCAGCGAGGCGAACAGCATGTAGAGCGTGAAGATCGCCCAGCCGAGGAGGAAGATCCCCGTCGCCGTGGTCACCTGGGCCTCGGTGACGCCGGAGGCCTCCATCTCGGGCTCGATGAACTGGACGTAGGCCGCGAAGGCCAGCCAGAACGCGCCGTAGGACGCGAAGGCCGTCGCGCCGAACGTGTTGGCCTTGCGGAACTCCCACATCCCGGCGAGGAACTGGGCGAGACCGCCGTAGAAGAGGGCGAGGGGCAGCACCAGAGGCTCGAGCGCCTCGGGGGCGAGCCCGGCGTTGAACAGGCTCAGCGTGAAGGTCGTCAGAGCGAAGGCCGCGAGACCGAGCGGACCCGGGTCCGCGAAGCTCGGGGTGGACTGGGCGGGGGCGGGGTCCGGTGCCGTCCGCGCGGTGCGTTCCTCGGTGGTGCTCGACATGGTCGCTCCTCTCGGGTGGCCCCACGGCGCTGTGGTGCCGATCACGTGGTCCACCTACTGCCCGGTTTCGTCATGCGGCTATGCGGGCTGCACTGACCGGACCGATACAGGTCCGTTCGGCGGTTGCTGATCAGACCGTTCGGCGGCATAGGGGAGGGCTGTGACGTGGCCGGTCGACGCGGTGCTGCGACGATCGACCTCGTGGCCGACCCGCTGGAGCCCCTGACCCGTCTGCCCGGCGTCGCCGCGGACGCCGACGCCGTCCGCGAGGCGCTGACGAAGGTGCACAACCACCGTGCGAACCGGCGCGGGTGGCCCGCGACGTCCGCCGAGGCCTCCGTGCGGGCGGCCCGCGCGTCGTCGAGCCTGGACGGCGGGTCGGCCGAGCTGCCCGACGACGGCCGGGTCACCGACCCCGTGCTCGCCGGCGCGCTACGGGTCGCCGAGGACCTCGACGGGCTGCTGGCGGCCTGGCGCTCGGCACCGCGCCAGGCGCTCGCGCGACTGCACATGCTCGCCGCAGCCGACCTGCCCGGGATCACCGACGACGACCTCGGCAGGCCCCGCCTCGACCGTGGTGTCGGCGAGCGTCTCGACGGGCTCGCCGGGCTGGTCACGGGGGGCACCTCGGTGCCGGCGCCGGTGCTCGTCGCCGTCGTGCACGGCGAGCTCCTCACCCTCGCGCCCTTCCCGACCGCCGGCGGTGTCGTGGCGCGCGCCGCCGCCCGGTTGACCGCGGTCGCCACCGGGCTCGATCCCAAGGGCCTCGCGGTCCCCGAGGTCGGCCACTACCGGGCGGAGACCGAGTACCGCGAGGCCGCCGCGGCCTTCGCCACCGGCTCGCCGGAGGGGTTGGCCCGCTGGTTCGCGCACTGCGCCGAGGCCTGGCAGGTCGGCGCGCGCGAGGGGCTCGGGATCGCGGAGGCGGCGCAGCCCGCCTGACCCGCTCCTGACCGCCCGGCGGCGCCGGACCGCCGCCCGGGCGCCGCGGCTGCGGCGTCCGGGTGCCTGCGCCCCCGAGCGCGGCACGCCGCCGTCCCCAGGCCCGTCCGCCGTCCCCAGGGCGGCGTCCGACGCTCCCTCCCGGTGCCCCTCCCGCGGCAGCGTTCTCGTCGACGGCGGGACGCGAGAGGGGTCACCGATGGCGGGGACGGGCGGGGCAGGCGGGGTGGGCGCACAGGGCCGACGGCGCGCGGTGGTGATGACCGACGACGAGGAGCTCCTCGACGAGGTGGTGCGGCTGGCCGCGGCCGCGGGGGCCGAGCTCGAACGGGTGCCGGACGCGGCGGGGGTGCGCCGGCGCTGGCACACCGCCGGGCTGGTGCTGGTCGACGAGGACGCGGCCCGGGCGCTCGGGCCGCTGCGTCCCGGACGCCGCGACGGGGTCGTGCTGCTCTGCCGGGGCGAGCCGCCGGGATCGGTCTGGGAGCGCGCCGTGGCAGTGGGCGCGGAGCACGTGGTGTCGCTGCCGGACGGCGAGCACTGGTTGATCTCGGCGCTGGCCGACACCGGCGCCCGCTCCTCGCCCGACGTCGGACCGGGCCGGGTGGTGGCCGTGGTCGGAGGACGCGGCGGCGCCGGGGCCTCGGTGCTCGCCGTGGCGATCGCGGGGCGGGCGAGCACGGGCGGGACGCGGGCGCTGCTCGTCGACTGCGACCCGCTCGGGGGCGGGATCGACCTCCTCGCCGGGGCCGAGGAGCTCGAGGGCTTCCGGTGGGGCGGGCTCGCGCTCGGCGGCGGAGGCGGAGGTCGGGTGTCCGCGGCGTCGTTGCACGAGGCGCTGCCCTCGCCCGACGGGATGCTGACGGTGCTGTCGTGCGATCGGCAGGGCGCCGGCCCGGAGCCCGACGCGGCCGTCGCCGTGATCGAGGCCGGTCGCCGGGCCGGTGACGTCGTGGTGTGCGATCTGCCCCGGCACCTGTCGGACACGGCCCTGGCCGTGGCCGACGCCGCCGATCTCGTCGTCCTCGTGGTGCCCACCGAGGTCCGCGCCGTCGCGGCCGCCGCCCGGGTCGCCGAGCCGCTGGCCGAGCGCGGGGTGCCGCTGCGTCTGGTCGTGCGCGGTCCCGCGCCCGGCGGCCTCGACGCCGACGACGTCGCCCGCGCCCTCGGGCTGGACGTGCTCGTCTCCGTGGCGCCCGAGCCGGGCCTCGCCCCGGCGCTGGACCGCGGCAAGGTCCCCGGCCTCCGGCGCGGTCCGCTGCAGGACGCCGCCACGGCGGTGCTCGACGCGCTCGACGCCGTGGCCGACCGGGGACGGGCGGCGTGAGTACCGCGCCGGCCGACCTCGTCGATCGCGTCCGCACCCGGCTGGTGAGCTCCGGCGGGCAGGCCGGGGTCGACGACCTGGCGGCCGCCGTGCGCGCGGAGGCCCGCGGCGTGGTCGGCGACGCCGACGTGCTCTCCGCCGTGCGGGGCCTGCAGCGCGAGCTCGTGGGCGCCGGCCCGCTCGAGCCGCTGCTGCGCGAACCCGGGACCTCCGACGTGCTCGTCACCGCCCCGGACGCGGTCTGGGTCGACCGCGGCGCCGGGCTCGAGCGCACGCCCATCCGCTTCCCCGACGAGGACGCGGTGCGCCGGCTCGCCCAGCGGCTCGCGAGCGCGGCCGGACGGCGCCTCGACGACGCCAGCCCGTACGTCGACGCGCGCCTGCCGGGATCGGGCGTGCGACTGCACGCGGTGCTCGCGCCGGTCGCCGCCGATGGAACGTGCGTGTCCCTGCGGGTGCTCCGGCCCGCCCGCCACGACCTCGCGACTCTGGCGGCCAGCGGCACGGTCGACGCGGACGGGGTGGCCCTGCTCCGCGCGGTCGTCGCGGCGCGGCTCGCGTTCCTCGTGGTCGGCGGCACGGGCTCGGGCAAGACGACCCTGCTCGCGGCGCTCCTCGGCGAGGTGGCGCCGAGCGAGCGCATCGTGTGCGTCGAGGACGCCGAGGAGCTGCGCCCGGCGCACCCGCACGTCGTGCGCATGGTCGCCCGGCCGGCGAACGTCGAGGGCGCCGGGCAGGTCCTGCTGCGCGACCTCGTGCGCCAGGCGCTGCGGATGCGCCCCGACCGGCTCGTCGTCGGCGAGGTGCGCGGCGCCGAGGTCGTCGAGCTGCTGGCGGCGCTCAACACCGGTCACGACGGCGGGGCGGGCACGGTGCACGCGAACGCGCCGCGCGAGGTCCCCGCGCGGCTGGAGGCGCTCGCCGCCCTCGGCGGGCTGGGTCCCGCCGCGCTGCACAGCCAGCTCGCCGCGGCGGTGCAGGTGGTGCTCCAGGTCCGACGCGACCGCGACGGGACGCGCACGCTCGACGCCGTCGGGGTCCTGCGGCGCCGCGACGGTGCCGGCGAGGTCGTCGTGGTGCCGGCCTGGACCCGGGGCGACGGCTGGGCGACCGGTCGCGCCGACCTCGGCGCGATGTTCCAGGAGCGGGGCGTCGCAGCCCCGTGGCTCGACCCACCCGACCCGCCGGCCCGGGCGTCCGCCACGGCACCGCGCGCGGTGAGCGTCGCCGCCGGCGTGTCCCTGCTGCACCGGGAGTCGGCGTGAGCGCCGCGGCGCTCCTCCTCGTGGCCGGCGCGCTGATCGCCTGGCCCGCGCCGGTGCCGGGGCTGCGGGCGGGCGGGGCGCTCCCCGGTCGACGGCGGGCACCGGGCCTCGACCACCTGCGGCCCGTGGTGGCACGACGCGGCGTGCTCCTCCCCGGCGCAGCCGTGCTCGGCGTGGTGCTCGCGGGCCCCGGTGGCGGCGTGGCCGCCCTCGCGCTCGCCGCGACGGTGCACCGCCGGCGGGCGGCGACGGGGGCCGAACGGGACCGGGCGGCCGCGGCCGCCGGGCTGGCGGAGGCCCTGGCGTCGTTCGCCGCGGAGGTCCGCGTCGGCGCGCCCCCGGCCGCCGCGGCCGGCTCCGCGGGGTCCGACGCCCACCCGGTGGCCGCCCGGGTCATGGCGCTCGTGGGCGCCACCGCGCACCTCGGGGGCGACGTCCCCGCGGCCCTGCGGGCGGCGCGGGCCCGTGAGCCGGTCGTCGCCGAGCACCTCGATCGCCTCGCCGGCGCGTGGGCTCTCGCCGAACGCCACGGGATCGCCCTCGCCGGCCCGGCGGCGGCGGTCGCCCGCGACCTCCGGGTCCGCGCGCGGGTCGCCGGCGGACTGCGCGCCCGCCTCGCGGGGCCGCGCGCCACCGCCGCCGTCCTCGCGGGGCTGCCGGTGCTCGGGCTGCTGCTCGGCGAGGGGATCGGCGCGCGGCCCTGGTCGGTGCTCACCGGGGGGCTGATCGGTCAGGTGCTGCTCGTGGTCGGCGTGGGCCTGGTCTGCGCCGGCCTCGCCTGGACGGAGCGGATCGTCGCGGGGGTGGCCCGGTGATCCCCGGGACCCTGGCGCTCCTGGCCGCGGCGGTGCTCGTGGCGCCGGGTCCGGTCACGGCGCACCACCGCACGGTCCCGCGCCGGTCGCCGCGGGCCCCGGCCCGGGAGGGCCTGGTGCCCGGCCTGGCACTGCTCGCGGTGGGCGCCGCGGCCGCGCTCGCGGGGGCGGGTGCCGCCGCGGTCGTCACGAGCGCCGCGGGCCTCGCGGTCATCGCCGTGCTGCCGCGCTGGCGGGCGCACCGGGCGAGGCCGCGCCCGGACCCGCTCGGTCTCGCCGGGGCGTGGGACCAGCTCGCGGCCTGCCTGCGCGCCGGACTCCCGCTCGACCGGGCGGCGCGCGCCGTGGTGCCGGTCCTGCCTGCGGCGGCCGGTGCGGCGCTTGGCCGCGTGGCCGACCTCGTGGCCCTCGGCGCCGACCCCGCCGCCGCCTGGTCGCCCGCGCTCGACGAGCCGGGCACGGCCCGCCTCGCCCGCGCAGCCCGCCGCTCGGCGCGCAGCGGGGCCGCGGTCGCCGACGTCGTCGAGGCCGTCGCCGCCGACCTGCGGGCCGAGGCCGCCGACGCCGTCGAGGCCCGCGCCGAGCGCGCGGGCGTGATGGTCACCGGGCCGCTCGGCCTGTGCTTCCTGCCGGCGTTCCTCGCCCTGGGCATCGTCCCGGTGGTGGTCGGGCTCGCCGGGCCCCTGCTGGAGCAGCGATGAGCCCGCACGCCCCGCCGGGGCGTGGGACGAGAGGAGAACCCCATGACCGCACGGACGACGACCTGGCGCCACCGGCTGGCCCGGCTGCGCGAGGACGACGACGGCATGTCCACGGCGGAGTACGCGATCGGGACCATCGCCGCGGCGGCCTTCGGTGCCCTCCTCTACACGGTGATCACCGGCGACTCGATCATCGGTGCGCTCACCGCGATCGTGCAGCGGGCGCTGACGAGCACGTTCTGATCGCCGGCCGCGCCGGGAACTCCGACACCGGCTCGGTCACCGTCGAGGCGGCGTTCGCGGTCGGCAGCCTCGTCGTGGTGCTCGCCGTGGTCCTCGCGGCGATCGGGGCGGTGGTGCTGCAGCTGCGCTGCGTCGACGCCGCCACCGAGGCCGCCCGCCTCGGTGCCCGCGGGGACCCGGACGCGGCCCGCCGGGCGGCGGCCCGCCTGCTGCCCGACGGGGCGGAGGTCGTCCTCGAGACCCGGGGGGACGACGTGGTCGCCCGGGTCCGCGCGGCGCCGTTGGGCTCGGCGCTGCCCGCGCTGCGGGTGGGCGCGGAGGCGGTGGCGGCGCGCGAGCCGTCGCCGGTCGCTCCCGTCGAGGGCCCCGAACCGCTGCCCGGCGAGCCGCCGGAGGCCGACGCCGCCGCGTCCCCGGCGCGGCCGGAGGACCCGGTCGCCCCGGCGTCGGCCTCCGCGGTGCCCACCCCGCCGGGCGGTGCGCGGTGAGCGGCACGGTGGGCGGTCGGGAACCGCTCGACGCCGGCTACGCGACGGTCTTCGCAGCCGCCGCGATCGGTGTCCTGGTGTGCCTCCTGGGCCTCGGGCTGCAGGTCGGGGCCGCGGTGCTCGCCCGGCACGGCGCCGAGACGGCAGCGGACCTCGCCGCCCTCGCTGGAGCCCGCGAGGCCGTGCGCGGCGCCGATGTGGCCTGCGCACGGGCCACCGAGGTCGCCGCCGGCAACGGTGCGCGGCTCGTGGCGTGCTCCGTCGAGGGCTGGACCGTGATCGTCGTCGCGGAGAGATCGTGCGGGTGCATGCCGAGCGTGTCCGGCGCCGCGTCAGGACGCGCCCGCGCGGGCCCCGTGGCCTCCGACGGCACCCCGTCCGGAGTCCTGGTGGTGTCCGGTGCGTAGCCGGCACGGGACGAGCGGAGCGCGGTCCCGGCTGAGCGGCGACCCCACCGGGCGTTCGAGCACGGTCACCCAGCTCAGCGTGCGCTCGCCCGCTCAGCGGGGCCGAGGGTGACGCTCGGCGTGTGATCACGGCCGATGGGCGATGACGGGTGGCGCCGTCACGTGCGCATGCCGTTACTGGGAACAGCACACCGGGAGCAGGAACACCGGGGCCACAGGAGGAACCGATGCAGTGGTGGGACAGCTACCGCGCCGTGTACGGCACGGAGCTCCGTGCTGAGGCCATGGTGCTCGCCGACCACGGCTGGGCCGTCGTGCCTGGCACCTTCCCGCAGGGCGAGGTGTGGAGCGGCTGCGCCGACGCACCGCAGGCGGGTCCGTGCCCGGTCCTCGACGACTGGGCGCTGCGGGCGTCCACCGACTGCAGCCAGATCGCCGAGTGGTGGTCGGGCCTGCCGTACTCGATCCTCCTGCCCACCGGGCTGACCTTCGACGTCCTCGAGGTCCCCGCCACCGTCGGTCGCCGCGCCGCCGCCGTCCTGCGGGCGCTCGGGGTGCCGGTGCCGATCGCGGCGACGCCCACCGGCGAGTGGCTGTTCCCCGTCGGCGCGGGCGAGCCTCTGCGTCCCGACCTCGCCGAGCGTGGCGGCATCTCGCTGCACGGCCGCGGCAGCTGGTTCGCCGCTCCGCCGTCGACCTACCCGCAGGGCTCCGTGCACTGGCGGGTCCGCCCGTCGGCGTGCGGCTGGAACCTCCCCGACCCGTTCCGCGTGCAGGACGCGCTGGCCGAGGCCGTCGCGCAGCGTCCGGCCGTCGCCGGCGGCGGGTCGACCTACCGCCTCGCCACCGTCGCGACCGGGGTCCGGTCCTAGGACCCCCGACGCGACACCCACCACAACTCCACACTCGGGTCCCCTCGGGGCGACGCCGGACCAGCGAGGCCCATCTGATGAGGGCCGCGCCCGCCGCCCCACCCGGATCCCGTGGCCGACGCGCCGGTGCACCCGCCGCGACCGGCCCGCGGTCCGGGCCAGCGGGGACCCCGCGGCGGTGGGCCGCCCGCGACGAGACCGTCGCGCGGTCCACCGCCGCCACATACCGCGCCGCAGGCCGGGTCGATGAGCTCCCCGGCCTGCGGCGTGACAGACCTCGCCGCGGGTCGGGACGGCCCCGAAACCCCCGACCCGCGGCGGAGCCCAACCCCGCCGGCGCGGAACCCGCTCAGCCCTCCGCGAGCCGGGTCAGCACCACGTCGAGCACCACGATCGCGCCGGCTTTGTCGAGCGGGTCGTTGCCGTTCCCGCACTTGGGCGACTGCACGCAGGACGGGCAGCCCGACCGGCACTCGCAGTCGGCGATCGCGGCCCGGGTCGCCGTGAGCCATGCCCGCAGGGCCTCGTGGCCCCGGTCGGCGAAGCCCGCGCCACCCGGGTGCCCGTCGTGCACGAACACCGTGGGCCGGCCGGTGTCGGGGTGCAGGGCGGTCGAGACGCCGCCGATGTCCCAGCGGTCGCAGGTCGCGACCAACGGCAACAGACCGATCGCCGCGTGCTCGGCCGCGTGCAGGGCGCCCGGCCAGCGCGACGGGTCCAGGCCCGCCCGCAGGAGCGCGTCCTCGGTGAGCGTGTACCAGACCGCGCGGGTGCGCAGGCTGCGCGCGGGCATGTCCAGCGGCGTCGAGTCGAGGATGCGCCCGGACGGGAGTTTCCGCAGGTAGCCGACCACCTGCTCGGTCACCTCGACGGTCCCCGCACAGACCTGGAGGTCACCGTGCGAGGCGCAGTGCTCGGTCTCCTCGACGGTGATGTCGATGACGGTGCGGGCCTGGGTCGTCCACTCCGGGTCCTCGGCGTGCAGGTGAGCGAGGCCGTCGTCGAGGTCGAGGGAGTCGACGACGTAGCTCTCGCCCTGGTGCAGGTGCACGGCGCCGGGGTGGACGGTCGCGGGGGCGGTGCCGGGGTCGACGGTGCCGAGCATCCGCCCGGTGTCGGACTCGACGAGGACGACCTGCTCGCCGCCGCTGCCCCGGATGTCGACGCCGGCGTGCGGGCGGTCGGTGGGGTGCGACCAGAACCAGCCGCCGCGCCGGCGCCGCAGCAGGCCCTCGGCGACGAGGTCGTCGACCACCGCCAGGGCGGCGTCGCCACCCAGGGACGCCACGTCCTCCCGCGTCAACGGGATCTCCGACGCCGCGCAGGCCAGGTGGGGCGCGAGCACGTAGGGGTTGGTGGGGTCGAGCACGCAGCGCTCCAGGGGCGCGCCGAGCATCGCCTCCGGGTGGTGCACGAGGTAGGTGTCGAGGGGGTCGTCGCGGGCGACGAGCACCACGAGCGCGTCGTCGCCCGACCGTCCCGCGCGCCCGGCCTGCTGCCAGAACGACGCCCGCGTGCCCGGGAACCCGGCGACCACCACGGCGTCGAGCCCGGCGATGTCGACCCCGAGCTCGAGGGCGTTCGTCGTCGCCACCCCTCGCAACGACCCGCTCAGCAGCGCCTGCTCCAGCGCCCGGCGCTCCTCGGGCAGGTAGCCCGCCCGGTACGCGGCCACCTGGGCCGCGAGCTCCTCGTCGATCTCCGCGAGCACCCGGCGAGCGCCGAGTGCCGTCAGCTCCGCCCCGCGCCGCGAGCGCACGAAGGCGAGGGACCGTGCGCCCTCCACGACGAGGTCGGCCAGCATCCGCGCCGTCTCCGCCCCCGCCGATCGCCGGACCGGCGCCCCGTTCTCGCCGGTGACCTCCTCCAGCAGCGGCGGCTCCCACAACGCGACCGCCCGGGCGCCGCGCGGGGACCCGTCGTCCGTGACTTCCGCCACGTCCAGCCCGGTGAGCACCGAGGCCGAGACGGCCGGCTCGGACACCGTCGCCGACGCGAGCACGAACGTCGGGTGCGCGCCGTAGCGCGCGCACACCCGTCGCAGGCGCCGCATCAGCAGCGCGACGTGCGAGCCGAACAGGCCGCGGTAGGTGTGGCACTCGTCGATGACGACGTAGCGCAGGCGGCGCAGGAAGGTCGTCCAGCGCCCGTGCCGCGGCAGGATCCCGCGGTGGAGCATGTCCGGATTCGTGAACACCCAGTTCGCGTGCTGGCGCACCCAGTCGCGTTCGGGGAGCGGGGTGTCGCCGTCGTAGGAGGCCGCGCGGACGCCGTCGACGCGGAGGTCCGCGACGGTGCGGAGCTGGTCCGCGCCCAGCGCCTTGGTGGGCGAGAGGTAGAGCGCGGTGGCCCGGGGATCGGCGTTGAGCCTGGTCAGGACGGGTAGCTGGTAGGCCAGCGACTTCCCGGACGCGGTGCCGGTCGCGACGACGACGTGCTCACCGGCGTGCGCCCGGTCGGCGGCGGCGGCCTGGTGGCTCCAGGGCCGCGCGATGCCGCGAACGAGGAAGGGTGCGCGGACGTCCTCGGGCACCCAGTCCGGCCAGCCCTGCGTGACGCCCTCGCGGGCGGGCACGAGCTCGGCGTGGGTCAGGGGGCTCTCGCCCTCGGGCGTCCCGGCGAGTACCCGGCGCAACAGCACGGAGCCCCGGCTCCGGCCGTCGAGCACGGCTCCGGTGGCGACTCCGGGCGCTCCGGGCAGCCCTTCGCCGTCCACGTCCGTCGAGCCTGGCACGCGTCCTCCCGTCAGCGCTCTCGTTCGTGAAAGACGTACACCTCACAGCCCGTGTGGGAACTGCTGTGCGCCCGGGTGAGGCCCACCTCCTACACTGCGGCACCTGTCCACCGCCCGCCGCGCCGGGTCGTGGCTGTGATCATCACGCGCCGCAGCCGCCGCGAGGCCTGGCCCGGCGCGTCGTGTTTGTCGGTGCCAACCGGGAGGCTGGATGCAAGCGTCCGTCCTCGCCGCGGGGATCACGTTCTCCGCCGGCGACAACATCGTGGTCATCGTGGTGGCGGCCGTGGCCGTCATCGCGCTGGCCATCGGCTTCGTCCTGCGCAGGCAGGTGCTGGCCGCCGACGAGGGCACGCAGGGAATGCGTGACATCGGCAAGGCGGTCCAGGAGGGCGCCAGCGCCTTCCTGACCCGTCAGTTCAAGACGCTCGCTCCGTTCATCATCGTCGTCTTCCTGGTGCTCTTCGCGCTGCCGGCCAACAGCACCGGTGAGCTGATCGGGCGCTCGGTGGCCTTCGTGGTCGGCGCGCTCTTCTCCATGTCGATCGGCGCGCTGGGCATGAACCTGGCGACGCAGGCCAACATCCGCGTCGCCGCGGCGGCCAACGAGCCGGGTGGGCGCGACAAGGGCGCGAAGATCGCGTTCCGCACCGGCGGCGTGGTCGGCATGGCCACCGTCGGCCTCGGGCTCTTCGGTGCCTCGATCGTCGTGCTCCTGTACGTCGAGGAGGCCCCGCGCGTGCTCGAGGGCTTCGGCCTCGGCGCGGCCCTGCTCGCCATGTTCATGCGTGTCGGCGGCGGCATCTTCACCAAGGCCGCCGACGTCGGCGCCGACCTCGTGGGCAAGGTCGAGCAGAACATCCCCGAGGACGACCCCCGCAACGCGGCGACGATCGCCGACAACGTGGGCGACAACGTCGGTGACTGCGCCGGCATGGCCGCGGACCTCTTCGAGTCCTACGCCGTGATGCTGGTGGCCGCGCTGATCCTGGGCTCGGTCGCGTTCGGCACGCTGGGCCTGACCTACCCGCTGATCATCCCGGCGATCGGTGTCATCACCGCGATCATCGGCGTGTTCATCACGCGCACCCGTGAGGGCGAGAACGCGCTGCGGGCGATCAACCGCAGCTTCTACGTGTCCGCGGTCATCTCCATCGTGCTCTGCACGATCGCCGCGTTCACCTACCTGCCGTCGAGCTTCACCGAGCTGCCCGGCGTCGACGCCGGCCGCATCGGCGACCTCGCCGCGGCCGGCAACCCGCAGATCATCGCGTTCGCCGCCGTCGCCATCGGCATCGTGCTGGCGATCATCATCCTGTCGCTGACGGGCTACTACACCGGCACCGAGACCCAGCCGGTCAAGGATGTCGGCACGAGCTCGCTCACCGGAGCGGCGACGGTGATCCTCGCCGGCATCTCGGTGGGCTTCGAGTCCGCCGTGTACACCGCGCTGGTCATCGGCGCGGCCGTCTACGGCGCGTTCCTGCTCTCGGGCTCGGTGTTCGTCGCGCTGTTCGCCGTCGCCCTCGCGGGCACCGGCCTGCTGACCACGGTCGGCGTCATCGTCGCCATGGACACCTTCGGTCCGGTCTCGGACAACGCGCAGGGCATCGCCGAGATGTCGGGCGACGTCACGGGCGCCGGTGCCGACATCCTGACCGAGCTCGACGCGGTCGGGAACACCACCAAGGCGATCACCAAGGGCATCGCGATCGCCACGGCGGTGCTCGCCGCGACGGCGCTGTTCGGGTCGTACAACGACGCGATCACCCAGGCCTACTCCGAGGCCGGGCAGGCGCTGACCGACATCTACAACGTGACCGCCCCGAACGTCCTCGTCGGCGTGATCATCGGTGCGGCCGTCGTGTTCATGTTCTCCGGCCTCGCGGTCAACGCCGTGTCCCGCGCCGCGGGGGCGGTGGTGTACGAGGTGCGCCGCCAGTTCCGCGAGAACCCCGGGATCATGGACTACTCCGTGCGCCCCGAGTACGGCCGCGTGGTCGACATGTGCACGCGGGACGCGCTGCGCGAGCTCGCCACCCCGGGTCTGCTCGCGATCCTCGCCCCGATCGCCGTCGGCTTCGGCCTCGGCGTCGGCCCGCTCGCGGGCTACCTCGGCGGCGCGATCGCGGCCGGCACGCTGATGGCGGTGTTCCTGGCCAACTCCGGTGGTGCCTGGGACAACGCCAAGAAGCTGGTCGAGGACGGCAACCACGGCGGCAAGGGGTCCGACGCCCACGAGGCGACGATCATCGGCGACACCGTCGGTGACCCGTTCAAGGACACCGCCGGCCCGTCGATCAACCCGCTGATCAAGGTCATGAACCTGGTCTCGGTGCTGATCGCCCCGGCCGTCGTCGCCCTGTCGGTCGGCGTGGACGCCAACCCGGCGGTTCGCATCACGATCGCGGTCGTCGCCGTGCTGGGCATCGTGGTGGCGATCTTCGTGTCGAAGCGCCGCTCGACCGCGATCGCCGACTCCAACACGGACGCCCCGGCGACCGCCCAGGCCTGACGGGCACAGCAGTACCGAGCGAAGGGCACCTTCGGCCGACGAGAGCGGCTGAAGGTGCCCTTCGCTCGTTGGCGGGACCTGATCACCAGGGCACGTCGCCGTCCCGGTCCACGATCCGCCCTGTCGGGCCGGCTCGATCAGCCCGGTACTCATGGCGCCACGCTGCGCCGTGGTGCGAACGTCGACGAAGCCCCGGAGGACGGCGTCGTCGGGATAGCGTGGTGGGGTTGCAGAGCGTCTGATCCGGGTGTCGGTACGCCCGTTCGTTCGAACGCATGTTCTAGGCTCCGTGGGCGTGGGGCAGCTGTCGTTCTGGTCGGCGGACGCCCGTCCGCGCGCCTTGAGCGATCTCGAGGGCCTGCTCTGCGGGCCGGGACGGGCCGAGCTCTTCGGTCGCGGGTCCCTGGCGCGGCTCATCGTGGTGCTGGGTGCGCCGCCGGAGCCCGAGGAGGACGACGATCACGACGAGCACGAGGCCGATGCCGAGTGCAAGGAGCCCGGTCCCAGTGCCAGCGTGGGGGCCACGCTGACGTCCAACGTCAGGATCGCCACCAGCTCGCGGGCGCGACACGCCGAGCCGGACGACGGGGCCGACGAGGACGACGACCCAGCGCCCGACGTGGACCTCGACGACCTGGCCTTCCTCGACCTCGACCCCGACGAGTTGGCCGCCCGGCTGGGGCTCCCCCCTGCGGACCCGGCGCCCGTTCTCGAACCGTCGGATCGAGAAAGCGGATTTCCTGACGTTGAGTGCAAGCGAGGACGCACGGCTTGCATCGACGCCGAGCCCCCCGACCCCACCCTGACCTGGCGCGCGCGGGCGGTGTGCTGCGCGCTCCGGGCCCGGGGGGTGCCGGCCGAGATCGGGCGCACCGGGGACGGTCGGCCCGAGGTCCGGACGGCCTTCCGTGCCGACCTCGTGGACCTCGCCCGCGCGTGGACGGCCGGGGACGGAATGAAGAAGGTGCCGGCGGAGTTCGAGCTGGACGGGCCGCGGCTGCGCCTGTGGGTGCTCGCGGCCGGTGTCCACGACGGCCGCGCGTACACGCTCGGGCTCGACCCCGAGGACCGTGGCACCGACGGCGACCTGCTCACGGCGAGTCGTCACCTGGGTCTGGGAGCGTCACTCCGCCCGCCGGCCCTCCGGGTCGTCGGCGCCCGCCGGCAGCGGCGTCTCGGCGAGCTCGTGGGGCGTCCACCCGGCGATCTGATCGACGGCATCTGGCCGGTGTGAGGCCCGCGACACCCTGCCGGTGCAGTCCGATCAGGCCGCTGTCCAGGGGCGATCGGTGTCCGGACCACGCCGTCCCCACCCGGGTGCGGGCGTGATGCGACCGGTCGCACCCGGAAGCACATTGACGGTGAGGCACACTGGCGACGGGTGGCGTCCCGCCACACGAACGACGAGACGAGGCATGTCCGTGGCAGCGAAGGGCTCGACGACGGCACGCAGCGCGACCACCGAGACCGCCGACACCACCGAGGTGGAGTCGACGGGACGGTCCGGCTCGCGCGCGACGTCGAGCACGAAGTCCGGCGGCAAGGGCTCCGGCGGTGGCCGGAAGACGGGCCGCGGGGGTGCGACCCCGGCCGGGGACGGCGGACGCCGTCTGGTGATCGTCGAGTCGCCCGCGAAGGCCCGCAAGATCGCCGACTACCTCGGCTCGCGGTACATCGTCGAGTCCAGCCGCGGCCACATCCGCGACCTGCCGCGCGGCGCCGCCGACGTCCCGGCCAAGTACAAGGGCGAGTCCTGGGCCCGCCTGGGCGTGGACGTCGACCACGACTTCGAGCCCCTCTACGTGGTCTCCCCGGACAAGAAGTCCACGGTGACCGAGCTCAAGGAGGCCCTCAAGGAGGTCGACGAGCTCTACCTCGCGACGGACGGCGACCGCGAGGGCGAGGCGATCGCCTGGCACCTGCTCGAGACGCTCAAGCCGAAGGTCCCGGTCCGCCGGATGGTGTTCCACGAGATCACCGAGTCGGCCATCCAGGCCGCGGCCGCGAACCCGCGCGACCTCGACCAGGACCTCGTCGACGCCCAGGAGACCCGCCGCATCCTCGACCGGCTCTACGGCTACGAGGTCAGCCCCGTGCTGTGGAAGAAGGTCATGCCGAAGCTCTCGGCCGGCCGCGTGCAGTCGGTGGCCACCCGCGTCATCGTCGAGCGCGAGCGCGAGCGCATGGCGTTCGTGTCCGCCGGCTACTGGGGCATCGACGCCCAGCTGCGGGCGACCGAGAAGAAGGACGAGCAGGCCCCGCGCAGCTTCAAGGCCGCGCTGACGTCGATCGACGGCGCCCGCGTGGCCACCGGTCGCGATTTCGACTCGCTCGGGCAGCTCAAGAACAGCGACGTCAGGCGCCTCGACGAGGGCGACGCCCGCCGGCTCGCGGAGGCGCTCGCCGACCGGGACTACACGGTCTCGTCGGTCGAGGAGAAGCCCTACACGCGCAAGCCCTACGCGCCGTTCATGACGTCCACGCTCCAGCAGGAGGGTGGACGCAAGCTGCGGTTCTCGGCCGAGCGGACGATGCGCACCGCGCAGCGGCTGTACGAGAACGGCTACATCACCTACATGCGTACGGACTCCACGACGCTGTCGGAGACCGCGATCAACGCCGCGCGCACCCAGGCCCGCGACCTCTACGGCGACGAGAACGTCGCGGAGAAGCCGCGCCAGTACACCCGCAAGGTGAAGAACGCGCAGGAGGCGCACGAGGCGATCCGTCCCGCCGGGGACTCCTTCCGGACCCCCGGGCAGGTCGCAGGAGAGCTCTCCGGCGACGAGTTCCGGCTCTACGAGCTGGTCTGGCAGCGCACGATCGCGAGCCAGATGCGCGACGCGCGCGGCACGACGATGAGCGTGCGGATCACCGGCTCCGCCGCCACGGGCGAGGAGTGCACCTTCTCCGCGTCCGGGCGCACCATCACGTTCCCCGGCTTCCTGCGCGCCTACGTCGAGACCGTCGACGAGGAGGCCGGTGGCGAGGCCGACGACGCCGAGAGCCGCCTGCCGCGCCTGGCCGAGGGTGACGGCTGCGCCGCGGAGTCGCTGGACCCCGAGGGCCACAGCACCAACCCGCCCGCGCGCTACACCGAGGCGAGCCTGGTCAAGACGCTCGAGGAGCGCGGCATCGGCCGTCCCTCGACCTACGCGTCGATCATCAACACGATCCAGGAGCGCGGGTACGTCTGGAAGAAGGGCGGCGCCCTCGTCCCGAGCTGGATCGCCTTCGCGGTCATCGGGCTGATGGAGGTCCACTTCGGCCGGTTGGTCGACTACGACTTCACCGCCGCGCTCGAGGACGAGCTCGACGGCATCGCCGCGGGCACCACCCAGCGCGAGACGTGGCTGTCGCACTTCTACTTCGGTGCCAACGGCAACGGGACCGTCAACGGGAACGGCGCCAACGGGCACGGCAGCGGCGTCGAGGACGCGATGTCGCAGGCCGGCGGTCTGAAGAAGCTCGTGGGCGACAAGCTCGAGGGCATCGACGCGCGCCAGGTGAACTCGCTGCGCATGTTCGCCGACGATCAGGGCCGCGACGTCGTCGTGCGCGTCGGTCGCTACGGCCCCTACCTCGAGCGGACGATCACCTCCGACGGCGAGGAGAAGTCGCAGCGGGCCAACCTGCCCGACGACCTCCCGCCCGACGAGCTCGACCTCGCGCTCGCCGAGCAGCTGTTCGCGACGCCGCAGGAGGGTCGCTCGCTGGGCACCGACCCGGAGTCGGGCCACGAGATCCTGGCGAAGGAGGGCCGCTTCGGCCCCTACGTCACGGAGACCCTGCCCGAGGGCGCCAAGGAGAAGCCGCGCACCGGCTCGCTGTTCAAGTCGATGACGCTGTCGGAGATCACGCTCGACGACGCGCTGAAGCTGCTGAGCCTGCCGCGGGTGGTCGGCACGGACCCGGAGTCCGGCGTGGAGATCACCGCGCAGAACGGGCGCTACGGGCCGTACATCAAGAAGGACAAGGACTCCCGCTCGCTCGACAGCGAGGAGAAGCTCTTCACGGTCACCCTCGAGGAGGCCCAGAAGATCTTCGCGCAGCCGAAGCAGCGTGGACGGGCCGCCGCCAAGCCGCCGCTCAAGGAGCTCGGCACGGACCCGGCCTCGGGCGAGCCGATGGTGGTCAAGGACGGCCGGTTCGGGCCGTACGTCACCGACGGCACCGGGGTGAACGCCTCGCTGCGCAAGGGCGACGCGGTCGAGTCCCTGACCGACGAGCGGGCCTCGGAGCTGCTCGCCGAGAAGCGGGCCAAGGACGGGATCAAGCCGGGCGCGAAGAAGGGCCCGGCGAAGAAGACCCCGGCCAAGTCCACGGCCAAGTCAGCCACGGCCAAGTCAGCCACGGCCAAGACGACGTCCAAGAAGGCGCCCGCCAAGAAGGCGCCGACGAAGAAGAGCGGCACGCCCAGCCGCTGAGGGCCTGAGGAGGTTCCCGGCGACCGCCGGATAATCTGGCGGTCACCGAGACCGGGAGGTGCCCCATCGCCGAGCCGACGGTCGGTGGGTCCCCTGCCGACATGACTGCCGATGCCGAGGCGTCCGCGTCCGCGACGCACCGGATCCGCAGCGTGCTCGCGATCCGGCCGTTCCGGCGGCTGTGGGCGGTGACGGCGGTCGCCAGCTTCGGCGACTGGCTCTCGCTGCTGGCGCTCACGGCCCTGGCGACGCAGCTGACCAGCGGCTACCAGGCGCAGAGCTTCGCGCTCGGCGGTGTGGTGGCCACCAAGCTGCTCCCGGCGCTGTTCATGGCCCCGCTGGGCGGGGTGCTGGCGGACAAGTTCGACCGCCGCACGGTGATGGTCACCTGCGACGTCCTCAAGGCCCTGCTCTTCCTGTCGATCCCGCTCGTGGGCTCACTGTGGTGGCTGTTCGCCGCCACCTTCCTCATCGAGCTCTGCGCGCTGTGCTGGATCCCGGCCAAGGACTCCTCGGTCCCGAACCTGCTCAAGCGCTCCGACCAGATCGAGACGGCCAACCAGCTCTCGCTGGTGATGACCTACGGCGTCGCGGTGATCAGCGCTGCCGCCGCGTTCGCGCTGATCTCCAAGTCGGGCAACATCGCGGGCTGGCACCCGAGCCCGACGACCACGGTGTACCTCGCGCTCGTCGTCAACGGCCTCGCAGCGCTGCTCACCGCGTTCACCGTCGCCTTCCGCATCCCCGAGATCTCGGGTCGCAGCGCGGAGCGACGGGAGGCCGCGCCGGGCCTGCTGGCGATGCTGCGCGACGGCGCGCAGTTCGTCTCGACGACGCCGCTGGTGCGCGGCCTCGTCGTCGGCATCATCGGGGCGTTCGCGGCCGGCGGGGCCGTGATCGCCAGCGCCCGGCTCTACGCCGCGAGCCTCGGGGGCGGCGACGCGGCCTACTCGGTGCTGTTCATCGCGCTGTTCAGCGGCCTCGCGCTCGGGATGGCGACGGTGCCGCGCATGGCACGCCGGATGCCGCACAACCGCCTCTTCGGCGTCGCCATCGTCGGCGCCGGCACCTCGCTGCTCGCCGTCGCGGTCGCCTGGCACCTCTACCTGGCGCTGGCCACCGTCGTCCTCGTCGGCTTCTTCGCGGGCACCGCGCTGCTCACCGGCCTGACGATCATCGGCGCGCAGGTCGAGGACGCCGTGCGCGGGCGGGTCGTCGCGTTCGTCCAGTCGATCGTGCGGGTCGACCTGCTGGCGTCGATGTCGGTGGTGCCGCTGCTCGTCGGGCTCGTGCAGTCGCGAACGCTGACGCTGTTCGGCCAGCCCGCACAGGTCGACGGCACCCGCTTCGTGCTCTTCGGCGCTGGCGTCGTCGCCGCGGCGGTCGGCGTGCTCGCCTACCGGCAGATGGACGACCGGCGCGACCGGACGATCCTCGCCGACGTCAAGCGCGCCCTGCGCCGCAGCCGCCACGGCGAGCCGGGCCTGCTCGTGGCCGTCGAGGGTGCCTCGCGCACCGACACCGACGTGCAGAGCGACCTGCTCGTGGCGTGGCTGCGTGAGCAGGGTGCCGACGTCGTGCTCGCCGGCCGCAGCGCCACCGACGCCGCCCGGGTGTCCGCGGCCGTCGGCGCCAGCGGGGTCGAGGGCCAGCGTGCCCGGGCCCTCGTGGCGGCCGCGGTGCGCGCCGACGTGCTCGCCGCCGAGGTCCTGCCGGCCCTGCGCGCGGGCCGGGTGGTCGTCATCGAGGGCTGCCTGGACTCCCCGCTGGCCCGGGTGGGCGACGAGCTCGACGCCGCCGACCTGCAGCGCCTCGGCGCCTGGGCCACGGGCGCGCTGCGTCCCGACATCACGGTGCTGCTCGACCGTGACCCGTCGGCCCACGACGCGGCCCCGGTGACCGGCGGGATCGTCGACACCTGGCAGGTGCAGCGCACGCTCACCGAGATGGCGGCCGCCGACCCCGGGCGCTACGTGCGCGTCGACGGGGACGGCACCCCCGACGTCGTCAGCGCCCGGGTGCGCGAGGTGCTCGCGCCGCTGGTGGCCCGCGCGCTACCTCCGAGCACCGGCTGAGCCACGAGAGCGCGGGCATGGCTCCGCCACGTGAGCGATCCGGGTCGCCATGACGACCCGAATCGCGCACGTGGCGAAGCCGTCGGGCTCGTGGGGCATCATCGACGGCGTGAGCGTGTGGTCGCAGGTCGTCGGTCAGCCCGTCGCGGTGGCCGAACTGCAGGCCGCCGCCGCGCAGGCCGCGCGGGTCCGGTTCTCCGACGAGCAGGGCGACGGCGTGGCCCCGGGCAGCGGCGGCATGACGCACTCCTGGCTGTTCACCGGGCCGCCCGGGTCGGGACGGTCGGTGGCGGCCCGTGCGTTCGCGGCCGCGCTCGAGTGCCCGGACCAGGGCTGCGGCGAGTGCCCCGCCTGCCACACGGTCATGGCCGGCACGCACGCCGACGTGCGTGAGATCGTCCCCGAGGGCCTCTCGATCGGCGTCAAGGAGGTGCGCACGACCATCGACGTCGCCGCGCGCCGCCCGACCACGGCGCGCTGGCAGATCGTCATCGTCGAGGACGCCGACCGGCTCACCGAGCAGGCGTCGAACGCGCTGCTCAAGTCGGTCGAGGAGCCGGCCGAGCGCACCGTCTTCCTGCTCTGCTGTCCGTCGGAGCACCCCGACGACATCTCGGTGACCATCCGCTCGCGCTGCCGCGCGCTGCGCCTGCGCACCCCGGCGCCGGAGGCGATCGCCGCCGTGCTCGTCGAGCGCGACGGCATCCCCGAGGCGGACGCGACGTGGGCGGCGTCGGTGTGCGGCGGGCACATCGGCCGCGCCCGCCGGCTCGCCCGCGTCCCCGAGGCGCGCGAGGAGCGCGACGCCGTGCTGGCGCTGCCCCGCGCGCTGAGGTCCGCGGCCGACGCCTTCGCCGCCTCGGACGCCATGGTGGGTGCGGCGGCCTCGGAGGCCGCGGCCCTCGCCGAGTCCCGCGACGAGGCCGAGCGGGAGGAGCTCGCGGTGTCGATGGGCGCCGGCGGCACCGGCAAGGGCACCGCGCAGGCCCAGCGCTCGGCCCGGGCCGCGGAGAAGGACCTCGAGAAGCGGCAGAAGAGCCGCACCACCCGCAACCGGCGCGACGCCCTCGACCGCGCGCTCGTCGACCTCGCGGGCTACTACCGCGACGTGCTGGCCCGGGGGCTCGGCGCGTCGGTCACCTCGACCCATCCCGACCGCGCCACCGAGATCGGCGCCGCGGCCCGCGACAGCACCCCCGAGGCCTCCCTCCGCCGCCTCGAGGCTGTCCTGGCCTGCCGCGAGGCCCTTGCGACGAACGTGAAGCCCGAGATCGCCATCGACGCGCTCGTGACGTCGCTGCGCGCCGGCTGAACGTCGTCACCCGAGGACGCCCCCCGCGACGCGGGGTGGCGTGACGACCTGTGCCCGGTGCTAATCTGTCGCTGTGCCGGAATCACGGAAAACCGTAATCACCGTGGGCGCGCTCGCCGCCGCGCTGCTCCTGCCGACGGCCTGCTCGTCGTCCCCGGCGATCGGCGGGGCGCCGCCGGAGGTGCCGACGGCGTCGGTCCCGGCCAACCCGCCGCGGCCCGCCGATTGCGCCCCGGCACCCGCCGCGAGCCCGACCAGTCCCGACGGCTGGCTCGGTCTGCTCGCGACGACGCCCGACGACGTGGCCACCGTGGTGGACGACGGGCGCGGCTCGGTCGTCTCGCACGCTGCCGAGCGACCGATGCCGCTGGCGTCGGCGGTGAAGATCGTTCATGCCGCGGCCTACGGCCGTGCCGTCGCCGAGGGGCGTCTGAGCCCCGACGAGCCGATCCGGCTGGGCGACTGGGAGGCCTGGTACCTGCCGGGCGACGGCGGAGCCCACGTGCAGGCGCTCGACACCCTCGGGATCCCGCGCGACCCCGCCACCGGCCTCGCGGCGGATCCGATACGCACGGTGCCGCTGTCGACGATGGTCGCGGCGATGGTGCAGTTCAGCGACAACGCCGCCACCGACTACCTGCGCGAGCGTCTCGGCGACGACGCCCTCGTCGAGGCCGCCGCGGCGGGCGGGTGGCAGGACCTCGACGTGCCTTCGGAGCTCGGCTCCCAGCTGGCGCTCGTCCGGCCGCAGGAGGCGCCGCCGGTCACGGCGCCGCGCGCCGAGCGGGCGCCGGTGGAGATCGCCCTGGCCCGGCGCTACGCGTCCGACCCCGCGTTCCGCGAGGACTCGCAGCGCGGTCTGGTGGCGCAGGCCTCGGACATCGAGGCGTACCTCCTCGAGAGTGAGCGCTGGGCGGAGTCGACGGCGGTCGGGTCCGCCGCGCAGCTCGCGGGGCTGTGGCGTGCGGTGATCAGCGGGTCGTTCGGCCCCGGCGCCGACGTCGCCCGCGCCCAGCTCGAGGTCGGGCGCCCGCGTCCCGACGGTCAGGTCCGGGCGGCCAAGGGCGGTTCCTTCCCCGGGATCGGGACGATGGTGCTCAGCGTCCGGCGCCCCGACGGCTCGCTCGGGATCGGTGTCGTGCTCGGGCGCGGCCTCGGGACCACGGCGGACCTGACCGAGGTCGGCGCGGCCCAGCTGCGCTTCCTCGCCCGCGCGGTGGAGGAGCCGGCGGAGCGCTCCCGCGTGCTCTGCGTGGCCTGAGACGATCCGGGAGTGGCCGACCCCGATCCCGACCCCGACGCGCGCCTCGAGGCCCTCGAGGCGCGCGTCGCGGCGCTCGAGGGTGGCCGAGTCCTCGAGGGCCGGCCCGAGTGGACCGGTGAGGCCGGCGAGATCGGCTACCAGGGACGAGTGCGGTTGCAGGAGGGCGCGGGCCCGGTGTCGTGGACGATCGCCTACGACGCAGCGGCGACCCTGGACCTCCCCGCCGGCCGGGTCGCCGAGGTGCTCGCCGCGCTCGGTCACCCCGTGCGCCTCGCCCTCGTCCGGCGTCTGTTGACGGGTCCTGCCGGCACGAACGAGCTCGTGGCGGCCGCCGAGCTCTCGTCGACGGGTCAGCTCTACCACCACCTGCGCACGCTGACCTCCGCCCGCGTCGTCGAACAGGACGGCCGGCGGTACCGGGTCCCGACGACGGGTGTCGTCCCGGTCCTCGTCGCTCTCCTCGCCGCGGCGGATCTCGGCGGCGCACTCCACTGAAGTGACTCCTTGAGGGCCTTGCACGCCTTACACTCGCTCTCCTACGGTAAGGCGTATACCGATACTTCAACCATGAGGAGGGGCCGTGCCGACCGAGACCGCCACCTGGGCCCTGCGCGACCGCGTCGCGCTGCCGACCGGGACGATCGCCGTCGACGTGCTGGGGGAGGACCGGCCGGGCACCCCGGTCGTCCTCACCCACGGGACGCCCTCGTGGTCGTACCTCTGGCGCCACGTCGCGCCGGCGCTCGCCCACGAGCGGCCGGTGTACCTGTGGGACCTACCGACGTACGGAGACTCCACCGGCCACACCCCGTCCGTCGCCGGGCACGCGCAGACCCTCGCCGCCCTCGTCGGCCACTGGGGACTGGACGCGCCGGCGCTCCTGGGGCACGACATCGGGGCGGCGACGGTCCTGCGCGCGCACCTCGTGCACGGCACCCCGGCGAGCGCGCTCGTCCTCGCCGACGCCGCCGTGCTCGCGCCGTGGGTCACCGCGACCGCCGCCCACATGCAGAAGCACCTCGACGTCTACGGGTCGATGCCGAACGCCGCGTTCACCGCGCTGATCGCGGCCCATCTGCGGACGACGTCGGCCACGGGTCTGGACAGCGAGGCCGAGCGGGCCTACCTCGAGCGCTATGCCGGTCCGGAGGGCCAGCGGCGCTATCTCGATCAGGTCGCCGGCTTCACCGAGGACGACACCCGCGACGTCGTCGCCCGCCTCAGCGAGGTCACCGTCCCGACCGACGTTGTGTGGGGCGCCCAGGACAGCTGGCTCCCGTCCACGGTCGCGACCACCCTGCGGGGCCACATCCCGGGTGCCGGCCTCCACACCGTGGACGGCACCGGCCACTTCCTCACCGAGGACGCGCCGGAGGCGTTCCTCGACGTCCTCGCGGCGGTGCTGCCGTGAGCCACGGGGAGGTACGGATCACCCTCGCGACCAGGAAACCCATGAACGTCACAGGCGTCTATACAGATGTCACACCAAAGCGTCGTCGCTCCGCGGCGACCGATCTGGAGCACTGCCCGATGAGCTCTGCCACGCGCCCCCTCCCCACCGACGTCACCCTCTCCGCGCCCCGAGAGACCGGCGACGAGGCCCGCGTCCTCGTGATCGCCGCCCGCCCCGACTCCAGCGGCCTCGCCGCCGCCGAGGTCCTGGCCGAGCGTGTCGGAGGCGCTGCCGCGCACTCCGGCGACGCCGAGCTCGGCACCAAGGCCGGCCGCGCCGCCCAGGTCATCGTGCTCGACCCCAGCTCGCTTCGCGCGAAGATGACGCGCGACCGCGCGTTCTCCGCGCCCGCCGGCGCGGCCGCCCGCCGCGACCTGCTGAACCGCCTCGCGCCGTTCCAGGACCGGGTCCGCTGGATGACCCGCCCGGCCGCGGCCTAGAGAGGCTAGAGCCGGCGGTTCGCCAGGACGGGGAGCGCGGCGCGGACGTCGGGAATCTCGTCGGGGTCGACATCGACCACGAGCAGCCCCGGCTCCGCGCCGAGCTCGTCGATGATCACGCCGAACGGCGAGGCCGCGAGGCTGTGCCCGACCCCGCGCGGGGCCTTGCCCGCGTCGATGCCCCGGCTGGCCGGGTCGGCCTGGTCGGTGGCGAGCACGAAGGTGGTCGCGTCCAGGGCCCGGGCGCGCACCAGCAGCTGCCACTGCTCGACCTTGCCGGGCCCCGCGCCCCAGCTCGCGGGCAGCAGGGTGACGGTCGCGCCCTGGTCGGCGAGCGCGCGGAACAGCTCCGGGAAGCGGATGTCGTAGCAGGTCGCGAGCCCGAGCGTCGTCCCGTCGACCGTGATCGTCAGCGGCTTGCTGCCCGGCGCGACCGTGTCGGACTCGGCGAACCCGAAGGCGTCATACAGGTGGATCTTGTCGTAGGCCGTGTCGACGCCGCGGCCGGTGATCAACAGCGTGTTGGTGACGCGGCCGTCGTCGGTCGGCGTGAACATGCCGGCGACGACGAGTACGCCGTTCTTTCCGGCGATGCGCCGGACCTCGCTCGCCCACGGGCCGTCGAGCGGCTCGGCGACGGGCTTCAGCGAGACGCCGAACCGGCACATCGTCGCCTCGGGGAACACGACGACCGTCGCACCCTGCTGCGCGGCGAGCGCGGTGTGGTCGGCGACGAGCTCGAGGTTCGCCGCCGGGTCGTCGGTGGCGAGGATCTGGGCCAAGGCGACGCGCATGTCCCGTGTATACCGGTGATGTGGACGCGACGGACTACCTGGCGCGGATCGGTGCCGCGGCCGACGACCCGCTGGACACCCTGATCGAGCGCCACATGATCGCGGTTCCGTTCGAGAACCTCTCGGTGCACCTGCCCGAGCCGATCGAGCTCGACGACGACGCGCTCCTCGAGAAGATCGTCGAGCGGCACCGGGGCGGCTTCTGCTTCGAGCTCAACGGGGCCTTCGCCTGGCTGCTCCGCGAGCTCGGCTACGACGTGACCCTGTGCTCGGCCCGCGTGGCGCGCAACGGCGGGGACGACGGGTACGGCCCGCCCGGCGACCACATGGCGCTCGTGGTGGACGTGCGGGGCGCGCGCCTGCTCGTCGACGTCGGCTTCGGGCGCTTCGCCGCCCGAGCCGTCGACCTCGAGCGTCGCGACGGGCAGCCCGACCGCACCGGGACCTACGCCGTGCGCGACGCCCCGGACGGCGAGCTCGACGTGGTGTGCGACGACACGGTGGTCTACCGCCTCGATCCGCGCGCCCGGCTGCTCACCGACTTCCTGCCACTGTCCTGGTGGCACTCGACCTCGCCGGAGTCGCCGTTCGCGCTCGGGCTGACCTGCTCCCGCCTCACCCGTGCCGGCCGCGTCACCCTCGCCGGCGACCGCCACATCGTCACCGGCGACGACGGCTCCCGCGAGGAGCGCACGGTGCCCGAGGACGAGCAGCTCGAGATCTACCGCGACGTCTTCGGCATCGTCCTCGACGCCGTCCCGACGGTGGGTTAGCGGGCCGCGCGGACCCGTCCGAGCAGGCCGTACACCTCGCACCCGAGGCAGAAGCCGAACGCCGCGTTGAGGAACGCCGCGGCCAGCGCGAACGCCGTCGCCACGATGCCCAGCACCGTCGCGCCGCTGAGGTACCCGATCGCCGCGACGGCGGCGAAGACCAGCCCGACCGCCTGCGAGAACCGCACCGGCGTCGCCTCCTCCCGCTCGCGCGGCGCGCCGAGGCGCGGCGCGAGCAGCGTCCGGTACAGCGCGCCGTAGGGAGACCAGCGCATCCCGGCGACCACCGGGATCGCGAACACGACGGCCTGCAGCGCGGCGAGCACCCCGCTACCGGTGAGCAGCACGACGGCCAGGACCACGGTCGTGACGGTGGCGGCGAAGCGCACTCCGCGCGGGTCGAGCCGCCCGGTCATCGGGTCTCCTCGAGGGACAGGGCCTGCAGGTCCGCACGGCGGGGGACGCCACCGACGCGCAGGAGCTCGGTGCCGGCGCGGTCGAACGCGACGGTGGTCGGGGTGCGCAGGACGTGGAGGACCCGGGCGATCCCGGGGTGCTCGGCGACGTCGACCTCGACGTGGCGGAGATCGGGGTGCTCGGCCGTCAGCGCGGTGAGCTGCTCGCGGGTGCGGGCGCACGGGGTGCAGACCGGCGAGGAGAGCTGGAGCAGGAGGACCCGGTCCGCGGGGTCGGGGTCGATCCCGGCGAGGTCCCAGCCGTTCCCGGTGCCCTTGCCCTGCGTGACCCGCCCGTCCCGGCGTCGGAGGACGAGCCCGGCGACCGTCGCGACGACGAGGACCCCGATCAGCACCGCGACCCCGGCCGCACTCAGCCCCACGACGACGGCAACCGCGTCCCGGCGCGCGGTTGTTCCCGGCCTCGCACTCCTCGGTGACGAGATCCGCGCTCACCGCGGGATCCGTCACCGAGGTCCGACGGTGTAGACCGGGTCCCGTGGCGGTGGCGACGGCGGCGACCTTCGTGTGGCTCGGGATGGTGCTGGCGATCTCGTTCCTCGAGGCGCCGCTCAAGTTCCGCGCGCCCGGCGTGACGACGGTGATCGGGCTCGGCATCGGGAGGCTGGTCTTCCGCGCGCTGAACGTGGCCGAGGGTGTGCTGGCCCTGGTCGTGGTGGCCGCCCTGCTCGTGGCCGGTGTCCCGGCGGGGCCCACGGTCGCCGTCGGCGTCCTCGTCGTGCTCCTGCTGGTGCAGCTCGGCGTCGTGCGCCCGCGCCTCAACCGCCGCTCCGACCGCGTGCTGGCCGGGGAGGACGCGCCGCGCTCCCGGCTCCACCTCGCGTACATCGGGCTCGAGGTGGTGAAGGTCCTGGCGCTGGTGGTGCTGGGCGTGCTCCTGCTCGGTGGGGCGTAGACCCGCCTCGTCCTCGGGCCGGGGCCCTGGCCTAGACTCCTTCGCACTGCCGCCTTAGCTCAGCTGGCCAGAGCAACGCACTCGTAATGCGTAGGTCTCGGGTTCGAATCCCGAAGGCGGCTCCACCCTGACCAGCAGGTTTCCCTCCTAGGAAGCCTGCTCCCGGTCGGCGTCGTTGCAGTTGTCGTTGCAGTTCTGTTCACGGGCCGCCTCGACGCCGGCGGCGAAGGACCGACGCATCAGCGACGCGAGCGTGGCGACCATGTGCGTCTCCCAGGCGGCCACCCACGTCAGGCAGCGACGCTCGTAGCCGCTGAGCTCGACGTCGGCGAGCGCCTCGAGCAGGACGGCGGTCTTGCGCTTGCGCTGCCGGTTGCGGTGGGTCTCGGCGTCCTCCCAGCGCTGCCGGAACAGCGAGCGGTCCTCACGGTCGTAGGGCGGCGTGAGCCGCAGCGGCGGCTCCTCGATCGGGCGCTCAGGCATCGTCGCCCCACAGCGCCGAGTCCATCCGTCGTGCCGCGTCGCGGGCGACCTCGGAGCCGATGTGCGTGTAGCCCTGCGTGGTCCGCACGTCGGAGTGGCCGAGGATTTCCTGCACCGCGCGGATGTGCACGCCCTGGGCCACGAGCAGCGTCCCCGCGGTGTGGCGCATGTCGTGGACGCGGACCTCGCGGACTCCGGCCTCGCGCAGGATCGTCTTCCACTCCGCCCAGTCCCGGCGCGGATCGACGGGGCGGCCGGTCTCAGTGGCGAACACGAGGTCCTGGTCCTGCCACTGCTCCCCGGCGCGTTCACGCTCGAGGTCCTGGGCCGGCCGCCTTGTGCTCGCGCAGCGCGGCGACGAGGCGGGTCGGCAGGGTGACCGTGCGCCGGCTCTTGCCCTTGGGTCGGCGGAAGACGAGCCCACCGCCGTAGCGCTGCGGGCAGGCCGTGGCGTGGCGCCGGCAGTCCTTCGGGCACGTCGGTCGGTGCAGGCGCTCGCCGCACACGTGCGCGTCGTCGCAGCCGTGCCGCCAGCGGTTGCGCTGGAGCTGCCACCAGACCTTCACGTCCCCGGTGTCGAGGTCGACATACTCCCAGCGCAGCCCGAGGGCCTCGCCCTGCCGCAGACCCGCCGACAGCGCGACCGTCCAGCGGGTCCCGTTGCGCAGCTCGGCCGTGGCCGCGAGGACCTTGCGGGCCTCGGCGAGGGTGAGCTGCTGCTGTTCAACCTCGGGTGACGACGGCGGGTCGACTAAGAGCGCGACGTTGCGGTTCACGTGCCCGCGCCGGTGAGCGATCTTGAGCGCGCGGGACAGGATGCGGTGGGTCTTGAGCACCATCGACGGCGCCCGGCCGGCGTCGAGCATCACCGCGTAGAGACGATCCAGGTGTTCGGGCGAGAGACGGTCGAGCCGGTGCCGACCGACGTTCGGGATGATCCAGTTCGTGGCCTGCGACCAGTAGGCGTCCAGCGTCTTCGGCGTGACCCGCTGCGGGGCGATCGTGTCGAGGTAGGTGGTCATCCACGAGGCGACGGTGGGCGCGCGGCCGGCCTTCTTGGTCTCGCCGCGCTCCCGGTCCTGCTCGAGCTTGCGGACCCGCTTGGTCACCCCGGCCTCGGTGGTGGCTTGCAGGTGCCGGCGGTCGAGCCGGCCGTCGGGCTTGTGTCCGACGGTCACGTAGCCGTGCCAGTAGCCGTCCGCACCCTCGAAGATCGAGGAACGCTGGTTGGGCTTGCGGGTGCCCATCACGCCGCGCCCTCGGAGAGCCGGGCCACGTAGTCGCGGACGGCCTGGTCGGGCACGCGCCGGCTGCTGCCGATCTTCACCGACGCGAGCTCGCCGACGTTCATCAGCCCGAAGACCCGCGAGCGGCAGATGCCCAGCAGCTCGGCGACCTCTTCGACGCGCCACAGGTACTTGGTGGTGTTCACGGTGCTGTCCTCCGGGTCGGACGGGCTGAGGTGCCCGAGGTGGTAGTGGGCGCGGTCGAGGTGGCCGGCGAGCGCCTCGAAGACGTCGCGGGCGTCGTTCAGCGCGGCGCGCGCCTGGCGCAGCGCGTGGATCGGGTCGCTGCCGCGGTCGTCGCGGTAGTCGACGGGATCGGCGGTGCGCAGCGGCCGGGCGATGTGCTCGAGGAGCTGCGGGAGCCGGTGCGCCAGGTCGGTCACGGCCCCGACGACGGCCGAGGTCTCGGACGCGGTCAGCGCGGCGCTCATCGCGGTGTGGTTGGCCGCGCGGACGGCGCCGGCCGCGGTCCCGACCTGCTCGGAGACGGTCGTCGTCATCGGGGCTCCTCCTCGGGGACGTCAGCGGCGCGGTCGGTGGCTGCGCCGAGCTGGTGGGCGAACTCCCCGGCGCTGCTCGACACCGCAGGCCCGAGGGTCGGGAAGGCGGCGAAGAGGAGGACGAGGGTCACGACGCCGGAGGCGAGCGCTGGCGCAGCGCGGCGGCTCTTGATGAGCAGGGCGGTGACGAGGCCGGCGATGATGACGATCGCGATCAGGTTCATGACTGGGCCCGCCGTCCATAGCGCTGGACGCGGTCGACGTACTCGCCGTACTCGCCCAGGTACGGCACGCGGATGCGCTCGCAGTCCCTGCCAAGTCCTGACAGGTAGGCGACGCCGGGATCGGCGTTGGCGTGCTCCTGGCCCAGCCGGCGGGCATCGGTGCCGTGGAGCATCTCCAGCGAGTCGGCCGGAACCCTGAAGCTCAGCCTCAGGGCGAACTGATCGCGGGCGTAGCCGCCACCCACCGCCGTGGCCTCGAAGCGCTGGGCCAGCATCAGCATCCGGAACGCGGCCTTCCGCCCCTCGCTCAGGAGCCGGAGAACCGCGGTACGGATACGGTCGCCGACCGGCACGCCCTCGCCCCGCTTGGGCTTCGGCAGCCCGTCCGCGGCCCGCAGCAGACCGGGGAACTCCTCGAGTGCGACGAGCACCGTGGGGCAGTCCGCCGAGGGCACGACCTTGTCTCGGCGCGGCGGGATGGTCGCGAGCCGGCGGTCCATCTCGGCCACCAAGTCCTCGAGCAGCACGGCGTGCGCGGCGATGTCCGCAGTGCCGGTGACCTGGTGAGCGCGGTGGATCGTGCCGTCCCAGGACCGACCGAGCAGCAGGCCGGTGATGTCCGAGCCGGCAATCAGGACGTCGGGCGCGGCGGCGAGCTGGGAGAGCAGCCCGTAGGTGAAGACCGACTTCCCAGAGCCGTTCATGCCCTGCACGGCCAGGTGCGCCGGGTCGGTGATGGCGTGCCCGAGCGTGACGCCGTCCTCGATGCGGCCCAGGACCACGGCCTCGCCTCCAGAGTGGACGACCGCCGGCGGGAGGCCGAAGTCGTCGCGCAGCGGGTCGGCGTCGAGCAGGTGCAGCCGAACCCAGCGCCCGGCGATCGGCTCGACCCGCAGCCCGTGGGCGCCGAGGGTGTGCGCGAGCCGGGGCCCGTTCTCCTTGGCCGTGAAGTCGCCTGGCTCCTGGCCGGGCAGCAGCTCCACAGTCAGCGAGGTAGGCGGGCCGACGCGGACCTCCCCGACGCGCGGTGTGCGGACGGTGACGCCGGCGGCGACCTGGACGTAGTGGCAGATGTTCAGACCGGCGCACGCCTCGCGGAAGACGCCGCGCATCACGTCGGCGTAGGCGACGATCGAAGCCTCGTACTCGCGGCGGGCCTGGCGCTCGCGCAGCCGCCCGAGGAAGCCAGGGCCGGCTCTGCTGCCGGAGAACCGCTCGAGGGCGTGGGTCTCGGACACGGTCACGCTCCCGTCTCCTGGCAGGTCGAGCAGAGCGATCCGTCGACAGCGGGCACGGGAAACAGCAGCGAGCAGGCCGCGCACGCCGGCTCCCGGTCCGCGATCGGGTCGGGGACCCCGGCGAGACGCTGGCGGCGGATGGCGCGCCGCTCGGTGGGCGTGGTGGCGGCCCAGATACCGACGTCTTGGCCGGTGTCGAGCGCCCAGGTCAGGCACTCGGACTGGACCGGGCAGCGCCCGCACACCGGCCGCACAGCGGAGAGGTGGCGGGCGACGATCGGCGCTGTGTCGTCCTCGGTGGGCGGGAAGAACAGCTCCGGGTCGGTGTCGCGGCAGGCCGCGCGCGTCTGCCAGCTCATGACGCCGCCGCCTCGGACTGCGCGGCCGCCTCGTTTCGTCGCTGGCGCGGGGTCGTGGACGCGAGGGCCCGGACCTCCTGGCACCGGTACCAGACCTGAGCCCCGGTGACGTTGCCGTTGCGGTCCTTCTTGTCCATCACGCCGATCTCAAAGCCGACCAGATCGACGGGCGTGGCCGGCGCGAGGTCGTCGGCCGGGGCGCGCTCGGCGACGAGACCGACCTTGATGATCTCGTTGGTGGCCCGCCCGAACTGCCGGAAGCGAGCGACGAGCTGGGCCTCCCACTTCGGCAACCCGTCCTTGGTGGTCTCCTGCCGGAACGAGTCCCCGAACGCGGTCTTGGGCTCGCAGGACAGGAACAGCAGCGACTCGAAGGTCGCTGCCTGGTCGATGGCGAAGTTCTGGATCACTGGAGCGTCTCCTCGTCGTTCAGGGGCCTAAACACTGCGGCGCAGCGCAGCCACCTGCGTGTGTAGGGGTCTAAACAAGCTAGCAGCCTCGACCCCCACTGGTACAGGCCCCTAAACTTGACCGGTGTCCGAGCCCGACGCCGAGGAGTTCCACGCCCTGCGGCGTGAACCCGACCCGATCATTCGGGGCCGGCGTGCGACCGAGCTGCTCGCGCTCTACCAGCAGCGCTCGACCGAGCTGGCGCGACTGCGCCGGGCCGCGATCGAGGAGGCCCGCGATCAGCTCGGCGGCAGCTACACCGAGGTCGCCAAGGCCTTCGGGCTCACCAAGGGTCGGATCACTCAGATCAGGCAGACTGCGCCGGTGCCGGAGCGGGCGTTCTACGGCGTCGGACCGATCACCATCGCCATCCCGGGCCGGGTCTTCCCTGGCCGGCGTGACCTCGTCATTGCCTCCGAGGACGACGAGACGGCCGACATCATGACCGCCGAGCTCCACCGGCTGGCGTTCCACAGCGAGCGATACCGCGTCGACCCCGAGCAGCCCTGGACGCCGGCCGGCGATGCCGTGGTCATTTGTGGGCCTGTCTCCGCGCCTGTCGGCGGCGAGCTGCTGGCTCGAGACCCCGTGCTCAGCTTCGTTCAGCTCGAGGGCGGCCGATGGGTGCTCGAGCGTCGCGACACAGGGGAACAGTTTGCCTCGCCCATCGACGACGATCGCCACGACGAGCGGGACGTCGCCTACCTTGCCCGCCACCAGGGCGATGACCACGTCATCGTGCACCTCGCCGGCGTTCACGCTCTGGGTTCGATAGCTGCTGCGACGCACCTTGCTGCCGGGTTGCAAGAAACGTGGCGCGAGATGGGGGAGACCTCGTTCTCCATGGTCGTCCGTGGAACCTTCGAAGATCAGAAGCCGACGCGCGTCGACGTGCTGGCCGGCCCCATACGGTGGAGCTGATGGCACCCCCGCACATCGAGTATGCCGTCCTGTCCGCGGGTGAGGGGGCAGGCCAAGACCGCTGCTTCACCGCCGACGGCCTCGTCGTCGTCCTCGACGGCGCGTCGGCCTACGACCCCAGCGTGAGCCCCGACGCTGGCGAGTATGTCGACACCCTCGGGTCGGTCTTGATCGAAGAGATCGTCCGCCACGAGGGCATCGACCTCCGGGACGCCCTCAGCCAAGCAATCCGTCATACCGCCGACAAGCTCGCGCTGATTCCCGGGAAGAGCCCCTCTTCCACTGTCAGCATCGCGCGGTCGGGCAGTGCGGGTGTCGATGTCCTAGTTCTCGGCGATAGTCCCATATCGGCGTACTTCACCGACGGTAGCCAACGCTCTATTATCCAACACCCGATGGACCATATCGCGCCCGAATTACGAGGTCGCTATAGGGACCGACTGGCAGCGGGGAGCGGCTTTGACGACGAGCATCGAAGTATTCTAGCCAGAATTCAACGTGCAGAGGCTCCCCTTCGCAACAGCGACGACGGCTACTGGATTGCCGAGGCGTCGGTCAACGCGGCTGCTTACGCCGAATGTATGCATATCGACTGGGGACTTCTCGACCTGCTCGTCGTTTCGACAGACGGCGCTGCTGGTGCCGTAGAAGAAATCCGAAAAGTCGAGCGAGAAGCCCTGACTAGCGGCCGTATCTTGAGCGTTCTTCAGGAACTTCACGACTGGGAGGAAGAGTGCGATCCAGACGGCCGAATGCGACCTAGATCGAAGCGCCACGACGATAAGACTGTGGCAGTGATGCTGACCGACGCGGTAGCGGGTCCGCTATCAGAAGCCGATCGAGGAGCAGATTCTTGCGAAGGTTAGCTGTCTACATCTTGATTGCAGTAGCGTCTGTCATCGCGCTGTTCTTTGTTACCGATGCCGTGCTAGCCGGCCTGCTGACGGGAGCGGTGACGGGGCTGATAATCCCGATCGGCGACCGGGTGTCGGGCAACTCCGGATATCTCAAGCTGAGCGCTCAGTCCGTGCGCTATCGAAAGCGGTACGTCAGATTATCGATCTCGTACCTGATTCGGATAGAGATCGACGGCAAGTACTTGCTCTTACGCGGAAGGCGGATACCCAATCAGTTCCAACCAGCCGGCGGTGTCTACAAGTTCAATCAAACAATCCGCGACAGGTTCAACTCGTGGGGCGTTCTGAGTGATAATCTAATTCCCATCGACGACGTTAGTGCAGACGACCTCCGTATCCGAATTCGCGGTCAGTATCTACCCCGTTTCATGAAATGGTTCGACAGCGGCAAGAACCGCGAAGTCGGCATCTGGAGAGAATTCTCTGAGGAGCTAATAGACACAGGAATCCTCTCGGCAGAGAACTTCAAGTCTATTAAGTTCGACTTCGTACGCAAACACGTCGATTCTCTTCAGTACAGTGAGTATTCCAACGGTCTCGAGATGCTTGTTGCGCACGTATTCGAGCTTCTCCCAACCGCCGGGCAAGTCCAAGAGCTCAGAGCGCTCAAACAGCGCGGCGGTACAGACGCTGCGCAGTGGTGCTCTGAAGATCGGATCCGAAGGAGAGGTGTCGAACCGGGTGAGTCGTACACATACTCCGTATCTCGAACCGCGGAGTGGCTCCTCTCCTAGAAGATCGGAGGGATGATGTCTTCCTCGTTGTGTACGACCCACTCAAATAGTTGCTGGTCCAAGAAGTTCGGTGCTACTAGCTGGGCCTTCTCGGTCGAAGAAAAGCCTCTACAGTTGGCAAGTGCGCCAGCAAGGTAGGGGCTCGTTAGTGAAGTTGAACCGTTAGCCGCCTCGCGCCACGTCGAGTCTTCCAACCGATGGTTGCACGCTAGCACCCACGCGGAATACGCCCTCAAGAATTCGGAGTTCGCATCTTTTGTGTTGCTCTTCGCCCAGTCAATTACCGCATTATCGGTCAGGAATCCACCGACCTCGATCACGTATAGCATCCAGACGCGCTGCCACTGTGAGAGGGGAAGGTAAATGACCAAGCTTTCGAGGGCGCTGCTGACCCGCTCATGATGCCGCGATTCAAGCGTGCGGAGGTAACGAGCAACCGCGGGCGTTAGCTGGGGCTCTGTTCTTACAATTGCTTCACACCACGGTATGGCGGTCGGGTCCTCGATCGTCTCTAGGAGGCCGAGCGCAGTCTTCGCATGGCGAACCACCTCGGCCCTTGCTTCGCCTTCTTGGTATTCCCGGCTACCGGAGCTCCAAAGATTGAGCATCTCCGTTGCTGTATCTCGGTGTTCCTGGGCCTCGTCAGGCTCGAACGTACTGTCGCTATAGAGGTCTCTGTCGATGAAAGCATCTCGAGCCCTCGCGACTGGACCTTGGAGGTTGGGACTTGCTTGGAACCAATCCGTGTAGTCGCTGATCGAGTCAGTTCTGGTCTTCCGCTCGTTCACGTGAAGTCCGAGTTGGCGGGCCTCGTCGTCGAAGATTTCCAGTGCCCGGACAGCGCGCTTGTCTCCAAGGGTGAGCAGCCGGAAGTCGTCCGAGTACCTGACGGACGTCACTCCCCGTGCGAGAATTCTGCGCTGGAGATCATCGGCATAGGCCTCCGCGACGGTCTCGCTCGCTTCGTTCACCTGCGGAATGCCAACATATCGTCCGCTTATCTCGCGCCAGAAGTTCTCCAACCAAGTGATGAGCTCGAAATGTCCGGCCCGACCTTTGAGGTGTTGACCCAGTTGATCGATGGGTATCGAACTGTAGAAGTTTGCGATGTCCGTAGTGACAACGTGACTGATATCGTTGCCACGTGATGTAGGAGCTTGCTTGAAAGTGCGGTAGGCTTCATCTCCGCGAACAACAGGGGGAAGGTAGGGCTTGATCTTCTCCACTGTCGCCCGGTAAAGAACCCGTTCTCTGAAGGGCACAAGGGCCACAGGACGGCGTCCGTAAGTCCACTTGTGAGCAATAAGGAGATCGCAGGACCGGAAGGCTTCATCGTCTAGGGCGAGCTGTTCGATGTGCTCGCTAACTAGGTCGACACGATCAGCCGCGAAGCGGTCGACGAGCGGCTGCGGGAGGAGGTCCGGCTCCCACTTGGTCTCCGCGGCCACCGCCGCGCGGACATCGAGCTGAGCTACCAAGCCAGCACTCATCTGAGGCACATCGCAGACCGTACTCGATCATCCGCTGTCGCTGCTACCGACCTACTAATCCCAGGTTACCCAATAACGATCACTTGTTGATGGTCTTTTGCTACACATACGCCATCTCGTACCGCGTATGCCTCAACGAAGTGACGGCCAACGTATGCGGTGGACTCCTTCCGTGTACGGCTTCCTTCGTCGCGTACTACCTGCCCGCGCAGCTGATTAGCGCGTTGCGCCTCGTCCCCCCTGTTGCGAACCTTCCAGTAGACGTCATAAGGCTCGGGGACGTTTGACCTGATGCTGAACTGGAGTTCCATCCCTCTCAACGCCATGTTGCCTTGCTTGCTGAGTGTGTAGCGTCGAAGGCCCCCGGACTTCTTTATCGCGCGGGCGGTGATGTGGAAGTCGAGACTGGGGTCGATCCGGACTGGGATTCCGAACGTACCGTCGATGCTCTGCTCATTGATGGCCGCTGTAATCGCCGCGGTCTTGTTTGATAGTTCGACCGGCACGCTAGTTTGGCGGAACTTGTCTCCGAACAGTTGTGCCCACTTGTCGACGCTCGAATCGTAGTCAGCCTCTTCGATCGCCTCATCGATCCACGACCGATAGAGACCGAGCTTGGCCTTGAAGTTCGTATAGAGGTCTGGGTCCCAGCGGTGATTGTATGTTTCGCCTGCGCAACTCGGATCGGCGATGTTTGGCATACTTTCGTGATCAGAGAGATGATCGTCCAGGGCGCTGATGATTGACCGGAGAGTGGCGGGGACACTCTCGTAGGATCGAATATCCTGCAGCAGGGCTATGTGACTAACGCGTTCCGCGAGCAAAATAGTGAGCACGACAGAGGCGACAGTGAAAGTGTTCTTGTAGTCCCGTAGGTATTTCATCAGACGAATCACCTTCACGAGATTGCCGCCTGTGATGCGGTCCTTCTCGTCGAGCCATTCGTTGAAGCCTTCAGGGTTTGTCAGCTCGTACCTGTTCTTGTTTCGGTTCGTGATGTAGTTTCCGCCAAGGCGTCGCAGGAAAGGTACTGCGTCGAGGTGGAATTCGTTTGCGTAGTCAACAAAAACGCAACGGGAGCGTCGATGCGCCATCGGAGCGTATACGGCGCTCGTGCCGAAGCTCTGATAGAGCCGTTCTACATAGTCTTTTGCTTCCCAGCTGGCATTCTCGGAGACCTCCACCAACACGTCAGCATCGAATTCGTCTGTTTGCCCCACTGGATTAATAATCGTCCCGTGAGCATATGATCCCTGCGGTATCAGCTCGACGAAGCGGTCCCCGAACTCGTCGGAGCGTTGCTGAAGGAAGTTGGAGATTGCCGTGACTCGACCGTCGAGCTGGTCGATGCGGCTTTGCCTGAGATTGACGGTCTGCTCTAGGAACGCGTCGAATCGATCTTCGAGAAGCATGTAGGCCTTACGGTCGCACCTAGTACTAACTACAACAGCGTAACTCGCGAGAGGATGCGATTCCTTCGTTGAACTGCCGGTCGGCGGTCATGTTCCACTAGCGGGCAACTGCGCGGGTTGAACGGCTCGCGAGCTACTCTGAATGCTTGCTGTGAGCGCCATTTGGGCTAACGCGCGGCTTACCTTGCCCGCGAAGGACGCGCCGTCGTTCACCGCAACCCAGCCGCGGTTGCCGTTGGCTAGGAGGTGCACGCGGGACCGCGACTTGCGCAGGTGAACCCTGCCGGTGGCCTGACAAGTACGAGGCTTCCAGGTGCAATGCGCGCGGCCCTGTGCACGGGCCCACCGGCGGGCGATCCGTCCAGCGTGGACGCCGTCTTCGGGTCGGACCGAGACAGTGCGGGTAGCGCGTTCTAGGTTCCACACGCCCCAAAAGCGGCCGGGGCCGGTGCCGGGCTCGCGCCACTCAGCGGGGACCTCGTGCTGATACTCCTTCGCCGCCATCAGGCCGTGCTTCGTGAAGTACGCCGCCACGCGGCGAGGGTCGGTGGCATGCAGACCTTCGGCGTAGTCCAGCGCCGTCCCGGCGAGCTCGTGGCGCCGCCGTTGCTCCGGGTCGGGATGGTCGACGACGCCGGCCCACGCCGCCGAGAGCCAGACCGCGAAGCGCTCCCCGGTCGTCTTCGACAGGCCGTGCGGGGGAGTGCAGAGCACGTGCACGTGCGGCGCTCCGCGACGCTGGAACTCCAGCTTCCACACGCAGGCCCAGTCCTCGCCCCACGCGCGCAGGTAGCGCTTGCGCAGCGCCTTCATGTGCCGCTTGAGCACCTGTCCCGTCGGGACGACGGCGAGCCAGTCGCCGGGGTAGGTCAGCGTGACCATGGCCGGGAGCCGGCCGTCTCGGTAGAGCGGCGTGTAGTCCAGCTCGCACAGCCGGCGCGTCATCCGCGCACGCGACTTACGCGACCACGCCGTGATCGACGACCGGGGCGGCGGCTTCTCCGGCCACTCGCCGGTGGCGATGTGCGCGGCGACGTCCTGGTCCACGTCCTTCACGTGAGCGTCGTGTGCCCGCTCGCCGGTGCGCTCCCGGCGAGACCAGTCATGGCAGGCGACGGCGAACATGCCCGGCCCGACCGTCAGCTCCCACCGCGGACCCTCCGCGAGCGTCCCCGCCTCCACAGTGACCGCGGGCAACATTGCAGCGGCGGCGTCGACGAGCTCGGGGGAGGGGAACCGGGGCGACCACAGCGACCCCGGGTCATCCGGAACGACCGACGTCGGTTCCTGGGCCTCCCGGCCCGATATGGCACATAGAACAAGCCCAGGCGGCCGGCCCTCGGCTGGCGCCGGGGCGGCGGCCGGGTCGGACGCGACCGGCTTCCGCCGGTCGCTCCTGTCTTCGACCCGCTGCGGCGGGCCGGCCACGCCTCCCACGGCCGCCACAGATGACAGCGAGGAAGCGGACGCGGGCGTGTACGAGCGCCACGGATCAGGCAGGGAGCGCCAGGACGACGGCCGGGTCATCGGACGCCGCCGGGACGCGTGGTGTTGCCCTGGTACTTCCTCCGGAGGCCAGGCGCTCCGCCCTGGACCCGGGCACCACCAAGGGAGGGGTCGACGTGGACGGGCAGCGGTGCGGCGGGGAGGTGGTCGCGGCGGCGTCTCTCCCTCGCCGGCGCTTCCGGGGTCTGACAGCCCGGACGCACTCCCGCAAGGGCCACGGCGGTGCTCGAGGCGTCACCGAGGACGGAGGGTGTGGCCCTTGCCCTCGCGCGCCCGAGCTGTCCGAGGCGACCCCGCGCCGCCGAGGGAGAGCCCCCGAAGCCGAGGCGTGCGGTGAGCAGACGGTTGTCGTTCCAATGGAGAACGTGGACCATGGCCGGCCTCTCGAGAAGGCCGACCGGAGCGCCGGAGTGGCGCGGTCAGGGCGTGCGGGGTCGCCGGCGGGAGGTCTCCCGTCGTTGCAGCAGTCGTTGCAGTTGTCCCGCGGATCGCCCTAGTTCAGGGGTGTAAACCGCGACAAGAACCCCAGCTCAGCGCCGGGATGGAACACCACGAGCGCGCCGAGCGGGTGCCTCGTAATGCGTAGGTCTCGGGTTCGAATCCCGAAGGCGGCTCCGTTCCCGCAGTTCAGACGACCTGTCGTCGATCTTGTCGGCTGCCCGGGTATGGGTCGTGGCCTCCTTCGGCAGTGCGGGTGCTGGTCAGAGGCTTCTTGCGTGGTCTCCGAGCACGTTCACGGAGACGTGTTCGCGTCGCAGGTCCTCGGGCTGCCCAGGACGGACACCCGAGTGCGTCGTGCCCCTCGCGGAGGGTCCGGGGTCGACAGGTGCCGGCACAGGTGACACTGTCGCGCGGTACATCGCCGCGCCGGACCCCGCGGAGCCAGTGGGGCCCCGCGTCGTCGCCGTAGCAACGGACGTTGAGCAGGCCCCTCTCCGAGGTAGGGAAGCTGCTCCATGAAGGCCCTGGTCTACGAAGGTCCCCGGTCCGTTTCGGTGAAGGACGTCCCCGACGCGGAGATCAAGAAGCCCACCGATGTCCTGGTGCGGATCACGACGACGAACATCTGCGGGTCGGACCTGCACATGTACGAGGGCCGCACCGGTCTGGAGTCGGGCAAGATCCTCGGTCACGAGAACATGGGCGAGGTCGTCGAGGTCGGCGCCGGTGTGGACCGGGTGCAGGTCGGCGACCAGGTGAGCCTGCCGTTCAACATCGGCTGCGGGTTCTGCGAGAACTGCGAGCGCGGCAACACCGGGTTCTGTCTGACGGTCAACCCGGGCACGGCGGGCGGGGCGTACGGCTTCTACGGCATGGGCCCGTACGCGGGTGGCCAGGCCGAGCTGCTGCGCGTGCCCTACGCCGACTTCAACTGCCTGATCCTGCCCGAGGACGCGCAGGACAAGCAGAACGACTACACGATGCTCTCGGACATCTTCCCGACCGGCTGGCACGCCACCGAGCTCGCCGGGATGCGCCCGGGCGAGTCGGTCGCGGTCTACGGCGGCGGTCCGGTCGGCATCATGGCCGCCTACTCCGCGGTGATCCGCGGCGCGAGCCAGGTGTTTGTCGTCGACCGCCATCCCGACCGTCTCAAGCTGGCCGAGCGGGCCGGCGCTGTCGCGATCGACGACTCGCAGGGCGACCCGGCTCAACAGATCCTCGACCTGACCGACGGGGTCGGTGCCGACCGTGGGTGCGAGTGCGTCGGGTACCAGGCCCATGACGCGCAGGGCAACGAGAACCCGTCGATGACGCTGAACTCGTTGTTCCAGGCCGTGCGGCCCACCGGGAAGATCGGTGTGGTCGGGTTGTTCCTGCCCGGTGACCCGGGCGGCAAGGACGCCGATGCGCAGGCCGGGCGCTACCCGATCGACTACGGCACCACGTGGTTCAAGGGCCAGGGCATCGGCAACGGCCAGGCCAACGTCAAGAACTACAACCGCCAGCTCGCCCAGCTGATCCACCGGGACAAGGCGAAGCCGTCGTTCATCGTCAGCCACGAGCTGTCGCTGGCCGACGCGCCGGCGGCGTACCAGAGCTTCGATGACCGGCTCGAGGGCTGGACCAAGGTCCTGCTCAAGCCGGCCGCCTGACGTCGGTGGTGCTGCACCGCGGGGTGACCCCGCGGCGCCGCCGCCCGCCCGATCCACCCCGGACCTCAGGAGCACCCACGTGAGCAGCAGAGACGACAACATCGCCACGCAGGAGAAGGCCGCCGAGCGGCTCAACGCCGGGGACGTCGACGCCGGGGTGGACATCATGTTCGCGCCGGACGCCGTCGACCACGACCCCGCGCCGTTCCAGGAGCAGGGCCGGGAGGGGTTCCGCCGGTTCTTCCACTACCTGGTCTCCGCGTTCCCGGACTTCACGATCACTCCGGAGCGGATGGTGGCCGACGACGACTCGGTCGCGTTCGCCTACACCCTCACCGGGACCCACCGCGGGGAGTTCGAGGGCGTCGCCGCGACCGGCAACTCCGTGTCGGTGCGCGGGCTGCAGCTCGGCCGTTTCGAGAACGGCCAGATCATCGAGCGCTGGGGCGCTACCGACATGGCGGGCCTGCTCTCCCAGCTCCAGGGCTGACGCCCACCACCGTGCCACGACGAGAGCCCGCGAATCCGGAGACGGGCTGCCGATGCCGGTCCTCGCCGTGGCCAGCGACCCGTTCGTCGGCACCGACAACGAGCGCGTCGTGCGCGAGGTCGCCACCCACGTTCGCACCGTGTCCCTCCCGTACGGCCACCAACTCGCCGAGGAGTGCCCCGCCGACCTGACCGAGGCGTATCCGACCTTCTTCGGCGGGCACGCGGCTTGATCCTCTACCCGCCTTCGCACGAGAGGAGCCGCCATGGCGGACACGAAGAACGGACCGGAGCTCCACCCGGTCACCGAAGAGCTCGCGAAGGGCAAGAACTTCGCAGCCGTCACCACGGTCCTACCCAGCGGCCGGCTGCAGACCCAGATGCTCTGGGTCGCGATCAAGGACGGCTCGCTGGTCCTCAACACCGAGACCCACCGTCGACGGTACAAGAACCTCCAGAAGGATTCCCGGATCACGGTGCTCATCCGGGACGAGGACGACCCGTATCGCTACGCCGAGGTCCGTGGACGTGTCGACCGCACCACCACTGGATCGGAGGCCCGCGAACACATCGACGAGATCGCGCACCAGTACCTCGGGTCCGACTATCCGCCCAACGGCATCAAGTCCGAGCGCGTGATCCTCTGGGTCACCCCCGAGCGCCAGACAATCATCGACCAGAGCAAGGACACGAGCGACTGACCCCGCCGGCCACGCGGGCGACGCCGTCCCGTGGCCGGGCGGCCGGAGAGGTCTGACATGAGTGCCTTCGGTGTCCGCGGCGGACGCATGGTCGATCCCGGGGGGAAGCCCCTTCCTCTCGCTCGGGATCAACCACGCCGACGAGACCAGCCTGCAGTAGTGACAACCGCTGCCACGGCTCGACGTCGCTTCGCAGTTTCACGTCAGGTCGGACCGGCGATTGCGGCGCAATCGGAAGGGGATTCCGGAGCAGAACTGCCCTGCTGGCCCCCGGCCGGGCTCCGCGACCCGGACCTGAACGACCAGTACAGCAACACCATCGCCGTTGCTGTCACCGCCCCTCGTCCGTGGAGGACATCCCGTGCAGCGAGTTCTGATCACCGGAACGGGTACCGGCTTCGGGCACGAGGTGGCAATGCGCCTCGCCGAGAAGGGCTTCGACGTCATTGCCGCCGTAGAGATCTACGCCCAGGTCCAGACCCTGAAGCGACAGGCCGGTGAGCGAGGCGTCGTCCTGCGGGTCGAGAAGCTCGACGTCACCGTCGAGGGCGACCGTGCGAAGGCCCTGGAGTGGGGTGTGGAGATCCTCGTCAACAACGCCGGCATCGGCGAGGGCGGGGCCACCGTGGACATTCCGGCCACCCACATCCGACACCAGTGGGAGGTCAATGTGACTGGACCCCTGCTGCTGACGCAGGGCATCGCGAAGCAGATGGCCGCCCGCGGGACGGGCCGCATCGTGTGGGTGTCCTCGAGGGAAGGGCTCAACGTCAATCCCTTCACGGGCATCTACTCCGCCTCGAAGCACGCCATGGAGGCGATCGCCGAGACCATGAAGCTCGAACTCCAGGAGTTCGGGGTCGAGGTCGCCACCGTGAACCCGGGCCCCTTCCTGACCGGGTTCAACGACAGGATGTTCCAGACCTACCAGAGCTGGGAGGACGATCCCACCGGACGACTGTTCGACTACTCGAAGCTCTCCTTCCCGCGGTCGCAGTTCGACCCGGAGCCGGTCTAAGCGACCATGACCGCCGTAGTCGCTGGTGAGGTCGCCACCTACCGCAACCTCGAGCCGAAGTCGATGCTCGACGAGACGAAGAGTCTCATCGAGGCGCCGTGGGACAAGAAGACGACCGACGACCTGGGCACGCGTCCGCCCCAGATTCAGGGCTCCTACGACATGGAGCCGGAAACACCGGTGTCGAGCAGCTGACTGTTCCGCGGGCGAGCCGCGGAGCACGGAAATCATCGACCGTCCGTCGGACCCGGAAGGTCTCGAAGAATCGTAGGAGTGCGCATGCCCGGTGCGGCGTTAAATCACGTGAGACGAGGGAGCGGCAGACCGCTGTTGCTCGTCCATGGTCTGGGTGCAGGGTGGCGATCCTGGTCCCCGATCCTCGACGAACTGGCCGAGCACCGTGAGGTGATCGCGGTCGACCTACCGGGGTTCGGCGAGACACCGCCGTTGACCGGCGAGGTCTCGATCGCCACCCTGACCGACTCCGTCGCGAACTTCATTCGCGAACAGGGCCTGGACGGGGCCTCTACTGTCGGCCAGTCGATGGGCGGCCGAATGGTGCTCGAGCTCGCGCGACGGGGCGTCGGTGGCGACACCGTGGCGTTGGACCCGGGCGGCTTCTGGAGCGACCGCGAGGTCGCTGTCTTCGGCGCCACGCTGCGGCCGTCGATCGCTCTGGTCCGAGCGCTGCGGGGCGCGCTGCCGACACTGCTCGGCAGCTCGGTGGGCCGGACCCTGCTGCTGGCGCAGCTCTCGGCGCGGCCCTGGGCGCTCTCCGGCGAGGTCGTGCTGCCGGACGTGCGCGGGCTGGCCGACTCCCCGTCGACCGGCGCCGCCCTGGACGCTCTGACCAAGGGACCCAAGCAGCAGGGAGCCCCGGCTGGCACAGTGCCCGGCCGGGTCACGATCGGTTGGGGTCGTCGTGACCTGGTGACCGTGCCGAGACAGGCCGCACGCGCCACGGAGCTTTTCCCCGACGCGATGCTGCACTGGTTCGAGCGGTGCGGTCATTTCCCACAATGGGACTCACCGCACGAAGCGATCCGACTGATTCTCGACAGCACCGGTTGAGGGATGACAAACCTCGTCGACCAGCCGGACGAGGTCGTGCAGTGACCCCCGCGGGCCTGTCGGCGTTACGGACGGTCGCCACCCCCGATCGGCCATGTGTCACGACGTGCGCGGCCGGACTCCGTCCGGCTCTCCGAGGAGCAGCAATCGCCACGTGGGAAAGGCCGCTGCCCCCATCAACGCCAGCGATACCCCCGTGTGTCGGCGGTGGCGTGGCCTCCATCGTGGCCTCGAACGGCGGAGCCCGGTGTCTACCGATGAGCACGGTGAACTCCTTGAGGTGCACCGATGGGCGCAGTGAGCATGCCGCTCACGGTGACGAAAGTCCTCGTAATGCGTAGGTCTCGGGTTCGAATCCCGAAGGCGGCTCCGCAGGTCGAGGGCCTGCTCCACCGCGTGGAGCGGGCCCTTCTGACGTGTTCGTGGCCTCCTTCGTGGCCTCTGCAGCACGTACGGTCCTTCGTGGCCCCTTCCCGAATCCGCCAGCGAGGCTCGATCAGCTGGCTCCCGAGCGGCTCCGCGCTGAGCGCTCGACCGCTTCCTCGGGTGGTGGGGTCCGAGCGCGACACGGAGCCGGAGACCCTTCTGCGATCAGAGCAGCCCGCGGGTGACGAGTTCGATCCCCTCGACGGTGATGCGATGCGCCCGGCCTGAACCTCCCGTGACCCGACTCCAGCTGCGGACCTCCACGGTCGGCTCGCTCGCGCCGTCGGTCCAGCGGCACGCGAAGCCCCCGTACATACCGGGGACTCCGACCCACATCGTCGCCTCCGGGTGCTCGACCAACGGCCCGACCTGAGGAGGACGCAGGCGCCGGCCCAGCCGCCGCGTCCGCACCTCGACCAGGGCGCGGAGGAAGATCTCGAGGTCGGCCACGGTCTCCTCGTCGATCTCCATCGCGGGGCGAGGACGGAGCTGCTCGGCGAGCACGACGTGACCGAGCCGGTGCGCCATCGCCTCGGCGGTCTCCCCGTCAGCGGTGCGCAGCGTGCGCCAGGCGCCGCGCGCGACGAGGTCGTCGACGACGTCGGGGTGCGCGCCCTGCATTGCGGCGTGGTGCAGCGGAGCCATCCCGCTCGTGTCGCCGACGCGGAGCGCATTGGCGCTCAGCGCGGACGGTAGATCGTCGTCGGTCCGGTCGAGGAGGGTCGCCACGTGGGCCCAGTAGCCCTGCTCGATCGCGTCGGAGAGGGCGTCACGCAGGGCCAGCACGTCGGGCCTGAGGTCGGAGCGTTCGATGACGGAGTCCCACGAGAGCCGAGTCCCGGCAGGAGCAGGTCGAACCATCGCACTCACCCTGTCCAACGACCACCACCCGGTCAATCTGTACCGCCGCAGCGTTGGCTTCGCTGAGGGCCTGGGTGAAGCGCGCCGGGTTGAGTGGAGGCTGTGGGGTGCTCCGGGGTCGGATCGATCCGACTGCTGTCCATCGGCGGGCGTTCGCGGCGGCCACCAGCTCGACGATGGTGGTTCTTGCTCGTCGGACGAGACCTCCGACGGCGCCCATGGTCCCGTACCTGTCGGCCGAGTGGTGGCCATGGGTCACCCGTCGAGCCCTCGGCGCAGCTCCGCGAGTCCCGCGAGGTCGTGTTCATTCTCGTGGTCCGTTCGCTGTCGGGGTGGGGGAGAAAGTCAGCCGGACCACGGGCTGAGCGCGCCCGAAGGTTGCAGGCTCGCTTGCACGGTGCAGTCGGCGCCGGCGGCGGACACTCACGGGCCCTGCCCGAGGGGTGGGGTGAAGGCTGAGCACGGATCGGGGGCTCCCGGCTGGTCGGCGATCTTAGGAGTCACGTGCGATGGCGGCGCGGTAGATGTCCTCGGTCTGGCTGGTGAGGACGTCGCGGTCGTGGCGGCGCGCGAGTTCTGGTCCGTGCGTGGCGGCGGCGGCGATGCGCTGCTGATCGGTGTGCAGCGCCCGCAGGGCGTGGGCGAGCGCGGCGACGTCGCGATCGTCCTGGCCGGTCGAGGACACGAGCATCCCGACGGTCGGTGGCACAACCTCGCGCAGTGCAGCGGTGTCGGGGCCGAGCACCATGGTGCCGACCGAGAGCGCCTCCAGCGCAGCGGTGGGTGCCGCTGCGCTCGGCGTGCCCGGCGCCACCACCGCGAGTCGCGCCGACGCCACCCGTGCGTGCCGCGCCGCGGGGTCCGCCTCGTCGGCGAACTCCACCCGTTGCGCGAGGCCAAGGCGAGCCGCGCCCTGCCGCAGGTCGCTCTCGTGGGGGCCTGTGCCCAGGAGCACCAGCTGTCCGGTGAGCCCGGGTGCAGCCAGCGCCCAGGCGTGCAGGAACAAGCTCGCGGCTGGTGCCCCACCATCCACAGGCCCGACAAGTACGACGATGTCCTCGCCGCGGGGTTCGGGAGCGACGTGCTGTGCCGCCACGTCGATGCCGCTACCAACGACCGCGACATCGGCCCGTACGCCCGCCCCGGTAAGCGCCGCACCCGCGGTTGGGGAGCAAGTGATCACCGAGCAGTGTGTCTGGATCGCCCACCACCGCAGGCCCAGCAGCGGTGCCCATCGGTCGGTCGGCGGCGGGGCGGGGAGCCACTGCGCCACCGCTACCACCGGTCGGCGGGTCCAGCGCGGTATGGCCAGTGAGCCGAGCGGGGCGATGAACTCCTCGACGACCAGGTCAGCCTCGACATCCCGAGCAGCGATGATCGCTGCTGCGGCGTAGGCCAGCAGCGCCCAGGGCCGGACCCGGCGGCATGGGCCCCAGCGCAGTCCCCCTCGCCGGTGGTGTCCGTCGCGGGCCCGATCGTCGAGGAGGCACGGACTCAGCACGGTGATCTCGTGGCCCGCGCCGGCGAGGCGACGGTTGATCTCGGCCGAGGCCGTCGCGTCCGTACCCGGGTCCCCGGGGCCGAGGTGCAAGACCCGCAGAATCGGAGCGGACAGGACACGGCGGGTCGGGTTCGCCGGCTCGACCTCGATCGTCGCGTGGACGTCCGCATCGACCAGGAGCGCACCGCCACCGCCCACCGTCGTACCCGGGTCAGCCGGGACGGCGGTGAGGGGGATACGGCCGCGTAGACGCCCGACGAGCAGCGGCAACCCGACGAGGACGATCCCGACGATGCCGACCGCGACGAGCCACGCCGGGACCCATGTCCGCGTGAGCGCGAGCAGGGCGACGACGGCGCCTCCGCCCATCAGGCGCCCGCGCAGGTTCCGCCGAGGCGGTGGGACGCGACGCGACCGGCACCGCCACCGCAGGAGCACGCCGACGAGCCCGGCCCCGGCGACCGCTCCGCCCGCCGCCCCGTACACCAGCCCAGGCGACTCGATCGGCTCGAACTCGGCGCCGACGGCGATGCCCTCGGCCAGCAGGACGGCGGCACCCAGGGCGCCGACGACCGAAGCGACACGAGCCCCGAGCGAGACGAGCCGCCACACCCCCGCCGCGGTGAGCCCCACGCCCCCGAGCACCAGGGCAGCAGACGGCGGGACCAGGAGCTCGGTCACGGGAACCGACGCCCCGTCCAACCCCACGATGGCCGGTGGGACGGTTCCCACCACGGCGACGATCGGCAGCAGCACCCGGATCAACGACATCGGCCCGACCAGAGCGCCATCTCCACCGACGGCTTGCCATCCGCCGGGACCACGGTCCGTTCGCATGCCCCGCTCCGCGCTCCCCGGCCGGTGGGCGGGCTCCGGGGCATCGGGCCCACGGCGAGGTCGGGTCAGCAGCCTCCGGGGGTCGAGGCCGCCTTGCCGCAGCCGTGGAGGTCGCGATGCAGCGGTGCCCACCGTAACGCTGCCCTTCCTAAGCGGGAGTCCGTCGTCGGAGCGGACGGGTGAGGTCGGGTCTCCGAGCGACCACTGCGCGGGCCGCCACGGAGACCCGACCTCGACGGGACACGGCGAGGGGCCGGCGCTCCCGTCGTGGGCGTATCGCCCATCAGCGGGCGAGCGTTACCGGACCGTGACCTTGTGGCGCCGTTCCGCACCCGGTTGGGCGTCGCTGCCTTCGGCGGCACCCCCGCCGGGCTTCGCACACCCACAGGACCGCCTGGCGGTCTTCCGGCAAATCCGCACACCCCGGTGCGAGCTCTCCGGCTCGGTCACGTGGGTCCTCTCCGCGGCGCACCACGGGAAGCCGAGTAGCCCACCTGTGGATCACCCCGAACACCGTGGTTGCGCACGTCGTCGGTGAGGTCGACGTGTCGATGGTCGGACACTTGCGCGACGAGCCAGCTGAGGTGGCGGCCGCTGGCGCGCTGAACATGGTGCTCGACGGCGCCGGCATCACGTACCTGGGTGCCGTCGGGATTTCCGCGCTGCTCGCCGAGCGTGACAGCGCGTCCGCGCGGTCCGGAAGCTTCTGCTCAGCGTCCATCGCACCAGCCGTGACCCGCCCGCTGGTGGCCTTGGGCCTGCTCCGCCTCCTCGGCGAGTACGACGACCTCGGTTCCGCTCTCGCGGAACTGATCTGCCACCGAGCGGCGCCGTGACGCGACTTCCCAGAGCGGGGCGATCGCCGCCCCCGGCACCGTCGGCGATCTATGGGGAGGGTCAAGGTGGGGCGTGGAACGCGGTAGGCCCGCAACGTCGGATCAGAAGGAGGGGTCGCAGCGACGCTGCGGGCCCTCTGTTCGTGATCGGCAAGGGGTTACGCGCGGCCCCCGGCGAACCTGTCATGCCCCAGGACTGTCACGTCTTGGCCGTCCGCATCGAGCTCCGCCACTGTGGCGCGGGGTGACGGACTTCCTCAGCGGGCCAATGCGTGGCGCACGAGCTCCTCGTTGCTGACGGCCCGCCTGGTGCCATCCGGGCCCTCGAGGGTGTCCTCGAAGCCGATCCGGGTGTCGAGGTCGATGCGCCGGGCGTACTCGAGGACGGGCCAGGCCCCGGCGTCCTCGCCGTGGAGCAGGATCGGAGCGGGTACCGAGCCGAGCGCCTTGAGGATGCGCCGCGCTTCGACGACTGCGATATCTGGAGCGGTCACGGTGACCTCGGCCACGACCCGGACCGTGCCCTTCGGCAGACCGGCCTTCTTGAGCTGCACGGCGTCGCCGGAGGTCCAGACACCCAGCTCCACCCCGATGCCCACCGCCTCGAGGGCGGCGCACACTCGCTGCCACCCGTGTTCGTGGACGTTGACCGAGGCGACGTCGGGGCGGGCGTGGGCGGGCAGGCGCCCCCATCGTCCGATGCTCTCGGTGCGGGCGACGGGATCGGGCTCGACCCACCGGGCGGTCGTGACACCGACCTCCGTCCGCGGCGCCGCGGCGCGGATCGCGCTGGTTACCGCCCCGATGGTGCCCGCGTCGAGACTCTCCCGGCCGTCCTGGTCGCGGGGGTGCACGTGCAGGCTGCGCACTCCCATTGCGGCCACCACGCGGGCGTCCCTGGCGAGATCACGGGGGGTCATCGGCACGGCCGGGTACGCATCGGGCGGGCGCGCACCGTTGGGGCAGCACTGAAGCACGTGACGTCACCTCGCCCTCGGCCGACCCCCGCCAGCATCGCCCCGGCCCGCCGGTGCAAGCAACGTCTGCATGTACCTCTGCACGCTAGCGGACCCAGGTTCTCCTTGGGGTACGCCGGGCGTCGTCGCCTGATCGCGCCCTCCAAGGCGTTCAGCTCAGAGCGAGCCGCATGGCCGGCACGGGGGACCGGGTGGAGTCGACATCGAGACGGCCATGACCTCGTGGCCGCACACCGCCGAGAAGACTCCACGCTGTGATCGCGCGGCTGCCGCGAAGACGTCGAGACCGACCAGATGCGAGTTGCCGTCGAGCGCGCACGTCAGCTCGACGAGTTCGGGTCGCCGAGTCGCGCGGTGGTGGCCGCTATGCGCGCCGCGCATGGCTACTCACCGCACCCGTCGGACGGCGGGGCGACTCTGTCGTGAAGGACACCACTAGGTGCGATCTCACATCGGAGAAGGATCGCAACCTACTCACCTCCGCGAGTGCCCCTGCTGTGCATGTGCATCTGAGATGAGCGTAACTATCGTCGTGTGCAGCTGCAAGCTCAGGGAAGCTGCCCGCGAGCGCTCTCTGCGTCGTGAGAAGATGGTTCCGGCCGCGGGCATCCACCCGATCTAGATGATCTCGGTCCCCGCTGGTGGCGGGTGTGGTCGCCAGATGACGGGTCAGAGGGTGGCGCGGGCTGCGGCCACGACGTCAGCGCTCTCGTCGGGGGTCAGCGCGGTCACGCTCAGCCGGTCGATCAATTCGAGGTAGGTCTCGACGTCTTCACGCTTGTCCACGTAGAAGGCGCTGGTGAGCTGCTCGAGGTAGACGATGTCGGGCAGGTCGGGCTCGGCGAAGCGCAGTAGCGTGAACGGCCCACCGGTCGCCACCTGGCCGCTGCGGGTGAAGGGGATGATCTGAACGGTCACCCGTGGTCGCTTCATCATCGACAGGAGGTGGTCCAGCTGGCTGCGCATCACTTCGGTGTTGCCCATGGTCCGTCGCAGGACCGCTTCGTCGATCACGACCCAGAAGTCGGGTGCGCCTGGATTATTGAGGAGATGCTGTCGCCGCATGCGTAACGCGACCCGCTCTTTGACGTCGGCTGGCTGTGCAACCTGACCCTGCTCAATCACGGCCTGGGCGTAGGCCTCGGTCTGTAACAACCCGGGGACGAATTGGGGCTCGTAGCTGCGGATCACCGATGCGGCCTGCTCCAAGCCGACGTACATCTCCAGCCAGCCCGGCATGACGTCGTTGTAGGACTGCCACCAACCCGGCTCGTTCGCCCGCCGGGCCAGGCCCAGGACGGCCTCCCGCTCCGCGTCCTCGGTCACCCCGTAGGCCGAGAGGAGGTCCACGACGTCGCGTTGCTTGAATCCCGTCCGCCCGAGCTCGAGCCGGCTGATCTTGGCTTCCGACCCTCGGATGAGGTCGGCCGCGGCGGCCCGACTCATGCCGCACTGTTCTCGTAGCCGCCGTAGTTGGGTGCCCACGAGGATGCGGAGCACTGTCGGACCGCCGCCACTCGCCCGCAGGCTCTGCTGGTGGCCGGGCCAACCCGCTTCACCGATGATGACCACCGCCCGTGTGCAAGGGTTGGCGAGAGTGTGCCAGATCAGGGTGGCTCGAGGCAGCAGGGCGCTGAATCGTGCGTCGGCCGGGCGTCAGGGCTTCCGGCCGATGCCCCCGATGACCATCTGGTGTGCGGGATTGTCCGGGTCGGGGAAGTCGAAGCTGGGTCGCCACTCGCTGCAGGGCACGAGGCCGGGTTCGACGAGCTCGAGCCCCTTCAGGAAGTCGGCCTGCTCCGCGGTGGGTCGGAAGCACCGAGAGCCCATGTTGTAGTCGTAGAAGATCTGGTTGAGCTCGCGGGCGCGTGGTTCGCCCGGGTCGGCACAGCCGGAGTGCACCAGGAAGCTGCCGGACGGGAGCCGGTCGCGAATCATCGCCACGATCCCGTGCGGGTTCTCCTCGTCTTCGATGTGCATCAGAATGCCACCGAGGATCACAGCAAGGGGCCGGCTCAGGTCCAAGAGCCGCTGGGTCTCAGGGTTCTCGAAGATGGCTTCTGGATCCCGCAGGTCGGCGGTGATCACGACGGTGTTCTCGTTGGCACTCAGCAGGGCTCGGCCGTTCGCGAGCACGATCGGGTCCTTGTCCACGTACAGGACCCGGGTGTTCGGGTTGATCTCCTGAGCGATCTCGTGGACGTTGCCGGCGGTCGGCAGGCCCGAGCCGATGTCCAGAATCTGGTCGATGCCGGACTCGCCCACGAGGAACCGCACGGCGCGGCGGATGAAGTTGCGGTTCGCCGCGGCGAGCAACGTCGTCTCGGGCACCGCGTCGATCATGGCCTCGCTGGCCACCCGGTCCACGTCGTAGTAGTGCTTGCCGCCCAGCAGATAGTCATAGACCCGGGCGATCGAAGGGACGGAAGTATCGATCACCCCTGCGGAGGGGTTCGCTCCTCCGGTCGCAGCCTGGCTCGGGTTGGTCATGGGCTCCGCCCTTCTGCTCATCAGTACCGACAGTGACCCTATCGAGCGACTCGCAGCGCTGGCACACCCTCGGCCTGGCAGGCACTGGAGGAACCGGCTGGTGCTCAACGACCACCCGCCCGTTCCCGGCCGAACCGTCAACGCTGGGCGACATCGATGACCTGGGCGCGGTGGCGGACCACGCGGCACCACAACACCAACCAAAGTTGCTCCGCTGACCCAGACCGGCGAGAAGGCGAAGGGGAAGACCATCCACCGCGTCCGGGGAGCACCCCGCCGCGTGCCAGTTGACACGTTGCGTCGCCGGATCGACGGTCGGTGCAATCGCAAACGAGCGCTCAGATGCACGCGCACCGGAACCGTGAGGCGCGGGTACCTCGGGAGGAGAGAGATGCCGCACGACGGAGCGGGGTCCGGACCGATCGCTGACGCCGGAGGACCGGTCCTGGCATGGCAGAAGAGCCGCCGCAGCAACCCCAACGGCGCGTGCGTGGAGATGGCCCGCATGCCCGACGGGCAGATCGCCGTGCGGGATTCGAAGGACCCACACGGTCCGATACTGACGTGTGCCGCGATGGAGATCGCCAGGCTGGTCGACGCGATCAAGGCCGGTGAGCTCGACGACCTGATCTCCTGACTCGGCCCGGCGCGGCTTCGCGGAGAAGCTCACACCAGCCGATGCCGCTCAGCAGCGCCGTCGAGGCCGTGGACCTGACGACGTGGCGGGCAACGACGCCAGGCGGGACCGACCGAGTGTTCGTCGACGGCGCATGCGCCAAGGTCAGGCGGTCTCGTCATCCCCCGGGGCAGGCGCTGTGGGCGGTGTTCTACCCCGAGGACGAGGTGCGAGTAGTTCGACCAGGACGAGCGGGTCGGCCTGGGGTCGGGCCTCCTGGGGTCGGGCCTTCTGGGTTTGGCCCTCGCGTTGAACCACCTTCCCGTGCGGACCTCTTCGAGCGCCCCGCACCCTCACGCGTCGGGGGCCCCTCGGCGCTCGGTGCGGTCACGAGGGCGTTGGGGTTGGTGCCCTGGTCGTTTCGCGGGCGCGCGGGACACCGACGGCGGAGACCAGGCAGAGTTCCACGCCCCGATCCACCGTGGCGACGGCTGCTTCGTGCCCGCGTCGTCCGAGACCGCACGACGCCGCGACGTCCACCTCGTGGCCCACCACGTTCTCGACCGCAGCCAGGATCGACCGGTGCTCCTTGGATGGCAGTCGCTCGTGAAGGAATCCCGCGACCAGACGCGTCCCGACCGGAAGCCGCAGCCGCCCGAGCGGCTCGTAGGCCCGCGGGTCGAGTGACGGTGGTTCCTCGCCGGCCGCGAGCGGGATGTGGACGTAGTCCAGAGGACGCCCGGTCGGCCAGCGCCGCGCGATCGCGTTGGCGAGCATCACCGCTGGGCCGGCATCCTCTGGGTGGGCGAGGGCCCGGTGCTGCAGGTCGCCGAGACACAGGTGCAGTCCGAACCGCGCGCCGAGCGGGGCGCGGCGGGCGAGCTCGGTGATGCCAGCGGCGAGCCACCCGGCGACCACCGGACGCAGCGACCCAGGTGCCATGGCGACGAGGACGAGCTCGAGTGGGATCTCGAGCTGGAAAACGACCTCGGAGCCGTCTGCTGAGTGAATTTCCTCGATCTCGCTGAGCAAGGCGTCGGTGAACGCCCGCCGGTACACGAGTCCGCCCCTTCGTCCCATCAGGAACGTCGCGAGGTCCAGGTCGCCGGGCAGCCCGACCTGGAACCTGAGATCGGCCGGCACAGTCCCCTCGGCATGCAGCGCGTCGAGGACTCGCCGACCGACTCGGTGGGGTTCGACGTGCTGGAGGTCCAGGTCGCGGCCCCGGAGGCGGTGCCCTCGACGGACACGAAAGTCGAGCACGTCGTCGTAGGAGGTCCAGTGGCCGTCCCGCCGGACATCGAGGTCGGGATGCGCGCGGAGGCTCTCGGCGATGTTGGCGATCCAGCGCTCGCGCTCGCCGGTCTCCCCGTCAGGTAGAGAGGTCAGCACACCGCCACACCGCTGGGCCATCTCGCGCATGGCTGCGTGGGCCGTGACCGCCGGCCAGCTTCCCACGAGATGCACACGCCGTGACATGGATAAAGGCTAGAAGGCACCTAACAGCTCAGGAAGCCTCCCACAAGACGCAACTCGTCGCGTGAGCGATCGCAGACCGTACGTGCCCGATCGCTCGAACGGGTAGCCAGGGTCCAGCTTCGAGGAGACCCATATCGCCCGCGACATGTTGCGCTCGCACGATGCCGCCGTCCGCCTCCTGCGCGCAGCGGAAGCTGACGCTGCACAGTTGCCCCTCGGCGCCGGACGGGTCACACGTCCAGAACGAGCGACCCCAGCCACGGCCTCGAAGATCATGACTGCAGGACCAGGACCTCCCGGCGGCGAGCGAACAAGTGGGTTCACGGCCGGCCTCGACGCCCGCGGCGTACGACCGACGCATCAGCGTCGCGAGCGTGGCGACCATGTGCGTCTCGCAGGCCGCCACCCACATCAGGCACCGACGCTCGTGGCCGCTCAGCTCGACCTGGGCGAGCGCCTCGAGCAGGGCGGCGGTCTTGCGCTTCCGCAGGCGGTTGCGGTGGTTCTCGGCGTCCTCCCCCTATCCGATCGCTGCGCCCCGGGCCTCCCATGCGGGGGTCTACATCGGCGCTGTGCGCACCACAGAGCCACCAACCCCGCATGTGTCAGGACCATCAAGCTGACGCCGGAGCCACGCCGCCCGGGCGGCGACGGCGTCCCGCGAGAGCACGGCGTGCGGGGCGACGACGTCGAAGCCGTGGAACCCGCCGGGCCAGACGTGCAGCTCGGCGCGGCCGCCCGCCAGCCACAGGCGACTCGCGAAGGCCACGTCCTCGTCCCGGAGGGTCTCGGCGGACCCGACGTCGACGAAGGTGGGCGGTAGGCCGGACAGGTCCTCCGCGCGGGCTGGTGCATGTCGTCTCCTCTCAGACCGTCGGGACGGTGCCGCCGTCGATCACGTACTCGCCGCCGACGACGGCCGCGGCCCGGTCCGAGACGAGGAAGCCCACCAGGTCCGCGATCTCCTCGGGGTGCGCGAACCGTCCCAGGGGCACGCCCCCGAGGGAGTCGAAGATCCGCTGCTTCGCCCCGTCCCGGGTGAGGCCGTCGCCCTCGGCGATCCGGTCGACGAAGTCCTCGTAGGCCTGGGTCTCGATCCCGCCGGGGCTGACGGCGTTGACCCGGACCCCTCGTGGGGCGAGTTCGTTGGCCAACCCCTTGCCGTAGGTGCGCAGGGCGGCCTTCGCCGTCGCGTACGCCAGGGACGCGTCGTACAGCGGCAGTTCGCGCTGGATCGAGGTGGTGTGCACGACCACGCCCGACCCGGCCTCGAGCATGGCCGGGAGCAGGGCCCGGTCGAGCCGCACCGCCCCCAGCAGGTTCAGGTTCAGCTCGACGAGCCACTGGTCCTCGGTGATCACCGCGAACCCGCCGGGCGGGGTCGAGGCACCTCCGACGACGTGCACCAGGATGTCGAGGGGGCCGCCGTCCTCGGCGAGACGAGCGGCGACGGCATCCGTGCCCTCGACGGTTGACGTGTCCGCCGCGACGAAGCGGTCGGGGCGGTCGTACCCGTCGGGCATCGTCCGGGCCGTCGTGTAGACGTCGGCCCCCATCTCCCGCAGCCGCTCGACCACGGCTCTCCCCGCGCCCTTCGAGCCCCCGGTGACGAGGGCCCGACGCCCGTCCAGACGATCACGATCGTTGCCCATGGTGTCGTCGTCCGTCAGGCGTCGTGGTTGGCGATGACGAGTTCGGCGACGCGGTCGTCCCGCAGCGTGAACCGATAGTCGAGCTCCGCGACGCCGCCCGGGAACGTGCCCTCGAGCCGCAGGACGGCCACGCAGTGGGTGTCGTCGATGCGGTGGGCGCCGATCTGTTCGGTCGTGTACGCGAACTCGGACCCGGCGTCCCGCAGGAACGCGTACACCTGCTCCGGGCCGCGGAAGGTCTCGCCCTGGTCGACGATCACCGCGTCCTCGGTGAGGCACGACCAGGAGGCGTCGGCGTCGCGGACGACGTGGGCGGAGAGGAAGTCGCGCACCGTGGTGGGGAGCGCGTCGGACTGGGGGGCGGTCTGCTGTGTCATGAGCCCACCGTGCGAGCTCGCGACGCGGGAGGGTCAAGCCGTGGACTCTCCCCCGGGGGGAGGGTCCACGCTGCAGGGGTGCTGACCATCGGCGAGTTCTCGCAGCTGACGCACCTGAGCGTGCGCACGCTGCGCCGCTATCACGAGGCGACCCTGCTCGAACCCGCCGTCGTGGACGAGTCCACCGGCTACCGCTACTACGGCGTGGACCAGATTCCGGCCGCGCAGGTCATTCACCGGCTCCGCGAACTCGACGTCCCGCTGAACGACGTCCGGCGGATCCTGCGGACCCCGGATCCCGAGGTCCGCGCGACGTTGGTCGCGGACCACCTGCAACGCCTCGAGGACGAGCTCGACCGCACCCGTAGCGCGGTCGTCTCCCTGCGCCGCCTGCTCCGGCCCGAGCCCGCGCCGCTCGACGTCGAGCTGCGCGCGGAGCCCGCAAGGACGGTCGCGGCGGTGGAGGGCGTCGTCGGGCACCACGAGGTGGAGAGCTGGTTCGCCGGGGCGGTGGCCGAGCTGGACGCGGCCGTCGGCCCCGCCGCGGCCGGGCCCCTCGGCGGCACCTACGACAACGCGCTCTTCCAGCAGGAGCGCGGTCACGCGCTCCTGTACCTGCCGACCGCGGCGCCGCCGCGCACCGGACGCGTTCACCCCGCGGACCTGCCGCCCGTGGAACTGGCCGTCACCACGCACGTCGGCGAGCACGACGGCGTCGAGGTCACCTACGGCCAGCTCGGGACCTGGGTCGTGGAGAACGCGATGTCGGTGGCCGGGCCGGTGCGGGAGCGCTACCTGGTCGGGCCGCGGGACACGCCCGACTCGGCGGCGTGGCGCACCGAGATCGGCTGGCCGGTCTTCCGGGTCGGCTGATCGTCGTGGGGGCCATGGACGAGCTGATCGACGCCGCGCTGATCACGCACCTCGCCGGGGCGCTCCGACGGGTCGGCGTCCGACCGGCGGCGCTCGAGGCGAGTCGCGTCGGCGCGGAGAAGCTCCGCCGGCGGGTGGACATCGTGCGCGACGCCCTCCTGGTCGATCTCCCGCCCTCGTACGACGGGACGTCCTCGGCCGTCCGCGCCGCCTTCGCGGACGAGACGTTCACCGGGTGGATGCTGTGGCCGGTCTCGGAGGCGGTCATCGACCGAGCTCTGGAGTCGGGGTCCGCGCGGAGTTTCGACGACGCACTGGACGTCCTCGCTCTGCTCACGACTCGACTCACTGCTGAGTTCGCCATCCGGAGCATGCTCGACGCCCGGTTCGAGCGGACGCTCGCAGTGGCCACGGGATGGACGAGCAGCGTGGACCTGCACGTGCGCCGGCTCGCAAGTGAGGGGACGCGCTCCCACCTCCCGTGGGCCAGGGGCGTTCCGGAGCTGGTCCGACGGCCGGGGGCCACCCGCCCCATCGTCGACGCGCTCTACACCGACGAATCGGACTACGTGCGCCGGTCGGTGGCCAATCACGTCAACGACCTGGCGCGAGATGATCCCGACCTCGCGGCCGACATCGTGGCGGGCTGGCTGGACCACCCCGACGAGAACACGCCTCGGGTCGCGCGTCACGCGCTGCGCACGTTGATCAAGAAGGGGCATCCGAGAGCCCTCGAGCTGATGGGGTTCGAGGGTGCCGATTTCCAGGTGGACGGGCCGTCGGTCACCGAGCACGAGGTCCCCGTGGGCGCGGAGGTCCGGTTCACCGCGCGGATCATCAACACCGGCACCGTCCCGGCGCGGACGGCGATCGACTACGTCATGCACTTCCGGAAGGCGCGCGGTGTGCTGCGACCCAAGGTGTTCAAGATCATGTCTCGGTCGATCGCGCCGGGTGCAGCTGTCGTCGTCGACACGTCGTACTCGTTCCGCGCTCGGACGACCCGGACCTTCCACCTCGGCGAACACGCGATCGAGCTGCAGGTCAACGGGCGGACCTACGGCCGCGACACCTTTCGACTCGTGGACCCGGAGGAGTCGTCGTGAGTGCGACGGAGCAGATTCTCGCGATCGTGGAGTCGATACCGGCAGGACGGGTGACGACCTACGGATCGATCGCCGACGTCGTCGAGGGCGCGACCGCGCGCAGCGTGGGGCACGCGCTCAAGACGGATGGTCACGCCGTGCCGTGGTGGCGTGTCGTCACCGCGGGCGGTCGCCCCGCTCCCGGTGCCGAGCAGGCCGCGTACGAGCACTTCCTCGAGGAGAAGACCCCTGTGGACACGGCCAGCAGTGGAGCCTTCTCGGTCGACGTCGCGGCTGCGATATGGCACATCCCGGGTCCGCCGTCACCTTCTGCGGGGTCGGATCGAGACGGTTTGTCTCGGGTTCGAACCCCGAAGGCGGCTCCACCCTGACCAGCAGGTTTTCCCCTGCAGGAGACCTGCGCCCGGTCGGTTCGCGCTTGTCGAGCAGGCGCTGGCGGCGGCTCCGGGCCCGGTCGCCGCCGCCCGCGTCCACCTCGTGCGCCTCGCCGTCCCCTACCTGCGGCGGGCCGTGACCAGCAGGTACTCGGCCTCGTAGGCCGTGCGGCCGGGGGTGTCCGTTCCGTTCCACGTGGTGAGGAACCGCAGGAAGGCCTCGTCGAGCTCGGCGACGCGGGCCGGATCGGACGACTGGTACTTGTACACCGCGATCGTCGGGCCGTAATTGCGCTTCCAGTACTCCCGGAACGCGAGCGGGTCGGGCGCGTGGTCCATCACGATCTTCTGCCGCACGGTCTGCAGGTCGGTGACGCGGTCGCCCAACAGCTCGGCGACGTGGCCCTCGTCCCCCCAGCGGGGCGGCGGGGTCGCGCCGGGCGGGGGCGGCGGCGCGAACGGGCCCATCGTCTTGAAGAGGTGCCCGATGAAGCCCTCCGGCGTCCAGTTGATCATCCCGATGGTGCCGCCGGGCCGGGTCACGCGCACCAGCTCGTCGGCCACGAGCTGGTGGTGGGGGGCGAACATCGCGCCCACGCAGGAGGTCACGACGTCGAAGCTGTCATCCTCGAACGGCAGGGCCTCCGCGTCCGCCTCCACCCAGTCGATCTCGACGCCCCGCTCGGCGGCGATCGCCCGTCCCGCATCGAACAGCTCGGGCGTGAGGTCGGACGCGGTGACGGTGGCTCCGCGCTCGGCGGCCGGGATCGCGGCGTTTCCGGTGCCGGCGCCGACGTCGAGCACCCGCTGTCCGGCCTGCACATCGCAGGCCCGGACGAGCTCGGGGCCGAGCTCCGGGATCAGCTCGGCGGCCACGGCGGCGTAGTCGCCGGAGGCCCAGAGCGCGCGGTGCTTGGCCTTGAGGGCGCGGTCGGCGTCGGTGGTGGTGGTCGTGGTGGTGGTCATGGTGGCGTCCTCCGTGAGGGTCGGTTCGTGCCGGGTCGACGGTGTCGGGGTCGTGCTCCGGGATGCTTGGATTGCGGTGAAATGTGCTGGTCAGGCGGCCGCTCCCGTGAGCAGGTCGGCGGCGTCGACGGACCACGGGTCGACCAGGGGCAGCGTCAGGGACAGCTCGGCGCCGTCGCGTTCGACGCCCTGGATCGGGAAGACCTTGCGCAGGAGCGCGCGCACGGCGTCGTTCTCCGCGAGGACCTCCGCGGAGAGCTCGCGCCACCCTTCCGCGACCGCGCGGTCGCGCAACGCGCGCAGCAGGAGCGTGCCGACGCCGCGGCCGTGCCAGGCGTCGACGACCTCGACGGCCAGCTCCGCCCGCCCGGAGCCGAGGCCGATGCACCGCGCGATCCCGATCGGTTCCCCCTCGGCGACCGCGACGAGCGCGACGTGGCGGCGCCCGTCGACGGCGGCGAGCGCCCGGCGCACCGCGGGCACCATCCGCGGGACCGGGGAGTGGAAGCGCAGGTAGCGGCTCTGGTCGGACAGCCCGGCGAAAACGACGTCGAGCACCTGCTCCTCGCCGGGGCCGAGCTCGCGCACGACGATCGTCGGGGGCCGTGGCGCCTCCCGGAGCTCGACGGGTCGCGGCACGCCGTGCTCGGCGGGGATACGCGGGCCGGTGTGCGGCTGCGGAGCGACGGTGGTCACGGTGGTCGTGGTCATGGTGGTTCCTCTCGGGTCGCGGACCGCCACGAGCGGGGTCCGGTCCCCGGACGGTGCGCGCCGGGTCCTCGGGAAGGTCTGCGGTCGCGTGAAATGGCCACGCCGCGGCGCCGGGTGCGGCCCCGCCACCCCGGCCCGGTGGTCCGGGCACGGGTCACGCGGCACCCGGCGAGGCCCTCGCACCCGCCCTGACCAGCACGTTTCACACGTGCCGAAGCGGCGCCGACAGCGCGCGCCGCACCCTCGGGACCGGACAGGGTCCGGACCACCGGGGAGGACGAGATGGGACAGGTACCGGTCACGGACACCCCGCAGCCGGGGACGGCTCCGGCGGGGGTCGTCGCGCCCGTCGTCGACCGCCACGGGCTGACGCACCTCGCGTACGGGTTCATGGCCTCGAAGGCGCTGTTCGCCGCGCTCGGGGTCGACCTGTTCAGCTGCCTGGCCGCGGGGGAGCGCACGGTGCCGGAGCTGTCGGCGTCCACGGGCGTCGCCGCCCACCGTCTGGCGACGCTGTTGCACGCGCTCGCCGGCGTCGGGCTGGTCGTCGCCGGGCCCGACGGCTACACCAACGCGCCGGCGGCGCAGCGCTACCTCGTCCGCGGGGCCCCGGGCGACCTCGGCGACTACTTCCGGCTCCAGGTGGCCCAGCAGGTCTATCCCGCGCTGCTGCACCTGGACGCCGGGCTGGCCGGGACGGGCGTGGCCTTCGACGCCTGGTCGGGGCTGCTCGCCGATCCCGGGGAGGCGCGGGTGTTCACCGAGGCCCAGCACGCGGGGTCGCTCGGCCCGGCCCGGCGGCTGGCCGATCGGCTCGCCCCCGCCGGCCCCTGCTCGGTGCTCGACGTCGGCGGCGGCAGCGGCGCGTTCTCGTACGCCCTCTGCGCCCGGGACCCCGGCGTCCGCGCGACCGTCCTCGACCTCCCCGCGGTGGTGGACGTCGCCCGCGAGTACCGGGAGCGGGCCGGTCTCACCGACCGCGTGACGCTGCTGGCCGCCGACGCGGTGCGCGACCCCTGGCCCGGCGGGCTGGACGTGGTGCTGATGTCGTACCTGCTCAGCGCGCTCGGCGACGCCGAGATCGATGTCGTGCTCGCCAAGGCCCACGCCTGTCTCCGCCCCGGCGGGCTGCTCGTCGTGCACGACTTCGTGCTCCACGACGACGCACCGGGTCCGGCCCCGGCGGCTCTGTGGTTCCTCCAGTACGTCGCGTCGCGTCCCGACGCGGTGTCGTTCTCGGGGGCCACACTGGCCGCGCGGCTGCGAGGCCACGGCTTCGCGCCCCGCCGCCCCGAGGTCCTCATCCCGGAGATCACCAAGGTGATCGTGAGCTCGACGGCGGTGCCGACGTGACCCATCCACCCGCGTCGACCCGTTCGCGATGACGGCGAACACCGTCACCGACGCGGCAGAGGACGCCGCCCGGCAGCGGCCCGGCCGGGGGCGCGGTCCCCGCTGACGCGGGTCGGTCGCGGGTCCGTCGGCTCATGGTGACGCGCCGGGTCACCGGCGGCCGGCGAGCGCGGAGGACCCGGGCGAGCCCGCCCGGGCCCACGCGGCGAGGCGGGCGCGCGCGAGGGCGACCGCCCCGGGACCGGTGAGCGCCGATCCCCGCCGGGCCGCGGCGGCGACGCCGTCGGCGCCGACGGCGGCGGCGGCCCGCTCGAACCGGCGCGCGTCGAGGGGCGACGGCTTGCCGGCCGCCACGAGGGCGTGGTGGAGCACGACGGCGTCCTCGTCGGCGCCGAGCCGGACGAGCAGCCGCACCACGTAGCGCAGGTTCAGCCACTGTTGCGTCCAGTCCCCGACGCGGTCCCAGTGATCGAGCACCACGGCGAGCGCCGCCGCCCCCGCCGCGGGGTCCGCGTGGACGGCCCGGGTGGCCGCCGCCTCCATCAGCGCGATGCCGTGCCACCAGAAGTTCCGCACCGAGGCGGCGAGCTCCGCGGCCTCGTCGAACCGGGCCAGCGCGCGTTCGGGGTCGGACTTCTTCAGCACCAGGCCGAGGGCGTAGTGCGCCATCGACAGCGCCGTCGGGTTGCCGGTGGTCAGGGCCACCTCGACCGACTCCCGCGCCGCGGCCATGCCCTGCTCGGGCGTGCGGAGCACCGCGCGGCACACCGCGACGTAGTAGAGGGTCCACACGAGCCGGATCGGGTCGTCGTCGGCCCGCGCGCGCCGCACCTCCGCCTCGTAGTGGCGCAGCGCCGCGACGGCGTCGCCCTCGTAGAGCGCGACATCGGCGAGGACGTCCCCGGGGTAGGCGATGCGGGCGGTGCCACGGCCCGGCGCCACGCCGCCCGCGCGCTCGGCCAGCGCCCTGGCTTCGGCGAACTCGCCGCGGTTCCAGGCGCCCCGGGCGGCGGCACCGATGGCCGCGACCCGCAGCGGGTGGTCGCCGTCCACCAGGTCGAGCGCGCGCTCGGCCCAGCGGGCCCACTCGTAGCCGACCCGCAGGTGCACCAGCTCGGACACCGACGTGACCAGCACCAGGGCGGTGTCGACGTCCCGGTCGGCGCCGGCCCGCTCGAACGCGGTGCGCAGGTTGTCGTAGTCGGGCAGGGTGCGCTCGACCCACGCCCGCTCGTCGGGCCCGTGCAGGGAGCGGCCGAGCTCCCCGGCCTGGGCGGCGAAGTACCGGGCGTGCGCCCGCCCGACCGCGTCGTCGGCCCCGGCCTCCCGCAGGCGCTCGCGGCCGAACGCGCGCAGGGTCTCCAGGACGACGTACCGGGAGCGCGCGCCCGAGGAGCGCACCGTCACCAGGGACTTGTCGACGAGACCGGCGAGCAGGTCCAGCGTGTCGTCCTCGGTATCGCCCGGCCCCCCGCACACGCCGTGCGCCCCGCCGAGGTCGAAGCCGCCGGTGAAGACCGACAGCCGCGTGAACAGCGCCTTCTCGGGCTCGGAGAGCAGCCGGTAGGACCAGTCGATGGTCGCCTCGAGGCTCTGGTGGTGGGAGAGGGTGCCCCGGCTGCCCAGGCGGAGGAGACGGCCGCGGTCGAGGCGGTCGGCCACCTCCGACGGGCTCATGACGCGCACCCGGGCGGCGGCCAGCTCGATCGCCAGGGGGAGGCCGTCGAGCCGGCGGCTGACCTCCGAGACCACGGCGGCGTGCTCGCCGTCGAGGCGAAGGTCCGGGCGCGCGGTGCGGGCGCGGTCGGTGAACAGCACGACGCCGTCGCCCGCGGTCAGGGGCGCCACCGGCACGAGACGCTCCCCCTCGACCGCGAGGGCCTCCCGGCTGGTGGCCAGGACCACGACCCCCGGCGCGTGCTGCACCAGCTGGTCGAGCAGCCGGGCCGCGACCGCCAGGACGTGCTCGCAGTTGTCCAGCACGAGCAGCAGCTCGCGGCCCCGCAGGTACTCGATCACGGTCTGCTCGATCGTGAGTCCCTGGCGCTGCTGCACCCGTAGCGCGACCGCCACCGCGTCGCTGACCGGCCCGTCGTCGTCGAGCGGCGCCAGCTCGCAGAGCCAGGCGCCGTCGGGGAAGCGGGACTGCTCTCGCACGGCGCACTCGACGGCCAGCCGCGACTTGCCGACGCCGCCGACCCCGGTCAGCGTCACCAGCGGGCCCTCGCGGAGGGCGGCGACGACGCGAGCCACGTCGGCCTCGCGGCCGACGAAGCTGGTCACCCGCCGGGGCAGGTTGCCCACGGTCGCGGCGGGAGCCGCTGGCGGGGGGCTCGGCGGGGCAGGGGCAGGGGCGGGGGCGGGGGCGCGCAGGGCGGGGGCCTCGACGGCCGGCACGGGCCCGGCGTCGCCCGCCAGGACCCGCTCGTGGACCTCTCGGAGCGCGGCTCCGGGGTCCGCGCCCAGCTCCTCGCGCAGCCGGCCCCGCATCTGCCGATAGGTGTCCAGGGCGTCGGCCTGCCGACCGCTACGGACCTGGGCGAGCATGAGCTGGCCGGCCAGGCGCTCGTCGAGCGGGTGGGCGCGCAGGGCCGCGGCGACCTCGACGACCAGGTCGCCGTGCCGTCCGGCCGCCAGTGCGGCGTCGTTGCGGTCCAGGCCGACCGCGAGGCGCTCGGCGGCCAGCGACGCACGGAGGCCCGCGAACCACGGGGTGTCGACCGTCGCGAACGGTTCCCCGCGCCAGAGCGCCAGCGCCCGGTCGTAGAGCGCCGCGGCGTCCGCGGGCCGGTCGGCCGCGCGGGCCTCGGCGACCAGCAGCCGGAAGCGGTGGAGGTCCACGGACGCCGGGTCGGTCGCCAGGACGTAGCCGGCGGGCCCACGGGTGATGCGCAAGCCCGGGACGTCGGCCAGGAGGTGGCGCAGGCGGGACAGGTAGGCCGAGAGGGCGTTGCGGGCCCGGTACGGGGGCCGGTCCGCCCACACGCGGTCGATGAGCTGGTCGCCGGTGACGGGACGGCCCACGTCGACGAGAAGCGCGGCGAGGACGCAGCGTTGCCGGGCGTGGCCGATGTCGATCTCGGCGCTGTCGACCCGGACACCGATCTCGCCCAGCAGCCGGAACTCGACGGCCATCGCGCCCACCTCCGAGCGCCGGGTCAGGGGCTCCGACCTCCCGTTCCTACTCCTCCGGCGTGTCGCTGACCAGGAGATTTCACGCGCAGCGCGGAGAGGCCGAGGAGCGCGTCACCACCGTAGGGGCGTCCGCACGCCCGTCCGGAGACCATCGACGGCGGACGTGCGCGTCGAGCCGGACCTCGGCGGCGATGCACCCCAAGCCGCACCGGGCGGAAAGCCCACATGGCGGAGAAGTGGGGTTCCGGCACGTCGTGACGCGACGGATGTTGCACCCTATTGAGGGAACCGCGGGGTCATTACCCACGGCTAAACCTCCCGCGACATGAACTGAACGCGATCAGCGACCAGCTCTCACGAGTGAATAGCGAGGTCTGAACCCTCGAACGCCCGCAACATGCAGTTACTCCGGGTGCCGATCACTTATCGGCGGCGTTACCGCCCCGTGACCTTCTCGTTGGGGCTGCGACGTCATCGTCCGGGACCGCCACACGCGGTCCCGATCCGGCGGTGGCTGTTGGGGGGCTCATGCGTCCGTGCCCGCGAGGGTCGGGCGGACCGACCACTGGGTGCGCCCGGGTTGCCCCCAGACATGTGTCCGTCCGTTCCCGAGGAGCTCCCTGATGATGAAGAAGTTCGGTGTCGTGACCGTTGGTGTGGCCGCCGGGTTGGTTGCCGCCGCCCCGTTCGCCTCCGCGCACGAATCCCAGCACGAAGGCCACGGTCAGCACGACGCTCACAGCAACGACTCCGCGTCGTGCAACGTGACAGGCGGTAGCGCTGCGGCCAACGGCGGGATCGGGGGCGATTCCCTGCTCGGCAACGTGCTCACCCAGACACCGGTGGGTGGCTCGAACGTCGGCAACATCGTCTGCAACGACATCCTCAACGGCAACCTCAGCGGCAACAACGCCGACGTCAACATCGGCGGCTCCGCTACCCCTGAGATCCCCGTGGTGACCCCCGAGCCGGAGGGCGACACCGGCGGCGAGCCGACCGATGAGACCCCGGTCGACGAGACCACGACCGACGAGACCACGACCGACGAGACCACGACCGACGAGACCACGGTCGACGAGACCACGGTCGACGAGACCACGGTCGACGAGACCACGGCCGACGAGACCACGGCCGACGAGACCACGGCCGACGAGACCCCTGACCGCGAGGGCGACACCGACGAGACCCAGGTCGACGAGCCCTCGGCCGAGGGGAACCCGGCCGAGGCGATCTCCTCGGACATCATCTAGAGGCAGAGCGACGGCGTGGTCACGCTTCGCGCCTCGTGCCCACGGGCCCGGCTCAGGCAGCGAGCCGTACCCGTGACGTCCTGGGCTCCGGTCGCCGCTCACCACGGCGGCCGGGGACCGAGACACTCCTGATCGCATCGGGCCTCGGGCCGGGGCCTCCCCGATCATCGAGGATGGTTCCGGTCCGAGGCCTGGCCCGGGCGACGTGCGCTCTTGCGGCTCCTGGCATACCGCGATGTCAGGGCCAAGCCACCGATGAAGGACCGACGCACACGTGACCACAGCACGTGACCTCGGCCTACGCGCCGAGGTCGGTGCGCGCCGCGAGATCGAGCAGCTCGCGGTGGAGCCGGCCGGGGTACTGCAAGGGCAGGAAGTGGCCACCGAGCAGCGAGACGAACCGGGCGTCGGGCAGGTCCCGGGCGGTCCGCTGGAGGTCGTCCGCGGCGGCGAGGTTGTCGAGGACGCCGGCCACCACGGTCACCGGGAAGGTGGCGAACGAGGTGTCCATGGGCTCCTGGTCTGCCGCGGCGAGGACGAGTCGGGAGTACCAGGTCCAGGGGTGGGTGGCGAACTCCTGGGCGACCGCGCTCGCGGCCCGCAGAGCCGGGGGAGCCGGGACGCCGGCTGCGGACACGAGGGCTCGGGTCGCGTCCAGGAGCGGGACCAACATCGAGACGCCGGCGGCCACCGGTGGGCCGACGAACCGCAGCGACCAGGCGCCGACCCGGCCCAGGGGCTCGCGCAGCTCGCGCAGCACGCCGGTGGGGCCGAACAGGATCCGGAACGGGTCCCCGGGCTGTCCGCCGACGGCCAGGATGCCGGCGACCCTCTCGGGGTGGCGCCGGGCGAACGCGAAGGCGACGTTGACCCCCACCGACCAGCCCAGGAGGAGCGCGCGGTCGATGCCGGCGCCGTCCATCACGGCCTCGAGGTCGTCGGCGTGGTCGTCCACCGTGATGTGTCCGGGGTTCGCGGGCAGCGCCGAGGCATCCAGACCACGGTGGTACCAGGAGACGGCGTGCACACCGCACTCCGGGTCGGTGAGCAGCGGCCACGCCGCGGGCGGGGCGCCCATCCCGTTGCTGATCACGACCGGGTAGCCCGCGACCTCGTTGTCCCAGCTTCGGACCCACGTGCCGTCTCTGCTGACGACGCCGGGCAGCGCCTTCTGGCCGGGCCGCGCCGGTGCGGTCATGAGGGGTTCCTGACGATCGGGGACGTCCCCGGGAGGTGCCCTCTCCGGGCGCGGTCGAACGCGTGGCGCCCCAAATGCGGCCGCCAGGACCAGCGCAAGTGCGTAGGTGGCCCAGGCCCGGCGTCCGAGTCGCCGCGACGTGCCACCCGCGTCGGGACATCCGGGCGGCGATCCACGTCATCGCCTCCTGGGCGTGGATCCGGCGGGCGTCCTGGTCGCGGCCGTCGCTCTCGCCGCGTCCGCGAGCGGTGGGGCACCGCGCGTGCGGGTCCTCGTGACCGCCGCCCTCGCTCCCGGCTCGATGGTGCTGCTGGCCGACGTGCGAGCTGGGCCGCGGGCTCCTTCCTCGTCGGTCGCTGACGAGGCCTCCGACGGCGAGTTGTGTATGCAGAGAGACGTGTCATCGATGCTGCAAGGGGCAGAGAGACCGATAGGCGCGTCCTGGGTATACAAGAGCCTTGCGTTCATGGCGTAGGTCACTGCACGCTGTCCCTCACGGAGCCCGTACGCCGCGGGACGGGAGAGGCAGGTCATGCGGCCCACCGAAGAGCTCGCTCCCTCGACCGATCGCCCGAGAACGGGGCTCTCCCCGGGCCGGACCGCCCTGGCGTGCATGATCGGGACGCTCGTCGAGATCTACGACTTCATCCTGTACACGTTCGTCGCCGCCCTCGTCTTCGGGCCGCTGTTCTTCCCGGGTGCGCAGCCGTGGCTCGGCACGCTCGCGGCGCTCTCGAGCCACGCGGTGGCGTTCCTCGTCCGGCCTCTGGGCGCCTGGGTCTTCGGTCGCCTCGGCGATCGCTGGGGGCGGCGCGGCGCACTCGTGATGTCACTGTCGCTGATGGGCGTGGCCTCGGCCGGGGTCGGCCTGCTGCCCACCTTCGCGGCCATCGGGGTGGCCGCGCCGGTGCTGCTGGTGGTCCTGCGCCTGGTCCAGGGGCTCGCGGTGGGCGGCGAGTGGGGCGGCGCGGTGGCGGTGGCCGTCGAGCACGCCCCGCCGTCGCGGCGGGTGCTCTACGGGTCGCTCCCGCAGGTCGGCTCGGTGCTCGGTCTCGCGCTGGCGGCGGCGTCCCTGCTGATCGTCTCGTCCTCGGTGGACGAGGAGACGTTTCTCAGCTGGGGCTGGCGTGTGCCGTTCCTGGCCGGATTCGTGCTCGTGGGGCTCGGGATGATCGTCCGACTGCGTCTCGAGGAGACGCCGGACTTCAAGCAGACCCGCGACGAGGTCCCACCGTCGTTCGCCGCGACCGTGCGGGAGGCCGGCCGGCCTATCCTTGCGATGACGCTCTCCTGGCTCGCGATCATCGTCGTGGTCTACGCCCTGATGACCGGCCTGCTCGCCTACGCGAAGACCTACGTCGAGGGCATCGACGCCGTCGACGTCCAGGTGGGCCTCGTCCTGTGCGGCCTGCTGCTCGTGCCCTACACGATCGGCGCCGCGCTGCTGTGCCGCCGGGTGTCGCGCGAGCGCCTCGTGCTCGTCGCCGGTGCGTTCGCGGTCCTCTGGGCGTTCCCGGCGTTCGCCCTGGTCAACACCGGTGAGCCGGCGCTGCTGTGGCTCGCGATGGCGATCGGGGTGGTGCCCTACGGACTGGGCAACGGTGCGCTCCCGTCGCTGATGAGCGACGTCTTCCCGGTGCGCCTGCGCTATACGGGGATCGCCGTGTCCTTCGCCCTGGCCAACGTCATCGGCGGGGCTCTGCTCCCGCTGCCGGCGCTCGCGCTGGTGCAGACCTTCGGCGGCTCGTCGGTCCCCCTCGCGCTCGCCCTGGTGCTCGGCGGACTCGCCACGGTCGTCGGCGTCGCCATGGTCCGGCGGCTGCCGCGTTACCCCGCGGGCTCGCCGGGCCCGGAGCTCGACACGTCCTCCGAGGGCTCCACCTCGGCGGCCTCGCGGTGACCGTCGTCGGCGCCGGCGGAGGGCAGACGCATCGCCTCGCGCGCCGCGAGGATGTGCGCCCGCATGAGGTGGCCCGCCCACGCGGCGTCGCCGGCCCGCAGGGCGTCCACCAGCTCGTGGTGGTGGGCCGCGCTGCGCACGAAGTCCTCCGGACGGAAGGCGCTGTAGCGCGCCGCGACCGCGGGGACGTCGAGGAGCCCGTGCACCATCGCCTCGAGGCGGGGCCGGTGGGTGGCGGCGGTCAGCGCGAGGTGGAAGAACCGGGCGTTCTCGGAGAAGGCGACGAGGTCGACCGAGGGCGCGGCGACCACGGCGTCGCCCTCCGCGCACAGCCGGTCCAGCGTCTCGAGGTCGTCCGGTCCCGCCGTCCCCGCGGCGAGCTCGGCCGCGTGCGACTCCAGGACCACCCGCAGGTCGAGGATCTCCTGCTGCATCTCGGGTCGCCAGCGGGCGACGCGGGCGGCGCGCCGCGGCGACACCTCGACCAGCGATTCCCCCGCCAGGCGCCCCAGGGCCTCCCGCACCGGGGTCCGGCTCACGCCGAGGCGCTCGGCCGACTCCACCTCGGGCAGCGGCGTCCCCGGGGCCAGGACCCCTTCGAGGATCTCCCGGCGCAGCTGGCGGTAGGCCGTGTCTGCGCGGTTCACCGCTGCTCCACGGCCCGACAGCCTATCGACAGTCCGGCACGGTGTGCCGACGGCGAGACAGGAGACCCCCGATGACCGCGTACGCCGCCGAGCCCGCCGCCGGCCCCCTCGGCGCCGGAGCCCTCCAGGGTGTCCGCGTCCTCGAGCTGGGCCAGCTGCTCGCCGGGCCGTACTGCGCGCAGCTGCTCGCCGACCACGGGGCGGACGTCGTCAAGCTGGAGGACCCGCAGCACGGGGACGTCATGCGGCAGTGGGGCCGGACGTTCGAGGGCCGCTCGCTGTGGTGGCCGATCGTCGCCCGCAACAAGCGGTGCGTCACCTGCGATCTGCGGACCCCCGAGGGCCGGTCGATCGCCCGGTCGCTGGCCGCGGACGTCGACATCGTGATCGAGAACTTCCGCCCCGGGACGATGGAGCGCTGGGGCCTCGACCACGAGACGCTCGCGGCCGAGCACCCCGGGCTGATCATGGTGCGGATCAGCGGGTACGGGCAGACCGGTCCCTACGCCCACCGCGCGGGGTACGCCTCGGTCGGCGAGGCGATGGGCGGGCTGCGGCACCTGGTGGGCGAGCCCGACCGGCCTCCCGGCCGCTGCGGTATCTCCCTGGGCGACTCGCTGACGGCGATGTTCGGCGCCCTCGGCGCGCTGTCGGCGCTCGAGCACCGCCGCCGGACCGGGCGGGGCCAGGTGGTCGACGCGTCGATCTACGAGTCGGTCCTGGCCGTCACGGAGTCGCTGATCCCGGAGTGGGTCCTCGCCGGGCACGAGCGCACGCGAACCGGCGCGACCCTGCCCGGCGTCGCGCCCAGCAACGTCTACCCGACCGCGGACGGCGGGAGCGTCCTGGTGGCCGCGAACATGGACACCGTCTTCCGCCGCCTGACGACCGCGATGGGACGCCCGGAGCTCGCCGACGACGAGCGCTTCGTGACCCACGGCGCCCGTGGCGCGCACGCCGCGGAGCTCGACGAGATCGTCGCCGAGTGGACCTCGGCCCGTCCCGCCGACGTCGTGCTCGCCCACCTCGAGGAGCACGGCGTCCCCGCGGGCCCGATCTACCGGGCCCGCGAGATGCTGGCCGACCCGCACTTCCGGGCGCGGGAGTCGATCGTGTCGATGGCCGACCCCCGTTTCGGCGAGCTCCCCATGCAGGGCGTGTTCCCCCGGCTGTCCAGCTCACCCGGGGAGGTGCGCTGGCTCGGTCCCGAGCTCGGCGAGCACACCGACGAGGTGCTCACCGAGCGTCTCGGCTACACGCCGGAGGCCGTGGCGCAGCTGCGCTCGGCCGCCGTGATCTGACCGGCCCGACCTCCGACGGGAGAGGACACCCATGACCGACGAGTTCACCGCCGCCGGCTACTCCAGCCACGACATCGGGTTCGGCCGCCGCGCCGCGATGCTGGTCGTCGACTTCCAGCGCGCCCTGACCGAGGGGGAGTACGCCCTCGGGCGCAGCCCCCACGTCCGCGAGGCCGTCGACCGCAGCGGCCCGCTGCTCGACCGCGCCCGGGCGCTCGGTGTCCCCGTGCTGCACACCGCCGTGGCCTTCGACGGGCCCGCCGACCTGGGGCGGTGGAAGATGCCCGAACTCGGGAAGATCACGCCGGGCTCGCCCGCCGCCGAGATCGATCCCAAGGTCTGGCACTCGTCGGACGAGCTGGTGATCAAGAAGGCCCCGTCGGCGTTCTTCGGCACGCCGGTGGCCTCGATGCTGAGGTTCTGGGACGTCGACACCGTCGTCGTCCTGGGGTGCATGACCTCCGGCTGCGTCCGCGCCACGATCGTCGACGCCTTCTCCCACGGTCTGCGCACGATCGTCGTCGGCGAGTGCTGCGGCGACCAGCAGGAGCAGGCCCACCGGGCCAACCTCGCCGACGTGGGCCGTCGCTACGCCGACGTCGTCGACGTCGACGCGGCCGTCCGCGGTCTGGAGGGGATCGCGGGTGCCTGAGGTCAACATCGACGGCCGGCGCCTGCACTTCGAGGTCCACGGTGCCGGCGAGGACCGTCCCCGGATGATCGCGATGGGCGGCTGGGGGACGTTCTGCCACGGCCGGCTCGGCGATCTCCCGCGCGCGGTCGTCGCGGACTTCGAGGTCGTCGTCTTCGACTACCGGGGCCTCGGCGAGAGCGACGACCGGCCCGAGGCCGAGGCCTCGACGCGCTCGTACGCCGACGACGTCGCCGCGCTGCTCGACCACCTCGGTGGTGGCCCCGTCCACGTCCTCGGGATGGTCGGGATGGGGGCGTGCGTCGGGCAGGAACTGGCGATCCGGCGACCCGACCTCGTGCGCTCGCTGTTCCAGACCGGGTCGTGGGCCTACGCCGACCCCGCCCTCACCGACCAGCTGACGATGATGCGCCGGGTGCACCAGGAGCTGGGCTTCGAGGCCTTCCAGATGCTCTGCGCCTCGCTGAGCTTCACCCCGGCGTTCTACGGCCGACACCGCCACCGTCTGCTCGGCCCCGACGGCGCGTGGGGCGACCTCGTGGGGCGCGCCGACGCCCACGCCCGGCTCGTCGCGGCCTGCCTGGACCACGACACCCGCGACCGTCTGGACCAGGTACGCGTCCCGTGCTTCGTCCTGCACGCGGGCCGCGACCCGATCACCACGGTCGACCACACCGGCCTCCTCGCCGACCTGCTGCCGGACTGCCACACCGAGACGTGGGCGGATACGTCTCATGTCATCGCCGGCAAGGAGCAGAAGCTCCGCCTCGATGCCCTGCTGCGGTCGTTCTACGACGGTCTCGCCGCGGTACCGGCTCCGGAGGCCGCCGTCGCGGCGCACCGCGCGTCGGAGGTCTGACGCCGCGGGGTCCGTCGGGCGTGGGCGATCCGCCGAGCACGACCCCGACGCACGGCGGTGCAGCGCAGCGCCGTCAGCTCCAGGGGGTGAGCGGGCGGTCGCCCCGCTCTCCGTCGACCACGATGTCGACGCGCTCGTCGAAGAAACAGACCATGTCGGTGACCGGGACGGCGTCGGGCCACGGGTCGGGATAGGTCCAGGCGACATCGGTCGGGGTGCCGTCGGCGTCTGCCGTGGCCCAGTACGACGCGACGCCCTTGTAGGCGCAGGTCGTCCGGGTGCCGCTCGGCCGGAGCAGGTCGAACCGCACGTCCTCGGGCGGCAGGTAGAACCGGACCGGCAGGCCCGTCTCGAAGAGCAGGCTCGGCCGTGAGCTCTCCGCGAGAACCGTCCCGTCGCGCTCGACGCGGACGTGACGGTCGCTGCGCAGGACGTCGATGCGGGCCAGCGGGTCGTGCGGATGGCCGATGACGCGCTGCGCCTCCTCGAACCACGCGTCGAACGCGTCCCAATCGAGGACGACGTGGTCGGCGAGATCGGGGTCCGCGAGCCGGAACGCCGCGCCGACCCGTTCCTGATGTGCGGTCCGCAGGGTGAGTACGTCGCCCTGCGCGGTGTGGTGGCCGAAGCCGGCTTCGGGCGTGAGCACCTCGGTCGCCGCGGCTCCCATCCGGACCGGCCCGCCGTGCGTGTCACCGTCGCCGGGGCGGCCGGGAACGAGCTCGGCGGCGACGTCGGTGATCGGCACGGCGTACTGCGGGACGACGCGCTGCGGCTCCCAGAGCAGCACCGCCCGTCGGGAGTCGACGACGGTCGTCCCGCCGATCACGGCTCGCACGTGCTTCGCCGTGGGGAAGTAGCGCAGCTCGGAGAGCCCGGACTCGAAGCGAGCGAGACGTGTCGCCATGGACGGATCCTGCTCGCGTCGCGCCGGCCCCTCAACACCTCCGGGTCGTCGACGTGCGCGATTCTCGGGGTACGACCCCGACGCGACACGGGGGTGGTGGGGCCCAGCCTCGCGTCATGGACGACGGTCACGTGGTGGTGTGCGGGGCGGGAGTGGTCGGGCTCGCGCTGGCGACGATGCTGGCGGGGGAAGGCCGGTCGGTCACGGTGCTGGAGGCCGACCCGGCGCCCGCCCCGGACGGTGCCGACGCGGCGTGGTCGGGGTGGCCCCGGCACGGGGTGGCGCAGTTCCGCCAGCCGCACTGTGTCTTCCCGCGGTTCCGTCACCTCTGCGACGAGGACCTCCCGGGCGTGACCGACGCTCTGCTCGCCGCCGGGTGCCGGTCGTTCGATCCCCTCGACACCGCCCCGCCGTCGCTCGGTGACCACGCCTCCCGGCCCGACGACGACCGGTTCCGGTGGGTCACCGGTCGTCGTCCCGTCCTCGAGGCGGTGCTGGCGTCGTGGGCCGAGCAGCAGCCGGGGGTGACGATCCGGCGCGGCGTGCGGGTCACCGGACTGGTCCAGGGCGACCGCGCGACGCGCGGCGTGCCCCGCGTCGCGGGCGTGGTCACCGACGACGGAGAGAAGCTGCGCGCCGATCTCGTGGTCGACGCGATGGGGCGCCGCACGCCCTCGGACGCCTGGCTCGCGGACCTCGGCGCGACCCCGCCGCCGCGCACGGCCGAGGACAGCGGCTTCGCGTACTACACCCGCTACTTCTCCGGCCCGCTCCCGGAGTGGCGCATCGGGCCCCTCGTGGCGCACGGGACGGTCACGCTGCTGACGCTCCCGTCCGACAACGACACGTGGTCGGTCACCGTGTGCGGCGCCTCGCGCGACGTCCCCCTGAAGAACTTGCGCGACCCCGTCTGCTTCGACCGCGTGCTGCACGGCTTCCCGATGCAGGGGCACTGGGTCGATGCCGACGCCCAGCCCGGGGTGGCGGTCATGGCCGGCGTGCTCGACCGCATCCGCTCCCTCGTCGTGGACGGCGCGCCGGTCGTCACGGGCTTCACCGCCGTCGGGGACGCCTGGGCCTGCACCAACCCCTCCGCCGGGCGCGGCATCAGCATCGGGCTGATGCACGCCCGGGCGCTGCGCGACACCCTCCGGGAGCACCCCGACGACCCGGCGGCCTTCGCGCCGGCGTTCCAGCGGCTCACCGAGGACCGGGTCGCGCCCTACGTGCACGCCCAGCTGCGGACCGACCGTGCCCGCGTCGCGGAGATGGACGCCCTGCGCCGGGGCGAGCCGGCGCCTGCCGGCGACCCCGACGAGGCCGCCTTCGCCGCGGCGGCGATGGAGGACCCCGAGGTCTTCCGGGCGCTCCTCGAGGTCGTCATGTGCCTCGCCCTCCCGGGCGAGGTCCTCGCCAGGCCACGCATCGCCGACGCCGTCGCACGGCGGCGCGGAGAGGCGCCCGCACCGCCCCCCGGCCCCGACCGACGCGACCTGGTGGCGCTGCTCGCCGCGTGACGAGCGGGCTCAGGCGGCGGAGGAATCGTCCGTGCTGCGGCTCGTGAGGACCTTGCCGTCGGTGAAGAGGACGCCGTCGGCGCACCGGGCCTCGACCGCGCCGGCGCCGAACTGCTCGGCGTAGAGCTGCGCGTACAGCCCCCCGCGCGCCAGCAGTTCGTCGTGCGTGCCCTGCTCGACCAGGCGGCCACGGTCGATCGCGAAGATCACGTCGGCGGCCAGGATCGTCGAGAGCCGGTGCGCGATCGCGATCGTCGTCCGCCCGGACATCACCGTCTCCAGGGCCTGCTGCACCAGGCGCTCGCTGGTGGTGTCGAGCGCGGAGGTGGCCTCGTCGAGCACCAGGATGCGCGGGTCGGCGAGGATCACCCGGGCGATCGCGATGCGCTGCTTCTCGCCGCCGGAGAGGCGGTAGCCGCGTTCCCCGACGACGGTGTCGTAGCCCTCGGCGAGGCCCTCGAGGTGCTCGGCGATGTTCGCGGCCCGGGCGGCGGCGCGGATTTGCTCGTCGGTGGCGTCCGGGGCGGCGTAGCGCAGGTTCTCGGCGACGGTCGCGTGGAACAGGTAGCTCTCCTGGGTCACCATCCCGACGAGGCCGGGCAGCGAGGCGAGGGTGAGGTCGCGGACGTCGGTGCCGTCGAGACGCACCGAGCCGGCGTCGACGTCGTAGAGCCGCGGGACCAGCGAGGAGAGCGTGGTCTTGCCCGCCCCGCTCGGCCCGACGACCGCCGCGAGCTGGCCGGGCTCGATGTGCAGCGAGAGGTCCTCGAGCGCCCACGGGCCGGGCTCGGACGGACGCCCGGGCTCGGCGTCGACGGGGTAGCGGAACCAGACGTCGCGGAACTCGACCTCGCCGCGCGCGTCCGCCTTGGCCAGGGGGCGCGCGTCGGGCCTGTCGCGCAGCTCCGGGACGAGGTCGAGATACTCGAAGATCCGCCCGAAGAGCGCCAGCGACGTCTGCACGTCGAGCGACACCCGCAGCAGGTTGACGATCGGGAACAGCAACCGGGTCTGCAGGGTGGTGAACGCGACGAGCGTACCGGCCGAGATGCCGGCGTCGCCGCGGGCGGCGAGCAGACCCGCCACCAGGTAGACCACGGCCGGGATCAGCGCGAAGAAACCGGTGACGACGGCGAAGAAGGACTGGCCGCTCATCGTCTGGCGGATCTGCAGGGTGGTCTGCCGGTGGTTCTCCGAGCTGTACCGCGCGACCTCGTGCTCCTGGCGGCCGTACACCTTGGCCAGCAGGACGCCGGAGACCGACAGGGTCTCCTGGGTGATCGCGCTCATGTCCGACAGCGAGGACTGGGTGCGCGCGGCGATCTTCCGCCGCACCCTTCCGACCCGGATCTGCAGCACGAGGAACACCGGCAGCAGCACGAACGCGACCAGCGACAGCTGCCACGACAGGGCGACCATCGCGATGACCGAGGCGACGACGGTGACGACGTTGCCGAGGATCGACGACGCGGTGTCGGTGACGACGGACTGGACGCCGCCGACGTCGTTGTCCAGCCGCGACTGGATGGACCCGGTCCGGGTGGAGGTGAAGAACCCGAGGTGCATCCGCTGCAGGTGGGCGAAGAGCTGGTCGCGCAGCGACTGCATGACGCGGTTGCCGAGCACGGTGGTCAGGTAGGTCTGGCCGATCCCGATCAGCGCGGAGACGGCGGCGATGGCGATCATCGCGCCGACCAGGGCTGTCAGTAGCCCGATCCGGGGCCCTCCGGGGACGAACAGGGCGTCGTCGAAGACGCGCTGGGTGAGGAACGGCGTGACCACGCCCAGCGCGGAGGTGACGAGGATGGCGAGGGCGATGAGCACCAGGCGCCCGCGGTAGGGGGCGAAGAGCGCGACCGCGCGCCGTCCCGTGGTGTCCTTGCCCGTGGTCCCGGTCGGTGTCGAGGGCTCGGCGGTCGCCTCGCTCCAGCGCTGCGCCATCTGCCCTCTTCTCCCGTCGTCAACCTCACTCTGCACCGCGGACGGGGGCGATGTCGAAACGAGGGTGGGTGCGTTCGTCGCCAGGGTGAGGGACCGGCACCGGGCCGGTCGCCCCGCCCGAGGGAGGCACCCATGACCGCGACCTACACCTTCGACGTCTTCTCCAGCCTCGACGGCTACGGCTCGTACGGAGGCGACGGCGACTGGGGCGGCTACTGGGGCAAGCAGGGTCCCGAGCTGCTCGAGCACCGCCTGGCCTCGTTCGAGGACGAGCACCGCATGGTCTTCGGCGCGACGACGTTCCGGCAGTTCGTGGCGATGCTGGCCGAGAGCACCGAGGAGTCGGAGGTGCGCGACCCGTGGGTCGACCGGATGCGCACCATGCCGATGACGGTGGTCTCGTCGACGCTGGCCGGTCCGTTCGACTGGCCGGACGCGACCGTCGTGAGCGGCGACGCCGTGGACATCGTCCGGCGGCTCAAGGAGGAATCCGATGTGCCGTTGCGTTCGCACGGCAGCCTGTCGCTGAACCGGGCGCTCATGGCCGCCGGCCTGGTCGACCGCCTCCAGATCACGATCTTCCCCGTGATCACCGGGAGGACCGGCACCGACCCCGTCCTCGGCGGTGCGGATGACTTCGACCTCGAGCTGCTCGAGCGCCGCACGCTCGACGGCGCCATCCAGGAGCTCGTCTACCGGCCCACGCTGCACCGCAGCGGACGTTGACGCGGGCCGGTCGCTCAGGCGTCACGGATCCGGGCGAAGCACTCGGGGTCGGGCGCGGGGCGGTGCTCCCAGCCCGACTCGCGAAGGTCGGCGAGCCACGACGTGGTGGCGATGATGGTCAGGATGCCGAGCCAGGTGTCGGTCATGCGCTCGAAGTAGGTGGGCGGACCGAGGATCGTCTCGGCGAACGAGTGGTGGCCGGAGGACGCCGCGACGACGAGCCGGCCCACCCGGTCCGGGTCGGTCTCGGGGCGCAGCAGACGCTGGTCGAGCGCGGACCGCAGGTGGGCGGCCGTCGAGCGCGCCCAGTCGCAGTACCAGGCGCGTTGTCGGTCGGCGAACTCCGCGGCCCCGGCCATCGCCCGGCTCCCGCCCCGCACGACGACGTCGTGGGTCCACCGGCCGACGTAGGCGTCGGTCTCGACGAGGAGCGTGCGCAGCGGGTCGAGCCCGCGATCCGCGATCATGCTGCGCACCACGTCCCAGGACTCGACTGTCTCGTCCATGAGGACGGTGGCGAGGTGCGCCTTCGAGCGGAAGTGGAAGTAGAGGGCGCCCTTGGTGCGTCCGGAGGCGGCGAGGATGTCCGAGAGCGAGGCCGCGTCGTAGCCGCGCTCGTCGAACAGGCGCGCGGCCTCGACCAGCAGGGCCTGGCGGGTCGTCCGGCCCCGCTTCTGGGGCGACGAGCCGGAGTCGGACCACCCGACGACCGGGACGTCCCACCAGGTCGTGACACCCGCGTTCATCGCGCTCACCCTCCCGCGGCTCCACCCGTCCACCGCTGGAGAACGTGACGGTAGTGCTCCGAAGCGGCCGGTTCCGGGGATATCGGTGGACAGCACGTGCCTCTCGGTGAGCGGTGCGGCGGGCCGGGGAGGACGCACCTCGCCTGTTCGGCCTAACGATCGCGGGGGGGTTCTGCTACAGCACGTCGCAAGAGCTCGGACCGTCGGACGATGCGAGGTGTCCGGGAACATCCCAGGGCCTCGCACCGTCACAGCGGCATGGAACGCGTGATGCCGCCCCGGCCCGGTCCCTGGGCACCCATGCCCCGATGGGTGCCGCAGGTGCCGGCCGGGCTGGGCGATCTCGGAGAGCTCGGCGAGCCCTTCGCGGCGAGCGCCTGGCACCACGCCGTGGCGATGGCGTCGGGCTGGAGGGGCGAGCCGACGGCGACGTCGGGCTGGGGCTACCCGCCGCCCACGGCGTACCGCGCCGTGCCCGTGCCCGTGCCCGTGCCCGTGCCGGTTCCGGCGCCGCGAGCCGCGCCCGTACCCGTCCCATCGCCGCGCCGGGAACCGGGCCGGCACACGGTGCCGCGCCTGCTCCCGACCCGGCCGATCGGGGTCGCCCACGCGTGACTCGGGCCGGTCCGCGCTTCGACACCGCTCCCGACGGCGGCGTCGAGCTCAGCGTCGGGGCGGAGGGTCGACCACCAGGAGCCCGACGGCGCGTCCGAGTCCGAGCATGCCCAGCAGCTCGGTGCAGTCCTCGACGCCGGTGGCGTGGGACGCGACGACGCGGGCGGCGGTGCGCTGGTCGTTCTGGTGCGCAGCCTGAGCCACCTCGTGGGCGTCGGTCACACGGTTCGCCGTGGGCGTGGACTTCGGTCCGGCTCTCACAGGGCACCGCCCTGGGCGACGGGCGAGGTCGTCGCGGCGCTCCGGCGTGGTGACGTGACGGTCATGAGGCTCCCTCGGTGTCGGGCACCGGCGTGGTCGCGCCGAGGAGCTCGCTGCCCTTCATCCGTCCCGAGAGGCGACATCCGGAGCGCTGGCTCCGGGCCGGGTCACCTCCGAGCTTACCCCGGGGTCACGCGGCGCTGATCTCCAGGCGGACGTGGGTGCCGTCGACGCCGGTCCAGAAGTGCAGCACGTCGCTGAGCTGCCGGGCGAGCCAGACGCCGCGTCCGCGGACCGAGCGGACGTCGGGGCGACGGAGCCCGGGCGTCGTGGTGGTCATGTGCCCGGTGTCGTGGATCTGGGCGACGACCTGCCCGGGCCGGGTCCACCAGGCCAGCGTCCCGCGGCCGGGACCGTGCTCGATGCTGTTGCTCACCAGCTCACCGATCGCGAGGACGAGCCCGTCGACCTGCTCGTCGCTCAGCCCGGCCTCCTCGCCGTGCCGCCTCGTGGCCTTCCGGACGCCTCGCAGGGCCGTGACGCCCTCGAACGTCGCGAGGTGGTTCGGCGGCCCGAGCGGGGGCGCGGGCGGGGCGGGGACGGACGCGAGGACCTGGTCCGGGGTGCGGTAGCGCGGGTTCGGGCTCGCGTGGGAGCCGTCGAAGAGCTCGGGGTGGTTCCAGTACAGGTAGCGCTCGGTGTCCTCCGAGGCGCCGGTGGCATCGCACAGGCAGACCAGCGTCACCGGCAGGCCGCTGAGGGCGAGGTTGCAGCTCGCGTCGACGACGCTCCAGAAGTCGGGTGCCGACGAGCGCGGACCGGGCCCGCCCACGGTGCTGCTGTCGCTGAGGACGAGCGCGGCGCGGCCGTCCGCCGTGAGCTCCCGGAGCCGGTCGGCCCGGCGGGAGGCCGTCGTCTGCCCGCTGTAGCTGTAGGGCTGCGCCGGCTCGCCGAAGACGACGTCGTCCGCCGCGCTCCCGAGCCGGCGTTCGAACGCGCCGCGGGCGGGGTCGTCGATGGCGGCCCAGACGAGGTCACCCCGCGTGAGCGCCTCGGTGAGCATGGGCGCCAGCGTCGCCACGAGGCCGTCGACGTCGTGGAAGAAGACCGCGAGGTGGCGGAAGGGGTCGGATGCCGTGGTCATGATGACGGTTCCTCCCGGTCGAGGACCTCGAGGCGGTCGGTGATCCCGAGCATGTCGAACATGCGCCGGGTCTGGCCGTGTCCGAGACGCACCGCGAGGCGGCGGTTCTCGTCGTCGGCGGCACCCTGGGCCAGCAGCACCAGGCGCACCCCGCAGGAGTCGACGTACTCGAGCGCGGCGAGGTCGAGCACGAGCACCGCGGGGGCCTCCGCCTCGGCCGCGGACACCTCGTCCTGGGCCCTCGGCAGCGTGTCGTTGTCGAGCTCCCCGGACAGGACGAGCTCCAGGCGCCCGCCGCAGGACGTGCGCGTCACCTGCAGGAGGGCGGCGTCCTCGCTCATGGCGCCGCCCGGATCACGAGGAGGGCGACGTCGTCGCGGAGCTTCCCGTCCTGGAACCCGGCGATCGCATCGAGGACGCCGTCGGCGACGGTGTCGGCCGATGTGTCGGCGAAGGAGGCGACGAGCGACGCCAACCGGTCGGGGCCGAAGAACCCCTCGGGTCCGCGGGCCTCGGTGACGCCGTCGGTGTAGAGCAGCAGGGCGTCGCCGGGGGCGAGCCGGACGTCGGCCTCGACGAGCTCGGGATCGGGGTAGACGCCCACCAGTGTGCCGGGGACGTCGAGCCACTCGACGTCGGCGCCGCCGCTGTCGCTCTCCGGCGGGGCGTGCCGCAGGACGATCCCCGGCGGGTGCCCGCCGTTGACGAGGGTGATCGTCACTCCGTCCGGGTCGACGGTCAGGGCCCCGTGCACCATCGTCGCGAACCGCGCGCGGGAGCCGCCCTGCCGCAGCATCGCAGCGTTGACCCGGCGCACGACGTCCGCGGGCCCGAACCCGTGACGCACCTCGGCCTGGACGGTGTGCCGGATGAGCGAGGTCAGCGCGGCGGCCTGCGGGCCCTTGCCGCAGACGTCGGCGACGGTGAGCGCCCATCGCCCGCGCTCGGGGTCCTCGTGGATGTCGTAGAGGTCGCCGCCGACGTAGACGTCGGTGAGCTCCGGGTCCGGCGGTCGGTAGCGGCCGGCGCACTCGACGCCCGGTACGTCGGGGAGCGCGCTGGGCAGCAGTGCCGTCTGGAGCGTGCGGGCGACCGTGCGCTGTTGCTCGTAGAGGGCGGCGTTGTCGATGGCGACCGCGGCGGTGGCGGCGAGCTGGCCGACGAACGTCAGGTCCGCCTCGGTGAAGCGCTCCCCGGACTCCGCGTGCACGAGCGTCAGGGCGCCGAGGCTGCGCCCGCGCACCAGCAGCGGCACGACGATCGCGGAGCGCAGCCCGATCGCCCGGATCAGCTCGAGGTGCGTCTCGTCCCGCGCGGACGCGACGAGCAGCTCGTCGGGCACGTCCTCCATGACGACCGGCACCCCGCTGCGGGCGACCTCGATGGCGCCGCCCGGGGCCTCCGGGTCCGGCGGATAGCGCCGCTCGAGCTCCTCGATGAACGCGATCTTCGCGGGGTCGAGGTGGGCGACGGTGACCCGCTCGACGCGGGTCCCGCGGACGAGGTGCACCGCGGACCAGTCGGCGATGCCCTTGACGACGAGGTCGCCGAGCTGGCGCAGGCGCTCCTCCACCGACAGCGGCGCCTCCATCAGCCGGCTCGCCTGGGCGAGGAACGCCATGCGGTCCCGCTCGCGTTCGGCGGCGCCGCGCGCTTCGAGCTCGGCCGTGTAGAGCCGCGCGCGGTCGAGCGCCTGGGCGCACAGTGCGGCCGCGGCCATGAGGAACTCCCGCTCGGACGTGTCGAAGGACCGGGGCTGGTAGAAGCTGAAGACCACGGCGCCGAGGTCGCGGTCCTCGACGAGCAACGGCAGGCAGGCGGTGGCCTGGTGCCCCTCGGAGACCCCGAGCGGGGCCATCTCCGGGTAGCGCGCGTGCCACTGGCCGGCGTCCTCCAGCCACACCGGGGCGCGGCCCAGGACGGCGTCCGACATCGGCCGCCCGCGCTGCAGCGGCACGCGGGCGAAGAGCCGGTGCGTGTCGCCCGGCCAGCCGTGGTGGTGCAGCGCCTCCATGACGTCGGAGCCCTCGGGGCGGCGGTAGGCGATGCACGAGTCGGCCCCGATGAGCGCGGCGGCCGTCGTGGTGGTCAGGCGTCCGATCTCCGCGGGCGTCGCGGCGCGGGAGAGCTGCTCGGTCAGCTGCTGGAACCCGGCGGTGCGGGCGCGGGAGCGGTCGCCGTCGTCGGGGGCCACGCGCAGCAGCAGCCCGGAGATGCGACCCGGGCCGACGCCGAGGGGCGTGCAGCGGATGACGTGTCCCGCCTCGTGGGGGACCCGGCTCGCCTTGCCGGACCGGTAGGCGGTGTCGAGGGCGTCGGCGAGCTCCGGGAGCGCCTCGCGCAGTGGTGTGTCGAGGTGGATCGCGCCGAGGACCTGCCGGCCGAGCGGGCTCAACGCTCCGAGGGCGTGGTCGTCGCCGGACGTCACGGCGAGCACGCCGGGAACTACGTCGAGTAGCTCATCGGCGCCGACGTTCACCCGCAGGACCCTATAGCGCACGGTGACCGGCGCACAGTGGCCCGATCGGTGACGAAGAGTGATTGTCTCAGGGCGCGGGAATCTGTCCGGGTCCCGTGTCGATCGGGGCCGACGGCGTTCGACCCAGGGGTGAGAGGGTCGAACGGAGGCCCTGCCGACCAGGGGAGAGAGCGATGAAGTACATGCTGATCATGCGGGCCACCGACGAGGCCTACGCGGCGATGGCGGATGTCGACATGACCGAGATGATCGACCTCATGGGCCGGTTCAACGACGAACTGATCCGGGCCGGCGTGCTGCTCGCCGCCGAGGGGCTCGACGACGCCGCGACCGGCGTGGTCGTCGACCACTCCTCCGAGCCTCCGGTCGTCACCGACGGGCCCTACGGGGAGACCAAGGAGCTGTTCGGCGGCTTCTACCTCCTCAACGTGTCGTCCCAGGAGGAGGCCGTGGAGTGGGCGAAGCGCCTCCCGGGCACCGGGAAGGGCTTCAAGACCGAGGTCCGCCGGGTCCCGACGATCGACGAGTTCCCGCAGGACAACGAGTGGATCCAGAAGGAGCGGGCGTGGCGCGAGGCCACGGGTCAGCTCTGATCACCTCGCCCCGAGATGGTCGACCCCACCGGCCGTGAGGCCGTCGCCGCCGTCTGGCGGATCGACTCCGCGCGGATCGTCGGCGCGCTCGCGCGCTACACCGGCGACTTCGCGCTGGCCGAGGACCTGGCCCAGGAGGCCCTGGCCGCGGCCCTCGTGACCTGGCCCCGCGACGGGGTGCCCGACAGCCCGGCGGCGTGGCTGCTCACCGCGGGACGCCGCCGGGCGATCGACGCGTTCCGTCGCCGCTCCGCCCTCGACGACCGGTACGCCGCCCTCGCCCGCGACCTGGGCGAGGGCGGCGCGGTCGCGGGCGGCGCGCCCTCCGACCCGGGGGAGGTCGACGACGTGCTGTGGGACCCGGACCAGATCGACGACGACGTCCTCGCGCTGATCTTCATCTCGTGCCACCCGGTGCTGTCCCGGGAGGCGAGGGTGGCGCTGACGCTGCGGGTGGTCGGCGGTCTCACGAGCGACGAGATCGCCCGTGCGTTCCTCGTCCCGACCGCCACCGTGCAGGCGAGGATCACGCGGGCGAAGAAGACGCTCGCGGCGGCCCGCGTGCCCTTCGGGGTGCCGCCGGCCGCCGAGCGCGCCGAGCGCCTCGGCGCCGTGCTCAGCGTCATCTACCTGATCTTCACAGAGGGCTCGACGGCCACCTCCGGGGACCAGCTGGTCCGGCTCGACCTCGCCGGCGAGGCGCGGCGCCTCGCCCGCGTGCTGGCCCGGCTCGCCCCCGACGAGCCGGAGGTCCACGCGCTGGTGGCGCTGCTCGAGCTGACCGCGGCGCGCTTCCCCGCCCGGACCGACCCGGACGGCGAGCCGGTGCTGCTCGAGCACCAGGACCGGCGTCGCTGGGACCGGGCGGCCGTCCGGCGGGGGCGGGCGGCGCTCGCGCAGGCGGAGGCGGCCGGGCGGGGCCTCGGCTACTACGGCCTGCAGGCCGCGATCGCCGAGTGCCACGCGGGGGCGGCGTCGGTCGACGAGACGAACTGGCCCCGCATCGTGCTCCTCTACGAGGCCCTCGGGCGGCTCGCGCCGTCCCCGGTGATCGAGCTGAACCGGGCGGTCGCGGTGTCCATGGCCGAGGGCCCGGGGGCTGCGCTGCCGATCGTCGACGATCTCGTGACCGCCCCGGCCCTCGCCGGCTCGCACCTGCTCCCGAGCGTCCGCGGGGAGCTGCTCATCCGCCTGGGACGCCACGACGACGCGCGCCGGGAGCTGGCGCGCGCCGTCGAGCTGTGCGGCAACGAGCGCGAGCGGTCGCTGCTGCGGCGCAAGCTCGCGGACCTGGGCTGATCCGTCAGACCTCTTCGACCGATCGCGCCGGGGTCTCCCGGCGCGCCGGCTCGCGGGTGGCGAAGAGCATCAGCAGGGCGCCGATCACGGCGAGCGCGCTCATCACGATGAAGCCGCTGGTGAACGTCCCGGTGGACGACACGATGAACCCCATCACGGCGGGCGCGACGATACCGGCGAGCGCGAACGCGGCGTCGGCGAACCCGGCGGCGCTGCCGGGCTGACCGGGCTCCGCGTCGATCGAGGCGACCCACCAGATGCCGCCGGTGACGAAGCCGAAGCCGACGCCGAGCGAGATGAAGATCAGCGCGACGGTCAGCGTCGGGTCGACGAAGACCGGGATCAGCGAGGCGCCGGAGAGCAGCAGCGCGCAGCCCATGATCGTGAAGCGGCTGCGGATGCTCTGCGTGCGGCGGTAGACCCGGTCGACCAGGAAGCCACCGACCAGCGCGCCGACGACGCCGGCGGCCCAGGGCGCGATCGAGAACGCGCCGACGGCCTTGATGGACAGGCCGTACGAGGTGGAGAGGAACTGGGGCAGCCAGTACATGAAGCCCCAGAACATGAACCCCCAGGAGAAGTACCCGACGGCGACGATCCAGAGGTTGCGGTTGGTGAGCAGCGAGCGCCAGTCGACGCTGCCGGACCGGTTCTCCGACTCCTCGATGTCCTGGCCCGCGGCGATGAACGCCCGTTCGGCCTCGTTGACCCGCGGCGACTCGGACGGGGTGTTGCGCAGCAGGCCGATGGCGACGGCGGCCCAGGCGACGCCGAGCACGGCCATGACCCAGAACATGCCGCGCCAGCCGACCGCGCCGATGAGGTTGGTGAGCACGGGGCCGGCGATGAGCAGGCTGCCCGAGACCGCGACGCCGCCGATGAGCGCCAGCGCGAAGCCGCGCTCGGCCCGGGGCAGCCAGCGGCTCACCGTGCGGGTGGCCGCCGGGAAGGCGGGCGCCTCGCCGGCGCCGAGGATGATCCGGATCAGCAGGAGGCCGACGAAGCCGCCCGCGAGCGGGACGAGCGCCGTGGCGATCGAGAAGATCGTGATGGCGACGAGCAGGACCTTCCGTGGCCCGAACCTGTCGACGAGGGGGCCGGACAGGAACGCGAAGACCATGTACCCGATCGCGAAGGCGCTCGAGATGATGCCGTACTGCGCGGTGGAGATCCCGAATTCCTGCTGCAGCGGCTGCACCGCGTACGAGACCGCCGACCGGTCGATGTAGTTGATGACGATGAGGACGACGATCAGAACGATCGTCGCCCACCGGAATCGTGTCTGCATCAGCGCACCTGTCGGTCGGGAATCCGGCACCGAAGAACTGTTCCGCCGAAGGGAACGTTCTCGTCATTGCTCGTCCATCGAGGTTCCCAAGACCGATGTTGCTGGTCAAGAGGCCAGCTCATGGTCGAGAGAACCGTTTCGCGCACTGTTCCTCTGGTGGGAACAATGCTCAGAGAAGCGCGCCCGTCCGGTTCATGAGATCGGTGACGCGACGACCGCCGCGCAGTTCCCGCACGGCGTCGACGACGGCGGGGACGTCCTGCTCCGGCACCGAGCGCACGGCGTTCGTGCGGAACTTCTCGGCGACCTCGTCGTCGCCCAGCGGCCGGTCGGGACCGCCCCGGTTGGCGACGATCCGCTCCGTCACCGACTCGCCGGAGTCGAGGCGCGCGGTGAGCACGGCGGGGAACTGGTGCGGGAAGATCGCGGTCGATTCCTCGTCGGCCACGCAGCGCACGCGCCCGGCGAGCGCGAGCCGGGCCGGGTCGGCCGCGGCGGTGTCGGTGAAGTCGTCGTGCGAGAGGCCGAGCCCACCGCCGCCGAGCAGCGCGGCGGCCACGGTGTAGGGACCGCTGAAGGCCGCGTGGTACCCGGACCGCGGCGCCGCCTTCTCCTCGGCGGGCTCGGCGATCGTGCGCAGGACGGGGGCGGGCGCGCCGAGCGTCAGCTCGACGACCCGCTCGGCGGTGATGCCGTCGGACCGCATCCGCAGCGCCGCGTCGATGCCCGCGTGGGTGAAGTGGTTGCAGGGATAGGGCTTGGTGAACACACGCAGGGTCTCCCAGTGCTCTCCGAGATCGTCGGTGACGCGCTCGACGTGGGTGCGCTCGCCGCAGAAGGCGCGCAGGAACCCGAACCGGCCCTCGAGCACGGTCGGCGGGCCGGTGAGGCCGTGCCGCGCGAGGTCGGCGGCGGCGACGCCCGCGTGGGCGGCCCACCCGCAGTGCACCCGCTTCACGGTGCCGCCGGTGCGGTTGGCCTCGATGATGCCGGCGCCGGTGCTCGCCGCGATGCCGATCGCCGAGGTCAGTCCCTCGGCCTCCAGACCCCGCAGCATCCCGGCGGCCACCGCCGCCCCGACGGCCCCGCAGATCGCGGTCGCGTGCTGGCCGTGCTCGAAGAAGACCGAGTTGCCCAGCTCCTCGTCGTAGCCCGCCATCCCGAGCCGGCAGGTCAGCTCGACGCCCACGGCCGCGGCGTCGAGGTACGCGGTGCCGGACGCGCCGACGGCCTCGGCGGCGGCGAGCGCCGCGGGCAGGACGGCCGCCGACGGGTGCAGCACCGACGGCAGGTGGGTGTCGTCGAAGTCGAGGCTGTGGGCCAGCGTGCCGTTGACCAGCGCCGCCGACGGGGCCGGGAGCCGGCGCCCGTCGGCGAGCGACGTCGCGGCGCCCGCCCCGCCCCACTCGGCGACGACGGCGGCGACGACCCGCGCCGGCTCCGCGTCGCGCGCGGCGAGGCAGTTGCCGAGCAGGTCGGCGGTGCGGGCGACGAGGTCGTCGCGGAGCGCGTCGGGCGCCCCGTGCACGGCGGTGCGGGCGGCGAAGGCGGCGAACTCCTGGGCGGGGGTGAGGGCCGGTGCCGGGCTCATGCCGCGACCACCGCGACGGGACGCACCGGCGACCCGGTGCCGCCGACGATGCGAAGCGGGGTCAGGACGAAGAGGAACTCGGTGAGCCCCTGCGCCGCGGCCTCCTCGAGCGCGAGGTGCTCGACGATGTGGATGCCGTGCTCGACGAGCAGGATCCGGTGCACGGGCAGCACGCGGTGCCCGTCGCCGGCCGGGATCTGCTCGAACGCGGTGGTGTCGGCGCCGGCGGCCACCACCCGGCGCTCGGCGAGCCACCGGGCGCCGTCCTCGGTGACACCCGGGACGCCGGTGTCGTGCCCGAGATAGGACGCCGCGTCCTCGAACCGGCGCGCCCACCCGGTGCGCACCAGCGCGGCGTCACCCGGACCGGGCTCCGCGCCGGCGCGGTGGGCGGCCGCGGCCAGGTCGTCGGCGGTGACGCCCTCCCCGGGGCCGAGCGCGTCGACCCCGCGCACGGCGGGGATGTCGAGCAGCACGCCGCGGGTGATCATCGCCGGGATGTGCTCGGCGCCGTGCTCGCTGTGGCGACCGCCCCGCTGGGCGGCCTCGGCGTCGATCCCGCCGTGCAGGCAGCCGTCCTGGCTGACGTGGGAGAGCGCGTCCACGTGGGTGCCGACGTGCCCGCCGGTGACGACGATCTCGTTGGACGCGGAGCCGCCGTCGGGGCGGACCATGTCGCCGTGGCGCCGGATGAGCGTCATCCGGAAGCCGGGGTGGTTCGGCGAGCACGGCATGCCCGTGAACAGCGGCTGCCCCAGCTCCACGGTGCGGGTGCCCGCGGTGACGGCGTCGATCAGGGCACGCGTGCCCGTGGCGGTCGTCATCGGTCCTCCTCAGTGAGGGTGTCGGGGAGGGTGTCGGGGAGGGTGTCGGCCTGGTGGAGCACGCGGTGGGCGCCGGCGACGACGGCGGGGTCGACGAAGCGGCCCCGCGCGTCGACCCACGCGCTCTCCCCGCGGCCGGTGGCGTCGGTGAGCGAGCCGAGCAGTGCCCGGGCGTCGGTGACCTCGTCGAGGCTCGGGGTGAACGCCCGGTGGACGGCCTCGACCTGCTTCGGGTGGATCACCGAGCGGCCGTAGAACCCCTGGTCGCGGGCCTCGCGGCTGTCGCGCTCGAGCCCACCGGGATCGGCGAGGTCGGTCCAGACGCTGGTGATCGGCGCGGCGATCCCAGCGGCCCGGCACGCGACGACGACACGCTGGCGCGCCCAGGCCAGGGCGTCCGGGCGCCGGACACCGAGGTCCGCGGCGAGGTCGGCCTCGCCCAGCGAGACCGCGACCACCGACGGGTGCGCCGTGGCGAGCGCGTAGGCCTGCTCGACACCGAGGGCGGTCTCCAGCAGCAGGTGCAGCGGCAGCCCGAGGCGCTGCGCGAGCTCCGCGACCGTCTCGGGGTCGCCGGCCTTGGGCACGCGCACGCCGTCGAGGTCGGTGCCGGTCAGGGCGGCGAGGTCGTCGGCCGACCACGAGGTGCCGACGGCGTTGACCCGCACCCACAGGGGCTTGGTCCGCGGCAGGCTCGCGGCCCGCACCGCGGCGTCGCGCGCGGACTCCTTCGCCCCGGCGGGCACGGCGTCCTCGAGGTCGAGCACCACGGCGTCGGCGGGCCCGGACAGGGCCTTGTCCAGAAGCTCCGGGCGGTGCGCGGGGACGTAGAGCCAGCTCCGCGCGCGCCCCGGGCCCGTCACAGCGCCCCCGCCGCCCGCAGTTCCGCCAGCCGGTCGGCGTCGATCCCGTGGCGGGCGAGCACCTCCGCGGTGTGCTCGCCGAGGCGCGGGCCGGCGGTCCGGACGCGGCCCGGGGTCTCGGAGAGCCGGAACGGCACGTTCTGTAACCGGATCGGGCCGAGCTCGTCGTCGTCGACGGTGACGACGCTGCCGAGCGCGGCATACTGCGGGTCGGCGAGGACGTCGGCGGCGGTGTAGATCGGGGCGACGGCGGCCTCGGCCTTCTCGAACGCGGCGACGACCTCGTCGCGGTCCCGCTCGGCGATCCACGCGCCGACGGCGTCGTCGAGCTCGTCGGCGTGCTGCGCGCGCCGGGCGCCGGTGGCGAACCACGGCTCGTCGATCAGTTCCGGCCGTCCCACCAGCCGCATCACGCGCTCCGCGATCGACTGCGCGCTGGTGGACACCGCGACCCAGCGGCCGTCGGCGCACTCGTAGGTGTTGCGTGGGGCGTTGTTGGACGAGCGGTTGCCGTGCCGGGGCTGCAGCTCGCCGAGCTGGTCGTAGGCGATGAGCTGGGGCCCGAGCACGGTGAGCAGCGGCTCGATGATCGCCATGTCGAGCACCTGGCCGCGGCCGGTCTGCTCGCGGGCCCGGAGCGCGGTCATGATCCCGAACGCCGTGGTCAGTGCGGCGACGCCGTCGGCGAGGCCGAAGGGCGGCAGCGTCGGGGGCCCGTCGGGCTCGCCGGTGATGGCGGCGAAGCCGCTCATGGCCTCCGCGAGCGTCCCGAAGCCCGGCCGCGAGGAGTACGGCCCGAACTGGCCGAAGCCGGTGACCCGCGCGAGCACGAGTCCGGGGTTGGCCTCGTGCAGCACCTCCGGGCCGATGCCCCAGCGCTCGAGCGTGCCGGGCCGGAAGTTCTCGATCACCACGTCGGCGTCGGCGGCCAGGGTGCGGAAGACCTCCTGCCCCTCCGGGGACGAGAGGTTCAGCGTGATGGCCTGCTTGTTGCGGCCGAGCATCTTCCACCAGAGGCCGACGCCGTCGCGCTGGGCGCCGTGGGTGCGCGACGGGTCGCCGCGCGGGTGCTCGATCTTGATCACGTCGGCCCCGTGGTCGCCCAGCATCGTCGCGGCGAGCGGCCCGGCGAACAGGGTGGCGACGTCGAGGACCTTGAGTCCCTGGAGAGCGCCTGTCGGAGGGGCATCAGTCATCCGGCATTCGTCCTTCCTGCTCCGCTGACCGGGGTGCGGCCCGGATCGCCGCCGAGGCGCCGGGAGATCTGGCCGGCGACGGCCACGACCCGGGGCCCGAGCTCGGTCGCGACGGCGTCGGTCATCCGGTAGCGCGGGCCGCACACCGAGATCGCCCCGAGGACGTCGCCGCCGACACCGAAGACGGGTGCGGCCACCGATCCGGCGTCGGCCTGGCGCTCGCCGGCCGAGACGGCCCAGCCACGGGCGGCGATGGCGTCGAGTTCGGAGCGCAGGGCCACCGGGTCGATCGGGGTGTGCGGCGTGAGCGACTCGAGCCCCGCGGCGAGCACCTCGTCGCGCTGCTCCGGGTCGAGGTGGGCGAGCATGCACTTGCCGGAGCTGCCCGCGTGCAGCGGGAACCGTCGGCCCAGCTCGACGGTCATCTTGATCTCGTGGAGGCCCACGACCTGATCGAGGTAGACGCGGCCGTGCGGCACCGGTGTGCTCAGGGTGGCCGTCTCGCGGGTCTCGTCACGCAGCCGGCGCAGCAACGGCAGGGCGGCCGAGCGCAGGTCCGACTCGCGCAGCGCCCGGGCCCCGAGCGCGGCGACGGACGGGCCCAGCCGGTACTCCCGGCTGACGGGGTCGAGGACGACCATGTCGCGGCCGGCCAGCGACTGCAGGATGCGGTGCACCACCGCCTTGCTCAGCCCGAGCTCCCGCGCGATGCGCGTGACCCCGAGCGTCGACGGCCCCTCCACGAACAGCAGCAGCACGTCCGCCACGCGCGAGGTCGACTCCGTCCCGCCTCCGGGCTCGGCCATGTCGCCATCCTCCGTACCGTTGGACGGAACGTAGCGTCGCTGCGTTCCGCGCCGGATGTCAAGCGCGACGTGCTGCTCTTGCCGTCGTCGTGCTGAGCTGCTGTCATGCGAAGCGAGGGCTTCGGGAGACTGTTTCTCTGAACGGAACGAGGTGAGCGCCGGTGGTGGACACCGACCTCGTGGTCGTCGGCGCGGGCGGCGGGCTCGCCGGCGCCCTGCGCGCGGCGGAGCACGGCCTCGACGTCGTCGTGGTCGAGGCCGACGAGCACTTCCGGCGGGGCAACAACACCGCGATGTCGACGGCGATGGTCCCCGGCGCCGGCACCCGCTTCCAGCGCGCCGCGGGGATCGACGACTCGCCCGCGCGTTTCCTCGCCGACGTCGACGCGAAGACCGCCGGCGCCGCCGACCCGGCGGTGGCCCGCGCCCTGACCACCGTGAGCGCCGAGCTGGTCGAGTGGCTCGCCGACGGGGTCGGCCTGCCGATCGAGCTCCCCGTGGACATGGACTACCCCGGCCACTCGGCCCGCCGGGTGCACTCGGTGCCCGGCCGGCACGGGTCGTCGCTGCTGCGGGGTCTGCTCGACGCGGTCACCGCGTCCGACCGGATCGATCTCCTGTGTCCCGCCCGCGCGGTCGGGCTGGAGGTCGACGACGACGGCGTGCGCGTCACCGTCGAGGACCCGCACGGCGGGCGCGAGGACGTCACCGCGCGGGCGGTGCTGCTGGCCACCAACGGCTACGGCGCCGACCCCGGGCTCGTCGCGCAGCACGTCGGCGAGATCGCCGACGCGACCTACCACGGCAGCGAGTTCGCCCGCGGCGACGGACTGCGCCTCGGTCGGTCGGTCGGCGGTGCCGACGGCTACCTCGACGCGTACCAGGGACACGCGGCGCTCTCGGCGGCGGCCCGCACGCTGGTCACGTGGACGACGGTGATGCACGGCGGCGTCGTCGTGGACGCCGACGGGCGGCGCTTCGCCGACGAGACCGTCGGCTACTCGGAGTTCGCCGCCCTGCTGGCCGCCCGCCCCGGCGCGTGCGGCTGGGTGGTGCTCGACGCGCGCATCGACGCCCTGTCGCAGGCCTTCGGCGACTACCGCGACGTCGCGGGGTCCGGCGCGCTGCGCTGGGCCGCCGACGCCGAGGAGCTGGCCGCGCGCCTCGGCGTCGCGCCCGAGGTGCTCGCCGGCGAGCTCGCCGACGCCGCGGCGGTGGCGCGCGGCGAGCAGACGGCCGACCGCGTCGGGCGCACCGCGGTCGAGGCGCCGCTGACGCCGCCGCTCGCCGCCGTCGAGATCGTGCCCGCGCTGTTCCACACCCAGGGCGGCCTGCGCGTCGACGAGCACGCGCGGCTGCTCGACCCCGCCGGCCGCCCCGTCGCGGGCGTCTACGCCTCCGGCGGGGCCGCGGTCGGGATGTCCGGCCACGGCGCCGCCGGCTACCTCGCCGGCAACGGGCTGCTGCCCGCCCTCGGCCTCGCCGTCCTCGCCGCCGACCACCTCGCCGGGGTCCGCCCCGCGCCCGCCCTCCAGGAGGTCCACCCGTGAGCCACGACCTGATCATCCGCGACGTCCGCGTCGTCCGGCCCGGCGTCGAGGACGTGACGCACGCCGACATCGCCGTCGACGGCGGCCGCATCACCGCGGTCGCGCCGGACCTCGGCACCGACGCGGCGCGGGTCGAGGAGGGCCGCGGCCGGCTGGCCTTCCCCGGTGTGGTCGACGCCCACCAGCACTGGGGCATCTACAACCCGCTGTCCGAGGACACCGAGACCGAGAGCCGCGCCTGCGCGCAGGGCGGCGTGACCACCTCGCTGACCTACATGCGCTCCGGGCAGTACTACCTGAACAAGGGCGGCGACTACGCCGACCTGTTCCCCGAGGTCCTGGCGGCGTCCGAGGGCCGGTCGTACGTCGACTACGCGTTCCATCTCGCGCCGATGCAGGCCTCGCACATCGACGAGATCCCCTCGCTGGTCGACGACCACGGGGTGACGTCGTTCAAGATCTTCATGTTCTACGGCGGCCACGGCCTGCACGGGCGGTCGAACGACCAGAACGACTTCCTCATGATTCCCGAGGGCGAGCGCTACGACATCGCGCACTTCGAGTTCGTCATGCGCGGCATCCAGCGCGTGCGCGAGGAGCGCCCCGACATCGCCGACCGCATCTCGCTCTCGCTGCACTGCGAGACCGCGGAGATCATGACCGCCTACACGCGCATGGTGGAGCAGGAGGGGCGCCTCACCGGCCTGGAGGCCTACAGCGAGTCCCGGCCGCCGCACTCCGAGGGCCTGGCCGTCACCATCGCGTCGTACCTCGCGCACGAGACCGGGCTGCCGACGATCAACCTGCTGCACCTGTCGTCGGCCAAGGCGCTCGAGGCGGCCCTGCTGATGGCGGGCACGTTCCCGCACGTCGACTTCCGCCGGGAGGTGACGATCGGCCACCTGCTGGCCGACGTCTCCACCGCCGACGGGATCGGCGGCAAGGTCAACCCGCCGCTGCGCCCGCGGGAGGACGTCGAGGCCCTCTGGCGCCACGTGCTCGACGGCGACGTCTCCTGGGTCGTCTCGGACCACGCGTGCTGCAAGGAGGCGACGAAGTTCGGCGACGACCCCGCGGACGTCTTCGCGGCCAAGTCGGGCTTCGGCGGCACCGAGTACCTGTTGGCCGGACTGGTGGGCGAGGGTCTCAAGCGCGGCCTGCCGCTCTCGGCCGTGGCCGCGCTGACCTCGTGGAACCCCGCACAGCGCTTCGGGCTGGGCAGCAAGGGCGACCTCGCGCCGGGCTTCGACGCCGACGTCGTGCTCGTCGACCCGGACACGTCGTGGACCGTCGACCCCGCGGGCTCGGAGTCGACGCAGGAGTACTCGCCGTTCCGGGGCCTGGAGATCGGCGCGACGGTCGACGCCACGTTCCTGCGCGGCGAGCGCATCTGGGCCGACGGGAAGGTGGAGGGCGCGCCCACCGGTCGCTACCAGCACCGGCCGACGTCCTGATCCCGGCGCACGTGGCGTCCACGGCCGGCCGGTCCGCGCCCTGGGTGTGCCGCGGCGTCGGCGAGGTCTAACCCGTCGCGCGGGAGGTCGTCGCGAGCCCGACGCCGAGGCCGACCATCGACACGCCGCCGGCGGCGCCGAGGGCGGCGAGACGCCGGGGCGAGCGCGCGAACCAGGCGCGGGCCGTGCCGGCGGACAGCGCCCAGACGCTGTCGAGCACCAGGCCGATCCCCACGACGACCAGGCCGAGCAGGAGGATCTGGGTGCCGATCGCCCCGGCCGGGTCCGCGAACTGCGGCAGGAACGCGACGAAGAAGAGCGCGCTCTTGGGGTTCAGCACGCCGACGACGACGCCGTCGACGAGGCACCGCCACCACGTCGGCAGGGCCGCGGGTTCCGGGCCGGTCAGCGCGCCGGTCGTCCGGTGGCGGTGCCGGATGGCGAGCACGCCGAGCGCGATCAGGTAGGCCGCCCCGGCGAGCTTCACGACGGTGAACGCCACCGCGGAGCGCTCGAGCACCGCGCCGAGACCGACGGCGACCGCGACCACCTGCACGGCGACCCCGGCGGAGTTGCCGGCCACCGAGCAGACGGCGCGACGCCGGCCGGCCACGAGGGCCCGCCCGACGGCGAACACGACGCTGGGCCCGGGGATCGCGATGAACACCACCGCGGCGACGAGGAACGCGAGGAGACGCTCGGACACGAGCCGAGCGTCGGGCACGCGCACCCCGGGCGTCGAGGGGTTTCGGCGCACGGCCCGTCGCCTCGGCCAGCTGTGTCCCGCACCACACTGTGCTAAGCCTGACCTCCCGGTAACCCGCTCCACGGAGGTCTCATGTCCACGACGATCGACGGCTCCGGCATCGACGCGGTGCTGCAGAACGCGGTCGACGACGGGGCGGTGCCCCACGTCGCGGCGATCGCCGCGGACGCCGACGGCGTGTTCTACGAGGGCGCGGCCGGGGTGCACCTCGGCGAGGGCGGCCCGGTGCCGGTGTCGACCACGACGCAGTTCCGGATCATGTCGATGACCAAGATGATCGCCACGACCGTGGCGCTGCAGCAGGTCGAGCGCGGCGAGCTGGACCTCGCGGCGCCGGTCGCGGAGTACGTCAAGGACTTCGACGACCTCCAGGTCCTCGACGGCTTCGACGGCGACACGCCCCGGCTCCGCGCGCCCCGCTCCCGGGCGACGGTCCGGCACCTGCTGACCCACACGTCGGGGCTGTCGTACTGGTTCTGGAACGCCGACATCGTGAAGTACGAGCAGGTCACCGGCCTCCCCAACGTGGTGCCCGGCGACATGGCCGCCTTCCGGGCGCCCCTGGTCGCCGACCCCGGCACCCGGTTCGAGTACGGGATCAACACCGACTGGCTCGGCCGCGTCGTCGAGGCCGTCGCCGGGACGACCCTCGACGTCGTCATCAAGGAGGGCGTCACCGGCCCGCTCGGGATGGACGACACGATGTTCGCCCTCGACGACGCCCGCCAGGCGAACAAGACGCCCGTGCACGTCAAGGGCGAGGACGGCACCTGGGTCTCGGCCGGCAACGTCCTGCCCGACGACCCGCAGTGGTGGGCGGGCGGGCACGGCATGCACTCCACCCCCCGCGACTACATCCGCTTCGAGCGTGCGCTGCTGCGTGGCGGGGAGCTCGACGGCGTCCGCATCCTGCGCCCGGAGACGGTGGACGCGGCGTTCAGCGACCAGCTCGACGGCGTGCCGATGCCCACCGAGATCGCCACGGCGGATCCGGCCATCACCGACACCCTGAAGCTCGGCGAGGGCTGGACCTGGGGCTACGGGCTGCTGCTGAACACCCGCGACATCCCCGGCGCGCGGCGCGCCTGGACCGGGGCCTGGGCGGGCCTGCTCAACACCCACTTCTTCATCGACCGCACGAGCGGCATCTGCGCGTCGATCTACACCAACTCGCTGCCCTTCATCACCGAGCACGAGGCCTGGAAGCTCTACCAGGACTTCGAGGGCGCTCTGTACGCCGCGCTCTGAGGCCCGTTCGGCCGCAGGGCCTCCGGGGGGCGCGTCAGGAGACCCCGCGGTCGGCCGCCTGCCAGTGCTCGGCGCGCAGCTCGCGCTTGAGGATCTTGCCGGCGCCGGAGATCGGCAGGGCGTCGCGGAGCTCGACGGTGCGGGGCGCCTTGTAGCCCGCGATCAGGCCCTTGACGTGTTCGCGGAGCGCGTCGGCGGTGGGCGAGGCGCCCGCGGCCGGCACGACCACGGCGTGGACGCGCTCGCCCCACTCGTCGTCGGGCACGCCGATCACCGCGCAGGAGGCGACGTCGGGGTGCTTGGCCAGCGCGTTCTCGACCTCGACCGAGTACACGTTCTCGCCGCCGGAGACGATCATGTCCTTGATCCGGTCGACGACGTAGACGTAGCCCTCGTCGTCCATCCGTCCGCCGTCGCCGGTGTGCATCCAGCCGCCGCGCAGGGCCGTCGCGGTCTCCTCGGGACGGTTCCAGTAGCCGAGCATGACGTGCGGGCCGCGGCAGACGATCTCGCCGACCATGCCGCGCGGGACCTCGCGGTCGTCCTTGTCGACGATCCGCACCTCGCTGTGCGGGGCGGCGCGCCCGGCCGAGCGCCGTAGCCGGTCGACGGCGTGGTCGGCGGGGGAGAACAGCGTCGCCACCGGCGAGAGCTCGGTCATCCCGTAGGCCTGCGTGAACTCGGCGGCCGGCAGGCGCTTCGCGGCGCGCTCGAGGACGGCCTCGGAGATCGGCGATGCGCCGTAGATGAGGTTCCGCAGGCTGCTCAGGTCGGCCTCGGCGGCCTCCGGGGCGTCGACCAGCATCTGGATCATCGTGGGCACGAGCAGGACGTCGGTGACCTCGTGGCGGGCCATCGCGTCGGCGACCCCGGCCGGCGTGAACATCGGGACGATCACGTGGGTGCCGCCCACGACGTTGCGCGCCACCCACGCGGCGCCGTCGGCGAGGTGGAACATCGGCGCGGCGTGCAGGAGGCGCCCGCCCGGGGTCATGAACGAGCCGGAGGCCGCGGTGCCGAGCGCCGAGGCGAGCAGGTTCGCGTGGCTGAGCACGACGCCCTTGGGCGTCCCCGTGGTGCCGCCGGTGTAGTAGATGCCGTAGGGCTCGGCGCCGCCGCGGCGCGCGTCCGGCACCGGCTCGTGCCCGGCGACGAGCGCCTCGAAGGACACCATCCCCTCGGGGACGTCACCGTCGCCGCAGTGGACGACGGTGCGGACGACCGGCGCGGCGGCCAGGACCGCGGGCACGGCCGGGACGAACGTGTCGTCGACGAGCAGGATCGCCGCGCCGGCGTCCTCCAGCGAGAACGCGATCTCCGCGGGGCTCCAGCGGATGTTCACGGGGGTGACGACGCCGCCCGCCCACGGCACCGCGAGCAGGTACTCGTGATAGCGGTCGGAGTTCAGCGAGAGCATCGCGACGCGATCGCCCGGGCCCACCCCGAGTGCGTGCAGCGCTCCGGCGAGGCGGGCGACGCGGTCGCGGCACTCCGCCCAGGTGCGCACGCGCTCGCCCGCGATCGTCGCGGGCCGCTCGGGGGTCTGCTGGACGGCGCGGTGCAGCGCCTGGGTGATCTCCATGGCCGGGTCCTCGGTCTCGGTGCATGCCGGGTCGTTGCCCACGCGATGTGAACCGTGATTAGCTTGCCGAGGAGTCAGTGAACCACGTCACGTGGGGGCGGGGAAGTGTCCGTACCCGACGGGAGGAGCAGCATGGTGCGAGCGCAGCGCACCTTCGGTGGCCTGCTGTCGACGGGGGCGACCGCCGGCGTGTACGGCCTCACTCCCCCGGAACGGGGGGCCGCGTGACCCTCACCGGGTGCGAATGGTCGTTCACATCGCGTGACGGTGTGGAGGACGGCGTCGTGCGCGCCGTCGAGCTGATCCGCGGGGCGGGCCGCCTGGCGGGGGGCACCTCGTTCCTCGAGCGCCGCAGCCCGCGCTTCGCCCCGCAGGGGCACGGGGACGGGCGGTGACGTCACCGGCCGCGCCGGTGCGCCGGCGGCCCCGGGACCGTCGCCGCCAGATCCTCGCCGCGGCGGCGGCCCGGTTCTGGTCGCTGGGCTACCACCAGGTCGGGATGGCGGACGTCGCGACGGCGGTGGGGATCGCGCCGAGCGCGCTGTACCGCCACGTCCGCGGCAAGGAGGAGCTGCTCCTCGCGATCCTGGACGAGCACCTGACCCGCATCGAGCGCCTGGTCGAGGAGTCCCCCGGTGATCTCAGCGGCGACCTCGTCGACGGCCTCGCCGCCCTGACCCTGGAACGCCGCGAGTTCGGCCTGCTCTGGGAGCGGGAGTCCGGGCACCTGCCCGACGAGGCGCGCCGCGCGATCCGTCATCGCCTGCGGGCGGTGGCGGGCGTCGTCGCCGCGCGCGGCGCCGAACCCGACCCGGCGACGGCCGACCTGCGGGCGTGGGCCGCGCTGTCGGTGGTGGACAGCCCGTCGCACCACCGCTACGAGCTCGACGACGCGCGCTTCCGTCGCCTGCTGGCGGCCGCGGCGCGGGCCGTGCTCGCGACGCCCCTGCCGCCGGCGGCCGGGCCCTCGGCGGACCCGCCACGGCCGGGTGTGCTCGCGCCGGCCTCCCGTCGCGAGGCCCTGCTCGCGGCGGCGACGCGGCTCTTCGGCGAGCGCGGCTACCCGGCGGTCGGCCTCGGGGACATCGGCGCCGCGGCCGGCATCGCCGGGCCGAGCGTCTACCGGCACTTCACGACGAAGCCCGATCTCCTGCTCCGCACCCTGCACCGCGGGAACGAGGCGCTGTGGCTGGGCCTGCACCACGCGCTGGGGCGGGCGCGGGACGCCCCGGACGCCGTGGCCCGGCTCGCCGCCGACTACACGGCCTTCGTCGCCGACAACCCCGAGATCGTCAGCGTCCTCGTCTCGCAGGTCATCCACCTGCCCACCCCGAGCCGCGACGAGCTGCGACGCTCGCAGCGCGACTACGTCGCCGAGTGGGTCGCGCTCCTGACCGCCGCGCGGCCCGGGCTCCCCGCGCCCGAGGCCCGGGTGCTCGTCCACGCCACGCTCGCGCTGATCAACGGCCTGACGCGGGTCCCCCACCTCGCCGTCCAGCCCGGCGCCCGGGCGCGGATCGCCGCCCTCGCCGAGGCCGTGCTGGCGGCGGAGGGATGAGTCCCCGTCAGGCGAAGTCCAGCACCGGCTCGCGGTGGGCCGGCGGGTAGGGCGCGGGGCCCTCCTTCCGGGCGCGGGCGGCGAGCAGCGCGGCGTACTGCTCGCGCGGCGTCGGCCCGTGCGCGGCGTAGGCCTCGGCCGGGGTCGACACGACCGGGGCGACCGCGGGGGTCCCGCGCAGCACCGGCTCCAGCACCGGCACCGTCCGCGGCGACGCGACCCGCAGCACCGCGAGCTGCAGGGTGGCGCTGGCCGCGAGCAGGCGGATGACCGGGCGGGTCACCGCGATCGCGAGGGCGTCGACGACGGCCGGCTGCGGCGTCCCCCCGAGGCGGCGCATCCAGCGGGGCAGGGTGGCGATCACGGCGTGCCGCGTCGCCGCGGTGAACAGGCGCCGCAGCGGCGCCGGCAGCTCGGGCGGCAGCACGATCGCGTCGGCGTCGAGCAGGAAGTCCATCATGCCCTGGGCGACCTCGGAGGCGATCAGCCGCGGCCGGTAGGCCTCGAAGTAGGCGCGGATGCCCTCGCGGGTGCGCGGCACGTCGGCGGGGTCGATGGTCTGGAACTCCGCCGCCCGGGCGCACTCCTCCCAGTACTGCTCCTCCTCGTGCGCGGGGAGCTTCCCGGGCCCGAACACCTCGTAGGTGTAGAGGATCGAGTGCCACGCGGTGAGGTGGATCCACAGCTGCGAGTCGGGGTCGTTGGCGTCGAACTCGCGCCCGGTGACCGGGTCGGTGCCGACCGCCCGCGAGTGAATCTTCATGAGCGTGTCCGCGGCCGCGAGCACGGAGGCGGTGTCGCCGAACTTCACCGTCGCGAAGTACTGCATGGTGCGGTCGTAGCGCAGCCGGGGGCGGGCCTGGACCTGCCCGGACTGCGCGACCGACGCGAGCAGGAACGGGTCGAGCTCCTCGACCACCACGGCGCGCAGGAAGCCGAGCGCCAGCGACGTCGGGTAGGACCACACCTTCCAGGTCACCGACTCCGGTCCGAAGAACCCGTAGTCGGCGTGCTGCGCCGTCCCGCGCCCCGACCGCCGCACGACACCCATGTCGACTCCCTCCGATGGTGATCTGCAACGGAAGGTAACAGTTACCTGAAGTAGGCCATACCTCGTGTCAGCCCAACTTCGGCGGAATCACCGCCGCGGGTGACCGGACCCACCGTCGGCCGGACCGGACAAGCGGATGCGTGCGGCCCGCGGCGGTGTTGATCCTGGTGCCGGCCCGAGATCGCACCGAGATCGACGGCCGGACGTCACCGGACATCGGGGTCCGGAGAGGGAGTGCGTCGTGCGACGTCACCACAACCCTGTCAGCACCAGCCCACTCAGCACCGGCACAGCCAGCACCGGCACAGCCAGCACCGGCACAGCCAGCACCGGGACAGCCAGCACCAGCCCGGTCCTCATCACCGGCGCGCCCGTCTCGCCCGCGGCCGAGTTCGCCGCCCGCAGGCGTCGCTACTCGCTCATCATGTCCCTGCGCATCCCCTGCCTCGTCCTGGCCGGGGTGCTGGCCCTCGGCTTCGGCTGGAGCATCGCCGCCGCCGTGATCGTCGTCCTGTCGGTGCCGCTGCCCTGGGTGGCGGTGCTCATTGCCAACGACGGCCCGCCGCGCAAGGCCGAGAAGGTCGCCCGCTACCGCCCGGACCGTGTCGTGGAGGCCCGCGACACGAAGGCGCTCGGGACGGGCATGGTCATCGACGTCCCGCCGGACCGGGCGGCCTGAGCCCGGTGGCCGGCGCGGGGTCCTGGGCCGAGCTGGCGGCCCGGGAGCACCGCGGGGCGATGGCGGTGCTCTCGGGCGGCACGCTGATGTTCGCGGTGGACACCTACATCACCGCGAGCCTGATGCCGTCCGCGGTCGCCGAGATCGGCGGCGAGGCCTTCTACGCCTGGCCCACCACGGTGTTCCTCCTCGCCGCCGTCGTCACGTCGGCGCTGGTCAGCAGGGTCCTCGCCACCGTGCCGGCCGCGCGCGCCTACCTCGTCGCCCTCGCCGTGTTCGCCGCCGGCGCGCTGGTCGGGGCGTTCGCCGGATCGATGGCCGTGTTCCTCGTGGGCCGGCTCCTGCAGGGCGTCGGCGGCGGACTGCTCGCCGGCATGGGTTACGCCCTGATCCGCGTCTCGCTGCCGCGCACGCTCTGGACGCGGGGCAGTGCGGTGATCGCCACGATGTGGGGCGTCGCGCTGGTCGTCGGCCCCGGGCTCGGCGGCGTCCTCGCCGGCGCGGGCCAGTGGCGCTGGGCGTTCGGGTTGCTCGTCGTCGCCGCCCTGGCGATCGCCGCGATCGTGCCCTCGGCCCTGCGGCGCACCCGAGCCCGCATCGCACCGGGCCCCTTCCCGCTCGGCTCGGTGCTCTACGTCGGCGCCGCCGCGGCGGTGCTCAGCGTCGCGGGACTCGCGGCGGACGTGCGCGTGGCGGGCGCAGGCCTCGCCGCCGCCCTGGTGCTGATCGTGCTGTTCCTGCGCCACGAGCGGCGCACCACCGCCGCCGTCCTGCCGCGCGCCACCTTCCGTCCGGGCTCGTCGCTGCCCTGGATCTACGGGCTGAGCGCCGTGCTCGTCGGGGTCGCCGGGCTCGAGGCGTTCGTGCCGCTCGTCGGGCAGCGCGTCGCCGGTCTCGCGCCGGTCGCCGCCGGGTTCCTCGGCGTCGCCCTCGGCGCCGGGTGGGTCGCCGGCGAGATCGTCAGCGCGTCCGGCCGGCGACCCCGGGGTCGGGTGCTCCTCGGCCCGGCGCTCCTCGCGGCCGGCACCGTCGTCGTCGCGGTCACCCTGTTCGTGCTCGACGGCCCGCTCGCCGCCGGGAGCTGGGGGGCTGTGCTCTGGGCCGCCGGGCTCGTCGCGGGCGGGATCGGCATCGGGACGGCCTGGCCGCACCTCGCCGCCGCCGCGATCGGGGGTGCCGACGACGACCCCGATCTCGACACCGCCGCCGGTGCGGCCCCCGACGAGAGCGAGGCCGACAAGGCCTCCGCCGCCGTGACGACCGTGCAGATGCTCGCCACCTCCGTCGGCACCGCGCTGGGCGGCGCGAGCCTCGCCCTCGGGGGCACCGACCCGCTCGCCTCGGCCCGCTGGCTCTTCGCGACGTTCGCCGTCGTCGCCGTTGTCGGTGCCCTCGCCGCCCGCCCCGCCGCGCGGGGCGTCCCGGACCGCGCCTAGCGCCCTACCGCAGGATCTCGACGAGCAGCACCCACGCGTTGATCAGGCCCGCGGCCAGGGCGAGCGCCACCGCGACGGGGAGCCAGTAGAGCCCGCCGAGGGACCCGGTGAACAGGCCGATCGCGGCGACCACGGGCGCGAGGGCGACGACCGCCGACGGCGCGAAGTTCGTCCCGAGCCAGGAGGCCCTCGACTGCTCGGGGGCGCGGGTGCCGGGCCGCGCCAGGACGCCGAGCGCGGGGACGACGACGGCGGAGATCGCCAGCAGCTCGATCCCGAGGGCGGCGTCGGACTGCCCGGGGACCAGCAGGACCAGCGAGAGGAACACCGGAAGCGCGAGCAGGATCAGGGCCTGGGCGGCCCTGCGGGCGATGCCGTGGCCGGCCAGGATCGTCTGGATGTTGATCGAGACGGCGACGAACAGCAGGCCGGCGAGCGCGGCCGCGGCCCCGGCCATGCCCGCGGCGAAGTCGGACCACGGCTCGGCGTCGTAGGCGGGGTCCACTACGGCAGCTTCTCGCGCATCGCCGTGGCCACCGCCTGCAGCGCGGAGAGCGGACGGATCATCACCGTCAGCCGGTCGATCGCTCCGCTGCCGTCGTGGTGGAGCAGGTCGATGCCCTCGAGCTCGCGGTCGCCGACGTGCGCGCGGAAGACCAGGACGTGCTCGTCGGCGCCCCCGCCGATCTCGGCGACGTAGCGGAAGTCCTCGAAGACCTCGACCACCGCCCGCAGGATCGGCGCCACGGCGTCGCGCCCCCGGTAGGGCGAGTGGACGACGGGGCTGTGGAACTCGACGTCGTCGGTGAGCAGCGCGATGGCGGCCTCGACGTCGCGGGACTCGATCGCCGATCGGAACGTCGTGCTCATGCGGGCCTTCCGGGGGGTGGTCGGGGCTCGTCGGCGACCAGTCGGGACGCCGGATTGGAGGAGGCGTGCAGCGGGAACAGCCTACGGTCGGACGAGATCGAAATCCGGGTCGCGGAGGTGGGGGCGCGCGTGGTCGAGGTCGACGCCGGAACCGACACGTTGCACCTCGAGGTGCCCGCGACGGCCGCCCACGTCGGACGGTTGCGCCGCGCCCTGCGCCGCTGGCTGACGGCGGAGCTCGCCGAGGGAGACGACGACGCCGTCGACAACCTGACACTTGCTGTCAGCGAGGCGCTCGAGAACGCCGCCGAGCACGCCTACGCCGACCGCGACGAGGCGGGCACGATGACGCTCGTGGCCTGTCGCGAGTCGGCGGCGCCGTACGCGGTGGTCATCACGATCTCGGACACGGGTACCTGGCGCGCCCCGTCGGCGGGCACCGGTTACCGCGGCCGGGGCCTCGCCCTCATCGAGGAGCTCGCCGAGAGCTGCACCGTGACGCCCGGCCCCTCGGGAACGACGGTCACGCTGCGGCACGCGGGCTGACCTCCGCTACACGACGTCCGGGAGACGCAGGTCGACCTGGAAGCCGCGGGCCCCGTGGTCGATCACGCCGCGGCACCGCACCGGGCCCGCGAGGTCGACGAGGTGGCGGTAGCGGGCGCTCATCGCCGCGGTGAGCTCGCCGACCCGGGCGCCGTCGAGGCGGACCTCCACCGCGTAGTCGCCGCGGTACCTGCCCCGGGTGACCGTCGACGAGCACAGCTCGACGGTCACCGACGTCGGCGGCCGGCCCGGGGCGTGGTGCCCGGCCAGGACGTCCTGGTGGTCCTCCTCGCGGGTCACCACGACCTCGCGCTCGGGCGCCAGGATCTCGTCGGTGTCAGCGGGTCGGTCGGCGGGCTCGTCGGGGGACGCGGTCCGCGGGCGAGGGTCCGGGGCGACGGTGAGGGTCCGGGCGCGGCGCGGGACGGGCACGGGAGCCGTGGGCGCGTCGACGGGAGGCGCCGGGGCCCCTCGCGGCGCCGCGGGCGTCACGGCGACGAGGGGCGCGCGGGACGGGGGGAACGGAGCCGGCGCGGGGGCCGGGGTCTGCCGCCGGGACCGGTCCACGAGCCACCAGACGCCGAAGGGCACGGCCAGGATCAGGCCGGTGGTCAGGAGCCACATCAGCACCGTCGCTACACCCGCCATGCCCGAATCCCTCCGCAGGACCCGCACCGCGCGAGCCGGACGTCGCTTCATCGTCGGGGGCGGGCGTTTCGTGACAGCACCTCCTGCGGGCGTAACGACCGACCCACCGGACCCGACAAGGCGGACGATCACTCCGGCTGAGGGGACGACGACGTGCGCACCGCCCACAAGGTCTGGTCCGGGATCGCGGCAGGCGTGTTCGGCCTGGTCGCGGTGACGGACCTGGCCGGTTCGTCCGTCCCGCCGGCCGGCGCCGTCGCGAGCTCCTCGACGCTTCCGGCAGCCGCCGGTGCGGCCTCTCCCGGCGCGATCCCGGCCGCCGCGCCGTCCGTCGCCCCGGCGGTGGCGGGCCCGGCCGCGGTGTCCGCGTCGGTCATCGACGTCATCGACGGCGACACGTTCCGGCTCGCTTCCGGCGACGAGGTCCGCGTGCTGGGCATCGACTCCTGCGAGGCGGCCACGCCCGGGGGACAGCGCGCCACCGCGGCAGCCCGGGCCCGCCTGCTCTCCGCGCCCGTGACACTCACGGCCGAGCCCGGCGTCGACCGCGACCGCTACGGGCGCATGCTGCGCTACGTCGGCGCGGGCGGCACCGACTTCGCGTCGTCGATGGTCACCCAGGACCACACCGCGATCTACACCCGCGGGCGCAACGACGCCTCGACCGCCGTGCAGTCGACGTTGCGCCGCCTCGACACCGACGGCCGGACCTGCGGCACGGCCGCACCCACCACGACGCCGCGGACCACCACGGCCACGCGCACCCCCGACGCCGACGTCGACCGCCCACGCACGCCACGCCCCGTGGCCCCGCGCACCGCGCCGCGCGCGGCAGCCGGCTCCTCGGGCGGCTCGTCGGTCGGTGGCGGGTACTACGCGAACTGCAGCGCGGCCCGTGCCGCCGGGGCGGCACCGCTGCGGGCCGGGGCGCCCGGGTACCGCGCGGCACTCGACCGCGACAAGGACGGTGTCGCCTGCGAGTGAGCGCCCCGCGAGTGACGGCTCAGCGGGGTGTGCGCTCCGGGTACCGCGGTGCGCGGGGCGCGGGAGTCCGCGGCGCCCGCGTCGAGTGGCTGCGCGCCCGCCGGGGTGTCGGTGACGTCGCAGGCGGCTCGACCAGCCCGAGGGCGGAGTCCGGAATGAGGGCCAGCTCCCGATTCTTGATCATCTTGCTGCCCTTCCTGTCGGACCCGGGCGCCGGAGCGTCCGAGTGGCTTCTCTCCAGTGAACGCCGTCGCCCCGGCGATCGTTCGATCGTGAGCCACGGGATCGATCAGGCGGAGGCGAACGAGCGGCGGATGGTCGGCCTCCGTGGACGAACGGTGACCGGACTGCTCACTCAGAGCAGCGGCCGCAGGTGCGCGTGCGCCCAGCCCGCGAGCGTGCTCGGCGTGGTGGTGAGCACCGAGCGCGGCTGCTCGGGCACGAAGCCGTCGCGCAGACCCGTCGACATGCCCACGATCGCCTCGACCTGCGCCTCGCCGAGCCCGACCGCACCCAGGCTCGCGCGCAGGTCGTCGTCGGAGATGCGCTCGGCGCGCACCGGGCGGCCGAGCGCGATGGTGAGGACGTCCGCGACCTGCGCGAACGTCAGGTCCTCGGGCCCGTGCACCGCCGCGGCCCCGCGCCCCACCCAGGGGTGGAGCAGGAGACCGGCCGCGAGCTCGGCGATGTCCCGCGGGTCGACCCACGGCATCGGCGCGTCGAGCGGGTTCGCGGTGCGCACCACCCCCTCGCGCAGCGCGTCCAGGTCCATCAGCAGGTTGCTGAAGAAGTAGCCGGCCCGCAGGTGCCGCACCGGCGCACCGGTGGCGTCCAGCGCCTCCTCGGTGCGCGCCAGCCCGTCGATCTCGCCGGCGCCGTGGCGCTTCTCGGCGCCCACGCTGGACAGGAACACCGTCCGCGCGATCCCGTTCTCCGCGACGGCCCGGGCGACGTGCCCGCCGAGGCGCGCGTGCGCCGCCACCGGATCGGCCTCGGGGAGCGTCGGGCTGACCCACAGCAACGCCTCGACCCCGCGGGTCGCCGCGAGCACGGCGTCCGCGTCGTCCTGGTCGCAGGTCACGGCGTCGACGTGGTCGCGCCAGGCCGGGTCGAGCGCGCCGGGGTCGCGCATCAGCACGCGCGGGAAGGCACCGGCCTGTACGAGGCGTTGCAGCACACAGGACCCCACGTGGCCCCGAGGGGTGGTGATGGCGATCGTCATCGGAGTTCCTCCCGTCGTCCGCCCCACCGTGGCCCAGGGGTCCGACACCGAACCGGCCAGATCGAAAGGATTCCGATGCCCACGCTCACCGTCGGCGACGAGAACGGCAGCCCGATCGACCTCTACTACGAGGACCACGGTTCGGGCCGTCCGGTGGTGCTCATCCACGGGTGGCCGCTGTCCGGTCGCTCCTGGGAGAAGCAGGTCCCGGCCCTCGTCGAGGCCGGCCACCGCGTCGTCACCTACGACCGCCGCGGCTTCGGCTCGTCGTCGCAGCCGTGGGGCGGCTACGACTACGACACCTTCGCCGCGGACCTCGACGCCCTCCTGCGCCACCTCGACCTGCGGGACGCCACCCTCGTCGGCTTCTCCATGGGCGGCGGCGAGGTGGCCCGCTACCTCGGGCGCTACGGCGGCGAGCGCGTCGCCCGCGCGGTCTTCGCCGGCGCGGTGCCGCCGTACCTCTACCAGACCGACGACAATCCCGACGGCGGCCTCGACGACGCGACGATCCAGAGCTTCCTCGACGGCGTCACCGGCGACCGGATCGCGTTCCTCGACGGGTTCACGACGAACTTCTTCGCCGCCGGTGACCGCACCGACCTGATCAGCGAGCCGTCGCGGATGTACCACCGGGAGATCGCCGAGTTCGCGTCGCCGAAGGGCACGCTGGAGTGCATCCGGGCCTTCAGCTACACCGATTTCCGCGACGATCTCGCGAAGATCGACGTCCCGACGCTGGTGCTGCACGGGGACGCGGACGCGATCGTGCCGTTCGAGGTGTCGGGCAAGCGGACCGCCGAGGCCGTGAAGGACAGCAAGGTCGTCGTCGTCGCGGGCGGTCCCCACGGCTTCAACGCCACCCACGCCGACGAGTTCAACCGCGCGCTGCTCGACTTCCTGGGCTGAGCCCGGGCCGCGCTCAGGAGAGCACAGCCGTGGCCTCGACCTCGACGAGGAGGTCGGGCTCCCCGAGCGCGGTCACGCCGATCATCGTGATGGCGGGCGTGACGAGGCCGAGGTCGGCGGCCGCGCGCATCGCGCCCTCGCCGAACAGGGCCATCTTCTCCGGGGCGAGGTCCACGACGTAGACGGTCATCTTCGCGACGTCGGTGAGGCTCGCGCCGACGCCCGCCAGCGCCACGGCGACGTTGCGGTAGGCCTGCTCGGTCTGCGCCGCGAGGTCGCCGGGGCCCACCGGCGTGCCGTCCGCCGTGCGGGCCACCTGCCCGGACACGTAGACGGTGCGCGTACCGGTCGCCACCGCGACCTGACGGTAGACGTCGGGGGCGGGCAGGCCGGCCGGGTTGAGCAGTTCGACGGTCACGGTGACCTCCAGGTTGGATAGCGTTGTTATGTCTCGCTAGATATAGCAGCGTTATGTAACGTGGGGCAAGTGCCCCGGACCCCGGATCCCGCCGTGCGCGTCGCCCTCATCGAGCAGGCGGCCGCCATGCTCGTGGCGCGCGAGCCGGTGACGCTGCGCGCGCTCGCCGGTCGCGTCGGGACGTCGACGATGGCCGTCTACACGCACTTCGACGGCATGCCCGGGCTGTGGGGTGCGGTGCGGCAGGAGGGCTTCGCGCGCCTGGCCCGCGGGCTGGCCGAGGTGTCCCCGTCCGACGACCCCGTGCGCGACCTGGCCGCGCTCGGCGCCGCCTACGCCGCGAACGCCGTGGAGAACCCGGCGCTCTACCGCGCGATGTTCGACGCCGCCGCCGACCTCCCCGATCCCGGGGCCGCGGGCGCGGGGTTCGCGGTGCTCGTCGACGCGGCGCAGCGGGCGGTGGACGCCGGCCGCTTCGTCGCCGCCGACCCCGCCGCCGTCGCCACGCGCTTCTGGGCCGCGGGGCACGGCGTGCTCCTGCTCGTGCTCTCGGGCGTCCTGCCCGACGAGGCCCTCGACGAGCACTCCCCGGCCCTCGCGGCGGCGGTGTTCACCGCCGCCGGCGACGACCCGGAACGCTGCGCCGCCTCGGTGCGGGCCGGGTGGGCGGGGCTCTGAGGTTCGCGGCGTGGCCGCGCAGCGACGATGGTCGCTCCGGCTGCCTCGCCTTCCGGGACGACGCTTCGGAAACCGAAGCATCGGCAGCGGAGCACCCATCGTCCGTTGCTGCCGACGATCGCCGTCCGGCGAGCCGGGCACTAGGTTCCGCGCCGTGGACCCCGCCGCCCTCGTCGCCGACACCCCCCGCGCCCAGGCCGCGGCGCTGCTCGAGGGCGGGGTCAGCGCCGTCGACCTCGCCGCCGCGGCGGTCGCCGCGTCCCGGGCGCTCGACGCCGAGGTGAACGCCTTCCTCGGGATCGACGCCGAGGGTGCGCACGCCACCGCGCAGGAGGCCGACCGCCGGCGCGCCGCGGGGGAGGACGGCCCGCTGCTCGGGGTGCCGATCGCGCTCAAGGACGACCTCGACGCCGCGGGCCACGTGACGTCGTGGGGCACGCGCTCCCGCCGGACGCCGGCGCGCGCGGACGGTCCGGTCGTCACCGCCCTGCGCCGTGCGGGTGCGGTGCCGATCGGGCGGACGACGCTGCCCGAGCTCGCGCTCTACGGGTTCACCGAGTCGGCGTTCTCCGGGATCACCCGCAACCCGCTCGACCCGACGCGCACCTCGGGCGGGTCGTCCGGCGGGTCGGCGGCGGCGGTCGCGGGCGGCGCCGTCGGGATCGCGACCGCCAGCGACGGCGCGGGCTCCATCCGCATCCCGGCTGCGTGCTGCGGACTCGTCGGGATCAAGCCCGGCGCCGGGCGGACACCGGGCGGCGGCTGGAACGGGCTGTCGGTCCAGGGCTGCCTGACACGCCGGGTCGCCGACTCCGCGCTCTACCTCGACCTCGTCGGCGACTTCCCGAGCCCGCTCGCGACCGCCGCGGAGCAGGACCCGCCGCCCCTGCGGATCGGCGTCGACCTCGCCTCACCCGTGACGCCCGCGCTGCCCCTCGACCCCGATCTCGAGGCCGCGGTCCGGCGGTCCGGCGAGCTCCTCGCCGGACTCGGGCACGACGTGCGCGACGTGCGGGTCCGCTACGGCACCGCGCCGGCCGGGTTCGTCGCCCGCATGCTGCACGGCCTGGCCACTGCGGCCGCGGACGTCGACGACCCCGCGCTGCTCGAGACCCGTACCGCCGACGTGGCGCGGATCGGGCGGCTCGTCCCCGACGCCGCGATCGGGCCGGCCCGCCGGCAGGGGGAGGCCTGGGGACGCCGCGTGCTCGCCGACCTGGATGTCGACGTGCTGCTCACACCGCCGGCGCGGGGACCGGCGGTGCCCGTCGGGCACTGGGCGGGCCGCCGGGGCCTGCCGACGATGCTGGCGCAGGCCCGGCACTACGCCCACACCCCGGCCTGGAACCACACCGGCCTGCCTGCGGCGGTCGTCCCGGCGGGCGGGTCGGGAGGCGGGCTGCCGCCCACCGTGCAGATCATCGTGCGCCCGGGCCACGACGCGCGGCTGGTGTCGGTGGCGGCGCAGCTCGAGCGCGCGGTGCTCCGGACGGCGCACGGGTGAGTTCCCCGGACGCCGGGTAGTCCCGGGCCGGTCCGCCGAGCGCGGGCGTCGCCCCGGACCCGGCGAGGCCCCACTCCGCCGCGGGGTTCAGCCCTCCGCCCCGCGGTGACGCCGGCGGGCCGTCCCCGCGCCGCGACCCGTCGGGCGCCGCCCGCCACGAGGAGAGCGATGACCTCCCCCGACGTCCTGCGCCCCGTCCTGGACGCGTTCCGCACCGCGCCCACACCACGGGGCGAGGGCCGGACCCTGCACAACTGGTCGGTGCTCGCGCGGGCGGCGGCCGAGGACCTCGACGTCGCCCGCCTGGCCGAGGCCCACCTCGACGCCGTGACGATCGTCTCCGAGCTCGACGGCCCCGAGATCCCGCCCGGCTCGTGCTGGGGGGTGTGGGCGGCGGAGTCGTCGAGCGCCAAGCTCATCGCCGAGCCGGACGGGGACGGGTGGCGGCTGACCGGCCGCAAGCCGTTCTGCTCGGGCGCAGCCGGCCCGTGCACGCACGCGCTGCTCACCGCGCTCGCCGACGACGGCCGCCGGCTGTTCGCCGTCGACCTCGCGGAGGGGGGCCTCGAGGTCACGGCCGGAGAGTGGCAGGCACTCGGCATGCGGGGCAGTGCGGCCGCGACCGTCGACCTGCACGCCGTCGCGGCCGTCGCCGTCGGCGGGCCGGAAACCTACCTGGACCGCGCCGGCTTCTGGCACGGGGCGATCGCCGTGGCGGCGGCCTGGTTCGGCGGCGCGGTCGGGGTGGCGGCGCCGCTGCGGCACGCCGGACGCGTCGGACGCCTCGACGACCACGGCCTCGCCCACCTCGGGGCCGTCGACGCGGACCTGGCCGGCGCGCGGGCGCTGCTGCGCGAGGCCGCCGCGGCGGTCGACGTCCCGGACGACCAGGCGCACGCCGACGCCATCGCCACCGCCCGGCGCCGCGCCGTCCGCGTGCGCGCGGTCGTCGAGAACGCGGTGGAGAGCGCGGTGCGACGTACCGGGCGCGCACTCGGCCCGGGCCCGCAGGCGCGCGACGCCGCCCACGCGCAGCGGGTCGCCGACCTCGAGATCTACGTCCGCCAGAGCCACGCCGAGCGGGACCTCGCGACCCTCGGTGAGCTCGCCGGCGACCAGGACCTCCTGCTGTGAGCGCGCCGTCGCTGAAGGGGGACGGGACGCCCGAGGACGTGTGGTGGGCCCCGGGCGGGCTGGACACGATCCCGGCGCGTGACCCGGCCGCCGTGTGTCCGCCGGGCCGCGTCGTCGTCGTCGCGCCCCATCCCGACGACGAGGTGCTCGGCGTCGGCGGGACCCTCGCGGCCTGGGCGCCGGTCGAGGTGCTCGTCGTCGCCGTGACCGACGGCGAGGGCTCGCACCCGGACAGCCCGACGCTGGCGCCGGCCACGCTCGCCGACCGGCGGGCCGAGGAGCGCCGCGCGGCGCTCGAGGTGCTGGGGATCGGGGCGTCGGTGCACCGGCTCGGGCTGCCCGACGGCGGGGTCGCCGCGGACGACGTCGCCGCCGGTCTCGGGGCGGTGCTGCGCCACGGCGACACCGTCCTGGTCCCCGTCGACGGCGACGGGCACCCCGATCACGACGCGACCGCCGACGGGGGCGCCCGGGCGGCGCGGCGTGCCGGGGTCGCGTGCTGGCGCTACCCGGTGTGGCTCTGGCACTGGGCCGGCCCCGGGACGGTGTCGTTCGACGGCGCCCGGCGGCTGGTGCTGCCGGCGTCCGCCCGGCGCGCCAAGGCCGATGCGATCGGCTGCTTCACCACCCAGATCGCTCCGCTGTCGGACGACCCCCGGGACGCGACGATCCTCTCCGCGCCGGTCCTGGCCCGCTTCCGCCGTGAGGCCGAGATCGTGTGGGGGCCGCGGTGACCCTGGGACCCGAGTACTTCGACGCGCTCTACTCCGACGCCGCCGATCCGTGGGGGATCGAGCAGGGCTGGTACGAGGAGCGCAAGCGTGCGGTCGTCCTGGCCGCCCTGCCGCGCCCCCGGTACGTGCGCGCCTTCGAGCCCGGCTGCGCGTCCGGCGCGCTCTCGGTGGGGCTGGCGCAGCGCTGCGACGAGCTCGTCTGCTGGGACCCCGCCGAGCGGGCCGTCGAGGCGACCCGGGCGCGGCTGGCCGCGTCCTCCGGCGTGCGCGTCGAGCGCGGCGCGCTGCCCGGACGTGCGCTCGACGGGACGTTCGACCTGGTCGTGGCCTCGGAGGTCGTCTACTACCTCGACGCGGGCGACCGCGACGCGTTCTGGCGGGCGGTCGCGGACGCCCTGGAGCCGGGCGGGCACCTGGTCGCGATCCACTGGCGGCGCGAGGCGCCGGAGTACCCCGTGGAGGGCGACGCGGTGCACGACGAGCTGGACGCGCGCCCGGGTCTGGCGCGGATCGTGCGGCACGAGGAGGCCGACTTCCGGCTCGACGTCCACGCCCGGGTGCCGCCCCTTCCGCGCTCGGTGGCCGAGGAGACGGGGCTGCGGTGAGACCGGCCCTGGGGGTCGTCGTCCCCGCTCACGACGAGGAGGAGCTGCTCCCCGCCTGCCTCGCCGGCCTGCGGGCCGCCGTCGAGGCCGTCGCCGACCGCGCGCGGGTGGAGGTGCTCGTCGTCGCCGACGCCTGCACCGACCGCACCGAGGCGGTGGGCCGCCGGTGCGGGGCTGAGGTGCTGCGGCTGGACGCGCGCGCGGTGGGGCGGGCGCGGGCGGCCGGGGCGTCGTTCCTGCTCGGTCGGGAACTCTCGTGGCTGGCGACGACCGACGCCGACTCCGTGGTCCCGCCCGACTGGCTCGCCGCCCAGCTCGACGCGGCCGCCGAGGGCGCCGACGCCTGGGTCGGCACCGTCGAGGTCGCGGACTGGCGGGGCCTGCCGGCGCCGGTGCGGACCCGCTACCGCGACGCCTACCAGGACGGGCACGGCGACGGCGACGCGCACCGTCACGTCCACGGCGCCAGCCTCGGGATCGCGGCGCGCGCCTACGAGGCCGTCGGCGGCTTCCCGCCGCGGGCCACGGGCGAGGACGTCGCGCTCGTCGACCGCCTGGACCGCGCCGGGTTCCGCGTCGTCCGCGACGGCGCGCACCCCGTCGCCACCAGCGCCCGCACCGTCGGCCGCGCCCCCGACGGTTTCGCGGGACATCTGCTCGGCCTCGCGGGCAGGTGTGTGATCGCCGACGCATCGGGTACCAGGAGGGCGCACGATCCTCGTCCGGACCAGCGGCGGGGACGTGACAACGGCTCGGCGGCCCACATCTCCTGACGGGTACCCGCCGGCCGGTTCGACCGCTCGAGACCCGCGGCGGTGACCACACCAGTCGTGCGCGCCCTGTCCGGCGCCGAGCGTCCCGGGAGTCGCTCCATGGTCGATCCCCTGTTCCCGCGAGCGCGATCGTGAGCGCCGGATCCGCGGGGTGGCGCGCCCACGTGGATGCGGCGCTCGACCCGCGCTTCGAGCGCGCGTTCGCGATCCTCGACGCCCTGCACGCCGAACGTCAGCGACCCCGGGCCGAGCAGAGGGCCTCCCGGGTCCTCTGGTTGCGGCGGGAGCTCGACTACCTCCTCGCCGAGATCGACGGGCTCCGGGCGCCCCGCGTTCCGCGAGGGACGCGCTGACGATCGTGGCACGTGCACGATGCGCGCCGCCGTCGCAGTCGGTAGTGTGCCCGTTACGCATTTCGCGGTTGAGACCTCCACGCCGCTGCGGACGCCGCGGTCCGGACCCCCTCGGGGAGATCGGGCCGGCCGTGCACGACGAGGAGGTCCGATGACCATCCAATCCGATGCCCCGGTCCACGGCACGGTCGACGACGTCGAGCTGCCCGTGGATCCCGCTCGGCGCCGCCGCGCCGCGCTCGCCGAAGCCGTGGCCCACGCCGAGCCCGCCGTGGTCGGCAACCGCCGCGGCGCCGTCGGCGTCCGCACCTACGGACCGGGGTGTGTCGCGCTCGCGCTGCGCGGACGCTTCGACCGCGCGGGGATGGAACGTCTCCGCGCCCTGAGCGGCGAGATCGAGCAGCACGCCAGCGCCGAGCTCGTCATCGACCTCGCGGGGCTCGACCACTGCGACCCGGCGCTGGCGCGCGTGATCGCCCGCCTGCGCATCCGCTGCCTCGCGCGGGAGGCCCGCGTCGAGCTGCACGAGCCGCCCGAGGCGCTCGCCGCCGAGCTCGGCCAGTTCCGCATGTAGGGAGGACCCGGTGACCGACCGCGACGACCTGCGCGTGCGCAAGGCCCTGCAGGGCATGCCGTTCCCCGCGGACCGCACGCAAGTGATCTCCTACGCGACGGACCGCGGCGAGCGCGACGAGAAGACGCTCGCCGCGCTGCGGGCCCTGCCCGACCGCACGTTCTCGACCGCCGACGACGTGGTGATCTCGGTACCTCAGCGGCCCTGAGCACTGGGCGGGGTGGCACGGGCCCGCAGCGCGCGCCCCTATGTGCGTGATCTTCTGAGCTATGGCTCAGAAGATCACGCACGTGGGTCAGAAGCCGTTGGGGTCGTAGGCGGTGGTCTCGAAGGTGCCGTCGGCGTTGGTGTCGACCGCGGAGGTGTCGAAGTCGCCGTCGTTGTCGGTGTCGATCAGGACGACCTCGCCGTAGCCGTCGGCGTTGGTGTCGACGACGGCGGACTCGAAGGAGCCGTTGTGGTCGGTGTCGGCGATGACGGTGTCGACGGCGCCGTTGCCGTCCTCGTCGGTGGAGACGGAGTCGATGTTGCCGGCGGCGTCGGTGGTGTAGGTGCCGGCCACGGTGCCGTCGGCGTGGTAGACGGTGCCGTTGCTGAAGGAGTAGGTCTCGGCGCTCATGATCTGCTCGCTCTCGGTTCGTTCGCGGTGCCCGGCTGGTGGGCTCTCGGCACTGTGACGACCCGAGGAGCTGGGGATGTTCCGGGCGGAGCGACAATTTTCTCCGCGAGTGAGCGGTCACCGACAGTGATCAGTCGTCATCGTCGTCGTCGCGGTCGCGGATCCCGCCCGCCGCTGCCTCGGCCGGGGTGACGACCTCGACCGAGCCGAACGCGCCGTTGGCGTCGACGACCAGCTCGGGCAGCGTCGCCCCGTTCGGCGGCACGGCGCAGGCCTGCCGGCACTCCGTGCTCCCGAAGATCATCGTGCCGGTCGTCCGGACGGTGACGCCCGGCGGGACGACCACCTCGGTGTTGCCGAACAGCGTGGCCACCTGGGCCTCCGCGTCGCCCGGCGCGACGCTCACGGTGCGGCTGCCGAAGATCGCGCCGCCGTCGTCGGCCGTCACGAGGTGCCCGCCGACGAAGACCGCGGCCGCCGCGATCACGAGCGGCACGACCACGCCTCCGAGGCGCTCGTGCCACGGTTTGCGTGCAGTCGCCCCGACGGGACGGGAGTCGACGACGGTCGGGCGTTCCGCGGCCACCGGGGCGGCGGGGCCCGGCAGGTCGACGACCAGGGCGTCGAGCTCGCGCTGGGTACGGGCCGCCCAGCACTCGCGGGTGCGCTCGTCGTACTCGACGAGCGTGAGCACCCCGTCGTCCAGCGCCGCGCGCAGGCGGTCGTCGGTGGCGCGACGCTCCCGGTCGCCGATCCGCATCTCGGGGGCGGGGTGCTCCGCGCTCATGGGGCCATCCTGCCCGCCCGGGGTGGCCGCGGAATGACGGTGCGTCAGCCGCGCCCGCGGCGCGCCGCGAGCAGCGCCCGGTCGTCGGGGTCGTCGGTGCGGGCGAGGGCCGCCTCGAGCGCCCGGTCGGCCTCGTCGTCGCGGCCCAGCCGGCGCAGGAGGTCCGCCCGGACGGCGTGCAGGAGGTGGTAGCGCTCGAGCCGCTCCGCGAGCGCGTCGACGATCTCCAGAGCGGCGGCCGGTCCCTCGGTCTCGGCCAGCGCGACCGCCCGGTTGAGCGCGACGGTCGGGCTCGGGGTCAGCGCGAGCAGCTGGTCGTGCAGGGCGACGACCTGGCGCCAGTCGGTCGACGCGGTGTCGGGCGCGGAGGCGTGCACGGCGTTGATCGCGGCCTGGACCTGGTAGGGCCCCGGTCGGTCGCGGCGCAGGCATCGGCGCACGAGGTCGAGGCCCTCGTGGACCATGGCCCGGTCCCAGGCTGTCCGGTCCTGGTCGGCGAGCAGCACCCGCCCGCCGTCGGTCGCCGTCCGCGCCGGCCGGCGGGCCTCGGTGAGCAGCAGGAGCCCGAGCAGCCCGAGGACCTCGGGCTCGTCGGGCATCAGAGCCGCGAGCAGGCGCGCCAGCCGGATCGCCTCCGCGGCGAGGTCCTCCCGCGTCGCCGTCGCGTGGCCCTCGGTGAAGATCAGGTAGACGACGGCGAGCACACCGGGCAGGCGGTCGGGCAGGTCGGCGTCGCGGGGCACGCGGTACGGGATGCGGGCGGCGCGAATCTTGTTCTTCGCGCGCACGATCCGCTGCGCCATCGTCGCCTCCGGCACGAGGAACGCGCGGGCGATCTCGTCGGTCCCGAGCCCGCCGAGCAGGCGCAGGGTCAGGGCCACGCGCGCCGGGAGGGCGAGCGCGGGGTGGCAGCAGGTGAAGATCAGGCGCAGGCGGTCGTCGTCCACCGGTCCCTCCTCCTCCGGCGGGGTGTCCTCGTCGGGCGGCGGCTCCTCGCGCGCGGCCCGGTGCTCCTTGTCCCGCCCCACCGCGTCGCGCCGGAGACGGTCGAGGGCGCGGCGCCGGCCCGTGGTGACGAGCCAGCCGCCGGGGTTGGCCGGCACGCCGTCGGCGGGCCAGCGCGTCAGGGCGACGGTCAGCGCGTCCTGGACGGCGTCCTCGGCGAGGTCGATGTCGCCGAGGACGCGGGTCAGTGTCGCCACGCACCGCCCGTACTCCTCGGCGACGATCCGCTCGATCGCCGCCGAGGACGGGACGTCGCCCGCGGTGCGATCGCTCACGGGGACCAGTGGAAGGGCCGGACCTCGATCGCCAGCCCGATCGCCTCGGTGGAGCGCCGGCCCCAGTGCAGGGCGGCGTCGAGGTCGGGCACGTCGATGATGGTCAGGCCGCCGACGTACTCCTTGAGCTCGACGAACGGACCGTCGGTGACGAGGACGTCGTCGCCGCTACGCCGCAGGACCGTCGCGGTGTCCGGGGCCTCGAGGCCACCGGAGAACACCCAGACGCCTGCGGACTGCATGTCGCTCTGCAGCGTCGCGACGTTGCCCATGATCTCGTTCATCTCGTCCTCGGACGGCGGCTCGCCCTCGGCGGGGGTGACGACGCTGAGCAGGTAGTGGGCCATGAGGTCCTCCTCGGTACGTGGGCGGGCACGGCGCCCGCACACCCCTCCACGAACGGCGGGGACGCCGATCGACAGGTCCGCCGGAGGAATCCTCTCCCGGGACGGAGCGCTCAGCGTCCCCGGTCGGCGACCGCCGTGATCACGGCGGCGCGGGCCACGTACCAGGCCCGGCTGGCCCACCACCCCGCGGCGACGGTCCGCCACACCAGGCCGGCGGCGAGGGCGAACACGGGGCGGACGCGGGGAGCAGCGGGCGGGGTCATCGTCTCCACCCATACCAGAGACGACCGTCCGGCCGGTGCGGGACGACGGCGGTGGCGAGGTGTTCAGCGGGCGTTCCGGGCCTGGTCACCCACGACGGTGGCCGGTGCGTGGTCCGACTCGGCGGACACGCCCCGTCACCGGCGCAGCGGGCCGCGTCACCACCAGCACGAACCCTGCCGGCGTTCGTCGCGCCGGATCACCGTCGCCCGGACCGTCACGTCCCATCGGCCTGCGCCCGGGTGCGGGACGAGAGCCCGCTTCACCGTGCCGTCAACGGAGGACGGGATGCCGGCGCCGGTCCGCTTCTCGTGGCTCACCTTCCCGGACTCCGCGCTCGGTGGTCTGCTGGTGCAGCGGGCCGCCGGGCGGTGCCGGCCGCGTGTACCGGCACCGCCCGGGACCTCGAGGGCTCAGTGCGGGTCGGTGCTCTCGACGATCGAGAAGATGAAGCACCAGACCTGTCCGTTGTCGCGCTGCGAGAACGACGCCTCGCCCGCCAGCTGCGCCGGCGGTGCGTTGACGAAGTCCTCCGCGGCACCGACGTTGGCGGTGAGGTGCCCGGTCCACTTCTTCGGTGCGTCCGAGTTGCTGGTCAGAGACTTCTTCGTCGCCGCTGCGTTCTCCGATGTGATCACGTTGGCGTCCGTGTCGACCTGTGTCATCGCTCTCCCCCTACGAGGACGGTGGAGAACCCGACGCTAACGACGAACGGTCCGGCGGTCTGCCGTAGTGCACTACGGCAATCGCCTCCTGGTCCCGGACGGAGGGCGCACCTGCGACGGACCGTGCGTCGTCGGGCAGTCCTGCGTGAGGCCGTGCAGGAGCAGCGTCGCGAGGGCCTCGTAGGCCTCGGCGTCGGCCAGACCGGTGGTGCCGGCGATCCGGCGCTGCTGGATGGCGACCATCGTCGCGGTGATCACCTCGGCGGCGAACGACACGGGGACCTCCCGGAACGCGCCGCCCGCGACACCCTCGCCGATCAGGTCGCCGACGCGTCGTGCGGCGGCCTCGGTGTTGCGCGCGTAGACCTCGGCGGCGGGCGGGAAGGCGGCCATGTCGTCGAAGAACCGCGCCGAGGCGGGCGCGAGCTCGGCCGCCACGGCACGCAGGTAGGCCGCGACGCGGTCGGCGGGGGCGGCGACCGCGGCCACCGCGGCCTCGACCCGCGTGGTGGCGCGCTCGAAGAAGTGCACGACGGCCGTGCGCACGAGCTGCTCCTTCGACCCGGCGAGCGCGTAGAGCGTGCGCTTGGAGCAGCGCAGGCGGCCGGCGAGCTCGTCGAGCGTGAGGTGGGCGAAGCCCTCGGCGAGCAGCAGGTCGACCAGCGCGTCGAGGAGCTCCGAGTGGCGCGCGGCACCCCGTCGGGTCGGGCTCGGAGCGGACACGGACCTACCCTAGCGCTCCTGCTATCGGTACTCTAGGACCGATCTCAGTACCGATAGGAGTACCGCCGATGACCGTCGACCGGCTGCTGCCCACCCAGGAGTCCGAGGACCTGCTCGATCTCACCCGCGAGATCGCCGACAAGGAGCTGGCGCCGCGGGTCGAGGAGCACGAGCGGGCCGAGACGTACCCGGAGGGCCTGTTCGCCACCCTCGGCGAGGCCGGCCTGCTCGGCCTGCCCTACCCCGAGGAGGTCGGCGGCGGGGGCCAGCCGTACGAGGTCTACCTGCAGGTGCTCGAGGAGCTGGCCGCACGTTGGGCGGCGGTGGCGGTGGCGACCAGCGTGCACTCGCTGGCGTGCTTCCCGCTGTTCACGTTCGGCACCGAGGAGCAGAAGCAGCGGCTGCCCGAGATGCTCGCCGGCGGGCTCGTCGGCGGCTACAGCCTCTCCGAGCCCCAGGCGGGATCGGACGCGGCGGCCCTGCGGTGCAAGGCGGAGAAGGTCGACGGTGACAACGGCGGGGGCTACCGCATCACCGGCACCAAGGCGTGGATCACCCACGGCGGCGTCGCCGACTTCTACGCCCTGTTCGCCCGCACCGGCGAGGGCTCGCGCGGCGTCTCGTGCTTCTTGGCGCCCGGGCAGGCCGAGGGCCTCGAGTGGGGCAGACCCGAGGAGAAGATGGGCCTGCACGCGATCCCCACGACGACGGCGAACTGGGACGGTGCGGTGCTCGACGCCGACCGGCTCATCGGCGCCGAGGGGCAGGGCCTGGAGATCGCGTTCTCGGCGCTGGACTCCGGCCGGCTCGGGATCGCCGCGTGCGCGGTGGGGCTCGCGCAGGGTGCGCTGGACGCCGCGGTGGACTACGCGAACGAGCGCTCGACGTTCGGCAAGAAGATCGTCGACCACCAGGGCCTCGGCTTCGTGCTCGCCGACATGGCCGCGGCCGTCGACTCGGCCCGCGCGACCTACCTCGACGCCGCGCGCCGCCGCGACCTCGGGCGTCCCTACGGCCGCCAGGCCAGCGTGGCCAAGCTCGTCGCCACCGACGCGGCCATGAAGGTCACCACCGACGCCGTGCAGGTCTTCGGCGGCTACGGCTACACCCGGGACTTCCCGGTGGAGCGCTACATGCGCGAGGCCAAGATCATGCAGATCTTCGAGGGCACCAACCAGATCCAGCGCCTCGTCATCAGTCGCCACTTCGCCCGGTGACATGTGAGCGATGTTCGGGGCTATTGCCCCGAACATCGCTCACATGGGGACGATGCGGGCGTACCCGCCCGGGACCGTGTCGACCGCCTCCGCTCAGCCGCCCCAGGTCACCTGGCGCAGGCCGTGGCGGTCGGGCGGGCCGGGCTGGGCGGCGCCGTCGGGGGAGACGGGCGAGCCGTGCGACGTCCCGCCCTCGCGGGCCTCGCGCTGGTCCCCGCCGGACGGGGTCGCGCCGTCGTCGAGCTCGGCGAGCCGGGTGCGCAGCACCTCGATCACCGGCATGCGCGAGGAGTGGGCGCGCTCGTGGTCGAGCAGCCCCTGCACCTCGTCACGCTCGAGCGACCGGATGCGGTGCTTCACGGTCTCGACCGTCGCGTGGTCGAAGTCGGGGAACGGGGGTGTGTCGGCCATGGGAGGACCTCCTGCCGGCGATTGGGGGCGCCGGAGTACCCACTCAGGAGGCGGGCGCACTCTCCTCGGGTGGCGGCGCCTCGAGCATGCCCGTGACGCGCCGCCTGACCATGATCCCCACGGTCGCCCCGACGATGAGCGCGACGGCGAGGCCGACGTAGGAGAAGCGCTTCAGCCAGGTCTCGGCGACGATGCCGAGGAAGTAGATCGCCGTGACCGTGCCCGCCGTCCACAGGACACCGCCGAGGACGTTGGCCGGCATGAACTTCCGGTAGGGCATCTTCAGCGCGCCCGCCAGCGGCCCGGCGAGGATCCGCAGGATCGCGATGAACCTGCCGATCACCACCGTCAGCACGCCCCAGCGCGCGAACGCCCGCTCGGCGAGCTCCAGGTGGGACGGGCCGAAGTGCTTCGGGAAGCGCCGCCCCGCCCACTCGAGCAGGGAGATCCCGTAGCGCCGGCCGACCAGGTAACCGATGGAGTCGCCCACGACGGCCCCGACGAGCGCCGCCAGCGCGACCCAGAGCGGGGAGACGTCGAGCTCGGCCCGCGACGACAACAGGGCCGCGCTGACCAGCACGACCTCGCCGGGAAGGGGGATGCCGAGGCTCTCGATCCCCACCACCAGGCCCACCGCGAGGTACACCGTCAGCGGCGGTATGGTCATCAGCCAGTGGTCGATCCCCACGTCGCGTGCCCCCTCGCTGCCCCCGGACGCCGGTCATGCCCCCGGCGATGATGACGCACGGTGGCGTCACTGGGCACCACGGAGTCCGAAGAGCGACCGTCCGGACGCCGTCCGGGAGCACAGGGTGACCGGGGCAGCGCGCCGCGTCATTCCTTGCGCAGCACCCGGCTCCGGCCGCGGAACTCCGCGATCACCTGCCCGTCGCGCGGACGGGAGACGGTGACGTCGTAGACACCGCTGCGCCCGAACGCGACCCGCTCCTGCGCGACGGCCTGGAGCACGTCGGCCGTGCGCGCCGAGGCGACGAAGACGATGTCCGCCGCGGCCGCGACCGTCACCGGACCGGGGCTGTTGCAGGCGCACGCGAACGCGGAGTCCGCGAGCAGGAACAGGTAGCCCCCGTGGCACATGCCGTGGCCGTTCACCATCTCGTCGGTGACGGTCATCGTCAGGCGTGCGCGGCCGTCGACGGCCTCGTGCAGCTCCATCCCGAGCTTGCGGGACGCGGCGTCGTCGTCCCACATGCGGCGCACGGAGGCGGTGATCTCAGCGCTCACGCTTCGCCACCAGGGTCAGCACGTCGTACTTCGCCACCGGCTCGCCGGCGGCGTTGAGCACCTCGGCGTCCCAGCGCACCTCGCCGTAGGCCGCCGAGGCCCGCGGGGAGATGTCCTTGGCCGTGAGCGTGATCGTCAGCTCGTCGCCGAACTTCACGGGTGTCAGGAAGCGCAGGTGGTCGACCCCGAAGTTCGCCAGCACCGGGCCGGGCGCCGGGTCGACGAAGAGACCCGCGGCGAACGCGACGACCAGGTAGCCGTGGGCCACGCGCTCACCGAAGAACGGGTTGGCGGCGGCCGCCTCGGCGTCGAGGTGCGCGTAGAAGGTGTCGCCGGTGAACTCGGCGAAGTGCTCGACGTCGGCCTCGGTCACCGGCCGAGGGCCCCCGACGACGGTGTCGCCGGGGCGCAGGTCCTCGAGGTGCTTGCGGAACGGGTGCTCGTCGGTGATCGTGCGCGCGCTGCCCGGCACCCAGCGACCCGTGATCGCCGAGAGCATGTCCGGGCTGCCCTGCACCGCCGTGCGCTGCATGTGGTGCGCGACGCCGCGCACCCCGCCCATCTCCTCGCCGCCGCCGGCGCGCCCGGGGCCGCCGTGCACGAGCTGGGGCATCGGCGACCCGTGCCCGGTGGACTCCTTCGCATCCGTGCGGTCGAGGACGAGCAGCCGCCCGTGCCACGGCGCGACGCCGAGCACGATCTCGCGGGCGAAGTCCGGGTCGGCGGTCACGACCGAGCCGGCCAGCGACCCCTGCCCGCGCGCGGCCAGCTCGACGACCTCCGCGGTCGACGAGTACGGCAGCACCGTCGACACCGGGCCGAACGCCTCCACCTCGTGCACCGCGGCAGCATCCGCGTCGCCGCGCAGCAGCACCGGCGACAGGAACGCGCCGCGCTCGGCGTCGGCGCCGCGGACCTCGACCTGCTCGGGGTCGCCGAACACCACCTCGGCGGCGTCGGTGAGCGACTTCAGCGAGCGGCGCACCTCCTCGCGCTGCTCCAGCCCCGCCAGCGCGCCCATCGTCACGCCCTTGGCGGACGGGTCGCCGACGACCACCTGCGCGAGCTTCCCGCGCGCCGCGTCGACGACGGCGTCGACCTGGTCGGTGGGCACGAACGCGCGCCGGATCGCGGTGCACTTCTGCCCGGCCTTGACCGTCATCTCGGTGACGAGCTGGTCGACGTAGAGGTCGAACTCCGGGGTCCCGGGCGTCGCGTCCGGACCGAGGATCGAGCAGTTGAGCGAGTCGGCCTCCGCGGTGAAGCGCACCGCGCGCGCCGAGAGCACGGGGTGTGTGCGCAGCCGGCGGGCCGTCGATGCGGAACCGGTGAACGACACCAGGTCCTGCTCGGTGAGGTGGTCGAACAGGTCGCCCACCGAGCCGGCGAGGAACTGCGCCGAGCCCTCGGGCAGCACGCCCGAGTCGACGATCAGGCGGACCAGCTCGGCGGTGAGGAACGCGGTGGGCGTCGCCGGCTTGATGATGGACGGAACGCCGGCGAGGAACGCGGGGGCGAGCTTCTCCAGCGGGCCCCAGCAGGGGAAGTTGTAGGCGTTGACCTGCACCGCGACCCCGCGCAGCGGCGTCAGCACGTGCTGGCCGACGAACGTGCCACCCCGGCTCAGCGGGGCCAGGTCGCCGTCGAGCCACGGTCCCGATGCGGGGAGCTCCCGCTTGCCCAGCGACGCGTAGGCCGCCAGCACGCCGATGCCGCCGTCGACGTCGAATTTCGAGTCGCCCTTCGTCGCGCCGGTGCGCGCCGAGACGGCGTAGAGCTCCTCGCGGTGCTCGCGCAGGTATCCGGCCAGGGCCTTGAGCAGCGACGCGCGCTGGTGGAACGACAGCTCCCGCAGCGCGGGGCCGCCCGTGTCCCGGCCGTACGCGGCGACCGCGGCCATGTCGATGCCGTCCGTCGCGAGCCGTCCGATCTCCTCGCCGGTGACGGCGTCGGTCATCGGACGGCCCGCAGTGTCGGAGACGGCGGGCGTGACCCATCCGCCGCGGACGTAGCTGGGCAGGACGCTCATCGGGACCTCTAGACGTCGTAGTCGACGGTGACTTGGTCGGAGACTGGCAGGGCCTGGCAGGTCAGCACGAACCCGGCGTCGACCTCCTCGGGCTCGAGGGCGAAGTTGCGACGCATCAGCACCTCACCCGCGCTCACGTGGGCCCGGCAGGTCCCGCACACCCCGCCCTTGCAGGCGAACGGCAGGTCCGAGCGCACCTTCTGCGCGGCGTCGAGCACCGGCTCGGTGCGCGGCAGCGTCAGGACGCTCGCGCGCCCGTTGAGCACCACCGTCACGGTGGCGCCCCCGTCGTCGTCGACGGCATCGTCCTCGCTGCGGTGCACCTCGGGCGGCGGCTCGTCGACGTAGAACAGCTCGCGGTGGACGCGCTGCCGGGGCACGTCGAACGACCCGATCACCTCGGTCGCCGCCTCGACCATCCCGAGGGGCCCGCACAGCCACCAGTGCGCGACCTCGCCGACCGGCACGAGCGCGCCGACCAGCGTGCGCAGGCGGTCGGCGTCGAGACGGCCGTTGAACAGGTCCGCGGCGGTGGGCTCGCGCGAGAGCACGTGCACCAGCTGCAGGCGGGGCCCGTAGCGGTCCTTGAGGTCGGCGAGGTCCTCGCCGAACATCACGGTGTCCGAGCGGCGGTTGCCGTAGAGCAGGGTGACGTGGGTGTCGGCGTGCGCGGCGAGCACCGTCGCGGCGATCGAGAGCACCGGCGTGATGCCCGAGCCCGCGGCGACCAGGACGTGGTGCTCGCCCGCGGTGACGTCGGGGGAGAAGCGGCCCTGCGGCGGCCCGACCTCGATCTCGTCGCCGGGAGCGAGCCGGTCGACCAGCCAGGTGGAGAACAGTCCCGTGTCGACGCGGCGCACCCCGATCCGCGGCGCGGTGCCCTCGGGCGCGCAGATCGAGTAGGAGCGACGCTCCTCGCCGGCCTCGGTGACCAGGCGCAGTGTCAGGTACTGGCCGGCGCGGAACGCGAAGTCGTCACCGAGGGCGTCGGGGACGTCGAAGGTGACGGCGACGGCGTCGTCGCAGAGCCGCTCGACGTCGGCGACCCGCAGGGTGTGGAAGCCCGCCGCACGGGGGGCGACGCGCTCCGTGGTGGGGGCGCTCATCAGATCTCCTTGACGTGCTCGAACGGCTCGGCGCAGGAGCGACAGCGACGCAGCGCGGTGCAGGCCGTCGGCCCGAACCGCGACACCTCCTCGGTGTCGGCCGCGCCGCACTGCGGGCACGGGACCGTCTGCGACGGCGGGGCCAGCGTCAGCGGGATGGGGGCGCCCGCGGCCTTCGGCCCGATCCTGTGGGGCGGGGCGACGCCGGCCTCCGCGAGCTTGCGGCGGCCCTCGTCGGAGATCCAGTCGGTGGACCACGGCGGGCTGAAGGTGGTGCGCACCTCGACCGCGTCGTACCCGGCGTCCTGCAGGGCGGCGCGCAGGTCGTCGCGCATCGCCTCGAGCGCCGGGCAGCCGGAGTAGGTCGGGGTGAGGGTGACGACCACGGTGCCGTCGCCGGCGGTCTCGACGCCGCGCAGGACGCCGAGGTCGGCGAGCGTGAGCATCGGCATCTCGGGGTCGACGACGCGCTCGGCGGCCTCGCGAGCATCGACCAGGGCCGTCACCACGTCGCCTCCGGGTGCGCGCGGGCGAGCGACTGCATGAGGGCGAGGACGCCGCCAAGGGCCTCGGTGTGCACGCCATCGCGGCCCCCGCGACCGCCGACGAGGCCGACCGCCGGGGTCTCGGGGCGGGTCAGCGTCGCGGCGGGCAGGACCTGCGCGACGACCGCGTCGACGTCGCCCCGCAGCTCCGCCGGGTCGACGGCGACGCCGGCCTCGACGAGGCGGCGCTCGACGTCGTGGGCCAGGAACAGCTCCTCGACGTGGGGCCACACGCCGTCCAGGCCGGCCTGCATCCGGGCGTGCGAGAGCTCCGTCCCGTCGCCGAGGCGCAGCACCCACTGCGCGGCGTAGTCGCGGTGGTAGGTCAGCTCCTTGACGGCCTTGCCGGCGACGGCGGCGAGCACCGGGTCGCGCGAGCCGGTGAGCCGCTGCATGAGCGCCAGGCGCCACGCGGAGAACACCAGGACCCAGGCGACGGTACGGCCGAAGTCGCCGAGGTCGGCCTCGGCGAGCGTGACATTGCGGAACGCGCGGTCGTCGCGGAAGTAGGTGAGCACGTCCTCGTCGTCCTGCGGACCGACGCGGTACGGCTCGGCGGCGCCGAGGTGCCCGGCGCGCGAGAGCAGCACCCGCGCCTGGCCGAGCAGGTCGAGCGCGATGTTCGCGAGCGCGACCTCCTCCTCGAGCTCCGGGGCCTTCGTCGTCCAGCCCGCGAGGCGCTGTGACGCGATCAGCGCGTCGTCGGCGAGCATGAGGCAGTAGGTCGCGAGGTCGGCCCGGTCGACGCCCTCGGGCGACGGCGCGGTGATCTCGGCGTCGCCGGCGTCGAAGCCGGTGCCGAACGCCCAGCGCCCGTCCTCGTCGGCCGTCGCCAGGGCGTCGTAGACGTTCTCGTCGTGCGGGTCGGTGTGGTCCATCAGAGGTGGGGGACGTTGTCGGGGATGTCGTAGAACGTGGGGTGGCGGTAGACCTTGTCCCCGGAGGGCGCGAAGAACGGGTCCTTCTCGTCCGGGCTCGACGCCGTGATCGCGTCACCGCGGACGACCCAGATGCTCACGCCCTCGTTGCGCCGCGTGTAGAGGTTGCGGGCGTTGTGCAGCGCCATCGTGTCGTCGGGCGCGTGCAGCGAGCCGACGTGCACGTGGTTCAGCCCGCGCTTGCCGCGCACGAACACCTCGTAGAGGGGCCAGACGGCCTTCGGGGTGCCGTCGAAGCGCGGTTCGCCCTCGACGTGCGCGGTGGTGTCGTCGGCCATGCTCATGCCGCGGTCACCTTCTTCACGGCCTGCTTCGCGGCGTAGGCGGTGGCCGCATCCCGGACCCACTGGCCGTTCTCGTGGGCGGCGCGGCGGTTGGCGAGGCGCTGGGCGTTGCACGGCCCCGCACCCTTGACCACCTGCATGAACTCGTCCCAGTCGATGTCGCCGAAGTCGTGGGCCTCGCGCTCCTCGTTCCAGCGCAGCTCGGGGTCGGGCAGCGTCACGCCCAGCGCCTCGGCCTGCGGGACCGTCATGTCCACGTAGCGCTGGCGCAGCTCGTCGTTGGTGTGGCGCTTGATCCGCCAGGCCATCGACTGCTGGGTGTTGGGCGAGTCGCCGTCGGCGGGACCGAACATCATCAGCGACGGCCACCACCAGCGGTCGACGGCGTCCTGCACCATCTCGCGCTGCGCGTCGGTGCCGGCCATCAGCGCCCGCAGGAGCTCGAAGCCCTGGCGCTGGTGGAACGACTCCTCCTTGCAGATGCGCACCATCGCCCGCGCGTAGGGCCCGTAGCTCGACCGGCAGAGCGGGACCTGGTTGACGATCGCGGCGCCGTCCACGAGCCACCCGATGACGCCGATGTCGGCGAACGTCAGCGTCGGGTAGTTGAAGATCGACGAGTACTTCTGCTTCGAGTCGATGAGCTTCTCGGTGAGCTCACCGCGATCGACCCCGAGCGTCTCGGTGGCCGAGTAGAGGTAGAGCCCGTGGCCGGCCTCGTCCTGGACCTTGGCCAGCAGGATGGCCTTCCGTCGCAGGCTGGGGGCGCGCAGGATCCAGTTGCCCTCGGGCTGCATGCCGATGATCTCGGAGTGCGCGTGCTGGGCGATCTGGCGGATCAGCGTCTTCCGGTATCCCTCGGGCATCCAGTCGCGCGGCTCCACCCGGCCCTCGGCCGCGACCGTCCGGTCGAAGTCCGCCTCGAGCGCGGCGACGTCAGGGCCCTGGTCCTCGGTCACCGTCATCGGTGAGCCACCTCCGTACCGAATGTTCGTTCGGTTGTGATGGTGACGCACCGCGAGCGCGCTGTAAAGCGGTGGTGGGGGGTCCGGTCGGGTGGAGCGAGGGTCACCCCGAGTGCCCTGGGGGCGGCGAGGGCGTCCCTCGCTCGACGTCGCACCGGCGCGTCTCCTGGTGCGAGGGACGCCTCGAGTGCGCTGGGGGCAGCGAGGGCGTCCTTCGCTGCGTCGGCCCGGGATCATGGGCCGTATGGACGCGCTCGCGACGCTGGCCGACGGGACGTTGACGGTGCGCCCGGCGCGGGCCGACGACCTGCCCGCGCTGGTCGCGCTCCTCGCCGCCGACCCGGTGAGCGCGGGCCGGGGCGACGCGGTCGACGACCTCGCGCCCTACGAGGCCGCCTTCGCGGAGATCGACGCCGACCCCGCGCACCTGCTCGTCTGCCTCGACGAGGCCGACGGCACGACGGTCGGGACGCTGCAGCTCTCGGTGCTGCCGAACCTCGGGCGGCGTGGGACGCGGCGCGCGCAGCTCGAGGCGGTGCACGTCAGCGACGCCCGGCAGGGTCGCGGGTACGGGGCGGCGCTCGTGGAGTGGGCCGTGGCGGAGGCCGGGCGGCGGGGGTGCGGGCTGGTCCAGCTCACCAGCGACGTGTCACGGACCGGCGCGCACCGCTTCTACGAACGCCTCGGGTTCACGGCGTCGCACGTCGGGTTCAAGCGGGACCTGACGTCCCGTCGATGAGCTCGTCGAGCGTGACGTAGAGGCCGGGCTCCCCCGTGCGCTCGCTGCGCTCCACGGCGGCCCGGGCGCGCTCGGCGATGCGCGCGATCTCGTCGGCCGCCACCACCCGGCTCTGCAGCACGGCGCCGTCCTCGTCGGTCAGCGTGACGGCGACGAGGCCGGTCTCGGGCTGCTCAGAGAAGTCCAGCGGCACGCTGCCCAACCTAATGTGGCGGACCCTAGAACGGGCGTCGCCTGGATGCAGGTGCCGGCGCGAGCAGGCCCTCGAACGCCATGCGGTCCACCTCGGCGACCAGGGCGTCCGCCGGGATCCGGCCCGGGCGGTACCACTCGACGAGCGAGTTCACGAGCCCCGAGAGCAGGCGGGCGTCGACGGCGGGGTCGAGGCCGTCGCGCAGCTCGCCGGCGGCGGAGGCATCGCGGACGAGACGGGCGATCGCGGCGTCGAACTCGCGGCGCCGCGCCAGGGCCCAGCGCTCGGTCTCGGTGTTGCCGCGCAGCCGCAGCAGCAGGGTGACGTGGGGCAGCTCGGCCACGAGCACCTCGACCTGGCGGCGCACGATGTGGCGCAGCCGGGTCAGCGGGCTGCCGGTGGACGCCGCCGGCTCGTCGAGGATGCCGAACAGCCCGTCCAGGGCGCGCTCGAGCGCGGCGCGCAGCAGCGCCTCCTTGCCCCGGACGTGGTGGTAGAAGGACGACTTCGTGATGCCCGCCGCCGCGGAGAGGTCCTCCATGCTCGTGGCGTCGTAGCCGCGCTCGTTGAACACGCGCGCCGCGACCTCGACGAGGCTCGACGGGTCGTACGTCGGGCGGGTCCGCCGGTCCCGGGCGGGCGCTGCCGCTCGTTCGCCCTCGCGGGCGGGGGGACGCGTACCGGTCACGGGGAGCAATCTACGGCCCCGGGCGGGGGACCTCAGTGCGGCGCTCCGCAGCCGGTCGGTGCACGGCCGGCCGTGCAAGCCCTGCGGCCACGCTGGCGTCAGACGTCAGGAAACCCGCATCCTCGTCCTGGTCGGGTGGGGTGGCTCGCTGCTACCGTCCCGCCCGACCGAACGATCGTTCGCCTGTCCGTCCGCACAGCGCTACCCCGAGGTGGTCGATGACGACGCTCGAGACCCTCCACGACCTGGCCCCGGCCGCGGACGCCACCAACGCCACGCGCACCGTCGGGGCGCCGATGCGCCGCGCGCTCGCGACGTCGCGCGACCGGACGGCCGTGGTCTGCGGCGAGCAGACGCTGACCTACGCCGAGCTCGCCGACCGCCTCGCCCGCCTGGGCGGCCTGCTCGCCGGGCTGGGCCTGCGACCCGGCGACCGCGTCGGCGTGCTGGGCGCCAACTGCCACCGCTACCTCGAGCTCTACCTCGGGATCCCCTCGCACGGGCTCGTGATCGTCCCGCTCAACGTCCGGCACACCGCGGCGGAGCGGACCTACGCGCTGCGCGACGCCGGCGCCACGGTGCTGTTCGCCGACCGGGCCCTCGACGACCTCGACCCCGACCTGCGCGTCGTCGACCTCGGCGCCGAGTACGAGGCGCTGCTCGCCGACGCCGCGCCCACCGAGCCGCGGCGCGCGCCCGCCGAGCACGACCTCGCCGGGATCTTCTACACCGGTGGGACCACGGGTGCGGCCAAGGGCGTCATGCTCACCCACGGCAACCTCGTCGCCAACGCCTTCCACTTCATGGCCTGCTGGCCGTTCACGGCCGACACCTCGTGGCTCGTCGTCGCGCCCATGTTCCACGCCGCCGGCACGATCGGGGCGCTCGCCACGATCTGGGCGGGCGGCACGCAGGTCATGTGCCCCGCCTTCAGCGCCGACGGCGTGCTCGACCTCGTCGAGCGTCACGGCGTCACCGCGACGCTCGTCGTCCCCACGATGATGGACGCGCTGGCTTCCGAGCAGACGGCCCGGCCGCGGCGGGTGTCGTCGCTCAAGTGGCTCTCGCACGGGTCGTCGCCGGCGGCGGTCGAGCTGCTGCGCCGCACCCATGCGGCCTTCCCCGAGGCCGAGATGCTGCACATCTACGGGCTGACCGAGACGTCCCCGATCGTCACGCTGCTGCCCGGCGAGCAGCACCTGCTCGACTCCCCGCAGGCCCGCTCGTGCGGGCGGGCGGCGGTCGGCGTCGAGGTGATCGTCGTCGATCCGGCCGAGCGCACGCCGCTGCCGACGGGCGTCGTGGGCGAGGTGCTGATCCGCGGCGCCAACGTCACCGCGGGCTACTGGAACAAGCCCGCCGAGACCGCGGCGGCGCTGCGCGACGGTTGGTTCGCCTCCGGCGACCTCGGCCTGATCGACGACGGCGGCCACCTGTTCCTCGTCGACCGCGCCAAGGACATGATCGTTTCGGGCGGGGAGAACGTGTACAGCGCCGAGGTCGAGAACGCGCTCTTCGCGCACCCGTCGGTGGTCGAGGTGGCCGTGTTCGGCGTGCCGCACGAGCGGTTCGGCGAGGCCGTGCACGCGGTGGTCGTGCTCCGCTCGGAGCCCGAGGACGCGGACGCCTTCACCGAGGAGCTCGTCGCCCACTGCCGCCGCTCGATCGCCGGCTACAAGGTGCCCCGCAGCATCGAGACGCGCACCGAGCCGCTCCCGAAGTCCGGGGCGGGGAAGATCCTCAAGCGGGAGCTGCGCGCGGTCTTCTGGTCCGACCGGGAGTCGCAGCTGACGTAGGTCCGGGGCCCGTCAGGCGTGGACGTTCCGCTGCCCGACGGCGCCCCGGAGGCCGACGCAGCCGACACACCCCACGCAGTCGACGCAGTCCACACACCCGACGCAGGCCACGCACCGGGTGCAGCCCACGCAGGCCAGCGTGGCCACGCAGTTCCGGAGTGCGACGCCGAACGCGCTGATCAGGCTGCCCGCGACGCCGGCACTGCCACCGGTGGCCACGCTCCCGGCGACCGCGACGCTGCCGGCCGTCGCCACGCTGCCGGCGACCGCGACGCTGCCGGCGGTGGCCACGCTGCCGGCGACGGCGACGCTGCCGGCCGTCGCCACGCTCCGGGCGACGGCGACGCTGTGCGACGTCGTCACGCTCCCGGCCGTGGCGACGCTGCCGGTCGTGCCCACGCTGCCGGCCGTGGCGACGCTGTCGGCGGTGCGGACGCTGCCGGGGGCGGCGGGACTCTCCGGCTCGCTCACGCCCAGCAGGGTGCACGAACTGCTCCTCGCCGTCCAGGAAGGATTGGGCTGATCAGTTCACCGAATGGGCCCCGACCACTACGGTCGATCTCGTCAGTACAGGGGGAACGCCTTTCCGGAGGTCGAAAAGTGCCGCAAGCGACGATTGTCCTGGTTCACGGAGCGTGGGCCGACGGCTCGAGCTGGAATGCCGTGGCGCGCGAGCTGCGGAATCGTGGACTGTCGGTGATCACGCCGCCGAATCTCTTGCGCGGCGTGACCATCGATGCGCCGTACGTCACCTCGTTCGTCAAACAGCGCACGACGGGTCCCGTGGTCCTGGTGGGCCATTCCTACGGCGGGTTCGTCATCACGAACGCCGCTGCGGGAGCCGGCGACGTGCGCGCCCTGGTCTACGTCGACGCGTTCATTCCCGAGGCGGGGGAGACGGTCTTCCAGATTCTCGGCGGTTCCGGATCGGCGCTCGACGTCCCCGACCCGACCACCGTCCTCGACCTCGCCGGGTATCCGAATGCGCCCGAAGGGGATGTCGAGGCGTTCCTGAAGCCGGCCACCGTGCACCAGTCGTTCGCGCAGGATCTGTCCGAGGACGATCGCTGGAGAATCATCGAGAGTCAGCGTCCGATCACGCTCGGTGCGAATCTGACACCGGGCACGGAAAGCGCCTATACGTCTCTCCCCAGCTGGGCCGTGGTGGGCACCGAGGACAAGGTCATCCCTCCGGACACGCAGCGGAAGATGGCCGAGCGGGCGGGGTCGGCGATCTCCGAGGTCGCCGGCTCACACGTCTCGATGGTGTCGCACCCGGGGGCGACGATCGACGCGATCCTCGCCGCCGCGGAGGCGGCCGGCTGAGGTCAGTGCCCCGTGAACGTGGGCTTCTCCTTGGCCAGGAAGGCCTCGACGGCGTTGCGGTGGTCCTCCGTCGCGGCGAGGCGTGACTGGGCGGCCCCCTCGTGCTCGAGCACCGTCGACAGCGGCGAGACGGTGCCGAGCGCGACGGCGATCTTGATCTCCGCGTAGGCGGCGGTCGGGCCGTGGGCGAGGCGGCGCGCCAGCGCGAGGGCCTTGTCGTCGAGCTCCTCGGCGGCGACGACCTCGCGGACGAGACCCCAGTCACGGGCCGACTCGGCGGTGAAGGTGTCGCCGAGCATGAGCAGGTCGGTGGCGCGGGAGGCGCCGACGGCGTGGGCGAGCGTGGCCGAGAGCCCCGAGTCGCCCCCGAACCCGATGCCGGAGAACGCCGTCGCGAACCGCACCCCGGCGGCGGCGAGGCGCAGGTCGCAGGCGAGCGCGAAGCCGAGGCCCGCCCCGACGCACGTACCCCCGACCGCGGCGATCGCGGGCTTGGGCATCGTCGCGAGCGCGGAGGTGATGCGGTTGTAGTGCTCGGGCACCGTGCGCATCGGCTCCTCGGCGCCGGAGCGCAGCGCCTCGGCGTGCTCGCCGAGGTCCTGGCCGACGCAGAAGGCGGGCCCGGCGGCGGACAGGACGACGGCGCGCACCTGCGGGTCCTGGCCGACGTCCTCGAGCGCGTCGCGCAGGGCCACCTTGAGCTCGGTGGTCAGCGCGTTGCGGCGGTCCGGGCGGTTCATCCGCACGGTCGCCACGGCCGCCTGGTCGTCACGGGTCACCACGACCGCGTCGTCCGTCATCGAACGCACTCCTCTCGCTCACCGTCTCCGCCGGGGATCATGCTGCCCGTCCGGCGCGGGCGCGGACAGGGGGCCGGGGCCGTCAGGCGTGCGGGCCACGAGGGTGACCACCGGAGGGTGGTAGGGCGCCATCACCGGGGTGACGGCGTCGACGGCCGCCCCGCGCAGCGCCGCACGGTCGGCTTCGGGGAGCCCGGCGAGCCACGCGGCGACGTGCGCCTGGCCCAGGCGGTAGTCGACGAGATCCTCGGGGCGGTCGACGCCGACGTCGGCGGCGAGCTCGGTGACGACGACGTCGACGAGCCCCGCGCTCTCGGCCGCCGCGGTCATCGCGGCCACGTCGCCGAGCAGGGGCGCCTGAGCCCGGGTGAGGTGGGCGTACCAGGGCGGCGGGACGAAGCCGGCGTCGGCGACCACGGCGTCGATCCGGTCGCGCACCGCGCGGTGGCGGGTCGTCGCGGCGGCCACCGTGGCCAGCACCGCCCCGCCGGGCCGGGTGACGCGGGCGAGCTCGGCGAGCGCCGCGGTCGGGTCGTCGACGTGGTTGAGGACGAAGGCGGCGACGGTGTCGTCCACCGCATCGTCGCGCAGCGGCAGCGCCTCGAGCGCCCCGGCGACGGCCGGCGGGCGGTGGTCCGCGTCCCACGCGAGCATCGCCGGCGAGCGGTCGACGGCCACCGGGTGTGCGCCGACCGCGCGCAACGCCGTCGACGCGAGCCCGGTGCCGGCGCCCGCGTCGAGCACGCGGCGCCCGGCCAGGGGATGGGGCGCCGCGGCCACGAGCTGCGTCGCCAGCGGGCCGTAGACGCGCGCTGCGCCCGTCGCCCAGCCCGTCGCCGCGGCCGCGTAGCGGTCCTCGTCCCCGTCCGTGATGTCGCAGTCCATGATCGGGGCGAGGATGTGGCTTTCCTGACGTTGAGTGCAAGCGTGGCCCCCACGCTGGCACCGCCGGGACCGACCTCACGGTTCCCTCAGAGTTGCCACAGAGCTGCGTCACGGGCGGTGGACAGGGTGGATCACGAGGCGGCCGTCCCCGATCGGCCGTCCGGGTCGTGAGGAGATCGAGGAGATGGACTTCCGCCGCCTGCCGGTGCTCGCCGGACCGGTCGTGGCCGGGCTCTTCCTGCTCGGCGGGTGCGCCGCCGGGCCGGCCACATCCGCCGCCGCCCCCGCCGAGACCCCGTCCGCGGCCGCCGCCGGCACCGGCGGTGGCCCGCCGCCCTGCACCGCGCGGCTGCGTCCCGGCGCCACCGGCGGCACCCCGCTGACGCTCTCGCCCGAGGCGCGGAGCGAGATCGGCCGGCTGCGGGAGCAGCCCTCCGGCCCCGCGACCGCCCAGGATCCGGAGCTCGCCGCGCGTCTCGCCGAGGTCAGCCGGCGGGTCGAACGCGCCGCACGACCGTGCGCCGACCGCTGAGCGGTCCCGACGGCGCCACCGCCACCGCGCGAACGCTCCCGGATGCGGTGGCACCATCCGCGCCCATGAGCGAGTCGAACCCTGACCTGCTGGTGGTCGACGACGACGCCGACGTGCGGGCGTCGCTCGAGCGCGGCCTGCGGCTCTCGGGGTTCACCGTGCGCTCCGCGCAGGACGGGCCGGGCGCGCTGCGGGCGGTGCACGAGCGCGTTCCCGACGCCGTCGTCCTCGACCTCGGGCTGCCCGGCATGGACGGGGTGGCCGTCGTCTCGGCGCTGCGGGCGATGGACCACGACGTGCCCGTGTGCGTGCTCTCGGCGCGCGACACCGTCGACGACCGCGTCGTCGGGCTCGAGGCCGGGGCCGACGACTACATGGTCAAGCCGTTCGCGCTCACCGAGCTCGTGGCGCGGCTGCGGGCCCTGCTGCGACGGGGCGCGCGGTCGACGACCACGGCCGAGCCCGCTCTCGGCGAGACGATCACGGCGGGGCCGCTGACCGTCGACCTCGCCCGGCGCACGGTCCGCGTCGGGGACCGCACGGTCGAGCTGACCAAGCGCGAGTACGAGCTGCTCGTCGTCCTCGCCCGCAACGCCGAGGTCGTGCTCACCCGCGAGCGCCTGCTCGAGCTGGTGTGGGGCTACGACTTCGCCACCGACACCAACGTCGTCGACGTCTTCGTCGGGTACGTGCGCCGCAAGCTGGAGTCCGACGGCACGCCCCGGCTCGTGCACACCGTGCGCGGGGTGGGATTCGTGCTGCGGGCGGGCGGATGAGGCGCTCTCTCTCGCTCCGGGCGCGCGTGGCCCTCGCCGCCGCCCTGGCCGCGACCGTCGTCGTGGTCCTGGTCGGCGTGCTGGCCTCGGTGCTGCTGACCCGGGAGCAGACCGAGCGGCTCGACCGCAGCCTGGTGCCCGGCTCGCCGGCGGTGCTCGGCTCGTTCGCCTCGACGCGCGCCGACCTCGCCGTGACGCTGCGGAACCCCGCCGGCGAGGCACGGCGGGTGAGCGGGCCCGAGCTGCCGCTCTCGCCGATCGGCATCCCGACGTCGGTGACGGTCGCGGGCGTCGACTACCGCATCCGCACCGCGCCGGGCCCGGCGCCGGGCTCGCTGGTGACGGTGGGCGCGACCGAGGACGACACCCGCGCGCGGGTCGCGGAGCGGCAGCGTCTCGTGGCCGGGCTCGGGGTCGCGGCGGTGGCGCTGGCGGCGGGACTGGGATGGGTGTTCGCCGGCCGCGCGGTGCGCCCGATGCGCCGGCTCACCGCGCAGGCCGCGACGCTCGACCGCGCGGCCTCCGACCCGGGGGCCGCGCCGCCGACGGTCCGCGCCGACGGGTCGCGCGAGTCCGAGGAGCTCGCCGACGCGCTGTCGGACATGCTCGCCCGCCTGCACGCCGAGCAGAAGCGGAGCGCGGCCTCGCTGCACGCCGCGCGCGACTTCGCCGCGGCCGCCCGCCACGAGCTCCGGACGCCGCTGACGGCGATGCGCACCGACCTCGAGGTCCTGGCCGCCCACCCCGACCTGCCCGAACGCGACGAGGTGCTCGCCGACGTGCTGCGCGCCCAGGTCCGGGTGGAGGCCACGCTCACCGCCCTGGGGCAGCTCGCCGCCGGGGACCTGCCCGACGCCGCCGGCGGCGAGGCGATCGGGGTGGCCGACGTCCTGCGCCTGGCCGCCGAGGACGCGCGACGTACCCACGCCGGGCTCGCGGTGGTCGTCGACGAGCCGGACCCGGCGACGCCGGAGTCGGTGCGCGCGTCGCCCGAGGGGCTGCGGATGGCGCTGGCGAACCTCGTCGTCAACGCCGTGCGGCACGGTCGCGCGGGCACCGTGCGGCTGGGTGCCCATACGGGCACCGACGGCGGGGTCGTGCTCACCGTCGACGACGACGGGAGCGGTCTGCCCGCGGACGAGCGGGAGGCGGTGCTCGGTCGTTTCGTGCGCGGGAGCACCGCGGGCGCGCCGGGCTCGGGGCTGGGCCTGGCGCTTGTGGCGCAGCAGGCGGCCCGGCACGGCGGACGGGTGGCGCTCGGGGACGCCCCGGCGGGCGGCCTGCGGGTCAGCCTGGCCCTCGGCCCGGATCGAGCTGGGTGACCAACCTCAGGTCCCACGCCTCGGGCCACGGCACGCTGCGCCGCACACGCTCGTAGATCCAGGCGGTGAACCCCTCCGACACCAGGACGCGCGCGATCTCGACGAGCGCGGCCAGGTCGTCGGACTCGTGCTGCTCCTGGTCGTTGCGGGCGGGCGTGTGCAGTGGCCCGCTGAAGCGTCGGGCGTCGAGCCGGTAGCGGTGCGGCCCGCCCGGGCGGGGTAATCGGATGTCGCCGGTGTCGCTCATGTCGCCCATGTTAGCGACAGTTGCGACAGGAACGACAGCGGTGTCATGAACGAAATCCGCGACAGCAGCGCCGTTCCGTCGTTCGGACGACACCGGCGACATAGGCTGCCCGCCATGTCCCCGTCGGACCTCGTCTCGACCCCGGAGGCCGCCAAGGCGCTGGGGGTCAGTCCGCGCACGCTGCAGCGCTACGTCCGGGCCGGCCTCGTCACGCCCGAGATCACGCTGCCGTCGGGGCAGTACCGGTGGAACGTCGCCAAGCTGCGCCGCCAGATCGGGATCGCGTCGGAGGACGACTGACGACGACTCAGGACGACCGACCCGCCCGTCGCTGTCGGTGGGCAGGGTTAGCGTCGACGCCGTCCGCCACCCGAGGAGGAGCAGGAGGCGTCATGCCCGACGGCGACGAGGTCCTGCCCGGGCCCTTCGACACCGAACCCCTCGGTCTGGGTCGGCTGCTCTCCGAGGGCTTCTCGCCCGCCGTGCCGGGCGACGAGGTGGTGCGTCGGTGCGAGCGCTGGCTGGTCGGCGTGCTCGACGAGGCCGACGTCGCGCTCGGGGCGAGCGACGTCGAGATCGCTTCGTTGCTGGCCACCGAGGGGTGGTCGGTGGCCCAGGTCGTGGGCGGTTGGGTACGCCGCGCGGCGAGACCGGTGGCCCGGGAGCTCGTGGCGCCGGGCGTCACGCGCGTGGGCTGACCAGCGCGAGCACGTCGCGCAGCCCGCGCTCCCGCTCGCGCTGCTCACCGGCCAGCACGAAGGCCCGCAGGCCCGCGGCCACGGCGCCGCCGTCGCGCACCGGGTTGTCGCCGACCATGAGGGTGCGCCGCGGGTCGGTGCCCAGGCGCTCGCAGGCGGTGCGGAACAGCGCGGGGTCGGGCTTCTCGCTGCCCTCCTCGCAGGAGAGCACCCAGGTGCCGACGAGGCCGTCGAGCCCGGCGGCGCGGGCGTGGCCGCGGATGTCCCAGCCGATGTCGCTCACCACGCCCACCGGCACGCCCCGATCGGCCAGGGCGGCCAGGAACGGCCCGGTGTCGCCGTAGGGCACCCACGAGTCCTCGGCCACGACCCGCGCCTGCGCGGCGTCCTCGATGCCCGCGAGGTAGGGCACGCGGGAGAACCACGCGCGCATCGCACGCCGGTGGGCGTCGGCGTCGAGGTCGCGGCCCACCTGCGCGTCCGCCACCTCGGGCTCCGCGGCCGCCGCGTCGAGGGCGGCGAGCACCGTCCCGGGGTCGCCGAGCTCGCGCCCCGTGTCCGCGGCCACCCGGCGCAGCCACTCCTCGGTGCCGATCATCCGGAAGAGTGTGTTGCTGAAGTCGCAGAGCACCGCCTCGACCGGCGGGACGGGCGCGGCCCGGTCGTCGTCGGAGGGGCGGTAGGCCGCGGGCAGGTCGAACAGGGCGCGCACGTCGATCAGTGTGGCCTCCGGCCCTGTGAGCCCCTATCGGCGTGTTCCCCCTGACTCCGTGCCCTCCGGACAAGGGCTCACGAGAGCGAAGCTCACACGGCCGGGGCGCTGTCCTCCTCGACCACGGCGGGCTCGTTGAGCACGCGCTCGCTGCGGGCGCTGCGCACGGCGACGACGATCGCCACGACCCAGAGCACCGCCAGCACGATCAGCACGGTGGTCACGATGCCCGTGGGCACGTCGAAGCTGTTCAGCAGCGTGCGGGCGTTGGTGATGATGATCAGGCCGCCGGCCCCGGTGCCCAGCACACGGGCCGGGAGCAGCCGGACGATGTAGGCCGCGAACGGCGCCGCGATCACACCGCCGACCATCAGGGCGAGGACGACCGTGTAGTCGATGCCCTCCTGCGACAGCGTGAACAGGAAGCCGATGCTGGCCGCGAGGGCGACGACGAACTCCGAGGTGTCCACCGAGCCGACGACCTTGCGGGGCTCGAGGCGGCCCGACGCGAGCAGGCTGGAGGTGGCCACCGGGCCCCAGCCCCCGCCGCCCGAGGCGTCGAGGAAGCCCGCGACCAGGCCGAGCGGGCCGAGGAACTTCCCGCCGGGCCGCGGCCCGGAGACGACGCGCTTCGCGATCGCGCGGGAGCTGAAGCGCAGCAGCACGTAGACGCCGAGCAGGAGCAGGATGCCGGCCATGTAGGGCTCGGCGTCCTCGGTCATGTTGACCAGGACGTACGCGCCGAGCACCGCGCCGACGGCGCCGGGGATCGCGAGGATGCCGACCACCCGCCAGTCGACGTTGCCGAAGCGCCAGTGGGAGGCGCCGGAGGCGAGGGTGGTGCCCATCTCCGCGAGGTGGACGGAGGCGGAGGCGATGGCGGGGGCCGTGCCCGCCGCCAGGAGCACCGACGTCGACGTGACGCCGTAGGCCATGCCCAGGGAGCCGTCGACGAGCTGGGCGATCAGGCCGGCCAGGGCGAAGAGCAGGAACGCGCGCACAGGATTCCTCGGTGATGGGCGGGGACGAGCCCGCGCACCCGTGCACCGGGCGTGTGGCGACCCGGTCGGGGACGGACCCGCGACCGGACGAGACGTGGACGGTCAGCGGCGGGGGAGGCGACACCCGGCCGACGTGACACGAAGGAGGTCGACGTGCGCACGGCGCACCAGGACCACCCCCGAGTCGGACACGAACTGATCCTCACACGACGACGAGGCGGAGGACAGCGATCCGCCTCACCGCTGTGACCGCCGCCACGCCGTCGCTCGAGGACGATCAGCCCGGAACGGGGGCGGGCTGACCCGGCTGCGCGGGCTGGGTGGGCTGGGCGGGCTGGGCGGGCTGACCCGGCTGGGCCTGCGAACCCGGCACCGTCTGCACTGTCGCGCCCGGCGCCACCTGCACCGTCGCGCCCGGCTGGACCTGGACGACGATCGGCCCGGACGCGCCGGCAGCACCGCCGCGCTCGCCCCGGGGGCCGCCGTCGGGCCCGGCCGGGCGGCCCGGGGCCCCGGGCCCGCCCGGTCCGCCGCGCCCCTCGGCGCTCGTGCCGGGACCCCGGTCCCGCGGCCCGTCGCCGTGTTCGCCGCCCAGGGTCGCGGCCAGCACGCCGCCGGCCAGCAGCACGCCGAGCAGCAGCCCGGCGACCCCGGCCACGACGATCGCGGTGCGGCGGGTCCAGCCGGACGGGCGGGTCGTGCGTTGCCAGCGCGTGGGCGGACCGCTCGGAGTCGCGGTCGTCCCCGGGGACCGGTCGGTCGGTCGGGTCGGCGGGTCGCCGTCGGGGGTGCCGGACTGCGGTGTCTCGCTCATCGGTCGTCTCCACTCGTACTCGGGGACCTTCGGGGAACACCGACGATGGGCAGCGGGGCTGAACCGGGCCTGAAGCCACCGCCGCGCGGGCGGGTCTTCAGGTCCCGTTCAGCAGCGGGGGGCCAGGATCCGGGTGTGGGTGGCACCTGGGGCACGGCGGCGCGCGTGCTCGTCGTCGAGGACGAGACGGCGATCCGCGAGTCGGTCGTCGAGGCGCTCGAGGACGCGGGCTTCCGCGCGCTCGGGCGAGGCGACGGCGAGGGTCTCGAGGAGCTGCTCGACGGGTTCCGGCCCGACCTCGTCGTCCTCGACGTCATGCTGCCCGGCCGCGACGGCTTCCGTCTGCTCGGCGTGGTGCGCGAGCGCAGCGACGCGGGGCTGGTCCTGCTCACCGCCCGCGACGCGCTCGCCGACCGCCTGCACGGCCTCGACGGCGGCGCCGACGACTACGTCGTCAAACCGTTCCTGCTCGCCGAGCTGGTCTCGCGGGTGCGCGCCGTGCTCCGCCGCCGGGGGCGGGTGCCGACGGCCATGACGGTCGGCGACCTCGTCGTCGACGACGAGGCGGGCACCGCGACCCGCGGCGGCGCGGTCCTCGAGCTCACCGCCACGGAGCTGCGTCTGCTGCGCTACCTCGTCGAGCAGCGCGGACGCACCGTCACCAAGAACCAGATCCTGACCCAGGTCTGGGGCTACGACGCCTACGACCCCAACCTCGTCGAGGTGCACGTGAGCGCCCTGCGCCGCAAGCTCGAGGCCCACGGCCCGCGCCTCGTCCACACCGTGCGTGGCCTGGGCTACGCCCTGCGCCCGGTGGCGGGGGAGAGCGCGTGAGCCGGTCCTGGGCCCGGCTGTCGTTGCCCGAGAGCTGGTCGGCGACGCGCTCGCTCCGCTTCCGCGTCACCGCGCTCGTCCTGCTGGTGGTGGCCCTGGCGCTGGTCGTCATCGGGGTCGCCGTGGACCTCTCCCTCGACGCCCAGCTGCGCCGCGACCAGCAGAGCCGTCTCGACGACCGCGCTGCCCGTGCCGGCCTTCTCGTCGCGGCGGGGTCGACGGGACCGGCGCTGGTCGAGGCCGTCGATGGTCAGGGCATCCGCGCGGTCCTGCTCGACGCCGCGGGACGGCGGGTCGCCGGATCGGACGACGACGGTCCCCGGGGACGCGGCCGGCCGGGCGCGCCGGAGGGGCCGGTGCCGCTCGTGCCGGGCGCGTCGGACGTCCCGGTCGCGCCGGACGGTCCGCGTCCCTCGCGCGCCGGACGGGACGACGTCCGCACGGTGGCCCTGCCCGACGGCTCGCAGCTGGTGCTGGCCGTCGAGCCGGGGGAGAACGACGGTGTCCTCCGGCGGCTCCGCGTGATCATGATCGGCGTCGGCGGGATGGGGCTGGCCGTCGTGGCGGGCGCCCTGCTCGTCGGCGTCCGGATCGCGCTGCGCCCGCTCGACGACATGACGGTCCTGGCGCGCGACATCGCGGCCGGCGACCGGGGCCGGCGGCTGCGCCCCGAGCGCACCGACACCGAGCTGGGGCGCACGGCCGCCGCCTTCGACGCGATGCTCGACGAGCTCGAGTCCGCCCAGACGCGTGCCGAGGACGCGGCCGGGGAGGCGCGGCGCTCCGAGGTGCGCACCCGGCGGTTCCTCTCGGACGCCGCGCACGAGCTGCGGACGCCGATCGCGGGTGTGCAGACCCTCGCCGAGTCGCTCGTGCGCCACCCCGACGGCGACCTCGAGCGCCGCGAGCGCCTCGCCACCACCCTCGTGCGGGAGACGCGGCGGGCGGGGGCGCTGGTCAACGACATGCTCGAGCTCGCCCGCATCGAGGACGGCACGCCGCTCGACCGCCGGCCCGTGGACCTCACCGAGCTGGCCGCCGCCCAGGCCGAGCGGATCGGGCTGCTCGCCCCTGGCCTCACCGTCGAGGTCGACGGCCCGCCCACCACCGTCGACGCCGACCCGGGACGGGTCACGCAGATCCTCGCCAACCTCCTGGAGAACGCCCGGCGCCACGGCCCGACCGAGGGCACCGTGCGCATCGAGGTGACCGTCGAGGGCTCGGACGCGGTGCTCGACGTGGTCGACGAGGGTCCGGGCATCCCGCCGGCCGACCGCGAGCGTGTCTTCGACCGCCTGGTCCGCCTCGACGACGCGCGCACCCGCGACGCCGGTGGCGCCGGGCTGGGCCTGCCGATCGCGCGCGCCCTGGCCCGCGCGCACGGCGGGGACCTGCGGGTCGTCGAGTCCCGGCCCGACCCCGAGGTCGGCGCCCGCCTCCGGCTGACCCTGCCGCGGGCGGGCTGAGGCGAGGCCCTCCGGTGGTGGCAGCGAGGGACGCCCTCGCTGCGTCGGACGCAGGTGAGGCGTCCCTCGCTCCCAGAACTCAGCCGGCGACGACCAGGGCGGTGGCGTTGTCCGTGAGACCCGCGGCCTCGGCGAGCCGGACGATGCGCGCCGCGCGCTCGCCGGCGCTGCCGCCCGCGGCGAGGACCGCCGCCATCGAGGACGCCGAGACCGCGCGGTGGACGCCGTCGCTGACGAGCAGCAGGGTCCCCGGGTCGTCCACCACCGCGATCCCGACGTCCCGGGGTCCGACGGTGCGCGCGCTCGTGGTGATGACGTGCTCCAGGTGCGGGTGCGGCGTCAGCCCCACGTTCCGCATGTGCGCGGCGAACGTGTGGTCGGTGGTCAGCGTCCGCAGGGTGCGCCCGTCCCACGCCAGCGCGCGGCAGTCGCCCACCCACGCCAGGCGCCACCGCGGCTCGCCCGACCCGGGGGCGAGGGCCACGACCGCCGCGGCGTCGCCGGGGACGAGGTCCTGCGTGGCCTCCAGCAGGTCGTGGGCGGCGAGCAGCGCGGTGTCGGGCCGACCCTCGAGGGCGGCGACCCGGACCGCGTGGTCGGCCACGAGGCGCGCGGCGAACCCGGCGTCCTCGGAGTCGCCCACCCCGTCCGCGACCGCGACGGCGAGACGACCCCACGACGTGCGGTGCGAGGCGACGGCGTCGGCCTGGTGCCGCCGGGGCCCGCGATGCGTCGCGTGCCCGACGAGGACGGCGGCGTCGGAGGACGCGGTGCCGAACGCGGCGGTGCCGGACGTGAGGGTGCCGAACGGGACGGTGACGGCGGCGGTCATGGACGGGCGCTCCTCGCCGGTGGTGGGCGCCGGTGCTCCGGCGCCCTACGACCAGGGTGGGCAGGCTCCCTGGGCGCAGCCTGTGCGCCCGATGAGGACCGCGGGTGGGATCGAGTGCCGCGTGTCTCTGGCGAAACACTGAGATAACTCTGATGGAGTAGCCAGAAGCCTTTCTCGTAGCTCTCCGTGTTCTATGCTCCTCTCGTCGGCCGGGCCCCCGCTCCGCGCCGATCCGGCCCCGCCGGTTCCCGCGCAGCCCCCCGTCGCACCCGCAGTCTTGAGGAGTCCCCATGTCGCAGCAGGCACCGCCGCCCCCGGCCGGCTTCCCGTACCCCTCGATGCCGCAGGGTCCGGCCGGGATGCCCTACGGCGGCCCACCTCCCGTTCCGGGATACGGCGGTTACCCTCCGCCACCGCCCGTGCGCAAGAGTTCGGCCGGCAAGATCATCGGGATCGTGGTCGGGGTGTTCGTCGCGATCCTCGTGGCCCTGTTCGCCCTCGCGATGGTCTTCGGATCGCCGACGGTCACCGCGGACCAGGTCGAGCAGCAGATCGCCCAGCAGTACGGCGTGGACCCGAGCCAGGTGACCTGCCCCTCGTCGCTGGAGGGCGAGGTCGGCGCGACCATCACGTGCACCGGCACGGACGCCGGCACCACGTCGACGCTGCTCGTGCGGGTCACTGCCGTCCAGGGCGACACCGTGAACTTCGACATCATCCCCCAGTGATCGTCGGCCCGTGACGATCGACCGCTGATCCCGGCGGTCATGATGACCGCATGACGCCGCCGTCCCCGTCGCGCCCGTGAGCGTGGCGGGGACGGCGGTGCTCGTCCTGGGGCCGGTCCTCCTCGGGGCGCTCACCCAGCGGGCGACCGGCCTCGGTCTCGCCCTCGTCGGTGCGCCGTTCCTCGTCGCGATCCTGGGCCCCCGCGACGGCGTCTCGTTCGGGAACGCCCTGCAGGTGCTGCTGTGCGCCGTCGTGCTCGCCCGGACCTGGCGCGGGACCGATCTCCGGTCCGCCGGACTGCTCCTGGCCGGCGCCCTCGTCACGGTCCCGGTCGGCGCCTGGGTGGTCGGCGTGCTGCCCGAGGGCCCCCTGCTGGTCGTGGTCGGCCTCCTTGCCATCGGCGCCGTGGTCGTCTCGCTCGTCCCGCGCCTCGGCGGGTGGATGAACGGCAGGCCGGGGGCTGTCGGGGCCGGCGCGGTGGCCGGGTTCGTCAACGCCGCGGCGGGCGTGGGCGGGCCGATGATCTCGGCGTTCGCCCTCGCCCGGCGGTGGAGCACCGACGTCTTCGTGCCGACCGCGCAGCTCGTCCTGCTCGTCGTCAACCTGCTCGCGCTCCTGGGCAAGGGGGTCCCCCGCCTCGCCCCCGCGGTCTGGGGCACCGGCCTCGTGGCGCTGGCCGCGGGGGTGGTCTTGGGCGACGTCGTCCACCGGCGCCTCGACCCCGTCACGGCACGGCGGGCGGTCGTCGTCCTGGCCCTGATGGGCGGTCTCGCCACGGTCGTCCGGGGTGTGCTCAGTCTCTGAGCAACCTCCGACACCGACCGTGCGGGTGGACAGCCTCTGTCGGACCGGGGCAAGGTGAAGCTGCTCACCCGCAGCTTCACCCAGGAGGCGAGGCGGTCCTCGTTCCTCGCGGAAGGGGTGGCGCTCGTGCGCGTGCCTCATGACCATCGCTGCGACGGCTCGACCGCACGGGATCCTCGTCGTCCCGACGAGCCGCTCGGGGACCTGACGATCGCCCCGACGCAGCCACGGCGCGGGCTCGTGCTGGTGCGCGTCATCGGTGAGGTCGACCTGCTCACCGCCTCCCGCCTCGGCGACGTCGTGCAGGACGCCATCGTCGCGGTCGCCGCCGAGCGGGATCGCGGTGGCGACCCCACCCACGACGACCCGCCCCCGCTGGTCGTGTGCGACCTGACCGGGGTCACGTTCTTCGGCGCCTCCGGGCTCGACGTCGTCGCCTCCGCGCAACGGACCGCCGACGAGCACGACGTCCGGTTGGTCGTGGTCGCCGACCACCGCACGGTGCTGCGCCCCTTCCGTCTCGCCGCCCTCGACCGTCAGGTCCTCCTCACCACGCACCATCCGGCGATCGGGAGGCACGGTTCGGCGGGACCGGCGTGGTGAGCGCGGAGACCGCGTCCCCGGCCGGGGGCGGCGGGAACGCCCGGGACCCGGAGCTGGGCGAGGCGGTGCGTGCGGCCCTGGGTGCGCTCTCCGACCTCGCGGCCCCGTCGGACGCGCTGCGCGACGGCCGGGTCGACCGCATGCTGCGCGCCGCGCTGCAGGCCCACGAGGCCGCGCCGGGCGGCCACGCGTACCGGACCGGGCTCGACGAGGTCGCGGCCGCGGTGCGCACCGCCTGCGCGTCCCTGGCCGTCACCGAGTTCGAGGACGCCTACCTCGCCCTGCGCGCCGCGCTCGACCGGCTGCCACGGCGGGGGGATGCCGGGCCCGCCGGCGCCGGCACGGGGTGACCGGCCCAACTCACCTCACCACTGGAAGCCGTGCCCCGCTCCCTGCCGCACGAGTTCGGGCTCGTCGCCGGAGAGGTCGATGACGGTGGTCGGCTCGGTGCCGCACTCGCCGGAGTCGATGACGGCGTCGAGCTGGTTGCCGAGCCGCTCGAGGATCTCGGCACCGGAGGTCAGCGGCTCCTCGGTGTCGGGCAGGAGCAGGGTCGAGGAGAGCAACGGCTCGCCGAGCTCGGCCAGCAGTGCCTCCGCCACCGGGTGCTCGGGGATGCGGACCCCGACGGTGCGCTTGCGGGGGTGCAGCAGCCGTTTCGGCACCTCCTTGGTCGCCGGCAGGATGAACGTGTAGCAGCCGGGCGTCGCGGCCTTCACCGATCGGAACACCGGGGTGGAGACGCGGACGAACTGGCCGAGCTGGGCGAAGTCGCGGCATACCAGCGTGAAGTGGTGGCGCTCGTCGAGGTGGCGGATCGTGCGGATCCGCTCGAGCCCCTCGCGGTTGCCCAGCGCGCACCCGAGCGCGAAGCACGAGTCGGTGGGATAGGCGATCAGCCCGCCCTCCCGGAGGAGGTCGACGGTGGCGGTCACCGCCCGTCGCTGCGGGTTGCGGGGGTGGACCTCGACGTACCTCGCACGCGTGGGGGCGGCCATCGCCGCAGGGTAGGGGGGCTCCGGCCCGCTGCGCGACACCCGAGCGGCGGTGAGCGGGATGATTGGGAGCCGTATCGGAGGGGCACTCCATCGAGGCTTGTGACCGGATCGAGACCTACGCGGAGCGTGACCGAGACTCCGATACGCCCTTCGGCGCATCGTGGCCACGCTGGAGGAGGAACTCGGATGAGCACTCACCGCATCCAGGACGAACGCCCCGCTGACGTGGTCCGCCTCGTCGGGCGGGGGGTGGTGGCCACGGCGACCGCCCTCACCCTCACCGGTGCGGGCGCGGGGCTGGCGCTGGCGACACCGGGCAACGGCCACGGCAACGGCCACGGCAACGGCCACGGCAACGGCCACGGCAACGGTCACGGCAACGGGCACCAGGACGGCGAGTCGCCGGGGCACTCCGCCCGGGACTCGTCCGACCCGGCCGACTGCGGCGCCTCCGACGACGACCTCGTCGGCGGCCTGCTCGGCGACCTCGGGCTCGGGGGATCGCACGAACAGGACAGCGCGCAGGACGCCGCGTGCGACACCGACGGCTCCGACGGCTCCGACGGCTCCGACGCTTCCGACGTCGCGGACAGCCAGGACTCCTCGTCGTCAAGCGACGGCAGCGCGACGCAGCAGGTATCGGCGCAGCCGCAGTACGTGCCGACCAACCCGGACGACATCCCGCCGCCCCCGGGCGAGACGAAGATCATCGACATCCCGGACAGCTCCCCGTCGTAGCGCGACGGCCGGACCGGGGTGGGCAGACTGGCGCCATGGACCTCGTGGCCCCCTGGCGGATCGACGACGCCCGACACCCGGAGGCCGCCGTCGCGGCCCGCGAACGCATCGCCGAGGTCGACGACCACGTCCGCGCATGGGTCACCCCGGTGCCCTCCGAGCCGCCGGGTGACGGTCCGCTCGCCGGCGTCCCGGTGGGCGTCAAGGACATCGTCGACGTCGCCGGCGTGCCCACCCGGTGCGGTTCGCGCGCGCTGGTCGACGCGCCGCCCGCCGAGAAGGACGCGGGGATCGTGCGCATGCTGCGCGCCGCCGGGGCGGTGGTCGTCGGCAAGACCGTGACGACGGAGTTCGCCTACTTCGACCCGGGACCGACCCGGAACCCGCACGACCCCACCCGCACGCCCGGCGGGTCGTCGAGCGGGTCCGCGGCCGCCGTGGCCGCGGGCATGGTGCCGCTGGCCGTCGGCACCCAGACCGCGGGATCGGTGGTGCGGCCGGCGTCGTACTGCGGCGTCGCCGGGCTCGCGGTCGCCCGCGGGGTCCTGCCGCACGACGGAGTCGCGCCGCTGGCGCCCGGGCTCGACACCCTGGGGCTGTTCGCCGCGACCGTCGCCGACCTCGCCGTCGCGCGGGCCGCGCTCGACGGGAGGAACGTCGCCCCGGAGGCGACCGGGCCGCTGCGCCTGCTGGTCTGGGACGGCACGGTGGTCGCCGACGTCTCCGCAGCGATGCGCGACGCCCTCGCCGCGGCGATCGACCGGCTGAGCGCGGACGGCGCCACCGTCGCCGACCTCGACGTCGACCTCCGCGCGGCCACCGCCGACCACCGCACCGTCATGGCCGCCGAGGCCGCGACCACCGTGCCCGAGCTCCCCGGGCTCGGCGAGAACCTCACTGCCCTGGTGGCCCAGGGCCATGCGGTCCCGGACGGCGAGCTGACCGCGGCCCGCCGGCGCTCGGCGGCCACCCGGGAGACGGTGCTGGCGCGTCTCGCCGACGCCGACGCGGTCCTGGCCCCCGGCGCCCTCGGCGTCGCCCCGCCCGGCCTGGACGCCACCGGCGACCCGGTGCTCAGCAGGCCCTGGCACGCGATGGGCCTGCCCGCCCTCGCCGTGCCCGGGCTGCGCGACGCCGACGGCCTGCCGCTGGGGCTGCAGCTGATCGGCCACCCCGACCGCGAGGACGCCCTGCTCGCCGCCGGTCGCCGCCTGGAGTCCCTCCTGCCGTGAGCGATCTTCGGTGCTATCGCACCGAACATCGCGCACATGGGGTGGGTCACGTGCCGTGTGCCTTGCGCGCGCGGGGAGAGTGGGGGCCGTGGCGGACGGGGAAGCGCGGACGGCGGGCGCGACGCCCACCGGGCTCCCCCGTGATCCGCCCCGGCACTCCGACGAGGGGCTCGACGTCGAGTTCTTCGAGGAGTTCGCCGACGAGCTCGACCACCACCACCTGTGGCACCGCGACGGCGAGCGCCACCAGTTCGGCACCGACTCGCCGCTGCTCCCCCCGCGCCTCGCCGCGTGGGTCCGCTACATCCCGCGCGCACACCCCGCGGGCTTCGTGCTGGGCACCGCCTTCGGGCTCATCTCGCTGACGCCCTCGCTGATCCCCCGCGACTACCTCTTCCAGGGCCTCGCCACCGGCATCTCCGCCGCCCTGGGCTACGCGATCGGCGTGGCCCTCGCCTGGCTCCTGCGTCGGATGGCGCGCTGGACGCACCTCACCGACCGCCTGGACCGTGCGACCCCGGTGTGGTTCACGCCCGGGGCCTGGCTGGTGCTGGTGGTGACCGCGACGCTCGCCCTGTTCGGGCTGCTGCTCGCCGGCGCGGGCTGGCAACGGCAGATCGCCGGGCTCATGGGCCTCGAGCAGCCGACGACCGACGGCTGGCTGCGCGCCGGGCCGATCGCGCTGGTCGTGGCGGGCGTGCTCGTCGGCTTCGGGCGCGGGGTGCGCTGGCTCGCGGGACGGGTCGCAGAGCTTCTGCGCCGGCGCGTCCACATGCCCCGTCGGGTCGCGACCGTCGCCGCCACGGTGCTCGTGCTCCTGCTCGTCGTCACGGTGCTCGACTCGGTGGTCCTGCGCGGCGGGCTGCGCGTGGCCGACTCCGTCTTCCGCGCCACGAACGACACGCCCTACCCCGGGATCGCCGCCCCCACCTCACCGCTGCGCTCCGGCTCGCCCGCCTCGCTCGTGCGCTGGAACACGATCGGGCGCGAGGGCCAGGCCTTCGTCGCGGGCGGTCGCCCGCCCTCCGAGCTCGCCGCCGCGTCGGGGCGTGCCCCGGTGGAGCCCATCCGGGCCTACGTCGGCCTGCTCGGCGCGCCGGGCCCGTCGGAGCGCGCCGCCCTGGCCGTCGCCGAGCTCGAGCGCACCGGGGCGTTCGACCGGTCGGTGCTCGCCGTCGTCACGACCACGGGCACCGGCTGGATCGACACCCCGACCGCCGACTCCCTCGAGATGGTCTGGGGCGGGGACACCGCGATCGTCGCCACCCAGTACTCGTACCTGCCGAGCTGGCTGTCGTTCGTCGTCGACCGCACGCGCGCCGCGGCCGAGGGCCGGGCCCTGTTCGACGCCGTGCACGCCCGCGTCGAGCAGATGCCCCCCGACCGGCGCCCGCGGCTGTTCGCCTTCGGCGAGAGCCTCGGCTCCCAGGGCTCCGAGGCCGCCTTCTCGAGTGTCGACGACGCCCGCGCCCAGGCCGACGGGGTGCTCTGGGTGGGCCCGCCGAACTCCAACCGGCTGCACGCCGCCCTGACCGCCCGCCGGGATCCGGGCACCCCGGAGATCCTCCCCGTCGTCGCCGGCGGCCGAGAGGTGCGGTTCGGCGCGACCTCCGAGGACCTCGCCCGCCCGCCCGGCCCGTGGGATGCGCCACGGATCGTCTACCTGCAGCACGCCTCGGACCCGGTCGTGTGGTGGTCCCCGTCGCTGCTGTGGCACCGCCCCGAGTGGCTCGCCGAGCCCCGCGGACGCGACGTCTCGCCCGCCATGGACTGGTACCCGGTGGTCACGTTCTGGCAGGTCACCATCGACATCACCAACTCGCTGGGGGTCCCGGACGGCCACGGGCACCAGTACCGCGGCGTGATGCTGGACGGATGGCTCGCACTGGGTACCCCAGCGGGGTGGACCCCTGCGGACACGGAAAGGGTGGCAGGCATGCTGGGGCTGTGACCGCTCCTGCGCATACGGCCACCGACGCCCGCCCCGAGGGGGCCGAGGACACCGAGGAGGACGCCCCCTCCCACTGGCGACGGCTCGCCCCGCCGGCCGTCGTCGCGGTGCTGCTGCTGGGCTGGAGCAACCTCGTGCTCCCCGCGCTGCCCGCCGACCCGGTGCTCAAGGCGCTGTTCAACCTCGGCGGCGTCGCGGCGATGGTCACCGTGGCCCGGCTGCTCGGCCTGACCTGGGCCGACCTGGGGATCGGACGCGGCACCTGGGGCGCCGGTCTGCGCTGGGGCGGCGCCGCGATCGCCGTCGCGGTACTCGGCTACGGCGCCGTCCTCGTCGCCGCCCCCGAGCTGCTGGAGAACCCGCAGCTCGCCGGCGCCTCCCCGGGCGCCCTGCTGCTGCGCGGGCTCGTCCTCATCCCGCTCGGCACCGTGCTCGCCGAGGAGCTCGCGTTCCGCGGCGTGCTGCAGGGGCACTCGGTGCGCTCGCTGTCGGCCCGGGTGGCCCTCAGCGTCACCGCCGTCGCGTTCGGCCTCTGGCACCTCACCGTCGCGATGGGCCCCTCCGCGGTCCCACTGCCGCCGACGCTGCAGTGGACCTCGGCGCTCACCGTCCTCGCCGTGACCGTCGTCGGCGGGCTCGCGCTCGGCTGGCTGCGCCACCGGACGGGCTCGGTGCTCGCCCCGATCGGGCTGCATCTGGGCACGAACGCGGTCGGTCTCGTCGCCGCGGGTGTCGCGCTCGCGCATTGATCGACGTCTCGGGCGAGACTGTCGCGATGACGGTGGTCGACAACGCGGTGTACGTGGGCGGTGCCCGCGACAGGGAACCCGATTCGCTCGACGGCACCCTCGCCGCACTCCGCGAGCGTGACGGCACCGCCGGCGACGACGGCTTCGCCTGGATCGGCCTGCTGCGCCCCGACCAGGCCGAGCTCGACAAGCTGGCGCGCGAGCTCGCGCTGCCGGAGCTGGCCGTCGAGGACGCGGTGCACGCCCACCAGCGGCCCAAGCTCGAGCGCTACGACGACACGGAGTTCGTCGTCCTGCGGCCCGCCTGGTACGTCGACGAGGACGAGGACGTCCAGGTGGGCGAGATCCACGTGTTCCTCGGGCAGGACTTCGTCGTCACCGTGCGCCACGCCGAGACCCCCGACCTGTCCTCGGTGCGCGCCCGCCTCGAGGACGATCCGGGGCTGCTCGCGCTCGGCCCGCGGGCGGTGCTCTACGCGGTGCTCGACCGCATCGTCGACGACTACCGCCCCGTGGTGCGTGGCCTGCGCAACGACATCGACCAGATCGAGACACAGGTCTTCGGCGGCGACCCGAGCGTCTCGCGGCGCATCTACCAGCTCTCCCGCGAGGTCATCGAGCTCCAGCGGGCCGTGGACCCGCTGCGCGAGGTGCTCGACGGGCTCCTGTCCGAGACCGCCGACGACCACGCGAGGATCGGCCTGCACCGCGGCCTGCGCGACGTCGCCGACCACATCGCGCAGACCTCGGAGTCCGCCGACAACTTCCGCCAGCTGCTCGGCAACATCCTGCAGGTCAACGCCGCGCTCGTCGGGCAGCGCCAGAACGAGGAGATGCGGAAGCTCTCCGAGACGAGCCTGGCCCAGGGCGAGGAGGTCAAGAAGATCTCCTCCTGGGCGGCCATCCTGTTCACCCCGTCGCTCATCGGGGCGATCTACGGCATGAACTTCGAGCACATGCCCGAGCTCGCGTGGACCCTCGGCTACCCCTTCGCGCTGGGACTGATGGTGCTCGGCTCGCTGACGCTGTTCCTGCTCTTCCGCAAGCGCGGCTGGCTGTGACGACGGAGCGCGCCCGCTCGTTCGGCGCCGCCGCGGACGACTACGACCGGCTGCGGCCCGCGCCGGCCGCCGAGGCCCTGCGGTGGCTGGTGCCCCCGGAGAGCCGGGTGCTCGACCTCGCTGCCGGCACGGGGCTGGTCACCCGCGCGCTGGCCGCCGAGGGCGTGCACGACGTCGTCGCGGTCGAGCCCGACGACGCGATGCGTGCCGTGCTCACCGCGCGCAGCCCGGGGGTGCGCGCCCTGAGCGGCACGGCGGAGGAGATCCCGCTTCCGGACGGGTCGGTGGACGTCGTGCTGGCGGCGTCGGCGTGGCACTGGTTCGACGCCGAGCGGGCGGCGACCGAGATCGCCCGGGTGCTGCGACCCGGGGGCGTACTCGGGCTGATGTGGAGCTACTCCGACCCCGACACCGACTGGGTCGCGGACCTGCGCCGGATCGGACGGGCCGAGGCGCAGGGGTCGGCATCGCTCGTGCGGTCCGGGCTCTCGCTGGAGATGCCCGCCGGGGCGCCGTTCGCCGAGGGCGAATCGCGGGTCTTCCAGCGCTCGGCGTGGGTGGCGGCGCAGGACGTGGCCGCGATGCTCGGGACGTACTCGAGCGTGCTCACGCTGCCCGCGGCCGAGCGCCGTGACGTGCACCGACGGGCCCGGGCCTTCCTGACCGAGCGGGTCGGCACCGACCCGGTGCTCGTGCCCTTCGTGACCGGGGCGTTCCGGACGGTGCGCTCATGAGGTGATCGCCTCTCGACTCCGGGCAGGAAGCGAGGTTAGCCTGCCCTCACGAGGCGAGGAGGCTGCCGTGACGTTGCGTTTGCCCACGGGTGAGGTGACCGTGCTGCTGGGCGAGCAGATCGTGCGCCGCCGGCTCATGGACATGCTCGACGATTCGTCCGCGCGCGGGGACACGGGTCGGCCGGCGACGGTGCACCGGGTCAGCGCGGGTGCGTCGGAGGGTGTCGCGACGCGCCGCCGGCGTCTCGAGGACGCCGGCGACGCCGACGGGGCCGCGATCGTGCTGGTCGACCACATCACCGACGGCCTCGACGCCGCGGGGCGGCGCGCCGTGCTCGGCGCGCTCGCGACGGTGGCCGCGCGGGGTGCTGCGGTGCTGGTCGACGACGGTGACTGCGTGGCAGCCCTCGCGGTGGCGGACGGCACGCTGCGCGCCGACCCCGTGCGGGGACTCGTCCTCGAGCCCGCGAGCGGGTCGGCCGCGCCGCTCGAGGAGCTCTACCGGGCCTCGTAGGTCAGGCAGTCGGCCACGTCCGTGCCGGCCCCGATCTCGACCGAGGACGCGGTGCACTCGAGCTTGTCGTTGAACTTGCACTCCGAGCGGTGGCAGGCGCCCACGACGCCGTTGCGGTCGAGGCCGCCGCGGAAGGAGATTTCGACGAAGGTGCCGCACTTGGCGGTGTCGCCGGCGATGGTGATCGCCCCGGCGTGGCAGGTGTTGCTGTCGTTGTAGGAGCAGGCGGTCACCGAACAGGCCTGGACCGTGGGCATGTCCTGGGTCGAAGTCATGACCGTGATGGTGGCGGTCCCGCGGGCGGCGTCGCCACGCAGCGAAGGCTGCCCTGATCACGGCGAATGTCCCGTCCGGCACAGGCCGACCTGGGGCGACGGCGACGACACCCGCGACAGCCGGGCAATCCTATGACGCACATCACGTTGCGCAGTACCCGGACGGGCCTCGCGGAGTGAGGGTGCGCTCTCCTCACACGGGCCCTTGATCGGTGATCGGACGGTGGGGACTTCCCAGGACGCATCGGGCAGGCCACGGTGGATCACCCCACCACCGCCCGTCGACGGGAGCACCCCCCGTGACCGACACCGCCCCACCCGCCCGGCGCACCACCCACGTCGGCCAGAGCCTCCCGCGTCGCGAGGATGCGGCGCTGCTCACCGGCCGCGGCACCTGGACCGACGACATCGCCCCGCTCGGCGCGGTGCACCTCGCCCTGGTGCGCAGCCCCGTCGCGCACGCCCGGATCACCGCTGTCGACACGGCCGCGGCGCGGGAGCACCCGGGAGTCGTCGCCGTCCTCACCGGCCCGGATCTTTCCGACGACTTCGTGGCCGGCATCCCGACCGGGTGGCCGGTCACCGAGGACATCCTCGTGCCCGACCATCGCCCGTTGGCCCACGCCGAGGTCAACCACGTCGGGGACGCCGTGGCGGTCGTCGTCGCGGGCGACGCGGCGACGGCGCGGGACGCCGCGGAGCTGGTGATCGTGGACTACGACGAGCTGCCCGCCGCGGTCGACCTGGAGGCCGCGCTCGCGCCCGGTGCGCCGCTCGTGCACGAGGAGTTCGGCACGAACCACTGCTACACCTGGCCGCTCGCGGTCGGGGACGTCGACGCGGCGTTCGCCGAGGCCGACGTGGTCGTCGAGGGCCGCTACGTGCAGCAGCGCGTGATCCCCTCGCCGATGGAGACGCGCGCCGTGGTCGTCACGCCCGACGCCGTCGGCGGCGGCTTCACCCTCCACACCTCGACGCAGGTGCCGCACTTCGTGCGCGACATCCTCGCCGCGATCTGCGGCATCTCCGACACCAAGCTGCGCGTCGTCGCCCCGGACGTCGGCGGCGGCTTCGGCGCCAAGCTCAACGTGTACGCCGAGGAGGCCCTGGCGCTGGTCCTGGCGCGGCGGCTCAAGCGGCCGGTGAAGTGGACCGAGACCCGCTCGGAGCACCACGTCGCGACCACGCACGGTCGTGGGCAGGTCCAGTACATGACGATCGGCGCCACGCGCGACGGGAAGATCCTCGGCATGCGGATCCGCCTCGTCGCGGACATGGGCGCCTACCTGCAGCTGCTGACCCCGGGCATCGCCGTCTTCGGGGCGTTCACCTACTGCGGGCTCTACGACTTCGGGGCCTACGACTTCTCGTGCCGGGGCGTGTTCACCAACCTCACGCCCACCGACGCCTACCGCGGCGCCGGGCGCTCCGAGGCGGCGTACGCGCACGAGCGGATCCTCGACGACCTCGCCCGCGCCCTCGAGATGGACCCGGCGGAGCTGCGGCTGCGCAACCTCCACCCGCCGTTCTCCGAGCCCCGCACGGTGCCCTCGGGCGTCCAGTACGACTCCGGAGACTACGAGACCTGTATGCGTCGCGCCCTCGAGCTCGTGGACTACGACGGTCTGCGCGCCGAGCAGGCGCGGCGCCGGGCCGCCGGCGACACCGTCGAGCTCGGCATCGGCATCGGCAACTTCACCGAGTCCGGCGGCCTCTCACCCTCGAAGGTCGCCGCCGGGGTCCGGCTGCAGAGCGGCGGATGGGAGGCGGCGACGGTGCGGATGACCACCGCCGGCCGTGCCGAGGTCGTCACGGGCACGAGCCCGCACGGGCAGGGCCACGAGACGGCCTGGGCCCAGATCACCGCCGACAGCCTCGGTATCGATCCCGCCGACGTCGAGGTGTTCCACGGCGACACGATGGTCGCGCCGTTCGGGCGCGACACCTACGGCTCGCGCAGCCTCGCCGTCGGGGGGACGGCGGTGTACGGGGCGGCCGAGAAGGTGGTGGCCAAGGCCCGGCTGATCGCCGCGCACCTGCTCGAGGCCGCCGAGTCGGATCTGCAGTTCGTCGACGGCACGTTCTCCGTGGCCGGCACCTCCGGGCCGTCGATCACGATCCAGGAGATCGCCGGCGCGGCGTCGCTGGCCAACGACCTGCCCGAGGGCATGGAGCCCAACCTCACCGCCGACTACCACTTCGACCCCCCGAACTTCACGTGGCCGTTCGGCACGCACATCTGCGTGGTCGAGGTCGACACCGAGACCGGGATGACCACCGTGCGGCGCTTCGTCGCGGTCGACGACTGCGGGCGGATCGTCAACCCGCAGATCGTCGACGGGCAGCTGCACGGCGGGATCGCCCAGGGCATCGCGCAGGCGCTCTACGAGCACGCCACGTTCGACGAGGACGGCCAGCCGACGTCCGCGACGCTCGCCGACTACGCCGTGCCCGCCGCGAGCGACCTGCCCTCGTTCGACCTGGACCAGACCGTGACCCTGTCGCCCACCAATCCGCTGGGCGCCAAGGGGATCGGGGAGTCCGGGGCGATCGGCTCGTCGCCCGCCGTGGTGAACGCGGCGATCGACGCGCTCGCCGCCCGCGGCGTCACGCACCTCGACATGCCGTTGACCCCGCAGCGGGTCTGGCGCGCCCTCGACGGGGCCGCCAAGGTGACCCCATGAGCGCCGGCACGGAGACCGACACCGAGACGCGGTACGACTACGGAGGCGACGAGTTCGTCTACGTCGAGCTCTCGGCGGCGATGAGCCTGCCGGTGCACTTCACGTCGCTGGCGATCACGCGGCGCCTGGCCGAGGAGGCCATCCCGGGCGTCGAGGAGATCGCGCCGTCGAACGCGTCGTACATGGTCCGCGTCGACCCGGACCGGCTGCACCCGCGCGACCTCGTGCGGGAGCTGCAGCGCATCGAGGGCGAGGTCGGCTCGCTGTCCGACGACCTCACGGTCGCGACCCGCATCGTCGACGTGCCGATCATGCTGAACGACCCGTGGACCCACGAGGTCCTCATGAAGTTCCGCGACCGCCACCAGGACCCGAACGGCACCGACCTCGACTACGGGGCCCGGATCAACGGCTACAGCTCGACCGAGGACTTCATCGACGCGCTCGCCGCGTCGCCGTACCTGGTGACGATGATGGGCTTCGTGCCCGGGCTGCCCTGGTGCTTCCAGCTGGTGCCCCGCGAGCGGCAGGTCGAGGTGCCCAAGTACGTCCGCCCGCGCACCGAGACCCCGGAGCGGGCGTTCGGCTTCGGCGGCGCGTTCGCGGTGATCTACCCGGTGAAGGGCGCGGGCGGCTACCAGCTCTTCGGCTCGGCGCCCGCGCCGATCTTCGACGGCGAGCAGCGCCTCCCGGACTTCGCGGAGAACAACTCGGTGGTGTTCTTCAAGCACGGCGACGTGATCAACTACCGGCGCGTCGACCGCGGGGAGTACGACGACGTGCGCGCGCAGGTCGACGCGGGCACCTGGCGGTACTCGTTCAAGGAGCTCGAGTTCTCGCCGAGCCGGTTCCTCGCCGATCCCGACGGCACCAACGCCGCGATGAAGGAGGTGCTGTACGGGTGAGCATTCACGGACGGCGAAGCGGAGCGGAGCCGGACCAATGATCATCTGTCAGGACCCGGGCCTGGAGACGACGGTCCAGGACACCGGGCGGCTCGGCTACTACAGCATCGGCTTCCCGCCCTCGGGCGCGCTGGACTCGTTCGCCTACCACGTCGGCAACGCCCTGGTCGGCAACGAGCCGGGCGCCGCGGGGCTCGAGGCGGTCTACCTCGGCCCGACCCTGGAGTTCACCGAGGACACCGTCATCGCCGTGACCGGCGCGGACATCCCCGCGTTCGTCGACGGCGCGGAGATCCCCCTCTGGGAGTCCGTGGCGGTGTCGTCGGGCTCGGTGCTGTCGTTCGGCCAGCTCCGCGGCGGGGCGCGTCCCTACATCGCCGTCGCCGGCGGTATCGACGTGCCGCTCTACTACGGCAGCCGCTCGACCTACACGCTCGTCGGGATCGGCGGCTTCGAGGGACGCGCGCTGCGGGCCGGCGACGAGCTGGCGATCGGCTCGGACGCGCGGGATCCCCGTGCGGGCCGCCGCGTGGACGCCTCGGACGTGCCGGTGCACCCCTCGACCGCCGAGGTGCACCTGCTCGTCGGCCTGCACAGCTACCGGCTCACCGAGGACAGCCTCGCGCGGTTCACCGACACCGAGTGGAAGGTGACCCCGGACGCCAACCGGGTCGGCTACCGCTTCCGGGGTGCCGAGCTGGAGTTCGTGCCCCGCGAGCAGCCCTTCGGCGCCGGCAGCGACCCCGCCAACGTCACCGACTGCGGCTACCCGGTCGGATCGGTCCAGGTCCCCGGCGGTGTCGAGCCGATCGTGCTGCTGCAGGACGCGGTCACCGGGGGCGGCTACGCGACGCTCGGCACCGTCGTGAGCGTCGACCGCGACCGGCTGGCCCAGACCAAGACCGGCGACAGGACGCGCTTCGTGCCCGTCGACCTCGACGGCGCGCTGGAGGTCCGGAAGGACCGCCTCGGCGCGCTCGACCGCATCCGTTCCGCGCTCGCCTGACCGATCCTCAAGGAGGCACGTCCGTGGGCAGCCACACCATCACGTCCCGCACGCCCGGCGTCTTCTACCACCGGCCCTCGCCCGACGCGGACCCCTACGTCACGGAGGGGGCGTCCGTCGCCGAGGGCGACACGGTGGGTCTCGTCGAGGTCATGAAGACCTTCCACGAGGTGAAGGCCGACGCCGCGGGCACCGTGTCGAAGTTCCTCGTCGAGAACGAGGACGAGGTGACCATCGGCCAGGACCTCGTCGAGCTGGAGACGTGACGCTCGAATCGGTCCTGGTCGCCAACCGCGGCGAGATCGCGCTGCGGGTCGTGCGGGCGTGCCGGGAGCTGGGCATCCGGTCGGTCGCCGTGTACTCCGACGCCGACGCGTCCGCCGCGCACGTCCGCCACGCCGACGACGCGGTGCACATCGGCAAGTCGTCGGCGTCGAAGAGCTATCTGAACGCCGACGCGGTACTCGAGGCGGCGCGCTCGGCCGGGGTCGACGCGGTGCACCCCGGTTACGGCTTCCTCTCCGAACGGCCCTCGTTCGCGGCAGCGGTCGAGGAGGCGGGGCTGACGTTCGTCGGCCCGCCGTCGTCGGTGATCGCGACGATGGGGGACAAGGCGGCGGCACGGGCGGTGGCGCGCTCGGCGGACGTGCCCGTGGTGCCGGGCAGCGACGAGGTCTCGTCGGCCGACGACGCCGTCGCGGCGGCCGAGGAGGTCGGCTACCCGGTGCTCGTCAAGGCCTCGGCCGGTGGCGGGGGGCGGGGCATCCGGCCGGCCGCGTCGGCCGACGAGCTACGGACCGTGGTGGTCGAGGCCCAGCGCGAGGCGTCCTCGGCGTTCGGGTCCGGCGCGGTGTACCTCGAGCGCGCGCTGCAGGGCCCGCGGCACGTCGAGGTGCAGGTGCTCGCCGACACCCACGGCAGCGTCGTGCACTGCTTCGAGCGGGAGTGTTCACTGCAGCGCCGTCGGCAGAAGATCCTGGAGGAGGCGCCGGCGCCCGGGCTCTCGTCCGAGCTGCGGTCGGCGTTGTGCGACGCGGCCGTGCGACTGTCGTCGCAGGTCGGCTACGTCGGCGCGGGCACGGTGGAGTTCCTCGTCGAAGGAGACGAGTTCTTCTTCATCGAGATGAACACGCGCATCCAGGTCGAGCACCCGATCACCGAGTGGATCACCGGTCTCGATCTCGTCGCCGAGCAGCTGCGCATCGCCGGCGGCGAGCCGCTGTCGGTGGCCCAGGACGACGTCGTCCGCCGGGGCGCGGCGATCGAGTTCCGCGTCAACGCCGAGGACCCCGACCAGGACTTCCTGCCCTCGCCGGGCGAGGTGACGGGCCTCGAGCTGCCCGGCGGGCCCGGCGTCCGCGTCGACACGGCCCTCATGGCGGGAGACGTCGTCCCGCCGTTCTACGACTCGCTGGTCGCGAAGCTCGCGGTCTGGGCGCCGACGCGCGAGCAGGCTCTGGCCCGCGGCCGCCGCGCACTCGCCGAGTACCGCGTCGAGGGGCTGCCCACGACCATCGGCCTGCACCGGCGCCTGCTCGACGAGCAGGCGGTCGTCGACGGCACCTACGACATCACGACATTGGAGACGTGGCTCGAGGATTCGCCCCGCGGGTGAAGCCCACGTTGCGCCCCCGTCGGTCGAGCCGTCGGCGCACGATGCTTCGGAAACCGAAGCGTTCCCTCGAAGGACTGCTGCTTCGGAGAGGTTCCGCTCCCGCGGACTTCTCGATCAGCCCCGCAGCAGCTGAGTCGCCGGTACGCGCTCCACGCCCAGGGAGTCGAAGCGCCGACGGAGCGCCTCGACGATCTCGACGGCGTTGGGGCGGTCGCCGTGCAGGCAGATCGTGTCCACCTCGACGTCGAGGTGCTTGCCCGTCGTCGAGGTCACGTGCCCCTCGAGGAGGTCGACGGCCTGCTGGGCGACGGCGTCGGGGTCCTTCGCCTTCGGCTCGGGCTCGACGATGATGTGCCCCTCGTCGGTGTACTCGAGGTCGGCGAAGCCCTCACGGGCGACGGTCGCGCCGAGCGAGCGGGCGAGGTCGGCCGTCGGCCCGGCCAGCCAGAAGATCATCAGGTTGGGATCGAGGCGCAGCACCGCCTCCGTGATCGCGGTGGTGATCTCGGGGTCGGTCAGCGCCATGCCGTACAGCGCGCCGTGCGGCTTGACGTGCACGACCTCCGCGCCCTCCGCGCGAGCCGTCGCCTGCAGCGCACCGGTCTGGTAGAGCACGAGCTGGGCGGCCTCGTCGGGGCGCAGCGCCATCCGTCTGCGCCCGAAGCCCACGAGGTCGGGCAGGCCGGGGTGAGCGCCGATCGCGGTGTCGGTGGCGACGGCCGTGCGCACCGAGTCGCGCATCGTCACCGGATCGCTGGCGTGGTACCCGCAGGCGACGTTCACCGAGGTCACGTGGCCCATGAGCTCGGCGTCGTGACCGAGCTTCCAGCGCCCGAGGCTCTCCCCGGCGTCGGCATTGAGGTCGACGCGTGTCTGCATGGGCACAGTGTCCGCTCAGAACGCGCCGGCGTGAACCTCCGACCACTGACGGAACGCGCGCGCCGGGCGCCCGAGGAGGTCGGGGACGATCGTCGTCACCCGGCTGTCGTCGTACTCGCCGCCGCGGAAGAAGCGGAAGAAGGCGTCGACGTACTCGGCCGGCATGACCGACCCGAGACGCGCCCGCGCCTCGTCGTCCGGCTCGGGCTCTAGGATTCCTCGGGTCACGCGCCCGGCGCCGCGGGCACCGGGGCCTCGAGCGGCAGGGAGTCGAGCCCCCCGCGGATCGCCTCGGCGAGCAGGGCGATGTCCTCGTCGTTCGCGATGAGCGGCGGGGACACCGCGACGCCCTTGCCCAACCCGCGCACGAGCACGCCGTTCTTCCGCGCGGCGCGCAGCAGGACGTTCGGGGCGTCGGGGACGCCGTCGAGCACGTCCTGCTCCAGCTCGACCGCGGCCAGGAAGCCGAAGCCGGCGCGCACCTCGTGGACGTACGGGTGCGACGTGAGCGGTGCGAGCGCCTCGAACAGCGGCGTCTCCAGCTCACCACCGCGCGCGATGAGGTTCTCGCGCTCGTAGACGTCGAGGGTCGCGAGGCCCGCCGCGCAACAGGTCGGGTGACCCGAGTAGGTCGGGCCGTGACGCAGGGTGCGCTCGCCGGGGGTCGTCCACCACGGGGCGGCGACCTCGCCGGAGACGACCACGCCGCCGAGCGGCAGGTAGCCGCTGGTGACGCCCTTCGCGAAGGTGATCATGTCGGGTCGGACGCCGAAGCGCTCGATGCCGAACCAGGTGCCCAGCCGTCCGAAACCGCAGATCACCGCGTCGATGACCAGCAGGACACCGTGGCGGCGGCACAGCTCGGCGACGCCCTCGACGTAACCGTCGGTGGGCAGGTGCACGCCGCCGGCACCGGTGACGGGCTCGATCACGAACGCCGCGATCCGCTCGGGACCGACCTCGGCGAACACCTTCTCCACGCCGTCCAGGTCGTGCAGGGGCGCGACGGTGTTCTCGCCGGCGAGCACACCCCAGCCCTCGCGGTTCGGCGGGATGCCGGTGATCGAGGTCCCGTAGCCGTGGGTGCCGTGGTAGCCGGTCTCGCGGGAGACGACGTGCACGCGCTGGTGCTCGCCGCGCGCCTGCCAGTAGGCGCGAGCGAGCTTCACCGCCGTGTCGATGGCGTCCGCGCCGCCCGAGCCGAAGAACACCTTGGCGTCTTCGACGGGGGCGAGGTCGGCCAGCCGCTCGGCGAGCTCGAGCGCGGGGCGGTTGGCGATGTCGGCGAAGCACGAGTACGCCTCGAGCTTGGACATCTGCGCCATGGCCGCGTCGACGATCTCCTGCCGTCCGTGGCCGACGTTGCAGTACCAGAGGCTCGCGCAGCCGTCGAGGTAGGCGCGTCCCGCCTCGTCGTAGACGTACGCGCCCTCGGCGCGGTCGACGATGAACTCGTTCCCGTCGACGGCGGCCATGTCGGAGAACGGATGCCACAACCGGGTGCTCATGGTTCGGATTGTCCCGCCGACCCCGCCCCGAGGGCACCCCTGCGGATGATTACGGACGGTCTCGGCCCGCCGGCCCGAGCCCCAGCGGCAGCGGTGCCTGCGGGTCCGTGAGCGCGGCGAGGCACTGCCGGGCCGCCGTGGCCCACGGACTCCACCCGGCGCGCTCGGCCAGGGCGAGGGCGGCGGTCCACTCTCGGCGGGCGGTGTCCGGGTCGTCGAGGATCCGGGCCGCGAGCCCCGTCCAGAGCGTCGCGGGGCCGAGCACGGCGCCGCCGAACCCGACCAGCACGGCGGCGTCCGGGTCCGCGGGGAGCACCTCGCGGACGTGGGCGGCGACCGTGGCGTCCCCGAGGCGTAAGGCGGCGGCCGTGGCCATCGCCGCCGCGGCACGGGAGAACCACATCGCGGGGTTGGTGGCGCGTCGCCCGTACTCCGCGAGGTGCTCGCGCGCCCGGTCGTCGTGGCCGGCGCAGGTCTCGGCGTAGGCCGCCGCGGCGGACCACGCCCCGGTGTTGAGCGCGCGGGTCGAGGCGTGGGCGGCGAGCGGGGCGAGCTCGGCGACGGTCCCCAGCAGCAGGTGCTGGACGAGCAGGTGCGCGCCGGCGGCGAACGGCGCCGCGGGGAGCCCGAGCGCCTGGCCCCGTTCCGCGGCGCGGCCCGCCGCGGCGTCGGCGCCCGGGTCGCCCTCGGCCAGCAGCATGGCGGCCCCGGTGACCTGCGCGGCCCAGATCGAGCGCGGGCGGAACCACCGTTCGGCGGCGGTCTCCAGCTCGACGCGCAGCTTGTGGGCCTGCTCGGTGCGCCCGTTCGCGAGCTCGGCGGTCATCAGCAGCTCGGTGCCCTCCAGGTACAACGACGGGTCCCCCGTGGCCAGGGCGAGCCGGTGGGCATCGGCTGCGACGGCGAGCCGCTCGCGCACCGGGCGGGCACCGTCGACGAGGTGGCGGGCTTCGAGCGCCCGGACGCGGGCCTGGGCCACGGGGTCGTCGTCGGCGCTCGCGTCCGCCAGCGCCCTCGCCTCGGCGACGAGCGCCGGGGCCCCGTCCCGCGCGGTCGCCGAGGCCTCCCGGACGGTCGCGACGAGCAGGTCGAGCCGCAGGCGCGGGGCCAGCGGCCGGTCGAGGAGGCGGTGCAGCCGCGCGTAGCGGCGGGGGTCGCCCTGCACCGACAGCCCCAGCGGCTCGTCGCCGACCGCGACCAGCACGGCGAGCTCGTCGTCGCCGGACTCCAGGGCCGCGTCGAGAGCGTCGTCGAGGGCGTCCTCCAGCGCGCCGTCGCGGGCCTCGCCGGTCCCGCGCATCGCCGCGTGGCAGAGGGCGCGGTGGCCGAGCAGGCGCGCGCGGGCGCGGTCGGTGGCCGCCGGGAACGCGGCCTCGAACAGGGCGAGCGCCTCGGGAATCGCCCGCCGGCGGTAGGACTCGACGCCGGCCTCCACCTGCGCGGCGGCCAGGCGGGACGGGGCGAGCAGCGTCGTGGCGCCCTCGCAGTGGCGCAGCACGGTGAACGCGTCCGCGTCGTCGTCGAGCCCCTCGAGCCGGGCGAGGTGCAGGTGTGCCGCGCGCACCGGGGGCACGCCGGCCCGCAGGCCGTCGGCGTCGAGGTCGTGGCGCAGCACGTAGCGGTCGCCCTCTCCGGTGGCGAGCCCCGCCCGCACCGCGACCTCGAGGTCGTCGGCGACGTCGAGCGGGCGCCGCCCGAGGACGGCGGCCAGGCCGGTGAGGTCGACCGGGCGCAGCACCGCGAGCGCCTCGACCGCCCGCCGCGTCGCGGCGGGGAGCTGCGCGGCCTGGTGATCGATGACGGCCCGCACCTGTTGGGGGACCCGGTCGACGGCCTCCAGGGCCTCCTCCCGGCCAGCGCAGCGGCCGAGGAGATCGAGCAGCGCCGTGACGTGCAGGGCGAGGCCCCCGGAGCGGCGGGTCACCGCGTGCGCGAGGTCGTCGCCCGGCTCGAGCGCGGCGAGGCGCCGGCGGACGAGGACGGCCACCGCGTCGGGGGCGAGCGGGCCGACCGCGACGGTGGTGACGGCGTCGTGGCCGTCCAGCTCGGCCCGCGCGCGCTCCCAGTGCGGGTGCGGGGCGGTGTCGGGCGCCCGCGCCGCGACCACGACGACCACCCCGGCGGGCAGGCCGCGACGGGCGAGGGCGCGCAGGACGTCGAGCGAGGCGGTGTCGGCGCGGTGCGCGTCGTCGAGGGCCAGGAGCACGGGCGCGTCCTCGGCACGGCGACCGAGCTGGGCACGGACCCAGGGCCCGAGGTCGCGGTCCGGGACCGGTCCCCGGATCTCCAGGTCGTCGATCACCTCGTGCCACGCGGCGGCGGGGGCGTCGTTCTCCCCCCACGCCGAGCTCGCCGTCCGGGCCCCTCGCGCTCGCGCGGCGTGGACCACGGCGCGGAGCACGGCGGACTTCCCCGCGCCCGCGCGGCCGTGCAGCACGATCAGGCGGCCGTCGCCGTGCAGGGCGTCGAGGATCGTGTCCGCGAGGGCCTCCCGACCGACGAGCTCGGGAGCACTCGTCCGCTTCCCGCTCTCGCGCGGCCCGGCGAGCGAGCCGTAGAGCGACCGCAGCCCGGGCCCGGGATCGACGTCGAGCTCGTCCCGGAGCCTGCGCCGCACCTCGAGGTAGGTCTCGACGGCGTCGCGGTGCCGGCCGCCGTCGCGCAGCGCCCGCACGAGCAGCGCCGACAGCTCCTCGTCGAGGCGGTCCTCGCCGGCGAGCAGGTCGACGACGTCGCCGTACCGGCGCTGCTCGAGCAGCAGCGCGGCGTGGCGGACGGTGAGGGCGCGCCGGCGCTCCTCGGCGCTGCGCCGGGCCTCGGTGAGGCGGGCGGAGTCGAGCCCGAGGAACGGCGTCCCCCGCCACGCGGCGCGGGCGTCCTCGTGGGCGGCGAGGTCCCCGCTCCGCAGGGCGGCGTCGGCGAGACGGCCGAACGCGAGGACGTCGACGGCGTCACGCCCGAGGTGCAGCGTGTAGAGCCCGCCGCCCGCGGTGATCCACGGCTCGGCGCGCTCGCCCAGCCACGCGCGGAGGCGGGTCAGCGCGACCTGGAGGGTGGCGCGGGGGTTCTTCGGCAGGTCCTCGCCCCACGCCTCGTCGATGAGCGCGTCGCCGTCGACAGCCTCGCCCGCGTGGAGGGCGAGGAGCGCGAGCAGGGTCGCAAGGGTGCGGCTGCGGTGCGGATCCGGGACCCCGTCGCGCACCACGGCCACGCCGCCGAACAGGCGGAGGCCGACAGACGCCATCCATCCCCCCGGACGTCACGTCACGTGATCACCTCGCGGAAGGGTACGTCCTCCGAGGTCACCCGACGTGCCGCCGTGTGGACCAACCGTTCGCCCGAGCAGAGGGACAGAGCAGAGGCGTGTCCGCCGACGACAGCGCATGAGGTGCCCGGGGAATGCTTCGGAAACCGAAGCATTCCCCGAACCGGTCACCGCTTCGGGCTGACGGCGGTGACGCGCGCGGCGAGTCCGGCGGGCACCTCCCAGTCGCCCGGGGCGCCGGAAGGACTCGCGTCGTACCGCCGCGCCGCGTCGAGGAGGTCCTCGGCGTCGTCGACCCCGATCCGCGAGAAGCGGACACGCGGCTTGCCGGGCCCGTCGACGGCGACGTTGCCGGCGTTCGGGCACCCGCCGAGGCAGGGCACGTGACGGACACGGACCTCGGCCCCGGCGAGCGCCCCGTCGAGGGCGGCGCCGAACGACCCGCTGTCGACGTCGTACCGCGGACAGGTGCGGCAGATCAGTAGCGGCACGGGCTCAGGGCCGGGCTTCGACGACCCGGCGCGTGGCGTCCGTGACCGGACCCGCGGGGGCGTCGAGCCCGCTGCGCGGCGCGATGCCGCTGTCCTCCTTGTGGAAGCGCCCGTCCTTCATGATCGCGTGCAGCTTGTCGTGGTCCTGCAGGACCGTGATGTCCTCGAGCGGGTCGCCGTCGACGAGGAGGAGGTCGGCGAGGTAGCCGGGCTGGACCTGGCCGAGCTCGTCGGGGCGCAGCATGATCTCTCCGCCGAGCCTGGTGGCCGAGACGATCGCCTCCATCGGCGTGAAGCCGAGACGCTCGACGAAGTGCTCGAGGTCGCGGGCGTAGGTGCCGTGCGGGGTCCACGCGAAGCCGTAGTCGCCGCCGGGCAGCAGCTTGATGCCGCGCCGGTGCATCTCGCGCAGCCCGTCGGTGGCGACCTCGAGCTCCTTCTTGTAGCCGACCGCCTCGGCCGCCTCCTGGGGGAACCCGAACGCCTCGGCCTCGTAGAGCGTGGCGATCAGCCAGTTGATGCCGGGCGCGACGAACACCCAGTCCTTGTTCGCCTCGAGCATGTCCATGCCCTCGGCGTCGGTGAACGAGGCGTGATAGATGATGTCGACCTTGTTCCGCAGGCACATCTTCACGCTCTCGGCGGAGCGGGCGTGGGCGCAGACGCGCTTGCCGCGGCGGTGGGCCTCGGCGACCGCGGCGGCGACCTCCTCGTCGGAGAAGTACGTGTCCTCCGCGCGCTGGGTGCCGGTGATCTCCTCACCGGTCATCGACAGCTTGATCTGGTCGACACCGAGGTCGATCAGCTGGCGCACCGCGAGCCGCATGCCCTCCGGCCCGTCGGCGAACTTGGTGATCGACTTGATGAGCGCGCCGCCCGTCACCGCGATCTCGGGGCCGTTGGCGAGGTAGCGCGGGCCGGGGATGCGGCCGGCGTTGATCGCGTCGCGGCAGACGACGTCGAGGCGCTCCTTGGCCGACGCGGCGCCGAGACACATCGTGTAGCCGGAGTCGATGTACTTCTTCGCCGACTCCATGGAGAACAGCAGGTGCTCCTCGACCGGCATCCCGCCCAGCCCGTCGAGGTCCGCCGAGTTGTTCCAGCTGAAGTGGGTGTGCGCGTCGCACAGCCCGGACATCAGCGTGCGCCCCCGGCCCTCGACGACCTGGGCGTGCAGCGCGCGGGCCTCGTCGACGGTGCCGACGGCAGCGATTCGGTCGTCCTCGACGAGCACGTCACCGGGGTAGGGGTCGGCACCCGTGGAGTCGAGGATCGAGACGTTGCGGAACAGGACCTTGCTCATGACGGCTCCTCGTCGTCGAGGGTGATAGGGGTCAGAAGAACTTGAGGAGGTGCTCGGTGACCTCGTGTGGCTTCTCGAGCGCGGTCCAGTGGCCGCAGTCGTCGAAGATCTCGAGGACGGCGGCGCCGTGGGCGTCGGCGAGCGCGTGCGAGACCGCCGGGGCCCCGACGCCGTCGTCCGCGCCGGTGAGCAGCAGCAGGGGCAGGGCCGGGTCGACCGGTCCGGGGTCGTTCGCACCGGCCAGCGCCTCGCACGAACGGGCGTAGCCCTCCGGGTCCTGGCGAAGCACCAGCTCGCGGACGCATGCCGCGGTCGCGGGGTGGTCGCGGCGGGTGGCCTCGGCGGTCGCGTTGCTCATCACCGCGTCGGCGACGTTCGCCATGCCCTCGGCGCGGACCTTCGCCGCGCGGTCGTGCTGGCCCTGCTGACCGGCCTCGGGCAGTGGCGCGGGCACGGCGCCGAGGAGCGCGAGGTGGCTGACGAGCTCAGGCCGGCGTGCCGCGAGGCTGCGCACGGTGATCGTCCCCATCGAGTGCCCGACGACCCGCGCCGGCCCCGCGTCGAGGGTCTCGATCAGCGCGGCGAGGTCGTTGGCGAATCCCTCGATCGACACCGCGCCGGCGACGGGTGAGCGACCGGAACCCTCCATGTCGGGCCGGATCACGGTGAAGCGCTCGGCGAGCGCCGCGACCTGGGGCTGGTAGAAGTTCGACGTCCCGCCGAGGCCGTGCACCAGCACGACGGGCGGACCGTCCCCGGTGACCTCGACAGCGAGCTCCTTGCCGTTGACCTGCACGCGTTCGTCCTCCTCGAGGGGTCGTTCAGCGGATGGTGTTGCGGAGGGCGCCGAGGCCCGTGATCGCGCACTCGACGACGTCGCCGGGCTGCAGGAAGCGGGGCGGGTCGAACCCGATCCCGACGCCGGCGGGGGTACCGGTGGCGATGACGTCGCCGGGCAGCAGCGTCATCCCGGCCGAGAGCACGCGGATCAGCTCGGGGACGTCGAAGATCAGGTCGGCGACCGGTGCCTTCTGGCGGGGCTCGCCGTTGACCGTGCAGGAGACCTCCAGCACGGCCAGGTCGCCGATCTCGTCGGCGCTCACCGCCCACGGCCCCATCGGCGCGTGGGTGTCGAGCGACTTGCCCAGCAGCCACTGCTTGTGGTCGCGCTGCACGTCGCGGGCGGTGACGTCGTCGACGATCGTGTAGCCCCAGACGTGCTGCATCGCCTGCTCGCGCGTGATGCCCCGCCCGCCGCGGCCGATGATGACGGCGAGCTCGGCCTCGTAGTCGAGCTCGCTCGTGACCTCCGGGTGGGACTCGACGTCGTCGTAGGGCCCCGTGACCGACGTGGTCGCCTTGGAGAAGACGATCGGCTTGTCGGGCAGGTCCTCCGAGCGCTGCGGGGTGTCGTAGCCGGAGCGGCCGAACTCGGCGACGTGCTCGCGGTAGTTCTTGCCCACCGCGAACAGGTCGCGACGCGGCTCCGGGATCGGTGCGCGCAGGCGGGCGCCGTCGACGACGGGCAGATCCCCGGCGTCGGCGATCGCGGGGCCGAGCCGCTCCCAGTCGGCGATGATCGCGAGCATCGACCGGTCGCCGACGACGCCGGCCAGGTCGCGGACCGTCGTTCCGTCGTCGTCGACCCGCCCCACGCCCTCGCGGTCGGCGGTACGGAAGGTCACGAGCTTCACAGATCACACTCCGGACGTACGGAGAACCAATACGGACCAATAACGGCGTATGGTCGGCTACTCGCCGGTTCCTCGACCATACGACCAGTCGGATCGACTGCCAAGAGGGTCGATGCCGTAGCATTGGTCCTCTATTGGTACGTGAGAAGGGGGAGTCGTGGCCGCACCGCAGGAGGGCGTCGGGAGCGCACCCGTCGTCACCCGCCTCCGGGCCCTGCTCGACGAGGCCGTCGCGGCCGGTGCGCTGAGCACCGGGTCGAAGATTCCGACCGAGCGCGCGCTGTCGACGACGCTGCAGGCGTCGCGGGCCGCCGTCCGTGCCGCTCTGGGGGAGCTCGAGCGCGACGGACGGATCACCCGTCACGTGGGGCGCGGCACGTTCCTCACCGAGCTCGAGGCCGAGCCCGGCCTGCCCCCGGCCGCCCGCGGGCCGCTCCAGACGAGCCCCGCCGAGATCATGGCGACACGCCTCGTCCTCGAGCCCGAGATCGCCGCGCTGGCCGCCCGTCACGCGACCCCGGCCGATCTCGAGCACATCGAGCACTGCCTGCGGCGCGGCAACGCCACCGCCACCTACGAGGAGTTCGAGGCCTGGGACTCCGCACTGCACCGCGCCGTCGCGGCTGCTGCGCACAACGGCCTGCTGCTGCGCTTGTTCGACACGATGAACGCCGCCCGCGACCTCCCGGTGTGGGGCAGCATCAAGCGGCGCTCGGCCTCGCCGGAACGGCGGCGTGGCTACGAGCAGTGCCACGCCGAGATCGTCACCGCGCTCACCGAGCGCGACGCGGACGCCGCGCGCGAGCACATGCGCCGCCACCTCGTCGACGTCCGTACCAACCTGCTCGGCCAGCACTGACTGGGCCAGCACTGACTGGGCCAGCACTGACTCGGCCAGCACGGAGTGGGCATCCTCGGCGGGTGCCCGCCGAGAACCTGGTCGTGAGCGACGCCGAGACCGTCGACGCCGTCGTCGTCGGCGCCGGTCACAACGGCCTGGTGGCGGCGAACATGCTGGCGGACCGGGGCTGGTCGGTGCGCGTCCTGGAGGCCTCGGACGGGCCGGGCGGGGCGGTGCGCACCGAGGAGATCACCGCGCCGGGCTTCCGCAGCGACCTCGGCAGCGCGTTCTACCCGATGGGTGTGGTGTCGCCCGCCTTCCGCGCGCTGGACCTGACGTCCCACGGCCTGGAGTGGCGCCACGCGCCCGCCCCACTGGCGCACGTCCTGCCCGACGACCGGGGCGTGCTGCTCTCGCGGGACGTCGACGTCACCGCGGCGTCCCTCGACCGCTTCGCCCCGGGCGACGGCGACGCCTGGCGACGGCTCGCCGACGAGTGGCAGCGGTTGCGCGACCCGCTGCTCGCCGCGTTCCTCGGGCCGTTCCCGCCGGTGCGCGACGCCGCCCGGGTGCTCCGGATGCTCGGCGGCCCCGACGCGCTGCGCCTCGCCCGCCGGATGCTGCTGCCGGCGACGCGGTTCGGCGAGGAGGAGTTCGCGGGGGAGGGCGCGCGGGTCCTCGTCGCCGGCAACGCCCTGCACACCGACCTCGGGGTGAACCAGACCGCGAGTACCGCGTTCGGCTGGCTGCTCGCGATGCTCGCGCAGGACGTCGGGTTCCCGGTGCCGGCGGGCGGCGCGCGGGGGATCACGGACGCGCTGGTGGGACGGCTGGCGCTCCGGGGCGGGACCGTGGAGTGCCACCGTCCGGTGACGCGTGTCCTCGTCGAGCGCGGGCGGGCCGTGGGGGTCGTGGACGCGGCCGGCGGCCTGGTGCGGGCGCGGCGCGCGGTGCTCGCCGACGTCCCCGCGCCGGTGCTGTTCGGCGACCTCGTGGGGACCGAGCACCTGCCGACGCGGATGGTCGACGACCTCGCCCGGTTCCAGTACGACGACGCGATCCTCAAGGTCGACTGGGCGCTGTCGTCCCCGATCCCGTGGACCGCGCCGGAGCCCCGCGAGGCGGGCACGGTGCACCTCGGCGGGGACGTGGCGGGGCTCGTCGACTTCGGCGCCGACCTCGCCGCCGGCCGCATGCCGCGCGAGCCGTTCATGCTGCTCGGGCAGATGACGCTCGCCGACCCGCTGCGCTCGCCGCCCGGCACGGAGTCGGTCTGGGCGTACACGCACCTGCCGCACCGCCGGGCGCACACGGAGACGGAGCTCGCCGAGCAGGTCGCGCGCATGGTCGCGGGCATCGAGCGCCACGCGCCGGGCTTCGGCGAGCGCGTCGTCGCGCGGGCCGTGTCCGGGCCCGGCGACCTCGAGGCCCGCAACCCGTCGCTGGTCCGCGGCGCGCTCATGGCCGGCACCGCCCAGCTGCACCAGATGCTCGTGTTCCGTCCGACGCCCGGGCTGGGGCGCCCCGACACCCCGGTCGAGCGTCTCTTCCTCGCCGGCGCGACGGCCCACCCGGCGGGCGCGGTGCACGGGACGCCGGGGGCCAACGCGGCCCGGGCGGCGCTGGCGCGGGGCGGGCGGCTCGGGGCGCTCTACGGCGCCGGGATCCGCGCGGGGCAGCGGCTGGTCTACGGGGCGGACGTCCGTGAGGTCGGCCGCGAGCGCGCGGGCAGGTAGTCGCCGAGCAGCTCGCGGTGCCACCAGGCCCCGGTCTCGCGGCGCTCGGCGCGGGTCGTGAACCGGTAGCGGAAGAGCCGGGCGCGCACCCACGCCGGTCGCTCGCCGTCGAACGGGTCGTGGCGCAACAGCCGCAGGGTCGGTGCGTCGGCCTCGAGCAGGCGGTCGAGCAGGGTCGGGAGCCAGCCGCGCGCCATCCGCGGCGCGAGGGGGGCGAACCACATCAGCCAGTCCAGCCGGCGGTGGTACGGCGCGAGCTGCGGCGGGCGCCGGTACGGGTCGCCGGGCTTGGCGCGGAACCCGTACTCGCGCCACTCGGCCTCGTCGTCACCCGAGGGGTCGCGCGTTCCCTCCAGCACCACCTCCTCACGCTTGCGGGTCACCGACCCGAAGGCGCCGTAGCTGTTGCCCAGGTGCACCGGGGTGATGCCGGCGTTCATCAGCTGGCGGCCGCTGGCCATGTTCAGCACCGGCCACACCGACAGGGCGAGCATCAGGACCGTCACGGCGATCACCACGACGGCGAACCACGTCGGCAGCGGGCCCGGCTCCGGCAGCGACACCAGCCACCCGAGCCGGGCGTCGTCGATCGCGGCGAACGCCAGCGTGATCGTCAGGAGGTTCAGCCAGGCGAAGTTGCCGCTGCTCACCAGCCACCCCTGCGTGACGACGACGACCAGGGCGGCGATCGACGCCACCGGCTGCGGCAGGAACAGCAGGAACGGCACGACGAGCTGGGTGACGTGGTTGGCGAGGACCTCCGCGCGGTGCAGCGGGCGCGGGAGGTGGTGGAAGAACCGGCTCGTCGGGCCGGGGAGCGGCTGGGTCTCGTGGTGGTAGTCGAGGCAGGTGAGGTCGCGCCAGCAGCGGTCGCCGCGCAGCTTGATCAGGCCGGCCCCGAACTCGACGCGGAACAGCAGCCAGACGAGCAGCCACAGGATCGGGGCGGGTGGGGCGACGTCCGCACGCCCGAGGAAGGTCACGAGGAAGCCGGCCTCGAGCAGCAGCGACTCCCAGCCGAAGCCGTACCAGACCTGGCCGACGTTGACGATCGACAGGTAGAGCACCCAGAGGACGGCCCACAGTGCGATGCCGGCGCCGAGCGGGAGGACGTCGGTGGCTCCCGCGAGGGCCGCCAGGGCGAGGACGAGGCCGACCGCGGCGACGACCCGGAAGAGCGTGTCCGAGTAGCGCAGGTGGAACAGGCTCGGGTGGCGGCGGAAGGTCGTGCGCGCGAGGAAGCGCGGGATCGGGGTCAGGCCGCGCTCGCCGATCAGCGGGCGGAACTGCGCCAGCGCGACGGTGAACGCGATGACGTAGACGAGCGCGACGAGGTGCTGGACCACCCAGCGGGCGGTCGCGTAGTCGGGCGCGGCGAGCCAGTCGGGCACGGGGCCTCCCCTCGGGCCCTCGGAGAACGAGTGGGGGATTACCCGCTGCGGCGTCCGACCGATGCGCGCCACCCCAGCCGCTCATGATCGAAGCGGCTTTTCTGGCGTTGAGTGCAAGCGTGGACGCAGGGCTTGCACACGGGGTCAGGCGAGGGCCGCCGCCACGATCGCGTCGGTGTCGAGGTGGTGGTGCGCCCAGGCGTCGGCGAGGCCCGAGGAGCGGCCGAAGTCGGTGACGCCGAGGTGCGAGGCGCGGACCCCGTGCACCGACGCCAGGAACGCCAGGGTGTGCGGGTGGCCGTCGAGGACGGTGATCAGGCGCGCGGCGCGGTCGGCGGGGAACGCGGCGTCGAGGATCCAGGTCGGCGCCTCGGCGTGCGCCCCGGTGGCTGCGTCGCGGGCCCGCAGAGCGCGGAAGAGCCGGTCGGGGCTCGTGACCACGACGACGTCGGTCGGCCGGCCCTGGTCCTCGAGACGCTCGGCGGCCGCGAGGGCCTGGCCCACGAGCGCGCCCATCACCGCGATCGTGACCGTCGGTGTCCCGGCGGCCCGGCGCAGCAGGTAGGCGCCCGCGGTGACCTGGCGACGGCGCTGGGCGCGGGCCGCGGGGTCGGTGGGGACGGCGGCGAGGCTCTGGTCGACGGGCACGGTCGACAGGCGCAGGTAGGTCGACGAGCCGCCCGCGCGCCCGAGGCGGCCGAGCCCGTCGAGCAGGCACCAGCCGACCTCGACGCCGAACGCGGGCTCGAACGCCACGCAGCCCGGCTGCTCGAGCCCGATGGAGGGCGTGGTGATCGACTGGTGCGCGCCGCCCTCCGGCGCCAGCGACACCCCCGACGGCGTGCCGACCAGGATCGACTGCCCGCCCGCGTACATCCCGAACGCCCAGGGCTCGAGGGCGCGGGCCACGAAGGGGTCGTAGAGCACGCCGATCGGCAACAGCGGCTCGCCCCAGCGCGACCACGTCGCGCCGAGCTCGCCGAGCAGCCCGACGAGGTTCGTCTCGGCGATCCCGAGCTCGATGTGCTGCCCGCTCGGCAGCTCGTGCCAGTGCAGGATCGTCTCGGCGTCGTCGGCGAACCAGTCGCGGCGCTCGTGGGCCGACCAGGAGCCGACCTTGTTCAGCCAGCCGCCCAGGTTCGTCGACGACGTGACGTCGGGGCTGACCGTCACCACCCGGCGGGCGGCCTCGGGCGCGGAGCGGGTGAGGTCGAGCAGCGCGCGGCCCAGGGCCTGCTGCGTGTGGCCGGTGCCGGTGGGCGTGCGGTCGAGGTCCTCGGGGATCACCGGCGCCGACGCCGGGGCCGAGGGGGACCGGCGCAGGCGGGTGGCGGTCGCCGCGCAGAGATCGGCGGCCGGCCCGGCGGGCAGGGGCGCCCACGGGTCGTCGAGGTCGGTGCCCAGCCCCGTCGCCAGCGCCCGCATCTGGGTCTCGGTGAGCAGCGACGAGTGGTTCTGCGGGTGCCCCTGGGTCGCGAGCCCGTAGCCCTTCACCGTGTACGCGAAGATCACCGTCGGGCGGGTGTCGTCGATGGCGTCGTAGGCGTCGGCGAGCGCGCCGAGGTCGTGACCGCCGAGGTTGCGGATCGCGGCGTGCACCGCGCCGTCGGTGACCTCCTTGAGCAGCGACGCGATCGCCTCCCCCTCGGGGCCGTCGCCGGGGAGGCGTTCCCGCAGCTGGAGCGGGGTGCAGCGCAGCAGCCGCTGGTACTCCGGGTTGGTCATCTCGTCGATGCGCCGGCGCAGGGCGTCGCCACCCGGCCTGGCGTAGAGCTCGGCGAGCAGCCGCCCGTACTTGACGCTGAGGACCTGCCACCCCGCGGCGGTGAACAGCGCGTGCAGCCGGGTGGCGGAGATGTCGGGGACGACGCGGTCGAGGCTCTGCCGGTTGAAGTCGACGATCCAGCAGACCTCGCCGAGCTCGCGCACCATCGGGTCGAGCACGGCCTCCCAGACCGCGCCCTCGTCGAGCTCCGCGTCGCCGACGAGCGAGAACTGCCGCCCCGTCCCGGCGCGCTGCCCGAGCCCGTCGGCGTAGCGGCGCGCGATCGTGCCCCAGATCGGGGCGGTCGCGCCGATGCCGACCGAACCGGTGGAGTAGTCGACGGGGTCGGGGTCCTTCGATCGCGACGGGTAGGACTGCAGCCCGCCGGCCTCGCGCAGCGTCTCGAGGTACGACGCGTCGAGCTCGCCGAGCAGGTGGTTGATCGCGTGCAGTACCGGCGACGCGTGCGGTTTGACCGACACCCGGTCCTCGGGGCGCAGCGTGTGGAACCACAGCGCCGTCATGATCGAGACGATCGAGGCCGACGACGCCTGGTGGCCGCCGACCTTCAGCCCGCCCGGGTTGGGGCGCACCCGGTTGGCGTGGTCGACGATCGCCGTCGACAGCCACAGCACGCGGTCCTCCACCGCCCGCAGCGCCTCGCGCTCCGGCTCCTGGCCGGTGAGCGGTGAGGGGGCGGGACGCGTGGATGTCATCGATGGCCTCCGGGTCTCACATTGACGCCCGAAGCGTTCGTCATGGCGGTGTCGTGCGCAAGCGGTGCGGACGCCGCTGAGCACTATGGTCGCGTCGGCAGCCCGACGTCGGTGGGGAGTGAGCAGGATGGAACCCGTCGACCCGATCGACGCCCGGCTGCTGCAGGCGCTCGGCGAGGAGCCGCGCGCGACCGTCGTCGCGCTCGCCGAACGCCTCGGGCTCGCGCGCAACACCGTCCAGTCCCGGCTCGCCCGGCTGGAGAGCCGGGGTGTGCTCGGCGCGTTCGGCCGCCGCATCGACCCCGCCGCCCTCGGCCACCCGCTGCGCGCCTACGTGACGACCCGCGTCGACCAGCGCCGCCTCGAGGAGGTGACGACGGCGCTCGCCCTCATCCCGGAGGTGGTCGAGGTCGTCGGGCTCGCCGGGGACGACGACCTGCTCGTCCAGGTCGTCGCCCGCGACGCCGACGCGCTCTACACGATCGCCGGCAGCCTCCTGGCCGTCCCGGGCGTGGAGCGGACGTCGACGGCGCTGGTGATGCGCCAGCTCGTCCCGTTCCGCCTGGACCCGCTGCTCGCACGGTGCGCCGACCCCCTGTGAGCGAAGAAATTGGCACGACGGCGTGGGAGGCCGGGGCTAGCGTCGTCCCTGCGAGGTCGGGCCGGAGGCTCAGTCGGTGACCACTCGAAATGGGGAGGTTGCGGGTTCGAATCCCGCCGCCGGGAGGTCCCGGCGTAGCTCAACCGGAGGAGCGCCACGACTCCGGCGGCCACGCCACGCCCGTCCTCGCGCCACAGCGCTCGAGGACGTGCTCGCCCGGGGAGGGCGGGCCGGCAGACCGTCGGTGATCGGCGTTCCCGGTACGACCGCGGAGCGTGGCCGGCCTTCCGGTGTTCCTCCGGTGGTCGACAGCACGCCCGCCCTACCTCTCCCGACACCCACCCACCTGCCGGACGTGTGCCCTTCAGGGAGGACCGATCCGATGGACCCGCTGACCTCGGTCTCGACGCGCGCCACGTCGCAGCTCCTGCGCGCCGACGAGCGCCAGATCCCCAACGCCGCCGGCGGGTTCGGATTCGCCCTCGACGACGACACCCGGGTCCTGCGCTTCCTGACCCTCGGCACCGACGGCGGCACCTACTACGCCACCGCCCGCGAGCTGACCGCGCAGAACGCGTCCGTGGTCCTGCGCGCCGCGCGGGACCGGACCGCGTGGCTGGTCGAGCAGGTCGTGGCGATCTCCGCCGCCGGCCGGGCGCCGCGCCAGAACCCCGCGATCTTCGCGCTGGCCGCGGCCGCGGCGCTGGGTGACGAGGCCGGCCGACGCGGCGCGCTGGACGCGCTGCCCGCGGTCTGCCGCACCGGCACCCACCTGTTCCTCTTCGCCCGCTACGTCGAGCAGTTCCGCGGGTGGGGGCGGGGCCTGCGTCGGGCCGTCGCGCGCTGGTACGCCGAGCCCGACGTCGACGACGTCGCCTTCCAGGCCGTCAAGTACCGGCAGCGCGAGGGCTGGTCGCACCGCGACCTGCTGCGCCTCGCCCACCCCGCGGTCACCGACCCCGACCGGCGGGCGCTGTTCCGGTGGATCGTGGGCGACGAGGCCGGCGAGGACGCCCCGGAGATCGTGCGCGGCTACCTCGCGGCCCGGGCGGCGACGACCGCGTCGGCCTGGGCCCGGCTGGTCATCGACCACCGGCTGTCCTGGGAGATGCTCCCGGACGCCGCACTCGTCGAGCCCGACGTCTGGCGGGCCCTGCTCGCGAACGGGCTGCCCCCGACCGCCCTGATGCGCCAGCTGCCGCGGCTGACCCGTCTCGGGGTGCTGGCCGGCGACACGCGCCGGTCCGTGGCCGCGCAGCTCGCCGACCCGGCCCGCCTGCGCCGGGGGCGTGTGCACCCCGTGTCGGTGCTGGTCGCGCTGCGGACCTACGCGTCCGGGAGCGGGGCGGGCGGGACCTGGGAGCCGATCCGGGAGATCGTCGACGCCCTCGACGCCGCCTTCTACGCGGCGTTCGAGACGGTCGTGCCGTCGGGGAGGCGGACGCTGCTCGCGGTGGACGTCTCGGGGTCGATGAAGGTCGGGTCGGTGTCCGGGCTCCCGCTGTCGCCGCGGGAGGCGTCGGCGGCGCTCGCGCTGGTCACGATGAGCACCGAGCGTGACGTCACCTGCGTCGGCTTCACCTCGGCCGACGGCGGCTGGGCGCCGGCGCTGACCGAGCTCGCGATCAGCCCGCGCCAGCGGCTCGACGACGCGATCGCGGCCGTGTCCCGCCTGCCCTTCGGCAGCACCGACTGCGCGCTGCCGATGGAGTGGGCGCGCGAGACCGGGCGGGCGTTCGACACGTTCGTCGTGCTCACCGACAACGAGACCTGGGCGGGCGCGATCCACCCGCACCAGGCGCTCGTGCGGTACCGGGAGCGGTGGGGGACCGACGCGCGGCTCGTCGTGGTCGGCATGACCGCCACCGACGTGTCGATCGCCGACCCCGCCGACGGCGGGATGCTCGACGTCGCCGGGTTCGACGCGGCGGCGCCGGGCCTCATCGCCGACTTCTCCCGGGGCGACCTGGGCTGACCCTCCGTGCGTGATCTTCCAGCGATCCCTGAGAAGATCACGCACGGAGGACGGTCAGCCCAGCGTGAACGGGTCGCGGGTGCCGCCGGTGAGCTCGACCCACACGGACTTGTTCTCCAGGTAGGCGTCGATGCCGTGGACGCCGTTCTCGCGCCCGATCCCCGAGGCCTTGAACCCGCCGAAGGGCACGCTGGGGGCGACGACGCGGTAGGCGTTGATCCACACCGTGCCGGCCTTGATCCGCGCGGCCATGCGGTGGGCACGGTGGACGTCCTTGGTCCACACCGCGCCGGCGAGCCCGTACGGGGTGTCGTTGGCGAGCTTCACCGCCTCGTCCTCGTCGGTGAACGTCGTGGCCGCGAGCACCGGCCCGAAGACCTCCTCGCGGAACACCGTGTCGGTCGGCTTCACCGAGAGCACGGTGGGTTGGACGAAGTAGCCGCCGAGCTCCTCGTCGGGGTCGCCGCCGTAGGCGATCGTGGCGCCCTCGTCGCGGGCGGTCCGCAGGTAGCCGACGACCTTCTCGTACTGCATCCCGTTGGCCACCGGACCCATCTCGGTGTCCTCCGCGAACGGGTCGCCGAGCTTGATCTGCGACGCGCGCTCGGCGACCAGGCGCACGAGCTCGTCGTGGACGTCGGCGTGCACGATCAGCCGGGACCCGGCCATGCACGTCTGCCCGGTCGCGGCGAACACCCCGGCCACCAGGCCGTTCGCGGCCGCCTGCAGGTCGGCGTCGGGGAACACGACCTGCGGGGACTTCCCGCCGAGCTCGAGCGTCGCGGGGTTGAGGTTCTCCGCGGCGGCCGCGGCGACCTTGCGGCCCGTCGCGGTGGATCCGGTGAACGCGACCTTGTCGACACCCGGGTGCTTCGCCAGGTGTGCCCCGACCTCGCCGGAGTTCGCGGTGACGACGTTGACGACGCCGTCGGGGATGCCCGCCTGCGCGATCAGCTCGGCGAACCCGAGCGTCGACCCGGGCGCGTGCTCCGACGGCTTGATCACCACGGTGCACCCGGCGGCCAGCGCCGGCGCGACCTTCCAGCTCATCAGCAGCAGCGGGGAGTTCCAGGGCGTGATCGCGGCGACGACGCCGACCGGCTCGCGGCGGGTGTAGACGAGGTAGTTCGGGTTCGGCGACGGGATCTGCTGGCCCTCGATCTTGTCCGCGAGCCCCGCGTAGTAGTGGTACCAGCCGCCGAGGCCGTTGAGCTGGCCCAGCATCTCGCGGTAGAGCTTGCCCGAGTCGTTGACCTCGAGGCGGGCGAGGCGCTCGGCGTTGGCGGTGATCAGGTCGGCGAGGCGGCGCAGGCAGGCGGCGCGGGCGAACCCGGTCATCTGCCCCCACTCGCCGTCGAGGGCCGCGCGGGCGGCGTTGACGGCGGCGTCGACGTCCTCGGTGCCGCCGTCGGGAATCCGCGCCCAGGACTGCCCGGTGTAGGGGTTCTGGGACTCGAAGGTCGCCCCGGAGATCGCGCCGGTCGGCTTCCCGCCGACCAGCATGGACAGCTGCTCGAGCTCGCTCACTGGTGATCTGCTCCTGTCGAGGGGGTGCTCAGCCGGGGAACGTGCCGGCGCGGGGGAGGAGAGCGGGGACGCGGTAGCCGAGGGCGTCGGAGAGGAATCCGGCGATCGGCAGCAGCGCGTCGAGGTCGAGCCCGGTCGGGTGGCCCATCCGGTCGAGCAGGTAGACGAGGTCCTCGGTGGCGATGTTGCCCGTGGCCGCGGGGGCGAACGGGCAGCCGCCGATCCCGCCGTTCGACGAGTCGAGCCAGTCGACGCCCCACTCCAGCGCGGCGACGGCGTTCGCGAAGCCGGTGTTGCGGGTGTTGTGGAAGTGCGCGCGCATCAGCGCGTCGGGGGCCACCGCGCGGACCCCGTCGAGCAGCGTGCGCACCTGGGTGGGTACGCCGACGCCGATGGTGTCGGCGATCGCGATCTCCTTCGCGCCCGCCGCCGCCCCGCGCCTGGCGACCTCCACGACCCGGTCCGGGTCGACCTCGCCGTCGAACGGGCAGCCGAACGACGTCGCGATCGTCAGCGACGCGAAGAGGTCGCGGTCGGCGGCCTCGGACAGGACCTCCTCGGCCACCTCGGTGAGCGCCTCGGTCGTCGAGTTCTGGTTGGCCTTGGCGAACCCGTCGGAGGCGGGCACGACGACGTTGATCTCGTCGACACCGGCGGAGACGGCCCGGTCGTAGCCGCGCCGGTTGAGTACCAGCCCGATGTACGACACCCCGGACGCCCGGTGCAGCCCCTCCATCACCGCCTCGGCGTCCGCCATCGCCGGCACGAGCTTCGGGTGCACGAACGACACCGCCTCGATGCGCGTGGCGCCGGCCGTCACCGCCCGCTCGATCAGCTCGATCTTCGCGCCCGTCTCCAGCAGCGCCCGCTCGTTCTGCAGCCCGTCGCGCGGGCTGACCTCCACGATCCCGACCACGGGCCCGATCCTGCCCCTCAGCCCCGCACGGCGGCCACCGTCGCGGCGTGGTCACGCATCGTCGCGACCGGGTCCTCGCCGCGCTGGCGGCCCATCCCGCAGTACATGGCGACGCCGAAGTCGGCCAGGTGGCGGGACGCCGTGGCGTGGCGGCGACGCAGCCCGTCCTCGCCGTCGAGCGGGAGGACGATGCCGAGGAAGATCCGGGACTCGGGGGCGTCGAGGTCGGCGAGCGGGGCGAAGAACGCGTCCTCCTCGCTGCGCAGGTAGCGCGGGCCGGCGAGGTGGATCCAGTCCACGGGACGGCCGGCCTCCGCCACCGCGTGGTTGGCCATCCGGACGATCAGTTCCATGTCGCGCGCCTCGTACATCGGCCACTCGGGGAACGTGCCGTAGCAGAGGTGCAGGCCCATGAGGACGCCCTCCGGGACCCGGCGGGCGAGACGCGACCACGGCCCGGCGAAGCGCTCCCAGGCCTCCCCGTCGGTCCAGGCGACCACGCCCTCGATGTCGATCACCTCGTAGGCGAGATCCCACTGCAGGGCGAGGTCCGCGGCGGGGATCACGGCGAGCAGGTCGTCCACCGACCGCTCCCACAGGTCCTCGAGCGCCGGCCCGACGATCGCCCAGTTGTCGGCGTAGTCGTCCTTGAAGGCCCCGGTGAACACGCTCGACGGGAACGGCAGTCCCACTTGGAAGCGCAGCCCGGGCGGGATCACCCCTTCGGCGCGCAGCGCGACGAACCGCTCGTAGGACGCGAGCGTCTCGGCCACGCGCGGCCAGGTGTCGAAGCGCAGCGCGTCGACCCCGTCCCGGACGGTCAGCCGGGCGGTGTCGTAGGCGTGCCGCGCCCGGCCCGTCGGGGACGGCGACGGGGCGAGCACGGCGATGTCGGGGTGCGGCTCCAGCAGGGTCGTGCGGTCGTAGCCCACCCAGGCGCCGCGGGCGCCGGACTCGCCGTCCGGGAGGGCGGCGACCAGGCCGGCGAACAGCTCGGCGCCCCACCGGAACCCGTCGTCGGTCGAGTCGACGGGCAGGCTCCCGACCAGGAGCAGGTCGCTTTCAACGCGGCGGGTCATCCTCGGTCTCCCCTCGATCTCCGACCGGCGGAACGGGGTCCGCGTCGGTGCGTCGACCCCGTCGGGCAGCATGATCCCGCCGCACCACGGGCGCACCCCGGGTGGACCGCTCGGCGACGCCGGGTGACCGACCGGGTGTTCGCCGCGTCGCACCCGGCGTGCGGCGGTGTCGTCACGGTCACCCGGAGGTGATCGGTACGGCAGGAGGACACTGGGAGGATGAGCGCGATCGTGACCACAGGGTCGACGGGCACGACACGCGCCACTCCGGCCACCCGCCGGGCCCTGCGGATCGGCACGGGTGTCCTGGTGGCCGCCGTCGTGATCACCGGTGTCGTGATCGTGATGCCGACCGTCGAGGCCGCCGGCGCCGCGCTCATCGGCGCCGACCCGTGGTGGGTCGTCCTCGCGGTCGTCGCCGAGGCCGGCGCGCTCGTCGCGTTCTCCGTCCTCCACCACCGCCTGCTCGTGGCCGCCTCGGTGCGGGTCTCGCTCGGCGCGGTCACGCTCGCCACCCTGGCCGCGAACGCCCTGCACCTCACCGTGCCGGGCGGGGCCGCGCTCTCCACGGCCTACACCTACAAGCGCCGCCGCGCCTGGGGCGCCAGCGCGCCCGCCACGACGTGGACGATGGTCGCCGGCGGCGTCGCGGCCAGCCTGGCGCTCGCCGCCATCGCCCTCGGTTCCGCGCTGGTCGTCGGCGGGCGGGCCACCTCGCTGCCGTGGCTGATCGCGCAGATCGTCGGCGTCGCGGCGCTCGGCGCGGGCGTCGTGGTCATCGCCCGCCGCCCGGGCCTGCTCGTCCCCGCGGGGACCTGGGGGCTGCGCCTGGTCAACCGTGTGCGTCACCGCCCGCTTGAGACCGGGGTGGGCGAGCTCGCCGAGCAGATCGCGGGCCTGCAGCTGATCGACCTCCGGGGTGGTGGGCGGGCCGTCGTCAGCACCGCCGCCCTGGCCAACTGGATCCTCGACATCGCGTGCCTGGCCGCGTGCTGCGCGGCCGTCGGCGCCGAGGGCATGACCCTCGCGCTCGTCCTGCTCGCCTACGCCGCGGCCACCGCTGCGTCGAGCGCCGCGTTCCTGCCCGGCGGCCTCGGGCTCGTCGACGGGGCCCTGCTGGCCGCGCTCGTCGCGGGCGGCGTGCCGTCGCACCCCGCGCTCGCCGCCGTGCTGCTCTACCGCCTGGTGAGCTTCGTCGGCGTGGCCGGCGCCGGCTGGGTCGCCTGGTTCGTGATCCACGCCAAGGAGACCCCGACGGCCGCGGTCGACACGGTCGACCCCGTCGAGGTCGCTCCGGCCGAGACGCGTGCGGTGCCGGACGCGCCGTCCGACTCCGTGGACGTCGCGGACGCGATCTCGCCGCACGGCTCCCGCCGCCTGCGCTGATCCCCCCTCGGCCTCCCGCGTAGCCGCCCGAGCAACGCCACCCGAGTAATCGGGCACCGTCGCGGCGGGAACACCCCCGCCGCCGTGGGGGGAGAACCCCACCCCCTGCATGGTGCGGCCCCGTCGGGTGAGTAACCGGGCCCGTTCCCGAGCACCGCAGTCGAGTACTCACGTGCTCATGACCCCGGGTCCGCCGGCCCGCAATCTGGTTCCCATCACCGACGAGCACCTCGGTCGGACCCCCGGTCCGCACCCGAGCCGAAGGGAACCGACATGACCACTCCCGTGACCCCGGCCGCGGCCGGCGTGACTCCCGGCCCCGCGGCGGCGGGCGCCCCCATCGACACCGGGACCCCCGTCCCCGATCCGGCGACGACGAACCCGGGGCCGTTCCCCCCGGAGACCCCCGACGACGTCACCGACGGGACACCGCCCGAGGCCCCGGAGACCCCCGAGACCCCGGAGACCCCGGAGCCGCCGGTCGACGGTGAGGAGACCCCCGAGGAGCCCCAGACGCCCGAGGAGCCGGCCGCCGAGGTCGACGTGGTCGAGGACTACTGGTGCTGGGACCACGGCCAGGGCTGCCCGCCCGCGTGCGCGATCCTGATCCGGTGGCGCGAGGTCTACGACCTCCCCGACGACTGGCACCCCAGCGAGGGCTGGGACGGCGGCGACCAGTGGCAGTGGCACCCCGAGCACAACCCGTACTGCTGGCACCCGCAGCACAACCCGTGCGGGTACCACCCCGAGCACCAGCCGCACTGCTACCACCCGGAGCACAACCCCGAGGGCTACCACCCGGAGGAGAACCCGCACTGCTGGCACCCGGACTACAACCCCTGCGGCTACAACTCGCAGCACCAGCCGCACTGCTGGGACCCCGACCGCAACCCCGACGGGTACCACCCGGACTACAACCCGCACTGCTGGCACCCGGACTACAACCCCTACGGCTGGAACCCCGAGGTCCAGCCCTACTGCTTCCACCCGACCGCACAGCCGTACTGCTGGAACCCGGTCGCCCAGCCCTACTGCTGGCACCCGGTCTACTACCCCCACGGCTACAACCCGGAGCACAACCCGAACGGTTGGGACCCCGTCAACAACCCCGAGGGCACCGACTCCGACCCGAACGGCCCGTACATGCCCGAGGACGCCCAGGGCGAGGAGCCGCCGACGCCGATCCCGACCCCGGAGCCGGACACGGAGCCGCAGCCGGAGCCCGAGCCGGTGGACGAGACGCCGGTCGACCCTCCGGTGGAGGAGACGCCGGTGGACGAGACGCCGGTGGAGGAGACGCCGGTGGAGGAGACGCCGGTGGACGAGACGCCGGTGCCGACGCCGGTCGACCCTCCGGTGGAGGAGACGCCGGTCGACGAGACGCCGGTGCCGACCCCGGAGCCCGAGCCGGAGCCGGAGCCCGAGCCGGAGCCCGAGGGCCCCGTCTTCACCGGTGGGAACACCCCGCCGGCCGGCGGCGGTGACGACGGCGCGTCGTCCGGCGGTGCGGGCGGTGACACGTCGGGCGGCGAGGAGATCGAGACGACGCCCGTGGCCACCACCCCGGAGCCCGAGCCGGAGCCCGAGCCGGAGCCGGAGCCGGAGCCCGTGTCCCAGGTCGAGTCCTCGTCGGACGACGGCGGCAGCGACGGTGGTGGCGACGACGGCGGGAGCAGCGACTCCTCCGGCAGCGACTCCGACCTCGCCGGCGTGAGCTGACGGTCCCGATGTGCGTGGCCCCGGCCGGGTGACCCGGCCGGGGCCACGGCACGTCCCTCGCTGATCACCCGACACCGCCGATCCCGGCGGGGTCGAGCTCGGCCGTTCACGAGGAGGAACGGGTGACCCACCCCGGAACCGACGACGCCCGCCCCGCGCGTCGTCGTCGTCGATCGATCTTCCGCGACGACTCGGACGATCTCGGCCTGCGCGATGCCTGGGGCGACCCGACCCCGGACGCCGCCGTCCCGACGGTCGCGACCGACGATCCCGACGCGGCCCCGTCGATCTTCCGGGCCGGGCTCCCCGACACCACGCCGGGCGACCCCGGCCACCCGGACGGGATCGTGCGATGAGCGCCGAGGAACGGACGGGGGCCGACCCGGCCGACGCCGCGCGCGCGATGCAGGAGAAGGCCGACAAGGCACGGGCGGAGGCGCTCGAGCGCGCCGCGGCCGCCCGGGAGGCCCGCGAGGAGGCCCGCCGGCGCAAGGAGGCCACACCGCCGCCGGCCGTACGGCCGGCCACGCCCAAGGCGGCCACACCCAAGGCCGCCACACCCAAGGCCGCCGCCACGTCGGCCGCGAAGCCTGCGACGAAGCCCGCGGCCACGCCGGTGGCCGAGCCCGCCACACCCACACCCACACCCACACCCACGCCCGCCGCCGAGCCCACCCCGAAGCCCGCCCCGAAGCCCGCCCCGAAGCCCGCGGCACCCACGCCCGCCCCGGCGAAGGTCGCCGCCCCCGCGAAGGCCGCCCCCGCGAAGCAGGCCCCCAGCGCCGCCGCGAAGCACGCCACGGACACCGTGGACATGGCGATCAAGGCGGCGACGGCCTACGAGCGCGAGGACCTCGTCGCGCGGCTACGGACGGCCCGGAAGCTGCTGAGCGACAACTCGGTGCGGATCCCGGTCGTCGGCGAGTTCAAGCAGGGCAAGAGCTCCCTGGTCAACGCCCTGGTCGGGCTCCCGATCTGCCCGGTGGACGACGACATCGCCACGGCGGTGCCGACGGAGGTCCGGCACGCCGCGGCGCCCACGGCGAGCGCGACCTTCGAGGCGCTGCCCGGATCGGGGGGCAACGGCTGGACCGAGAGCATCCCGCCGGCCGAGGTGGCGACCTACGCCTCCGAGTCGGGCAACCCCGGCAACACGCGCCGGCTGACGTCGGTGACCGTCGGGATCGACCGGCCGTTCCTCGCCGACGGGCTGGTCCTGGTGGACACCCCGGGCGTCGGAGGCCTCGGGGGGCCGAACCAGGGCGCCGTCGCCGACCTGCCCCGGTCGCACGCGTGCCTGTTCGTCAGCGACGCCTCCCGCGAGCTCACCGACGCCGAGCTGCGCTTCCTCCACGCCGTCGCGGAGCTCTGCCCGACCGTGATCATGGTGCTGACGAAGACCGACCTCTACCCGCACTGGACCCGCATCCTCGAGCGCAACCGGGCGCACCTCCAGCGGGCCGGGGTGCAGGTGGAGATCTTCGGGTTCTCCTCGGAGCTCCGGATGCTCGCCGGAGCCCATCGTGACGAGGAGCTGGAGGAGGAGTCCGGCGCCCCGCAGCTCGTCGCGCGCCTCCAACGCGTCCGCGAGGAGGCCGCCCACATCGCGGTGCGGTCGGTGATGATCCAGGTGACGTCCGCGCTCGGTCAGCTCGAGGCGGCGGCCCGCGCCCGGCGCGACGCGCTCGTCGACCCGACCCGTCAGGAGGCCCTCGTCGCTCAGCTCACCGCCGCCAAGGAACGTGCGGAGAGCCTGCGCGAGAAGGGCACGAAGTGGCAGTCGGTCCTCACCGACGGCTTCGCCGACATCACGTCGAACATCGACTTCGACCTGCGCAGCCGTGCCCGCGCCGTGCAGCGCGAGGCGGAGGAGACCATCGAGGAGGGGGACCCGGCGAAGAACTGGGAGGAGTTCACCGACTGGCTGCGCCGCCGGCTCGCGACCGAGGCGATGGAGAACTACGCGCTCTTCGTCCGGCGCGCCAAGGACGTGGCGATCGACGTCGAGCGGCACCTCGACATGGAGCAGTCCCGCATCACCGCGCGGGTGGTCGACGCCCCGCACGAGACGATGGCGCGGCTGGCCCTCGACGTCGAGTTCGCCCCCTCGGGCTTGCGCCAGAGCATCAAGCTGCCGATCCTCCAGAAGGTGTTCGGCGGGGTCATCATGCTCACGATGATCTCCAACATGGCCGGTCTGGGGATCCCGATGGCCGCCGGTCTCATCGTGGGCGGCGCCATGGGCTTCTTCGGCGTCCGCGAGGACCGCAAGAAGGCGCTCGAGAAGCGGCGCACCGACGCGAAGGCCGGGGTCCGCAAGTACGTCGACGACTTCATCAACCAGGTCGGCAAGGACTCCCGCGACTCGATCCGCCACGTCCAGCGGGAGCTGCGGACCGCGTGGAGCGCGCGGGTCGCCGAACTGCAGCGCTCGTCCACCGCGGCGCTCGCCGCCGCGCAGTCCGCCGTCCAGGCGGGCAAGACCGACACCGGTGCCCGCGAGCGCATCGAGAAGGACCTCGAGTCGCTCGGCCTGGTGCGGGCCCGCGTGGACGACCTGGGGGAGCACCTCCGCCGCACGGCCCCGGGGCAGGCTCGTCGCGAACCCGCCGGGTGGATCCCATGAGCGGGCGCCCGTGGCCGCCGAAGCCGCCCGGCCCGCCCGGCCCGCCCGGCCCGCCCGGCCCGCCGGGAGGCCCTCCCAGCCCTCCCAGCCCTCCCAGCCCTCCCAGCCCTCCTGGCCGTCCCGGTCCGCCACCGCGGAACGTGCCCCCGCCGGTCGGCGGACCCCGCCCCGTCCCGGGCCCAGGGACGCCGCCGCGAGTCGTCCCGCCCCGGCCGACCCCGCCCCGGCCGACCCCGCCCCGGCCGACCCCGTCCCCGCCGCCCGCGGAACCGCAGCTGCTCGACCGGGTGCGCGGCCTGGTGCGCCACGTCGCGGGCCTCTACCAGGGCGGTCCGGCGGCGGCGGGTCTCGACCGCGCCGCGCGCCGGCTGGACGAGCCGCTGCGGGTCGCGATCGCCGGACGGATCAAGGCCGGGAAGTCGACGCTGCTCAACGCGATGGTCGGGCAGGAGCTCGCGGCCACCGACGCCGGGGAGTGCACGCGGATCGTCACGTGGTTCCGGGACGGCCACACCTACCGCGTGCAGGCCCAGCTGCGCGACGGCAGCAGCCGCCAGCTGCCCCCCGGCCCGACCGGGGGGCTGCTCGACATCGACCTCGGGCGCCTGGGGTCCGGCGACGTCGACCGCCTGCTGGTGGACTGGCCGTCGCCGGCACTCCGGTTGATGACGCTGATCGACACCCCCGGCCTCGACTCGCTGAGCGCCGAGCTCTCCCGCAAGACCGAGGCGGCGCTGGCGCCCGGCAATGACGGCGCGGCCGAGGCCGACGCGGTGATCTACCTGATGCGGCACGTCCACGCCTCGGACGTGCACTTCCTCGAGGCGTTCCGCGACGATCCCACCGACCGCCGCCCGCTGAACACGATCGGAATCCTGGCGCGGGCCGACGAGGTCGGGCACGCACGGCCGGATGCGCTCGAGAGCGCGGCGTCGATCGCCGCGCGCTACCGCGAGGACGAGCGGATCCGCGCCCTGTGCCAGACGGTCATCCCGGTGGCCGGGCTGCTCGCCTCGAGCGCGGTGACGCTGCGCGAGGACGAGTTCCGCGCGTTCGGCGTGCTGGCCACCGCCCCGGAGGCCGACGTCGACCGCCTGCTGCTCACCGCATCACGGTTCGCCCGTGGGGAGTCGGACATCGGCCTGGAGCCGGCCCGGCGCGCCGCGCTGCTCGACCGCTACGGGCTGTACGGCCTGCGCCTGTGCGTGCGCCTCATGCGCGAGGGCGCCGTGACCACGGCGGGAGGCCTGTCCCGGGAGCTGATCGTCCGCAGCGGCCTCGGGCCGCTCCGGGAGTCCCTGATGACCCGCCTCGCCGGGCGCGCGGACGTCCTGCGCGCCCAGTCGGCGCTGACCGCGGTCGAGCGCGCCGTCCGGCGGTACCCGATCGCGTCGGCCTCGGCGCTGCGCGGCGAGATCGAGCAGATCACCGCCGGGGCGCACGAGTTCGCCGAGATCCGCCTGCTCGACCGTCTGCACACGGGTGCCGTGACGCTGGCCGAGGACGAGCGCGCGGACGCCGAGCGCCTGCTCGGCAGCGACGGGCCGGGCCCGGCGGTCCGGCTCGGTCTGGCGCTCGACGCGCGACCGGAGGAGGTGGTGCGGGCGGCGAACGCGAGCCTCGGGCGCTGGCGGCGCCGGGGTGAGCACCCCGCGTCGGGGCGCGACGTCCGCGACGCCGCCCGGGTCCTCGCCCGGACGTGCGAGGGCATCCTGCAGCGCGCCCAGCGCAGCGGTCCGCCGGGTCGGGCGGTGGGGTGAGCAGGGGGAGATGAGCAACGCCCGACAGGTCGTCGGCGATAGGGAGTAGTCAGCTGCTCATGACGGGAGGACCGTCAGGGGCGACGGTGGACCGCGACGTCAGGTGGCGGTCGTTGGGGAGGTTCCGGTGGCGTACGGGCTGGGGGTCGATCTCGGCACGACCTACACGGCGGCTGCGGTCGTCCGTGAGGGGCATGTCGAGATGGCCCCGCTGGGCGACCGGTCGACCGCGATGCCCTCCGTCATCCTCATGCGCGCCGAGGGCGGCGTGCTCACCGGCGACGCGGCCAACCGCCGCGCGGCCACGGAACCGGACCGCGTGGCGCGCGAGGTCAAGCGCCGCCTCGGCGACCCGATGCCGGTCCTGCTGGGCGGAACGCCGTACTCCGCGGGCGACCTCATGGCCGCCCAGCTCCGCGAGGTGGTCGCCCAGATCTCCGAGCGGGAGGGCGGGCCGCCGGTCGCGGTGCGGCTGACCCACCCGGCGAACTGGGGCCCCTACAAGCGCGAGCTGTTCGAGCAGGTCCCGCGCATGGCGGGGCTGTCCGACGTCACGATGATCACCGAGCCGGAGGCCGCCGCCGCGCACTACGCGGCGAACGAGCGGATCGCCGACGGCACCACCGTCGCCGTCTACGACCTCGGCGGCGGCACCTTCGACGCCACCGTCCTGCGCACCACGGGCGGCGGCTTCGAGATCCTCGGGGCGCCCGAGGGCGTCGAGGGGCTCGGCGGTGTCGACTTCGACGAGGCCGTGTTCGGCCACGTCGACCGCTCCCTCGACGGCGCCGTCTCCGCGCTGGACCTCTCGGATCCGGCGGCCACCAGCGCGATCGTGCGCCTGCGCCAGGACTGCGTGCTGGCCAAGGAGGCGCTCTCGTCGGACACCGAGGCGACCATCCCCGTGCTCCTGCCGTCGCTGCAGACCGAGGTCCGCCTGACCCGCGGCGAGTTCGAGACGATGATCCGCCCCTCGGTGTCGTCGACGATCGCCTCCCTGCAGCGCGCCCTGGAGTCGGCCGACATCTCCGCCGAGCAGGTGGACACGGTGCTGCTCGTCGGCGGATCGTCGCGCATCCCGCTGGTCGCCCAGATGGTCTCCGGCGAGCTCGGTCGTCCGACGTCGGTCGACGCGCACCCCAAGCACGCCATCGTCCTCGGCGCGGCGTCGCTCGCCGAGCCGCCGGCGCGCGCGGCCGGTCCGGAGGCGCCGGGGCCGGCGCACACGTCGGTGTTCCCGACGTCCGGGGCGCCCTTCCGGACGCCGGTGCCGCGCGTCGGTCCGCGCACGCCACCGGGCGGCATCCCCGTCGGCGGCCACGGGCGCCCGGCGGCGACGCCGGCCGCCGCTCAGGGCGGGGGGTCGGGCACCAACTCCGGGCTGATCCCGATCGTCGCGGGCCCCCGGCCGTCGGCCACCGGAGGCTTCTCCACGGTCTCGCCATCGGGGACGCACGGCCGGCCGGCCGGTGGACGGCCGGGCACCGGGGCGTTCCGCGGCGGGGGCTCGGGCACCGGAGCGGTGAACGCCGGGACCGGGTCCGCGCCCACCACCACGACGCGCTCCGGCGGCACGTACACCGGCCCGACCGCCCTGCGCCCCACGTACACCGGGCCGACGCGCACCGTGCCCGCCCGCCCGGGCCCGGCCCCGACCGGGGCGACCGCCGCGGTCCACAGCCAGGGCCCCCCGACCCGGGGCGGTCCGACCCAGGGCGGTCCGGGCCAGGGCGGGTCGGGCCAGGGCGGGTCGGGCCAGGGCGGCTCGGGCCAGGGCGGGTCGGGCGGGACCGGCGGTCGCGGGGCACCGCCGCCGTCGCTGGGCGGCCGCACCGGCGACGACGAGCCGTCGGCCGGCGGCTCGCGCCGCCGGATCCCGCTGATCGTCGGCGCGGTGGTGCTCGTGGCCGCCCTCGCGGGCGGAGGCACCTTCGCCTACCGCTCGCTCTCGGCGGACGCCCCCCTCCCGCCGGCACCGACCCCGTCGGTGGTCGTCGCCCCGACCCCGCTGCCGACGTCCGCGCCGCCGGAGCCGGTGAACGAGCCCGCGACGGGCGGGTCGAGCAGTGGGACCGGTGGATCGGGGTCGGCCGGCAGTTCGGGGTCGGCCGGTGGCTCGGGCGGCTCCGGTGGCTCCGGTCGCGGCGGTGGCTCGGGAGGGTCGAACAACAACGGCGGCACCTGGAACCCGCCCGAGCCGGGACACAGCACGGACGGCACCACCGACGGCACCACCGACGGGGGCACCACGGACTCCGGCGGGACGACCTGCTGCAGCCCGACACCGGCGCCCAGCGGGGGGTAGGTCAGCCGGGCAGCCCGATCAGCCCGGCAGCCCGTCATCCGGACCGGAGGCCGAGGGCCTCGGGCAGGTCACCGCGGCGGGCGATCCCGAGCTTGGCGTACACCGCGTGCAGCACGTTGTTCACGGTGCGCACCGAGATCACCAACTGGTCGGCGATCGCCTTGCTCGTGAGACCGCCCGCGGCCAGCGCCGCGATCTCGGCCTCCCGTGGGGTGAGCTCCCCGGTGCGCTCGAGCAGCTTCTGGGCCGGCGTCTCGGCCCCCTCGCACGACGACGCCGCCACCCGGCTGCGCGACGCCGACCAGCCTGCCGCGCCGGTGTGCCCGGCCGCGCGGTGCGCCGAGCACGCCTGCGCGTAGGCCTCGGCGGACAGCAGGAGATGGTCCAGCTCGGCGAAGCGGCCGGCAGCCTCGTCGAGCCCCGCGCCGTCCCCGGCCGCCAGTGCCCGCGCGTGCGCGACGCACGCGACGGCGAACGGGCCCTGGATGGACGCGGCCACCCGCTCGATGGCCTCGAGCACCGGCCGTCCGACGCCGAGGCGGACCGCGGTGTGCAGGGCGCGGAGGTGGTCCGACGCCGACGCGGCCGGGCGTTCCTCGCCGGCCAGCTCCGTGGCGCGGGTGACCCGGCCCTCGACCCCCGCGATCCACACCTGCGCGGCCCAGACCCACCCCGTGAGCGGACCACCCGGAACCCCGTGCGCCTCGGCGAGCACGTCCTGGCTCTCCGTCGTCCGCCCCAGGCCGGCGAGGGCGACGGCGAGCTCGCCGACCAGCGGCACCGTGTACGGGAAGCGGCGCGACGAGACCCCGGACGCGGCCTCGTGCAGGAGGCGCACCGCGGTCTGCAGGCGCCCGCGCCGCGAGGCGACGATGCCCAGCCAGGTGACGTACAGCGCGACGTGCTCGCCGACCCCGCTCGGCGCCGCCTCGGCGTGGCACGCCCGGGCGAGCTCCTCGGCGTCGTCGAGGCGACCTGTCGCGAGGAGCGCACTCCACTGCGCCGAGCGCAGCTCGACGGTCAGCCAGCCGCCGGTCGGGTCCGCGCCGGCCGCGAGGCCCCGGGCGGCCAGCGGCACCGCGTCCTCGGTGCACCCGAGCTGCACCTGGGCGATCGCGGCGACGGCGAGGGCGGCGGTCGTCGCCGGGTCGCCGTCCGGGCCGTCGAGCACCGGGGAGACCTCGGCGAGGGCGTCGGCGGGCCGGTGGGAGAGCAGCGCGAGGAAGCCGCGCAGGGCGACCGTGAGCGGGGGCGCCCCGGCCGCGGTGTGGGACGCGGTGCCCTCGACCGCGGCGAGCGCGGCCGTCACGGCGGCACGCGCGCCCGGCTCGTCGCGCAGGCCCCAGTAGAGGTTCCGGGCGCGGGCGGTGGCCACGAGGACCGGGCCCGGGAGGGGCTCGCCGGTGCTGCCGGCGGTGGTGGCGTCGGCGGTGGCGTCCGGGTTGGCCTCGGCGAGCTTCGCGGCGGTGGCGAACGCGGTCTCGGCCTCGTCGAACCGCCCGAGCGCGACCCGCAGGCGTCCGAGCCGCCACAGCACCTCGGTGCCCGCGCCCTGGTCGGCGGCGGCGTGCAGCAGGCGCTCGGCGGTGCGGGGCTCGTGGTCGGAGACGCCGTCCGCGGCGGCGAGCAGCTCGGCCGGGTCGATGGACAGACCCTCGGCCGCGCGCCAGGCCAGCAGCCGGTACCGGTCGCCCGCGCGGCGGGAACCCGACGCCTCGAGCGCGGTCCGCAAGCGCCGGTAGGCCTCGCGCTCCTGCAGCGGCGTGGCCCGGCTGCGCAGGAGCTCGGTGTAGAGCGGGTGGGTCAGCGCCACGTCCAGCCGGCGCCCGTCGCGGGTCGAGGTGATCAGCCCCTCGGCCTCGAGCCGCGCGAGCGTGTCGTCCGGGAAGATCTGGTTGACGACCTCGCAGCCGAGGGGCTGGCCGAACGCCAGCGTGCGCATGAGGTCCTGCTCCGCCGGCGCGAGCCCGCCCAGGCGGTCGGTGAGCAGCTCGATCAGGCGCCGCGGCGGGTGGCGCGGCGGGTCCCAGCGCCAGACCGAGCCGGCGCGCCGCAGCGCCCCCTCGTCGCGGGCCCCGTCGACCAGCTCGCAGAGGAACCGGGGGTTGCCCAGCGACAGCTCCCAGAAGCGGTCGAGCGTGACGCCGTCGACGTGGCCGCCGAGCGTGCTGCTCACGAGGTGGTCCGACTGGGCACGATCGAGCTCGGTGATCTCGAGCCGGGTGGCGAGCCCGTCGCGGTAGAGCGCGTGCAGCGGCTCGGGGGACACGGCGCCGGTGGGCACCGTGAGCAGCAGGAACATCTCCCCGGCGCGCGCGAGCTGGGCGAGCAGGACCGCGGAGGTCGTGTCCAGGAGGTGGGCGTCGTCGACGACGACGAGGCGCTTCGGTCCGGCGTCGACGAGCAGGCGGCGGGCCTCGCGGAGCAGGGACGCGGTGTCGGTGAGCGCCGGGTCGAGGTCCGGAAGCAGGGGGCCGAGGGCACCGAGCGGCACGTCCCGGGTGGCCCGCCCGGTCATCGCAGTCGACGGGCGCCAGCGGCCCGCGCCCGCTCCGTGGGTCATCGCGGCCAGGGCGGTGCGCGCGAGCCGGGTGCGGCCGACCCCGCGTGGGCCGCCGATGACGACGGCCGCGAGCCGGTCGTCCTGGGTGGCGGCGACGGCAGCCGCGATCGCCTCCGATCGCCCGACCAGTGGTCGGCTCTCGGGCATGCTCGCGCCTCCCTCCGGGCCGCAGGTACCGGGAGTGTCGCGAAGCGGGCGTGAGGGCGGAAGGGATCGCGACACTCTTACGTAGTACTGCTGACACGATGAAGGTAACCGCGGGTAACACCTATCGTTCCTGCGGGGCCGATCGCGGTCGCACCGACGGCGAGCGGCGGCGGCATGATGGGTCGTGTGGGTGCCCCGAGCATGAAGGACGTCGCGGCCCGGGCCGGGGTGTCGCTCGGGACGGTGTCGAACGTGCTCAACCGGCCCGAGCGGGTCAGCGCCGCGACGCGTGGGCGTGTGGAGACGGCGATCGCGTCGTTGGGTTTCGTGCGCAACGAGTCGGCGCGCCATCTCCGCTCGGGTCGCAGTCGCACGCTCGCCTTCGTGGTCCTCGACGCGGCGAACCCCTTCTTCACCGACGTCGCCGCCGGTGTGCAGCGCGCCGCGGACACCGCCGGTCTCGCGACGTACCTCTGCGACTGCGGCGGCGACGCCGGCCGCCAGGCCCGCTACCTCGAGCTCCTGGCCGAGCAGCGCGTCCAGGGCGTCCTCGTCACCCCCGTCGACGCCGGCGATCCGCGGCTGGAACAGCTACCGCAGCGTGGCACCCCGGTCGTCGTCGTCGACCGGGGCGCCGGTCCGACCCACTGCTCGGTGACCGTCGACGACGTCGTGGGCGGTGCGCTGGCGGCCGGACACCTCCTCGAGCTCGGCCACGAGAGGATCGCGGTCGTCGGAGGGCCCACCGCCCTGGGACAGGTCGCCGACCGGGTCGCCGGCGCCCGCAGTGCCCTCGAGCGTGCCGGACGCGATCCGGCCGACCTCGTCGTGATGGAGACCACCGGGCTGACGGTCGCCGAGGGGCGCCGTGCGGGGGAGCGGCTCGCAGGCCTGCCCTCCCGTCGCCGACCGACCGGGGTGTTCTGCGCCAACGACCTGCTCGCCCTGGGGCTGCTGCAGCGGAGCGTGCACTGGGGCCTGAGCGTCCCCGACGACCTCGCGATCGTCGGCTACGACGACATCGAGTTCGCCGAGGCGGCGGCGGTGCCGCTGACGTCCGTGGCCCAGCCGCGCGAGCTGCTCGGCCGGACCGCGGTGGAGCTGCTGCTCGACGAGGTGGCCACGGGCTCCGAGCACGAGCACCGACACGTCGTCTTCACCCCCGAGCTCGTGGTGCGCTCCTCGACGCTCGCGCCCGGACGCACCGCGTCCGCCTGACGGGCTCACGAGGCGGTCGGGACCGCCCTGACGGGGTCGGCGCGCTCGGCCTCGATCTGCTCCAGCGACTTCCCGGTCGTGTCCGGCATGGCGAGGTAGCCGACGATCCCGCTGATCAGCAGGAACAGGGTCAGCAGCAGGGCCACGGGCACGATGCCGATCGCCGACAGCAGCGGGACGACGAGGCTGAACACGCCGAGTATCACCCGGGCGATGCCGAAGGTGAATCCCTGTGCGGTGCCGCGCAGCATGGTCGGGAACAGCTCCTGGCTGGTGACCTTGTACGTGGCCTCCCCGGCGACCGCGCTGCCGACGTAGAAGAGCAGGACGCTGGCGATGACGCTCGGGATCGTGAAGTCGATGACCAGGTACAGGCCGTACGAGCAGATCTGCATGATCGCACCGAGTGCGAACAGGCCCTTCCGCATGCCGTGGCTGCGGTCGTAGAACGGCATGAACAGCGCGAGGGTGCCGACGATGCCGGCCGCGAAGCCGAGGCAGGACAGCGCCACGCCCGCGGCGTTCGAGCCGGCCCCAATGGTCTCGACCATGTACGGGGTGAAGATGCCGGCGGTGCCGGCGGCGAGGTTCCAGAACGTATAGAAGGTGCCGGTGTAGAGCAGCGCCTTGAGGTGGTTGCCCCGGAACAGGGCCCGCACCCGCTGTGCGGCGTTGCCGGGCAGCTCGCTCGCGGACTGCCAGCGCGCGGACTCGGCGATCCCTCGGCGGAGCGCCCAGGTGATGATCGCGACCACGAACAGGCTGCCGAACACGATCCTGGTGCCCAGCAGGCCCAGGGGGTCGAGGGCGAAGGCCAGCAGCAGGACGACGACCGGCCCGACGTACCAGGAGACCTGGGTGAACCCGAGCAGTCGGGCCCGCCCCTTGTTCGGCGCGAGCTCACCGACCAGGGCCAACGAGGTGGGCACGTCGGCGCCGACGGCGACGCCGACGATCACCGTTCCCACGAAGAGCATCGCGGGGTTGACGGCGAGGGCGATGAGCGCAATGCCGATGGCGTAGACGAGCAGGTCCCACTTGTAGATCCGTTTGCGCCCGAGCTTGTCGCCGAGGCGTCCACCGACGAACGCGCCGATCGCGCAGCCGATGGCGTTCGGGCCGATGGCCGCGAGGACGCCGACACCGGTGTCGGAGAGGCCGAACTCCTCCTGGAACACCGCGAGACCGGAGCCGAGCGCCACGATCGAACCGGCGTCGAGGTAGGACGCCATGCCTGCGAGGCCCGTCCACCTCCATTGCTGTTTGGTGATGGTGCCGTCGTCCCCGGGGGGACCGGTCTCCGTCTCCGGTGGCGTGGACATCCGGACTCTCCTCGTTGTCGTCGGTCAGCGGAGTGGGTTCCGCATTGAAACGTATTAGCAAAGCAACGTAAGAAGGCGTCGTGCGAGTCACAAGGGAGACCGGGCTGTCGATGTTGCTGAACCGCTCCAGGTCTGCGAAGTGCGACGACATCGTTGACCGCTTCACAGCGGCTCTCTACCGTCGAGATTGAAACGATCTAAGTAGGAGGCGCACGATGACCGACCCGGCGGCCGTCCGCCGCGACCTTGCGGCGCAGAGCATCGACACCCCCTCGTGGGCGTACGGGAACTCCGGGACGCGCTTCAAGGTGTTCGGGCAGGCCGGGGTGCCGCGTGACCCGTGGGAGAAGATCGCCGATGCTGCGGTGGTCCACCGCCTCACCGGCGCCGCGCCGACGGTCTCGCTGCACATCCCCTGGGATCGCGTCGACGACTACGCCGAGCTCGCGAAGTACGCCGCCGAGCAGGGCGTGGGCGTCGGGGCGATCAACGCCAACGTCTTCCAGGACGACGACTACAAGCTCGGTTCCGTGACGAACCCCGACTCGCGGGTCCGGCGCAAGGCCGTCGACGCCCTGCTCGCCTGCGTCGACGTCATGGACGCGACCGGCAGCCGCGACCTCAAGCTGTGGTTCGCCGACGGCACCAACTACCCGGGCCAGGACTCGATGCGCGCCCGTCAGGACCGGCTCACCGAGGCCCTGCGGGAGGTGTACGCCCGCCTCTCCGGGGACCAGCGGTTCCTGCTCGAGTACAAGCTCTTCGAGCCGGCCTTCTACCACTCGGACGTCCCCGACTGGGGAACGTCGTACGCGCACTGCCTCGAGCTCGGGCCCAGGGCGACGGTCTGCATCGACACCGGCCACCACGCGCCCGGCACCAACATCGAGTTCATCGTCGCGTTCCTCGTCCGCGCCGGGCGGCTCGGCGCGTTCGACTTCAACTCGCGCTTCTACGCCGACGACGACCTCATGGTCGGCGCCGCCGACCCGTTCCAGCTGTTCCGGATCATGAACGAGATCGTCGAGGCCGGCGTTCACACCCCGGACTCGGGCATCGCCTTCATGCTCGACCAGTGCCACAACATCGAGGCGAAGATCCCGGCGATCATCCGCTCGGTGATGAACGTGCAGGAGGCCACGGCCAAGGCCCTGCTGCTCGACCGGGACGCGCTCGCCGCCGCCCGCGCCGCCGGTGACGTGCTCGGCGCGAACGAGGTCCTCATGGACGCCTACGCCACCGACGTCCGGCCGCTGCTGCGTCTGGTCCGCGAGGAACAGGGCCTCGACCCCGACCCGCTCCGGGCGTATCACCGCTCCGGCCACCAGGAGCGCATCGAGGCCGAACGCGTCGGCGGCACCCAGGCCGGCTGGGGCGCGTGACACCCGACGACCACCAGGAGCAGCCCCCATGAGCGAGACCCCGCAGCCCGTCCGCGACCTCCTCGACCGCAGCCAACGGCTGGGCGCGGACCCGACCACCACCAACTACGCCGGCGGCAACACCTCCGCGACGGGCACCGCCACCGACCCTGCCACCGGCGCCGAGGTCGACCTGCTGTGGGTCAAGGGCTCCGGGGGCGACCTCGGCACCCTGACCGAGGCCGGGCTCGCCGTCCTGCGTCTCGACCGGCTCCGTGCGCTGGTCGACGTCTATCCCGGTGTGGAGCGCGAGGACGAGATGGTCGGCGCGTTCGACTACTGCCTGCACGGACGCGGCGGGGCCGCCCCGTCGATCGACACCGCGATGCACGGGCTGGTGGACGCCGCGCACGTCGACCACCTGCACCCCGACGCGGGCATCGCGATCGCCACCGCGGCCGACGGCGAGGCGCTCACGAAAGAGATCTTCGGCGACCGGGTGGTGTGGGTGCCCTGGCGACGTCCCGGCTTCCAGCTGGGCCTCGACATCGCCGAGGTCGCCCGCGAGAACCCCCGGGCGATCGGGGTCGTGCTCGGGGGCCACGGCATCACGGCCTGGGGCGCGACGTCCGAGGAGTGCGAGCAGCGGTCGCTGGAGATCATCCGGACCGCACGGGACCACATCGACGCGCGCGGCGGGACCGATCCCTCGGTCGCCTTCGGCGCGATCCGGCCCGGCTTCGCGGCGCTGCCCGAGGGTGAGCGCCACGCCCGCGCCGCCGCGCTCGCCCCCGTGCTGCGTGGACTCGCGTCCACCGACGGCCGGGTCGTCGGTCACTACACCGACACCGACGCCGTCCTCGAGTTCCTGGCGCGGGACGAGCTGGAGCGCCTCGCCGCGCTCGGCACCTCGTGCCCCGACCACTTCCTGCGGACCAAGGTCCGCCCGATGGTCCTCGACCTCCCCGCCGACGCGCCGCTGGACCACGTCGTCGCGCGCCTGGGAGAGCTGCACGAGGCCTACCGCGAGGACTACCGCGCGTACTACTCCCGGTACGCCGACGCCGACACCCCGCCGATGCGCGGCGCGGACCCGGCGATCGTGCTGGTCCCCGGTGTCGGGATGTTCTCCTTCGGCGCCGACGCGAAGACCGCCCGGATCGCCGGCGAGTTCTACGTCAACGCGATCAACGTGATGCGGGGCGCCGAGACGCTCTCGACCTACGCCCCGATCGACGAGCGCGAGAAGTTCCGCATCGAGTACTGGGCCCTCGAGGAGGCCAAGCTCGCGCGGCTGCCGAGGCCGAAGCCCCTGGCCGGCCGCGTCGCGTTCGTCACCGGCGGCGGTTCCGGCATCGGCCGCGCGATCGCACACCGCCTGGCCGGGGAGGGCGCGGCCGTCGTCGTCGCCGACCGTGACGCCGACGCCGCCACGACCGTGGCGTCGGAGATCGGGACCACCGACGCGGCCGTGCCCGTCACCGTCGACGTCACCTCGACCGACGCGGTCGAGGCCGCTGTGGACGCCGCAGCGTGCGCCTTCGGCGGGGTCGACCTCGTCGTCAACAACGCCGGGTTGTCGATCTCCAAGCCGCTGTTGGAGACCACCGACGCCGACTGGGACGTGCAGCACGACGTCATGGCCCGTGGGTCGTTCGTCGTCGCCCGGGCCGCTGCGCGCGTGATGATCGCGCAGGGCATCGGTGGCGACATCGTCGCCATCTCCTCGAAGAACGGTGTGTTCGCCGGGCCGAACAACGTCGCCTACGGGGCGGCCAAGGCCGACCAGGCGCACCAGGTGCGGCTGCTCGCCGCCGAGCTCGGCGAGCACGGCATCCGGGTCAACGGCGTGAACCCCGACGGTGTGGTCCGCGGCTCGGGCATCTTCGCCGGCGGCTGGGGCGCAGAGCGCGCGGCGGTCTACGGCGTCGAGGAGTCCGAGCTCGGCGCCTTCTACGCCCAGCGCACGTTGCTCAAGCGCGAGGTGCTGCCCGAGCACGTCGCGAACGCCGTGTTCGTGCTCTGCTCGGACGACCTGTCGCACACCACCGGTCTCCACGTCCCGGTCGACGCCGGCGTCGCGGCCGCCTTCCTGCGATGAGCCGGGAAGTCACGGTCGCCGCCGTCGACCTCGGGGCGTCGTCCGGGCGGGTCGTGAGGGCACGCGTCGGCAGGACGGCAGGCCTCGAGCTCACCGAGGTGCACCGTTTCGACAACGGACCCGTCCGGGTCCGCGACACCCTGCACTGGAACGTCGTCGGCCTGCACCGCGAGATCCTCCGCGGGCTGCGAGAGGCCGCGACCGTAGACGCCGTCGGTATCGACACCTGGGCCATCGACCACGGCCTGCTCGATGCCGACGGAGCGTTGCTGGGCACCCCGGTGCACCACCGGGACGACCGCACCATCGGTGTCGCCGAGCTGGTGCACCGCACCGTCCCGGCGGCCGAGCTCTACGCCCGCACCGGGGTCCAGGAACTACCGTTCACCACGATCTACCAGCTCGTCGCCGCGGTCGGCACCGCACAGCTCGCCGCCGCGCGGGAGCTCCTGCTGGTGCCGGACCTGCTGTGCTACTGGCTCACCGGTGAGCGCGGTGCGGAGCTCACCAACGCCTCGACCACCGGGCTGCTCGCCGCGGACGGATCCGGGTGGGACACCGACCTCGCGCTCCGCGTCGGGATCGACCCGTCGCTGCTCCCGGCGCTGCGGGCCCCCGGCGACGTGGTGGGCCCGCTGACACCGTCGGTCGCGGCCGAGACGGGACTCGACCCGGCCACCCCGGTGCTCGCGGTCGGGTCGCACGACACCGCGTCGGCGGTGGTCGGGGTGCCCGCGGCCTGCGAGCGCTTCGCCTACGTCTCGTGCGGTACCTGGTCGCTCGTCGGCGTGGAGCTGGACGCCCCGGTGCTCACCGAGGCGTCCCGCGCCGCGAACTTCTCCAACGAGCGCGGCGTCGACGGCACCGTCCGCTACCTGCGCAACGTGATGGGTCTCTGGCTGGTGCAGGAGTGCCTGCGCGCCTGGGGCTCGCCGGCGCTCGAGCCGCTGCTGGCCGAGGCCGAGGCGTACGCGGGCCCGTCCGTGGTCGTCGACGCCGCCGACGCCGTGTTCCTGGCGCCGGACGATATGCCCGCGCGCATCGTCGCGGCCGTCGCCGCTCTCGGCCAACCGGTCCCCGACACCCGTGCCGGGATCATGCGGTGCGTCCTCGACAGCCTGGCTCTCGCCCATCGCCGCGCCGTCCGGGAGGCGGTCGGGCTCTCGGGGCGCGAGGTCGACACCGTCCACGTCGTCGGTGGTGGCGCTCGGAACCGGCTCCTCTGCCGACTCACCGCGGACGCCTGCGGTCTGCCCGTCGTGGCCGGGCCGGTCGAGGCCACCGCGATCGGCAACGTGCTGGTCCAGGCCCGCGCCCTGGGCGCCCTGGGTGGCGACCTCCCGGACCTCCGCGCGTTCCTCGCGGAGCAGGTCACGACCGTGAGGTTCGAACCCCGCGGCGCGGGTCGCTGGGACGATCTCGAGGCCGTCCTCGGTCGCTGACCACCACAGGCCGGGGGACACTGTCCCGGCCACCACCACTGGCGAGGAGGACCCGCCGTTGCCGCACTACTGCTTCGTGCACCACGTGCGCCGTGACCGGCTCGACGAGTACCGCGCCCGCCACCGCGACGTCTGGCCGGAGATGCTGATCGCGCTGCGCGACGCCGGATGGCGTGACTACCGGCTCTACCTCGGCGAGGACGGGCTGCTGGTCGGCCATGTCGAGGCCGACGACCTCGCCGAGGCGCAGGCGGCGATGGAGCGCACCGCAGTGAACGAGCGATGGCAGGCGGAGATGTCGGAGTTCTTCGACGGCGGCCGCCCCGACACGGCGTTCAGGGTGCTCGAGCAGGTGTTCGAGCTCGAAGAGCAGCTGGAGCGGTCGACGTGAAGATCGCCCTCGTCGCGACCTGCCTCGGGGACGCCCTGTTCCCCCGGGCGCCGCGGGCCACGGTCGAGCTGCTCGAACGCCTGGGGCACGAGGTCGTCTTCCCCGCCGACCAGACCTGCTGCGGACAGATGCACGTCAACACCGGCTACCTCGACCTCGCGCTGCCGCTGGTGCGTCACCACGTCGAGGTGTTCTCGGGCGCCGCGGACGTCGCCGTCGCCCCCTCCGGGTCCTGTGTGGGGTGCGTCCGTCACCAGCACGCGATGGTCGCCCGCCGCGGGGGCGACGAGGAGCTGGCCCGGGCGGCCGAGGACCTCGCGCACCGGACCTACGAGCTCTCCGAGCTGCTCGTCGACGTCCTCGGGGTCACCGACGTCGGCGCCTACTACCCGCACCGCGTGACGTACCACCCGACGTGCCACTCGCTGCGCATGCTGCGCGTCGGCGACAAGCCGCTGCGCCTGCTCCGCGAGGTCCGCGGCCTGACGCTGACCGAGCTGCCCGATGCCGAGGTCTGCTGCGGGTTCGGCGGGACGTTCGCGGTGAAGAACGCCGAGACCTCGACGGCGATGCTCGCCGACAAGATGGCGAACGTCCTCTCCACCCACGCCGAGGTGTGCACGGCGGGCGACACCTCGTGCCTCATGCACATCGGCGGCGGGCTGTCGCGGCTGCGATCGGGCGTGCGCACCGTGCACCTGGCCGAGATCCTGGCGTCCACCGCCGATCAGGAGGTCCCAGCATGACGGATCCGGGCGTGACGGATCTGGGCGTGACGGATCTGGGCATGCCGACCGTCGCGTCGGACCCGTACGGCCATCTGCGCGGGAGCGAGCCGTTCCCCGTCGCGGCGCGCCGGTCCCTCGCCGACACCCAGCTGCGCCAGAACCTCGGCCACGCCACCCGCACGATCCGTGCCAAGCGCGCCGGGGTCGTCGCGGAGGTCGACGACTGGGAGGAGCTGCGTCGCGCCGGCGAGGGCATCAAGGCCGACGTCATGGCGCGCCTGCCGGAGCTGCTCGTGCAGTTCGAGGAGGCGGTGACCGCCCGCGGCGGCGTCGTGCACTGGGCACGGGACGCGGTGGAGGCCAACCGGATCGTCGTGGACCTGGTGCGGGGGACGGGCGCCCAGGAGGTCGTCAAGGTCAAGTCGATGGCCACGCAGGAGACGGGGCTCAACGAGGCCCTCGGCGAGGCCGGGATCGCGGCGCTCGAGACCGACCTGGCCGAGCTGATCGTCCAGCTCTCCGACGACCGGCCGTCGCACTTCCTCGTCCCGGCCATCCACCGCAACCGCTCGGAGATCCGCGACATCTTCCTGCGCGAGATGCCCGACGTGGACCCGGAGCTCACCGACGAGCCACGGCTGCTGGCCATGGCGGCGCGGGCGCACCTGCGCCGGAAGTTCCTCTCCGCCCGGGTCGGCATCTCCGGGGTCAACTTCGCGGTCGCCGACACCGGGACGATCTCGGTCGTCGAGTCCGAGGGCAACGGGCGGATGTGCCTGACGCTGCCGGACACGCTGATCACGGTGATGGGCGTCGAGAAGATCGTTCCCACGTGGTCGGACCTCGAGGTGTTCCTGCAGCTGCTGCCGCGGTCGTCGACGGGGGAGCGGATGAACCCGTACACGTCGACGTGGAGCGGGGTGACGCCCGGCGACGGGCCGCAGACCTTCCACCTCGTGCTGCTCGACAACGGCCGCTCGAACGTGCTCGCCTCGCCCGACGGCCGCCAGGCGCTGCACTGCATCCGCTGCTCGGCGTGCCTCAACGTCTGCCCGGTCTACGAGCGCGCGGGCGGGCACGCGTACGGCTCGGTCTACCCGGGGCCGATCGGCGCCGTGCTGACCCCGCAGCTCACCGGCATCCAGGGCACCGACGACGTGAGCGCCTCGCTGCCCTACGCCTCGACGCTGTGCGGGGCGTGCTTCGACGCCTGCCCGGTGCGCATCGACATCCCGCACCTGCTCGTGCAGCAGCGCGCCGCCGCGGTCGACGCGCACACCCGCCCGACGACACAGGACGTCGCGATGCGTGCCGCGGCCGCGGCGATGTCCTCGCCCGGGCGGTTCTCCCTCGTCGAGCGCGCCCTGAAGCTGGGGCGGCTGATCGGGCGCTCGGGACGGATCCGCTCGGTGCCCGGTCCGGGCGCCGCGGCGTGGTTCGGCGCCCGAGACATGCCGACCCCGCCGGCCGAGACGTTCCGGCAGTGGTGGGCGCGCACCCGGGGACCGTCGTCGTGAGCGCGCGCGACGAGGTGCTCGCGCGGCTGCGGGCGGCCCGGGACGCCGGCGGCGCCACCGCCCCGGAGGTGCCGCGGGAGTACCGGCGGTCGGGCACCGCGCCACCCGGGTCGGCCGAGGTCGTCGACCGGCTGGTCGAGACCCTCACCGACTACAAGGCCACCGTGCACCGCGTCGCCGACGAGGACGACGTCTCGGCGACGATCGCGGACATCCTGGAGAACGCGGGTGTCACGACCTTCGTCGCCCCGCCCGGCCTGCCGGCGCGCTGGCTCGGCGAGGTCACCGCCCGCGTCCGCCCCGACGAGCCACCGCTGTCGGTGGCGAAGCTCGACGCGGTCGACGCCGTGGTCACCGGGGCCGCGGTGGCGATCGCGGACACCGGCACGTTCGTCCTCGACGCGCTCGCCCCGGACCAGGGGCGGCGGGCGATCACGCTCGTCCCCGACCACCACGTGTGCGTCGTCCGGGCCGCCGACGTCGTGTCCTCGGTGCCCGAGGGCATCGCCCGCCTCGACCCCACCCACCCGCTGACGTTCGTCTCCGGCCCCTCGGCCACCAGCGACATCGAGCTCGACCGCGTCGAGGGCGTCCACGGGCCCCGCCGCCTCGACGTGGTCCTCGTCGCCCCACGTGCGTGATCTTCTGAGCCATCACTCAGAAGATCACGCACGTACGGGGGGTGACCGGGGGGTTCCCCGACCGGACGCCCGCCGATCGGGTGGCAGGGATCTCCTCGGCGCGCGGGGGCGGCCGGTCGTCGGCTCGATCGCCCGCGGACGGTTCGGCCCGGTGGTAGGGGGAACCGACCGATCCGCCCATACCGCGTCCGGACGCCAGGAGCCCCACGGTGACCACTCACCCGAACGGCCGCCCGACCCCTCTCGCCGTGCCCACGGTGCCGCCGCCCCCGCCGGGCGGCACGAGGGGCGTCGCCGGACCGCTCTCCCAGGCCGTCGCCGAAGCCACCGCCCGCGCCACCCGCTCCCGTCTCGACGACGACCCCCACCGCGCCTGGGACCGCACCGGCGGCGGGCGGCCGGCCCTGGTGCCCAAGCGGCTGCTGGTGGCCGTCTCCCACGCGATCGAGAAGGCCGTGGTGTCGTCGCCCATCGGCGGGCCCGGCCCGTCGACGGTGGTGATCGCGCTGTTCCAGCGCCTGGAGTTCTTCGAGCGCGAGCGCGTCGTCTACGAGCGCCTCGCGGCGGCGGGCGCCGAGGTGGTCGTCGGCTTCGTCCGCGGCGAGGAGCACGCGCCGCCCCGCGGGGTGCACACGGTGCTGATCGAGCCCGACGAGAAGCTCGCCGACGAGTGGACCGTCGTCGCGGTCGGTCCGCGCGCCGGCGCCTTCCTCGTGGCCACCGACCAGCACGCCTACGACGCCCGCGAGCACGACACCGAGGCGAGCCGCCAGTTCTCCGGCCGCTGGGGCTACGCCCACGCCCAGGCCGGGGCGGAGCTCGCCCGGCTGCGCCTCGCCCTGGGCGGGCGGCTCCCGGAGCCGCTGCTGCGCCGGATCGACGGCCTGCTCGGCGAGACCATGGCCGCGGGCGGCGAGCAGGCCGGGAGCAGCGGGTCGCCGGCGGAGGCGTGGGCGACGGCGTCGCTCGCGCACATGATCACCCGGATGCAGACCGCGCAGGCCGGGAGCCGCGCGCTGCGCGAGCAGCTCGCCGACGCCCACCGGGGTGCCGACGCGCACCGCTCGGCCGAGATCGACCCGTCGAGCGGCCTGCCGACCCCGGACTTCCTCGGACGCTGGTCGGCGCCCGGCGGGTCGACCGAGCTCCCGGTCGGCCTCGCCCTGCTCGACATCGCCGGCCTGGGCGCGGAGCTCGAGGATCCGCGCGCCGAGTACCACGCCGCCCGCAAGGTGGCGGCCGCCCTGTGCCAGCCGCTCGGCCCCGTCGACGCCGCCGTGCGCCTGAGCCGTCGCGAGTTCCTCGTCGTCGTGCCGGGCGCCTCGGCGCGGCACCTCGCGGGCCTCGGCGACGAGGTGGCCGAGCAGCTGGAGCTCGCCTCCGACGGCTACCCGCACGTCCCGCTGACGGCCACCGTCGCCACGATCGTCACCCACGCCCGACCACTTCCGGTCGAGGACCTCCGGGTCGCGCTGGATCGTCTGCCGGCCGACGCCGTGGGCGCGGTCGACGCGGGGCGGACCCCGGCCGGTGAGCGCATCGCCGTCGTCTCCACCCGCGCGGGCCGGGTGCTGCCGGAGCCGGGGCGGCACGAGCCTGACCCCCCGGCTCCCGTCCCGGACGCGGAGACCACCGCCGAGCACCCCTGGTTCGGTCCCGACGGCGTCGAGGACCCCGACGCGCTGCTCCCCGGCTCCCGGGGCCTCGTCGCGGCGGAGGTGCCCCAGCAGATCGGGTCGGCGGGCGTGCGCCCGCGATGATCAGCGGGTGATCAGCGACCGCGCACCGGCCGCCCCCAGTCGGTGCCGTCGCGCAGGGTCCGTTTGAGCAGCTTGCCGCCGGGGTTGCGTGGCAGGGGGTCGGTGGTGACGACGACGTACTGGGGCACCTTGAAGTCGGCGAGCTGCGTGTCCAGGTAGGCGAGGACGGCGTCGACGTCGACGCTCCCGCCCACCAGCACCGCGCCGACCTTCTCGCCCATGATGTCGTCCGGCACCCCGACGACCGCCGCGTCGGCCACCCCGGGCGCGCCGGCGAGGGCGTTCTCGACCTCGACCGAGTAGACGTTCTCACCGCCGCGGTTGATGACGTCCTTGGCGCGGTCGACCACCCGGACCAGCCCGTCGTCCACGCGGGCGAGGTCCCCGCTGTGCAGCCAGCCGTCGACGAACGTCCGGGCCGTCGCCTCCGGGGCCTCCCAGTACCCGTCGACGACGTTCGGGCCCCGGATCAGCAGCTCCCCGACGCCGGCGTCGTCGACGTCGGTCAGCGCGAGGTCGACCACCGGAGCGGCGAAACCCACGGAGTCGGCGTGCTGCACCGCCCACTCGTGGGGCAGGAACGTGGAGATCGAGGAGGTCTCGGTGAGCCCGAAGCCGTTGCCGAGCCGGGCCTGCGGGAGGCGCTCCTGGAGCCGGCGGACCAGGTCGGGCGCCATGGGCGCGCCGCCGTAGGTCGCGCGGCGGATGCCGGAGAGGTCGACGTCGAGGTCGTCGCGGGCCAGCGTCAGCCCGTAGATCGCGGGGACGGAGACCAGCGTGTCGATGCGCTCCTCGACGATCGTGCGCACGAACGCGTCCGCCTGGAACGTCGGCAGCACCACCGTCGTCCCGCCCAGGCCGAGCTGGACGAGCAGCTGCGAGTTGCAGCCGGTGACGTGGAACAGCGGCACCGAGACGAGGTTGCGCAGCGTCGGCCCGGCCGCGCGGTCGATGCCGATGACGCGGATCGCGGTCTCGACGTTGGACAGGAAGTTGCCGTGGGTGGTGCGCGCGCCCTTGGGGCGGCCGGTGGTGCCGCTGGTGTAGAAGATCGCCGCGAGGTCGCCGGGGACGAGGTCCTCGAGGGCCTCCGGGTTCCCCTCGGGCAGCGGCGACCCGGCGCGCAGCACGGCGGCCGCCCCGGAGTCGGTGAGGACGTGCTCGATCTCCGGCGCGGCGAAGCGGGTGTTCACCGGGACGGCGACGGCGCCGGCGAGCAGCGTGCCGAGGAAGCCGACCACCCAGTCCAGGCCCGCCGGCAGCAGCGAGGCCACCCGGTCGCCGCGGGTGATGCCGTCGGCGACCAGGCCGCCGGCGACCCGGGCCGCGCGCTCCCACAGCTCGGCGTACGTGACGCGCTCGCCGCCGACCTCGACCACCGCCTCCACGTCGGGGTGGCGCTCCACCGACGCCCGCACCATCGCCACCACCGACGGCGCGAGGCGGTCGTAGCGCGCGATGCCGTCGTCGCCGCGGGTGATGCCCGACGTGTCGAACGGCGCCGGACCGCGGGGCAGGGGTTCGGGGCTCACGAGAAGTACCGCCGCGGGTTCTCGACCAGCATCGTCGTCAGCTGCTCGTCGCTCACGCCCTGCTCGCGCAGCGCCGGGAGCACGTCGTGGTGGATGTGCTCGTAGTGCCAGTTCGGCGCGGCCTGCGCCAGTGCGGCCTGCGAGGTCTCGCCGGAGAAGAAGTCCATGTAGCAGGCCGCGTCGTGGGCGAGCACGATCCGGTCGGCGTACCCCTGGGCGCAGAGCGCCGCGATCGTCGCGACCCGCTGCTCGGTCGGGTTGAACAGGTCGAGCCCGAACCGGTCGCAGCCGATCGTCGCGCCTCGGTCCATGATCTCGCGCAGGTAGTCGAGGTCGTTGGTGTCGCCCGCGTGCCCGACGACGACCTTGGTGAGGTCGACGCCGCTGCGCTCGTACAGGTCGAGGGCGAGCCGCCCGGTCTGGTGCGCGCTGTTGGTGTGCACCGTGATCGGCACGCCGGTCTCGACGTGGGTGGCGGCGATGGCGTTCTGCACCCGCGTCTGGTCGGGGGTCAGGCCCCGCTCCTCGACGACACCCTTGAGGAACGCCGCCTTGATCCCCGTCCCGGCGATGCCCTCGCGGATGTCCTTGACGAACATCTGGACCATCGGCTCGTCGCCGCCGAGCAGCGTGTCCGGGCCGCGGTAGTGCAGGAAGTGTGGGATCTCGTCGAACGTGTAGAGACCGGTGGCCACCACGATATGGAGGTCGACCTCGGCGTTGATCCGCGCGACGCGGGGGATGTAGCGGCCGAGCCCGACGACGGTGGGGTCGACGATCGTCGTGACGCCCAGATCGCGCAGGCGGCGCAGCTTGTCGATCGCGTCGGCGACCCGGACCTCCTCGTCCCAGTACTCGTCGCCGTAGTTGGCCATGATGTCCGGCGTCAGCACGAACACGTGCTCGTGCATCAGCGTCGTGCCGAGGTCCCCGGTGTCCACCGGACCCCGCACCGTCTCCACCGTCGGCATGCCCGCACCTCCGCCGCGTCGTTGTGACCTGGACCACCCTCACGCATCCCCCGGCGGGAGGCCAGAGTCCAGCGTGCATCGCTTGTCAGCTATATAGCCCTGTGGCAAAGTACGGGTCGTGGACGTGTTCCAGGCGGTGGCGGACCCGGTGCGGCGCTCGATGGTCGAGCGGCTGGCTCGGGGCGAGGTGACGGCGGGCGAGCTCGCCGACCTCGCCGCCGAGCGGTTCGGGATCCGTCAGCCCACCGCGTCCAAGCACCTCAAGGTGCTGCGCGAGTCCGGGCTGGTCACCAGCACCGTCGACGCGCAGCGCCGCGTCTACCGCCTCGACCCCGGCCCGCTCGACGAGCTGGCCGGCTGGGCGTCACGGCAGACCAGCTTCTGGACCGGGCGTCTCGACGCCCTCGAGCGCCACCTCGAGACCGACCATGATGGGAGTACACCGTGACCGACCTCCTCGGCACCGTGGACCGGGCCGCCGGCACCGTCCACCTCGAGCGCCGCCTGGCCTCGCCCGCCTCTCGCGTCTGGGCGGCCCTCACCCAGCCCGGACGCCTGGGCGACTGGCTGGCGCCGGTCGAGTCCGGCGCGCCGGGGCCCGACGCGACGTTCGTGCTGCGGATGAACGGCGACGAGACCGCCCGCTGCACCGTCATGTCCTGGGACCCGCCCCACGAGCTGCGTCTCACCTGGGACTACACGGGCGAGCCGCCCTCCGAGCTGGTGCTGCGCCTCGTCCCCGATGGCGACGGCACGCTGCTGCGGCTCGACCACACTCGCCTCGACGTCGACGTCGTGCAGTACGGAGCCGGGTGGCACGTGCACCTCGGCAACCTCGCCGTGCACCTGGACGGGCGTGACGTGGGGTCCGCGGGTTGCGACGGGCCGACGTTCCTCGCCGCCTGGGAGTCCCTCGCGCCGCGCTACGCCGCGACCGACCCGGCGTCGTGAGTACGGTCGCGCTGGTCACGGGAGCCGCCCGGGGCGTCGGCCGGGGATCGCGCTGGCGCTGGCCGACACCGGCGCGACGGTGCACGTCACCGATCGCGACACCTAGGCCCGGCCGCACCCGACCCTGCCGGGGACGGTGGAGGACACGGCGGCGGAGGTCGACGAGCGCGGCGGCCGCGGTGTCGCACACGCCGTCGACCATGCCCACGGGGCCGCGGCGCTCGACCCGGTCCTCGGCGCCGTCCGGGAGCGGCACGACGGGCTCGACCTCGTCGTCGCCAACGCCTTCGACGGCAACGCGCTGCCCTTCGCGCCGAGCCCGTTCTGGGAGCTCGACCCCGCGCACTGGACGAACATGATCGACGTCGGGCTGCGCAGCCACGACGACACGGTGCGCGCCGCGACGCCGCTCGTGCTCGCGCGCGGCGGGCTCGTCGTGATGACGGGCTACGGGGGTCACGACGACGAGGTCCTCGGCGGGCACGCCGTCTACGACCTCGCGATGACCGGCATCTCGCGTCTCGCGCGCTCGGTGCACCACGACCTCGCGCCGCACGGAGGCACGGCGCTGTGCCTCTCCCCGGGCTTCACGGCCACCGAGGCGATCGTCGCGGCCCTGGGTGACGCGCTCCCACCCGGCGTGGACGACGTCGAGGCGCCGGGCCGGGCGGTGTGCGCGCTGCTCGCGGACCCGGACGTCGCGCGGTTCGGAGGCCGCACCGTGGCGGTCGCCGAGGCGCGGGTCTGATCAGGCCGGGCGGTAGGCCAGCAGCCGGACGCCGAGGGCGCTCTCGGCGCGCCGGATCTCGGCGAGCTGCTCGTCGGTGAGCTCGGCGTAGGGGCTCTCGGCCTCGTACGCGACGAGCGGGGTGCCGATGCGCTCCTCGACGCGGCGCAGGTCGGCGAGGGCGGCGTCGTCGAGCGCGGCGGGGCGCAGGTCGGGACCGGAGGACGGGGCGGACACGGGACCTCCCGAGTGGGGCTGAGCGGATGTGACCGGCGCCACTGCCGGACGCGGCCGAGTATCCCGCGCCCGGAGGGCGCAATCACCCCGTCCGGGCGGAAGTCGCCGAACGTGCGGCGCGTTGACGTGAATGCGATGACGAGATCCCTTCCGGCCCCGCAGACGACCGGTCTGCCCACCACCCGTCTCTGGATCCCGCAGCGCGTCCTGGTCACCCGCTCCGCGCAGGAGCACCCGCACACCGACGTGATCCTCCGTCGGTGCGCGTCGGCCGGCGTCGACGACGTCGAGCTGCTGCGCGGCGACCGGATCACCGGCGTGCGCGGGGAGACCGAGCGCGAGACCTACGCCCGGGCGAAGTCGACGCTGGCGGTGGTCACGAGCCCGGCGTCGGCGCGGAAGCTCGACCCGATCCCGCCGAGCGCCGACTGGCGGGTCGACCTCGCCCGCGGCTGCCCGGCCCACTGCCAGTACTGCTACCTCGCCGGGTCGCTGACGGGGCCGCCCATGACTCGCGTCTACGGCGACCTCGAGGAGATCCTCGCCGGCCTCGACGTCTACGTCGGGCACGGCACGATCACCTCGACCAACGTCGACCGCGCCGCGGAGGGGACCACCTTCGAGGCGTCCTGCTACACCGACCCGCTGGGCATCGAGCACGTCACCGGCAGCCTCTCGGCCGCGATCCGCCACGTCGGCACCCACGACTTCGGCGGGCCCGTGCAGCTGCGGGCGACGACGAAGTTCGCCGACGTCGCGGGGCTGCTCGACCTGCCGCACGCCGGTCGCACGCGGCTGCGGTTCTCCGTCGGCCCGGAGTCGGTGGTGGGTCGCTTCGAGGGCGGGACCGATCCCGTCGGGAAGCGCATCGACGCGCTCGCGACGCTCGCCCGCGCCGGCTGGCCGGTGGGTCTGACGATCGCGCCGATCATGCCCGTCGGGGACTGGCGGGCGGCGTACTCCGACCTGCTCGCCCGGGTCGCGACGGCCCTCGTGGGCGTGGACGACCTCGATCTCACCGCCGAGTGCATCACCCACCGGTTCACGCCGGGCAGCAAGGAGACCCTCGAGACCTGGTACCCGCGCACCCGCCTCGAGATGGACCCCGAGCAGCGGCGCACCAAGCGCGGGAAGTTCGGCGCGGTGAAGCACGTCTACCCCGACGACGTGATGGCGGACCTGCGCGCGCACGTGACCTCCGAGCTCTCGGAGCGCCTGCCCGCGGCCCGGGTCCTGTACTGGACCTAGGGGCCTTCGAGCAGGGGATCGTTACCGTGCTGTGACCTTTTGTCTTGGGTCTGGAGGCCTCTGAGCGGCCGTCGTTGTCGGGGGGCGGGGCTAGCGTCGTTCTTGTGAGCATCGACCACGATGTCCGGTTCGGCCTGGGGGCCGGGCTGGATGCTCTCGCGCCGGGCGCGGAGCTGGCCGCTGCTCTGGACCGCCTGTCTCCGGCCGCGTTGACGGGTGAGGATCTCGCCGCCTACGTGCGGGGCCGGTGGCGGTTGCTGAACCGGGCGAGCGCGGAGCTGCTCGAGGGCATCCACCACCTGGGGCGCGCGCAGGCCGGGCGCACCGAGCGCCTGGCGTCGTGCGACGAGTTCTGCGGCGACGAGGTCGCCGCGCTGCTGGGCTGGTCGCGCACCATGTCCTCGCGCAAGCTGGACCTGGCCGACGACCTGCTCGTGCGGCTGCCCGAGGTCGGCGACGCCCTGTACGCCGGGTGGCTCGACGAGCCGAAGGCCCGCACGCTCTGCGAGCAGACCCGTGACCTCGCCGACGACCACGCCCACGAGGTGTGCCGGCTGGTGCTGCCCGAGGCGCCCGGGCTGCCGGTCGGGGCGGTGATCGAGCGCATCGCGCAGGTCGCGACGGCGCTGGACCCCGACTGGGCCCAGCGGCGCCGCCGGCGGGCGGAGGCGCGGGCGCGGGTGATCCTCACGCCGACCCCGTCCGGGACCGCGAACCTGTCGTTCTGTGATGCGCCGGCCCCGGACGGGATCGCCTCCCAGGCGCGCATCGACGCGCTCGCCGCCGCGGTGCGCCACCTCGGGGTGCTGACCCCGATCGGGGTGCTGCGCCTGCAGGTCGGGATGCGGCTGCTCGACGGCTCCACCGCCGGGATGGACGACCGCACCATCGCGCTGCTGCTCGCCGCCGAGTACCACGCGCAGAACACCCCCGACGACCCCGACGAGGGCTCCGTCGGCGGTTCTGATGGCGGCGGTCCCGACGATGAGGGCCCCGACGATGAGGGCCCCGACGATGAGGGCCCCGACGACGGGCCAGGCGCCACGGGCGCCGGTGACGACGAGGTCGTTCCGCTCGACCTCCCCGCACCACGGTCACCGTCGGAGCAGGGCCTGCTCGATCTCCCCGACCTGCCCGCGACCTCCGAGCTGCTCGGGCCGCTCGATGTGGTCGAACGTCGTCCCGGGCGCCTCCGGGAGGGCACCGTGGAGATTCGACTGCGGCTCACCACCGCCCTCGGGCTCGACCAGCACCCCGGCAGCGTCCCCGGCTACGGCACCGTCCACGCCGCCGACGCCCTGGCCATGATCATGGCGCGCCGCGACGGCGAATGTCGTGCAACCCAGCCCCGGCACCTTCGTCCTCCGCACCCGCGCCGGCATCACCGACACCAGCCACCCGAAGCCGATCACCGACCCACTCCCGACACCCCGACCCGCCGCCGCGCCCCGGCCCCTGCCCGACGACGGCTGGGACGACCACCGCACCGACACCCACGACGACATCGACCCCGACTGGTTCCAGAAGCTCACCCAGAAGGCCCGCCCCACGGCCACGATCCCGACCCGCAGCCGCTACGACAGCGACCCACCGTTCTGACTGCCGACCGCGCCTACAGCAGCAGCGCCAGCTGCCGCGACTGCGCGACGAGCCGACCCGCGGAGTCCCACACCTCCACGTCCTCCTCGTGCAGGCCGTGGGCCACGTGGTTCGTCACCGTGCGGCACCGCAGTGGCCCGGGAGCCGGGTGCTCGCGCAGGTGCACCGTGAGCTGGGCGGTGCTCGAGCCGCGGCCGAGCTCGAGCACCACCGGCGCCGCGCCGTCGACGACGAAGGCGAGGTCGAGCAGCGTCGCGTCCGAGCCGTCGGCGAAGGCGAACCAGAACTCCGCGCGAGGATCGCCCGACGGCTCGCCGCGGGTCCACCCCGGCATCTCCGTCACCCCGTACCGCATCCGCCGGCCGACCGCCGCGACGGTCGCGGGCGCGTCGGCACCGCCGAACGTCGTGCACGCGTCGAACGGCGGGAGCTCGGGCGCCGCGGTCAGGTCGTGCGGATCAGCCGGGCTCGCGGCGAGGTCCGCGAACGTCGCCTCCATGCGCAGCACGTCGCGCTCCCCGCCGTCCGGGCCGGGCTGCACGATCCGCGACGTGCCCGTGGCCAGGCGGCGCCCGGCCCGCACCACCTCCGTGAGCACCCGCGCCGGCCCGGGCATCGCCGGGCGCAGGTAGGACGCCGAGGCCACGACGGGGTCGGGCAGCGGGACCTCGTCCGCGAGCGCGCGGAGCGCGACGCTGAGCTGGTACCCGCCGTTGAGGCGTCCGTCGTCCAGGCCCCAGCGGTCGGACAGGACGATCTCGTGCACCCCGTCGGCCACCCGCTCGGACGCGCTGTCCAGCGCGAGCTCACTGATCACGGTGGGGAGTAGATCAGGGTGGACGTGGGGTGGTCAGGTGTCCGAGCCCCGGCGTCCGCGGGGGAGGGCGCGCACGAGCGGCAGGACGCGGTAGGCCACCCGCTCGGTGAGGGCGATCTCCGTGCGGGTGCGCTCCACCCCCGGGGTGCCGATGATCCCCTGGACCACCTGCTCCAGGTGCGCGTTGGTCCGGGCGACCACCCGGGCCCAGAGGTCGCCGTCGCCGGTGATGCTGTGTACCTCGACGACCTCGGCGACGGCCTCCAGGCCGGTGGCGACGTCGTCGAGGCGGCCCTGCGTGATGTGCAGGGTGACGAAGGCGTGCACGTCGAAGCCCAGCGCCTCCGGGTTCACGTGCGGGGCGAACCCGACGATCACCCCGCGCTCCTGGAGCCGCAGGAAGCGCGCCTGGGCGGTGCCGCGGGCGATGCCGAGCGCCCGCGCGTGCTCGCGGAGGCCGGCCCGCGGGCGTTCGAGCAGCGCGAGCAGCAGGGCGCGGTCGAGGTCGTCGAGGTCCATGTGTCGTCCATTGGCCGAAGGGGATCAGTCAGGGGACCGCCGAGCTGTACCATTGGCTCAGTCGATCAGGACGAGGCTAGACCACTGGAGAGTAGCTCCCTACCTTTCGTGCCACCGCGAGAAGCGTGGCCGGACGCCGGGGACCACCCGCCCGGACGTCCGCCCGCCGAGGAGGTGCCCCATGACCGTCGACGTCCGCCCACCTGCGTTCGACGTCCCGCACGGCGACGACCGGGGCGACGGCCCGCAGCGCCCTCTGACGCTGCGCGACCGCTACGCCCTGACGACCGGCCGCGTGCACCTCACCGGCGTCCAGGCCCTCGTGCGCCTGCCACTCGACCAGCACCGGGCCGACCGTGCCGCGGGCCTGCGCACCGGGGGCTACGTCTCGGGCTACGAGGGCTCGCCGCTCGCCGGCTACGACCTCGAGCTCGCCCGCCACCGCGACCTGCTCACCGAGCACGACGTCGTCTTCGCGCCCGGTCTCAACGAGGAGCTCGCCCTCACCGCGGTGGAGGGCACCCAGCTCGCCGCGGCCACCGGCTCGCTCACCCGCGACGGGGTCGTCGGCTACTGGTACGGCAAGGCGCCCGGCCTCGACCGGGCCACCGACGCCCTGCGCCACGCCAACCTCACCGGCACCCACTCGCGCGGCGGCGCCGTCGCGTTCGTCGGCGACGACCCCGCGGCGAAGTCGTCGAGCGTGCCCTGCGCCTCCGAGGCCGCGCTGGCCGACATGGCCGTCCCGGTCCTCTACCCCGCCGACTCGCAGGACGTCCTCGACCTCGGACGCCACGCCGTCGCGCTCTCCCGCGCGAGCGGGCTGTGGACCGCGCTGAAGATGGTCACCGCGGTGGCCGACGGCTCCGGCACCGTCGACCTCGACCCGCACCGCGTGCGCATCGTCGCCCCGGACGTGACGATCGACGGCCGCGAGTACGTGCACACCCCCTCGGCGACGCTCCTGCAGCCGCACCTCGGGCCGATCGAGCGCGACCTCTATCGCGCCCGGCTCGAGATCGCGCGCCGCTACGCCGCCGCCAACGGCCTCGACCGCATCGTCGGCCACGGACCGGCGCGGATCGGCGTCGTCGCGGCCGGCAAGAGCTGGCTCGACCTGCGCCAGGCCCTCGACACCCTCGGTCTCGACGACGCCGAGCTCGCCCGGCGCGGTGTGCGCCTGCTGCGAGTCGGCATGCCCTGGCCCCTCGAGCCCGGGATCGTCGACCGCTTCGCCGACGGCCTCGACGAGATCGTCGTCGTCGAGGAGAAGCGCGCGTTCCTCGAGACCCAGATCAAGGAGCAGCTCTACGGCCGCGCCGGTGCGCCGGCGGTGCACGGCAAGAGGGGCCCCGGCCAGATCCCCGGTGAGAGCGCCACGCTCTTCGCCGAGCACGGCGACCTCGACCCCGACGTCGTCGCGCGCCGCCTCGGTGCGCGGCTGCTGGCGCACGGGTCGTTCCCGTCGGTGGTCGCCTGGCGCGACGCGAAGGCCCGGCAGGCCCGGGAGAGAAGCCGGATCGACCTCTCGCTGACGCCCGTCGACGGCGCGCACCGCACCCCGTTCTACTGCTCGGGCTGCCCGCACAACACCTCGACCACCGCGATCCCCGAGGGCTCCCTCGTCGGCGCCGGGATCGGCTGCCACACGATGGTGCTGCTGATGCCCGAGGAGCAGGTCGGCGAGGTCACGGGTCTGAGCCAGATGGGCGGCGAGGGCGCGCACTGGCTGGGCATGGAGCCGTTCGTGGACGCCGACCACTTCGTGCAGAACATGGGCGACGGGACGTTCCACCACTCCGGCTCGCTCGCCGTGCGCGCCGCCGTCGCCGCCGGGTCGCACCTGACCTTCCGCCTGCTCCACAACGGCGCCGCGGCGATGACCGGCGGGCAGGACGCCGTGGGCGCGCTGTCGATGCCGGCGCTCACGCGGAGCCTCCAGGCCGAGGGCGTCGCGCGGATCATCGTCACCACCGAGGACCGGAAGCGCTACAAGGGCGTCCGCCTCGCCCGGGGCGTCGACGTCTGGGACCGGTCGCGGTACGAGGAGGCGCAGCGGGTCCTCGCCGACACCCCGGGCGTCACCGTCCTCATCCACGACCAGGAGTGCGCGGCCCAGAAGCGTCGCAAGCGCAAGCGCGGCACGATCGCCGACCCGAGCACCCGCGTGATGATCAACGAGCGGGTCTGCGAGGGCTGCGGCGACTGCGGGCAGACGTCGAACTGCCTGTCGGTCACGCCGGTCGACACCGAGTTCGGCCGCAAGACCCGCATCCACCAGGCCTCGTGCAACAAGGACTACTCCTGCCTCGACGGCGACTGCCCGGCGTTCCTGACCGTCGAGCCGGGCACCGCGGATTCGGCCGAAGGTGCCCTTCGCGCGCCTAGAGCGCGCGATGGTGCCCTTCGCGCGGAACACGCCGCCCCGCTCGGCCCCGACGCGTTCGCGACCCCGCCCGCGCTGGTCGACCCCGACGCGTTCACCGTGCGCCTCGCGGGGATCGGCGGCACCGGCGTGACGACGGTGTCCCAGGTGCTCGCCACCGCCGGGCTGGTGGCCGGGCGTCACGTGCGCGGGCTCGACCAGACGGGTCTCGCGCAGAAGGGCGGCGCGGTCGTCTCCGACGTCAAGATCAGCCGGGCGCCGCGCGAGGCGGCGGGCCGGGCGGCCGAGGGCGAGTGCGACCTCTACCTCGGCGCCGACCTGCTGGTCGCTGCGGAACCCTCGAACCTCGCCACCACCTCGTCGTGGCGCACGGTCGCCGCGATCTCGTCGGCGAAGGTGGCGACCGGTGCGATGGTCGTCGACCCGACGGTCTCGTTCCCGGACGCCGACGCGGTGCTGAAGCGGATCACCGAGCGGACCCGGAAGGACGCCGGGGTGGTCCTCGACGCCCGCGCGCTGAGCGAGGCGCTGTTCGGGGACGACCAGTTCGCGCTCACGCTGCTGCTCGGCGCGGCCTTCCAGGCCGGCGCGCTGCCGTTGCCCGCCTCGGCGGTCGAGGAGGCGTTCACGCTCAACGGTGCGGCGGTCGAGAAGAACCTGCAGGCGTTCCGGCGGGGCCGCCAGGCCGTCGCGGAGCCGGCGGCGTTCGCGTCCGCCGTCGCCGCGGCGACGGGTACCGGCCCCGACACGGGAGTCCCGGGGCTGGACGCGCGCGGCGCCGCGGAGGCGGCGGAGATCGTCGCGTCGATCGGTGCCCCGGTGGGCAGCGAGCTGGCGCGCCTGGTCGGCATCCGGGTGCCCGAGCTCGTCGCGTACCAGGACGGGGACTACGCGCGGCAGTACGCGTCGGTGGTCGCGGGCACGGTGGGCGCCGACCCGCGCCTCGCCGAGGCCATCGCCACCGGGCTGTACAAGCTCATGGCGTACAAGGACGAGTACGAGGTCGCGCGCCTCTCGCTCGACCCGGCGCTCGAGGCCTCGGTGCGCGCGCAGTTCGGCGACGGCGCCCGGTACGCGTGGAAGCTCCACCCGCCGGTGCTCCGGGCGGTCGGGATGCAGCGCAAGATCACGCTGGGCCGCTGGTTCCGGCCGGGCTACCGCACCCTGCGGGCGATGCGCCGCCTGCGCGGGACGCGGCTCGACCCGTTCGGCGTCGCCGAGGTCCGTCGCGTCGAGCGGGAGCTGGTGGCGGAGTACCGCTCGCTGGTCCCCACGTTGCTGACCCTCGACGACACGGACCGCGCCGTCGAGATCGCCGGCCTGCCGGACATGGTGCGGGGCTACGAGCAGATCAAGCTCGACAACGTCGCCCGCTACCGCGCCCGGCTGGCCGACCTGCTGGCTGCCTAGACGGAGTAGGTGATCGCGGGCTCCACGGCCACCGGGGTCGCGAGGCTGTTCGCGACGTAGCACTCGCCGTGGGCGAGGTGCACGAGCCGTTCCACGCGCGGAACGCTCGGGCCCGGCGCCACGGTGATCTGCGGGCGCAGCACGATCCCGGCGATCCGCGCCGGACCCTCGTCGTGCGACATCACCGCCTCGGCGTCGTCGCGGTAGTCGGTGACGTCGATCCGCGCGCGGGCCGCGATCGCCAGGAACGACAGCAGCTGGCACGACGACGCCGCGGCCAGCACCAGCTGCTCGGGGTCGAGCCGGGAGGCGTCGCCGCCGAGCGACGGGTCGTTGGAGAGTTCGAGCGCGGCGGCGGCCGGCGGCGCCTCCACGCGGTGGGCGCGTTCGTAGGCGTCGTAGCCGGCCCCGGTAGAGCCCGACCACGTGCACGTCGCGCGGTAGCGGTGGGTGCCGTCGGGCGCCTCGGTGAACGCCATCAGGGCAGCTCGTAGTCGAGGGTCAGCAGCTCGTGGGCCACCACGCCGGTGCCGCGCAGGCCGGTGAGGTCGCCGGCACCGGACCCGGCGACGACGAACGCCCACTGGCGCATCTCCTGCCCGTCCCCGCCGGCGGCGCCGTGCTGGAGCACGAAGCTGCCCGTCCGGCCGTCGAGCTCGCCGACGACGCGCTCCTGCGCGAGGTACGCGGCCCCACCCTCGCCCTGGGTCGTGAGGATCTCGCCCACCGCGGTGCCCTGGAGGGGTCCGGAGTAGGTCTTCCGGATCAACGCCCGACCCGTCGCCGGCCCCCGGCCCTCCGGCTCGGCCAGGGCGTCACCCTCCGCCGGCTCCCAGAGGTCGATGCTGAACGCGCTCTCGAGGTGGGTCACGCGATCATCCTGCCGGGTAGAGGCTGACACCTTCCGTCAGGGTTGGGTCAGCTCCCCGACCAGCTCATCTGCGATCGCCCGCAGCCGTGCCCGGGCCTGCGGGTCCTGCGCCTGTGGATCGGGACGGGCCTCGCGCACGCCGTTGAAGTAGCGGCCGGTGACACCGGCGAGCTCCGGGTCCACCGCGAGCCGCGCCGTCGCCGCCACGCCCTCGGCGATCGTGCTGATCGGCGACGGCACGATCTTCGTGGGCATGTACGTCGCCGGGTGCAGGGCCGTCGCCGTGACGACGCCCGGGTCGAGGTCGTCGGCGAGGTCGTAGACGTCGAGGATCTGCGCGAGCTTGCTCTGGCAGTAGGCCCGCCAGCCCGAGTAGTCGCGTTCCAGCATGACGTCGTCGAAGTCGATCGCCGCCTGCCCGGCCGACGACACCATGACGATCCGCGCCGGGCCGCGCTCGCTGCCCGCCGCCCGCAGGGACGGGAGCAGCCGCCGGGTCAGCAGGTGCCCCGCGAGGTAGTTCACCGCGAACCGGAGCTCGTGCCCGTCGACGCTCTCCTGGCGCTCGCCGCCCCCGGGGACGTCGGCTCCGATGCCGGCGTTGTTGAGAAGCACGTCGAGCGCCGGGTGGTCGGCGGCGACGCGGTCGGCCAGCTCGCGGACCTGGGCCAGCTCGGCGAGGTCGGCGCGGTACGAGGCGACCTCGACGCCGGTCGCCGCGCGGATCTCGTCGACGGTCGCGGCGAGCCGCTCGGGGTCGCGGCCGTGGACGAGCACCTCGTCGCCGCGCCCGACGAGGTCGTGCGCGAGGGCCCGGCCGAGGCCGTCGGTGGCGCCGGTGATCAGGACGACGGGAGCAGGCACGTCACTCCGAGGTGTAGGAGTAGCCACCGGGCAGGTCGACGGTCTTCTTCTTCGTGCGGCTGTTCCAGCTCACGCCGAAGAGCTTGACCGTCCAGGAGACGGTCTTCCCGTTGCCCTCGGAGCGCGAGACGTTGCGCCACACCGGCAGCGGGCCCAGCTTGCGACGACCGCGGTAGTTCAGTCCCATGGTCGTCGGAGTGCCCACTGCCGGCGCCGGCGTCACATCGAGATCGCCTACGGCCGGTCGGTCCGCTGGCTCGGGTAGCGCGTCGCGGACTGCGGCCCGTAGTACTGCGGCTCCGGGAAGGGGGTGGTGCGGCCCGGGACGCTGGTCTGCTTGCGGACCTGGCGCATCGCCGAGTCGATGTGCTTGCGGTATCGCCCGCCGGTCTTGCCGTCGACGAACGCCGCAGCTTGGTCCGCGTAGCGGTTGACCTTCTCGGGGTTCTGCCGCGCGTAGCGCCGCGCGGCGGCGATGGCCGCGCCGGCGGCCGCGACCCTGCGCATCAGGGGCATCGTGTTCTCCTCGGAGTTCGGGGGGACGTCATCGAGTGTGCCCGTTCCCGGCGACGGAGGCGTCGAGCACCACCGTCGGCCCTCCGCCCGCCGCGTGCGACGGCCAGGGCAGGGCGTCGGTCGCGGGGTTCCCGGTCCGGACGAAGCGCAGCCACGCCGCGCGCACCACCGCACCGAGCGGCTCGACGTCGGCGTCCCAGTCGGCACCGCGCAGCATCGGGGCGTCCACCCAGGCGTCGCGCGCCCCGAACAGGAACGGCAGCTCGATGCAGTGGCACGCCCCGAGCCCGGACGCGGGCGCACGCCAGGCGAAGCGGTAGCTGAACGTGTGCGCGCCGGCCGTCGCCGCGTCGTCCGCGAACCGCTCGGCCGGCGCGCCGAACACCCGCCGCGTCGCCATCGCGGCGCCCACCGAGGTGAGCCGCCCGAGCACCGGCAGCCGCTTGAGCCCCCACAGGGCCGGGCTGATGCGCACGAACGTCTCGGCCTCGTCGGCGGTCGACCCGACGAGCACGTCGTGACCCGCCGACGCCGCGTCGGCCCAGGTGACACCGGCCGACAGCGGTGGGACGCCGTCGACGGGCGCGAAGGCCGGCGACGAGTCGAGCCCGCCCGGTCCGGCCGCGCGGATCATCGCGTGGCGCTGGGCGGCGAGCACGTCCTCGACCCCGGCCGTCGCCGGGTCGGCGCCCTGCAGGCCCTCGGTCACGTACCCCGCCACGCGGGCGGCCCGCTGCGGGGACGACAGCCCGAGCCCGAGCTGGCCGCTCTGCAGGATCGCGCGCCGGAACAGCGGCCGGGCCTCGGGGACGGTCATGAGGCAGGCGATCGCGTGCGCGCCCGCGGACTGGCCCATCACCGTGACCTGGTCCGCGTCGCCCCCGAAGGCCGCGATGCGGTCGCGCACCCAGCGCAGGGCGGCGAGCTGGTCGAGCAGGCCGAGGTTGCCGTCGGACACCCCAGGCGCGGCGAGCCACCCGAGCACGCCGAGCCGGTAGCCCACGTTGACCGTGACGACCCCGCCGTCGGTGCCCTCGCTCACCAGCCGGGCGGTGTCGTACCAGGACGTGGCCGCCGACCCGATGACGTAGGCGCCGCCGTGCAGCCACACGAGCACGGGGCGCGGCACGCCGTCGGCGAGCGCCGCGGCCGGGGCACGGACGTCGACGCGCAGGCAGTCCTCGTCCTGCGGCGCGCCGTCGTCGGGGGAGGGCCCGGTGACGGCGGCGACCCGCGCGGGCAGCTGTGGCGCGGTCGGGCCGCGCTCCACGGCCTCGCGGACGCCGGTCCACGGCTCCGGCGCCCGCGGCGGGGCGAAGCGCGCCGCTGTGGCGTAGCGGATGCCGAGGAACTCCACGACGTCACCACGCCGCCGACCGCGCAGCACGCCGTCGGGCAGCGTGACCGTCGGGTCGGCGACGGGCGTGCTCACGCGTGGTGCTCCGTGAGGTGCTCGCCCAGCAGGTCGAGACCGAAGTCGTGGCCGGGGTCGCGCCACACCGAGTGGGCGTGGTTGACCCCGCGCTGGGTGTTGTCCCACTCCGCGAGCAGGCGCGGACCCTGCAGCCGGTAGTAGTGCGGCTCGCCGCGCTCCACGCCGCCGGCCCAGGCGAACGCGACGCCGTCCAGGGCGTCCCCGTCGAAGCGAGCCCTCTCGCGCTCCACGATTCCGGGCGGCATGCGCCCGACGTAGGTCTCCAGCACCTCGCGCAGCATCGCCTGCTGGTCGGCGGTCATCTCGGCGGCCGGCAGGCCCCGCGGCGTCGCGGTCAGCTCGGTGGCCGCGCGGTCGGCCTCGGTGACGCCCAGCTGGGCCTCCAGGCTCTCGTGCATCGACCAGAGACGGTCCTCGAGGTCCTGCTCGAAATGCCCGCGCCACAGGTCGGGCAGCGGGATCAGCCGGTCGCCCGCGGCCGGGCGGACGCGGTTGGCGCCGATGATGTCGGCCGGCGCGGTGGCCGTGAGGACCGCGCGGTGGCGCTGGTCGGCGTCGAGGGCGTGCAGCAGGTCGCGCGCGGTGTCCTCGACGCCGCCGAGCGGGCGCAGCTCCCGCCCGCCGAGCAGCGGCGAGACCATCGGGTCGGCGCCGAGGAAGCACGGGCTCCCGGCGACGGCCTCGCCGTCGACGACGAGGTGGTGCACCGACACGTGGTGGCCGCCGAAGCGCCACGACCAGGGGCCGGCGCCGGTCGGATCGCCGAAGACCCGCAGGTGGTACATCCCGGGATCACGGCCGCGCTCGCGGGCGAAGCCGGCGGTGAACCCCTCGGTGCGGTCGAGGACGTTCTCCAGGCCCATGATCGTCGAGGCGCTGACGTAGGCCGCCTCGGACAGCCCCGTCGCGAGCAGGCGCATCGCCGCGCGCTGCTGGTGGGGCCGCTGCTGGTGGATCGTCAGGCCGCCGTGGTCGGTGGGCGTGTAGTACCAGCGCACCCGCTCGGCGTCGGCGGCGTTCGACCCCGGCCAGGCCCACGCACCGAGGGCGCGCTGCTCGTCGTCGAGACCCTCGATCCACGCTGCGGCCGCCTCGGCCATGGCCGAGGCGACCGTGCGCGGGGTGGCGGTGGAACTCACTTGATCCGCTGCAGCTGAGTGATCACCAGCCCGTCGGCACCGCCGACGAGGTACTCGTCGAGCTTACCGGCGAACTCCACCAGGTGGCTGTTGCCCAGGTGCGCCTCGAGGTGCCCAGGGCTCGTCCAGTTCTCGTAGAAGAAGAACGTGGCCGGGTCATCGACCGCGACGTGCAGGTCGTAGTTGACGCAGCCGTCCTCGGCCAGCGTCGGCTCGACCAACTGCTCGAGCTCGGAGCGCAGCTGCTGCTCCTTGCCGGGCAGCGCGGTCATGCGCGCGATGACCGTCAGCAGGGTGCGGTCGTCGTCGGTGGGTGTCGGCACGGAGTCTCCCCGGGGTGGACGTCAACGTCCCGTGATCACTACCCGGGCCACGCGCCGGTCAGTCCCGGCGTCCGCCGGAGTCCTCGTCGTCGGCCGTCCGCGAGCCCGTGCCGTCCTCCTCCTCGGAGATCGAGAGCTCCTCCTCGTCCCCGCCGGGCGACCCGACGGGGGCCTCGACGCCGCCGTCGTCGTCCTGCTCGTCGTCGACCTGCCCGGCGGGGCCGTCGTCGTGCGGGCCGCCGACGGGAGGAGGACCGGCGGGCGGACCCGGGTTGGCCGACGGGGGATCCGCCGGCGGCGCGGGCGCGTTGGTGAGGGTGCGCGAGGCACGGATCGCCGAGCGCGCCCGCACATGCTGGATGCCCACGAGCCCGGCACCCAGCAGTGCGGCGAGCACACCGAACACCGCCACCGCGAACACCGTCGCGACGGCGCCCCCGAGGATCGCCAGCACACCCACGGCGATCCACACGTACCCGATCGTGCGCATCGTCGCGATGGTGGGCGGCGGGTCCGGAGGCTCGGTCATGCGCGCACTCCGGTCACGTCGTGTAGCCGGCCTTCTCGGCCCGCTCCAGGGACGCGCGGACCTCCTTCTCGGCCTCCGCGCGGCCCACCCACTCGTGGCCCTCGACCTTCTTGTCGGGCTCCAGCGCCTTGTAGACCTCGAAGAAGTGCTGGATCTCCATGCGGTGGTACTCGTCGAGGTGGTGGATGTCGCGCAGGTGCTCGAGGCGCGGGTCGTCGCTGGGGACGCACAGCACCTTGTCGTCGCCACCGGCCTCGTCGGTCATGCGGAACATCCCGATCGCGCGGCTGCGCACGAGGCAGCCGGGGAACGTCGGCTGCTGGACGAGGACGAGGGCGTCCAGCGGATCGTCGTCCTGGCCGAGGGTGTTCTCGATATAGCCGTAGTCGGCGGGATACCGCGTCGCCGTGAACAGCGTCCGGTCGAGGCGCAGGCGCCCCGATTCGTGGTCCATCTCGTACTTGTTGCGGCTGCCCTGAGGCACCTCGACCAGCACGTCGAACTCCACCAGCTGCTCCCTCGCCGTCGTCGGGCGGCCAGTGTGTCGCGTCCGGGTGCCCGGCGCCCACCCCGGGCCCCGATCGGCCGTGCCGGCGACCGCGCTCCGGGCCCCGCTGTGGACCGCGGGAAGGGGGTATACGTGACGTGAGGGTCGGGGGAGGTGGCGCCGATGGGCGTCTCGAGGCGGTTCGACGCGTTCCAGCGCCGACACCGGTGGGCCGCGCTGCCCCTCGCCGTCATCTACAAGTTCGTCGACGACCAGGGCACCTACCTGGCCGCCCTCCTGACCTACTACGGCCTGGTGTCGCTGTTCCCGCTGCTGCTGCTCGGGGTCACCGGTCTCGGCTACGTGCTCCACGACGACCCCGCCGCCCAGCAGGCGGTGCTGTCCTCGGCGCTGCGCAACGTGCCGGTGATCGGCGACCAGATCCGCGACAACGTGCACACGCTGAGCGGGAGCGTGGCCGGTCTCGTCGTCGGCGTGGTGCTGGCCGTGTACGGCGCCCTCGGGGTCACCCACGCCGCGCAGCACGCGCTCGACGAGGTCTGGGCGGTGCCGAAGGCCGAGCGCGTGAGCATCGGGGTCGCCTACGGCAAGGGTGTGCTGGTCGTGGTGCTGGTCGGCTGCGGCGTGATGGTCACTGCCGGCCTCTCGACCCTGGCGACCGCCGCCGGCGCCACCACCGGGCTCGGGGCGCTCGGCCGCGCGGTCGCGACGGTCGCCGGCACCCTCGTCAACATCGGCCTGTTCCTGCTGGCCTACCACCTGCTGCCCGCCCGGCCGGGGCGCCTGCGCGACCGCCTCGTCGCGGCGGTCTCCGCCGGGATCGCCTGGCAGGTGCTGCTGTCGGTCGGCACCTGGCTCGTCGGGACCCGCCTGCAGGGCGCGAGCGCGACGTACGGGTTCTTCGGGATCGTGATCGGTCTGCTGGCCTGGATCTACCTCTTGGCGTCGGTGTTCGTGCTCTGCGCCGAGCTCGACGCCGTCCTCGTGCGCAGGCTGCACCCGCGCAGCCTGTTCAGCATGTATCCCGACGACCGCGACACCACCGCGGCCGACCTGCGGGCCTACGCGTCCTACGCCGAGTCCGAGCGGCAGAAGGACCACCAGTCGGTCGACGTGAAGTTCGAGGAGCCGGGCGCGTCCGGGTAGACGCACGACGGCCCGCGTTCCCCTCAGAGGGGAGCGCGGGCCGTGTCGGGCGTGACCGTGCTGATCAGGCCTGCTTGATGGCCGAGATGTCGAACTCGAGGCCGATCTTCTCGGAGACGAGCACACCACCGGTCTCGAGCGCGGCGTTGAAGGTGATGCCCCAGTCCTTGCGGTTGATCGTGGTGGCGCCCTCGAAGCCGGCGCGGACGTTGCCGAACGGGTCCTTGGCGAGGCCGGTGAACTCGAAGGGCACGGTGACCGGCCTGGTGGTGTCGCGGATCGTGAGGTCACCGGTGATCGTGAAGGTGTCGCCGTTCTTCTCGACCGAGGTGGAGCGGAAGGTGATCTCCGGGTAGACGTTCACGGCGAGGAAGTCGTCGCCCTGGACGTGCCCGTCACGCTGCTCCTGGCCCGTGTTCAGGCTGTTGGCCGCGATGATGATCTCGACGCCCGAGCGGGCCGGGTCCTCGCCGATGCTGGCGTTGCCACGGAACTCGCCGAACGTGCCCCGCACCTTCGTGACCATGGCGTGGCGGGCGGTGAAACCGATGCGCGTGTGCGCGGGGTCGATCTGGTACTCACCCGCGAGCTCGAGGGTCGGCGCGGCGGTCTCGGTCATGTCGTCCTCCGAAGGGAGACTTGAAGCATCAACTGTCAACGCAGACTCTAGCACTCAAGGTTGAGGCGTCAACTATTGCTCGGTGCTGTGACTGGGGTCTCGCCTGGAGGGCGTCAGGCGACGAGCGTGGCGAGATCGGTGTCGGCGGTGGCGACCGGGCCCGCCCAGCGGGCCGACAGGGCGGCGGCGAGGGTCGCCGAGCCCGGGCCGAGCACCCGCACGGCGAGGCGCCGTCCCGCGAGGCCGGTGGCGCTCGCGGCGAAGCGGGCGAGGGCGTCGGGCGTCCAGGCCTCGGCGCTCACCTCGACGACGACGTGCACGGTGCTCGTCGCGAGCAGGACGGCGAGCGCCTGGGCGGTGCTCGGCCACTGGCGGCCCCCGGGCGCGGAGCCGGCGGGGATGGTGACGGCCGCGGCGCCGCCGAGCTCGGCGGCCCGGGCCTGCGCGAGCATCGCGTCGAGGTCGCGCGTGCCTCCCGCGGGATCGACGAGGCCGTGCAGGACGGGGTCGAGGCGCACGACGCGGGGTGGGGCGATGGTGGTCACGGTGACGAGCTCCAGGCAGTGATCGATCCGGGGATCGCGGGGGGAGCGCCGGACAGGGGCGCAGGCGGGCACCGGCGGACGCGCGGGCGGGAGCGTCGTGGAGACGGATCCGGCTCCTGCCTGCGGCGTCCTAGCGACAGAGCTCGTCGAAGCTGTCGAGGCGACGGCTCGGCCAGAACCGCTCGAGCGTCTCCCCGGACATGCGCGGGAGTCTGCCCCGACCCCCGGGGAGGGACAAGCGTTACCTTCGCCTCATGGAGTCCGCCGACCTCAAGCCCCGCAGCCGCGACGTCACGGACGGGATGGAGCGGGCCGCCGCCCGCGGGATGCTGCGCGCGGTCGGGATGACCGACGACGACTTCGCGAAGCCCCAGATCGGCATCGCGTCGTCGTGGAACGAGATCACCCCCTGCAACCTGTCCCTGGACCGCCTGGCCACCGCGGCCAAGGAGGGCGTGCACCACGCCGGCGGCTTCCCGATGGAGTTCGGCACGATCTCCGTCTCGGACGGGATCTCCATGGGCCACGTCGGGATGCACTACTCGCTGGTCAGCCGCGAGGTCATCGCCGACTCGGTGGAGACGGTGGTGTCCGCCGAGCGCCTCGACGGGACCATCACGCTGGCGGGCTGCGACAAGTCCCTGCCCGGCATGCTGATGGCGGCCGCCCGGCTCGACCTCGCGTCGGTCTTCCTCTACGCCGGCTCGATCATGCCCGGCACCGTGGACGGCAAGGAGGTGTCGATCATCGACGCCTTCGAGGCCGTCGGTGCCTGCGCCCGCGGGCTGATCACCCGCGAGAAGGTCGACGAGATCGAGCGCGCCATCTGCCCCGGCGAGGGCGCCTGCGGCGGCATGTACACCGCCAACACCATGGCCTGCGCGGCCGAGGCGATGGGCATGGCGCTGCCCGGCTCGTCGTCGCCGCCGAGCGCCGACCGCCGTCGCGACGGGTTCGCGCGGCAGTCCGGCGACGCGGTGGTCGGGATGCTGAGCCGCGGCCACACCGCCCGCGACGTCATGACGCGCGAGGCGTTCGAGAACGCGATCGCCGTGGTGATGGCGTTCGGCGGCTCCACCAACGCGGTGCTGCACCTGCTCGCGATCGCCCGCGAGGCCGGCGTCGACCTCGTGCTCGACGACTTCAACCGCATCGGCGACAAGGTCCCCCACCTCGCCGACGTCAAGCCGTTCGGGCGGCACATGATGACGACCGTCGACAAGGTCGGCGGCGTCCCGGTGGTCATGCGTGCCCTGCTCGACGCGGGCCTGCTGCACGGCGACGCCCTCACCGTCACCGGGCGCACCGTCGCCGAGAACCTCGACGCGCTCGCGCCCGGCCCCCTCGACGGCGACATCCTGCGGCCGCTGTCGAACCCGATCCACCCCACCGGCGGGCTGACGATCCTGCGCGGCTCGCTCGCGCCCGACGGCGCCGTGGTCAAGTCGGCGGGCTTCGACACCGCCTCGTTCGAGGGCACCGCGCGCGTCTTCGACGGCGAGCAGGGCGCCATGGACGCGGTGTCGAGCAACGACCTGAACCCCGGCGACGTCGTCGTCATCCGCGACGAGGGACCGCGCGGCGGGCCCGGGATGCGCGAGATGCTCGCGGTCACCGGGGCGATCAAGGGTGCCGGGCTCGGCAAGGACGTCCTGCTGCTCACCGACGGCCGCTTCTCCGGCGGCACCACGGGCCTCTGCGTCGGGCACGTCGCCCCCGAGGCCGCGCACGGCGGACCGATCGCGTTCGTGCGCGAGGGCGACCGGATCCGCCTCGATCTCACGGCGCGCACCCTGGACCTGCTGGTCTCGGACGAGGAGCTGTCCGAGCGGTCGGCCGGCTGGACCCCGCCGCCGCCCAAGCACCGCACCGGCGTCCTCGGCAAGTACGCCCGCCTCGTCGGCTCGGCGGCCGAGGGCGCCGTCGTGGGCTTTGACTGAACGGGCCCGCTTCGACGACCTGACCCCGCGCGACCTCTACGACCTGCTCGCCCTGCGGGTCCGGGTGTTCGTCGTCGAGCAGGAGTGCGCGTTCCAGGAGCTCGACGGCCTGGACGCCGAGGCCGAGCACGTGTGGACGCGGGGCCCGGCGGGCGAGGTCGTGGCGTACCTGCGGATCCTCGAGAGCGGGGGTGAGACGCGGATCGGGCGCATCGTCACCGCACCCGAGCACCGCGGCACGGGCGCCGGGGCGGCGTTGGTGCGGGTCGTGCTCGCGGAGATCGAGGGACCGGTCGTCCTCGGGGCCCAGGTGCAGGCGCAGGGGTTCTACGCACGCCTCGGCTTCGCCGTCGACGGCCCGGGCTACGACGAGGACGGCATCCCGCACGTCCCCATGCGGCGCACCTGAGCGCCCGGGCCGTTTCGCGCGAAGGGCACCATCACCCCGATAGAGCGGCGAGGAACTCCCTTCGCCGGAACAACATCGGGCGTCCAGCCTGCTCACAGCCCGTTCTCAGGACCCGCGCGCACTGTGGAGGGCGTGGAGATCCTGCTCATCCTGCTCGTCGTCGGCGGACTCATCGCGCTCATGGCCACGCGCGGGCGCGGCCGGGGGACCACCGCCGCGAACCAGCTCGGCGACGCCGAGGCCGAGGCCCGGCGCTGGTACGAGCGCCTGGGCGGCCAGGTGCTCAACCTCGTCGGGTCCGACGAGCCCTCGAAGCAGGCGCTCGCCGACGCCGCGGAGCGCTACACGGCCGCCGGCTCGCAGCTCGACCAGGCGACGAGCGCGCCGCAGTACCGCCTGGTCACCGACACCGCCCTCGAGGGCCTCTACTACGTGCGCGCCGCCCGCACCGCGATGGGCATGGACCCCGGCCCCGAGCTCCCCGGATCCGCCGAGCGGGCCCGGGCCGGCGAGCTCGCGTCCACGAGCGAGGTGGACGTCGACGGTCGCAGCGTCACCGGCTCGCCCCAGCCCTCGGCGCAGAACAACCACTACTACCCGGGCGGCAGGGTCGGCGGACGGCCCGTGCCCGCCGGCTGGTACTCCGAGCCGTGGTGGAAGCCGATGCTCCTCGGCGGCGTCGGCGCCGTCGGCGGGATGATGGTCGCGAGCGCCCTGTTCTCGGGCTTCGGCGCCGCCGCGGTCGGTGGGGACGCGTTCGCCGGGGACATGGGCGGCGGGTTCGACGGCGGCACGGACCCGGGCATGGATCCGGGCATGGACCCCGGGGGCTTCGACGGCGGGGGCTTCGACGGCGGCGGCTTCGACGGCGGCGGCTTCTTCGACGGCTGGTGAGTCAGCGCAGGCCGGGGGCGTCCCACCACGCGACGCCCTCGGCGAGCGCGCCCGGGTCGGGGTCGTCGAGGTCGGCGTCGAGCAGCGCTGCAAGATAGGCAACGAACCCCGGCGCCAGCACGCGTCGCTCGTCCTCGTCGGGCCCCGCGACGATCACCTGGCCGACCGTGCCCCCGGGAGCGGGGTCGAGGTCGAGCAGGAGGTGGTTGCCGCCCCCGTCCTCGGCGAACGGCCACCACGCGGCGCGCGTGTAGGAGCGGTGCACCGGGTCGTCGCCACGGACCGTGATCATGTCGTCGAAGTCCTCCGGCGCGTACGACGCGCGGATGTCCGCCCACCCCTGCCAGGCCCGCCGCGCCCCGGCGAGGGAGAGGAACTCGTAGCCGGGGAAGAGGTTGGTGCTCACGCCTCCGGCGTCGCGGATCCCGATCTGGCCGTCGGCGAGGCGGTACACCGCGGCGAGCTCGGGGGGCACGCCACCCACCGGCTCGAACGCCGCGACCAGCACGTCCTGTCCGGCCGGCGGACGCAACACCCTCCGCGCTCCCCAGCCCCGCTCCTCGAGCCGGTCCACCCAGCGCCACCACAGGTCCTCGACGGTCACCGGCCCATCCTCCGACGGACGTGCGGGCCGTCGAGCACCCACGTCACCGGCGCGCCCGCGCCGGGCGGCGCCGCGCGACCGTGAGCAAGTGCGCCGCAGGGCCGCGTCCCGGCCTCGCCCTGCTCGGCCGCCATCAGCAGCAGAAAGCGCGGTGTGATCGCGCCCCGGCGGCGGTTCACGTCGGTCGGTGTGCCGGAGGACACCGGGCGTTCCGAGCCGCGTTCGGCCCCGGTGTCGCACCCGCACACACCGTCTCTGGGACACTGGAGTCGTACAGGGCGCCGCCGATGGCGCCCGTGGGTCGTCAGCACACCGCTTTCTCGCGCGGTCCCCCCTCCACGACGGACGGGCCGACGCTCGCGGCCCCCCGCTCCCGTGGAAGGTTCCCCGACATCCCGACGACGTCTGCTCCCCGTTCCGCCCCGACCTTCACCGACCTCGGCGTCCCCCGCGACGTCGTGGACGCGTTGGCCGCGCGCGACATTACCGAGCCCACCCCCATCCAGCGCGCAGCGATCGCCGACGCGCTGGCCGGCCGCGACGTGCTCGGTCGCGGCCGCACCGGCAGCGGCAAGACCCTCGCGTTCGGTCTGCCGCTGCTCACGCGCCTGACCAGCGGTCGCACCATCTCGAAGCGCCCGCGCGGCCTGGTGCTGCTGCCGACGCGCGAGCTCGCCAGCCAGGTCCGCGACGCGCTGGCCCCGCTCGCCGAGATCCTCGGCCTGCGCCAGACCGTCGTCTACGGCGGCGTCGGCCAGGGTCGTCAGGCCGACGCGCTCCGCCAGGGCGTCGACCTGCTGATCGCCTGCCCCGGCCGTCTCGAGGACCTCATCGGCCAGGGTCTCGTCGACCTCGACCGCGTCGAGGTGACGGTGCTCGACGAGGCCGACCACATGAGCGACCTCGGCTTCCTCCCGGCGGTCCGCCGCCTGCTGCGCCGCACGCCCCGCGACGGGCAGCGGATGCTGTTCTCGGCGACCCTCGACGGCGAGGTCGACCGGCTGGTGCGCGAGTTCCTCCACGACGCGGTGACGCACAGCGTCGACGCGGCCGAGGAGCCCGTGCCCGACATGACGCACCACCTCTTCACGGTGGCGCCCGCGGACCGCAACGCCGTGGTGCAGGAGCTGGCGTCCGGCCACGGCCGCAGCATGATGTTCACCCGCACCAAGCACGCCGCGCGCAAGCTCTCGCGCCAGCTCACGGCCGCGGGCATCCCGGCCACCGAGCTGCACGGCAACCTCTCGCAGCCCGCCCGTGACCGGAACCTGGCGGGCTTCTCCGCTGGCGACGTCCGCGTGCTGGTCGCCACCGACATCGCCGCGCGCGGCATCCACGTCGACGACGTCGCCCTCGTGGTGCACGTCGACCCGCCCGCCGAGCACAAGGCGTACACCCATCGGTCCGGGCGCACGGCCCGCGCCGGCTCGGCCGGTGACGTGGTCACGCTGGTGCCGCCGGCCGAGCGGGCCGAGGTCGCGTCGATGACGCGCAAGGCCGGGATCAAGGCCAAGCCGGTCGACGTCGGCCCCGGCGCGCGCGAGATCGTGGCGCTGGTCGGCGAGCCGGCGCCCCGCGTCGCGCCCGAGGACGGCCCGGCGGCCGCGTCGCGCAAGCCCGCGCCGCAGGCGGCCGGTGGGTCCGGTGGCTCGGGCGGGTCGCGCCGCGGCGGCGGCTCCGGTCGCGGTCGCGGTGGCGGCGGTGCTCCCGGCGGCTCGGGTGCCGGCGCTCGTGGCGGCTCCGGTCGGGGTCGCGGTGGCGGTGCTCCCGGTGGCTCCGGCGGGCGCGGTGGCTCGGGCGGTCGTGGCTCCGGCGCGACCGGCGGCTCGGGCGGCTCGGGCGGCGACGGTGGCCGGCGCACAGTCGCCTCGAGCGGCGGCCCGTCCTCGTCGTCGCACTCCGCGGCGGCGCACTCGGCTCGCTCGGGCGCGGGTCGTGGCCGGGGCGGCGCCCGCTAGATTTGGGCGCTTCTCACCGTGTGTAGCTGAATGCTGGGCCGAACGAGTGGCTCTGCTTGCTGTGCGCGGTCAGTCCGGGCAACAGTGCGTCGACACGCACGGCCGTGCGTGACCCTGGTGCTCACGCCCGGAGGTCGTCGTGGGAGACACGTGGGGCATCCCCGGCCCGACGTTCGTGATGATCTACTTCTGGCTCATCGTCCTCAGCCTGCTCGTGGCGCCCCTGGCGTTGCGGGCGCTCGACCGACGGGTCGCCCGCGCCGACGGTGATGCGCCGGCACCGGACGTCACCGTGGAGGACCTCGCCCTGCTCGCCGGGGGCCAGGTCCGGCTGATCCACGCCGCGATCGCCCGCCTCGTCGAGGGGGGGCGTCCTGCGCGTCGCCCACGACCGGTCGCTCAGCGCCACCGGCCGCCCCGCCATCGGTGAGCTGGACGAGGCCGTCCTCGACGCCGCGACCGAGCACCCGGCGACGGCCGGCACGGCGGTCGTGACGATGCGGATGCGTGACGCCGCGGTCGTCCGCGACCTGCAGGCTGCGGCAGAGCGGCGGGGCCTGTTCCACGACCCGGCCGCCGTCACGCGCCGCAAGAACCTCGCGTTCGCCGTGGTGGGCGCCGTCGAGGTGCTCGGGCTGGCCCGGCTGGCCGCCGGGATCGCCCGCGGGGCCCCCATCGTCCTGCTGGTGATCCTGATCGTGTTCGGGTCCTGCGCGGCCCTGTCGATCGTCCTGTTCTCCGTGCGGCGTCCGACGCTCAAGGGCCGGGCGACGCTCGCGGCCGCGCGGACCGCGATGTACTCGCCGTCGTCGCGGGCGCAGGGCCCCGTCCTCGTCGGTGCGCTCGGGGTGGCCGGGCTCGTCGCGGTCGGTGGGTTCGCGATGTACCCCGACGCCCAGCTCTCGACCCTGCTCGCCGCGCCGTCGGGAGGCGGCGGGGGTGGCTCCGACGGGGGCTCCTCCTGCGGTGGCGGGTCGTCGTGCGGCGGCGGGTCCTCCTGTGGTGGCGGGGGCGGGTGCGGCGGATGAGCCCGATCGCCGGTGGCCCCCGCGGCGTCGGCATCGGCTGGCGCCGCGAGATCGACCTGACCGTCGAACGCCTGCCCGGCGTCGACTTCGTCGAGGCGGTCGCGGAGGACCTGCACCCCGGGGCGCTGCCCGCGTCGCTGGAGACGCTGCGCGCCCGCGGCGTCCCGGTCGTGGCGCATGCGGTGTCGCTGTCGCTCGGTGGTGCGGAGCCGCTGCGTCACGACCGCGTCGAGCACCTCGCGGCCGTCGCCGACGCCCTCGGCGCGCCGGTGGCCAGCGACCACGTGGCGTTCGTGCGGGCGGGCGGGCTCGAGTCCGGGCACCTGCTGCCGGTGCCGCGCACCCGGGAGGCGCTGGGGGTGCTCGTCGACAACGTCCGCGCCGCACACGCGACGCTCGGGGTCCCGCTGGCGCTGGAGAACATCGCACCGCTGCTCGCCTGGCCGGACGCGGAGATGAGCGAGGGCGCGTTCCTCGCCGAGCTCTGCGCGCGCACCGGGGCCTGGCTGCTGCTCGACGTCGCCAACCTGCACGCGAGCGCGGTCAATCTCGGTCAGGATCCCGAGCGGGTGCTCGACGAGCTGCCGCTGGAGCGCGTCGTCTACGTGCACGCCGCGGGCGGGGTCGAGCGCGATGGCGTCTACCACGACACGCACGCCCACGCCCTGACCCGGCCGGTGCTCGACCTGCTCGAGGCGCTGTGCGCGCGGCACCGTCCGCCGGCGGTGCTGCTCGAGCGCGACGACCGCTACCCGCCGGACGACGAGCTCGCCGCCGAGCTGGCGGCGCTGCGGGCGGTGCATGCGCGGGTGCGGGTATGAGCCGGTCCGAGCTGGCGGAGCGCCAGGCGGCGCTGCTCGCGGCCCTGGTCGCCGGCGGCCCGGCGCCGGCGGGAATCGACGCGTCGCGGGTGGCGCTGGAGGCCTCGGCGCTGCGCGCGAAGCGGCGCCGGGTGCTCGCGCGCCTGCTCCCGGTCGAGGTCCACGAGCGCCTCGGCGCCGACCTCACCCCGCGCCTCGACGCGTGGATCAGCGCGAACCCCCGGCGGACCGGGACGTCGATGCACGCCGACGCCGACGCCTTCGTCGCGCACCTGCGCGCCGCCGGTGTGCTCGGGCGGGGACGACGCCGGTGGTGGTCAGCGTGGGGGCCACGCTGACGTTCACCGTCAGGAGATCGATCCCCCCGCTCGCGGGACTCTGACACGACGATGCCCGCGAGACCTCGTGGTCCCGCGGGCGTCGCGCCCCGTGATCAACGGGGATGTCGTGCGTCCGGACAGCGAAACAGCGGGGTCGCTGCCCCGGTCGGCGTGCGTCAGGCGGCCGGGGCCTCCGGGGTCTCGGTGGACTCCGTCTCCTCCGGCGCCGGGACGCCGTCGATCGTGATGCGGCGGGCGCCGGGCTCGGTGGCCTCGGCGTGGGCGCCGGTGACGCGCACCGTCAGGACGCCGGCGTCGTACGACGCGGAGACCGCGTCGGCGTCGACGTGCCCGGGCAGCGTGAAGCTGCGACGGAACGAGCCGTAGCGGCTCTGGCGGTAGCCCTCGCCGGCCTGCTCGTCGCGGCGCTCGCCGCGGACGGACAGGCGGTCGCCGTGGACCTCGACGGTGACGTCCTTCGCCACGTCCACCCCCGGGAGCTCGAGGCGGACGACGGCGTCGTCACCCTCGCGCACCACGTCGGTGGTCGGGGCGTACCAGGTGGTCCCGCGGCTCGGGGTGGCGCGGCGGAACAGGGCCGGGGCGACGGCGAACGGGTCGACGAAGCGTGGGCCCCAGGGGACGAGCGTGCTCATGGTGGTTCTTCCTCGGTGGCTGAAGGCGGCCCGACCTTGCGGGCCCTCGACTCATGCAACATGAGCCGACCACGCTCAATTCCCGAGGAGGAGCGAACCGAGCTGGGGGCCTTCATGACGTTGGACGTCAGCCTGGCTCCCAGGCTGACCCACCTACGGCGCGTGGCCGTCGCGGACGTCGGCGTAGCGGGCGCGGACCTGCTCGGAGATCGAGGCGTCGGTGACGTCGCGGCTGGTCTCGCGGGCCACGGTCCAGCCCGGCTCCTCGCCCCGCAGGGCCCAGGCGGCCTGCCGCGCCGCGCCGAGGGCGACGTACTCCTGCGGCGAGAGCACCTCGACGGGCAGGCCGAGCACCTCGGGGGCGAGGTCCGCCACGGCCCCGGAGCGCGAGCCGCCACCGATCAGCAGGGCCCGGCGCACCGGCACCCCCTGGTCGATCAGCGCGTCGACGCAGTCGGCCAGCCCGCACAGCATCCCCTCGACGGTGGCGCGGGCGAGGTTCTCGCGGGTGCCGTTGGCCGTCGTCAGCCCGACGTAGCGGCCCTGGGCGTCGGGGCGGTCGGGGGTGCGCTCGCCGTCGAGGTAGGGCAGCAGCACCAGGCCGTCGGCGCCCGGCGAGGCGGCGCGGGCCAGCGCGTCGAACTCGTCCGGCTCCACGCCCAGCAGCGCCGCGCCGACCCCGAGCACCCGGGCGGCGTTGAGGGTCGCGAGCAGCGGCAGGTAGCCGCCGCGGGCGTCGGCGAACCCGGCGACGAGCCCCGAGGCGTCGGTGCTCGGCCGGTCGTGGCCCGTGAACACCGCGCCCGAGGTGCCGATGGAGATGACCACCTCGCCCTCCGCCGGGGCGATCGCCAGCGCCGCGCCCGCGTTGTCCCCGGTGCCCGCCGAGACCGCGAGCCCGTCCGGCGTGTGCCCGACGACCTCGCCCGGCTCCGCGACCCGCGGCACGTCGAGCGCGCGCCCGAACGCCATCTCGAGCAGGTCGGGGCGGTACTCGCCGGTGACCGTCGACCAGTAGCCGGTGCCCGAGGCGTCGCCGCGGTCGGTGGTCGCGTCGGCGGGGGAGCCGCGCAGCCGCCAGGTGAGCCAGTCGTGGGGCAGCATGACCCGGCGCGCACGGGCGGCGACGTCCGGCTCGGCGCGGGAGGTCCAGCGCAGCTTGGTGGCGGTGATGCTCGCGACCGGGACCGTGCCGACCGCCTCGGCCCACGCGGCGGCCCCGCCGAGCTCCTCGATCAGCGCCGTGGCGTCCGGCGCGGACCGGGTGTCGTTCCACAGCAGCGCGTCGCGCACCGGCTCGCCGTGCTCGTCGAGCAGCACCATCCCGTGCTGCTGGCCCGCGACCCCGATCGCCGCGACGTCGCTGGTGCCCACCTCGCCGAGCGCGCCCGCCAGCGCGTCCCACCACGCCCGGGGATCGACCTCCGTGCCGTCCGGGTGCGGACGGCGTGCCTCCCGCACCACCCGCCCGTCCTCCGGATCGACGACGAGGACCTTGGTGGCCTGGGTGGAGGAATCGACCCCGGCGACGTACCGCGCTGAACCCGCCATGGCCGCAGTATCCCCAGGATTAGGGTCCACGTCCGTGACCTTCGGGGGGTTCCGGGAGCGGTTCGTGGTCTGCGGCGAGGACATGCTCTCCTTGCGGATGGTCGAGGCGCTGCTGCGACAGTCGCGTCGCGGGGCGACCGACGTCGTCGTCCTGACCGCACCCGGGAGTGCGGTCGTCGACCGTCTGCGGGCGATCCACGGGGTCGAGGTCGTGGAGGTCGCGGAGCCCGACGACGAGACCTTCCGTGCCATCGACGTCGGGAGCGCGACGTGCGTGGCGTTCGTTCACCGCGAGGACGTCGTCAACATCCACCGCGCGCTGGCGGTCCAGGAGCTCGCGCCGTCGGTGCGCCTCGTCGTCCGGCTCCACGCGCCGGCGCTCTCGGGGCGGATCCGGATGCTGCTGCCGACGGCCACCGTGCTGTCGGTGTCGGCGACCGCCGCGCCGGCGTTCGTCACCGCGGCGATCGGCGCCCGCACCCGCCAGAGCGTCGACCTGCCCGGCTACCCGATGGTCGTCGCCGACCGCGCGGACGTGCGGCCGACGGCGATCGTCACCGGCCTCGCCCGACGCCCCGACCGCGGCGCCCCGGAATTGCTGCCCACCCACCATGCCGTCGCCGACCTGGTGCTCGCCCGCGTCGCCCGGCACCGCCAGGGCCGCCTCGTCGGCACGCGCCGGGCCGCGTGGCGGCGGGTGCTGACGCTGATGTGGCGCCGGACGCGGGCCTCGATGACCCGCTCGCTGGCCCGCGCGACCCTCGGGCTGCTGGCGCTCCTCGTGCTCGGAACCGTCGCGTTCGCGACGCTCGCCGGCCTCTCGTGGGGCGACGCGATCTACCTGACGGTGCTCGACTCCGCGGGCGCCGCCGACCCCGACACCCACGTCTCGGCCGTGGCCCGCACGGTCCAGGCGGCTCGCCGACGTGCCGATCGGGCGCAGCGCGCTCCTCGCGGGCCTGCCCGCGTCGGCGGCCGAGAGCGAGGGCGAGGTGCGGGTGGTCGGGGTCTACCGGGGCGCCGCCCACGACGCGGTGCTCGACTCCCCGCCCCGCCCGCAGCGCCGCCTCAAGGTGGGCGACCGCCTGGTCGTCGCGGTCACCCGCACGGGCCTCGCCGAGGTGCACGCCCGCTGCGCGGCGAGGACGTCGCACTGAGCGACTTGTATCTCTCTGCAACTTATCGGTACGGTATCAGGACTACAGCCCGGACGAAGGAGTGCCGACGATGAGCACGGAGACGACGACCGAGGTCCTGGCGGTGTCGAGGACGATCGACGCGCCGGTCGGGACGGTGTTCGGGGTGCTCGCCGACCCGGCCCACCACGCTGCGATCGACGGCACCGGGTGGGTGCGCGAGCCGCTGGAGCCCGCGGCCGCCCTCACCGAGGTCGGGCAGATCTTCGGCATGGGGATGTACCACGCCAACCACCCCGACGGCGACTACCGCATGCACAACCGGGTCGAGGTGCTCGACCCGCCGCGGAGCATCGCCTGGCAGCCGGGCCAGTACGGGCCGGACGGCGAGATCGGCTACGGCGGCTGGTCGTGGCGCTACGATCTCGCCGAGGAGGGCGCGGGCGCCTGCCGGGCGACGCTGACCTACGACTGGTCGGCCGTGCCGGCCTTCCTGCGCGACCACATCGCGTTCCCGCCCTTCGGCGAGGACCACCTGACCCGGTCGCTGGACAACCTCGCGGCACTCGCCGAGGGCGCTAGGTAGAGCCGGGACACCCGCAGGACTCCCGGACGACGAGCCGGGGCAGCAGGCGGCGCGTGGTCGGCGGGGCGTCCGGCTCGGCGATGCGGTCGAGGAGCAGCCGCACCGCGGTCGTGGCGATCTCGTCGAAGGGCTGGGCGGCGACGGTGAGCCGGGGCGCGAACAGGTCGGCCCACGCGAAGTCGTCGAACGCGGCGACCGCGACGTCACGGGGCACCACCAGGCCGGCGTCGCGCAGGGCCTGCATCACCCCGATGGTCATGCTGTTGTTGCCGGCGACGATCGCGGTCGGCCGGTCGTCGAGCGCGAGCAGGCGGTGCGTCGCCCGGCGCGCCGCGACCGTCTCGGAGGCGCCGCCGACCTCCAGTTCGGGGTCGACGGGCAGGCCCCGGGAGCGCAGAGCGTCGCGGTAGCCCTCGCGGCGTTCGGTGGTCGTCGACAGCCCCTCCAGGCCGGCCACCAGCCCGATCCGGGTGTGTCCGTGATCCGCCAGGTGGTCGGTGAGCCCCGCGGTGGACGCCCGGTTCTCCGGGCCCACCTGGTCGTGCCCGGCGTCGATGAGCCGGTCGAGCAGCACCGTCGGCACCTGGTGGCGGGCGAGATAGGCCAGGGTGTCGTCGGGGCGTGCGCTCGGGGCGAGGACCACGCCGTCGACGCGGTGGTGGTGCAGCCGGGTCACGACGGTCAGCTCGTAGTCCGGGTCCTCGTGGGGGTCGACGAGCAGGAGCGTGTATCCGGCCGCGGCGGCCGCCGACTCGGCCGCGCTGAGCAGCTCGCCGAAGTACGGGTTCGAGATCGCCGAGAGCACCAGGCCCATCGTCGTGGTGCGCGCCGTCGCGAGGGACCGCGCGACCGTGTTCGGCGTGTAGTGCGTCGCCGCCACCGCCGAGAGCACCTGCTCACGGGTCGAGGCACGGACCGGCCGTGTCCCGTTGAGCACGTGAGAGACGGTCGCGGTGGAGACGCCCGCCATGCGCGCGACATCCGCCATCGTGGCCATGCCCGGCTCCCGTCCTCCGGCCCGCCGCGCTCGCGAGGGGCCGTCCGTTCATCGGAGAGTTGTACCCCGAACGACCCGTCGTCGCTCCTGTGCGAAATCGGCACGGTTCCGGCCCGGATCTGACGCGGTTAAGCGCTTGCTACTGACGGAGGGTGCCTTTACGGTCACCAGACCGCTAGTGGTCCACGTCACGGTGCCCGGCGGCAGGGGTCGGCGACGGGGCGGGAGGCGGCGGATGCGGGGCGCGGCGCGAGGACGGGGACTCCGGAGGGGCCCGGTGGTGCTCGCGGCGCTGCTGGCGAGTCTGGCGTTGGTGGCCGGCTGCTCGGGGGCGGGTGCACTCGGCGCCGAGGAGGGCGTCGAGACCGTCACCGTCGCGATCGTGTCCAACCCGCAGATGGAGGACGCGATCTCGCTCTCGCCGCAGTTCGAGGCGGAGAACCCCGGGATCCGGCTGCGCTTCGTCTCGCTCTCCGAGAACGAGGCCCGCGCCAAGATCACCGCGTCGGTGGCCACGGGCGGCGGCGAGTTCGACATCGTCATGATCTCGAACTACGAGACCCCGCAGTGGGCGCAGAACGGCTGGCTGACCAACCTCCAGCCCTACATCGACGCCACGCCCGGCTACGACGCCGCCGACTTCATCCCGACGGTGCGCGACTCGCTGTCGTACCAGGGGTCGATGTACTCGGTGCCGTTCTACGGCGAGTCGTCCTTCCTCATGTACCGCAAGGACCTGTTCCAGCAGGCCGGCATCCAGATGCCCGCGCAGCCGACGTGGCCGCAGGTCGCCGAGTTCGCCGCCCGGCTCGACCAGGGCGAGGGTCAGCGACGCGGCATCTGCCTGCGCGGCAAGCCGGGCTGGGGCGAGGTCATGGCCCCGCTCGACACTGTGATCAACACCTTCGGCGGCCGCTGGTTCGACCCGGAGTGGCGCGCGCAGCTCACCTCCCCCGAGGTGCGCCAGGCCGTCCAGTTCTACGTCGACCTCGTCCGTCAGCACGGCCAGCCCGGCGCCTCGCAGTCCGGCTTCTCCGAGTGCGCGACGCAGTTCGGCCAGGGCCAGGTCGCCATGTGGTACGACGCGACGTCCGCCGCCGGCACCGTCGAGGACCCCGCGGAGTCGACCGTCGCCGGGCAGATCGGGTACGCGCCCGCCCCCGTCGTGGCGACGCCGGCGTCGGGCTGGCTGTACTCCTGGTCCCTCGCCATCCCGGAGACCTCCCCGCGCAAGGACGCGGCGTGGAAGTTCATGTCCTGGATGACGAACAAGCAGTACATCGAGCGGGCCGGCCAGGAGGTCGGGTGGACGTCGGTGCCGCCGGGCTCCCGTCAGTCGACCTACACCATCCCCCAGTACCAGCAGGTGTCGGGCGCCTACGGCCCGCTGATCCTGCAGGGCCTGCAGCGGGCGAACCCGCAGCAGCCGACCGTGCAGCCGGTGCCGTACCAGGGCGTGCAGTTCGTCCGCATCCCCGAGTTCCAGGACCTCGGCACCCGGGTGAGTCAGCAGGTCAGCGCGGCCATCGCCGGTCAGATCACCGTGGACGAGGCGCTCGAACAGTCCCAGAACTACGCGGAGACGGTGGGGGAGAGCTACCAGCGATGACCGCCACAGTGGAAGAAGAACGTTCCGCACCACCGGCCAACATCGGCGGCGCGGCGATGATCGACCGCGCCGAGGGTTGGCGGCGCCGCGCGCCGCTGCTGCCCGCGCTGGTCTTCACGATCATCGTCACGCAGATCCCGTTCCTGCTGACGCTCTTCTACTCGGTCCAGTCCTGGAACCTCGTGCGGCCGGGCTCGCAGAGCTTCGTCTGGTTCGCGAACTACGTCGACGTCTTCACCGACAGCCAGTTCCGCCAGGTCGCGATCAACACCATCGTCATGACGCTGGGCTCGGTGCTCATCGCCGTGGTGCTCGGCCTCCTCCTGGCGCTGCTGCTCAACCGGCAGTTCGTCGGGCGCGGCGTGGTGCGCACGCTGCTGATCACGCCGTTCCTCATCACGCCGGTGGCAGCGGCGCTGCTGTGGCGCACGGTGCTGCTCGACCCGACGCTCGGGCTCGTGAACTTCGTGCTCTCGCCGTTCGGGGCGTCGGGCACCGAGTGGATCAGCCAGTTCCCGCTGGCCTCGGTGATGGCCGCGCTGGTGTGGCAGTGGACGCCGTTCATGATGCTGCTGCTGCTCGCGGGCCTGCAGAGCCAACCGTCCGACCAGCTCGAGGCGGCGCGGGTGGACGGTGCGAGCGCGTGGTCGGTGTTCCGGGAGCTGACGCTGCCGCACCTGCGCCGGTTCATCGAGCTCGGTGTGGTGCTCGGGACGATCTACCTGGTCAACACGTTCGACACCGTCTACATGATGACGCAGGGCGGCCCGGGCGTGGCCAGCGCGAACCTGCCGTTCTACATCTACCAGCGCGCGTTCCTCGGCTTCGACATCGGCCAGTCGGCCGCGATGGGCGTCGTGGTCGTGATCATCACGCTGATCGCGGCGAGCTTCGCGCTGCGCCTGCTGTTCCGCAGCTTCAGCGTGGAGGAGGGGATCTGATGGCGGTCACGACGGACACTGCCAGCGACGAGCGCACGACGGCGACGGACGAGGCCCAGGTCCCGCGCAAGCAGCGCACCAGCGGGGCGAACGTCTGGTTCGGGGTGATCGCCTGGATCGTGGGCATCGCGTTCTTCTTCCCCGTGTTCTGGATGGTGCTGACGTCCTTCAAGACGGAGGCCGACGCCTACACGACCACGCCGAAGATCATCTTCGAGCCCACGCTCGAGCAGTACGAGGGCGTGTTCGCCGCGGGGATCGGGCCCTACCTGGCGAACTCGGTGGCCGCCACGGTGATCTCGACGATCCTGGTGCTGCTGCTCGGCGTCCCGGCCGCGTTCGCGCTGTCGTTGCGCCCGGTGCAGAAGACGACCGACGTCCTGTTCTTCTTCATCTCGACGAAGATGCTGCCGGTGGTCGCGGCCATCGTGCCGATCTACGTCGTGGTCAACCAGATCGGCATGCTGGACAACATCTGGACGCTGATCATCCTCTACACCGGCATGAACCTGCCGATCGCGGTGTGGATGATGCGCTCGTTCTTCCTCGAGGTCCCCGGCGAGCTGCTCGAGCAGGCCAGCATCGACGGTGCCCCGCTGTGGCGGACGCTGCGCGAGATCGTCCTGCCGATCATCTCGCCCGGAATCTTCGCCACCGCGCTGATCTGCGTGATCTTCGCGTGGAACGAGTTCTTCTTCGCGGTGAACCTCACCGCCGCCAACGCCGGCACCGTGCCGGTCTTCCTGGTCGGGTTCATCACCTCGGAGGGCCTCTACTGGGCCCAGCTCTCCGCGGCGGCGACCCTGGCCGCGCTGCCCGTCGTCCTCGCGGGCTGGGTGGCGCAGAACAAGCTGGTGCAGGGCCTGTCGTTCGGCGCGGTCAAGTAGCGGTCGAGTAGGGGAGTCTTCAGACATGGCCGAAGTGGTGTTCGACCAGGCCTCGCGCATCTACACCCCGGGCGCGAAGCCGGCGGTCGACAAGCTCAGCCTGACCGTCGCCGACGGCGATCTCGTCGTCCTCGTGGGGCCCTCGGGCTCGGGGAAGTCGACGGCGCTGCGGATGCTGGCCGGGCTCGAGCCGATCGACGCGGGTTCGGTGCGCATCAACGGGCGCGACGTCGTCGACGTCCAGCCGAAGGACCGGGACATCGCGATGGTGTTCCAGAACTACGCGCTCTACCCGTCGAAGACGGTCGCGGAGAACATGGCCTTCCCGCTGAAGATGCGCGGGGTGGAGAAGGAGGAGCGGGCGAAGCGCGTCCGCGAGGCCGCGGACATGCTCGGGCTCACCGAGTACCTCGACCGCAAGCCGAAGGCGCTCTCCGGCGGCCAGCGCCAGCGCGTCGCGATGGGCCGGGCGATCGTCCGCGAGCCCCAGGTCTTCCTCATGGACGAGCCGCTGTCCAACCTCGACGCGAAGATGCGCGTGCAGACCCGCGCGCAGATCGCCGAGATGCAGAACCGCCTGGCGGTGTCGACGGTCTACGTCACCCACGACCAGGTCGAGGCGATGACGATGGGCGACAAGGTCGCCGTGCTCGCCGACGGCAAGCTGCAGCAGTACGCGACGCCCCCGGAGCTCTACGACCGTCCGGCCAACGCCTTCGTCGCGGGGTTCATCGGCTCCCCGGCGATGAACCTGCTCGAGCTGCCGCGCTCGTCGAGCGGGGTCACCCTCGGCGGCATCGAGATCCCGCTGACCCGCGAGGTCACGAACGCCGTCGGCTCCCGGGACAAGCTGACCATCGGCATCCGGCCCGAGGACTGGGTGCTGGAGAGCACCGACGCGGACGCGGGCTCGGTGGTCAAGGCGGTCGTCGACGTCGTCGAGGAGCTCGGCAGCGAGTCCTACCTCTACGCCCACCTCGCCGAGGACACCGCCACCAAGATCGTGGTCCGGGGCCCGGGCCGCGTGAAGGTCCGCTTCGGTGACCCGATCGCGGTGCGTCCCACCGCCGAGGCGCTGCACGTGTTCGACGTCGAGAGCGGCGAGCGCCTGGACTGAGCGTCGCGGGACCATCGGCAGATGATCCGCAACGTGGTGGTGGGCCGGGTCCGTGAGGGCGTGCCGGCCGAGCAGGTCGAGGCCGCGATCCAGGCCCTGCGGGACCTGACGGTCGAGGGCGTCGAGTTCCGCCTGGTCGGGGGTCGGGACCGCGGGCTGCGCGAGGGCAACGCGTCCTACGCGCTGACGGCCGACTTCGTCTCCGACGAGGCCTACCGGATCTACGACGCCGACCCGGAGCACAACCGCATCCGCCGGGAGCTCTTCGCGCCGATCTCGGCGTCGATCGAGCGGATCCAGTTCGCGCTACCGGACTGATCCGGAGCTGTCGGCGGCGTGGCGCCGCAGACGTCGAGTGTCCGTATCGCCACGCACTCGACTCGGCCGGCCGGGAAATCGGTCGCCCGCACGCCGCCGAAGGCTCTAGCCTCCGCGGCGTGATCCAGCAGCTCTACGGCTGACGAGCGGCCCCTTCTCGCGGCACCGCCGGTTCTCGACCGGCGGTGACCAGCCCTGCCCCTCGTTCCTCCTGCTGCGGGAGTCCCCATGGCCCATGTCCTGATGGTCGGCGCCGGCGCGCACGGCCACACCCATCCCCATCTGCCCGTCATCGCCGAGCTCGTCGCGCGCGGTCACCGGGTGACCTACGCGATCCCCGCGCCCTTCGCCGAGATGGTCGCGGCCACGGGCGCCACGCCGCTCGTCCACACCTCCGTGCTGCCCGACCAGGGTCGCGGCGAGCAGTGGCCCACCGACCCCGTCGCCGGCACCGCGCTGTTCCTCGACGAGGCGGTGCACACGTCGCCGCAGATCGAGGCGGCGCTGGGTGACGACGTCCCGGACGTCGCGCTCTACGACATCGGCGGCTACCCCGCGATCGTGCTCGCCCGGCGTTGGGGCATCCCCGCGGTGCAGCTCTCGCCGGCGATGGTGGCCTGGGACGGTTTCGAGTCCGACCTCGCCGACGACCTGGTGTACCGCCGGACACCGGAGTACCGGGCGTACCTCGCGCGGTTCTCGGCGTGGCTCGCGGAGTTCGGGATCGACGACGAGCCCGAGCATCTCGTCGGGCGGCCGCGCCGGTCGATCGTCGAGATCCCCCGGGCGTTGCAGCCGTTCGCCGACCGCGTCGACCAGGCGATCTACACCTTCGTCGGGCCCGACCTCGCGCGGCGGGCGGCGCAGGAGCAGTGGCCGGAGCCCGCGCGGCCGCTCGTCCTCGTCTCGTTCGGCTCGGCGTACCACGACCACCCCGACGACTTCCGGGTCTGCGCCGAGGCGTTCGGTCCGCTGCCGTGGGAAGTGGTGCTGGCCGTCGGCCCGCACGTCGACCTCGACGCGCTGGGCGAGCTGCCGCCGAACGTCACCGCGCACCGGTGGGTGCCACAGCTCGGGGTGCTCGGGCGCGCGAGCGCGTTCGTCACCCATGCCGGCATGGGCGGGTGCGCCGAGGGGCTCTTCCAGGGCGTGCCGATGATCGCCGTGCCGCGTGCGGTCGACCAGTTCGGCAACGCCGCGATGCTCGAGGAGCTGGGGGTGGCGCGGACGATCCCGTCGGAGGAGATCACGGCCGACCGGCTCCGGGAGGCCCTGCGGGAGCTCACGTCCTCGCCCGACGTGGCCGCGCGCCTGGTCGAGCAGCGCGAGGTGATACGCCGCGGCGGCGGGGCCCCGGCCGCCGCCGACATCGTGGAGGCGGAGCTCGCGCGGTAGTGCAGTGTCAGCGAAGTGCCGTCACAGACGTTGAGTGTCCGTATCGGTACGTCGATCACCGGCCGGCGCGGGCGCCCCGGTGATCGACGGAAGAATACGGACGTTCAGTGTCTGCGACGGCACTCCGCTGACATCAGGGCTCCGCTCAGGACACGCCCTCGGGAGCCGCGCCGGTGACCTGGACGCCGTCGGCGGTGATCTTCTCGATCTCGGCGAGGTCGTCGGCGGACAGCTGCACGTCGACCGCAGCCAGCGAGCGCTCGATGTTCTTCTCCGACCGGGCGCCGACGATGGCGACGTCGATCCCGTCCTGCGCGAGCACCCAGGCGATCGCCAGCTGCGAGACCTCGACGCCCTTGTCCGCGGCGAACGACGTCAGCCGCTCGATGACCTCGAGGTTCTGCCGGAACTTCTCGCCCTGGAACGCCGAGGCCTGCGCGCGCCAGTCGGAGTCCTCGAACGTGGTGTTCTCGTCCATCGAGCCGGTCAGCAGTCCCGAGCCCAGCGGCGAGTAGACGAGCGTGCCGATGTCCTGCTCGCGCACGTAGGGGAGCACGCCGTCCTCGATGTGGCGGCGGAACAGGTGGTACGGCGGCTGCAGGGTCTCCACCGGGCGACGCCGGTCGAACGCCGCCATCTGGTCGGCGTCGTAGTTCGACACGCCGACGTGGCGGATCTTGCCCTCGTCGACGAGCTCCTGCAGGTACCCGGCGGTGTCCTCGAACGGCGTCTGCTCGTCGGGCCAGTGCACCTGGTAGAGGTCGATGTGGTCGATCTTCATCGCCTTCAGCGAGGACTCGACGCCCGAGCGCAGCCACTCCCGGCGCGAGTCCCGCGGCCGGTCGGTGCCGGGGTTGATACCGCCCTTGGTCGCGATGACCACCGAGTCCCGGTCGCGATCGAGCTCGCCGCGCAGCGCGTTGGCCAGGACCTCCTCGGACTCGCCGAACCCGTAGGCCTGGGCGGTGTCGAAGAAGTTCACACCCAGGTCCAGCGCGTGGCGGATGGCGCGCTGCGCCTGGTCGGCGTCATAGGAACCCCACTCGCCCGAGACCTGCCAGGTGCCGAACGCGATCCGCGACACCTGCAGCTCGGTCTTGCCCAGTCTCGTCATCTCCATGCCCGTCGCGTACCCGCTCCCGAAGCGGTTGAACGATGGACGAACGACGCGTGCCGGGGCGTGGGTCACCCCGAGATGTAGGCCTCGAGCTGGTTGCGGTGCTCCTCGAGCTGGTCGATCCGGGACTTCACGACGTCGCCGATGCTGACGATCCCCCTCAGCCTCTCCTGCTCGTCCACCACCGGGATGTGGCGGATCCGCCGCTCGGTCATGGTGCGGCTCAGCGTCTGGACGTCGTCCTCGAACCGGCAGGTGGCCACGACCGTCGTCATGATCTCGGAGACGGGCGCGTCGAGGAGGCTCGCGCCCCGCTGGTGCAGGTGGCGCACCACGTCGCGCTCGGAGACGATCCCGGCCAGTCGGTCGCCCTCGCACACGACCGCCGCGCCGACGTTGCGCTCGGCGAGCACCTCCAGGAGGTTCGACACCGGGGCGTCGGGCGGCACGGTGAGCACGGCTGATCCCTTGCGCGCGATGAGGTCCGCGATGCGCATGGCCGGTCCCTTCGTCGGGTTCGCGACGGTTCCGAGAATGGCAGGAACCGTCCGGGTTCGGCCAGACCCGGACGGTCATGACCGGGCCAGGAGCACGCCCACTCCCAGCAGCGGCGCCGCGAGCGCGGCCACGAGCGCCGGCAGGCCGACCCAGACCGACCCGGTGCCGACGACCGCGAGCACCCCGAGCGCCACCCCCTCGGACCCCAGGCCGGCGACCGAGGTGACCGTGGCACGGGCGTCACCGGTCACCTCGTCCTGCACCCGGGTCTCGACGACGACCAGCAGCATCTGCAGCACGCCCCACCCGAGCGCGATCGCCGCGAACCCGGGCCCGAGCGGCAGCAGCGCCCCCGCCCCGACCGTCACCGAGGCGAGGCCCAGCAGCGCGCCGAGCACCGGCCCGCGGGCGCGGGCCACCCGGCCGGCGAGCGCGACGCAGAGCGTCTCCGCGACGCCCACCCCGACGAGGGCGAGCGCGGTCGTCGCCGGCGAGGCGCCCCGGTCGGCGGCGAGCAGGGGCAGGTACTCGTCGAACGCCATGAGCCCGGTGAGCAGCGCCGTGACGAGCACCGCGCGCCGCAGCAGCGCCGTCCGGGACACGTCGGCGAGCCCGTCGCGCAGCGTGGTCCACCACTCGGCGAGGGCGTCGCGCGACGTCGTCCGTGCGGTCGGCGTCCGTTCCTCCTCGGGCAGGGTGAGCGCCAGGAGGCCGGCGACCAGCGCGGCGGCGGCCCCGACGAGACCGGGCAGGACGTAGCCGCCGACCTCCACCAGCGGCGCGGCGAGCGCGGTGGCGACGAGCGTGCTCGCGAGATAGCCCGAGCGCGCCCGGCCCATGAGCGTGGCGTAGCGATCGGTGGCGTCCCAGCCGGCGAGTGCGTCGTAGGTCAGCGCCTCGAGGGTGCCGGAGCCCAGCGCGGTGCCGACGCCCCAGAGCACGAAGCCCACCGCGAACACCCACGTGCCCGGGACCAGCACCCACAGGGCGAACGCGGCCGCCGCGAGGGTGCCGGACGCGGCGAGCATCCGGCGCCGGGAGGTCACGTCGGCCCAGGCGCCCGAGGGCACCTCGAGGACCAGCGTCGTCACCGACCAGAGCGCGAACAGCGCGGAGATCGCGGCGTCGGAGAGGCCGTGGTCGGCGAAGAGCAGCGCGTAGAGCGGGTAGAGCGGCACGAACTGGCCGAGCGCCTCGACGGCGACGACCCGTGCGCCGAACCCGCGGGGGACCCGCGACGGAGGCGGGGCCGGGTGTCAGCGTCGGCGGAAGCGGTTCTGCACGTCGTCGAGCTTACGTGCGTGATCTTCTGAGGTATAGCTCCGAAGACTGCGCGCAGAGGAGACTCGCGCGCATGACGTCCGACGAGCCCACGACGCCGACCGGCGGCAACCCGTACCTCAAGCGTGCCTACGGCCTGCGCGGGCCGGACGACGCCCGGGAGTTCTACGACGAGTGGGCCGCGGAGTACGACGCCGACCTCGCTGACGACGCCCAGGGCTACGTCGCCCCGGAGCTCGCCGCCGAGACGCTCGTCCGCGTCGCCGGCACGGGCGTCACCGTCCTCGACGCCGGGTGCGGGACGGGTCTGGTCGGGGCGGCGCTGGCGCAGCGGGGCGTCGGCGTCATCGACGGCGTGGACGTCTCCCCGGGGATGCTCGAGCGGGCACGGGCCACCGGCGCCTACCGCTCCCTCGAGCCCGCCGACCTCACCCGCCCGCTGCCCACCCCCGCCGACGCCTACGACGCCGTCATCTGCGTCGGCACCCTCACCCACGGCCACGTCGGTCCCGAGGCCCTCGCCGAGTTCGTCCGGCTGACCCGTCCGGGCGGAGCGATCGTGGCCACGGTGCTCGACGACGTCTGGGAGTCCGGGGGCTACCGCGCGGAGACCGACCGGCTCGTCGACGCGGGCGTCGCGGAGCTGGTGTCGGCCGACGTGACGCCCTACCGCTCCGGAGTCGGTGTCGAGGCCCGGATGCTGGTGCTCACCGCGCGCTGAGGATAGAACGGGGGCCATGAGCGCCCCCTCCGACAGCACGGAACCCGAGATCCTCTGGCAGCCGGACGAGGAGACGGTACGGAACGCGCGGATCACCGCGTTCGCGGAGCGCGCCGCGCAGGAGCACGGCATCACCGTCGAGGGCTACGAGGATCTGTGGCGGTGGTCCACGACCGACCTCCGGGCGTTCTGGGGCACGGTCGCCGACCACCTCGGCGTGCGGTTCCACGACGCCCCGAGCGAGGTTCTCGCCTCCGAGGACATGCCGGGAGCGAGCTGGTTCCCGGGCAGCACCCTCAACTACGCCGAGCACGCGCTGCGCCCCGCCGAGGGCGGCGCCGACGACGACCTCGCGATCGTCGCGGTCCGCGAGGACGGCCGGCGCGAGCAGCGCACCTACGGCGAGCTGCGGGCCGACGTCGCCCGCGCCCGGGCCGGGCTCGAGGCGCTCGGGGTCGGGCGCGGCGACCGGGTCGTCGCCCTCGCCCCGAACTGCATCGAGACCCTCGTCGCCTTCCTCGGCGCCGCCTCGCTGGGGGCGACGTGGTCGTCGTGCTCGCCCGACTTCGGCGCGCGCGCCGTGGTCGACCGCTTCGCCCAGATCGAGCCGTCCGTGCTCGTCGTCGTCGACGGCTACCTCTACAACGGCAAGTCCTACGACATCCGCACGACGGTCGCCGAGCTGCGCGAGCAGCTCCCGACGCTACGCGCGACGGTCGGCATCGACTACGTCGCCGAGGGGGCGTGGGCCGAGCACGACGACGTCGTCGGCTGGTCGTCGTTCACCGACCACGCCGACGCGGGGCTCGCGTTCGACCCCGTGCCGTTCGACCACCCGCTGTGGATCCTCTACTCGTCGGGCACCACCGGGCTGCCGAAGGGGATCGTGCACTCGCACGGCGGCATCGTCGTCCAGCACCTCGCGTCGCTGGCCCTGCAGCACGACCTCGGGCCCGGTGACCGGTTCTTCTGGTTCACCACCACCGGCTGGATGATGTGGAACCTGCTGATCTCGGGACTGCTGGTCGGTGCCACCGTCGTCGCCTTCGACGGGAGCCCGGGCCACCCCGACCTCGACGTGCTCTGGCGGATGGCCGCCGACGAGGGCGTCACGCTGTTCGGGACGTCGGCGTCGTTCGTGCAGTCGTGCCTCAAGGCCGGCCTGCGCCCGCGCGACGCGTTCGACCTCTCCGCGATCCGCTCGGTCGGCTCCACCGGATCGCCGCTGTCGCCGGAGGGCTTCGACTGGCTGCAGGACGCGGTGGGCGAGAAGATCCAGATCGCGTCGGTCTCCGGCGGCACCGACGTCTGCGCGGCGTTCGTCGGCGTGGCCCCGACCGTCCCCGTCTGGCGGGGTGAGATCTCCTGCCGTGCGCTCGGGGCCTCCGTCGAGGCGTTCGATCCCACCGGGCAGCCCGTGATCGACGAGGTCGGCGAGCTCGTCATCACCCGGCCCACGCCGTCGATGCCGGTGATGCTGTGGAACGACCCCGACGGCAGTCGGATGCGGGAGTCGTACTTCGAGGACTTCCCCGGCATCTGGCGCCACGGTGACTGGGTCCAGATCACGCCGCGGGGCTCCCTCGTCATCCGCGGGCGCAGCGACTCGACGCTCAACCGCGGCGGCGTCCGGATGGGCACCGCGGAGTTCTACGAGGTCGTCGAGTCCTTCGACGAGGTGGTCGACTCGCTGGTCATCGACACGTCCGGCGTCGAGGGCGCCCGCGAGGGCGGCGAGCTGTTGTGCTTCCTCGTGCTCGGCGAGGGCGTGGATTTCGAGGACGTCGCGCCGCAGCTCAAGAAGGCCCTGCGCAGCCAGCTCTCGCCGCGTCACGTCCCCGACCGCTTCCTGGTGGTCGACGACATCCCGCGCACGCTCAACGGCAAGAAGTCCGAGGTGCCGGTCAAGCGCATCCTCGCCGGCACCGCCCCCGAGAAGGCCGTCAGCAAGGACGCCCTGCGCAACCCCGAGGCGTTGGAGGACGTGGTGGCGCGGGCCCGGGACTGACCAGGAGGGGTTCCGCGGGCTCGGTCTCCGACAGGGTGACCGTCGCGCCGAGCACGCGGCCCCGGTCGTCGCGGCGCGAGGAGACCAGGACGTCGAAGACGCGCGGGTGCGTCGGGGCGTCGCACGGGACCTCGATGCGCGCCGGGGCGGGGAGGTCGCCGCGCAGCGCGGCGCGGATCGCCGACGCGACGATGGCGCTGTGCCGGTCGGTGGCCGCGGCGGCGTCGCACAGCGCCAGGTAGGAGCACCCGATCCCGGCCCGGGCCGGGTCGCCGCCGTTGGCCCGGCAGAACGCGACCCACGCGTCGTCGACCCAGACGACGACCCCGGCGCCGTCCAGCAGCGCGGTCTCGACGGGCCGGCCGGCGCCGACCGGGTCGACCAGCGTGCCGGCGGTGTCCCGGGGGATCGCGGCCAGGTCGCGGCTGGTGATCACGGGATCACCCGCCGAGCGGCCGGGGTGGGTCGGGATCGGGGACGTGGTGGCGTCATCGGCACCCTCGTTCGGACACGTCCGAGGCTCGGGACGGAGCCGCGATACCGTTGCCGGGGCCGGGCGACGGGAACGGACCCTCGTGCTGGGTGCGACTGTCCCCGTCGGCCGAGATCGAATCAACAGGCGTCAGGCGGGGACGGGCATCTCCGCGAGGTCGTCGGCGTCGGCGAGGGGCGCGCCGGTCTGCTCGCGGACCTCGTCGGTGGTGACGCCGGGGGCGAGCTCACGCAGGACGAAGCCGTTCGGCGTCACGTCGACGACGGCGAGGTCGGTGATGATGCGGGAGACGACGCCGCGGCCGGTCAGGGGCAGCGCGCAGGTCTCGACGAGCTTGGGCGCGCCCTTCTTGGTGACGTGCTCCATCACCACGAGCACCCGGCGGGCGCCGTGGACGAGGTCCATCGCGCCGCCCATGCCCTTGACCATCGCGCCGGGCACGGCCCAGTTGGCGATGTCGCCGTTGACCGCGACCTGCATGGCCCCGAGGACCGCGATGTCGACCTTGCCGCCGCGGATCATCCCGAACGACAGTGCGGAGTCGAAGAACGAGCCGCCGGGGCTGACGGTCACCGTCTCCTTGCCCGCGTTGATGAGGTCGGGGTCGACCTCGTCCTCGGTCGGGTACGGGCCCACGCCGAGCAGCCCGTTCTCCGAGTGCAGGAAGACGTCGACGTCGTCGGGCATGTAGTTGGGGATCAGGGTGGGCAGCCCGATGCCGAGGTTCACGTAGGCGCCGTGGGTGAGCTCGCGCGCCGCGCGGGCGGCCATCTGGTCGCGGGTGAGACTCACGTGTTCTCCTTCCCAGAAGTCGGACGCAGCGTTCGCTTCTCGATGTGCTTGTTGGCGACCTGCTCGGCGGTCAGCTCCACGACGCGGTGGACGAAGATGCCAGGCACGTGGACGTCGTCGGGGTCGATCTCCCCGGGCTCGACGAGCTCCTCGACCTCGGCGATCGTCGTGCGCCCGGCCATCGCGGCGAGCGGGTTGAAGTTGCGCGCGGAGCGGTGGAACACCAGGTTGCCGTGCCGGTCGCCCTTCGCCGCGCGCACCAGGCCGAAGTCGCAGACCAGCGAGCGTTCGAGGACGAAGGGGGTCCTCTCGGTCGTGCCGTCGGCCTGGGCCACCTCGAACTCCCGGACCTCCTTCGGCGGCGACGACACCGCCACCGACCCGTCGGCGGCGTAGCGCCAGGGCATCGCCCCGTCGGCGACCCAGGTGCCGACCCCGGCCGGGGTGTAGAACGCCGGCACGCCCGAGCCGGCGGCGCGCAGCCGTTCGGCCAGCGTGCCCTGCGGGGTCAGCTCGACCTCCAGCTCACCGGCCAGGTACTGGCGGCCGAACTCCTTGTTCTCGCCGATGTAGGACGCCACGACCCGCGCGATCCGGTGCTGCTCGAGCAGGATGCCCAGGCCCCAGCCGTCGGTGCCGCAGTTGTTCGACGCGACGTGCAGCCCGCTCACCGAGGTCCGCGACAGCGCGTCGATGAGCACGATCGGCACCCCGGACAGGCCGAACCCGCCGACCGCCAGCGAGGCGCCGTCGTGCACGTCGGCCACGGCCTCGTCGGCCGTGGCCACGGTCTTGTCGATCGTCCTCCCCGAGGTGCTCACAGTGCTCCCTTCGCGTGCTCGCGCAGCAGCGGCGTCACGATCTCGGGGCGCTGGAACGACGCCAGGTGCGCCGCGCCGGTGACGGACTCGAGGCGCGCGCCGGGGATGCCGTCGGCGAGCAGCTGCTGGTGCTCCGGCGGTGTGGCCGGGTCGTCGACACCGCTGACCACGAGCGTCGGGACGGCGATGGCGCCGAGCTCGTCGACGACGTCCCACACGGAGATCGCCTCGCAGCACCCGGCGTAGCCCTCGGCCGGGGTGGACGCGATGAGGTCGCGCATGCGGGCGACGGTGTCGGGCTGCGCCCGGGCGAAGTCGTCGGTGAACCAGCGCGCGACGACGGCGTCGGCGACGGCCTGCGTCCCGCCGTCGCGCACCGTGGCGGCGCGCTCGACCCAGGGGTCGGGGTCGCCGAAGCGGGCGGACGTGCAGAGCAGGGCGAGTGTGCTCGCGCGCTCCGGGGCGTAGCGGCCGATCCACTGGGCGATCGCCCCGCCCAGGGAGACGCCGGCGAACGCGGCGCGCTCGACGCCCCGGTCGTCGAGGGTCTCGAGGACGTCGCGGGCGAGGTCCTCGACGCGGTACGGGCCGTCGGGCACCGGCGAGCCGCCGTGGCCGCGGGTGTCGAGTGTGATCACCCGGTACTCGTCGGCCAGCTCGCGGCGCTGGGGCGCCCACATCTCGGCCGTGCTGCCGAGCGAGCAGAGCAGGACCAGCGGCGGACCGTCGTCGGGACCCTCGAGGACGTGGTGCAGCTTCACGTCCCCCACCGTGCCCGGTGGCCGTGGCCGGTGAACCGCGCGCTTCCGTTCATCAGGAGTCGGGTCATTCAGGACTCCAGCTTCGACGGGTGCACGGTCAGCGCCGTCACCTCGACGTCCATGTACGGGAAGAGCGGCAGGCTCGAGAGCAGCTGGTGGAGCTCGTCGCCCGAGTCGACGTCGAAGCGGCTGACGTTCGCGTAGCGCCCGACGACCCGCCACAGCTCGGGCCACTTGCCGGAGCGCTGGATCTCGTGGGCCCGCTCGCGCTCCCGGGCGCGGAGGTCGTCGGCGACCTCGGCGGGTATGTCGTGGGGGAGGCGGACGTCCATGCGGACGAGGAACTGCACGGGGTCTCCAGGGGATCGAGGATGCGGATGTCCTGGCGCTGGGTGCAAGCGAGGCCGCACGGCTTGCACCGTGAGGTGCCTACCGGTCGACGCGGTAGTGCGCGAGCTTGTCGGGGTCGATCGTGACACCGAGCCCGGGGGCCTGGCGTGCGGCGGCGCGGCCTTCGGCGATCACCGGAGGTTCGGCGATGACGTCGTCGGTCATGAGCAGGTGGTTCGTGACCTCGACCGGGTGGTGGGCGAGGGCCCGCAGGCCGCAGCCGAGCGCGGTGGAGGCGACGCTGCCGAGCATGCCGTCGATCTGGTTGCCGACCATCGTGGTGACGCCGAGGCCCTCGCACAGCCCCACGATCTTGGCGGAGTCGGTGAACCCCGTGCGCGCGACCTTGACGCTGATGGACTGGGAGTCGCCGTCGAGCAGCGAGCGGGCGACGCCGCCCAGGGTGATCGTCGATTCGTCGCCGACGATCGGGATCGGGCTCTCGCGCACGATCCGGCGCCGGCCGAGGACGTCGTCGGCGGGGTTGGGCTCCTCGAGCATGGTCACTGCGAGGTCGTCGAGCCGGCGGGCGGCCACGATGGCGGTGTCGGCGTCCCAGCCCCGGTTCGCGTCGGCGTAGAGCTCGACCGCGTCGCCGAGCTCGCGGCGCAGCTCCCGCACCGCGACGAGGTCGTGGCCGAGGTCCCGGCCGACCTTGACCTTGAACGCGTCGACGCCGTACTCGTCGCTCATCTCGACGGCGTCGGCGACCATCTCCGCCGGCGTCCCGAGCCCGATCATGTGGGCGACGCGGACGTCGTCGGCGGCGTGCCCGAGCAGCACGTGCACGGGCTGGCCGCACGCCTGGCCGACGAGGTCCCAGAGCGCGACGTCGATCGCGCCGCGGGCGGCGTTGTTGGCGACGGTGCGGGCCAGGTCGGCGCGGATGCGCTCGCGGGCGAAGGGATCGGCGCCGACGAGCACGGGGCTGAACAGGTCGCGCACCGCGGCGACGATCGACGCCGCGGTCTCGCCGTAGGTGTAGGGGCGCGGCGGCGCCTCGCCGTGCCCGACGAGCCCGTCGTCGGTGGTGATCCGCACGAGGACGTGGTCGGCCGCGGTGACCTTCCCGCTGGCGAAGGTGAAGGGACGCCGGTAGGGGATGGCGAGGGGGATCGCCTCGACGGTGGTGATCTTCATGTGGGGTGGATCCTCACGCTGTCTCCCGGTGCGGGTCGGTACGGCACAGGACGGCGAGCGCCCGGGCGAGGGCGGGCTGCGGGTCGTCGCGCCGCCAGGCGAGGGCGACGTCGGTGGTCACGGGGTCGGGGTCCTCGAGCTCGACGTACCGCACGCCCTCGACGGCGACGGCGAGCACCGACGACGGGAGCAGGGCCACGCCCACGCCGGCGGCCACGAGCGCGAGCACGATCGAGGTCTGGTCGGCCTCGTGGGTGTGCCGGGGCGTGAACCCTGCGGCCCGGCACGCGCGCGCCGCCGCCTCGCCGACCACGGACCCCGGCGGTGCGTAGACGACGAAGTCGTCGTCGGCGAGGTCGGCGAGCGGCACGCGACGCGGGGAGCGAGGGCGTCCCTCGCTGCCCCCCACGCAGGCGGGGCGTCCCTCGCTCCCCGCGAGCCGGTGCCCCGACGGCACGGCGAGGACCAGGTGCTCGCGGGCGAGCAGGTGGTGGTCGAGCGCGGGGTCGGACACGGGCGGGCGTAGGACCGCGAGGTCGATGCGGTGCTCCGCCAGGGCCGTCTCCAGGCCCGGGGTGAGCATGTCGGTGGTGAACGTCAGCGCGAGGCCGGGCAGCTCGGCGGTCAGCCGCCGGACCAGGTCGGGGACGTGCCGGTACGTCGCGAGGCCCGTCGCCCCGACCCGTAGCCGTCCGAGGGCCCCCGCCGCGACGCGGCCCACCTGGTCGCGGGCCGCGTCGAGCGAGGCGAGGATGCGCACGGCCTCGGGCAGCAGGGCCTCACCGGCGGGGGTGAGGTCCACCCGGCGGGTCGTGCGCTCGAACAGCGGCGCACCGAGCTGCGACTCCAGCTGCCGGATCGCCTGGGACAGCGGCGACTGGGCGATGCGCAGCGCCTCGGCCGCCCGCCCGAAGTGCCGGGTCTCGGCGACCGCCACGAAGTAGCGCAGCTGGCGCGTCTCCATCCGTCGGTCCTCCTCTCAGGCTTCCGGCTCCAGCACGAAGTCGCGGTCGGAACGCACCTGGTCACCGTTGCCGGTGGGCTGGGGGTCGAGGGTGAGCTCGGGCTTGTCGGCCGAGGCGACGTCGTTGCCCAGGTAGGGGTCGCCGGTGAAGAAGAGCTGGCTGGTCAGGGTGCGGTGCCCGGGCGCGCTGACGAGCAGGTGGATGTGGGCGGGGCGCCACGGGCTCCAGCCGGCGGCCTGGGTCATCTGCCCGGTGGGCCCGTCGAGGGGGATCGTGTACGGGGCGGGCTTGCGGGTGTGGATCTCGTAGCGGCCCTGGTCGTCGCAGCGCACGACGCCGCGCAGGTTCCCGGCCGGGGGCTTGGAGGCGAACCCGGAGTACCAGCCGTCGGCGTCGGTGTGCCAGATGTCGACCGTGGCGCCGGCCAGCGGTGTGCCGTCGGTGGCGATGACCTGGCCCGCGAGGATCATCGGGGTGCCGGGCTCGTCGTCGCGCATCGGCAGCGTGGCGGGCGAGTCGAGCTGGGCCTGCCCGTCGAGCCAGAACGGGCCGAGGATGGTGCCGATCGAGCCCTGCTGGGTGGCGGCGGCGACCTTCTCGACCTCGAACTCGAGGTAGACGTCGAGGAACAGCGGCCACTCGCCGGTGTCGGAGACCGCGATCAGCCACTGCTTGAAGGCGTCGAACTCCTCGTAGGTGACCTTGTGGTCGCGGATGGCGGCGCGGATGCCCTCGAGGGCGGCGCCGACGACGGCGGAGACACGGGCGGGGTCGGCGCCGCCGCCCGCGGCGCCGCGCAGGTTCGACGCGCCGGAGCGGGCGATCTCGGTGGCGTGGGCGCCGGCGGTGACGGCGTCGGAGACCGACTGGTCGGAGGTGGTGGTCATCGCGTCCTCTTCAGGGTGGTGGTGGACGGGTCGGCGACGTCGTGGTCGTGGACCCAGGCGTTGTCGGCCGCATAGCCGGCGAAGCGCTTGTCGCGCTCGGCGATCCGCGGGTGGTCGTCGGCGAGGTGGAGCAGGGTGCCGGTCTCCCAGGCGCTCGCGGCGACCGCGCGGGTGCGGGCCCGCCGGAGCCGGGGATAGGCGGCCAGGGCGTCGGCGGGATCGCGGCGCACGAGCAGCTGGGCCAGCGTCACCGCGTCCTCGATCGACTGGTTCGCGCCCTGCCCGTGGTGGGGCAGCATCGCGTGGACGGCGTCGCCGATCAGGACGGCCCGACCACGCGTCCAGCGCGTCAGTGGCGGCTGGGAGAGCAGGGGCCAGCGCGGGCTCTGCGGCACCGCGCCGAGCATCTCGCGCACCGCGGGGTGCCAGCCGGCGAAGCCGTCGAGCAGCTCGTTCTCCGCGGCCGGGCGGTTGCCGCCCTCCCAGGTGGCCGGGCCGCAGAGCACGGCGAAGAAGTTGACGGTGTCGTCGTCGCGGCCGAGCGCGTAGTGCAGGAGGTGCGCGCCGTCGCCGGCCCAGAACTGGATCGCGTGCGGGTCGGGCAGGCTCGGCAGCGCGTCGACGGGCACGAGGCCGCGGAAGGCGCTGGTGCCCGAGTAGACGGGCCCCGAGCCGGGTCCGGTGACGGCGTCGCGCACCGTCGAGTGCACGCCGTCGGCGCCGACGACGACGTCGCCGGTCACTGCCACGCCATCGTCGAGGGTCAGGTTGCCGGCCGCGGCGTCGACGGCCGTCACGGCCCGCCCGAGGTGCAGGCGCTCCTCGCCCGCCGCCGCCGTGAACGCGCCGGCGAGCGTCTGCTGAAGGTCGACGCGGTGCACGCCCCAGTAGGGCGCACCGAAGCGCCCACGGTAGGCGTCGGCGCCCGGGTGCGCGGCGATCCGCGCGCCGCTGCGCCCGTCGCGGTAGATCAGCTCGGTGGGCTCGGTGGAGACCGCGTCGAGGGCCTCCCCGACGCCGAGCCGGTAGAGCTCGCGGGTGCCGTTGGCCGACAGCGCGACGGCCGCGCCCACCTCGCGCAGCTCGTCGGCCTGCTCGTAGAGGTCGACCTCCATCCCCGCACGCGCCAGGGCGATGCCGAGGGTGAGGCCGCCGATCCCGGCTCCTACGACGACGACGCGAGTCATGTCGTGCTTCACCTCCGCTCCGCTCCGAACGTCTGCTGTCGAGCGTGACATGAGCCATCCTGGACGAGAAAGGGGCAAATGCAGATCGATTGAGCGACTCTGCGTCTGAATCGGCGGCTGGTCGACGGGGCGTCGGGGAGAGAGCGAGGCCACGGACGATGTGCCGCCCCCTCGCGGGAGCAATACCGTCGTCGGCGTCGTCCGCAGCGCGGCACCGATCGGGAGGGCAGGACATGAGCGAGGGCACGGACTCCTCGACGATGCGCCAGGTGCTGGGGCACTTCCCCAGCGGCGTCACCATCGTCACCGGCACGACCCCGGACGGGCCGGCAGGCTTCACGTGTCAGTCGTTCTCCTCGCTCTCGCTCGATCCGCCGCTGGTGCTCGTGCTGCCGGGCCGCTCGTCGTCGAGCTGGCCGAAGATCGAGGCGACGGGCCGGTTCGTCGTCAACGTGCTCTCGGAGGAGCAGGAGGAGCTCTCGACGACCTTCGCCGTCTCGGGCGGCGACAAGTTCGCGGGTGTCGAGTGGAGCGCCTCCCGCCTGGGCTCGCCGATCCTCGGCGGGGCGACCGCCTGGATCGACTGCACCCTGCACGCCGTGCACGACGGCGGCGACCACCTCATCGTCGTCGGCGCGGTGCACGACCTCGGCGCGCCCGGGAGCCCGCCGCTGGTGTTCCACCGCGGCGGCTACGCCCGCACCAGCCCCGTCGGGGCGGGCGAGTGAGCGGACCGCTCGACGACGTCCGGGTCCTCGAGCTCGGCACGATCGTCGCCGGCCCGTTCGCGGGGCGGCTGCTCGCCGACTACGGCGCCGACGTCGTCAAGATCGAGCCGCCGGGCGGCCAGGACCCCATGCGCGACTGGGGCCAGGAGTCCTACCGGGGCCACCGGCTGTGGTGGACCGTCCACGCCCGCAACAAGCGCTGCATCACCCTCGACCTGCGCGCCGAGCGGGGCCAGGAGCTCTTCCTGCGCCTCGTCGAGGGTGCCGACGTCGTCGTCGAGAACTTCCGTCCCGGCACCCTCGAGCGCTGGAACCTCGGCTGGGACCGGCTGTCCGCGGTGAACCCGGGGCTCGTGCTCGCGCGGGTGTCGGGCTACGGGCAGACCGGGCCGTACGCGGACAAGGCCGGCTACGCGTCGGTGGCCGAGGCGCTCTCGGGCCTGCGGTACATCAACGGCTACCCGGGGGAGGCGCCGCCGCGGATGGCGATCTCGCTGGGTGACTCGCTGGCGGGGATGGTCGCCGTCCAGGGCGTCCTCGCCGCGCTGCACCGCAAGTCGGTGACCGGCGAGGGCCAGGTCGTCGACGTCGCGCTCACCGAGGCGTGCCTGTCGGTGCTCGAGTCGGTGATCCCGGAGTACGACAAGCTCGGGCGCGTCCGCCAGCCCGGCGGCACGCGGCTCGACGGGATCGCGCCGTCCAACGTCTACAGGACCGGCGACGGGCTGTGGCTCGTGGTCGCGGCCAACCAGGACACGGTGTTCCGGCGGCTCTGCGGCGCGATGGGACGCCCGGAGCTCGCGGAGGACCCCCGCTACGCCGACCACCGCGCCCGCGGCGTGCACCAGGACGAGCTCGACGAGATCGTCGGCGCGTGGGTGGGCTCGCTGCCCGCGTCCGAGGTGCGGCGCATCCTCGACGAGGCCGGCGTGATCTGCGGGCCGATCAACACCGCGGCCGAGGTCGTCGCCGACCCGCAGTTCCGGGCGCGCGGGATGCTCGTCGAGCACCACGACGAGCGGTTCGACGAGGACGTGCTGGGGCCCGGCGTCGTGCCGACGTTCTCGGCCACCCCGGGGGCGGTGCGCTGGGCGGGCCCGCCGGTGCCCGGGCACCACAACGCCGAGGTCTTCGGCGAGCTGGGGCTGTCGGGGGACGAGATCGCGGCGCTCGCCGACGAGAAGACGATCTGACATGCGGTCTCTTCGGCGCGATCTAGCCTTCCGCGTCCTTCTTGATCGACTGCAGGTTCTTCTCGGCGCTCGAGCCCATCGCGCGCTCCAGGCCCCAGCGCGGGACGCCCTTGACGGTGACCTCCATCGTCGAGGCCATCTCGAGGTGGGTGTTCCCGTCGCCGGCGTCGCTCGCGGTGTAGGCGATCGTGCTCTCGCGGATCAGCTTGGCGTCGACGCAGGTCAGCGTCACCGACGAGTCGGTGTAGGCCACGGTGTAGGTGGCCGTCGTCGTGAAGGTCAGCGCGCCGAGGGTCACCGCGATCGTGGTCGGCCGGCCCTGCTCGTCGTGCTCCTGGACCTTCGCCTGCTTCGCCTCGTTGGCCCAGCGATCGGTGTTCTCCAGATCGGAGATCACCTCGATCACCCGGGGCACGGGCGCGGCGATCTCCACGGTCCTCGTCACCGGTGCGCTCACGACACTCCTTCCGGCGACGGAGCAGGGTGCCATCGCGCGTCCACTGCCCGGTACCCGCCCGTGCGGGTGGGTATCCGGTGGCGTGGCTGACACCGAGCGGGCTCTCGCCGATGCGATCGTGGGGCTGCTCGGCCAGCGGACCGACGGTGCGACCATCTGCCCGTCGGAGGCCGCGAGGCGTGTCGCCCCGGAGTCGTGGCGCGACCTCATGCCCGACGCCCGCGCCGCCGCCGCCCGGCTGGTCGACGAGGGGACGGTCGAGATGACCCAGCGTGGCATCGTCGTCGACCCGGCCACGGCCCGAGGGCCGGTGCGGCTGCGTCGGGCGGGCGGCGGCGCGTCAGCCTGGGGACCAGGCTGACACCCACCGTCAGGAAATCCCCCATCTCGGGCCACGGACCAGACGTGATCGTCGCCCGCCCCTAGGATCCCCGCGTGGTGTTCCGTGTGCTGCGGCGCGTCCTGGCCGCCCTCCTCGCGCTCCCCCGTCCCCTCAAGAGGCGGCTGGCCGGCCCCGAGATCACCCGTGACGGCCAGACCCTCGACCTCGACGTGCAGGTCGTGCTGCGCCTGCTCGGACTGCTCGCCCGGGGCGAGGAGCCCTCGCTGGTCGACCAGCGCCGCGCGACCGACGAGGCGGCGGCCCTGTCCGTGGCCACGACCTCCGGGGTGGCGGCCCGCCCGACCACCGTCCCCGTCCCCGCGGGCCCCGGCCGGGACGTGCCGGGTGCCGTCGCGGCGTGCCTCTACGAGCCGGCCGAGGTGGGCGACGCCCCGGGAGGCCTGCTCGTGCACTTCCACGGCGGCGGTTTCGCCCTGGGCAGCATCGCCTCGAGCGCGCCGCTGTGCCGGGCGCTGGCGCACCAGGCGGGCGTGCGGGTGCTGTCGGTGGAGTACCGGCTCGCCCCCGAGCACCCGTTTCCGGCGGGCCTGGCCGACGCGGCGTCGGCGCTGCACCACGTGCTCACCCACCGCGACGAGTTCCGCGCGACGACCGTCGCGGTCGGCGGCGACTCGGCCGGTGCGAACCTCGCCCTGACCGCGGCGCACCAGCTCGCCCGCCGCGACCACGAGACGGCGTCGTTCGTGCTCGCGCTCTACCCGGTCACCGACGCGGGACGTCAGGGCGGCTCCCGGGAGACCTTCGCCGAGGGGTTCGGGCTGCGGACCGTCGACATCGAGGTGTTCGAGCGCTACTACCTGCCCGACGGGATCGAGCCGGTCCGGCCGACCGGGCTGCTCGAGGTGGGCGACCTCGCGATCATGCCGCCCTGCTACGTCGCGACGGCCGGCTTCGACCCGCTGCGCGACGAGGGCGAGGAGCTCGCCGGGGCGCTGCGCGTGGCGGGCGTGCCCGTGGTGGCCCGCCGGTTCCCGGGCCTCGTGCACGGCTACGCGGGCTTCGCGGGCATCGTCCCGACCGCCCGCGACGCCGTCCTCGACGCCGCCTCCGCCCTGCGCGCGGGCCTGGCGCTGACGACGACGCGGGAGCGCCTGGCCGACTCCTTGTGAGCACTGTCCGCCCCGGAAGGTGCCCACGTGCAGGTCAGCGGCGCAGCATCGTCATCGCGGCGGCGGGATAGCGCTCGCCGGACGCGACGCCCACCGGGGCGACCTCCTCGATGGCCGCGAGCTCCTCGGCGGAGAGCCGGACGTCCACCGCGCCCGCGTTCTCCTCGAGGTAGCGGCGTCGCTTGGTGCCGGGGATCGGGACGATGTCGTCACCCTGGGCCAGCACCCACGCGAGCGCGAGCTGGGTCGGTGAGACGCCCTTGCGCTCGGCCAGCGCGTTCACCTCGTCGAGCACCCGCAGGTTCGCCGCCAGCGCCTCGCCCTGGAAGCGGGGCGAGTTGCGTCGCCAGTCGCCCTCGGGGAGGTCGTCGGTCGAGCGGATCGTGCCGGAGAGGAAGCCGCGGCCGATCGGGCTGTACGGCACGAAGCCGATGCCCAGCTCGCGGCACGTCGCGAGGACCCCGTCGTCCTCGACGTCCCGGGTGAACAGCGAGTACTCGGTCTGCACCGCGCTGACCGGGGCGGTGGCGTGCGCACGGCGGATGGTCTCCGGCGCCGCCTCGGAGATGCCGAGGTAGCGCACCTTGCCGGCGTCGACGAGCTCGCCGAGCGCGCCCCAGGTCTCCTCGATCGGCACGCCGGGGTCGACGCGGTGCTGGTAGTAGAGGTCCACGTGGTCGGTGCCGAGGCGTCGCAGGGAGCCGTCGATCTGGCCGCGCAGGTAGTCGGGACGGCCGTTGACGCGCCCGGTGCCCCTGCCGTCGGCGCCGATCTCGTTGCCGAACTTGGTGGCGAGGGTGACCTCGTCACGCCGTCCCGCGAGCACCGAACCGAGGAGCTCCTCGTTCGTGTGCGGGCCGTACATGTCGGCGGTGTCGAGGAAGGTGACGCCCAGCTCGAGCGCGCGCTCGATGGTCGCGCGCGACTCGGTGTCGTCCTGGCCGCCGTAGGCGAAGGTCATGCCCATGCAGCCCAGGCCCAGCGCGGACACGCGCAGGCCCTGACTGCCGAGAGTGCGATGCTCCATGGGAGCTGGCTGCCCCGGGCCACGGTGCCCTGAACGTGTGCGGTGACGCAGACCCACCGGACGCGCTGCGGGTGGCACGGTGACCGGTGTGCGCCTGGTGCTGACGATGCTGGTGGTGGCCCTCCTGTCGCTGGGGGCCGGGACGGCGCTGGCCGACCCCGGCCTGGTGATCGGCGACGGCACCCCGGTCGCGCCCGGCGCCACCGTCGCCGCGCAGATGGGTTGCGAGGAGGAGGCGACGACCCCGGCCGGCGGGCCCGGCGTGACGGGCGGCCCGTGGCAGCGCGACCCCGAGGGCCACCAGCCCTGGTCGGTGTCCTCGACCCTGACCGTCGCCGCCGACGCGGCCCCGGGCCCCGTCACCGTCACCGCGACCTGTGGAGGACGCCCGCTGCAGGCGACCCTCACTGTCGCCGACACCGGCTCGGGCGCCACCACCCTGCGCGTCCTGGGCGGCGCGGCGGTGCTGCTCGTGATCGTCGCGGCGATGCTGCTGCTCCAGCGCCGCCGGCGGCTCACTCGCTGAGTGCCGGCCCTGCGTCCACGCTGACACTGAACGCCAGGAAAGCCGCGTCGATCATGAGGCGCGCTCAGGCCAGCGCGCGTCCCACCTGACGCCCCGAGAACAGGCAGCCGCCGAGGAACGTCCCCTCGAGCGACCGGTAGCCGTGCACCCCGCCGCCGCCGAAGCCCGCGGCCTCGCCCGCCGCGTACAGCCCCGGCAGCGGGGACCCGTCGGCGCGCAGCACACGGCCGTCGAGGTCGGTCCACAGCCCGCCGAGCGTCTTGCGCGTCAGGATGTGCAGCTTGACCGCGACGAGCGGCCCGGCCGCGGGATCGAGGATCCGGTGCGGCGGGGCGGTGCGGACGAGGCGGTCGCCGAGGTAGGCGCGCGCGTTGCGGACGGCGGCGAGCTGGCCGTCCTTGCCGTACGGGTTCGCGAGCTCGGCGTCGCGGGCGAGGACCTCGCGCTCGACGTTCGCCGCGTCCAGCAGCGGCGTCGGGGTGAGGGCGTTCATGCGGTCGACGAGGGTGGCCAGGTCGTCGGCCTGCACGAAGTCCTCCCCGGAGCGCTGGAACGCCGCGACCGGCTCGGTGGGCCCGGGGCGGACGCGCTGCAGCGTCAGGCGAATGTCGCGGCCGGTGAAGTCGGGGTTCTGCTCGGAGCCGGAGAGGGCGAACTCCTTCTCGAGGATCCGCTGGGTGAGCACGAACCACGTGTGGTCGTGCCCGGTGCGCCGGATGTGCCCGAGCGTCGCGAGCGTGTCGAAGCCGGGCCACAGCGGCGCGGGCAGCCGGTGGCCCTCCGCGTCGAACCACAGTGACGAGGGCCCGGGCAGGATCCGGATGCCGTGCAGCGGCCACACGGGGGAGTGGTTGACGATCCCCTCGGTGTAGTGCCACATCCGGTCGCGGTTGACGACGCGCCCACCGGCGTCCTCGCTGATGCCGATCATGCGGCCGTCGACGTGGGCCGGGACGCCGGAGATCATGTCCTGTGGCGGCGGGCCGAGGCGCTCCGGCCAGGCCGCGCGGACGGCGTCGTGGTTCCCGCCGATGCCGCCGGAGGTGACGACGACGCTGGGTGCGCCGAGGCTGAACGTGTCGACCGCCGTGCGCGAGCTCGACTCGCCGCGGGCGACGTCGGAGGGCTCGAGGACCGAACCGGACACGCCGGTCACCGCGCCGGCCGTCACGTCGAGCGCGTCGACGCGGTGACGGAAGCGGATCGTCACCCGACCGTCGTCGACGGCCTGCTGCACGCGGCGCAGGAACGGCTCGAGGATGCCGGGACCGGTGCCCCAGACGATGTGGAAGCGGGGGACCGAGTTGCCGTGGCCGGTGGCCGAGGCCCCGCCGCGCTCGGCCCACCCGACGACGGGGAAGAAGCGCACCCCCATCGCGTGGAGCCACGGGCGCTTCTCGCCGGCGGCCCATTCGACATAGGCGCGGGCCCACTCGCGGCCCCAGCGGTCCTCGTCGGGGCGGTCGAAGCCGGCACTGGAGGTCCAGTCGGACCAGGCGAGGTCGAACGAGTCGCGCACGCGCAGGCGGCGCTGCTCGGGGCTGTCGACGAGGAACAGCCCGCCGAACGACCACCACGCCTGCCCGCCGAGCGACGCCTCGGGCTCCTGGTCGAGCAGGATCACCCGGCGTCCTGCGTCGGCGAGCTCGGCGGTGGCGACGAGACCGGCCAGGCCGGCCCCGACGACGATGACGTCGGCGTCGGACATGCCGGACATCGTGTCAGCGCGCGGCCTTCGGCGCGGCAGCTCCGCTGCCCTTCGTGGCGCCTGGCCTGGTCGAGCTGGGGGATTTCCTGACGTCGAACGTCAGCATGACCCCCGGGCTGACAGGTCCTACTGCAGGCCGAGCTTCTCCGAGCAGGTCGGCCAGGCGTTCCAGCCCTGCTCGTCCTGGACCTTCTTGGCCACGCGGATCTGCTCCTCGCGGGAGGCCTCGTCGGGCGAGGAGGCGAAGCGCTCGCCGCCGAACTCGCTCCAGGTCGAGTCGGTGAACTGCAGGCCGCCCTTGAAGCCGTTGCCGGTGTCGGCCTCCCAGTTCTGGGTGCTCTCGCACATGGCGAGGCGGTCCCAGGTCGCGTTCGACTCGGGCGAGACCGACGGTGCCGCCATGGCCGTGCCGGTGATCGCCAGCGGACCGGTGACCGCGGCGGCGGCGACGACCCCGACCTTGAGCAGGGGGCGGGAGGCGGACGGGGCGGCGTGGCGACCAGACATCGGGGGCTCCGGTTCATCGAAGGGCGGGACGGGACCTGAGAGGTGACCCGTACGTCGGCCGGGGTGGTGCTGGGGAGCGGGACGACGCGGCAGGGACCGTAACCGAACCGAGACCTTTTGTGACGAGCCGTGACCGCCAGCTCGCGCTGCGTCGCGGTGAATGGTCGACATGCCGCGTCGGACGGCGAACGGCCTAGTAGTAGCCGTCAAGCGTTGCTCCGAACGGTGCGTCGAGCCGTGACGGCATCGGGCTGAACCGTGTTTGGCGGGTCCCGCTACGGATCCCTCAGCCCGGCACGAACCCGACCGCCGCGCGGTGCCCGCAGCAGAGCTCGCCCTCGGGCTGGCCGGAGCGGCGGGGCTCCGGTCGCCACTGCGCCGCGTAGACGAGTCCGGGGTCGACGAGGTCGACCCCCTCGACCATGGCCGCGAGCTCGGCCCCCGACCGGGGGGTGACCTCGCCACGCGGGTAGGCGCCGCTGAGCGTCTGCAGCGCGTCCACGTCGACGCGGGGGTCGTCCCCGGAGAGGTGGGAGACCGCCAGCGCGCTCCCGGGCACGACCTGGGACACGTAGCGGGCGACCACCCCGACGGGGTCCTGGGCGTCGGGCACGTGCTGGAGCACCGAGAACATCAGGACCCCGACCGGCCGCGACAGGTCGAGCAGGTCGGTGACGCCGGGGGCCTCGAGCACGGTCTCGGGGCGGGTCAGGTCGGCCCAGGAGACCGACACGCCCTTCTCGTTCCCGAGCAGCAGCTCACCGTGGGCGACAGCCACCAGGTCGACGTCGACGTAGGCGACGCGCACCTCGGGATCGACGCGACGGGCGACCTCGTGGGTGCTGCCCATGGTCGGGATTCCCGAGCCGAGGTCGAGGAACTGGTCGATGCCCGCGTGCACGAGGTAGGTGACGACTCTGCGGAGGAACGACCGGTTCTCGCGCGCGATCGGGATCACGAGCGGGACGGCGTCGATCATCTCCCGACCGAGGCGGCGGTCGACGGCCCCGTGGGACGTCCCGCCGAGCATGAAGTCGTAGACGCGGGCCGAGCTCGGGCGGTCGACGTCCGGGACCGCGGGGACCGACCTGGTCAGGCGGCGCGGGAAGGGGTCGACGACCACGGTCCTCCCTCCCGGCTCGGCCCCCGTCCGGGCAGTACGGACGGGCCGGCGGCCGCCCGATGCCCGCCGGAGATGTCCAGTAGCCGACAGTCGGCGACGCCTGTCAATACGCGCGGTTCCCCCGACCATCCCAGTGCCGGACAGGATCTCGACCCTCCGTGGTCGCCACGCCGGAGCGAGCAGGGGTGACACGCCGCCTGTTCCGCATCGTCCGGCCTGTTGCTGACGGTGGGTGACTTTCAGGGATCCCGCCCACAACGGGCGCCCCGACGGCCGGGCTCAGTGTTGGGTCGGTGTTAGGACGGGCGACACGTCGTCGTCGACCGACGGGGCTCCCGGGCCGGGAACGGTGCGCTCGTGCGCGTCGCCGTCGTGACCGAGTCGTTCCTCCCCGCCGTCAACGGCGTCACCAACTCCGTGCTCCAGGTGGTCGCCCACCTCCGGCGCCGCGGGCACGGCGCGATGGTCATCGCCCCGGGCGCCGGCCCCGACGAGGTGCCCGGTGCCCCCGACGTCCCCGTCGTCCGCGTGCCCGCCGTGGACCTCCCCGTCGTCGACTCGCTGCCCGTGGGCGTGCCGACCCCGGCCGTGCGGGCCGCGCTCGCGGAGTACCGCCCCGACGTCGTGCACCTCGCCTCGCCGTTCGTGCTGGGCGCGCGGGCGCTGACCGTCGCCCGCCGCCTGGACGTGCCGGCCGTCGCCGTCTACCAGACCGACGTCGCCGGCTTCGCCTCGTCGTACGGGGTCGGGCTGACCGCACGGGCGGCCTGGCGCTGGATCCGCCGTCTGCACAGCGGGGCCGCACGCACCCTGGCGCCGTCGCGGTGGGCGGTGGACGCGCTGCGCGACCACGGCGTGCCGCGCGTGCACCGCTGGGGACGCGGCGTCGACACCGCGCGCTTCCACCCGGGACGCCGGGACGAGGACCTGCGCGCCGAGCTCGCCCCGCACGGCGAGATGCTCGTCGGCTACGTCGGCCGGCTCGCCGCGGAGAAGCAGGTCGAGCGGCTGGCGGCCCTCGAGGGCCTGCCCGGGGTGCGCGTCGTCGTCGTCGGCGACGGACCCGCGCGCGGGCGCCTGGGCGAGCTGCTGCCCACCGCGCACTTCCTCGGCTTCCGCGGCGGCACCGACCTGGCCCGTGCGTACGCCTCGTTCGACGCCTTCGTGCACACCGGCCCGCACGAGACCTTCTGCCAGGCCGTGCAGGAGGCCCAGGCCTCGGGCCTGCCGGTGCTCGCGCCGGACGCGGGCGGGGTCGCCGACCTCGTGGCGCCGGGACGCACCGGCTGGCTCTACGACCCCACGTCGGCGACGGCCGGGGCGGAGATCGCCGGGCGGATCGCCGCCTGGCGCGACGACCCGGGCGCCCGGCGGGCCGTCGGCGCCGCGGGCCGTGCGGCCGTGGCCGACCGGACCTGGCCCTCGGTCTGCGACGAGCTGCTGGGGCACTACGCGGCCGTGCTGCACGGCGACGCCCCCCTGCCGCGCACCCCGGAGACGCCCCGCGCGGCCTGATCGGGCGGCCGTCGGCATTCGGCGGAGCACCGAGTTCATCCGCATCACACCCGACCGTCACGCCGGGGTGGGCCCCCGGGCGATCTCGGCCCGTAGACACCGCTCCATGGCCACTTCCCAGATGCTGGCGCGGTCGACCGGACCCGCCCCCGAGAGCCACGACGGGCACGGTCCCGTCGCCACGTCCACCCTTCCGCCCACCGGCCCCGCGCCGGCGGTCGACCGCGGGGAGGTCGCCCCCGCCGAGGCGGCCGGGCGCTACAGCCTGCTGCTGACCCGCGATCCCGACCACGTCCTCGCCGCCCAGCGGCTGCGCCACGCCGTGTTCGCCGGCGAGCAGGGGGCGCGCCCGTCCACCACCGACCCGGTGGCCGTGGCGGCCGCCGCCGAGGGCCGCGACGCCGACGCGTTCGACGATCACTGCGACCACCTCGTGGTCCGCGAGGACGCGACCGGTGCGATCGTCGGGACCTACCGGATGCTCACCCCCGAGGGCGCCCGGGCGGCCGGCGGCCTCTACTCCGACACCGAGTTCGACCTCTCCGCCCTCGACCCCCTGCGCCCCGAGACCGTCGAGGTCGGCCGCTCCTGCGTGCACCCCGACCACCGCCACGGCGTCGTGCTCTCGCTGGTGTGGTCGGGGATCGGGCGCTACATGATGCTCACCGGCCGGCGCTGGGTCGTCGGTTGCGCGAGCGTCCCGTTGACCCCGCAGGGCGCCCTGCCCGGCGGGGTGTGGTCGATGGTCGCGTCGCGCCACCTGGCCCCGGCCCCGCGACGGGTGCGCCCGTGGCGCGAGGCCCCGGTCGGGCCGTACGACCCGGAGGCGCCCGGCGCCGGACGCGCCGCCCGTGCCGCGCTCCCGCCCCTGCTGCGCGGCTACCTGCGCCTCGGCGCCGAGATCGGCGGTCCGCCGGCGCTGGACCCGGACTTCGGGGTCGCCGACCTGTTCATCCTGCTCGACCAGCCCGCGATCGACCCGCGGTGGCGGCGCTACCTGTTCGGGGAGGGCGTGTGACGGGCGGGCGGGTCCACCCCTACGCCCCCACCTCGCCCTGCGACCCGGGCTGCCTACCGGTCCCCGAGGTCCTGCGGGGCGGGCGCCGCGCCCGTCGCCTCGCCCGGCTGACCGTCCGCTCCGTCGCGCTCGTGGCCGTGCTGCTCGCCGGCCTCGCCGTGGCCGTCGTGCTCCCCCTGCTCGGGCCGGCGGCACTGGGGCGGCTGCAGACCCGCTGGACGGGTGCGGTCCTCGCCGCGTGCGGGGTCCGCGTGCGGCGCCGCGGCCCGATGGCGCCACCCGGGGCGCTCGTCGTCGCCAACCACGTCTCCTGGCTCGACGTCATGGCCCTGCACGCCGTGGCCCCGGTCCGGATGCTCGCCAAGCGCGAGGTCCGCCGGTGGCCGCTGCTCGGCGTCCTGGCGGCCAGCGCTGGGACGGTCTTCCTCGACCGCGATCGCCTGCGGACCCTGCCCGACGCCGTCGCCGGCCTGGCCGCGGCGCTGCGCGCCGGCGCCACCGTCGGCGTGTTCGCCGAGGGCACGACCCGCTGCGGCCGCGACCTCGGTCCCTTCCGCCCGGCCGCCTTCCAGGCCGCCCACGACGCCGGCGCGCCCGTGGTGCCGGTGGCCGTGCGGTACCGGCGCCGGGGCGAGGAGCCCGTCGATGCCACGGCCGCCTTCGTGGGCGACGACACCCTCGCGTCGTCGTTGCTGCGGGTCCTCGCCGCCCGCGACCTCGTCGTCGATGTCGACGTCCGCCCGGCCCTCGACACCCGGGCGGTCCCGACCGGTCCCGCCCGCGCCGACGCCCGACGCGCCCTCGCCCGGGCCGCGGCCGCGGCGATCACCGCGGCGCTGCCCGCCGACGTCGGGGGCCATGCCGCCGCCACGCGCCGGGGTCCGGAGCCCGTTCGACGCCCGGAGCTCGAGCATGCCGCCTGACCCGCCCGTCCCCGGCGAGGCCCCGCGCGAGGCCTCGCTGGCCGACCGGGCGGTGTTCGCCGCGCAGTTCGTGCGCGCCCCGGTGGCCACGGCGTCGGTGTGGCCGAGCAGCACCGCGCTCGCCCGGGCGATGGCCGACGCGGCCCTGCGCAGCGCCCGCCCGTCGCCGGTCGTGGTCGAGCTCGGCGCGGGCAGCGGGGCGTTCACCGGCCTGCTCGCCCGCCGCCTCGCGGGACGGGGACGCCAGCTCGCGGTGGAGATCAACCCGGTGCTCGCGCACCGTCTCGCCGAGCGCTTCGCCCACGTCGAGGTCGTGCCCGCCGACGTCGCGGAGCTGCCCGCCCTGCTCGCCCTGCGCGGTATCACCGGGGCCGACGTGGTGGTCAGCGGCCTCGGCTGGTCGGCGACGCGACCGGGGCGCGAGGACTCGCTGGTGCCCGGGGTGGCCCGCGCGCTGACCGACGACGGCGTCCTGGTGCAGTTCGCCTACTGCGCGACGTCCTGGGCCGCGCCGGCGCGCGCCCTGCGCGCGGAGCTCGGCGAGTGCTTCGAGCAGGTGGAGACCTCGTCGGTGGTGTGGCGCAACCTGCCCCCGGCCGTCGTCCACCGGGCGTCCGGTCCGCGGCGATGAGATCCCCGCGGTGACGCTGAGCGTCAGAGGGACGCGAGAGGGTGAGGATACCGCTCACCGGGGGTTCGCACGCGGCTCCCGGCGACCGGCGCGTGACGATCCGCCCAGGTCAGGGACGGGACGCCCGCGAGGTTGGTGTACCGTCCCGCAACCATCGGCCCGGGCGACCGGTTCGCGGCGAGGCCGCGGCGTGGCGCGCGGTGCCGACCGACCGTCCGTGTGACCGTCGGTGCGACCGGTCCGACCGACGTTGCGGGTCCCCCGTGACGACACGCACCACAGAGAGGGGAGACACCGCGATGGCCCTCCCGACGTTGACCCCCGAGCAGCGCGAGGCCGCCCAGGCCAAGTCGCGCGAGGCCCGCCAGGCCCGCTCCGCCCTCCTCGCCGGCATCAAGAGCGGCGACGAGACGATTCCCGCGGTGCTCGACCGCGGCAAGAGCGACCCGATCGCCGGCAAGACCAAGGTCTCGCAGCTCGTGCGGGCGCTCCCGGGCTACGGCCCGGCCAAGGCGTCCGCCGTGCTCGAGCAGGCCGGCATCCCCGAGGACCGGCGCGTCGCCGGCCTCGGATCCCGTCAGCGTGAGGCGCTGGTCAGCGCGCTCGGCTAGAGCACGCGAGCCAGACACGAACGACACCGGGGCGGCCGGTGGTCCGGGAATCCGGACCACCG
>NZ_JAQZAM010000055.1 GCF_028737215.1 Actinomycetospora chibensis | reverse complement strand
CCCTCGTCCTCGAGGACCTGGTAGACGTCGTCGACGTCGACGCCCACGTGGGCGAGCCCGGCGAAGACCTCGCGGGCGGCGTCCTCGGTGCCGGACACGGCGTCGCCGTGCAGCTCGCCGTGGTCGGCGAACGCCTTGAGCGTGGCCTCGGGCATCGTGTTGACGGTGTTCGGCGCGGCCAGCTCGGAGACGTAGAGCGTGTCCGGGTAGGCCTTGTTCTTCACCCCCGTCGACGCCCACAGCGGGCGCTGGGGCTTGGCCCCGGCGCCCTTGAGCGCGGCCCACCGCTCGGTGGAGAACACCTCTCCGAAGGCGGCGTAGGCCAGGCGCGCGTTGGCGATGGCGGCGGTGCCGCGCAGGTTGAGCGCGGCGTCGGTGCCGATCGCGTCGAGGCGCTTGTCGACCTCGGAGTCCACGCGGGAGACGAAGAACGACGCGACCGAGGCCATGCCCGTGAGGTCGTGGCCGTTGGCCCGCGCCTGCTCCATGCCCGCGAGGTAGGCGTCCATCACCTGCCGGTAACGCTCGACCGAGAAGATCAGCGTGACGTTGACGCTGATGCCCTCGGCGAGCGTGCGGGTGATCGCCGGGATGCCCTCGGGCGTCGCCGGAATCTTGATCATCAGGTTGGGCCGGTCGACCGTCTTCCACAGGTCGGCGGCCTCGGCGACGGTGCCCTCGGTGTCGTGGGCCTTGCCCGGGTCCACCTCGAGGGACACGCGCCCGTCGACGCCGCCGGTGCGCTGCCACACCTCGCGGAACACGTCGCAGGCCCGGCGCACGTCCTCGGTGGTGAGCTCGCGGATCGCGTCCTCGACCGAGGCGCCGCGCGCGGCGAGCGCGTCGAGGTCCTCGGCGTAGTGGTCGGCGTCGGCGAAGGCGCTCGCGAAGATCGTCGGGTTGCTGGTGACCCCGACGACCTCGGAGTCCTCGATCAGCGAGGCGAGGTTGCCGGACTCGATGCGCTGGCGCGACAGGTCGTCGAGCCAGATGGAGACGCCGGCCGC
>NZ_JAQZAM010000054.1 GCF_028737215.1 Actinomycetospora chibensis | reverse complement strand
TAGGGCGTGTCTCCCAAGTCTGTGAGCTGGGCCGGTCCACGATCCGTGGATGGGTCGTGGGCCGGTGCTCTCGGATGAGGTGTGGGGTCGGATTGAGCCGTTGCTGCCGGCGCAGTACGGCAAGGGCCGGCCGTTTCGTGATCACCGGCAGGTGATCGAGGGGATCGTGTTCCGCTACCGCTGCGGGATCGCCTGGCGCGACCTGCCCGAGCGGTTCGGGCCCTGGCAGACGGTGTGGAAGCGCCACCACCGCTTCAGCCTGGATGGCACCTGGGACGAGGTGCTCGCGATCCTGCAGGCCGAGGCCGACGCCGCCGGCCAGATCGACTGGCGGGTCTCGGCGGATTCCTCGACCAGCCGGGTGCACCAGCACGGCGCCACCGCCGCGAGGTCGTCTGAGGGGCCTTCGAGCTACACAGGGGGCGAGATCGAATCACAAGAAACGATCTCGCCAGGGCGGTCAGTGGCGCCGATTGGGACCGTGGTCGGCGGCTCAGCGTCGTAACGACGAGCCGGGCAATCACGCCATCGGCCGGTCGCGGGGTGGGCTGACCACCAAGACCCACGCCCTGGTCGACGGGCACGGCCGACCGCTGGTCATCGCGGTGACCCCCGGCCAGGCCGGAGACTCCCCGCAGCTGGTCCGGCTACTCGACGAGCTCGCCGTCGACCGGCTCGGGCGCGGTCGTGCCCGCAGCACGCCGGTCGCGTTGCGGGCGGACAAGGCCTACTCCAGCCGCGCTCATCGGGCGCTGCTGCGTCGCCGCGGCGTCGCCGCAGTGATCCCCGAGCCCGACGACCAGAAGCGCAACCGGGCCCGCCGCGGTTCCCGCGGCGGGCGACCGGTCGGCTTCGACGCGGCGGATTACAAGAACCGCAACGTCGTGGAGCGCGGCTTCAACCTGCTCAAGGGCTGGCGCGGGCTGGCCACCCGCTACGACAAGCACGCCCTGGTCTTCCGCGGCGGCCTGGTCCTCCGAGCGATCCTGCTCTGGCTCCGACCTACTTAGGAGACACGCCCTAG
>NZ_JAQZAM010000053.1 GCF_028737215.1 Actinomycetospora chibensis | reverse complement strand
GACCCCGAGGTGGCCGAGGAGTTCGTCCGGCTGTTCCACAGCGAGAACCCGACGGCGGGCCCGGCGGGGCCGCGGGTGGCGGCGGTGCGCGAGGAGATCGCCGGCACCGGCACCTATGTGCACACCCGTGAGGAGCTCGAGTTCGGTGCGCGGGTCGCGTGGCGCAACTCCGCGCGCTGCATCGGGCGGCTGTACTGGCGCAGCCTGCATCTGCGCGACCGCCGGCAGGTGAGCGCGCCCGAGCAGGTCGCGGCCGAGTGCGTCGGGCATCTGCGTGAGGCCACCCGCCGGGGCCGCATCCGTTCGACGGTCACGATCTTCGCTCCGGACGGGCCCGCGGGGCCGGGGCCGCGGGTGTGGAACGAGCAGCTCATCCGGTACGCCGGCTACCGCGCCGGTGGGCGGGTGCTGGGCGACCCGCGGTATGTGGGGTTCACCGACACCGCGCGCTCGCTGGGGTGGCTGCCGCCGAGCCCGATGGGGCGCTTCGATGTGCTGCCGCTGGTGGTCAGCGGCGGCGGTGAGCACGCGGCGGCGGGCCCGCAGGTCTTCGAGGTGCCCCGCGAGGCGGTGCTCGAGGTGCCGCTGGCCCACGCCGAGCACCCGTGGTTCGCCGAGCTGGGGCTGCGCTGGCACGCGCTGCCGGTGATCAGCAACATGCGCCTGGACATCGGCGGGATCTCCTACCCGGCGGCGCCGTTCAACGGCTGGTACATGGCCACCGAGATCAGTGCCCGCAACCTCGCCGACGCCGATCGCTACGACATGCTCGCCGAGGTGGCCGAGGCGATGGGGCTCGACACCTCCAGCGACCGCACCCTGTGGCGCGACCGGGCGGCGATCGAGCTGACCGCCGCGGTGCAGCACTCCTTCGACGAGGCCGGGGTGTCGCTGGCCGACCACCACGGCGAGTCGCGGCGCTTCCTGCGCTTCGTGGAGAAGGAACAGGCCGCGGGACGCCACTGCCCGGTCGACTGGAGCTGGATCGTCCCACCGATCTCGGGTGGGCTCACCCCGGTGTTCCACCGCTACTACGACGAGCCCACCGACACCGGCCCGATGTTCCGCCTCGACGACCAGGCCGCCGCCCGCGGGCAGGGCTGCCCG
>NZ_JAQZAM010000052.1 GCF_028737215.1 Actinomycetospora chibensis | reverse complement strand
GTGTGGTGTCTCAGGACATCGGCATAGCCCCGAACCCTCATGGGTTCGGGGTTTCTTGCTGTGTGGGGCTGTTTCGGAGGGGTTGGTAGTCGCGGCTGGGGTCGAGGGTCAGTTCGCGGATGAGGTCGCCGGTGGTGGCGTTGACGACGCGGATGTCGCGGTCCTGGACGAGCAGTAGGACGTGGGTTCGGGCGTGGGCTCGTCCGATGCCGATGTGGTGCAGGCGGCCGTGGAAGCGCAGGGTGACCACTCCGGAGGTGTCGACGCGGTCGCGGCGGACCCGGAAGTCCGCGGCGGGAGCGAGTCCGCCGGGGGTGGCTTTGGGTCGGGCGAGGTAGGCCGCGGCCGGGGTGCGTCGGGCCAGGGAGCGGTGGGGTCGGCGGGTGTTGTACTCGTCGGTGAAGCGCTCGAGCAGCACCTGCAGCGCGGTGATCGTGGTGGGTTGGTCGGGTTGGGCGTGAAGCCAGCGTTTCTGGGTCTGGTGCAGGCGTTCGACTTTCCCGCAGGTCTGCGGGTGGTTCGGCGCGGAGTTCTTCTGCTCGATCCCGAGGCGGGCGAGCTCGGTCTCGAACCCGTTGCGGGTCTTGGCGCGGGCTCGGCCGCCGGCGAAGCGGGTCGTGAACACCATGCCGTTGTCGGACAGGACGCTGGTCGGGGCGCCGTGGCAGGCGATGGCGGCGCGGAACACCTCCACGACCAGGGCGCCGGTGACCCGGGGGGCGGCGACGCTGGCGAGCAGGTAGCGGGAGTGGTCGTCGAGGAAGTTCAGGACCTCCACATCACTGCCTGGAGTGCGCCTGCCGGGCAGGCGGTAGTGGGTGAAGTCGGTCTGCCACATCTGGTTGGGCAGCTCGGCTTCGAAGCGCAGGTAGGAGGAGCGGGGCCGCTTGTTCGGGGCCGGGACGATCTGCCCGTGGCGGTTGAGGATCCGCCACACCGTCGCCGCCGACACGACGTGCTGATGGTGTTCGCGCAGGTGCCAGCAGATGGTGTGGGCGCCGGCGTCGAGGCCCTGCTCGACGAGCTGCTTGCGGAGCCGCAGCACCAGCTCCACCACCTGAGGGCTGGTCGCCGAGGGTGAGCGGGCGGGGCGCCGCGACCGCGGCGTGAACGCGGCCTCGCCCTCAGTCCGTAGCGGGCCACCAGCCGCGACACCCACGGTTGCGAGACCCCGTAGGCCCGGGCCACCTCGCTCTGCGAGCGGCCCTCCACCACCACCGCTGTGATCACCAACCGGGCCTTCGACATCGGACACGAAGACCACCTGCGCTATGCGCATGTCCTGAGACACGCCATGCCTATGTCCTGAAACAGCACACTG
>NZ_JAQZAM010000051.1 GCF_028737215.1 Actinomycetospora chibensis | reverse complement strand
CCTGCTCGTGCTCAGGACATCGGAGACAGTTGATGTCTCAGCACATCGCGGACACTGACTGGCTCCCTCCGGCCGGACTGGCTGCGGTTGTGGCCAGCCTGCCGGGGTGGGCAGAACAGGGTTCGAGATGGATCCCGCGCTCGTTGCCGCGGTCGCCCGTGTCGCCGCCGGCGAGAAGGTCAATGTCAGTGGGGTGTGCCGGGAGCACGGTGTGTCCCGGGCGGTGTTCTACCGCAAACTCGACCGGTTCCGAGAGCACGGCAGCGCCGGGCTCGCCCCGCGTTCCCGCGCCCCGCGCACCCGCCCGACGAGTACGCCCGCGCCTGTCGGGGAGGCGGTGGTGCGGGCCCGCAAGGAGCTCGCCGACCAGGGCTGGGACCACGGCGCGCAGACGATCCGCTGGCGGCTGCTCGACATCGCCGCCACCGGTGTCCACCCCACCGGCGGGCCGGTGCCCGACCTCGGCGAGGTCCCGTCGCGGGCCACGATCCACCGCATCCTGCTCGACCGCGGCCAGATCACCCCGGCGCCGCGCAAACGTCCCCACCGGGGGCGGCGTTTCGTGCATCCCGCCCCGAACGCGGTGTGGCAGATCGACGGCACCACCACCCTGCTCGCCACCGGCACCCGGGCCACGATCGTGCAGGTCATCGATGACCATTCCCGCCTCGACATCGCCTGCCACGCCGCGACCGGCGAGAACAGCGACGCGGTCTGGCAGGCGCTGAGCGCCGGCTTCGAGCGCTACGGGCACCCGGCCTGCGTGCTCTCCGACAACGGCGCCGCCTTCTCCGGGCGCCGCCGACAATGGCCCCTGGTCGAGATGGAGCGCCACCTCGCCGCGCTGGGGATCACCACGATCGTGTCCTCGGTCGGTCACCCCCAGACCTGCGGGAAGAACGAACGCGCCCACCAAACCCTGCAACGCTGGCTCGCCGCCCGACCCGCCCCACACACCCTGGTCGAGCTGCAGGCCCTGCTCGAGGCCTACCGGCAGGGCTACAACCGCCGCCGCCACCAGGCCCTCGACGGCGACACCCCGCACCAGCGTTTCCACGCCACCGACCGCGCCCGACCCGCCGGGCCCGCACCACGGGTGGCCGGGCACCTCACCCGCGCCGTCTCCTCCACCGGGGTGATCGGATTCAGCGGCACCTCCATCGGCCTGGGCCGACGCCACGCCGGCGCCACCGCCGAGGTGTTCTGGCAAGGCGACCGCGTCACCGTTCTGATCAACGACACCGTCGCCGCCAGCCATACCCTCGACCGCACCACCCGCTACCAGCGGACAACCAACCTGTCTCCGATGTGCTGAGACAGACCTGTGTCAGATGTGCTGAGACATCACAGG
>NZ_JAQZAM010000050.1 GCF_028737215.1 Actinomycetospora chibensis | reverse complement strand
GTTCGGGCCCTCCGTGTCGGGGGTCGGCTCTAGAATCGAACACATGAGCGAACGGGTGCTGGGGGTGGTCGAGCGGGAGGCGCTCGAGCGGGCCCGGACGCGCCTGGTCGCTCTGCGCGCCGAGCAGTACCGGCTGCTCCAGGACATCGCCGAGCTCGAACGCCTCGGGGTCGCCCAGCAGACCGGGGACCGCGCCACCCCACGACTGCTCCAGGACGTCTCGACCCTGGACCTGCACGAGGCCCGCCGGTTGACCGAGGAGTCCGCCGATCTCGCCCCGCGCTGTTCCCTGCACGGGGAGCCGTTGCCGCCGCGGTTGCCGGTCACGGCGACGGTCTACGCCTCGGGGGAGATCGGCCCGGCGCACGTGGTGATCATCCGCAGGACGATGGCGCACCTGGAACGCCTCGAGACGGTGTCGGTGGAGGACCGGTCGGCCGCGGAGCGGTTGCTCGCCGACGACGCGACCCGGTTGCCGCCGCGGCTGCTGGCCCGGGTCGCGGCCCGTCTGATCCTGGCCTTCGACCCCGACGGGGCCGCCCCGCCCGAGGGGGAGGACTGCCGCGACGAGCTGCACGTGGTGCGTCGCCGCGACGGTCGGCTGGAGTTCACGGGCCGGTTGCACGACCCCGTCGACGGGGAGGTGTTCCTCGGCGCGATCGACCCGCTCGCCGAACCGTTCGGTCCCGACGACACCCGCAGCCTCGGTCGGCGCCGCATCGACGCGCTCAAGGACATCGTCGGCGACAGCGGGCGCCCCGGCGGCCTCACCAGCGACACCACCACCCCGGACGACGCCGACATCGAGGCCGACGGCGACACCACCGCAGGCCACGGCGACGAGAGCGCGCTGATCCCGCAGCCGCGCCGCCCCGAGCCGGCAGGGTCGTCGGCGGCGGCGAGCAGGCCGCAGCGGCCGGGGCGGGCGTTGGTGACGATCACGATGGACCTGCGGTGGCTCCAGCTCGCCACCGGCCACGGCGTCCTCGACACCGGGACCCCGGTCGACCCGGCCACCGTGCGCCGCTGGGCCTGCGACGCCGAGGTCGTCCCGGTCGTGCTCGGCTCGAAGTCCGAGCCGCTCGACGTCGGGCGGATGCAGCGCACCGTCACCGACGCCATCCGCCGGGCCCTCAATATCCGCGACGGGGGCTGCGCGTTCCCCGGCTGCGACCGGCCCCCACGACGCTGCCACGCCCACCACATCCGCTTCTGGGGCCACGGCGGCGACACCAGCCTCGACAACCTGGTTCTCCTGTGCCGACACCACCACCAGGTGATCCACCACGGCCACTGGACCGTGCAGATCGTCGACGAGCTGCCCTGGTTCACCCCACCGAGCTGGATCGACCCCGACCGACAACCCCGACCCGGCGGCCGACCCC
>NZ_JAQZAM010000004.1 GCF_028737215.1 Actinomycetospora chibensis | reverse complement strand
TCACGTCGGCGGTGTTCACGTCGGCGGTGTTCACGTCGGCGGTGTTCACGTCGGCGGTGTTCACGTCGGCTGGGCCCCGAGCTCGAGGGCCAGCACCCCGGCGATGACCAGCCCGATCCCACCGATCTGGACCCACGTCAGGGTCTCGCCGAGCAGCACCGTGCCGGCGATCGCCACGAGCGCGACCCCCGCGGCGGCCCACAGACCGTAGGCGACGCTCACGCCGAGCCCCCGCGCCAGGGCCTGCGACAGGAATCCGAACGCCGCGAGGTAGCCCACGACCACGACGACCGAGGGGACGAGCCGCGTGAACCCCTCGGAGAGCTTGAGCGACACCGTCGCGACCACCTCGCAGGCGATCGCGACGGCAAGGAGCACGTAGGGCACGGGGCCGCCTTCCCGGGGACGGGCAAACAAACTGGGCATCTGCCCAAAATGTACCCGAGTATGCGCCCACGGATGGCCGACCCGTTCCCTCGTCCGCAATACTCGATCGCGCGCGACCGATCGGAGGGTGAGGCATGGAGGGTGTGGCGACGCGGCCGCAGCCGGTCACGCGGTACCGCTGGGCGAGCACCGATCCCGACGCCGCGACCGAGTACCTCCGCGAGACCTACACCGACCTGCGGCCCGGACGGATCGATCCGCACGGGTTCTCGTTCTGGACCGAGGTCGCCGCCGCCGGTCCGGTCGTCATGGGGACGGTGCGCCACTCGGGTCCGGTGCGCGCGTGGTGCGAGCCCCCGGAGGCCCTGGTCGTGGTGCAGACCCTGGGCGGAGGGCCGCACCGGATCCGCGACGGCCGCGGCGAGGTCACCGGGTCGCTCAAGCTCACACCGAGCTGGTCGGCGTTCGAGACGGGCTGGGAGGACGTCACCGTGCTCGCGACGGCGCTCGATCCCGCCGAGGTCGCCCGCGTCGGTTCCGGCTTCTCCGGCCTCGACCCCGCTGCGATCACGTTCACGTCGGCCGCCCCGGTGTCGGCCCCGCTCGCCGGCTACTGGTCCCGGCTGAGCCACCACCTCCAGGACGAGGTCATCGCCTCCGACGCGCTCATGTCCGAGCCGCTGGTCCGCGCCACCGTCGTGCAGCAGCTCGCCTCGGCCCTGCTGGCGACCTTCCCGAACACCGCCCTCGAGGCGCTCACCGACCCGTTCGCCCACGGCGACGGGAACGGCGAGCCGGCCACGGTGCGCCGCGCGGTCGACTACATGGACACCCACGCCCACCAGGACATCGGGCTCACCGAGATCGCCGAGGCCGCGCGGATCGGTGCGCGCTCGCTCCAGCTCGCCTTCCGCCGCCACCGGGACATGACGCCGCTCGAGTACCTGCGCCGCGTCCGGCTCGAGCACGCGCACCGCGACCTGCGCGACGGCGACCCCACGCGCGGCGACCGCGTCGAGGCGATCGCCGCGCGCTGGGGGTTCGCCCACCCCGGGCGGTTCTCGGTGGTCTACCGCGAGCACTACGGGCGTTCGCCCAGCGCGACACTGCGGCAGTAGATGACGCTGCGTAGCGGCGCGCTCGCGGAGAAGAACGACGTCGACGTCGACACCTCCGCGGTCGACACCAACGCCGACGGCACCTTCGAGAGCACCGCCGACGACCCCAACGGCTTCTGACCCACGGCAAGGGGTCAGGCCTTCTCGACCGCGAAGATCTGCAGGCCGGCCGGGGCGCCCTTGAGATGGGTGTTCCAGCGCTTGCGGCGCACGCGCAGGCGGGACTCGTCGAGGCGGGCGAGCAGGTCCCCGCTGATCAGGATCTCGTCGGGCCCGGCCCGGTCGCCCAGGCGCGCCGCGGTGTTGACGGCGACGCCGAGGAAGTCGCCGCCGACACGGCGCGGGCGCCCGAGGTGCAGGCCCGCCCGCATCCTCGGGGTCCAGTCCGGGACGGCGAGCGCGGCGAGCCGCGTGCGGGCCTCGACGACGGCCTCGAGGGCACCGGTCGGCTCGGCGAACACGGCCATCATCCCGTCGCCGAGGCGCTTGACCACGGTGCCCGCGCGGTCGGTGACCGGCTTCTCCCAGGCCTCGCTGACCTCGCGCAGCACGCGCTGGACCTCGTCGTCGCCGGCACGCAGGGCCCAGCGGGAGAAGTCGACGAGGTCGGTGAACACCATCGTGACCTCGCGCTCGCCCACACCGCCGCCGAAGCGCTCGAGCACCGACTGCCAGAGCTGCAGCCCGCCCAGGCTCACCTCGCGCGTGACGCCCGGCCGGTTCCCGGTCAGCCCGACCACGGCGCGGCCGGCAAACTCCGCGTGGCGCGCCCCGCCGAGCGAGAGCGGATCGCCGAAGTGCGCGTCGCCGGGCAATGCGCGGCGCACCCGGGCGACGGCGGTGCGCAGGCCCTCCGATCGATCCAGGTCGCGCGCCCGGCGTCCGGCCTGCGCCGCCGACGCACGGAACCGCGCCCACCGACCGGGCTTCCCGTCGGTGCTCTCCTCCTCGGCCATGCCGGTGATCCTCGCCCGGACGCCGGAGGGCAGCACGGGCGGGACGGTCCTCAGAGGTCGGCGCGACGCTCGGCGAGCGTGGCGGCGACGTCGCGCAGCTTCACGTTGAGGTCCTGGGATGCCCGGCGCAGCACGTCGAACGCCTGGTCGGCGGGCAGGCCCCGACGCTCCATGAGGATGCCCTTGGCCTGGCCGATGACGTCGCGCGAGTCCAGCGCGGTGCGGAACTGCGTCTGGCGCAGCTCGGCGGCCTCGGTGGCCGTGACGTACGCGAGCGCCGTCGACACGTGGGCGGCGAGCAGCACCGCGGCCTCACGGTCGGCCTGACCGAGGCCCCCGGCCTCGCGACGGTAGAAGTTCAGCGCGCCGCGCAGCGGACGCGGACCGCCCACGGGGAAGAGGCCGACCGCGAACACGCTCCCCGCCCCGATCTCGGCGGCGGCCGGACCGAAGCGCGGGAAGGTGGTGTCGTGCGCGAGGTCGTCGCTGCGGGCCACACCGAGCCCGCCGGCCTCCAGGGCCCGCACGCACGGACCCTCCTGGTGGTCGTACTGCACCTCGTCGAGCCGGACGGCCAGCTCGTCCGAGTGTGCGGGCGTGGAGTATCCGCCGTCGTCCTCGCGGCGCAGGGTGACACTCGCGAGGTCGGCGGCGGTGACCACGCGGGGTCCGAGGGTGACGACCCGCTCGAGCAGCTCGTTGACCCCGTGGGTCAGCGGGGTGTCGAGCAGCGCCGCCGAGAGCTCGCCGACCGCCTGGGCGAGCATGCCGATCCGCGGTCCCCCGGCCGGTGCGTTCCCGTTGCTCGGGTACCCGTCGTTGCCCTTGCGACGCTCGGTCGCGTCCTCGGCCACGAAGGCCGAACGCTCGGCGTCCCAGTCGACCTCGCTGCCCTGCCTCGTCACCCCACCGCTCCTCTCGTGCCGTCCCCGACCGCGTACAAGCCTCGTGTTGCGTACCCGGTGACCGGGAGGGGTACGCGTCAGCCGCCGTTCGGCCCGCCCGCCAGCGCCCGGGCCACCTCGGCGCCCAGGGACACGTTGCCCCGGTAGACCGCGACGTTGACCTCCAGACTGCGGTCCTCGGTCGAGCGCCGCATCTGGTCGAGCAGGAACGGCGTCGTGTCGTGGCCGACGACACCCCGTGCGGCGGCCTCGGCGAGAGCCTGGTCCAGCACCGCGCGGTGCTCGTCGGGATCGAGCTGGGCGGACGCCGCGACGGGGTTCGCGAGCACCACCGCCGAGCGCAGGTCCAGCGCGTCGCGGGCCCGGACGACGGCCGCGACCTCCTGCGGGCTCTCGACCCGGGCGGGCACCGGCGAGCCGGAGTCGCGCACGTAGAAGCCGGGGAACGCGTCGGTGCGGTACCCGAGCACGGTGACGTTGAGGGTCTCGAGGCGCTCCAGGGTGGCGGGGACGTCGAGGATCGACTTCACGCCCGCGGAAACCACGAGGATCGGGACGCCGGCGAGCGCGACGAGGTCGGCCGACTCGTCGAAGGTCGTCGACGCCCCGCGGTGCACGCCGCCGAGCCCGCCCGTGGCGAAGACGCCGATCCCGGCCCGCCGGGCGAGCAGCGCGGTCGCGGCCACCGTGGTGCCGCCGTCGGCGCCCCGCGCGGCCGCCACCGGCAGGTCCCGCACGCTGATCTTCGCGACGTCCGGGGTCTCGGCGAGGCGCGCGAGCTCGGCCCGCGACAGGCCCACGACGGGACGCCCGCCCGCGACCCCGACCGTCGCCGGCACCACGCCGGCGTCGCGGAGCAGCTCCTCGGCCTCGAGCGCCGTCGCGAGGTTGCGGGGGCGCGGGAGCCCGTGGGTGATGATCGTGGACTCGAGCGCGACGACCGGCCGGCCTGCGGCGATCGCGTCCCGGACCTCGTCGGCCACGAACAGGGTGGCGGGTGGTGTCACGTCGCGAGTGTCGCCTGCCGGGCCGCGGTGAACGATCGCTCACCCGATCAGCCGATGGCCCCCGCGTTCGTTCCGCGCGACGGTACGGAGCGTGACCGACACGGCCGCCGACACGGCCGGCACGCCCTCCGCCCCGCACCCCTCGGTGGAGCAGGTCGTCGCTGCCCTCGACGCCGCCGGCGACCGCGTCGTCCTGCGCCACCCCGACGGCGAGACCACCGGCGCCGAGCTCCTCGCCGCGATCCACCGCTACGCGCGGGCCCTCGCCGGCCTGGGCATCGGTACGGGCGACCTCGTCGCGCAGTACGGGCCGAACCGGCCCGACGCGCTCGCGGTGCGCTACGCGACGCACCTCATCGACGCGGCCGCGGTGTACGTCTCGGCCCCGCCCGGGGCGGACCGCCGTGCGCAGCAGCTCGCGCAGATCGACCCGCGTGTGGTCGTCGTCTTCCCGCAGACCGCCCACCTGCTGCCGGAGACGACCGCCCCCGTGGTCGCGGTCGGCCCCGTGGCGGGCGTCCCGGAGCGCCTCGACGAGCTCGCCGCCGCGCAGCCGTCCGCACCGCTCGCGTCGCGGGCGCACCTGGCGGACCTCGGCACGGTCCTGTCCTCCGGCGGCACGACGGGCATCCCGAAGAGCAGCGTGCGCGACGTCGCCGCCTGGGCCGCGGCGGTCGCCACCCCGCACCGCCCCGAGCGACGCCAGCTCGCCTCGGGCCCCGAGGCCTACCTCACCCAGATCCTCGTCGCCCAGACCCTCATCGGCGGCGGCACGGTGGTGCTGCGCGACGACTCCGACCCCGCCGCCCTGCTGGCGTCGATCGAGACCGATCGGATCACCGACCTGTTCCTCGTCGAGCCCCAGCTGGTCGCGCTCATGGACCACCCCGACGTGGCCGCCCGCGACCTGTCCTCGCTGCGGACGCTGACGCACATCGGCGCCTCCGCCCCGCCCGCGCTGCGCCGGCGTGCCGTCGAGCGCCTCGGCCCGGTGCTCCAGCACACCTACGGCGCCAGCGAGATCGGGATCGTCAGCGCCCTGCGCCCCGCCGACTACGACCCCGCCGACCCCGAGCGCGCCACCTGCGCCGGGACGGTCCTGCCCGGTGTCGAGGTCCGTTTCCGGCGCGACGACGGCGCGCTCGACCCGACGTACGGGTCGATCGAGGTCCGCTCCCCCGCCATGGCGCACGGCTACCGGAACCGGCCGGTCGAGCAGGCGGAGCACTTCGTCGACGGCTGGTACCGCACCGGCGACCTCGGGCGCCTCGGCGACGACGGTCGCCTGCACGTCCTCGGGCGCGCCGCCGACTGCACGGTCGTCGACGGCCGGCTGGTGACGCCGACGGGGATCGAGGACACGCTCATGCGGCGGCCCGACGTGCGCTACGCGGTGGTCGTGGCCGACCCGGCACGGGGCCGGCGGATCGCGGCGGTGCTGCCCTGGGGCGCGGGGGTCGACGTGGCGGCCGGCCGAGATGCCGTGGCCACCGAGCACGGCCGGGCGGTCGCCGACACGCTGGTCGTCGTCGAGCCGGACGACCTCCCGCTCACCGAGCAGGGCAAACCCGACCGGGCCGCGATCATGGCCATGGCCTCGTCGTGACGGGAGCCTGCCGCCCGTGAGCGGATACACCGTCGCCGACCACCTCGTCGACCGGCTGGCGGAGCTGGGCGTCGACCGCATCTTCGGCGTCCCCGGCGACTACAGCCTCGCGATGCTCGACCACGTCACCCACCACCCCACGGTCCGCTGGACGGGGTGCACCAACGAGCTCAACGCCGGCTATGCCGCCGACGGGTACGGGCGTCTGCGCGGGATCGCCGCGCTGTGCACGACGTTCGGGGTGGGCGAGCTCAGCGCCATCAACGCGATCGCGGGCAGCTACGCCGAGCACGTGCCGGTGGTGCACATCGTCGGCGCGCCCGCGCTCGCCGCGCAGGCCCTGCGCCGCCCGGTGCACCACACGCTCGGCGACGGGGTGTTCGGGCACTTCACGGCGATGCACGCCGACATCACGGTCGCGCGGGCCTCGCTCACCGAGGACGACGCGGTCGCCGAGATCGACCGGGTGCTGCGCGAGGTCCGCGACCGGCGCCTGCCCGGCTACCTCGTCGTCCCCGCCGACGTGGCCGCGGCGCCGGCCGAGAAGGCTGCCGCCGCGCTGCCCGCGCCCGTCGACACCACCGACCCCGAGGCGCTCGAGGGCTTCGTCGAGGCCGCCCGGCGGCTCCTCGGGTCGGCCTCGTCGCCCGACGACGTAGCGGTGCTCGCCGGGCTCCAGGTGCACCGCCTCGGGGCGGCCGAGACGCTCGCCCGGCTACTCGCCGCCGGTCCCCTGCCGCACGCGACGACGCCCTGGGCGAAGAGCCTCGTCGACGAGAGCGCGCCCCGGTTCGCGGGGACCTACACCGGCGCCGCGAGCCCGCCCGCCACGCGCACGGCCGTCGAGGACGCCGCGGTGCTCGTGGTCGCCGGGGTCCAGTTCACCGACCTCAACAGCGGGATGTTCACCCAGCACATCACCCGCAGCCGCACGGTCGACGTCGGACCGCGCTCGGTGTCGGTGGGGGCCGCGACCTTCGCGCCGGTCGAGCTGCCGACGGCCCTCGCGGCGCTCGAGCCCCTCGTCGCGGAGGTCGCCGCCCGGCGCGCCGGGCCCGCGCCGACCGCCCCGCTGGCCGAGCCCGTGACGGCGGCGGTCGCGGCCCCCGACGACCAGCCGCTCGGGCAGAGCAGCCTGTGGCGGGAGGTGAGCGCGTTCCTGCGCAGCGGCGACATCGTGCTCGCCGACCAGGGCACGAGCTTCTACGGCATGGCGCCCCACCGCCTGCCCGCCGGTGTGACCTTCGTCGGCCAGCCGCTGTGGGCGTCGATCGGCTACACGATCCCCGCGCTGCTCGGCACCTGTACCGCGCGACCCGGGCACCGCGGCGTGCTGCTCGTCGGCGACGGGGCCGCGCAGATGACGGCCACCGAGCTCGCCACCGTGCTGCGCGAGCGCATCCCGGCGGTGATCGTCGTCGTGGACAACGACGGCTACACCGTCGAGCGCGCCATCCACGGACCCGACGAGTCGTACAACGACATCACGGCCTGGGACTGGCCGGCGCTCGCCCGGGCCCTCGGCGGGGGCGACCAGCTCGACGCCTCGCGCGTGCGCACCGTCGGCGACCTGCGCGCGGCCCTCGCCGGCGCGAGCGCCCACCCCGAGCGGGTGACGCTCGTGCAGGCCGTCGTCCCCCGCGACGACGTCCCGGACCTGCTCGCCGCGCTCACCCGCGTGCTGGGGAACCGGCCGGCGCCGGCGCACTGATCCGGCCGCGGCCACGCTCCCGGGCCCGCTCCCGACGCAGCTCCCGGCCGCCGCGGGCGTACCAGCCGGCCATCAGGGCCACGGCGAGCGCGATCTCCACCGCGCTCCCGCCGTAGTACATGACCTGCGCGCCGAGCCGGAGCTGGTCGGGACTGCCGGCGCCGGCGGGCAGGAGGCGCGCGTACATCAGCTTGGCCAGCACGTCGTGCCCGGCGGCCACGACCAGCAGGAGCACCAGCGAGCCGAGCAGCCCCGGGCGGTGCGGGAGCGGGTCGCGGCCGGCGAGGACCACGCTGAGCAGGAGGCCTGCGAGCACCATGTGCAGGTGCACGAGGGCCATCAGCGCCGGGTGCGCATGGGCCAGCGCGAACAGGTCGGTGAGGTAGAAGGCGTACATCCCGCCGAGCTCGAGGACGGCGACGAGGGGCGCCCACGTCAGCGCCCGAGCGGGGCGGCTGTGCAGCACGGCGAGCAGCCGGCGGCGCCCGGTGATGGGCAGCGCGCGCAGGGCGAGCGTGACGGGCGCGGCCAGCGCGAGGAGCAGCGGCGCGACCATGGCCAGCAGCAGGTGGCCGACGACGTGCGCCACGAACTCGGGGCGGTCGCCCAGGGGCGGGAGCAGCGCGGCGCCCATCGCCGCGATGCCGCCGGCGGCCGCGGCCGACCGGGCCGTGGGCCAGCGGTCCCCCCGCGTGCGCAGGCGCAGGACGCCGGCGGCGTAGAGCGCGGCGACGACCAGGACCAGCAGGGCGGACACCCAGGCCCCGGGCCCGACCGGCGCGTCGTGGACCCCGTGCTCCACGGCGGTCAGGCCTCGTCCCCGGGGCGTACGCCGATCGGGCGTGCGGGCCCCAGGAGCAGCACGATCCCGACCACGGCGCCCACCGCGCCGGAGATGTTCCAGGCCAGGTCGTAGGGCAGGAGGTCGACCTCGTAGCGGATCTGGTGGAGCCCGAGCACCTTGTGCTGGAACAGGCCGTCGTAGACCTGGAAGACGCCCCAGCCGAGGAAGCCCCCGGCCCAGACGCGCTTCGGCACCGTCGCGCGACGGCGGTGGAGGTCGGCGAACAGGAACAGGCCGACGACGATCGCGAGCCAGCCCCCGGCGTGGAACACGCCGTCGGACACCAGCCCGGCCTCGAGTCCCGCGCCGTCGTAGAAGTGGTGCCAGTGCAGCAGCTGGTGGAAGACGGTCTCGTCGAGGAACGCCGCGACGCCCACCCCGATGAGCACCCCGGCGAGGACGGACCGTCCCGTCGCCGGGCGCGTCGCTGTCGTGTCCATGCGGCGTGGTGCCCGGGGACGGCGCCGGCCGAACCCCTCAGGCCGGCTGGTGCCGGGCGCGCGAGTGCGTGGCGGTACGGACACCCAACGTCTGCGACGGCACTCCGCTGACATTCCCTCAGGCCGACATCACCCGAGGTGCGCGAGCACCGCCCGGTGGTCGCTGCCGGGCAGGTCGAGCACGCGTGCGGTGCGCACGGCGAGGCCTCCGCCGGCGAGGACGTGGTCGATGCGGAAGCCGAGCCACCGCGGCCAGCGCCTCGGCCAGGTCGGCGGGCCCGGGACGCCGCCGTCGCCGAGTGCGGCGAGGGCCCGGTGCTCGACGGTGGTGTTGAGGTCGCCGGCGACCACAGTGGGACCCGGGGCGGCGGCGCGCCACGCGGCGACGAGGTCGAGCTCGTCGGCCCACCGGTCGACGAGGCCGGGCACCGGGGCGACGGTGTGCGTGGCGAGCACGCGGGCGGCGCCCAGCTCCCCGCCGGTGACCTCCAGCCAGCCGTACAGCCCGCCGGAGACCAGGCGCGCGACGCGGACGTCGCCGAGCGACGGCGCCGTGAGCACCGTGGTCCACGGGCCGTCGGGGTGCTCCGGGACGTGGCGGTGCGGCCGGGGCGGCGGGGCGCAGTGCGCGACGTAGCCCAGGTCGGGCTTGAGGCGGTCCTCGAGCCGGGCCCGGAACCGCTCGCCGGACTCGGGCAGGACGACGAGGTCGGGGCGCTCGGTCTCGACGATCGCGGCGAGCGCCTCGGGGTCGGCGCGGCCCTGCCAGACGTTGGCGACGAGCACGGTGAGCGTGACCGGGCCCGCCGACGTCGCCCCCGGTCGCCTGCCCGCGGCCAGCACGAACCCGGCGACACCCGCCGCGCCGAGCGCCGCCGGCCGCGCCCGGGACGAGCGCGCCGCGAGCACCCCCGCGACCACGCCGAGGCCGCCCGCGAACGCCGGGCGCGCGGCGAGCAGGACCGGCCAGGGCGGCCGGCGCTCCATCCCGAGCGCCTCGGGCACCAGGAGGGCCGTCGCCGCCGCGGCGCCCGTCGCGAGTCCCGCGGGCCAGCGCGTCACACGATCCTCCCCGCCTCGGCAGCCGTCGCCGATCATCGTGGCGGGTCGGGGATCGGTTCGCCGTGATCGCGTCGGTCAGGCGGTCGGTCGGCCGGTCACGTCGCTCCGGCGCGCGGCGCGAATGCCCCGCGGACCGCCGCGGCGAGGGCCGTGCGGCGCCGCTCGTGCTCCGCCGGGTCGTCGTCCGTCGACGCCGCGACCGTCACGCTGGCCGGTGACCAGGCCATCGACAGCGCGATGACCATCGAGTAGACGTCGGCGGGCGCAGGCGCGGGATCGACCAGGCCCGCCTGCTGCGCCTCGGAGATCCGGGCGAGCTTCGCCGCGACGTCGTCGGCGGCGACCGCGAGCAGGTCGCCGGTCGGTACCCGCTCGAGGCGCGCCCACGTCGCGAGCAGCACGACCTCCGGGCGGTCGAGGTAGGCGTCGTAGAGGCGCACCGCGTAGCCGGGGAGATCGGTGGCGTCGAGGGGCACGAGGTCGACGATCAGCGACAGGTGCTCGACGAACACCGCGTCGAACAGGCCGTCCTTCGACGAGAACCAGGCGTAGATCTGCGCCTTGTTCGCCTGCGCGGAGGCCGCGATCCGGTCGACGCGCGCCCCGGCGATCCCGTACCGCGCGAACTCGGCGGTCGCCGCGTCGAGCAGCCGTCGCCGCGTCGCCTGTCCGTCGCCCACGGCCAGAGAATAACCAGTTGGTTTGCACGACGCACCGCACCGGCCTAGCGTGGGCCGTGAGTAACCAACCGGTTTGTTTGCGGAGGAACCATGCACGAGGTGACGGGATGGGCGGCGCACGCGCCGGGGGCGGCGCCGGCGCCGTGGACGTTCGAGCGCCGCGACCCGGGCGAGCGCGACGTCGTGGTGCGCGTGACGTACTGCGGGCTCTGCGCGACCGACCTGCACGCGCTGCGCCACGGTGACCCCGCGAGCTTCCCGCTGGTCGCGGGGCACGAGATGGTCGGCGAGGTGACCGCCGTCGGGTCGGGCGTCACGGGGTTCGCCGCGGGCGACGCGGTGGCCGTCGGCAACATCATCGGCTCCTGCGGGGTCTGCCGCGAGTGCCGTGCCGGGCGCGAGAACGACTGCCGGGAGTTCCCGACGTTGACCTACGGCGGCGTCGACCGGGTCTCCGGCGGCATCACCCAGGGCGGGTTCTCCCGCGAGATCATCGTGGACGAGCACTTCGTCCACGCCTCCCCCACCGGCCTCGACCCGGCCGGTGTCGCCCCGCTGCTGTGCGCGGGGATCACCACCTGGTCACCGCTGCGCCGGTTCGGCGCCGGGCCGGGCACCACCGTCGGCGTGGTCGGGGTCGGCGGCCTGGGACACCTCGCCCTCCGCTTCGCGCACGCCCTGGGCGCGGAGACGGTGGCCTTCACCTCCTCGGCCTCGAAGGCCGACGCCGCCCGGACCCTCGGGGCCGACGACGTCGTCCTCTCCTCGGACGCCAAGGAGATGGACGCGCAGCACCGGCGCTGCGACATCGTCCTCGACACCACCGGCGCGAGCCTGGACCTCGCCCCCTACCTCGCGGCGCTCGCCGTGGACGGCACCTTCGTCCTCGCCGGCATCCCGACCCGCCCGCTGAGCATCGACCCGATGAGCCTCGTGGTGGGCGAGAAGCGGATCGCCGGCACCGGGAGCGGGGGTGTGCCCGACACACGGCAGATGCTCGCGTTCTGCGGCGAGCACGGGATCACCGCCGACGTCGAGGTCGTGCCGGTCGAGCGACTCGGCGAGGCGATGGACCGCCTCGCCCGCGGCGACGTCCGCTTCCGCTTCTCGGTGGACCTGGGCTGACCACCCGCCCGTCCGATGCGTCCACGACGCGGCCCGGAGACGGGTCGGAGGATCGTCGCCATGACGACGCAGACCCGTTTCGTGACGACGACGATCGCGCGGCCCTGGCGCGAGGTGTACGCGTACGCGTCCGACCCCCGTCACCTCGTCGACTGGGCCGGAGGGCTGGCGAAGGCGCAGGTGCAGCCCGCCCCCGACCGGCCCGGGACGTGGATCGCCGACTCGCCGATGGGGCGCGTCGAGGTGGAGTTCGTGCCCGAGAACGAGTTCGGCGTGCTCGACCACGTCGTGCGCCTGGCCGACGGCCTCGAGATGCCGAACCCGCTGCGGGTGGTCCCCCTCGGCGACGGCGCCGAGCTCGTCTTCCACGTGCGCCGGCGGGACGGGATGAGCGACGAGGAGTTCGCGGCGGACGCCGAGCACGTCGCCCGCGACCTCGAGACGCTGCGGCGGATCCTCGAGAGGAGCGAGAGTTCTGCGAGCTCCTGAGTCCTCGCATCGCGGACCCACGGACGTCACACTCTCCGACTACGGTCCCTTCACATGACCGACCGCGAGGTGGAGTCCGTGGCGTACCCCGGCCCCGGGTCGCGTCCCTTCCGCCGCGATCTCGACCCGATCCTCCCGCACGTCATCGTGCTGTTCGGCTGTACCGGTGATCTCGCCAAGCGCAAGCTCCTGCCGGGCCTGGCCTATCTCGCCGAGTCGGAGCTCGCCCCCGCGATCCGGATCGTCGGCACGGCGATGGAGGACTTCGACACCGAGGAGTTCCGGGCGCTCGCCAAGGACGCGGTCCAGAACTACGGCATGCACCGGCTCAGGGACGAGGACTGGGAGCACTTCGCCGCCCGGCTGAGCTACGTCCCCCAGGGCGCCGGCCCCGAGGGGCTGACCTCGGCGGTGAAGGAGGCCCAGTCGCAGCTCGGCGACGACGCGCGGCTGCTGCACTACCTCTCGGTGCCACCGAGGGCCGCGCAGGCCGTGGTGGAGATGCTGCGCGACGCCGACCTCACCTCGGGCGCTCGCGTGATCATGGAGAAGCCGTTCGGGCACGACTTCGAGAGCGCGGTGAAGCTCAACGACTTCGTCCACCGGGTCTTCGACGAGTCGCAGGTCTTCCGCATCGACCACTTCCTGGGCAAGGAGGCGGCACAGAACATCCTCGCGTTCCGCTTCGCCAACGGCCTGTTCGAGCCGATCTGGAACCGCAACTTCATCGACCACGTCCAGATCGACATCCCGGAGGAGCTCGGGCTCGACACCCGCGCGTCGTTCTACGAGGCCACGGGCGCCTACAAGGACATGGTCGTCACGCACCTCATGCAGGTGATGGCGTTCGTGGCGATGGAGCCGCCGACGGCGCTCGAGCCGAGGTCGATCAGCGAGGAGAAGAACAAGGTCTTCCGCTCGATGCTCCCGATCCACCCCCACGACGTCGTGCGCGGGCAGTTCGGCGGCTACCGCGACCACCCGGACGTCGCCGGCGACTCGGACACCGAGACGTTCATCGCGCTGCGGGTCGGGCTCGACAACTGGCGCTGGGCGGGCGTGCCGTTCTACCTGCGCACCGGCAAGCGCCTGGCCGAGGGCCAGCGGATCATCTCGATCGCGTTCAAGGAGGCCCCGCGGACGATGTTCCCGCAGGGCTCCGGCGTCGGCACCCAGGGCCCGGACCACCTGACCTTCGACCTCGCGGACTCCTCGCGGGTCTCGCTGTCGTTCTACGGCAAGCGACCCGGCCCGGGGATGCGGCTGCAGAAGCTCTCGATGCAGTTCTCCACCCAGGAGACGGGCGAGGCCTCGGACGTCCTCGAGGCCTACGAGCGCCTGATCCTCGACGCCATGCGCGGGGACCACACGCTGTTCACCACCTCCGAGGGCATCGAGTCGCTGTGGGAGCGCTCCATCCCCCTGCTCGCCGATCCCCCGCCGGTGAAGCCCTACCCCGTCGGCTCGTGGGGTCCGAACGCGATCCACCAGCTGATCGCGCCCAACGCCTGGCGCCTGCCGTTCGAGCGCGCGTGGCGGGAGAAGAAGTAGGAGCTCTCCACATCGATCTCCCGACAGTGTCGGGAGGGTTGCGACGCCGACGGCACTGTCGAGAGATCGAAATGGCCGCGGCCGATGCGGAGACCGCCGAGATCGAGGACCGACCCGAGCGCCAGGGGATATCGGACCGACACACCCACGCTTCGGAAACCGAAGCATCTGCCGGTACACCCGCCGGACCCGGCGCGGCCCGGCGCCGCTACCCAGCACCCGGTGCCCGTAGAGCCACCAGAGGCCGCCCCGGGGATCGCGCAGGCGCGCGTGGCGCTGGCCGCCGTGGCCGGGGTCGTCCTAGTCCGGGAGCATCGGCATCTCGAGCCCCTGCTCCCGACCGAGGAGCGTCGCCCGCGTGACCGCGGAGAGGCCGTAGCGCTCGCGGACGTCGTCGACGGCGACGTCGAGGGCGAGGGGCGCGGCGTCCCCGGCGAAGGGCAGCTCGAGCTGGTGACTGCCGGAGTCGTCGAGGTTCCCGACGGCCACACCGAGCATCGACAGCCCCCGCTCGAACATCATCGGGGCCGCGGCCTCGGCGAGCAGGCGGACCGCACCGAGGATCGCGTCGGTCTCGGCCGTCGGCGCGGCGAGGGTGTGTGAGCGGGTGGCACGGCTGAAGTCACCGAAGCGCAGCCGGAGCGTCACCGTCCGGCCCGTGCGCCCGGCGCGACGCATCCGGCGGGTGACCCGGTCGACCAGGCCCATGAGCACCGCATCGGTACGGGCGGGCGAGACGGGTTCGCGACCGAGCGCCCGCTGCGCGCCGACCGAGCGCCGGCGGCGCCCGACCTGCACGCGGCGTGGGTCGCGCCCGTGGGCCAGGGCGTCGAGGTGCCGCCCGGCGGCCTTCCCGAGCAGCGACTCGAGGCCCGGACCGCCCATGGCGGCGAGGTCGCCGACCGTGGTGATGCCCTGACCGCGCAGCTTGCGGCTGGTCACCGCGCCGACACCCCAGAGCACCTCGACGGCCAGGGGGTGCAGGAACTCGAGCTCGCCGCCCACCGGGACGACGAGCAGCCCGTCGGGCTTGGCGACGCGGCTCGCGACCTTGGCCAGGAACTTCGTGCTCGCCACCCCGACGGTGATCGGCAGCCCGACGTCGTCGGCCACCTCCCGCCGCAGACGCGCCGCGATCTCCGGCGGCGGCCCGGCGATGCGCCGCAGGCCGCTGACGTCGAGGAACGCCTCGTCGATCGAGATCCCCTCGACCAGCGGCGTCACGGAACCGAACACCGAGAAGACCGCCCGGCTGGCGCCGGTGTAGGCCTCCATGCGCGGAGGGACGACGACCGCGTCGGGGCACAACGCCCGCGCCATCCGCCCGCCCATGGCCGTGCGCACCCCGCGCGCCTTGGCCTCGTAGCTGCAGGCGAGCACGACGCCGCCCCCGACGATCACCGGGCGTCCGCGGAGCGCGGGGTCGTCGCGCTGCTCCACCGAGGCGTAGAAGGCGTCGAGATCCGCGTGCAGGATCGTCGGCTCGCCGGACACGAACACACGTTCGCATGCCGCACCGACGGACGCGATCCCTCTGAGATGCTTGACGAAAACCTGTAGATAGAGCTATAACAATGTGCGTCAGGAACAGCAGGTTTGCAGTGCGGCAACGGAAGGAGCTGACCGATCGTGCTGCTGAACTACGACCCCTTCGACCCGTTCCGTGCGCTCGACCGTCTCGCCGGCTCGTCCCGGCACCAGGCCGTCAGCGGTATGCCGATGGACGTCTACCGCGCCGGTGACCACTTCGTCGCCTCGTTCGACCTCCCCGGCGTCGACCCCGGCTCGATCGACGTGTCGGTCGAGGGCAACGCGCTGACGGTCACGGCCGCCCGGACCGCCCCGAGCGGCAACGGCGACTACCTCGTGGCCGAACGGCCGCGCGGGCGCTACAGCCGTCAGCTCCTGCTCGGGCGCGACCTCGACACCGACCGGCTGCACGCGTCCTACACCGACGGCGTGCTGACGCTGACGATCCCGGTCGCCGAGAAGGCCAAGCCGCGCCGCATCGAGATCCAGCATGCGGGCGCCACGACCAGCATCGAGGGCACCACGGAGAAGCGTGCCCACGAGCAGCAGGACACGGAGGAGGCGCCCACCTCCTGATCACCGTCCGAACCGTCTCCCCAGCCGCGAGCACCCGCCGGGCCCCCGGCGGGTGCTCGCGCACGTCCGCGCCCCGGCGGTCCGCGCCCCGGCGGTCGGTGCACCGAGAGGAAGGCCACCATGGGCGTCGAACGCCTCGACGACCACGACTACCCGGCCCTGACGATCGGGCAGGCCGCCGACCTCATCGGCGTCGCGCCGGCGTTCCTGCGCAGCCTCGACGCCGCCGACCTGCTCCACCCCCACCGGTCGGACGGCGGGCAGCGGCGCTACTCACGACGCCAGGTCGACTTCGCCGCGCGCGTGCGCGAGCTCGCCGACGAGGGCCACACCATCGCCGGCGCGGCGTCGATCCTCACCCTGCAGGGCGACCTCGCCGACGCCCGGCGCGACCTGCAGGACGCCCGGGCCGAGCGCGACGAGGCCCGCGCCGAGCGCGACGAGGCCCGCGCGGACCTCGACCGACTGCGCGACGACCGGCGCTGATCAGTCGCGCAGCCGGAGGATGACCCGCTGTCCGGGCGCCCGGCCCAGGAGCTGCGCCACGCGCCCGACCAGCCCGAGCAGCGAGACCAGACGCCACTGGACGCCGTACTTCGCCGCGAGCGCCCGCCGCGGGCCCTCCTGCGCGTCGGGATCGTCGACGACCTCGGCCCGCCCCTCGGCGCTCGGGGCGTCCGGCGCGACGGTGCCCCGCCGGTCACAGGGCCGCAGGACGACACGGGGGTCGCGGCGCACCCGCTTGACCTTCCCGCTGGCCGCTCCCGTGATGACGACGAGGACACTCGCGTCGTCGCCGTCCCGGGCCACCCACACCGGCGTCGACACGGCCTCACCGTTGCGCCGGTAGGTCGTCAGGGAGACGAAGGGCTCGTCGCCGAGGGCGGAGAGGTCCGTGGGCGCACTCACCGGTCCACTCCAGCACGGAGGACGTGGCACCGCGCGACAGGGGCGCGACAGGGGAGGAGTCCCGTGGCCACCACGATGATCCTGGCCGCGACCAGGCCGTGCTCAACCGGCCGTGGTCGCCGCGCGCACCATCCACATCGACGCCGGCGCCGTGGGGCTGCTCGACTTCGGGATCACCCCCGAGCGCGCCCGGCGACGCGCACCCCGCCGTCAGCGGCGCAGGCTGAGCAGCTGCTCGCAGAACCCGCCGATGCCCCGCTCGCGGTCGACGAGGTGCACCTCGAGGATCCAGTGCGCCCGCCGCCCGGAGGCGTCGACGGTGCGCATCACCAGGTCGTTGGCCTCGGTGATGTAGCTGTGCACCCGCTCGGTGTCGATGTGCTCGTGCGGGAACTCGCCGACGAGGTGCCCGGAGTGCCATCCGCCGAACTCCCAGCCCCGGGCCTGCGCGAGGTCACACATCTCGGCGTAGAGCTGCGCGGCCGTGACGTCCGGGTGGGCCTCGAAGAACGCGCGCCCGGCCTCGAACACCTCGTCGAGGTCGGCCGCGAGGCGATGCTTGTGCGGGTCGTCGCCGAGCACGAACGTGCGCCCGACATCGGCCTCCCAGGCCTCGAAAATGGGCCCGAAATCCAGGAACACGATGTCGTCGTCGGCGATGACGCGGTCCGGCGGGTTGTCCTGGTACGGCCGCAGCGTGTTCTCGCCGGCGCGCACGACCCGCTTGTGCCAGTGCTTGTCGGTGCCGAAGAGCTCCGCCCCGAGGTCGCGGACGTCGTCGCTGACCTGCTTCTCGGTGCGGCCCGGCCCCACGAGCCCGCGCCGGAGGACCTCCTCGAACAGCGCGACCGCCTTCTTCTCGGCCTCGATCAGCTCCCGCGCGCGCTCGTCCTCGTCGGTCCCGGTGGCGGCGCTCATGTCCTGCATCCTGCCCGTTGGGCGGACTGACGGGCAGGATGCTCGGCATGAGCTTCACGCACGTCGTCACCTTCTCCTGGACCGGCGACGCGGCCGAGGACCCCGCGGTCGTCGACGGCATCGCCGACGCCCTGCGGCGGTTCATCGCCGACGCCGACCTCCCGGGGCTGCGGTCGTGGAGCTGCGGGCGCGACGCCGGGATCGCCACCGGCAACGCCGATTTCGCCGTAGTCGGGGTGTTCGACGACGTCGACGCCTTCGCCGTCTACCGCGATCACCCGGAGCACCGGCGGATCATCACCGAGCAGATCGCGCACAGGGTGGGCCAGCGCACGGCGGTCCAGTTCGCCGGGTAGGCCGACCCCGGAGCAGGATCGGGGGGATGACGGGCTTCGAGCTCGGGACCGACGGCCCCGGCACCATCCTCACCGCGGTCGACGGCTCCATCACCTCGCTGCGGGCCGGCGCCTACGCCGCCGGGCTGGCCCGGCGACAGCACGCACACCTGCTGGTGGTGACGGTGGCGACCACGCCGGCGATGGCGGCGATGGCCCCCGGCGCGCTGGCCGTGCTCAGCGAGACCGCCCAGGACCTCGCGACGGACGTCCAGGCCCAGGCACGGCGGTACCTCGAGGACCTGTCGCTCACCGGGGAGCTCGTGCAGGTCGCGGGCGACCCCTATACGGAGATCGTGCGGCTGGCCGACGAGCGTCGGGTCGACGGGGTCGTGGTCGGTGCGTCGGCGAAGGCCGGGCACCGGATCGTCGGGTCGCTGGCGGGTCGTCTGGTGCGGGCCGGGAAGTGGCCGGTCACCGTCGTTCCCTAGCCGTTCGGCGCCTCATCACCCATGTGTACCAGTGATGCCGGCGGCACTTCACCTACAGTCATTCTGGTCGCCGCTCCAGCCCTGCCTCCGAGGTCGCCGTGACCACGCATCTCACGCCCGCCAGCCCCACCCACCTCGCCCCGTCGTACGCGACGCCGGCCTGGTTGCTCCGGGGGCTGACCAACGAGCCGGGGGTGCTGAGCCTCTACGCCGGTCGGCTCCGTCTGGTGACGGGCGAGGGCGTGGTCTTCGACGCGCCGCTCGGCGCGATCGAGCGGCTGGCGTTCCCCTGGTACGAGGGCGCGGCCGGCCTGCGCGTCACCGTGGGCGGGCGCCGGCACCGCGTGTCGCTGCACCGCCCGCGCGGCTCCGCGCTGCCGCCGGCCCGGCTGATGGGCCAGGACGTCGAGCCGGTGATCGGGGCGGGCCGCTCCGACGCCGACCGCGGCGTCACCGTCCACTCGGTGCTGCAGGGACGCGGCGCCGGGCGGGTCTGGCGCACGCTGCTCCAGGTCTGATCCCCGCCCGACGTCATGGTTCAGCTCATGTTGGGCTGACCGTTCGAGGCGCCCAGCCCGCCGTCGACGGGGATGTGCGCGCCGTTGACGAAGCGCGCGTCGTGGCTCGCGAGGAACGCGATCACGTCGGCGACCTCGGCGGGCTCGGCCGGGCGACCGATCGGGATCCGGGCGCGGAAGGCGGCCATGTTCTCGTCGTCCTCCCGGACGCCCTCGCTCATCTCGGTGGCGGTCAGGCTCGGGTGCACCGCGTTGACGCGGATGCCCTCCTGCCCGTGGTCGAGCGCCATGGCGTTGGTCAGGTTGGTGACCGCGCCCTTGGCCGCGTTGTAGGCGGCCATCCCCCAGTCGCCGGCGAGACCGGACACCGAGCCGACGTTGACGATGCTTCCGCCGACCGCGCGCAGGTGGGGCAGAACGGCCTTCGAGGCGTGGAAGACGCCCTCGACGTCGATCGCCATGACCTCGCGGAACGTCTCCACGTCGAGGTCCTCGACCGTGCCGGGGCGCGCGATCGCGGCGTTGTTGACCAGGGTGTCGACGCGGCCGTACTCGCGGGCCACGTCGTCGATCAGGGCCGTGATCGCGGCGCAGTCGGACGTGTCCGCGGCACGCGCCACCATCGTCGCACCCTGCGGGGCGTCCGCGACGACCTTGTCGAGCTTCTCCTGCGTGCGTCCGGCGATGACCACCGTGGCGCCCTCGGCGCCGAAGCGGTGCGCGGTGGCGGCGCCGATGCCCGAGCCCCCGCCGGTGACGACGACGACCTTGCCCGTGAAACGGCCCTCGGCCACGAGTCCTCCTCGAACGGTTGAACGCTGGACGAGGCCCGGTTACCCGGTCGCCCGGCCGTGACCCGTGGTGCCGAGAAGTTCACGTCGAGTGGCGTGTCAGACGTACCTAGGTCACGCTGACCTATGTGTGGGTGGACGTGCTGTTGCTGAGCCAGCTCGCCCGCCGCCCGTCGCACGGCTACGAGCTGCGCCGGCGGGTGGAGGCGGCGACGGGGATCAAGCTGCACAACAACTCGCTGTACCCGGCGCTCAAGCGCTTCGGGGAGGCGGGCGCGGTGACGCGCACGCTCGAACCGCAGGACGGCCGCCCCGCCCGGCACGTCTACACGCTCACCGACGTCGGCCGCGAGCTCCTGCACGACCAGCTGGCCGACCTGCCCGACGAGCTCGCCGGCGACGAGGCGGAGTTCCTCGCGCGCCTGGCCGGCTTCGGCCGCCTGACCCCGTCCGAGCGCCGTGGCGTGCTCGCGGCCCGGAGCCGGGTGCTCGCGGAGCGCCGGACGCGGCTCGCCGGGCTGGCGGAGGCGACAGCACCGGCCGACACCACCATCGGCGCGAGCGACCCCTGGGCCGCCCTCGTGCTCGACGAGGTCCTGCGCCGCATCCGCGAGGAGCAGGGCTGGCTGGACCGCCTCACCCACCGGGCCGACGACCCCACCGAGGAGATGCCGTGACCAGTGCGTCCACCCACGAGCCGTCCACGCACGAGCCGACCACCATCACCACCTCGACCGTGCACGACGACGACGCCGCCCTGCCGCAGCTCCCCTTCGCCCGTGAGGGCGTCCTGCGCATCTCCCCGCTCTACGAGCGCCTGCGCGCGGCCGGTCCGGTGACGCGGGTGCGCACGCCCGCGGGCGACATCGTGTGGCTGGTGTCGCGGTACGAGGAGGCCCGGACCCTCTTCGCCGACAGGCGCCTCGGGCGCTCCCACCCGAAGCCGGAGGAGGCCGCGCGCGTCTCCGACGCCGGCGTCATGGCCGGGCCCAGCGGCGACCACGAGCACGAGGACGCCGACCACACCTCGATGCGCCGGCTGCTCACGCCGGCCTTCTCCGCCAAGCGCATGCGGCGCCTGCACGACCGGGTCGCCGAGCTCGCCGAGGGTCTCGTCGACGGCCTCGTCGCCGCGCACGACGGCGGCTCCGACCCCGTCGACCTGCACGCCGGGTTCTCCGTCCCGCTCCCGATCTTCGTGATCTGCGAGCTGCTGGGCGTGCCGGTCGAGGACCGCGTCTACTTCAAGGGCCTCTCCGAGCGCATGGCGACGCTGACCGGTGACGACCCGGCCGTGGCGCGCGCCGAGTTCGAGCGCTACACCGCCCAGCTGGCCGAGGCGAAGCGCGCCGAGCCCGGCGAGGACGTCATCTCCGACCTCGTCGCCGCGCAGGCCCACGACCCGCGACTCACCGACGCGCGCCTGGCGGAGCTGACCGTCGGGCTGCTCTTCGCCGGGCACGAGACGACGGTCAACCGGCTCTCGCTCGGCGTCGTGCTGCTGCTGGTGAACCCCGAGGTCCGGGACCGGCTCGTCGCCGACCCCGACGGATCGGTCGACGCGGTCGTCGAGGAGGTCCTGCGACTCGCCGAGCCCGGCGGGATGGGGCTGCTGCGCTACGCGCACGAGGACGTCACGGTCGGCGAGGGCGACGAGGAGGTCACCATCGCGACCGGCGACGGCGTCGTCATCGTCACCAGCGCCGCCAACCGCGACGAGAGCGCCTTCGACGCCGCCGGTGCGTTCGACCCCGACCGGAGCCCGAACCCGCACCTGTCGTTCGGGCACGGCCCGCACTTCTGCATCGGCGCGAGCCTGGCCCGCACCGAGCTGCGCGTGGGCCTCGCGACGATCTTCAATCGGCTGCCCCAGCTGCGCCTCGCCGTCGAGCCCGACGCCCTCACCCTGCACACCGAGCGCCTCACCGGAGGGCTCGACGAGCTGCCCGTCACCTGGTGAGGGCCCTACAGCTCCGCTCGCCGGGTCACGAGGGTCTCGGCGACGTCGCGGAGCTTGACGTTGAGATCCTGCGAGGTGCGGCGCAGGACGTCGAACGCCTCGTCGGCGTCCAGGCCGCGGCGTTCCATGAGCACGCCCTTGGCCTGGCCGATCACGTCACGGCTCCTGAGGGCCTCCTGGAGCTGGGACTCGCGCAGCTCGTGGGCCGTACGGGCCTGCACCGCGGAGATCGCCGTCGCGGCGTGGGCCGCGAGGACCAGCGCCATGTCGCGGTCGGCGTCGTCGAGGCCGTCGGGCGACCACGAGTAGAAGTTCAGGGCGCCGAAGCGCGGCGGCGCTCCTCCGGGGAACATGCCGGTGGAGAGCACCGCGTGGAGGCCGAGCTCGCCGGCGGCCCGCTCCGCGAACGCGGGCCACGACGGGTCGCTGCCGCTCAGATGGCCCATGGCCGCGCCGACCCCGGAGCTGTGCATCGCCGTGTGGCTGGGTCCTTCGCCGGCCTCGTCCTGCAGCCCGTCGGCCTTCTGCGCCGCCGGGTGGCTGAACGCGACGGTGTCCAGCCGGCCGTCGGGCCCGCGCAGGACGGCCGAGACGACGTCGGCCCCCGGCACGATCGACCGCGCGGCATCGATCACCCGCTCCACGACACCCACCACCCCGGCGTCGCGATCGACGGCGAACAGCGCGTCGGCGAGGCCGACGAACGCCGTCACGAGACCCCCGTCGATCTCGCCGGAGTCCGACGGGCTGTCGATGGTCATCGCGGCACCTTCACGGGATCGGCGTGGACGGGTTCTGCGGAAGTATCCGCGACCCGCGGCTTCGCGCAACGTCCAGGTCCCACGGGCGGACCAGCCCGTGGGCACCGTCACGGCCCCCGTCCCACCGCCTCTAGCGGGCGATGAGCTGCCCCAGGCGCTTGGTGAGCTTCACGTTCTCGGTGTAGTCGACGGGGACGACGATCACCGACGGCTTGTCGCGACGGTCGAACGCCTCCTTGAGCGCCGGGCGGAACTCGTCGGCCGAGCCGATGCGCCGGGCGTGGCACCCGAGGCCCTCGGAGATCGTCACGAGGTCCGGGGTCGTGAACTCGGTGCCGAAATGGTGGCCGAACTCGACCTCCTGCTTCCAGGAGATCAGCCCGTAGTCGTTGTCCTCCCACACCACGTTGACCGGGGCGACCCCCAGACGCGTCGCGGTGGCGAGCTCGGCCATGTTCATCATGAAGCCGCCGTCGCCGGAGAGGGCGACCACGCGACGCTCCGGCGAGACGAGCGCCGCCGACACACCGCCCGGCACCGCGATCCCCATCGAGCAGAAGCCGTTGGAGATGATGCAGGAGTTCGGCGCGTAGGTCGGGTAGTGCCGCGCCACCCACATCTTGTGCGCGCCGACGTCGCTGATCAGGACGTCCTCGTCGTCCATCTCCGCGCGCAGGTCGGCGAGGATCCGCTGCGGCTTCATCGGGAAGTCGCCGGTCTCGGACTCGGCGCCCGCCCCCGCCTCGGTGATCTCCTCGGTGAGCGACCGGCGGACCCGGCGGTGCAGGTCGATGTCGGGGTAGTGGTGCTCCTCGGTGAGGCCCTCGTTGATGGCCCAGAGCGTGGCGGCGACGTCGCCGACGATCTCGACGGTGGGCCGGTAGGCGTCGTCGACCTCGGCGGGGTCGAAGTCGATGTGCAGGAGCCGCTTGGTGCGCCCGATGTTCCAGCGGGCGGGCGGCCACTCGACCATGTCGTAGCCGACGGCGATGACCAGGTCGGCGGCCTCGAACACCTCGGTGACGTAGTCGCGCGAGCCGAGCCCGACGGCGTAGAGGCTGCGCTCGTGGCGGTCGGACAGCGCGCCCTTGCCCATGAAGGTCATGCCGGCGTAGATGCCGGTGGACTCGACGAAGCGCTGCAGCTGGCGGCTCACGCGGGTGCGGACGCAGCCCTGACCGACGAGCAGCACGGGGCGCTCGGCGCGGGCGATGAGGTCGAGGGCGGCCTGGATGCTCTTCTCGTCCGGCACGGGCCGGCGGACCTTCTCGGGCGGCACGATCGGGGCGGCGCCCTCGATCTCGTGCTTGGCGATGTCCTCGGGCAGCTCCACGTGGGTGGCGCCGGGCTTCTCGGCCACCGCCAGCTTGAACGCCTTGCGGATGACCTCGGGGATCGTCGACTCGTCGCGCAGCGACGTCGTCCACTTCGTGATCGGCGTGAACATGTTGACCACGTTCATCGCCTGGTGCGATTCCTTGTGCAGGCGCGTCGTCGCACCCTGCCCGGTGATCGCCACGACCGGGGAGTTGTCCATGTTCGCGTTGGCGACGCCGGTGACCAGGTTCGACGCGCCCGGCCCGAGCGTCGACAGGCACACGCCGGGACGGCCGGTCAAGCGGCCGTAGACGTCGGCCATGAAGGCGGCGCCGGCCTCGTGATGCGTCGGCACGAACCGCACCGAGGACTCGCGCATCGACATGAGGAGGTCGGCGTTCTCCTCACCGGGAACCCCGAAGACGTATTCGACGCCCTCGGCCTCGAGACAACGCATGAACAGATCGCTGGCCCTCATGGATTCGGTCCCACTCCCCGGGGTCTCGGCGCACGTCGGACCGTGGTCAAGTGCCCGCAGGGCGCGCTCGGCACACTCATCCGGGCGATCGGGGCAGTTCGGACGGCCTCGCGGCGCCGCGGGTGGCCGACGTGCCGGCGCCGGCCGACCCCGTGGAGCCGGCCCCGGTGGACGCCGGCCCGGCACCGGTGCGCGTGCTGGTGCCCGTCCCCGCCCCGGTGTTGGACGCGTCGGTGCCGCCGTCGGCGTCCCCGGTCTGCGCGCCGCCCTGCCCGGACCCGCCGCCCGCCTCGGCGCCGGCGAGGCCCGACACCGACTCGAGCGTCTCGCCGATCTTGAGGTCGTTGAGGAAGATCGTCGCCGGTTCGGCGGGCCCGCCGGTGTGGCGATAGATGCCGGTCTTCAGGTAGTCGAACGAGTCGATCATCGTGCCGCGCGGCGGCCGGAAGTCCTGCAGCACCTGCCGGCCCCCGCGGTACACCGAGACCGAGCCGCCGCCCTCCTCGAACTCGATGTCCAGCTGGACGTCGAGGTTGCGGCCCGCCTGCACCGGCCCGAGGTCGCGCACGCGGTCGCCGACGTTGGCGAGCCACAGGTTGCCATCGACGATCTCCAGCGCCACCGGTGGCGAGGTGTTCGTGCCGCCGTCGTGGAGCTGCCAGATGACCTGCCAGTCCGAGGTGTCGACCGGGAAGTCGGCCGGCAGGAACGCGCTGTAGCCGAAGAACAGGTGCTCGCCGGCGCGGATGTCCTGGGCCTCCTCGGGGCGGACCTCCGAACGCTTGGCGCCCCCGGGCACCTCGAGCTTGACCACCTGCCGACCCGGCACGTTGGGGCTCTCGGCCTCCTCCGGGTCCAGCCCGCCGCCCTCGACGTTGCCTCCGTTGGAGTCCTGGAAGCCCGCCAGCCCCGATGTCAGCGACCACAGGGCGTCGGTGGCCTCGCCCGCGCTGCCGGTTCGCGAGTCGCCGGCCTGGCCGGAGCTGCCGGCCTCGTCGGCTGCGTCGTCACCGAGTGCGCCGTCGCCCGACCGGTCGGGGTCGCCACCCGCGTCGGACGGCGTGGTGCGGGTGGTCGTGGGCTCGGCGCCCACACCCCCGGAACCCGAAACGTCGGCACCGGACGCTTCGGAATCCGAAGCATCCCCGCCGCCGTCCTCACCACCGGAGCTCGACGCGTCGGAGCCCGGAGCGCTTCCGGTGCTCGTGCCGGTGCTGTCCGTGCCCGTCCCGCGGCCGCGCCCCGTGGTCGGCGGCTCGTCCGGGGGCGTCGTGGACCGCGGCGTCGAGCTGCTGTCCGCGGATCCCGACCCGGATCCCGTGCCTGTGCCTGATCCCGTCCCGCCGGTCCGCGGCAGCGTGGTGGCGGTCGGAGCCCGCGAGCCCGTCGGCGCGGAGCCCGAGCCGGCGCCGCCCGAGTCCGGCGCCCCGCCCGAGCCCGACCCCGTGTTCGGCGCTGTCGTGGCCGTCGCCCCGCCCGAGCCGCTGCCCGTGCCCCCTCCCGTGTCGTAGCCGGTGTCGGCACCGGGATCGGCCGCACGGGGGGCTCCGCCGCCCGCGCTCGTCCCGGGAGCCGAGGTGCCCGTGGGCTCGGCCGCGCCGGCCCCGGTGTCGTAGCTCGGGTCGGTGCCCGTCCCCGGCGCCGTCGTCCCGGACGCCGTCGTCCCCGGCGCTGTCGTCCCGGGCGCCGTCGTTCCCGGCGCCGTCGTTCCCGGCGCCGTCGTTCCCGGCGCCGTCGTCCCCGCGGACGGAGCACCTGTGGCGGTGCCGGCCGGCTGCCCGCCTGCCGGAGTCGTGCCGGGGGCGGGCAGCGAGGTGATGAGCCGGACCAGCGACTCGGACGCCCAGCGCGTCGCCGGGGCGTCCGGAGCGACGGTGAGCTGGGGGTAGTCGATGTGTGCCGGGGCGGCGACGGCCTGCTCGAGCGACGGCGGGGTGGCGCCGGCTGCGGTGGCGCACACCGGGTCCTGGGGCGCACAGACCTCGATGGTGCGCGCGGCCAGCGCACCGAACCCGCCCTCGCGGGCCGGCAGCACGCCCTGCCCCGTGACACCGGCGGGGACGGTGCGGACCCCGGCGCTGCGGGCGGGGTCGCCGAACAGGCCGACGGCGAGGACCCGGTCGGCGGGGACGCGCGGGTCCTGACCGGCCCCGACGCGGGCGGCGACGTCGCCGGCGACGTGGGCGCCCTGGGAGTAGCCGAACAGCATGGCGCGGCTGCCCGGGCACGCGGCGAGCTGCGCGGCCACCTGGTCGGTGAGGGTGGTGACCGCCTGCTGCTCGCTCGCCTCGTACGACGCCCCGACCTCGGGCCCGGCGACGGCGACCACGGCGAGCCGCTCCCCCACCTGTTGCACGAGCGGGTCGGTGACGGCTGCGAGCGTCTCGCCCCCTGCGGCGCCGCTGCCGTTGACCGCGAACAGCGTGACGTCACGGCACTCGGCGGGCGCAGCATCGGGAGCGGCCAGGGTGACCACGCCCGTCCCGAGGGCGCCGACCAGCAACGTCGCGGCCAGCGCACCCGCCACGGCGAGGACGCCCACGGGGCGCCGCCGCGGGCGGTCGGCCACCCCCCCGAGCACCGGCGCCCTCCGACGAGACCTGGGGGCAACGTCGTCCCACGCCCCCCGGGTGCCCACCACCGGCGCCGCGCGGGGCGCCCGCGCGTCGTCGACGGCGCCGTCGGGGTGGACGACCAGCGGCCACGCGCTCCATCGCGCCGCCATCTCGACGCGGACGGGCCGCCCGAGGTGCGCCGCACGCCGGGCGGCGGCGGCGAGGCCGGCGCGGTGCGGGTCGGCGCCGCGTCGCACGGGGACGGCGACGTCGTCGACGAGCAGCGGGACACCCCCCGGCGTGGGGTCGACCCGCAGCCGCACCACCGGCGCGGCGGGGACGGCGCGTCCGAACCGGTCGACGAGCTCACCACCGCCCCGCACCGACCGCATGCACGCCCCTCCACCACGCGGGACCCGGCCGGGGCCGGGGCGGGGCCGCGACCGGTCACTCGGCGCCGGATCGCCCTCGCGCGGTCAGCATCGGCGAGCGCGCCGGCGCGTGGGTGCGGTTTCGGACAAGTCGGCGAAGTCTTCCCGAGTGCAAACCCGCGGCTACCCCAGCGCGTCGCGCAGGAAGGCGACCTGCAGCAGGAGCAGGTTCTCGGCGACGACCTCCTGGGGCGTCATGTGCGTGACCCCCGACAGCGGCAGCACCGTGTGCGGGTGCCCGGCCGCGAGCAGCGCCGACGACAGCCGCAGGGTGTGCGCGGCGACGACGTTGTCGTCCGCGAGCCCGTGGACGAGCATGATCGGCCGCGCCGGAGCCGTCGTCCCGGGGTCGTCGAGGATCGAGGAGCGCTCGTAGGCGTCCGGGCGCGTGTCCGGGTGGTCGAGGTAGCGCTCGGTGTAGTGGGTGTCGTAGAGGCGCCAGTCGGTCACCGGCGCGCCCGCGACCGCCGCGTGGAAGACCTCGGGCCTGCGGAGCACCGCCAGGGCAGCGAGGTACCCGCCGAAGGACCAGCCGCGGATGGCGACGCGGTCCAGGTCGAGGTCGCCGACCTGCTCGGCCGCCGCGTGCAGCGCCGCGACCTGGTCGTCGAGCACCGGGGTCGCGAGGTCGCCGAACACGGCCCGCTCGTAGGCGGGCCCCCGCCCCGGGGTGCCGCGGCCGTCGGCGACGACGACGGCGAAGCCCTGGTCGGCGAACCACTGGCTGGTGAGGAACGCCCCGCGCGCCGCGAGGACCCGCTGGGAGTGCGGACCGCCGTAGGGGTCGAGGAGCACCGGGAGCCGTCGGGACCCCGCCACGTGGTCGTGCGGGAGCAGCACCGCCACCGACGGACCGCCGGGGTCCGTCGCGACCCGCCGCACCTGCGGGACGAGCCCCGGCGCCTGCGCGTACGACACCACCCCGACCGAGCTGCCGTCGGCCCGCAGGACCGTGGTGCGGGTGCCGTCGGAGTCGAGGTCGGCGCCGGCGAGCACGGTGACCCCGCCCGCCCGCCGTCCGGTCCACACGCCGTACTGCGGCCCCAGCCGCACGGGCCCGCCCGCGCGCGACCACGTCCACACCGTGACGTCCTCGGGCCGCTCGGAGGCGGTGAACAGCACCGTGTCGCCGTCGACGTCGGCGACGCCCCGCACCTGGAGCCCGGGGGGCGTGACGGGCACGCCGTCGACCACCAGCCGGCGCGTGTCGTCCCGGTCGGCGCAACGGACGAGGGCGCCGTCGGACAGGTGCGTGGGCACGCCGCCGACGAGGTCGACCCAGACGTCGTCGGTCTGCTCCACGGCCACCGTCGACTCCCCCGTATCGGGGTCGACGCGGCGGACCTCGACACGGCGCTGGTCGCGCGTGGAGACGGTGACGAGCAGGTCGTGCACGCTCCACGCGACGTCGGCGAGGTACGCGGTGTGCGCACCGAGGTCGACGGCGGTGCGCGTGCCGTCGAGGTCGACGAGGGCGAGGTCGACGACGGCGTTGGCGGTGCCGGCCGCGGGGTAGGCCATCTCCGTCGGACGGCGGTCGGGGTGCGCCGGGTCGGCGATCCACCAGCGGCTCACCGGCGCGTCGTCGACCCGGGCGACGGCGAGCTGCGAGCCGTCGGGCGACCACCAGTACCCGCGGTAGCGGTTCATCTCCTCGGCGGCGATGAACTCCGCGAGCCCCCAGCTCACCCCGGGGCCGTCGCCCTCCTCGGGCCCGGCCAGGACGTGGGTGGTGCCGGTCGCGCGCTCGTGGACGTGCAGCGTGCCGGCGCGCACGAACGCGACGCGGGCGCCGGTCGGGTCGGGCCGCGGGTCGATCACGGGCCCGTCCACCGGCAGCGGCTCCGGGCTCGCCCCCGGCACCAGGTCGACGGTGAACGCCCGGCCCGACACCACGAAGACCGCCAGGCTGGCCGCGGCGTCGAGGGCGTACTCGACGATCCCGCCGGACTGCTCGCGGACCCGCTCGCGGCGGGCGCGCTCCTCCGGCGGCAGCTCCTCCTCGCCGGGGACGTCGAGGTCGCGCGGGTCGACGAGCAGGTGCTCCTGGCCGGACGGGACGTCGAGCAGCCACAGGCAGGTGACGGGGTCGTCGCCGGCGCGGCTGCGCAGCAGCACCACGCGGCGCCCGTCGGGCGAGACCGTGGGTCGGCGGGGGGCGCCGAGGGTGAACCGGCGCGTGGCGGCCTGGCGGCGCGGGAAGCTGGCCGGAGCATCGGAGGCGGCGGGGTCGGCGGTCACGGGCCGAGTCTGCCTGCTGCCACCCCCTCGACGCCCGAACCCACCTCGCCCCCGCCCGTTAGGCTCGGCCCGTGGTGGAGACGGAGCGGCGCAAGATCGCCCTGACCGGGATCAAGCCCAGCGGCGAGCCGCACCTGGGCAACTACGTGGGGGCGATCCGGCCGGCGCTGGAGCTCGCCCGCACGGCCGACTTCGACTCGCGGTACTTCATCGCCGACCACCACGCGCTCACGGGCACCCCCGCGGCGGGCGACATCGCGGCGTGGACCCGCTCGGTGGCCGCGGCCTGGATCGCGGCGGGCCTCGATCCCGAGCGCACGGTCTTCTACAAGCAGTCCGACGTGCCCGAGACCTTCGAGCTGACCTGGATCCTGTCCTGCGTCACCGGCAAGGGCCTGATGAACCGGGCGCACGCCTACAAGGCGGCCCGCGACCGCAACGTCGAAGCCGGCGACGACCCGGACGCCGGGATCAACCTCGGCCTCTTCGACTACCCGGTGCTCATGGCCGCGGACATCCTGATCATGGAGTCCGACCTCGTGCCCGTCGGGCGCGACCAGCTCCAGCACGTCGAGATCGCCGCCGACGTCGCGGGCAGCTTCAACCACCGCTACGGCCAGGGCTTCCGGCTGCGCATCCCCGAGGCGGTGGTGCCCCCGGAGACGACGGGCCACACGCTGCCCGGCCTCGACGGCCGCAAGATGAGCAAGTCCTACGACAACTACATCCCGCTCTTCCTGCCCGCACCGAAGCTCAAGAAGATGGTGCGCCGCATCCCCACCGACTCGACCCCGGTCGAGGCGCCGAAGGACCCGGACTCGTCGGCGGTGTTCCAGATCCTCGCCCAGTTCGCCGAGCCCGACGTCGTGGCCGACACCCGCAAGCGGCTCGAGGCCGGCGGCGTGGGCTGGGGCGACCTGAAGAACCAGCTCGCCGACGTGCTCGAGGCGCAGCTCGGCCCGCTGCGGGCGCGCTACGACGAGCTCGTCGCGCCGGACAGCGAGCTCGACGCGATCCTGGCCCGCGGCGCCGAGGTGGCCCGCGAGCAGGCGTCGCGCGTGCTGCGGGGCGTGCGGCGCGCCGTGGGCGTCGAGGTCTGAGCCCGGCTCGGCCGGACCCGCCGCGTCAGCCGATGGTGGTGCGCTCGGCGATCACGGCCGACTCGCGACGCGGCGCGGGCAGACCGGCGACCAGCCCGTCCCAGCCACCGCGGCGGCCCATCTCCTCGGGCGTCTCCGGGACCTCGGGCACCTCACCCAGCCAGAGCCGCAGCGGGCCCGTGTCGAGCGGACGCAGCGCGCCGGCGGGGTCGGTGGCCTCGGCGCGCCGGCGCAGCCAGGTGCCGAGCGCGAGCGCCGTGACGATCGAGGCGACGCACCAGCCGGTCACCACGATCGCGACCCACATGAGGACCGGCACGAGCACCTCCGACGTCACAGGGAGCGCGGTGACCGAGCGTGCCCGGAGAACCACCGCGTGCGTTGCACTGAGGATGACATCCCGCGCGGACCCACGGGTAGGGTCTCACTCGATTGGATGTCCAGATGCCAACCGCCGGGCGATCCTGGAGGACCGTCTGCGGGTGTCGGCCACCGTTGAGCGCTACACAACAACCTCTCGGCGCGCCGTCGGGGCCGACCACCAACGGTGAGAGTCATCCGGCTTCAAGACCAGCAGCGATACGCCGAGCGATGGCAGCCGACTCGTCCGAGGAGCCGTAGGGGTGGCGCGGGCCGAGGAAGAAGCGCAGCCCGTCCTTGGGCCTGCGCGGGATCACGTGCAGGTGCAGGTGCGGCACCGACTGGCTGATCACGTTGTTGATCAGGACGAGCGAGCCGGGCGCGTCCAGGGCGCCCTCCACCGCCCGCTCGAGGCGCTGGGCGAGCGTGAAGAACGCCGGGAGCTCGTCGGGGGGCAGGTCCGCGAGCGTGGTGACGTGCGTCCGCGGGACGAGCAGGACGTGGCCCGGGAAGACCGGCTTCGTGTCCAGGAACGCCACCGTCGTGGGGCCGGAGAGGACGATGTCGGCCGGCGCGTCACCGGCGACGACCGCACAGAAGGCGCAGGGCTTGCTCACGGTCGCAGCGTGTCAGGGTCACCGGATGGATCGACGCACCCGGGGCGTTGGGACGACCATGGACTCGGCCACGGACTCCCCGACCCTGCTCGTGATCGGCCACGAGACGGACACCGACACCGTGCCCGTGCTGGCCGGGACCCTGACCACCTGGGCGGCGGACCGCGGGGTCACCGTCGTGCCCGTCGTCGCCGGCGCCCCGATGCCCGATCCCGCCCACGTCGACGCGGTCGCCGTCCTCGGCTCGGCCCAGGGAGCCTGGGACGACAGCGTGCCGTGGCTCGCCTCCGAGATCGCCCACCTCCGGTCGGCGATCGAGGCCCGCACCCCGGTGCTCGGCATCTGCTTCGGCGGACAGCTGCTCGCGCGCGTGCTCGGCGGCCGGGCCGAGCCCGCCTCGGGGCGTCGCGAGAACGGGTGGCAGGAGATCACCACCACCGTCCCGGACGTGGTGCCCGCCGGGCCGTGGATGGAGTTCCACTTCGACACGTTCACCGCGCCCCCGTCGTCGGAGGTGCTCGCCACCTCGCCCCGCTGCGACCAGGCGTTCCGCGAGGGCCCGCACCTGGGCCTGCAGTTCCACCCCGAGGTCACTCCCGAGGAGTTCGATCTCTGGATGCGCCGGTTGTCGCCGGAGCGCCTGCTCGAGCTCGGCATCGACCCCGCGGCCCTGCGTGCCGAGACCGTCGCGCGCGGGGAGGAGTCGCGTCTGGCGAGCTGGGGCCTGTTCGACGCGTTCGCCGAGCGGGCGGGACTGGTCAACCGCACAGTGGCCCGATGAGCGGCGCCCAGATGACGAGTGACCCGATGAAGGTCCGGGTCGGCATCGGCGCCGGTCCCTCCCGCGACGACCCGGCGGCCGCCACGCTCGAGCTCGTCGACGGCTGCGAGGCGCGGGGCATCGACTCGGTGTGGTTCCCCGACCGGATCGCCGCGCCCGCCATCGAGCCACTCGTGGCGATGGGCTGGGCCGCCGCTCGCACGAGCTCGCTGAAGGTCGGCAGCGGCGTGATCGTCCTGCCGGGGCGCAACCCGGCCGTCGTCGCGGCCCAGCTGGCCTCCCTCGCCGCCCTGGCTCCGAAGCGCATCCTGCCGGTCTTCGGCCTGCGCCCGGCCACCGCGGCCGAGCGCACCGCGTACCCGGTCGCGGGGCCGCGGGCTGCGGTGTTCGAGGAGGCCCTGACGGTCGTGCGCCGCCTGCTCACCGAGGAGTCGGTGACGTTCCACGGGTCGTTCTTCACCCTCGACGACGCCGTCGTGGCGCCGCGCCCCGCCCGCCCGCTCGATCTCTGGCTCGGCGGACTCGTCCCGGCCGCGCTACGCCGGGTCGGGCGGCTGGCCGACGGGTGGCTCGCCTCGTTCGTCACCCCCGCCGAGGCAGGCGAGGCACGTCGCACGATCGCCGCCGCGGCCGACGAGGCGGGCCGCGAGGTCGAGGACGACCACTACGGCACGAACCTGCTCGTCCTGCCGCCCGGCACGTCCCCGGAGGACGCGGACCGCGCCCGCGCCTCGTCGGCGCACCGTCGCCCCGAGATCGACCCCCACGAGCTCGTCGTCGACGGCTGGGACGCCGCGCGCCGTCAGGTGCAGCGGTTCGTCGACGAGGGCATCACGAAGTTCGTCGTCCGCCCGGCCGTCGCGCCGGCGTCGTGGCCGGGGTTCCTCGACGAGTTCGCCGAGCACCTCGTCCCGCTCGAGACGTGATGTCGCGCCGCGTCAGCGGCTGCCCATGACCCGGGTGAGCGCGATCTCCAGGACCACCCGCCTCGGGTTCTCCCGCGGGACGCGGTATCGCTGCGCGTAGCGACGCTCGCCGTCGGCCACCGACTCCGGATCGTCCCGGACCACCGCCAGCCCCTCGAGCGTCGACCACCGGCCGCGGTCGACCTGGCTGACCGCGACCCGCGCGCCGCCCTCGCCCGCCGCACGGACCTGGCGGGCCTTGGCGCTGGTGCCCGACGTGATGACCCGGGCGATCGCGGTGCCCAGGTCGAGGGTGACGCCGACGGGCACGACGTGCGGCGACCCGTCGCGGCGCAGGGTCGTCAGCGTGCAGAGGTGGTACTCCGACCAGAACTGCGCGAACTCCTCGCCGCGCGCGTGCAGGTCGGCCGGTGTCACGGTCACGGACGCCGATGGTGCCCTGCCGGGTGCGAGGGCCGGTCACCCGCCCTGCGGCGGCACCGGGGACGTCGACCGGGTGACGGTGTCGGTGAGCCACGCCCAGAAGCGCGGGTCCATCGGCGACGTGGTCGGGATGACCATCTGGGGCTCGACCTCGGCCGCGCCGGTCGACGTCCGGTCCGACGAGCTGTCCGAGCTGTCCGAGCTGTCCGAGCTGTCGGAGCTGGAGCCGCCCGGGTCGCTGTCCCCGGTGGCCACGGTGCGCCGCGAGGTCGGGCCCCCGGTGGCCGAGCTGCGGGTGGTCGGGTCGTCGTCGGCCGTGGCCCGGGTGGTCGTCCGGGGCCGCGTCGCGGTGACCGACTCGTCGCCCGCGGAGGCCGACGCCTCCCCGCCCGAGGCGGACGCCGACGCGCCACCGGCCGAGGCCTCGGCCCCGCCGGCCGACGCGGAGGCGGACGGGCGGCCGGACCGCGCCGCCGTCGACGTGGGGTCGGCCTCGGTGGTGTCCGGCGCGGAGGCGTCGTTGTCGTCGGACCCCGGGTCGCTGTCGTCCGGCGCGCTCGTGCGGGTGGTCAGCGAGGCCCCGGTGGTGGGGTCGACGGTGGTGGTCGTGCCCTGCTCCGGATCGGTGGTCGTGGTGACTCCGGTGGACGGGTCGGTGGTCGTGGTGGGCGCCGCGGACCTCCCCGAGGCGTCGTCGTCCGGCGCGACCGTGGCATCCGTCGGGAGCGGCCAGCCCTCCGGCGTCGTGGTGGGCAGGGAGCGCTCGGCGGCGCCGTCCCCGGGCGCGGGCTCCGGGGCGCTGCTGTCGGCGTCCGCGCTCTCCGTGGGCTGCCCGTAGGTCGGCCAGCCCTCGGGCGTGGTCGCCACGGTGCGGGAGCCGGTGGGCAGCTCGAGGGTGGGGTCGTCGGCCGTGGTGGCCGGCGGGGTGGTGGACGCGCGACCGGGCGGGTCGGCGGGGGTCTCCGCCGGTGGCTCGGTGGGGGTCTCTGCCGGGGTCCCGGTGGGCGAGGACGGCTCGTCGGCACCGCGGGGCAGCAGGTCGGGCAGACGGCCGCCGCCCTCGCCACGGCCACGCTCGCCGCCGTCACCGCGGTCGCCGCCGCGGCCACCGTTGCCCTCGCCCCGGCCATCGTCACCCCGGCCACCGTCAGCCCGGCCACCGTCACCCCGGCCGCCGCCGTTGCCGCCGGGCGAGCCGGTCGGCTCGTCGCGCGTCGGGTCGGGCAGGAGCGGGAGGTCGAGGACGGGGCCGGCGTCGTCGTCCGCCGGCTCCCGCGGTCCGGTCTCCCGCGGCCCGGTCTCCCGCGGTCCGGTCTCCCGCGGCACCGTCTCCGGCGGCGAGGTGGGCGCCGGACCTCCCGTGTCGAGCGGGATGCTCGGGTCGAGCGGCGGCTCGATCAGGTCGGGCGGGCTGTCGGCACCGGGCAGGGGCACCGGGTCGAGCTCGGGCGCGAGCTGGTCGAAGCCCGGAGGCGGCGTGACGGGCTGCTCGGAGCCCGGATGGGCGGGCTCGCCGGCCGGGGCCGACGGCGTGCCGAGCGGACGCGAGCCGGGCAGCGGGATGGGCGTGAGCGGCGGGGCCACGTCATCGGGGAGGGAGCCGTCGGGCAGGGAGCCGCCGGGGAGGGCCTGCGGGTCGTCGGTGGACGGGGCGGACCCGTCGGGCGCGTCGGTGGCCGGCTCGCCCTCGGAGGAGCCGTCGACCGGCTCGGAGGTGGTGGGGGCGTCCGACGCGTTGCCGGTGAGGCCCGTGGCGTCCTCGCGGGGGCCCGCCGGGACGACCGCCGTGCCCACGCCGAACAGGGCGGCCACGAGGGCGACCGTGAACAACCCGGTGACCACGATGTTGCGCGGAGTGCGGAAGGGCCACGGTCGCGGACGCGGCGCCGGGTTCCACCCTCGGGACGAGGTGGACGGCATTCAACCCCCATCGAATCCAGCGTCGAATCCAGCCCGCCCCCGACAGCGGTCCGTGGCCCCCACGACCTCGGAGATCCGTACGGTACGCCGCTCCCGCGGCCCGGGTCAGCCGTTTCGTGATTCCTGGGGCTTCCCGGCGGGCACGATGGAGGGCGTGGGTGCCGAGATCGGGGCGCGCGACGTCGCGCGCCCGTCGACCGTCGAGACGCCGACCCCCCGACTCGACCTGGACCTGGCCGTCGTGCGCAACGCCTATCGCACGATGCGCGGGCTGCTGCCCGATGTGGAGCTCTGCTACGCGGTCAAGGCCAATCCGCAGCCCGAGGTCCTGGCCCTGCTCGTCGCCGAGGGCGCCTCGTTCGACCTGGCGAGCGTCGGCGAGCTCGACCTCTGTCTGCTCGCCGGTGCCCGTCCCGGGACGCTGTCCTGGGGCAACCCGGTGAAGAAGGTCACGGACGTCCGGGCGGCCCGCGCCGCCGGCGTCGCCCGGTTCACCACCGACGCCCCGGCCGACGTCGACCTGCTCGCCCGCGAAGCCCCGGGCGCGACGGTGGGCGTGCGGCTCGCGGTCGGCGACGACGGCGCGGCGACGCCGTTCGCGGGCAAGTTCGGGGCGAGCGAGGACGAGGCCGTGGCGCTCCTGGGCCGCGCCCGCGCGGCGGGTCTCGACGCCGCCGGCATCGGGTTCCACGTCGGCTCCCAGCAGCGCGATCCCTGCGCCTGGGCGCGGGCGATCGACGCCGCCGCCCGGGTCGCCGCCCGTCTCGGCCGGCACGCGCCGTCGGAGCTGAACCTCGGCGGCGGCTTCCCCACCACGCACGCCGGCGGGCCGACACCCGGCCTCGCCGCCTGCGCCGCCGCGATCCGCGAGGCCCTCGCCCGCCACGCCGACAGGTGGCGTCCCCGTCTCGTCGCCGAGCCGGGTCGGGCGCTGGTGGCCGACGCCGGGACGCTGTGCGCCGAGGTGGTGCTCGTCGCCGAGCGCGCCGGCCGGCGGTGGGTCTACCTGGACGTCGGCCGCTACCAGGGGCTCGCCGAGACCGAGGGCGAGATGATCGTCTACCGGCTCCGGACCCCCGGCCGCACCGGCGGGACCGGCCCCGTCGTGCTCGCCGGCCCCACCTGCGACGGCGACGACGTCCTCTACCGCCACGCCGACGTCCGCCTGCCCCTCGACCTCGCGGCGGGCGACGTCGTCGAGTTCCTCGGCGCCGGCGCCTACACGGCCAGCTACGCCTCGGTGGGCTTCAACGGCCTGCCGCCCCTGTCCACGTACGTGCACGAGACCCCGGAGGAAGGTGGGAATTGACGACCACGACCCCGACCACACACCCGACGGACCCCGCGTCGTTCGCGGGCCGCCACGTGCTCGCCGAGCTGCGCGGGGTCGATCCCGCCCTGCTCGGCGACGAGCACGCCGTGGCGGACGCCCTGCGTCGCGCCCTCGACGAGGGCGGCGCGAGGGTGCTCGACGTCGTCACGCACCGGTTCGAGCCCCAGGGCACCACCGTCATGGCGTTGCTGGCCGAGTCGCACGCCTCGGTGCATGCGTACCCGGAGGCCTCCGCAGCGTTCGTGGACGTGTTCACCTGCGGCGTGGAGGCCGACCCCGAGCTCGTCGTCGACGCCCTGGGACGTGGGCTGGGCGCGGCGGAGGTGCGCGCACAGGTCGTCGCCCGTGGCGCCGGGCTCGCCCCCGCCGGCGGCGGCCGGGAGGTCGACGAGCCCCTCGCGGCGGGGATGCGCCGGCGCTGGCGGCTCGACGAGGTGCTCTGGCGGGGTCGCACCGAGTGGCAGGACATGATGGTCGCGCGCACCGCACAGGGCGTCTCCCTCTTCTGCGACGGCGAGCGACAGTCCACCGAGCAGAGCCAGCTCGTCTACCACGAGGCGCTCGCCGTCCCCCCGATGCTGCTGGCCGACGAGCTGCGCTCCGTGCTCGTCGTCGGCTCGTCGGAGGGCGTCGTCTCGCAGCTCGCGGTGGCCGCCGGGGCGAGGTGGGTCGACCACGTCGACATCGACACCGAGTGCGTCCGCCGGTGCGCCGAGCTGCTCCCCTACGGCTACACGCCCGCCGAGCTGGCCGCCGCCGAGGTGGGCGACGGCCCGGTCCGGATGCACTACACCGACGGCTGGCGGTTCCTCGCCGACGCCGCCGCGCGCGGCGACCGCTGGGACGTCGTGATCGTCGACCTGCCCGACGAGCCGGTCGAGGTGACCGACCCCGCCCAGCACGCGCGGCTCTACGGCGCGGAGTTCCTCCGCCGGTGCGCCGACGTCCTCACCCCCGGCGGGGTCGTGTGCTCGCAGGCGGGCTGTCCGACCCTGTGGCGCAACGACACCCTGCAGCGGATGACCGACCGCTTCGACGACGTGTTCGCGGCGGTGCTGCCCTACTGCTCCGACGAGCACGAGTGGGCCTACCTCAGCGGCCGTGTGCAGCCGGTGCCCGACCCCGTCGCGCTCGCGATCTCGCGCCTCGACCGCTTCCCCGAGCTGACCTCGATCGACGCCGACGCCCTGCGGCGCGGCGCGATCCTGCCGTTCGCACTCCGTGCGCGCACGCCCGTGTCCTGACCCGGGCTCCCGCACAGGCCATGATCGGAGCGTGGGCGTCGCACTGACCGTGGTCTGGGCGATCCTCGGGCTGCTGTGGCTGGTCACGGCGCCGGGCGTCCTGGTCGCGTTCGCCGCGGTCGGGAACCCGCCGCCCGGGTTCCTGCCGGGGTGGGTGATCGCGTTCCTGGGCTGGCTGTCCGTGCCCGTGACCGTGGTCCTGGCCCTCGTCGCGATCGCCGGCGACGGGGCGGCCGGCGGCCGGCCGTGGCTGCCGGTGGCGTCGATGCTCGTCGTCGGCGGCGGCTACCTGGTCGGGCTCGGGAGCGTCCGGGTGGTCGCCCGGTGGCGACGCGATCCGCCGCCCCCGCGACGCCTCCGTCCCGGCGACCTCGCCGCCCTCGACGACGACGCCCGCGAGAAGGACTGACGAGGCCTCAGCCCAGAGCCGCCGCGAGCTTCTCCGGTATGCCCGGCGCCTTGCTCCAGGCCCCCGTCTCGGGGTCCCGCACCACGACGACGTAGACGTTGCGGCCCACCACGGCCACCTCGTCCGCCGACCGGTACACCGCGAAGCCCAGCGTGAAGCTCGTCGTCCCGCGGCGCTCGCAGGTGACCTCGACGCGGGCGTCGTCGCGCCAGCGCACCGAGCCGCCGTAGTCGAGCTCGGAGTGCACGACCATCACGTCGACCCCCGACGCGATGAGCTCGGGGTAGGGCAGGCCGACGTGGTCGAGGAAGCCGGTGAAGGCCTCGTCGAACCAGGTCAGGTAGTGGCCGTTGAACACCACGCCCTGCTGGTCGATCTCCGCGTAGCGCGGGACGACGGAGAACGAGTAGGTCACTGGCGGAGCTCGGGGAAGTCCTCGTCCCGGTACTCGCCGGCCGGGGCCGCCGCGTCGGGGCTCGGGCGCAGCTCGTCCTCCCGGCCGCGGAGCTCGACCCGACGGATCTTCCCGGAGATCGTCTTCGGGAGCTCGTAGAACTCCAGGCGGCGCACCCGCTTGTAGGCCGGCAGGTTCTCGCGGGCGTGGCGCAGGATCGCCAGCGCCGTCTCGCGCGAGGCCTCGTAGCGGGTCGAGAGCACGACGTAGGCCTTGGGGACGGCCAGGCGCAGCGGGTCGGGCGACGGGACGACGGCGGCCTCGGCGACCGCGTCGTGCTCGATGAGCACGCTCTCCAGCTCGAACGGGCTGATGCGGTAGTCCGACGCCTTGAACACGTCGTCGGAGCGCCCGACGTAGGTGATGTAGCCGTCCGCGTCGCGGGAGCCGACGTCCCCGGTGTGGTAGACGCCGTCGCGCATGACCTCGTCGTTGCGCTCCGGGTCGTCCTTGTAGCCGACCATCAGCCCGAGCGGGCGGTCGGCGAGGTCGATGCAGATCTCGCCCTCGTCGCCGCGCTCGCCGGTGACCGGGTCGACCAGCACGATCGGGTAGCCCGGCAGCGGGCGGCCCATCGAGCCGTCCTTGACCGGCTGTCCTGGTGGGTTGCCGATCTGCAGTGTCGACTCGGTCTGGCCGAAGCCGTCGCGGATCGTCATGCCCCAGGCCTCGCGGACCTGCTCGATGACCTCGGGGTTCAGCGGCTCGCCGGCACCCACGAGCTCGCGCACCGGCACCTGCACGCGCGTCAGGTCCGCCTGGATCAGCATCCGCCACACCGTCGGCGGCGCGCAGAACGTGCTGACGCCCTTCTCGACGATCACGTCGAGCAGCTTGTCGGCGTCGAACTTCGTGTAGTTGTAGATGAAGATCGTCGCTTCGGCGATCCACGGGGCGAAGACGTTCGACCACGCGTGCTTGGCCCAGCCCGGCGAGGCGACGTTGAGGTGCACGTCGCCCGGCTGCAGGCCGATCCAGTACATCGTCGACAGGTGGCCGACCGGATAGGTCGTGTGCGTGTGCTCGACGAGCTTCGGCTTCGCCGTCGTGCCCGAGGTGAAGTAGAGCAGCAGGGTGTCGCTGCCCTTGGTGGGTCCGTCGGGCGTGAACTCGGCGGGAGCGTCGTACGCGGCGTGGAAGTCGAGCCAGGGCTCGGTGATGCGGTCACCCACGGCGATCTTCGTGTAGTCGCCGGGAACGTCGTCGAACTTGTCGACGTCGACGTCGCGGACGACGACGTGCTTCGCGTGGCCACGGTCGATGCGGTCGCGCAGGTCGGCGGCACCGAGCATCGGCGTCGACGGGATGAGGATCGCGCCGAGCTTCATCACCCCGAGGATGGTCTCCCACAGCTCGACCTGGTTGGCGAGCATGAGGATGACCCGGTCGCCGCGGCCCACGCCCTGCGCGCGCAGCCAGTTGGCGACGCGGTTCGAGCGCTCGCTCATCTCGGCGAACGAGTACTTCGTCTCCCGCCCGTCCTCCTCGACGATCCACAGCGCCGGACGCTGCGCGGTGCCGGGGTCGGAGCCGATGGCGTCGAAGTGCTCGAGGGCCCAGTTGAACTCGTCGAGCTGCGGCCACGCGAAGTCGCGCAGCGCGGCGTCGAGGTCCTCGCGCCGCTCCAGCAGCAGATCCCGCGCCCGGCGGAACTCCGTCGCGGCCTTGCTGAGCTCCGACACGATGGGCCCTTCCCTCGAGACGCCGATGGCCGAGGCGGTTCTACCACCTCGGCCATCGGACCCGGGAGACGCGACGGTCCCCCGCTACGTGAACAGCTTCCGCAGGATCACGAGCCCCACCAGTGCGCCGGCGGCGTAGACGGCGTACTTGATCCTCGGGTCGGCCCACTTCTGGGCGGCCATCTCCTTGCCCTGCTCCGAGAGGCGCTGGGGGCTGGCCTTCTCGGAGAGCTCGTCGAGGGCTCCGGCCAGCGCCTCGCGCGCCTGCTGGATCTCCTTCTCGATGGCGTCCGTGTCCCGTGCCACGACACCTCCCGTGTCCTCGTCGGTCGCGCTGACCGTCGCTCGTTCGCGACCGGCCGGTGGTCGGCGGCTATCCTGCCCGCCCGTGACCGCCGATACCCGCTTGGCCCCCGGTCAACCCGCGCCGGACTTCTCGTTGACCTCCGATCAGGGGTCGACGGTGTCGCTCGCCGACCACCGCGGGCACCGCGTCCTCGTCTACTTCTACCCGGCCGCCATGACCCCGGGGTGCACGAAGGAGGCCTGCGACTTCCGCGACAACCTGGCCTCGTTCAACGACGCCGACGTCGCCGTCCTCGGGATCTCGCCCGACAAGCCGGAGAAGCTCGCGAAGTTCCGCGACAAGGAGGGGCTGACCTTCCCGCTGCTCTCCGACCCGGACAAGTCGACCCTCGAGGCGTACGGCGCCTACGGCGAGAAGACGATGTACGGGAAGACGACGGTGGGCGTCATCCGGTCGACGTTCCTCATCGACGCGGAGGGGAAGATCGAGGAGGCGCAGTACGGCGTCAAGGCCACCGGCCACGTGGGCCGGTTGCTGCGGGATCTGAAGCTGTAGGGAGTGCCGACGGCGGGATTCGAACCCGCACTGGCGCGGTCCTAAGCCGCGGGCCTCTGCCGTTGGGCTACGTCGGCTCTGCCATTGGTCGACAACCGCGACCGACCTCACGATACGAGATCGGGTCATGATCGCTCCGAGTGCTCCGACGAGCCCGCTCCAGCGGGCCCGCTGGAGCACCGGGAGCGATCAAGCCCTACAGCAGCGCCCGCACCGCCGCCGCGACCTCGTTCGCCGCCTCGAGGGGCACGAAGTGCCCCACGTCCTCGAGGTGGTGCACGCCGCGCAGGTCGGTGAACGCCCGCTCCAGCCCCTCGGCGAGCCGGGGCGGGAAGAGCGGGTCCTGGTCGCCCCAGAGCACCGTGGTGGGCACGGTGACCGGCGACGGTGGCTCCTGCCCGCGCATCGCGAGCGCCGTGGCCAGGGTCGCCGACCCCGATCGGTACCAGTTGACCGAGGTCGTGAACGCGCCCGGACGCGCGTAGGCCTCGACCAGCTCGTCGGTGACCCCGTCCGTCGCGATCGCCCGGTGCCCCCAGTGCGACCAGAAGTGCTCGAGGTACGCCCGCACGTTCGCCGTGGACCCGTCCACCAGCCGCGACGCGAGCGCCAGCTGGTGGAAGTCCTGGTACCAGAACTCGGCGCGGTGGTCGTCGTCGAGCGAGGCCGCCGCCGAGCCGGGGTGGATCGCGTTGCCCAGCACCAGGGCCCGGACACGCTCGGGACGGGTCCGCGCGAGGTGCGACGCCGTCGTCGAGCCCACGTCGTACCCGACCAGCACCGCGTCGTCGAAGCCCAGGTGGTCCATCAGCTCGATCACCGCGGCGGACTGGGCATCGCGGCCGAAGTCCGTCGCCGGCCGGTCCATGTCGGACGGCGTGAAGGAGGCCCCGAAGCCGAGCAGCTCGGGCACGACGACCTGGGCGTCGCGCTCGAGCAGCGGCAGCAGCGCGCGGTAGTCGGACGCCGCCCCGGGCCAGCCGTGCAGGCAGACGACGGGGACGCCGTTGCCCTCGTGCGCGTAGGAGATCACGCCACGGTCTCCGATCTCTCGACGGCGAGCACCCGGAATCCCGCGTTCGACGACAGCCGGGTGGTCGGATGGCCCTGCTCGGCGAGCCAGCGGGCGAGCGAGTCCGAGCCCAGGTTCTTGCTGACGACGAGGTAGGAGGGCCCGTCGACGCGCGGCAGCCAGCGCAGCAGCAGCTCGTGCAGCGCGGCCTTGCCCGAGCGGATCGGTGGGTTGGACCAGAGCTGGGTGAACCGCACGTCGTCGGGCACCTCGTCGGGCCGGCAGACACGGACGTTGGACAGGCGCGCCGCTGCCGCGTTGGCCCGCACGAGGTCCAGGGCGCGGTCGTTGACGTCCACCGCCCAGACCGTCGCCCCCGGTCGCTGCGCGGCGAGCCAGAGCGCGATGGGCCCGTAGCCGCAGCCGAGGTCCAGCAGGTCGCCCTCGGCCGGCTCGGGGGCGTGCGTGAGGAGCACCCGGGTGCCCTTGTCGAGCCGGCCCCGCGAGAACACCCCGGCGTCGGTGGTGAGGTCGAGCGCGACCCCGCCGACCTCGAGACGGAACGACACCGGGTCCGACGCCGACCCGGGCTGCTCCGAGAAGTACTGGTCGGTCACGTGCTAGCCCAGCTCCGACAGCCGGGGCAGCAGCGCCCGCAGCGCCCGCGAGCGGTGGGAGACCGCGTCCTTCTCCTCCGGCGCCATCTCCGCCGAGGTGCGCGACTCGCCCTCGGGGACGAACGCGGGGTCGTAGCCGAAGCCGTTGAGGCCCCGCGGCGAACGCACCAGCCGGCCCGGCCAGCGTTCGACGACGACGACCTCGCGGCCGTCGGGGTGGGCGGCGGCCGCGGCGCACACGAACGCGGCGCCGCGCCGGTCCTCGGGGACGTCGGCCATCTGGTCGAGGACGAGCGCGAGGTTCGCGGCGTCGCGCTCGGTCCGCGCGCCCCCACGCCCCGACCACCGCGCCGAGAGCACCCCGGGCATCCCGTTCAGCGCGTCCACGGCGAGCCCGGAATCGTCGGCGACAGCCACGAGGCCCGTCGCCGCGGCCGCGTCGCGGGCCTTGGCCAGCGCGTTCTCCTCGAACGTCGCGCCGGTCTCGGGGGCCTCGGGGAACTCGGGGACGTCGTCGAGCCCCCTGATCTCCAAGCCCTCCAAGCCCCGTCCCTCGACGAGCCGGCGCAGCTCCGCGAGCTTGGCGTCGTTCCGGGTGGCCAGCAGGACCTTCACGGAAGCTCCCCCGGGTACGGCTCGGCGAGTGCGGCGACCTGGAGCTCGGTGAGCCGCGCGCAGCCGGCGAGCGCCGAGTCGAGCATCGCGTCGAGCGTGGCGCGGGTGTAGGTGGCGCCCTCGCCGGTGCCCTGGACCTCGACGAGCGTGCCGGTGTCGGTGGCGACGACGTTCATGTCGACCTCGGCCCGCGAGTCCTCCTCGTAGGGCAGGTCGAGGCGCACACGTCCGTCGACGACACCCACGGACACCGCGGCGATCGAGCACGAGAGCGGCTGGGGGTCGGCGAGGCGCTTGTGGGCGCGCAGCCAGGTCACGGCGTCGGCCAGGGCGACGTAGGCGCCGGTGATCGCCGCGGTCCGGGTGCCGCCGTCGGCCTGCAGGACGTCGCAGTCGAGCTGGATGGTGTTCTCGCCGAGCGCGCGCAGGTCGATCGCCGCGCGCAGCGACCGGCCCACCAGGCGGCTGATCTCGTGCGTGCGGCCGCCGACCCGGCCCTTCACCGACTCCCGGTCGCTGCGGCTGTGCGTCGCCGAGGGGAGCATCGCGTACTCGGCGGTGAGCCAGCCGAGCCCGCTGCCCTGGCGCCAGCGCGGGACGCCCTCGGTGACGCTCGCCGCGCACAGCACCGTCGTCTGCCCGAACGAGACGAGCACCGATCCCGCGGGGTGCTGCTGGAACCCGCGCCGGATGCTGATCTCGCGGAGCTCGTCGTCCTGCCTGCCATCGCTGCGTGCCACGAGCGACCACCCTAGGAGCCACCCGGCACGCGACGGTTCGTCGGGCTAACTTCGACGGTCGTGCGTACCGACGGCCGGACCGGGCTCGTGCTCCTCGCGAGCTGCCTCGCCCAGTTCATGGTCGTGCTCGACGTCTCGGTCGTGAACGTCGCGCTGCCCGCGATGCGCACCGCGCTCGGGTTCGACGCCGAGGGGCTGGCCTGGGTCGTCAACGCCTACACGCTGGCGTTCGCGGGGTTCCTGCTGCTGGGCGGCCGGGCGGCGGACTACTTCGGCCGACGCCGCATGTTCCTCGTCGGGCTCGGGCTCTTCGGGTTCGCCAGCCTCGTCGGCGGGCTCGCGAACGACCCGGCGCTGCTGCTCGCCGCCCGCGCGGCCCAGGGCCTGGGCGGGGCGGTGCTCTCCCCCGCGTCGCTGGTCATCCTGCAGACGACGTACGCCGAGGGCGCGGCGCGCGCGAAGGCCTTCGGCTGGTGGTCGGCGATGGGCGGAGTCGGGGGCGCCGCGGGTGGGCTGGCCGGTGGCGTGCTCGTGGGCCTGCTGAGCTGGCGCTGGATCTTCCTGGTCAACGTGCCCGTCGTCGCCCTCACCGTGCTGCTGACCCTCGCCGTGGTCCGCGAGACCCGCGCCGAGCAGCGGCCGGGGCTCGACGTCGCCGGCGCCGTCCTGGTCACGGCGGGCCTGGTCGCCCTGGTCTACGGGGTGGTGTCGCTGGAGTCCTCGCCGTGGACCTCGGCGCGCGTGCTGGGCAGCATGGCGGGCGCGGTCGTGCTGCTCACGGCGTTCCTGGTGGTCCAGCGCCGCAGCCGCCACCCGCTGGTGCCGCTCTGGGTGTTCCGCATCCGCGCGGTGAGCACCGCGAACGTCGTCATCCTGCTCATCACGTCGGCGATGTTCTCGATGTGGTTCTTCGTCTCGCTGCACATGCAGGGCGTCCTGGGCTTCGACGCACTGACAGCGGGCCTGGCGTTCCTGCCGCAGTCCGCGTCGGTGGTGGTCGGCTCGCAGATCTCCTCGCGGCTGGTGTCCCGGCTCGGCGCCCGGGCGATGATCGTCGCGGGGGCGACGCTGACCGCGGCGGGCTTCGCGTGGTTCTCGCTGCTGACGCCGACCACGAGCTGGGCGGCCGGCATCCTCGGGCCGGGCATCGCGGTGTCGCTCGGCATGGGCATCGTCTTCCCCGCGGTGACGACGGCGGCGACGAGCGGGGTCGACGGCGGCCTCGCGGGCCTGGTCAGCGGGCTCGTCACCACCTCGCGGCAGATCGGCGGCGCCGTCGGCCTCTCGGTGCTCTCGACGCTGGCGGCCGCGCACACGGCGACGCTGACCGCCGAGGGCGCGCCTGCGCCCGTCGCCTCGACGTCGGGCACGACGGCGGCGTTCACCGTCGCGGCGGTCGTGGTCGCGATCGCGGCGCTGGTCGCGCTGCTCGTCCCGGCCCCGCAGCGGGCGGGGACGCCGGAGCCGGCGCGGGTCTAGCTAGATCTCGTAGCACCCGTCCGGGACGACGAGCTCGACCGGACCCGGGTACTCCTCCTTGGCCTCGGCGAGCAGGGCCTGCCCGTCGGCCCAGGCGGGGACGTGGGTGAGCAGCAGGCGCTTGACGCCGGCCTGGCGGGCGGTGCGCCCGGCCTGCTTGCCCGACAGGTGCACCCCGCGCGGCCGCTCGGGTCCGTCGCTCCACGTGGACTCGCACAGCAGCACGTCCGCGTCGCGGGCGAGCTCGACGAGCTCGCGGCACGGCCCGGTGTCGCCGGAGTAGACGAGCGTCCGGCCCTCGTGCTCGAACCGGGTGCCGTAGGCCTCGCAGGGGTGGTCGACGGGGGCGCTCGTCAGCGCGATCGGCCCGATCGCAGCCGGCCCGAGCGCGAACGGGCGATGGATGAAGACGTCGCTGAGGTCGGTCGCGACCCGCTCGTCGGACGACGGCGCGTAGGCGACGGCAAGGCGCACCTCGGACTCGGTCGGGCCGTGCAGCGGAACGATCTTGCCGGGCCCGTCGGGGTGGTAGCGCCGGTGGACGATCAGCCCGGAGATGTCGGCGCAGTGATCGGGGTGCAGGTGGGACAGGACCACCGCGTCGATCTCGAACGGGTCGACGTGCCGCTGGAGCACCCCGAACGCGCCGTTGCCGAGGTCGAGCACGACGGACGTGTCGTCCGCGGTGACGAGGTAGCTCGAGGCCGCGGAGTGGGGGCCGGCGCCGCTGCCGGAGCACCCCAGGACGGTCAGTTCCACGAGCGCACCCTACGGGCCTGACCTCTCCGAACGCACAGGCCCGGGAGGACCACCCGGGTCACGGAACGATCACGGACCCCCTTGCCTCACGACACCGCGGGCGCCGTGGTCGGCCCCGGCCGGCGACGGTCCGCCGCGACGGTGAACCGGGCCGCGACGACCCCGCCGATCGCTCCGCACAGGTGCGCCTGCCACGAGATGCCGGGGTTGCTCGGCAGCACGCCGAACAGCAGCGACCCGTAGATTCCGAAGAGGACGACGGCGAGCACGATCTGCCCCACCGAGCGCGCGAAGAAGCCGCGGACCAGCAGGAACGCGAACCATCCGAAGATGACGCCCGAGGCGCCGATCGTCGAGCCCGGGCTGCCGATGAGCCAGGTGCCGACCCCGCTGACCACCCAGATCACCGTGGTGACGGCGAGGAACTGGCCGAGCCCGCCCGCGAGGACGAGGAACCCGAACACCAGCAGCGGGACGGTGTTGCTCGCCAGGTGCTCGAAGCCCCCGTGCAGGAACGGCGCCCACAGGATGCCGCCGAGGCCGTCGAACGTGCGCGGGATGATGCCGTCGTCGTCGAGACCCTGCGGCGGGTCGATCGCGACGAACACCGTGCGGTCGAGGATCTCGAGCACCCACAGGAGCGCAACGATCGCGGTGATCGTCACCGCCGCACGCAGCGGCTGCGCGGGCCAGATGCGGGGCGCGGATCTCGCCGGGACACCGGACGGGCTGGTCACGCTCCCGACACTACGACCGGGGGCGCCGGATCCGCGTGGGGTGGAACCCCTGGACCATGCCCGGGGTGGCGACCACGACGCTAAGCCCAGAGCTGGCCCTCGAGCGCCTCCGCGGCCTCCTCGAGCGTGCCGGTGTAGGCGCCGGTGGACAGGTACTTCCACCCGCCGTCGCAGACCACCATGACGATGTCGGCGTCGTCGTCGCCCCCCGCGGCCTTCTCGGCCTGGGCGAGGGCGGCGTGGAGGATCCCGCCGGTCGAGATGCCCGCGAAGATCCCCTCCTGCTCGACGAGCTGGCGGGTGCGGCGCAGCGCGTCGTAGGCGCCGACCGAGTACCGCCCGGTGAGCACGTCCGGGTCGTAGAGCTCCGGCACGAAGCCCTCGGCGATGTTGCGCAGCCCGTAGACCAGCTCGCCGTAACGGGGCTCGGCCGCGATGATCTGGCAGTCCGGCTTGTGCTCGCGCAGGTAACGGCCGGTGCCGACGAGCGTGCCGGTGGTGCCGAGGCCCGCGACGAAGTGCGTGATCGTCGGCATGTCGCGCAGGACCTCGGGCCCGGTGCCCTCGTAGTGCGCCAGGGCGTTGGCCGGGTTGCCGTACTGGTAGAGCATGACCCAGTCCTCGTGCTGGGCGGCGATCTCCTTGGCCGTCGCGACGGCCTGGTTCGACCCTCCGGCGGCCGGCGAGAAGATGATCTTGGCGCCGTACATCTCGAGGAGCTGGCGACGCTCGGCCGAGGTGTTCTCGGGCATGACGCAGACGAGCTCGTAGCCCTTGAGCTTGGCCGCCATCGCCAGCGAGATGCCGGTGTTGCCGGACGTCGGCTCGAGGAGGGTGCAGCCCGGGGTGAGCAGACCGTCCTCCTCGGCCTTCTCGATCATCCGCAACGCCGGCCGGTCCTTGATCGAGCCCGTCGGGTTGCGGTCCTCCAGCTTGGCCCAGAGCCGCACGTGCGGCGCCGGGGAGAAGGACGGCAGCCCCACGAGGGGCGTCTCCCCCAGGGCGTGGATCAGGGACTCGTACCGGGCCATCGTCGTCTCCTCGAAAGCGCTCCTAGCGCGAGCCGCCCGCCACCGCGGGAAGGATCGTCACGGTGCCGCCGTCGGGCACCTGTGCGTCGAGGCCCCCGGTGAAGCGGACGTCCTCGTCGTTGACGTAGACGTTGACGAACCGGTGCAGCGCGCCGTCGGTCACCAGCCGGTCCTTGATGCCGGGGTGGTTGGCCTCGAGGTCGGTGATGACCTCCTGCAGGGTCTTGCCCTCGGCCTTGACCTGCTTCTCGCCCCCGGTGTGGGTGCGCAGGATGGTCGGGATCGAGACGGTGGCGGACACGGGTTCCCTCCGGGTCGGGGTGGACGTCGGTACAGAGAGGACAGCGTCCCATGGTGGCGCGACATTCCGCGTCCGTGCGGGCCTACCCGCGCGGACCTGCGGCGACGCCGACCAGGGACGTCAGGAGCGGGTGGGATCCGGCACGCCGGCCTGATCGGGGACGTCGGAGGCGCCGGTGTGGCTGAACATGTAGTTCTCCACCACCTGCACCTCCTCCTCGGTGACCTCGCCGTCGACGATCCGGTACGAGCGCAGCTCGTGCTCCTCGGGATCGCGGGTGCCGACGAGCACGTAGTGCGCGAACGGCTCCTGCGCCAGCGAGATGTCGGTGCGCGACGGGTACGGCTCGGTGGCGGTGTGCGAGTGGTAGACGACGACGGGGATCTCGTCGTTCGCGTCCATCGCCTTGTAGACCTTCAGCTGCTCCATCGAGTCGAAGCGGTAGAAGGTCGGCGAGCGCTCGGCGTTCTCCATCGGCACGAAGCGCTCGGGCCGGTCGGAGCCGTCGTCGGGGCCCGCGAGGATGCCGCAGGCCTCGTCCGGGTGGTCCCGACGGGCGTGCGCGACCATCTGCTCGACGAGGTCGGCCCGGATCACCAGCACGGCGCCAGTCTACGGAAGACCGCCGGACCGCGTCGGACCTCAGCCCGTCAGCGTCATCACCAACGAGTCCTGCAGCCAGGTCAGCCAGTGGTACACGGGCAGGTGGTCGGCACGGGGATCGTCCGCGGGCAGCTGCTCGGGCATGTCCTCGGTGACCTCGAGCGCGACACCCAGCGCGAGCCGCACGTCGTTGATCGCCGCCAGCCACTCCTCGGCCTGCGACGGCGCGAGCTCCACCCGTCCACCACCGGCCGGGCAGGTGGTGAGCACGGTGGCGATGGCCGCCCGCTTGGCCTCGATCAGCTCGGGCTCGTGCATGGAGCGCAGTGCCGACGAGAGGTCGTCGGCGTCCTTCTCCTCCGACGACGCGAAGTCGGGCAGCAGGCGCGCGAGCACCGGGTCCTCGGGTGGGGTGGACGGGCCGGTGCGGATGCCGGTGAGGGCGGCGAGCTCGTCGTCGGGCGCCTCGGCGCCGCGGCCGGTGAGCATCTGCTCGATCTGGCCCATGAGCCCGCGCAGCACCGATGCCTCGGGCCGCTCGAGCACCGCGACGTAGCGCACGCGATCGCCACGGCCCTGCCGTCTCCATGCCTTCAATGGGGAGCCTTCACCCGCGTCAGCTCGCCCGCTGCATCGTCGCCCAGAGACCCGCCGCGTGGAGGCGGGACACGTCGCCCTCGACCTTCTCGCGGCTGCCCGACGACACGGTGGCGCGCCCCTTGTGGTGCACGTCGAGCATCAGCGCGGTGGCCTTGGCCTTGTCGTAGCCGAAGAGCTTCTGGAGCACGTAGGTGACGTACGACATGAGGTTGACGGGGTCGTTCCAGACGATGGTCTGCCAGGGGGTGTCGGCGAGGGTGGCCTCGTCGACGGCCTCCTCGGTCCGCTCGTCGACCTCCGGCTCGGCCGGGGCGGACAGACGCACGTCGAGCGGCACGACGCGCGGCGGAGCTGCCGCGAGGGGGGCCGGAGACATGCCTCCATCGTGACACCCCGGGCGCCCGGGGCGCACGGGGACCGGCTGCTCCCGCCTACCCTGGCCCGGTGACGTTCCCGGGGCCGAGCACCGCGCTCCTGACCGACCAGTACGAGCTCACGATGCTCGACGCCGCCCTCGCCGACGGCACCGCCGAGCGGCGGTGCACGTTCGAGGTGTTCGCGCGGAGCCTGCCCCACGGCCGCCGCTACGGCGTCGTGGCCGGCATCGCGCGCCTGCTCGACGCGCTGCCGCGCTTCACCTTCGACGACGCCGAGATCGCGGTCCTGCAGAGCGCCGGCGCCGCCACCGACCGCACCGCGGACTACCTCTCGGGGCACCGCTTCCACGGCGACGTCGTCGGCTACCCGGAGGGCGAGCTGTACTTCCCGGGCTCGCCGGTGCTCTCGGTGACCGGGACCTTCGCCGAGTGCGTGCTGCTCGAGACCCTCGTGCTCTCGGTGCTCAACCACGACTGCGCCGTCGCCTCGGCCGCCGCGCGGATGACGACGGCGGCCAACAGCCGTCCCCTCATCGAGATGGGGTCGCGCCGCACGCACGAGGAGGCGGCGGTCGCGTCGGCGCGGGCGGCCTACCTCGCCGGCTTCGCCGCCACCTCGAACCTCGAGGCCCACCGCCGCTGGGGCGTGCCGACGACGGGCACGAGCGCGCACGCCTTCACGCTGCTGCACGACTCGGAGGCGGACGCCTTCCGCGCGCAGGTCGACGCGCTCGGCGTCGGCACCACGCTGCTCGTCGACACCTACGACATCACCGAGGGCATCGCGACCGCCGTCGAGGTCGCGGGCACCGGGCTCGGCGCGGTGCGCATCGACTCCGGCGACCTCGGCGTCCTGGCCCAGCGTGCCCGCGCCCAGCTCGACGACCTCGGGGCGACCCGCACCCGCGTCGTCATCTCCGGGGACCTCGACGAGCACTCGATCGCCGCCCTGCGCGCCGAGCCCGTCGACGCCTACGGGGTGGGCACCTCGGTCGTCACCGGCTCCGGGGCGCCCACCGCCGGCATGGTCTACAAGCTCGTCGAGGTCGAGGGCCGGCCCGTCGCCAAGCGCAGCTCGTCGAAGGAGTCGCGCGGCGGGGCGAAGTCGGCGCTGCGCCGCCACAAGCCGACCGGCACGGCCGTCGAGGAGGTCGTGCACCGCCTCGACGCCGACGTCGAGCGTGGCGAGCACGACCGCGTCGTTCCGGTCCCGCTGCTGGTCAAGGGCGAGCCGACCGGCGACCAGCCGACCCTCGAGGAGTCCCGCGAGCGCCTGCGCCGCGGCCTGGTCGCGGTCCCGTGGGAGGGGCTCAAGCTCTCCCGCGGCGAACCGGCGATCCCGACGACGTTCCTCCCCTGACCCGTGTCAGCCCGGGGGCCATGCTGACGTTCGACGTCCGGAAAGGCCCCTCGATCACCCACGGCGCGCGCCTAGGCTCGAGAGCATGACGACCGCGCTGATCGTGGTGGACGTGCAGCTCGACTTCTGCGAGGGCGGTTCCATGGGGGTCGACGGCGGGGCCGCGACCGCCGCGGCGATCAGCCGGTTCCTCGCGACCGACGGGCGCGGGTTCGCGCACGTCGTCGCCAGCCGCGACTACCACGAGGACCCGGGCGACCACTTCTCGTCGACGCCCGACTTCGTCGACACCTGGCCGCCGCACTGCCGCGTCGGGCACGCCGGCGCGGCGTTCCACCCCGACCTCGACGTCCACCGCCTCGAGGAGGTCTTCTCGAAGGGCCAGTTCGTGGCGGCGTACTCCGCGTTCGAGGGCCACGCCACCGACGGGCAGCCGCTGGCGCCGTGGTTGCGCGCACGGGGGGTCGACGCCGTCGAGGTCGTCGGCATCGCCACCGACCACTGCGTGCGGGCGACGGCGCTCGACGCGGTGCGCGCGGGCTTCGCGACCACCGTGCGCCTCGACCTCACCGCCGGCGTCCTGCCGCGCACCACCGCCCGCGCGCAGGAGGAGATGGCCGGCGCCGGGGTCGCGCTCACCGGGACGCCGCGCTGACCGCCTACGACCGGCTGCGGTGGGAGCCGGGCCCGTGAATCCGGTGCGTCCCGAGGGAACCGATCGGCCCGGCTCGTAGTCTGAACCGTCGTGGGGCAGACGAGCACGGCGACGGGCCCGCCCCCGGTGGCCGAGCTGCTCGCCGCAGCGGTGTCGGCCCTGGGCGGCAGCGAGCGCGAGGGCCAGCAGCAGATGGCGGGCGCGGTGGAACGGTCACTGCGCACGGGTGAGCACCTGGCGGTGCAGGCCGGGACGGGCACGGGGAAGTCCCTGGCCTACCTCGTGCCGGCGATCCGGCACGCGCTCGAGTCCGAGCAGGCCGTCGTCGTGTCGACCGCGACGATCGCCCTGCAGACCCAGCTCGTCGACCGCGACCTCCCCCGCCTGACCAAGGCCCTCCAGCCGGTGCTCGGCCGCGAGCCGACGTTCGCGATCCTCAAGGGCCGGGCCAACTACCTCTGCAAGCACAAGATCGAGAGCGGGGCCCAGGCGGCCGCGGACGACCCCGGCGACGAGCAGCTGTTCGACCCCTTCCAGGTCTCCGCGCTGGGCCGCCAGGTCACCCGGCTGCACGAGTGGGCAGAGCAGACGACCACCGGCGACCGCGACGAGCTGGTCCCCGGCGTCACGGACCGCGCGTGGCGCCAGGTGTCGGTGTCCGCCCGCGAGTGCCTCGGCGCCTCGCGCTGCCCCGTCGCCGAGGACTGCTTCTCCGAGCACGCGCGCCGCGCCGCCGGCAGCGCCGACGTCGTCGTCACCAACCACGCGATGCTCGCGATCGACGCCATCGAGGGGCGCGCGGTGCTGCCCGACCACGACGTGGTCGTCGTCGACGAGGCGCACAACCTCGTCGACCGCGTGACCTCGGTGGCCACCGGCGAGCTCACCGCGGCCGCCGTGAGCGCCGCCGCGCGCCGCTGCGGGAAGCTCGTCGACCAGGCGCTCTCCGACGCGCTGCTCGACGCGGGCGAGGGTCTCGACACCGTGCTCGCCGAGGTCGTCCCGGGACGCTGGGAGCGCCTGCCCGAGGGCGTGGGGCGGATGCTGACGGGGATCCGCGACGCGTCCTGGTCGTGCCGGCAGGCGCTCGGTCCCGACCGGGAGAAGGGCGGCCGCGACGACGACGCGACGGCACGGAAGTTCGCTCTGGCCCTGGTCGAGGAGGTGCACGACGTCGCCGGGCGGCTGCTCACCGCGTTCGACCGCGAGGACCCGGCGACCCGCCCCGACGTCGTGTGGTGCTCCGAGACCGAGCGGAACTCCACGCGGACGCGCGCTCTGCACGTCGCGCCGCTCTCGGTCGCCGGGCTGCTCGCGAGCCGGCTGTTCGGGCGCTCGACGGTGGTGCTGACGTCGGCGACGCTCGCGCTCGGGGGCTCGTTCGACGCCCTGGCGCGGCAGTGGGGCCTGCCGGCCTCGACCGGGGACCGCGCCATCACCGAACCCGTCCCCGACGACGGCTCGGGGCACGATCCAACACAGCACGCCGATAGGGACCCCGCGACCAACCTCGTCTGGCACGGCCTCGACGTCGGCTCGCCGTTCGCGCACGGCAAGGCCGGCATCCTCTACGTGGCGCGGCACCTGCCGCCGCCGGGACGCGACGGGCTGTCGCCGGCGTGCCTCGACGAGATCGAGGCCCTCGTGCGCGCCGCGGGCGGCCGAGCGCTGGGGCTGTTCTCCTCGATGCGGGCCGCCAAGCAGGCCGCCGAGGACCTGCGCACCCGCTGGGACGGCACCGTGCTCTGCCAGGGCGACGACGCGACGGGCACGCTCGTGACGAAGTTCGCCGCCGACGTCGAGAGCGTGCTGTTCGGGACGCTGTCGCTGTGGCAGGGCGTCGACGTGCCCGGCGAGTCGCTGCAGCTCGTCATGATCGACCGCATCCCGTTCCCGCGCCCCGACGACCCGCTGGTCTCCGCCCGTCAGCGGGCGGTGGACGCCCGGGGTGGCAACGGCTTTCTGACCGTCTCGGCCACCCACGCCGCGCTGCTGCTCGCCCAGGGGGCGGGGCGGCTGCTGCGCGGGACCGGCGACCGTGGGGTGGTCGCGCTGCTCGACTCGCGCGTGGCGACGAAGCAGTACGGGGGCTTCCTGCGCGGCTCGCTGCCGCCGTTCTGGAGCACGCAGGACCCGGCGGTCGTGCGTGGGGCGCTGGAGCGGCTGCGGGGCGCCTGAGCCCGGCCTCCGGTGATCGTGGTGGATTTCCTGACGTGGTACGTCAGCGTGGCCCCCACGCTGACAACCCCGTACCTCGGACGACGGCGAGGAGGGCCTCGGCGAGGCGGTCCGGGGCGCCCGGGGCGCGGCGGAGGAACAGCTCGGGCTCGATGAGCTCGAGCTCCATCACGACCGGCTCGCCGTCGAGGCGCACGAGGTCGACGCGGGCCGCGACGAGAGTGTCCGGGGCCGCCGGGGCCTGCGCGAGGGCGGCCTCGGCGACCTCGACCTCGCGGCTCGTCGGGGTGTGGTCCTCGAGCACCCCACCGTGCTTCTCGTGGACGAGGAAGCCGCCGGCGGCCGGGAGCTTGCGCACCGCGTGCGACCACGTCGCCCCGATCCTGATCAACGACACCTCGCCGTCGCGCCCGATGCTCTCGACGGCGGGCTGGACGAGCACGTCGCCGCCCGCGAGCAGGTCGGCGACCGTGTCGTGCAGGTCCTGCGAAGTGCCCAGGTGCGTGCCGCGACCGCCCGCGGAGACGGCGGGCTTGACGACGAGGGCGCCGGACCCGAGGTCGTCGGGCACCGCCGAACCGGCGTCGAGCAGGGTCGTCGGCACCACCGGCACCCCGGCCTCGGCGAGCTCGGCGAGGTAGCGCTTGTGGCTGTTCCAGGTGAGCACGGCGAGCGGGTTGACCAGCCGGGTGGTGGCGTCGACGCCACCCGCCCACGCGAGGAAGTCGTCGCGGCGCTCGGTGTAGTCCCAGGTGGTGCGCACGGCGACGAGGTCGGCGCCGCCCCAGTCGACGGCGTCGTCGTCCCACGGGGCGTCGGTGGCGTCGACACCCCGGGCAGCGAGCGCGTCGACCAGCGGGCGGGTCTCGATCTCGGAGCGCTCGCTGCGCACCCGCGAGCCCGCGACGACGACCCGGGTCACCGGGCCGCCACGCACGTCACCGTGCCCGGCGCGACCTCGGTGAACCCGGCGTCGCGCACCGGCGCGATCCCGTACTCGTCCCACGCCGTGCGGCCGTCGTGGTCGGCCGCGAGCGCCTCGGCCCAGCGCGCCCAGTCCTCCCGCGAGGCCGGGCGCACCGCCGCGTCCAGCGCCCGCGCGGGGTCGGCGCCCTCGGCCGCGAGCACCGTCGCGAGGATCATGCTCGCGTGCCCGACCTGGGCGGCGGCCTTGCCGACGGTCTGCTCGACCTCCGGGCTCAGCCAGATCACGGGCCTGGCAGAAGGGGAGCACGCCGAGAGGGGTGGGCCAGGCTCGTCGGGCGGGAGGTCGGTGCCGCCGATCTGGAGCCGGCGGACCTCGTGGGGCACGTCGTCGACCGGCCCGGGGACCAACGCGCGCACCAGCTCGCCCACCGTCACACCGTCGATCTCCTGGACCGCCCGCCAGTGCGCCGTGCGGGCGCGCCGGGAGAGCTTGCGGATGCGCCCGGCCCCGGCCCACGCCGTCACGGCGTCGAACCACGGCCCGTCGGGCCCGGCGCGCTCGTCGAGGCAGAGCGCGAGCGCGGCGGCGGCCGCCGACTCGAGGACCGCCGTCCGTGTCGGGGCGTCGCGCTCGAGACGCAGGACGAGCGTCATCGCGCGCACGACACCGTCCTCGGGCTCGTCCTGATCGGGAGCGACGGAGTCGACGAGCCAAGGGCACACCCGCGCCGCGAGCGGGGCGAGCGCCGGGGTCAGCGCCACCGACGTCACAGAGGCACCCGACGCAGCAGCCCCTCGGCGGCGTCGGCGAACTCGATCTCGTCGCGGGTGACGCCCAGGATGAACAGGACGGCGTCGAGGTACGGGTAGGACAGCGCGGTGTCGGCGGCCGCGGCGACCACCGGCTTGGCGTTGAACGCCACACCGAGGCCGGCCGCCGCCAGCATGTCGAGGTCGTTGGCGCCGTCGCCGACCGCGACGGTCTGCTCGATCGGCACGCCGGCCTCCTGCGCGAAGCGCTCGAGCGCCGTCGCCTTGCCCGCCCGGTCGATCACCTCGCCGATCACGCGGCCGGTGATGCGCCCGTCGATCACCTCGAGCTCGTTCGCCGCGGCGAAGTCGAGCCCGAGGTCCTTGACGAGACGGTCGATGATCGCGGTGAAGCCGCCGGACACCACGCCGCACCGGTACCCGAGGCGCTTGAGGGTGCGCACCGTCGTCCGGGCACCGGGTGTGAGCTCCAGCTCCGCGGCGACGTCCTCGAGCGCGCTCGCCGGCAGACCCGCGAGCGTCTGCACGCGCTTGTGCAGGGACTCCGCGAACTCGATCTCACCGCGCATCGCCGCCTCGGTGATCGAGCGGACCTCGTCCTCGCACCCGGCCCGCGCGGCGAGCATCTCGATGACCTCGCCCTGGATCAGGGTCGAGTCGACGTCGAACACGATGAGGCGCTTCGCCCGCTGGGCGAGACCGACCCGCTGCACCGCGACATCGCACTTGGCGCGCCGGGCCGCCGCGGCGAGGGCCTGGCGCAGCGCCGTGTCGTTGGGCGGGTCGTTGACGGGTAGCGACACCCGCAGCTCGAGCCCGGTCACCGGGTAGTCGGCGATGCGCCGCACGCGGTCGATGTTCACGCGCAGGGCCGCGAGGCCGCGCGCGACCTCCGCGAAGTTCGCCGCGGTGATCGGGCGCCCGAGCACCAGCACGACGTGGGACGAGAACGGGTGCACCGCCGACGCGTCGCCGCCGATCTCGACCGTCACCGAGAGCCCCAGCGACGGCATCGTCAGATCGAGCGCCGACTGCAGCCGCGCCGGATCCCCGGGCAGCGTGACCAGCGCGCTCAGCGTGATCCGCCGGTGGATCGTCGCCTGCTGGACGTCGAGCATGGCGGCCTCGTGCTCGGCCAGCACCGCGAACAGCGCAGCGTTGACCCCCGGGAAGTCCGGCCCGGTGACGGTCACGAGGACCGGCACCGGGTCGGGCCCGGCGTCGCCCTGCGGTGAGAGCACGACCGGAGACTCCGGGAAGTCGTCGCCGGACTGGTCGTCGGGGAGCGCCCGGGTCACTTGTTCCGGGGGTCGCTGCCGGGGATGTGCTCCTGGCCGGTCTGCCCGGCCGCCGCCTCACCGATGCTCTCGCGACCACCGATGTGCGCCTCGAGCCGGATGCGCTCGGTGAGGTGCGGGTAGTGCAGCTCGAACGCCGGGCGCTCGGAGCGGATGCGGGGCAGCTCGGTGAAGTTGTGCCGCGGCGGCGGGCAGGACGTCGCCCACTCCAGGGAGTTGCCGTGACCCCAGGGGTCGTCGACCTCCACCGGACGCCCGTAGCGGTAGCTGTGGAACGCGTTCCACAGGAACGGCAGCGTCGAGGCCCCGAGGATGAACGCCCCGATCGTGGAGATCGTGTTGAGCGTCGTGAACCCGTCGGTGGCCGCGTAGTCGGCGTACCGGCGCGGCATGCCCTCGTTGCCCAGCCAGTGCTGCACCAGGAACGTCATGTGGAAGCCGATGAACGTCAGCCAGAAGTGCACCTTGCCGATCCGCTCGTCCATCATCCGGCCGGTCATCTTCGGGAACCAGAAGTAGATGCCGGCGTAGGTGGCGAACACGATCGTGCCGAAGAGCACGTAGTGGAAGTGCGCCACCACGAAGTACGAGTCCGAGACGTGGAAGTCCAGCGGCGGGCTGGCCAGCAGGACGCCGGTGAGGCCGCCGAAGAGGAACGTCACGAGGAAGCCGACCGAGAACAGCATCGGCGTCTCGAAGGTCAGCTGCCCCTTCCACATCGTGCCGATCCAGTTGAAGAACTTGATGCCGGTGGGCACGGCGATGAGGAACGTCGTGAACGAGAAGAACGGCAGCAGCACGGCGCCGGTGGCGTACATGTGGTGGGCCCAGACGGCGACCGATAGCGCCGCGATCGCCAGCGTCGCGTAGATCAGCGTCTTGTAGCCGAAGATCGGCTTGCGGCTGAACACCGGGAAGATCTCGCTCACGATGCCGAAGAAGGGCAGCGCGACGATGTAGACCTCGGGGTGCCCGAAGAACCAGAACAGGTGCTGCCAGAGGATCACGCCGCCGGCCTCGGGAGCGAAGAGCTGCGCGTCGAGGTGGCGGTCGGCGGCCAGACCGAGCAGCGCCGCGGTGAGGATCGGGAAGGCCAGCAGCACCAGCACGGCCGTCACGAGGATGTTCCAGGTGAAGATCGGCATCCGGAACATCGTCATGCCCGGGGCGCGCATGCAGACGATCGTCGTCACGAAGTTGACGCCACCGAGGATGGTGCCGAGACCGGAGACGACCAGACCCACGATCCAGACGTCGGCGCCGAGACCCGGCGAGTGCACGACGTCGGAGAGCGGGGTGTAGGCGAACCAGCCGAACGAGGCGGCGCCGTCCGGGGTGAAGAACCCGGACACGACGATGATGCCGCCGAAGAGGAACAGCCAGTACGAGAAGGCGTTGAGCCGGGGGAACGCGACGTCCGGGGCACCGATCTGCAGCGGGACGATGTAGTTGGCGAAGCCGAAGAGGATCGGCGTCGCGTACAGCAGCAGCATGATCGTGCCGTGCATGGTGAACAGCTGGTTGTACTGGTCCACCGACAGGAACTGCAGGCCCGGCTGGGCCAGCTCGGCGCGCATCAGCAGCGCCATGAGCCCGCCGATCAGGAAGAACCCGAACGACGTGACCAGGTACAGGATCGCGATGTCCTTGGGGTCCGTCGTCTTGAGCATCCGCCCGACGAACGACCCGCGCTTCGTCTCCCGCGCCGGGTACGGCGTGGTCGCGATCGGCTTGGGTGCGACGGCGGTCACGAGGGCCTCCTGCTCACGATGGGTCTCCTCCACCCCGGCGGCCATGGAGGCCGCACGTGCGGACGAGAGGGATCGTAACCGCCGTGCGGCCCTGTGGCTCGCCGGGTGAGCGCTTCAACGACGATCGGTCGTAGGCGGCGACGTGACCTGGTGGAACCACGAAAAAGGACCGCCGCCCCGCGGGCGACGGTCCTCTCGTGCATGGGTGGAGCTGAGGGGACTCGAACCCCTGACCCTCACACTGCCAGTGTGATGCGCTACCAGCTGCGCCACAGCCCCAACGCCGGGAAACGGTACACGCCGATGAACACCCGACGACCCGGGGGGGGCGCGACCCCCGGAGCGCCCCTCCTCGGCGCGACAGGCTAGAAGTCGGTGCGGCCCTTCTCCTGCTCCAGGACCGCGTCGAGGTCCTTGAGCCGGTCCATGGTGGCGACGGCCCGGGCGGTGCGCTGGTTGGCGCGCAGCAGGTCCTGGTGGCGGTGCACGAACTGCCAGTAGCCGGCGGTGAACGGGCAGGCCTTCTCCCCCACCCGCACCTTGGGGTCGAAGACGCAGTCGCCGCAGTGGTCGCTCATCTTGTTGATGTAGGCGCCGCCCGAGGAGTACGGCTTCGTCGCGAGCTTCCCGCCGTCGGCGTGCTGGCTCATCCCCACGACGTTGGGCGGCATCACCCACGCGAAGCCGTCGACGAACGACGTCGTGAACCACTCGGACAGGGCGCCCGGCCGGTACTCGCGCTGGAGGGCGTGGTTGCCCAGCACCATGAGCCGCGGGATGTGGTGCACCCAGCCGCGGTCGCGCACGCCCTTGAGGGTCTCCGAGAGGCACGCCGCGCTGACGGCGTCGCCGTCGAGCTCGGTCCACCACGTCGGCAGCGCCGTCCGGTGGTCCATCTCGTTGCGCGTCGAGTAGCCCTTGCCGAAGTGCCAGTACAGGTGCCAGATGTACTCGCGCCACCCGAGGATCTGGCGCACGAAGCCCTCGACGGAGTTCAGGCGCGCCTCGCCGTCGCGGTACGCCTGCTCGGCGGCGTGCACGGCCTCGAGAGGGTGCAGCACGCCGAGGTTCTGGGGCACCGAGAGCAGCGAGTGCGCCATCCACGGGTCGCCGGAGAGGATCGCGTCCTCGTAGGGCCCGAACGTGTCGAGCCGGTGCTCGATGAAGTGGCGCAGCGCCGTGCGGGCCTCGTCCGGCGTCACCGCGAACAGACGCGGTCCGTCGGCGCCGACGGTCGGCAGGTCCATCCCGTCGAGGTCGTCCCGCACCTGCGCGTCGATCTCGTCCTCGGTCGGCCACCAGGGGTCGGTCACGCCCAGGGTCTGCGCGCCTTTCGGCGGCGACTCCCGGTTGTCGTGGTCGAGGTTCCACTTCCCCCCGACCGGCCACTCCCCCTCCATCAGCACGTCGAAGCGTCGTCGCTGGTTGCGGTAGAAGTTCTCCATCGTGAACGACGAGTCCTCGCCGGCCCACGACTCGAACTCCGCGCGGGGCCGGGCGAACGTCGTCGACGGGAGCACCGCCTCCACCAGCCCCTCCGCGCGCAGGCTCTCGACGAACTCGACGGCGGTGTGCGACGTCGGCTGGTGGACGACCACCGGGCGGCCGACCTTCTCCAGCGCCTCGCGGTAGGTCGTCGTGCGGTGGTAGGTGGACCGGTCGCCGAGCTCGTCGTCGAGGTGGCGCATCCCCGAGAGCAGCAGGTGCAGCTTCTGGCGGTGGTAGCGCCTGCGGCGCAGCACGGCCGAGGACTCGACGAGGACGACGTCGCGCTCGGCGTGCTGGGGCAGCCCGTGCACCGCGGGGCCGAGCTGGTCCCCGAAGACCCACAGCGGCGCGGTCGGGTCGACACCCTCGAGGGCGGCGTCGATCCCGTGGGCGTGGGTGTCGGTCACACCATCTGGGACGCCGTCCGACACGTCCCCGGCGCGGCGGGTCATGCGCGGCGGGTGCCCGCGTCCTCCCCCGACGAACCTCCGGCCGGATCGCCCGCCGGACCGCTCCCCGACGGCACCCGGGCCCACACGACGAGGGCGACGAGGGCGATCGACGCGCTGAGCACGAACGCCCCGCCGAACGACGCGTTCTCCGCCAGCGCGCCGGCCGCGACCGGACCGACGATCGACCCGACGTCGGCGGCCATCTGGAACCCCGAGAGCGCGGGGCCCCCGGAGCGCCGCGACCCGACGATGTCGGCGACGGCGGCGCCCTGCGCGGGCTGGAGCAGGCCGGCCCCGGCGCCCGCCACGGCGGAGGCGGCGAGCAGCACGACGAGGCCGGCGGTGCCCGGCAGCGTGGCCAGGGCGAGCGAGGCGGTGCCCGCAGCCACGAGCGCGAGCCCGGCGATGACCACGGGGCGCCGGCCCCGGCGGTCGGACAGGCCGCTGGTCGCGAGCAGGACCAGCCCGTCGCCCACCGCGAACACCGTGAGGGCGATCCCCGCCCACAGCGGCTCGCGCCCCAGGGCGACGGCCACGAAGAGCGGGAGCAGGCCGACGCGCACGCCCTGCACGGCCCAGCCGGTGGCGAGGCTCGAGACGAGCGCCGCGCGGTAGGTCGGCCTGCGCAGCGCCGCGCTGATCGTCAACGTGGTCGCGTCGGGGTCCCGGGGCCGTGCGCCGACGTGCGTGGAGCGGGCCAGGAGCGTGCCGACGACGAGCGTCGCGAGCACCAGGGCGAGCGCGTAGACGATGAAGGGCGCGCGCAGGTCGACGGTGACCAGCACGCCGCCGAAGGCCGGGCCCGTGACCCCGCCGAGGAGGAACGCGCCGGTGAACAGCCCGCTCGCCTGCCCGCGCCGTCCGTCGGGGGCGAGCCGGAACATCAGCGAGAACGCCGAGACGGTGAACATCGTCGACCCGATGCCGCCGAGCCCGCGGAAGATCAGCAGCTGGGTGTAGCTGGTGGCCAGCGCGCAGGCTCCGGTGGACGCGGCGACGACGAGCAGACCCGTGAGGTACATCGTGCGCTCGCCCGTGCGGGCCACCAGACGCCCCGACACCGGCGCGAACAGCAGGCGCATCACCGGCAGGGCGCTGACCACCGCCGACGCGGCGGTGACCCCGACCCCGAAGCTCTGCGCGAACACCGGCAGGGCCGGCGCGACGATGCCGTACCCGGCCGCGACCAGGAAGCTGCCCGCCAGCAGGGCCCAGACCTCCCAGGGCAGCGACGGTCGCGCGGCGGGCGAGGCGGCGGACGAGTCGGCGTCGGGAGTCGGGTCCTCGGGGGTGCGGTTCCGCTGCGGTGCGGCACCCATGGGGCTGGGGAGCTCCCTCGCTGCTCGGGGACACGGGGCCACGGGGTGGCCCGGCGGCCAAGTGTGCCCCTCGAACCAGTGTGCCCCCGACCAGTGTGCCCTCGCTCCGTGTGCCCCCGCTCCGTGTGCCCCCGCTCAGAGGCGGGCGCCGGGGATCAGGGCGCGGCGAGGGTGGCGGGGGTGCTCGCGGTGCGGGGTGCGACGGGCGTCGTGGTGGTGCTGGTCGGCCCAGTGGTCGGCCCGGTCGTCGGCCCGGTGGTGGGGGTGGTCGTCGGCGACACCGTCGGGGACACCGTGGGCGACACGGTCGGGGGCACGGTCGGGGGCACGGTCGGCGGGACGACGGGCGGGGCCGGCAGCGTCGTGACGTCGCTGGTGATGGGGCTGGAGTGGGAGCCGGGCGACGAGGTCTCGCGGACCTCGGTGTCCTCGCCGTCGTCGTCCTGGGAGGTGGACGCCTCGGACGACCCCGCGCCGTCCGGGCCCGAGGACCCCGGCGGGGCGACCGCGACCGGCGGCGCCACGGGCCGGGCCGGCGTCGTCTGGTCGGACACCCCGGCCTCGCGCGGCGTCCCGGGGTCCTCGGCGGCCCAGAGGAAGATCCCGGACGCCGCGGCGACCGTGAGCGCGGCGCCGCCGAGGGCCGCGAGCTGGACGCCGCGCCCGGCCAGGCGTGCGCGCCGGCCGAACCGTGCGGGCAGACGCTCCCGGTCCCGCGGCGCGGGGACCTGGGGAGAGGCGACGGACGCGGCGGTCGCGGCGGCCACGGCCGACGCGGCGACCACGAGCGGGACGATGCCGGTCTCGTCGTCGTCGACATGGCGCAGTGCCTCGGCGACGCGGGCGAGGGTCTCGGCGGCCGTGCGGGCGGCGATCTTCCCGGCGGACATATCGCCCAGGGCGTGCTCGAGGGCCGGCGCTGCGGGCGCGGCCGGGTCGAGGACGGCGCCGAGCGTGCGGCCGAGGGCGGCGACGTCGTCGGCCGGGTGGGGCGGCGCCGCTCCGGGCCCGGGATCGAGGGGCGGCGCGGCACGCAGCGCCGCCGTGAAGCCGGTGAGCCAGGCGTGCGGCGCTCCGACGGTGCCGCCGAGCACCACGCTCGCGAGCCCGATCCGGCCGTGCACCACCCCGCGCGCGTGCGCGTGCGCGAGCCCGGAGGCGAGCTGGGCCCCCACCTCGGCGACGGTGATCGGCGCCCAGCGCGAGCGGTCGGACGCCGGGTCGAGGGGACGGCCGTCGACGCTCTGGAGCACCAGGGTGCTCTCGGTGCCCTCGGCGAGACCGTCGACGTCGAACACCTCGACGAGGTGGCCGTGGTGCAGGCCCGCGAGGCGGCGGACCTGCTCGGTGCGCACGACGAGGTCCTCGCCGTGCACCGGGGGCAGCGTCACCATCGCGACCTCGCGGCCCAGGACGGCATCGAGCCCGCGCGTGGCGGCGTCGGCCGCGCCCGGGCCGGCGGGTGGGGCGGGGCGCGCCTCTTCCCGATCCGTCGCCCTCACCCCCCTTCGTCGGTGCACGACCGTCCGAACAAGCTCCTCCGGACGAGTGAGCGTGTGTGCCCACGGTAGCGCCCGAGGTGACGCTGCGTCGACCGGTCCATCGGCCAGAGCCGACCGGCCGAAGGGACGAGGAGAGCCCGCCCGAACGACTCCGGAACGACCCCGGGCCCGGAGAGCGGGTGCTCTCCGGGCCCGGGGTGAGGGGGGTGGAGGTGCCGGGAATCGAACCCGGGTCCTCCGATCAGCAATCAGGACTTCTCCGTGCGCAGTCCGCGACGTCTCTGCTCGGATCCACCGGTCTTGCGAACGAGCCGGTGTGACGATCCCAGTCGCTGTGTGATGTCCCGCCGGGCTCCGCGACCGAGCCCGACGGTGAGACCCCTAGCTGATGCCGGCGACCGGGCCGGGGACGAACCCGGGCCGACAGACTTCCCTACTCGCTGTCAGGCAGCGAGCTGGAAGTCGCGCTGAGAACTCTCGGCGCTTAATTCATTGCAACGCATGGTTAACGAGATCATCGTTGCCTTCCTCGGCACGCTTCTCCTGATGAACCACTCGGAGTCGAAACCAGTCACCCCCTCGGGCCCGCGCTCTGCGGACGGCCACCGATCATAACGCGCGGCACTCCCCGTTTCATCCGCCCGGTTCGTCCCACCCGGTTCATCCCACGGGGTCGGGAGCACCCAGCAACCGGGCCGGCACGTCGTGCAGCACCGAGCGCAGGAACGGCGCGCCCAGCCGGTCGTCGGCGGCGGCCCACGAGGCGATCGCCGTCAGCTGCTCGGCGTAGGCGTACGGGATGTTCGGGAAGTCGGTGCCGAGCGCGACGCGGTCGGCCACGTCGACCAGCCGCGCCGACCAGTCGCGCGGCAGCGGCGCGAACTGCTCGGTGTAGGCCGTGCCCACCATCGTCGTGTCGAGGTGCACCCGCGGGAAGCGCTCGAGCAGGCCCAGCGCGCGCTCGTACTCGGGCAGGCCGGCGTGGGCGAGCACCGCGGTCAGGCGCGGGTGGCGCTCGAGGACCTCGGCGAAGATGTCCATGCCGGTGTGGGCGCCGGGGATAGGGCCGTCGCCGCAGTGCACGATCGCGGGCACCCCCGCCTCGGCGATCAGGCCCCAGGCACGGTCGAGCAGCGGGTCGCGCGGGTCGTAGCCGCCGACCTGGACGTGCGCCTTGACCGCCCGGGCGCCGGCATCGAGCGCGTCACCGAGGTAGGCCGTCACCGACTCCTCGGGGAAGAGGGTCGCGGTCGGCACCGCCTCGGGCACCTCCGCCGCCCACTCCTGCGCCCAGGACGTCAGCCAGGCCGCCATCCCCGGCTTGTGCGGGTAGACCAGCGGCGCGAACGTGCGTACCCCGAACCCGCGCAGGAGGTCGATCCGCGTCTGCTCGGGCTCGCGGTAGTGGATCGGCCAGGCCCGCCCGTAGTGCGTCTCGGCCTGGTCGAAGTAGGCCCACACCTTCTGCAGCATCCGGTCGGGCAGGAAGTGCACGTGCAGGTCGACCAGGCCGTCGACCCCGGTGGCGGCCACCCAGGCCGGCACGTCGGCGTCGTCCACCGGCGGCGTCGCCAGCGGATCGCGGGCGGGACTCACCACGCCCGCGTCACCACCCCTTGATCCGCCGACCGACGATCCGCTCGGCCTCGCGCTTCGCGTCGCGCTCGGCCATCGCCTCGCGCTTGTCGTGCTTGGCCTTGCCGCGCGCGAGGGCGAGCTCGACCTTGCACAGGCCGCCGGAGAAGTAGAGCGACAGCGGGACGAGGGTGTGGCCCGTCTCGCGGGTCTTGCCGACCAGCCGCGCGATCTCCGACTTGTGCAGCAGCAGCTTGCGGACGCGCCGGGGCTCGTGGTTGGTCCAGGAGCCGAAGTCGTACTCCTGGATGTGCAGGCCGCGCAGGAAGACCTCGCCGTCGGTGACCAGCGCGAACGCGTCGTTCAGCGACACGTGCCCGGCCCGCAGGCTCTTGACCTCGGTGCCCTGCAGCGCGATGCCGGCCTCGTAGACGTCGAGGATCTCGTAGTCGTACTTCGCCTTGCGGTTCGTCGCGACGATCTTGCGGCGTTCCTCGGGGCGGTTGCTGCTGGCCTTCTTCGGAGCCGTCTTCGGTGCCATCAGCCCTCCTCCGCTCCCTCGTCCTACGTGCGTACGTACAGCCGCAGGGTCACGTACCCCGTGGCGGTGGCGATCACTGCACCGACGACCACCAACACCGGTCCAACGTAACCGAGCACGTCGCTCATCCCGATCGGCGGGATCGTGTTCGCCAGGAGCCGTCCGGACATCAGACGGTCGAGGAAGAAGATCTTCCCGAGCACGAGCCCACCGGTGGCCAGCACCGCCCCGACGACACCGGTGACCACGGCCTCGATGAGGAACGGCACCTGGGTGTACCAGCGCGAGGCCCCGACCAGCCGCATGATCCCGACCTCGGTCCGCCGGGTGAACGCCGAGAGCTGGATGGTGTTGGAGATCAGCAGCAGCGCGGCGAGGGCCTGGACGACCGCCAGCCCGAACGTCGCGTTGCGCACGCTGCCGAGGAACGAGAACAGGTCGGCGACGGTGCTGCGCTGGTCGACGACGTTGCGCACCCCGGGGCGCCCCGTGTACTGCGTGACGATCTCCTCCCCGCGCAGCGGATCGGCCATCGTCACGCGCAGCGTCGCGGGCAGGCTCTGGGGCCGCACGAGCTGCAGGATCGACTGCCCGGCGTAGATCCGCTGGAAGCGGGCGAAGGCGTCGTCGCGGCTCTCGTACTCCACCGACGCCACCAGCGGGTTCGCCTCGAGCTCGCCGCGCAGCCCCGTGCAGACCGGGCTCGAGCAGTCGCGGTCGTCGGCGCTGGTCGGCTCGTCGAGGGCGACCTGCACGGCGATGAGCGAGTAGTAGAGGTCCTCGGTGCGGTCGATCGTGCGCACGGCGAGCAGGCCGGCGCCGAGCAGGCCCAGCGAGATCGCCGTGGTGATCACCATCGCGATCGACATCGTCAGGTTGCGACGCAGCCCCGCGAAGGCCTCGCGCCAGACGAACATCATTTAGCGGGCCACCCCGTACACGCCCCGGTTGTCGTCGCGCGCGAGCCTGCCCGCGGAGAGCTCGACCACCCGGCGGCGCATGCTGTCGACGATCTGGCGGTCGTGCGTGGCCATGACCACCGTGGTGCCGGTCCGGTTGATCCGCTCGAGCAGCGTCATGATCCCGGCGGACGTCTCGGGGTCGAGGTTGCCGGTGGGCTCGTCGGCCAGCAGGACCAGCGGCCGGTTGACGAACGCCCGGGCGATCGCGACCCGCTGGGCCTCGCCGCCGGAGAGCTCCGAGGGCATGCGATCGGCCTTCCCGGCCAGGTTGACCAGGTCGAGCACCTCCGGCACGACCGTGCGGATCGTGTGCCGCGGCTTACCGATCACCTCGAGGGCGAACGCCACGTTCTCGGCGACGGTCTTGTTCGGCAGCAGCCGGAAGTCCTGGAACACGCAGCCCATCCGCTGGCGCAGCCGCGGCACCCGGCGACCGGCCAGACCGCCGACGTTCCAGTTCGCGACCCAGACGGTGCCGGAGCTCGGGACGTCCTCGCGGATCAGCAGCCGCAGGAGCGTCGACTTCCCCGACCCCGAGGGACCGATGAGGAACGCGAACTCCCCCCGCTCGACCTCCACGCTGACGTCGTCGAGCGCCGGCCGTGCGGAGGTCGGGTAGACCTTCGAGACGTTCTCCAGCCGGATCACGGCCGGGGATGCTACTGGGCCGAAGATCCGCCGCTCGTCACGCGGCGGCTTCGCTCTGCTTGCGCCAGCGGATGCCGGCGTCGAGGAAGTCGTCGATGAAGCCGTCGAGCACCTGCGAGGTCTGCGACGTCTCGTGGTTGGTCCGCAGGTCCTTCACCATCTGGTAAGGGTGCAGGACGTACGAGCGCATCTGGTTGCCCCAGCTCGAACCGGAGTCCTTGAGGGAGTCGAGCAGGGCCCGCTCCTCCTCCTTGCGCCGGGCGAGGAGCTTCGCGGCCAGCACGGCCATCGCCGACGCCTTGTTCTGCAGCTGCGAGCGCTCGTTCTGGCAGGACACGACGATGCCGGTGGGGAGGTGGGTCAGCCGGACCGCGGAGTCGGTGGTGTTGACGCCCTGACCACCGGGCCCCGACGAGCGGTAGACGTCGACGCGCAGGTCCTTCTCGTCGATCTCGACGTGGTCGGTCGACTCCACCACGGGGGCCACCTCGACGCCCGCGAACGAGGTCTGGCGGCGGCCCTGGTTGTCGAACGGCGAGATCCGGACGAGCCGGTGGGTGCCCTGCTCGACCGAGAGGGTGCCGTAGGCGTACGGCGCGGAGACCTTGAACGTGGCCGACTTGATGCCGGCCTCCTCGGCGTAGGAGGTGTCGTAGACCTCGGTCGGGTAGCCGTGGCGCTCCGCCCAGCGCAGGTACATGCGCATGAGCATCTCGGCGAAGTCCGCGGCGTCGACGCCACCCGCCTCGGCCCGGACGGTGACCAGCGCGTCGCGCTCGTCGTACTCGCCGGAGAGCAGCGTGCGCACCTCGAAGGCCGCGACGTCGGCGAGCAGCGCGGCACGCTCGGTGTCGGCCTCGGCGCGCAGGTCCGTCGAGTCCTGACCCGCCTCCTCGTCGGCCATCTCGTAGAGCGTGCCGAGGTCGTCGAGGCGCGAGCGCAGCGATTCGGCCCGCTTGAGGTCGGCCTGCTTGTGCGTGAACGCGCTGGTCAGCTTCTGCGCGGTCGCGACGTCGTCCCAGAGATCGGGTGCCTGGACCTGCTGCTCGAGCTCGGCCACCTCACGCCGCAGACCGTCGAGGTCCATCGCCGCCTCGACACTGTCCAGGGAGGCGGCGAGGTCCTTCAGCTCGGTCGCGGTCGTGTCATCCACTCCCCCAGCGTAATCGCCCGGCCTGCCGACACCCCCGTGACGGCGGCCGGAGCGGCCTGATCACGTCCCGACCACGAACGCCTCCCGCTCCGCCGCGGTCCCCTCGCGCATCGCGAGGACGGCGGCGAGCGTGATCAGGCAGACGACGACCATGTACACCGACACCGACAGCGACGTCCCCGTCGCGCCGATCAGCGCCTGGGCGATGAGCGGCGCGAACCCGCCGCCGAGCACCGCGCCGATCGCGTAGGCGAAGGACGCGCCGCTGTAGCGCACGTCGGCCGGGAAGAGCTCCGCGTACGCCGCGGCCTGCGGGCCGTACGTCAGCCCGAGCCCGACGCCGAGCACGACGACCGCGAGCAGCATCAGCGGCAGCGACGCCGTGTCGAGCAGCAGGAAGAACGGGAACGACCACACGAGCAGGGCGATGGTGCCGACGAGGTACACCCGCCGCCGCCCGACCCGGTCCGACCACGCGCCGGACCAGACGATCGCGACGCCCCACACGACCGCGCCCACGATCCCGACGGCGAGCATCGTCGAGCTCGGGAGCCCCAGGACGCGGGTGCCGTACGACGTGATGAAGGCGATCAGCAGGTAGCCGATCATGTTGTTGGCGATGAACAGCCCGATCGCGACGAGCAGGGCGCGCGGCTGGTCGCGCAGGACCGTGAGCATCGGCGCCGACCGGCGGGCGCGCTGCGCGCGCAGGTGCGCGAACACCGGGCTCTCGTCCACCCGGGCCCGGACGAACAGGCCCACGCCGATCAGCACCACCGAGAGCAGGAACGGGATGCGCCAGCCCCAGGACAGGAACTGCTCCTTGGTGGTCGACGTCGACACCACGAGGAACACCAGGTTGGCGAGGATCAGCCCGATGGGCACGCCGACCTGCGGATACGTGCCGAAGAACCCGCGCCGGCCCGGCGGGGCGTGCTCCACGGCCATGAGGGCGGCACCGCCCCACTCGCCACCCGCCGAGAGCCCCTGCAGCAGGCGCAGCACCAGCAGCAGGATCGGGGCGGCGACGCCGATGCTCGCGTAGGTGGGCAGCAGGCCGACGCCCACCGTCGACAGGCCCATGATCAGCAGGGTGGCGACGAGCATGCGCTTGCGCCCGAGCCGGTCGCCGAGGTGGCCCGCGATCACCCCGCCCAGCGGTCGGGCGACGAAGCTGACGCCGATGGTCGCGAACGAGGCGAGCAGCGCGGTGGCCGGGTCGAGCGCGGTGAAGAACAGCTGGCTGAACACCAGCCCCGCCGCGCTGGCGTAGATGAAGAAGTCGTACCACTCGACGGTGGTGCCGACGAGGCTCGCGAGCGCGACCCGGCGTACCGCAGCAGGGTCCTCGGTGGACGTCGGCGGGCTCTGCGTCATCGCGGGCTCCCTCTCGGTCGGTGCGCCGGGAGGGTAATCAGCCGAACGGACGTTCGGAAAGCCCTCGGCGTCACCCTCCGACCGGCTCGTAGCGGCTGAAGCGCCGGGTGAACGACGCCGTCCCCGAGGTCAGGGCGCGCAGGTCCACGGCGTAGCGCAGCAGGGCCTGCTCGGGGACCTCGGCGCGCACGTGGGTGCACCCCGGCTCGCCCGGCTCGGTGCCGACGACGCGGCCGTGACGGGCGGAGAGGTCGCCGAGCACGGCGCCCAGCTGCCCGTCGTCCACCGAGACCTCGACCTCGTAGAGCCGCTCCATCACGACGGTGCCCGCCGCCGCCACCGCCTCCCGGACCGCGAGCGCTCCCGCGGTCTGGAACGCCTGGTCGGAGGAGTCGACGCTGTGCGCCTTGCCGTCGACCAGGGTCACCCGCACGTCGACGACCGGGCGGCCCGGCGTCACCCCGGACTCGAGCTGGGCGCGGACCCCCTTCTCGACGCCGGGGATGTAGGCCCGCGGGATCGCCCCACCGACGATCCGGTCGACGAACTCGACGCCCGACCCGCGCGGCAGCGGCTCGATCTCGATGCGGCACACGGCGAACTGGCCGTGCCCACCCGACTGCTTGACGTGCCGTCCGAGCCCGGTCGCGGGGCCGGCGACGGTCTCGCGCTCGGGCACCGCGACGTCGGTGACCTCGACGTTCGCGCCCGAGGCCCGCAGCCGGGCGAGCACGACGTCGGCGTGGGCCTCGCCCGTGCACCACAGCACGATCTGGTGGGTGTCCTCGTTGCGCTCGACGCGCAGCGTGGTCTCGGTGGCGGCCAGGCGGGACAGGCCGCGGGCCATGGCGTCCTGGGCCGTGCGGTCGGCGGCGGTGACGGCCACCGGGAGCAGCGCCTCGGGCAGCTCCCACCCGTCGAGCCCGACGGGGTCCTCGGCGGCGCAGAGGGTGTCGCCGGTGCCCACGGGGCCGAGCCTCGTCAGCGCGCAGAGGTCGCCGGCGACGCACCAGGGCACCTCGCGCAGCGTCGCCCCCAGCGGGGCGTAGACCCGGTTGACGCGCACGGTCTCGCCGCCCGACCGGACCTCGGCGCCGGTGGGGTCCTCCCCGTCGCGAGGGGCAGGGATGCGCAGCGGGTCCGCGCACACGGTCAGGGCGGTGTCGGGGCGCAGCCGGCCGGAGAACACGCGCACGAGCGAGACGCGGCTGCCCTGCGCGTCGGTGCCGGTCTGCACGACCTCGGCGACGAGCGGGCCGTCGGGGTCGGGGTCGACGGGGGCGTGGCCGGCGCCGTCGGGAGCGTGCGCGGGCAGCGGCGGGTGGGCGGTCGGGGGCGGCACGGCGTCGACGACGAGGTCGAGCAGCGCGTCGAGCCCCGCCCCGGTCGGCGCGCACACGCCGGCCACGGGCACGAGGGACCGGCGCGTGACGGCCGTGGCCAGGTCGGCGCGCAGGGCGTCGAGGGCGACCGGCTCACCGCCGATCCAGCTCTCGAGCAGAGCCTCGTCCTCGCTCTGCTCGATGAGGGTCTCGACGAGCTCGCGGCGCAGGTCGTCGGGCTCCTCGGCGGTCGGGTCGTCGCCGGCCAGCAACGGATGGACGGTGACCGTGCCGTCGGTGCCCCGCTCGGTCCGCGTGACGGGGACGAGCACCTCGCCGGACCCCTCCGCCACCCGACGGCAGGTCACGAGCGCGGCCGTCTCGTCGGCGCGGGCATGATCGAGGCGGCTGAGCACGAGCACGGCGGGCAGCCCGGCGCGGCGGCACTCGGCGAGCAGGGCGGACGTCGGGGCCGCGACGCCGTCGGCGGCGTCCGCGGTCCCGACGACGAACAGCACCGCGTCCGCGGCGCGCAGGCCCGCGCGGACCTCGGCGAGGAAGTCGGGGCAGCCCGGGGTGTCGATCAAGTTGATCTTGATATCCCGGTGCACGAGCGACGCGACGGCCGGGGCCACCGACCGCTGCTGACGGCGGGCGTCGGGGTCGTGGTCGGTGACGGTCGTGCCCGCGGCCACCGAGCCGGCCCGCGGGATCACGCCGGCCACGGCCAGCAGCTCCTCCACCAGCGTCGTCTTGCCCGCGGCCATCGGCCCGACGATCGCGACCGAGCGCACGGCGGCCGGATCGTCCGGCGCGAGCTCCCCCGCACGCCCGCCCCGACCTCTCCGGGCGCTGTCGGCCTTCGATCCGCCCATGACGATCACCCCGACTCCGTCGACCTCGGCGCGCCACCGCGCCGACCCCGTCAGTCCACCGGAGTGACCGAGATCACGACAAGGGTTCGGGCCGGGTCCGTCGCCACCGGAGGACCTCGCAGGCTCAGACCTGCGCGACGCCGCCGTCGACGGCGAGGGTGGAGCCGTTGACGTAGCTCGATGCGTCCGAGGCCAGGAACACGGCCGCGGCCGCGATCTCCTCGGGGGTGCCGTGCCGACCCAGGGGGATCACCTCCTCGGCCTGGGACCGGACCTCCGCGGGGACGAGGTCGAGCAGGCCCGGGGTCGGGACCATCCCCGGCGCGAGCACGTTGACGCGGAAGCCGTACCGGCGCGAGCTGTGGGCCCAGCCGCGGACCAGGTTGTGCACCGCGGCCTTGGTCGCCCCGTAGACCTCGAGGCCGGCCTGAGGCCGTGTCGCGGCGGTCGAGCCGGTCACGATGATCGACGCCTCCGGGCGCAGCAGCGGCAGCGCCCCCTGGACGGTGAGGATCGTGCCCTTGACGTTGGTGGCGAACTGGCTGTCGATCTGTTCCTCGGTCACCTCGCCGAACGCCACGTCGATGCCGATCCCGGCGTTGGCGACCACGACGTCGACGTGCCCGGCCTGCTCGCGGACGGTCGCGTACAGGGCGTCGAGGTCGGCGGGCACGGCGGCGTCGCAGACCGCCGCGGTCACGTCCTCGCCGAGTTCGGCGATCGCCTTGTCGAGCGCATCCTTGCGGCGACCGGTGATGAACACCGTCGCACCCTCCTCGCGGAAGCCACGCGCGATCGCGAGCCCGATGCCGCTGCTGCCGCCGGTGACCACCGCGACCTTGCCCGTGAGGACGGCCATGCCGCCCACCTCCTCGAGTTTTGGACCGCGCGGTCAACATCCCGGGACCGGTTCTGGCCTGTCGGGTCCAGAACTCGTACCGTCGAGGGGTGCCACGCCCCCGGGAGTTCGACGAGGAGCACGTCGTCCTCGCCGTCCGCGACGCGTTCTGGGACCGGGGCTACGCGGCGACGTCGATGGACGACCTGCTGCGCGTCAGCGGACTGGGCAAGGGCAGCCTGTACGGCGCCTTCGGCGACAAGCGCCGCCTGTTCCTGCGGGTGCTGCGCGAGTACGACGACGCGAACCTGCGCGGGCTGCGCGAGCGCCTGGGGTCCGCCGCACGGGGGGTCGACATGGTGCGCGAGTTCGTGCACGACGTGGCCGACGACCCGACCGGGGCCGCCGCGCGACGCGGCTGCCTGCTGGCCAACAGCACCGCCGAGCTCGCCACCCACGATCCGGACGTCGCCGCCGAGGCTCGACGCAGCTACGAGGCGATCACCGCGATCCTCACCGAGGCGCTCGAGCGCGCGCAGCGGGAAGGGGACGTCGATCCCGACGCCGATGCCGCCGAGGTCGCCCGCGCGGTCCTCGCCGCCCAGCTCGGGGTGGTGGCGCTGGGGCGGACCGGGATGGACGTGGCGGCGCTCACCGAGGTGGCGCGGTCGGCCCTGGCGCGGCTACTGCCCGCGCCGGCGCCGTAGCGCCGCTCAGTCGATGGTGAGGGCCGCCAGTCGCGCGCGGTGCTCGTCGGCGGAGCCGAACAGCGGGGCGCGGCGGCGGGCGCGCTTGTAGAAGAAGTGCGCCTCGTGCTCCCAGGTGAAGCCGATGCCGCCGAAGAACTGGATCATCGCCCCGGTGGTGGCCCACGCGGCGTCGGCGGCCTTCGCCTTCGCGACGGCGACCGCGACGTCGACACCGGGGTCCTGCGTGTCGACCGCGTGCGCCGCGAAGAGGACGGCGTGCTCGGCCATCGTCACGGCGACGTGGAGGTCGGCCATCGTGTGCTTGATCGCCTGGAACGACCCGACGGGCACACCGAACTGCTTGCGCTCGCGGTCGTAGTCGACGGTGCGGGTGAGCGCCTCGCGGGCGACGCCGACGAGGTCCGCCGCCGTCAGCACCGCACCGCGGGCCATCAGCGCGGCCACCGCGTCGGCGCCGGAGAGCGTCCCGCCGCCCAGGGGCTCGGCGGGGGTGTCGGCGAGCTCGACCGCGCCCACGCGGGCCGTGCCGTCGTAGGTCTCCTGGTCGCGGATCACGAGCCCGGAGGCCCCGCTCTCGACGAGGAACAGGCCCGGCGACCCGGACGGGTCGGTGGCCGCGACGACGATCAGCCCGGCGACCGACGGGTAGTCGACCGGCGACGCCGTGCCGGAGAGCCGCTCCCCCGAGGCGTCGACGGTGATGCCCCGGCCGTCCCACGTCCCGGCCTCGCCGCGCAGGGCGACGGTGCCGATGGTGTCGCCGGCGGCGAGACCCGGAAGCCAGACGGCCTGCTGTTCGGGCGAGCCGGCGAGACGCAGGGCCTCGGCGGCGAGCACGGTGGCCGTCCACGGACCGGGCGCCACGCCGCGGCCGAGCTCGCGGGCGACGACCTGCGCGTCGAGCAGGCCGAGCCCGAGGCCGTCGTGCTCCTCGGGGACGAGGACGGCGAGCGCGCCCTGGTCGGCGAGGCCCTTCCACAGGCCGACGGGATGCCCGTCGCCGTGCGGGTCCTCGACGACGCCGCGGACGGCGTCGAGGTCGAACCGGTCGGCCAGGAACTCGCGGACCGTGGTCGCGAACGCCTGCTGGTCGTCGGTGAGCGCGAAGAACACCTGCGAGCTCCTCAGCGGGGGAGGCCGAGCACGCGCTCGGCGACGATGTTGCGCTGGACCTGGGACGAGCCGCCCCAGATGGTGACCGACCGCGACCACATCGCCTGGTGCTGGAACGGCGTGAGGTCGACGTCGGGGCGCGGCCGGGCGAGGCTCGCCTCCGGGCCGAGGACGTCGTCGAACGCCTCCCAGAGGTCCTGGAAGGTCTCCGACCACTGGAGCTTGGTCATCGACGACTCGGAGCCCAGGTCACGGCCCTGCTCGACCTGGGTGAGGATGTGCATCGCGTGGTAGCGCAGGCACTCCAGCTCCACGAGGCAGTTCGCCAGCCTCTGGCGGGCCACCGGGTCGTCCGAGCGCCCGAAGCGCCGGGCCTCGGCGACGATCTCGTCGTACTGCCGGCGGAACTCGGTGTACTGGCCGACGCCGGACGCGCCGCGCTCGAAGGAGAGCAGCAGCATCGCGGTGCGCCAGCCCGCCCCGATCTCGCCGAGGCAGTCCTTCGCGGGCACCCGCGCGTCGGTGAAGAAGACCTCGCCGAACTCGCTGGCCCCGCTCATCTGCTTGAGCGGCCGGGCCTCGACGCCCGGCTGGTCCATGTCGATGAGCATCATCGACAGGCCCTTGTGGCGCTCCGAGCCCGGCTCGGTGCGCACGATCGTGAAGATCTTGTCACCGTGCACGGCGTTCGTGGTCCAGATCTTCTGGCCGTTGACGACGTAGTCGTCGCCGTCGCGCACACCGCGCGTCGCCACCGCCGCGAGGTCGGATCCCGCGCCGGGCTCGGAGAAGCCCTGGCACCAGATCACCTCGTTGCGCAGCATCGGCCCGATGATCTCGGCCTTCTGCTCCGGCGTGCCGATCGCCATGATCGTCGGGGCGAGGAAGGTCAGCCCCAGCACGTTGACGGTCTGGGGCGCGCGGGCGCGCACCATCTCCTCGTCGTAGATGGCCTTCATGCCCGGCGTGCCCCCGCGGCCGCCGTACTCCGTCGGCCACTCGATGCCCGAGAAGCCGGCGGCGGTCTTGGAGGCCTCCCAGTCCCGCCGGAGCCGGAACGACTCGTCGTCGTCGAGGGCGCGCCAGAAGCCCGGCTGCGTCCACTCGTCGGGGATGTTGGCCGCGAGCCAGGTCCGCAGCTCCTCGCGGAACTGCTCCTCCTCGGCCGTGTAGCTCAGGTCCACGGACGCCACTCTGGCAGAACCCCCCGACCCTCCGCAGGGTCGGGCTACCCGCCGGTAGGGATCAGGGCCCGCACCGGAGGATCCCGCGGTCCGACTTCAGCGTCAGGACGCGGCGCGCGCTCTCCTCGAGGCGACGGGCGAACGCCGGGTCCTCGTCGGCCTCCGCCGTGAGCGCCTCGACCATCGGCCCCAGGTCGGACGCCTCGATCGTCAGCACCTGGTCGCCGCCCGCGGCCACGAAGCGGGTCGCCCGCTGGCCGACCGGCACGTCGGTCACCGCGGCCGCCGCGCCGACGTCGTCGGTCGACACCACCCCGGTGAAGCCCAGGCGCCCGCGCAGCAGGTCGGTGATCACCGCGCGGCTGAACAGGGCGCGGTTGTCGGGGTCGATCCGCTCGTAGACAGCCGACGACATCATCACCACGGGCGCGCCAGCCGCGATCCCGGCGCGGAACGACGCGAGCCCGGGGTCGTCGACGCCGGTGCGGGTGTCGGCGGCGCCGGCGAAGTCGGTGTTCTCGCGCACGCGCCCGAGGCCCGGGAAGTGCTTGAGCGTCGCGTGCACCCCGCCCTGGTCCAGGCCCTCGACGAAGGCGGTCACGGCGTCGGAGACCCGCGCGGGGTCGGTGCCGAAGCCGCGGTCGAGGGCGCCGACCGGCTGGTTGGCCTCCCCCAGGTCCGGGTCGACGACGTCGGCCACCGGGGCGAGGTCGAGCGTCACCCCGGCGCCGGACATCTCCTCGCCCCACCCCCGGGCGTCGGCGCGCAGGCCGGCCGGGTCACGGCCCTGCGTCGCGGCCGCGGGGATGCGGGTGAAGCCGCTGCCCTTGAGGTCCTGGACCTTGCCGCCCTCCTGGTCGACGGCGACCGTCACGGGGACGCGGGCGGTGTCCTGCACCGCGCGCGTGGTGGCCGTGACCTGCGCGCGGGAGGCCTCGCCCCCGGCGGCATCGGTGAGGATGACGCCGCCGGCCCCCTCGCCGAGCGCCTCGCGCCCGGCCGCGGTGAGCCCGTCGGCGGGCACGCCGACCATCACCAGCTGGGCCGCCCGCTCGCGGGTGTCCATGCTGCCGACGACGCTGTCCACGCAGGCCGCGGCGGGATCGGCCGGTGCCTGCGCCGACGGGGGCGTCGCGGCCCGGGGACTCGGCGCGTCGCTCGCGGGCGCCGGTGCCGGTGCGGCCGGCTCCCCGGTGCAGGCGCTGGGGCCGAGGACCAGCACCGCCGTCACGGCGACGAGCACGCGGACGGGGACGCGACGGGCACCGGGCATCGCGGGGCAGTGTGCCCTACGGGCGTGGACGGGCTCGGTGCCCTCCGGGCGTGTGCGTGCGCCTGAGTGCCGGGACACGGGTGAGCACGCCCGGGCGCGGGACGACAGGATGGCCTCCGATGACCGCCACGCGCCGCACACGCACCCTGCACGGGCAACGGATGTCGTACGTCGAGGCGTGCCCCGACGCGGTACGGAGCGCCGACGGCAGGGACGACGCCGGGGACGACCCCGAGGTCGTCGTCCTCGTGCACGGCATCGCCGGCAGCGCCGAGACGTGGACGCCGGTGCTGCAGGCGTTCGAGGCCACCGGCTGCGACCGGCTCCTGCTCGCCCCGGAGCTGCTCGGGCACGGGGAGTCCGCCGGCGTGGGCGGCGACTTCTCGCTCGGCGCCTACGCCAACGGGCTGCGCGACCTGCTCGCCGTGCTCGGGCACCGCCGGGTGACCGTCGTCGGGCACTCGCTCGGCGGCGGGGTGGCGATGCAGTTCGCGTACCAGTTCCCTGAGATGTGCTCGCGGCTCGTGCTCGTCGCCTCCGGGGGCCTGGGTCGTGGCGTGAGCCCGGTCCTGCGCCTCGCGGCCCTCCCCGGCGCGGAGTGGGTGCTGCCCGTGCTGGCCTCGACCGGGCTGCTCGGGCTCGGCGCCCGCGGGCTGCGCCTGGCCGCCTCGCTGCCGACGACGGGCCCCGGGGCGGTGGGACTGCGCGAGGCCGCCCGCCACGCCGCCTCCCTCACCGAGCGCGCCCACCTCGACGCGTTCGTCGACACCGTCCGGTCGGTCATCGGCCCCGGTGGGCAGCGGATCAGCGGCACCGACCGGCTCTACCTCACCGAGGGCCTGCCGACCCTCGTGGTGTGGGGCGACCGCGACCCCGTCATCCCCGTCGGTCACGCGCGCCGGGCGGGCGAGCTCATCCCGCACGGGCGGTTGGAGATCTTCGAGGGCGCCGGTCACTTCCCGCACTGCTACGAGCCGGAGCGGTTCGCGGCCCTGCTCACGGAGTTCTGCGACGCCAACGCGCCCGCCGAGATCGACGTCGCGAGCCTGGGCCCGCGGGTGGCGTCGCGCGGGGCGTGAGTCCTAGCGGGGGTTCCGGCACTGGTAGGCCAGCGCCGGGGGCAGGTTGCGCCACACCGTCGGGGTGACGTGCACCTCGCTGAACTCGCTCTCCAGCACCCCGCGGAAGCGGCGCTGGGTGGGCAGCCGCGTGACGTGGCTGTAGGCGAAGGTGGTGAACGGCGCCCCGGGGGCGAGCACCTTGGTGACCTGGTCGATGATCCCGCGCTGCGCCGACTCCGGGAACAGCGTCCACGGCAGGCCGCTGATCGCGGCGTCGACCTGGTCGACCCCGATGTCGGCGAGCAGCTTCTGCAGGTCGGCCGCGTCGCCCTCGACGACCTCGAGCCACGGCCGGGTGCGCCGCAGGTGCTCCACCATGCCGGGATCGATCTCGACGGCGATGTGGCGCGCGCCCTCGGGAAGGCGCCGGCGCAGCGCGGCGCTGACCACGCCCGTGCCGGGCCCGAGCTCGACGACCACGGGCTGCCCCTCGGCGGGGGCCACGGAGGCGAGCAGGTCGGAGAGCGCCCGCCCGCTGGGCGCCACGGCACCGATGACGGCCGGGGAGCGCACGGCCGAGGAGACGAAGGTGACGAAGTCTCGGACAGGACTCACAGGGACCACAGTGTCAGCTCCCCGCGGTGGTCGCCCACTCGGGAGACGTGGCGCGCGCCTCTCCCCGTCCTGCGGGTTCGCGCAGTGGTCCCTCCGGCTCAGCGGGGGTCCACCACTCGCATCAGGATGAACGTCACGAGCAGCAGGATCATGATCGACAGGTCGAGGCTCACGTTGCCGATGCGCACCTGCGGGATGATGCGGCGGAGCAGCTTCACCGGCGGGTCGGTGACCATGAAGAGCACCTCGAGCCCCGCCGCGGTGCTCCCGGCGGGGCGCCAGTCGCGGGCGAAGCTGCGCACGATCTCGACGACGAGCCGCCCCACGATGAACAGCCACAGCAAGAAGAGCGCGTAGTAGACGAGCAGCAGGGCGAGCTCCATGTCTCCAGAGTGCCTGACCGTTCGGGGAGACGGAGACCCGCCTGCCGGTTCCCCGATCGATTGGCTACCGTCGACGACCGCCGTGGGAACGCAGGACAGGAGGTTGCGTGGTCGTCCTGGTGCCGGTCGACGAGCGGCTCACGGGCCCGGGTGCGCCCGGGCTGGCGGAGCTGTGCGCCGACGGGGTGGAACCGCTGGTCGAGGCCGTGCTGCGCTCGGAGATCGACGTCGCGCCGTCGCCCGAGACCACCGGCCCGATCCCCCGCGGCGGTACCGAGACCGACGTGCACCCCCGGACGTTCCTGTCCGTCGACCCCCGCGACCGCCAGGTGGTGGGCACCTGCGGCTTCCGCGGGCCCGTCCGCGGCGGACGCGTCGAGATCGCGTTCTGGACGTTCCCGCCGTTCGAGGGCCGCGGCTGGGCCACGGCCATGACCCGCACGCTCGTCGCGCGCGCCTTCGAGGACCCGTCGGTACACACCGTCGTGGCCCACACCCTGCCCGAGCGCGCCCCGGCCGCGAGCGTCCTGATCGCGAACGGGCTGGTGCGCGTGCAGTCGCGCCGGCGCGACGAGTCGGGTCCGGGTGGGGCGGTGCGCGGGACGGTGTGGCGGTGGGAGACCCACCGGCCGACGCGGGCGAACGCCGCGCCGGCCCGCTGAGCGACCGTGATCCTGCACCTGTGCACCCGCGAGGAGCTCGCCGCGGCGCGGGCGGAGGGGGCACGCAGGCCGCCGTCGCTCGACGAGGTCGGGTTCGTCCACCTCTCGGACCCGGGGACCGTGCACCTGCCCGCCTCGCGGCTCTACGCGGGCCGCGACGACGTGGTGGTGCTCGTCGTCGACCCCGTCCGCCTGGCCGACCACGGCGTGCCGGTGCGCTGGGAGCCCGGAGTGGGCCCGCAGGGCACCGAGGACGCGCGGGGCCCCTGGTTCCCCCACGCCTACGGCGCGCTGTCCATGGATGCCGTCGTGGCCGTGCACGACCTCGTCGCGGAGCCGGACGGGACGTTCCGGCCGCCGCAGGCGGTCGCCGACGCCACCATGCCGGGCTCCTGAGCCGGGGCACCGAGCGGGGGTACTGCGCGAAGGGCACCATCAGCCGGATAGAGCGGCGATCGGCGCCCCTCGCCGGAACGGGCCGGAGCCGGGGTATCGCGCGAAGGGCACCATCAGCCGGATAGAGCGGCGATCGGCGCCCTTCGCCGGAACGGGCGACCGGCGACCGGCGACCGGCGACCGGCGACCGGCGACACGACGGCGAACCCAGACACGACAACGGCCCCCGACCTGATGGTCGGGGGCCGTCGCCTCGCGTAGCGGGGACAGGATTCGAACCTGTGACCTCTGGGTTATGAGCCCAGCGAGCTACCGAGCTGCTCCACCCCGCGCTGCGTTCTGCCCGTAACGGTACACCGGCGCCCACCCCACCCCGCCGAGGGGGTGGGGTGGGCCGGCAGCCCGTCCGGGGACCCGTCAGCCGCCGGCGGTGGCCGGCGTGGGGGTGGCCGGCGCGGCCCCGGTGGCCGCCCGGAACTGCGCGATCGCGGCGTCGAGCGCGGCCTCGGCGTCACCGATGCCCCGGAAGTCCCGCGCGGCCTGAGCCTGCGAGAGCCGGTCGAGGGCGTCGTTCATCCCGGTGACGGCCTGGTTGAGCTCCGGGCTTAGCGTCTGGCCCTGCGCGCCGGTGGGCAGCGGCCCGCCACCGGTGTTGACGCCCGGTGCCGGCGGCTGCGATGCCACCGCACCGAGGCCCGGGACGCTGAGCCCCGGCGGGAGCGGCACGCCCTGGAACGCGGCCTGCAGCGCGCCCTGCAGCGTCGGCGCGTAGCCGATGTCGCCATTGTTGAAGCGGGCGATGACGCCGAACAGCTGCGGGAACGACGTCTGCGCGTTCCGCTCGACGTAGATCGGCTCGACGTAGAGCAGACCGCCGGCGACGGGCAGCGTGAGCAGGTTGCCGTACTGCACCTGCACCGGCGTGCCCGACTGCCGCAGCGTGAACAGCCCACCGTTGACCGACTGGCTGGTCAGCAGCTCGGCCTGGACCTGCTGCGGACCCTGCGGGCCCCGCTGGTCGCCGGTCAGCTGCGCGGGCAGCTCGAGGACGGTCATCCGCCCGTAGCTCTCGGGCTCCGAGCTCACCGACAGGTAGGCCGAGAGGTTCGGCCGCGAGAGGGCGAGCAGCGTGCTCGTCATCTGGAACTGGGTGTCCGGCGCCGCGCCCGGCCGGGGGTCACCCGCGAGCAGGTAGTACGGCGGGATCGACGCGTTGCTCTCCCGCGTCGGGTCCTCCGGGACGGTCCAGAAGTTCTGGGTCGAGAAGAAGTCGCGCGGGTTCTCGACGTGGTACCGGGTCAGCAGGTCGCGCTGGACCTTGAAGATGTCCTCCGGGTACCGGAAGTGCGCCCGCAGGGACGGCGGGACGTCCGAGGACGGCTGGACGACGCCGGGGAAGGCCCCCATCCAGGTGCGCAGCACCGGGTCCTGCTCGTCGACCGCGTAGAGGTGCACCTCGCCGCTGTAGGCGTCGACGGTGGCCTTGACCGAGTTCCGCATGTAGCCGGCGGAGCCGTTCGGGGTGGCCGGGCGCAGCGAGTCGCTGGTGGCCTGCCCGAGGTCGACCTGCTGGGCGTAGGGGTAGCGCGGCAGCGTCGTGTAGCCGTCGATGATCCACTGCATCCGGCCGTCGACCACCGCGGGATACGGGTCGACGTCGGTGCGCAGCCACGGCGCGATCTTCTGGACGCGCTCGACGGGCGTGCGGTTGTACATGATCCGCGAGTTCTCGCCGATCGAGCCGTTGAACAGGATGTTCCGCTCGCCGTAGGCGGCGGCGAAGATCAGCCGCTGGGCCCAGTTGCCCACCGGGACGCCGCCGGGGCCCTCGTAGGCCGTGGCCGGGCGGCCGGGGCCGTCGTACTCACGACCCGGCTCGCCGGGGTTGCCGCCGACGATCGCGTAGTCGTCGGCGCCGCCGAGGAACTCGCCGTAGTAGATGCGGGCGCCGTCGGGGCTGATGCCGAACGGCCCCGGGTTGCTCGAGTCGCTGACCTCGAACTGCGGCAGCCCACCCTGGCTCGCCTCGGCGCTCGCCGGGGCGTTGACGCGGTCGGCCGGCGCCGACACGAGGCCCTGGCCGTGGGTGTAGACGAGGTGCCGGTTGATCCAGTCCTGCTGGTTGCCGATCAGGGCGTCGGGGTTGATCTCGCGCGCGGCCAGCACGTAGTCCTGCCGCTGACCGCCGACCGTGTAGCGGTCGATGTCGAGGTCCGGCGAGAAGCTGTAGAAGTTCGTCAGCTGCTGCTGGACCGCGAACGTCCGGTTGAGCCGCGACGGGTCCTGGATGCGGATGTTGTTCAGCGTCGCCTGGCTGTTGGCGACGTCCTGCGGCGGGATGGCGGCGTTCCCGGCGGCCGACGCGACCTGCGGGGCGTAGGGGATGACGCCGACGTTGTTGAGCGCGAAGGCCTGGCGCGTCGCCGCGATGTTGCGCGAGATCGACTCCGCCTCGCGGTCGATGGCGTTGGGGCGCACCGAGAACTGCTCGAGCACCGCGGGCCACGCCGCCCCGACCAGGACGCTGGAGAGCACGAGCAGCGCGAGCGCGATGGCGGGGATCTGCAGGTTGCGCAGCACCACCGCGGAGAAGAAGGCCGCCGCGCAGATCACCGCGATGATCAGCAGGATCAGCTTCGCCGGCATCGCGGCGTTGAGGTCGGTGTAGGTGGCACCGAAGAAGTTGGCGCCGCCCTCGGCCGCCTTGCGGTCGGAGAACAGCAGCTCGTAGCGGTCGAAGAAGTAGGCCACGGCCTTGAACAGCACGAACGTGCCCGCGAGGACCGCGAGGTGGGCGCGGGCCGGCGGGGCGACCGCGCCGTTGCGCCCGGCCAGGCGGATGCCGCCGAAGAGGTAGTGCGCCACGAGCGCGGCCACGAAGCTCACGGCGATCGCGACGAACAGCCAGCTCAGCAGCCAGCGGTAGAACGGCAGCTGGAAGACGTAGAACGAGATGTCGTGGCCGAACACCGGGTCGGCGACGCCGAACGGCGTCGAGTTCAGGAAGAGCTGCACGGTCTGCCAGTCGGCCTGCGCCGAGAGCCCGGCGATGAGCGCGACGACCGCGGGGATGCCGATCGCGAACCAGCGGGGGCGCGCGAGCACGACCGTGCGGTACCGGGCGACGGGGTCCTCGCCGGCCGCGCCGGCCACGGGCACGAACACGGGCCGCACCCGGTAGGCGATCACCAGGTTGAGGGCGAGCAGGCCGCCCATGAGCACGGCGGCGACGACGAACTGCAGCACACGGGTCCACAGGATGGTCGTGAAGACGCCGCGGAAGCCGACCTCGCCGAACCAGGCCCAGTCGACGTACACGTCGACCAGGCGCGCGCCGCCGAGGAGCACGACGAGCGCCACCGCGCCGACGATCAGCAGCGTCTTCGTCCGTCGCGACAGCTGGGGGGTCGCCGTCGGGGGCCGGTTGGCCACGGGGTCACTCTCCTGATAGCGGGGGGCCGGACGCGCAATCGTGGCCGGGCGTGCGTGTATCTCAGGGCGCCACTCTACGAATACCGTGTGGGGTCGACGTGGCCCGGCATGTCCGGATCCCCTCATGCCCTGCTCCGGGGGCGGTGGGCCCCCTCACCAGGGGTGTCGGGACCTCAACAGGGTGTCGGCGCGCGCCCGGCGCGGATCGCCTCGAGGGCGGCGATCCCTTCGCTCAGTGTCCCGACCCTGGCCAGCTGCAGCCCGTCGGGGACGCCCGTGACGGCCTCCGCGCAGTTGCCCGCGGGGACGAGGAACACCTGCGCGCCGTCGTTGCGGGCGGCGTCCATCTTGAAGCGGATCCCGCCGATGTCGCCGACGCGTCCGGTGGCGTCGATCGTCCCGGTGCCGGCCACGACCCGTCCCCCGACGAGGTCGCCGGGCGTGAGCTTGTCGACGATCGCCGAGGCGAAGATCAGCCCGGCCGAGGGCCCGCCGATGTCGCCGAGGCTGATCCGCACGTCGACCGGCGAGTCGACGACGTTGGTCGGGGTCACGCCCAGGAAGCCGCGCGGGTCGCCGTCGGGACGGGCCGCGGCGACGACGGCGATGTCGGTGCGCGGGCCCGGCGCCCCGAGCGGGCCGCGCTGCACGGTCACCGTCACCGTCTGACCCGGCCGGGTCGGCGCCAGGGCGTCGACGACCTCCTGCGGCGTCGTCACCGGGCGGCCGTCGACCGCGACGATGCGGTCGCCGGGGGCGAGACGGCCGGCGGACGGGGAGTTGTCGAGCACCGAGCCGACCTGCACGGCGGTCGGGTAGCCGAGGTAGCGCAGGGCCGCGGCCTCCGCGTCGGTCTCCGACTGCGCGAACTGGCGGGTGTTCTCCTGGTCGACCTGCTCGCTGGAGCGCCCCGGCGGGTAGACCGACTCGCGCGGGAGCACCTGCTCCTCGCCCGAGGCCCACATGGCCATCGCGCCGAAGAGCGTCACCTGCGTGGTCACCGCGACCGTCGTCATCCGCAGCTGGCCGGTGGTCGGGTAGACGGGGACCGGGCCGCTGACGTCCACCACCGTGCGCCCGTCCGCGCCCGCGCCGAGGACGTCGAACGTCGGGCCGTCGCCGAGTGCCACGAACGGCACCCGCACCGTGGCGCCCAGCAGGCCCAGGACCCCGGCCAGCACGAGTCCGAGCGCCAGGGTCGCGCGCAGCCGGGTCACGGGCGCTCAGGGTAGTGATTCGCTCGGACGCGGCCGATCCGCACCCGTGTCGGGTGCCGGAGTCGTTCTTCGGAGGGCATCGGGGGCGGACCCCCCGACTGTGAAGTTCCTGGGCGTTCGCCGTGGGCGTGCGCTGACGGCCCACGGGGGTGTCGGGGCCGCGTACCGTCGGCACCATGAGTGACCTGCCCTTCGGCTTCGGGCCGTCCGACCCCGACGACGAGTCCCGCCGCTCCGGTTCCGGCGGGTCCGGTGGCTCCGGCCCCGGGGGTCCCGGCGGCCCGATGGGCTTCGGCCTGCCCGGGATGGGCGGCGCCGGCGGCCCCGGTGGCTTCGACATGGGTCAGCTCGGGCAGATGCTCACGCAGCTCGGGCAGATGCTCAGCCAGTCGTCGGGCCCGGGTGCCGAGGGCCCCGTGAACTACAAGCTGGCCGCGCAGATGGCGCACCAGCAGCTCGGCGCCGAGGGCACCGCGAAGCCGACGAGCGAGCAGCAGCGCGCGGCCGAGGAGTCGGTGCGTCTGGCCGAGCTGTGGCTCGAGGACGCGACGACCCTGCCGTCGGGCACCTCCCAGGTCGCGGTCTGGTCGCCGGCTCAGTGGGTGGACACGACGATGCCCACCTGGCAGCGCCTGTGCGACCCCGTGGCGCAGCGCGTCGCGGGCGCCTGGGTCGAGGGCCTGCCCGAGGAGGCCCGCCAGATGGCCGGCCCGATGCTCGGCATGATCTCCCAGGTCGGCGGCATGGCCTTCGGCTCGCAGCTCGGCGCCGGGCTCGCCCAGCTCGCCAAGGAGGTGCTCACCTCCTCGGAGGTCGGCCTGCCCCTCGGCCCGGAGGGCACCGCCGCGCTCCTGCCGGCCGCGATCACCACCTTCACCGAGGGCATCGACCGCCCGGCGGGCGAGGTGCTCGTCTTCCTCGCCGCCCGCGAGGCCGCGCACCAGCGCCTGTTCGGGCACGTGCCGTGGCTGCGCCAGCGCCTGCTCGCGACCGTCGAGGAGTTCGCCCGGGGCATCTCCATCGACACGTCACGCATGGAGGAGCTCGCGCGCGACGTCGACCCGATGAACCCCGAGTCCCTGCAGCAGCTCATGAGCTCGGGGATGTTCGAGCCGCAGACCACCGAGTCGCAGAAGGTCGCGCTGCGCCGCCTCGAGACCCTCCTCGCGCTCGTCGAGGGCTGGGTCGACGTGGTGGTCGCCGACGCCGTGGGCGAGCGCCTGCCCGGCGCCTCCGCCCTCGGGGAGACGCTGCGTCGCCGCCGCGCCTCCGGCGGGCCCGCGGAGCAGACCTTCGCCACGCTCGTCGGGCTGGAGCTGCGGCCGCGCCGGCTGCGCGACGCCGCCGCGCTGTGGCGGGCGCTCACCGACGAGCGCGGCATCGAGGGCCGCGACGCGGTCTGGTCGCACCCCGACCTCATGCCGACCGCCGACGACCTCGACGACCCGGCCGCCTTCGTCGGGGGCACGAAGACCGTGGCGAGCGGCGCGGCGGAGGGCTCGGCCGAGAGCTTCGCCGACCTCGACGACCCGCTGGCGCGCCTCGAGGCCGAGATGAAGGCCGAGCAGGAGGCGAAGGACGCCAAGGAGCCGACGAAGGACGAGCCCGAGGAGGGCGAGGGTCCGTCGTCCTAGGACTCAGTCCTCGGCAGGGGCCTCGTCGGGCTCTCCGTCGGTCTCGGTGATCGGGAGCCCGGCGCCGGCGGCGAGGCCCTCGAGGTAGCCGATCGCGCGCTCGCTGCGCGGGTACGCGGCCTCGGCCGCCCGGAACGCCGGGCCGTGCCGCGGTTCGCGCAGGTGGACGAGTTCGTGCACCAGCACGTGGTCGAGCACCCACCCGGGCACCTCGCGGAGCTTCTCGCTGACGCGGATCGTCGCGTCGGCAGGCGTGCACGACGCCCACCGGGTGCGCATCGGCTTCGTCCAGCGCACCGACGCCGGCCGCGGCCAGGCGCCGTCGGGGGCGATCGGGTCCAGGTGGGCGCGCGCCAGGGCGTCGGCGCGGTCACCGAGGTCGGCGTCCCCCGCCCGGCGGCCCGGACGGCGACGGGCGTCGGCGCGCTCCAGGCGCTGGAGCATCTCCTCGACCCAGTGCCGCTCCTGCGCCCGCGACATCGACGCCGGGATGTTCACCACGACGGTCGAGCCCTCGCGGTGGGCGTCCACCGTCCGCCGCCGCCGGGCGCTGCGACGCACCTCGACCTCGGGACGCGATTCGACCATGGCGTCGAGCCTAGAAGGCGGGATCCGGACGGCCCTCCGCTGCGTCGAACCAGGTGTGCTCCCGGCTCCCGTGCTCTCCCCCGTGCCCACCCTCCCGCGCTCGTCCCTCCCTGGCCGGCCGCGTCTGCGACACGCGGCGCTGCACCGCGCGCCCGACGTCCTGCAGTTCGGCGCCGACCCGGCCGAGGCCGTGGTCGTCGACGGCCTGACGCCGCCGCTCGTGCGGATGGTCGACGCCCTCGACGGCACACGTTCCCCGGCGCGCGTGCTGGCCGAGGCCGTCGCCGCCGGCGCGGCCCCGGTCGCCGCGCGCGACCTGCTCGAGCACCTGCACGCCGCAGGCCTGCTCGTCGGAGCACCGCGCACCGACCCGCTGGCCGGCTGCCGGGTCGTCGTGCGCGGCGCCGGCCGGGTCGCGGTGTCGGTGGCCTGTCTGCTCGCCGCGGCCGGTGTCGGGCGGGTGCTCGTCGAGGCCGGGGGAACGGTGGTGCGCGACGACGTCGGCACCGGTCTGCTGGCCGGGGACGTCGGTCGTCCGTCCGCGTGGGCGGTCGCGGACGCCGTGGCGCGGGCGTCGCCCGGTATCCCGCCACCGGCCGACGCCCCGGCGCGCCGCTGGCTCGCGGCCCGCGCCGACCTCGTCGTCCTCGCCGACGGCGCCCGTCCCGATCCGGTGGCGACGTCGGAGCTCGTGGTCGCGGGCCGGGTCCACCTCCCGGTGGGCGTCGTCGACGGCGTCGGCACGGTGGGGCCGCTCGTCGTGCCCGGAATGACGCCCTGCCTGCGGTGCGAGGACCTCCGGCGCACCGACGTGGACCCCGTCTGGCCGAGGGTCGCCGCCGAGCTGGCGGGCCGTCGTGTCGCCGTGCCGGTGGCCCTCGCCGCGGCGACCGCCGCGCTCGCCGCCGGCCAGTCGCTCGCGCACCTCGAGGGCGCCGTCCCCGCCGCGCGCGGCGCGGCGCTCGTGCTCGAGCCGGACGGCACCCACCGGTCCCGACCGGCCCGGCGGCACCCGGACTGCGGGTGCCGGGCTCTGACCGTGCGTCCGGCCACGAGCCGCCACCCGATGGTCGCAGCGTGACGACCGGAACACGGGCTGCACATCACATCCTGCGTTAGTGGATCGGTGCGGTCGGCGAACCTTCCGGTGAACCTCGAGAAGGAGACGGCCATGGCCTCCACCATGACGCGGCCCCCGGCGATCGACACCCGCGGCCACGACCCCCTGATCACCGTGTTCGGCGCCGAGGGCGCGACCTACAGCTGCCCTGACCTGCAGTCGGTCGACGCGCACCTCGCGAGGCTGTGCGACCGGCTCGGGCACGCGACCCCGCGGTTCCCCGCGCTGATCGCGCTGTTCCGATCCGAGATCGACCGCCTGCTCGACCGCCGCCGGTGGCTGGAGCTCGACGCGTCGGTCGTCGACACGCCCTGAGAGACCGCTCCGCGACGCCGACGCGAGCCGACCTGGGCGCGCCGTCACCGAGCGCGCGAGGGAGAATCGGACCCGTGACCGATGACATCCCCCGCCGGTCGGTCCAGCGGTCGGCCCGGCTGGCCTCGCTGCCGCTCGGCTTCGCCTCCCGCACCGCCGCGGGCTGGGGTCGCCGGCTGGCCGGCGGCGACCAGGGCGAGATCACCGCGGACGTCGCCCGCCGCGGCGCCGAGCAGCTCTTCGCGGTCCTCGGCGAGCTCAAGGGCGGGGCCATGAAGTTCGGCCAGGCCCTCAGCGTGTTCGAGGCCGCTGTGCCCCCGGAGATGGCCGAGCCCTACCGCGAGGCCCTCACCAAGCTGCAGACGGCCGCGCCCCCGATGCCTACCGCGCGCACCCACCGCGTCCTCGCCGAGCAGTTCGGGCGGGGCTGGCGCGAGCGGTTCCGCGAGTTCGACGACACCCCGGCGGCGGCCGCGAGCATCGGGCAGGTCCACCGCGCCGTGTGGCACGACGGCCGCGACGTCGCGGTGAAGGTCCAGTACCCGGGCGCGGAGGAGGCCATCATGGCCGACCTGCGCCAGCTCCAGCGCTTCAGCCGCATGGTCCAGCCGCTGGTGCCGGGCATGGAGATCAAGCCGCTGCTCTCCGAGCTCCGCGACCGCATGGCCGAGGAGCTCGACTACCGCGACGAGGCCGACGCGCAGCGCGCCTTCGCCGCCGCGTACGAGGGCGACCCGCACGTCGTCGTGCCCCGCGTGGTGGCGTCGGCGCCGAAGGCGATGGTCTCCGAGTGGGTCACCGGGACGCCGCTGTCGGCGATCATCCGGTCCGGCGAGCCCGAGGAGCGCGACCGCGTCGGCCTGCTGCTCTCGCGCTTCCACTTCTCGTCGCCCGCGCGGGTGGGCCTGCTCCACGCCGACCCGCACCCCGGCAACTTCCAGCTGCTGCCCGACGGCCGGCTGTGCGTGATCGACTTCGGGGCCGTGGCGAAGCTGCCCGACGGACTGCCCTACGAGCTCGGGCACATGTTGCGGCTGGCGGTCGAGGACCGCGCCGAGGAGCTCCTGGAGCTGCTCAAGCAGCTGAACTTCGTGCTGCCCGGCGTCGACATGGGCTCGGACGAGGCGATCGCGTACCTCGGTCCGCTCACCGACCCGCTGCGCACCGAGAAGTTCCACTTCACGCGGTCCTGGCTGCGCGGGCAGGCCGACCGCCTGGGCGACCTGCGCCGCCCCGAGTTCACCACCGGCCGCGGGCTCAACCTGCCGCCGCAGTACCTGCTGGTGCACCGGGTGACGCTCGCGTCGGTGGCGGTGCTCTGTCAGCTCGACGCCGAGATCCCGCTGCGGGGGATCTTCGAGCAGTGGCAGCCGGGCTTCGCCGCCTGAACTGAAACGACCTCTCGTCCGGGGCCCGGTGCGCACGCTGGCGTCGACCAGAGCGCACCGGGCCCCCTTCTCCCCCCTCGGGGGTCCTGGGTGACCGGAGCGAGGGTCACCCTCGCTGCCTCCGGGGCAGTCGGGGTGACCCTCGCTCGCGGCCGGGTGGGGTCAGGCGACCCCGGTGGCGGCCCGGGCGGCGGCGAGCTCCGCGTCCCGGGCGAGGTCGGCCTTGGACGGCCGACCCCGGGGCCGCTTCCGGGCGATCACGGCGCCCCGGTCGAAGATCTCCCCGCCCCACACCCCGCAGTACTCCCGCCGCTCGAGCGCGCCGGCGAGGCACGCCCGTCGGATCGGGCAGGCACCGCAGAGGCCCTTGGCCCGCTCGAGGTCGGCCGGTGCCTCGGAGAACCAGAGGTCCTCCTCGGCGAGCCGACAGGGGAGTTCGACGGAGGTCAGGGCGTCGAAGAGGTCGGGGAGCTCGGGACCGGGGTCGGTGACGGTCGGGCGTTCGAGTAGTCCGGCGGGGGACACGGTGCTACCTCCGGTGGGCGGGTCGGCGGGGCCGGGAGCCGCGGAGGTCGGTCGCCTAGACGACGACGAAGGCCGCGGTCCCTGGAGCGGGTCCGCGGCCTCGTGTGATCCGGTGGGTCCTGAAGGTCAGGGGCCCCACCGACGGGGCGCGGACGTCCGCTGCGGGTCGAAGGTCGGGAGATTCACGAGATCGCGCTCACGGACGACGGGCCGCTGCTGCTGTCCCCTCGGCCCGCACACGGCGACGCTCGAACGCGTCAAAGCCGTGGAGTAGCGCCAGCTCGCGACGTGGCGACCGGTGCCCGCGACGGTGACGATGTCCATGTCTGCGAGCCCCCCTCGATGTCCCACGTGCGGCGAACCGCCCGACCGGCAGCCTCGTGCGCCGGTGTGTGATCGACCGTAGGGCGGTCCCTCGCAGGAGGGCAACGCATTTTCGGGACGTTTTCCCGGAGTTCTTCCGACCGGACGCGGACGACCTCCTACGAGGCGTGCTCCCGCAGCAGGGTGAGCACCTCGGTGCCGTAGCGCTCGAGCTTCGACGACCCGATCCCGGGGATGGCCACGAGCCCCGACGGGTCGGCGGGCCGCTGCTCGGCGAGCGCGATGAGCGTGGCGTCGGTGAACACCACGTAGGCGGGCACGGACCGGGACTTGGCCTCCGCGGAGCGCCACGTCCGCAGCGCCTCGAGGAGCTCCTCGTCCACGTCCGACGGGTGGGTGCTGCAGCGCCCCAGCTTGGCCGACGCGGGGTCCGGCAACGGCTTGCCGCAGAGCCGGCAGGTCGGCTTGCCCCGCGAGCCGCCGTTCTCGCCGCGCCCGGTGGGCACCCGGGCGGCCGGGTGCTCCTCGGGCACGAGGCCGTAGAGGAAACGGCTGCGTCGCCGCGAGCGCCGTCCGCCGGCGTTGCGCGACAGCGCCCAGGACAGCCGCAGGTGCACGCGGGCGCGGGTGACGCCGACGTAGAACAGCCGGCGCTCCTCCTCGACCGCGTCGTCGTCGCCGTCGGCGTGCTGGATGGGCATCGTGCCGTCGGTGAGCCCGACGAGGAACACGGCGTCCCACTCCAGGCCCTTCGCGGCATGCAGGGACGCGAGCGTCACGCCCTGCACGGTCGGCGGGTGCTGGGCCTGCGCGCGGGCGTTCAGCTCGGTGAGGAAGGCACCGAGGTCGGCCTCCGGGACGGTGGTGACGAGCTCCTCGGCGAGCTCGGCCAGTGCGCGCAGCGACTCCCAGCGCTGGCGGGCGGCGCCCTCGCCGGCGGACCCGGCGGGCGGGGCCTCGGTCAGCCCCTGCTCGCCGAGGACCGCGCGCACCAGCGACACCATGTTGTCGCCGGTGGCGTCGTCCGGGGCGCGCGTCGCGGCGGTGCGCAGGGCGGCGATCGCGGTGCGGACCTCGGTGCGCTGGAAGAAGCGCTCGCCGCCGCGCACCTGATAGGCGATCCCGGCGTCGCCGAGCGCCTTCTCGTAGGCCTCGGACTGGGCGTTGACCCGGTACAGCACGGCGATCTCGGCCGGCGGCACACCCTGCTCGACCAGCTCGCCGATCGCGGCCGCGACCGCCGTCGCCTCGGCGGGCTCGTCGTCGTGCTCGGCGAAGTCGGGCTCCGGGCCGGGCGGGCGCTGCCCCTCGAGGCGCAGCCGCGACCCGGCCGCGCGCCCCCGGGCCGCCCCGATGACGGTGTTGGCCGCCGAGACGACCTGCGGGGTGGAGCGGTAGTCGCGCACGAGGCGCACGACCGTCGCCTCGGGGAACACGCGCGGGAAGTCGAGCAGGTAGGACGGGCTGGCACCGGCGAACGAATAGATCGTCTGGTTGGCGTCGCCGACCACGGTGAGGTCGTCACGCCCGCCGAGCCAGGCCCGCAGCAGGCGGTGCTGGGCCGGGGTGACGTCCTGGAACTCGTCGACCACGAAGCAGCGGTAGCGCTCGTGGAACTCGTGGGCGACCTCCGGGTGCTCCTCGAGCGCCGCGGACGTGTGGAGCAGCAGGTCGTCGAAGTCGAGCTGCTCGGCGCGGTTCTTGAGCGTCTCGTAGGTCTCGTAGACCTTCGCGACCTGCTCGACCGGGCCCGGGACGTCGCGGGCGGCCCTGCCGGCCGCCGCCGCGTAGTCGTCCGGGGCCACGAGCGAGGCCTTGGCCCACTCGATCTCGCCGGCGAGGTCGCGCAGCGACTCGCGGGTGGTCGGCGCCCCGGCCCGCTGGGCGGCCTGCCCGACGAAGCGCAGCTTGCCCTCGAGCACCTCCCAGGGCGCCCCGCCGACCACGCGCGGCCAGAAGTAGCGCAGCTGGCGCAGGGCCGCGGCGTGGAAGGTGCGCGCCTGCACCGGCGGCCGGCCCGGCCCGTCGACACCCAGCGCGCGCAGTCGCGTGCGCATCTCGCCCGCCGCACGGGCCGTGAACGTCACCGCGAGGACCTGGCCGGAGGAGACGTGGCCGCTGCCGACCAGGTGCGCGATGCGGCGGGTGATCGTCCGGGTCTTGCCCGTCCCGGCCCCGGCCAGCACGCACACCGGCCCCCGCGGCGCGAGCACCGCCGCACGCTGCTCGGGGTCGAGCCCCGCCACCGCGTCCGACCCCGCCCCGTTCTCGCCGCTGCCCGCTGTACTGCCCACGAGGCTCATGCTCTCAACCCGGACCGACCGCCGGGGGCGGGACGGGCCGGGTCGTGCGCGGTATCGGGTGTGAGGTCCGAAAACATCACGACGGCTGTCGGACCCCTCTGACACGGTGATGGTGTGCCACCTGCCATCGAGGCCGACGGTCTCGTCAAGCGCTTCGGCGCCACCACCGCGCTCGCGGGCGCGAGCCTCTCCGCCGCCGAGGGCACCGTGCTGGGGGTACTCGGGCCCAACGGGGCCGGCAAGACCACCGCGACGCGGGTGCTCGCCACGCTGCTCGCGCCGGACGAGGGACGCGCCGTCGTCGGGGGCCACGACGTGATCACCGAGCCGCACCGCGTGCGTTCGCTCATCGGGCTCACCGGGCAGTACGCGGGCGTCGACGAGGCGCTCACCGGCACCGAGAACCTCGTGCTCATCGCCCGGCTCCTCGGGCAGGGACGCGCCGCGGCGAAGGCCCGGGCCGCCGATCTCCTCGGGCAGTTCGGGCTCGGTGATGCGGCCGGCCGGGCCGCGCGCACCTACTCCGGGGGCATGCGCCGCCGGCTCGACCTCGCGGCGTCGCTGGTCGGGCGCCCGCGCATCCTCTTCCTCGACGAGCCCACCACCGGGCTCGACCCGGCCAGCCGCAACGAGCTGTGGGGCATGGTCCGCAGACTCACCGACGACGGCGTGACGGTGCTGCTCACCACGCAGTACCTCGAGGAGGCCGATCAGCTGGCCGACGACATCGTCGTCATCGACCGCGGGGCGGTGGTCGCCACCGGCACGCCCGACGACCTCAAGGCCCGCGCCGGTGCCGCCGTGCTCCAGATGCGCCCCACCGACGCCGGGCAGGTGGCGGTGGTGACGCGGATCGCGGCCGAGCTCGCCGGCGCGACGCCGACGGTCGATCAGGACACCGTCTCGGTCCCCGCGGGCGACGACGGCCTCATGCCCGCGGTCGTCCGCCGACTCGACGACGTCGGCGTACGCCTCGCCGAGCTGACGCTGCGGCGGGCCACCCTCGACGAGGTCTTCCTCGCGCTCACCGGCCGCCGCGCGGTCGACGAGTCCAGCACAGACTCCGACAGCACGACCGACCGGGAGCTGGTGTGACCCTCGACCGCACGGTGGCGGGCCCGCCCGCCACCGACCTCCCCGCCGTGCCGGCGCCCCGATCCCGGCGCGCGACCCCCGCCCAGTGGGCGAGCCAGTCGCTCACCATGGCCTGGCGCAGCCTCGTCCAGATCAAGCACAACCCCTCCGAGCTGCTCGACCTCTCGATCCAGCCGATCATGTTCGTGCTGCTGTTCACGTTCGTGTTCGGCGGGGCGATCGGCGGCTCCACCGACGCCTACCTGCAGTTCTCCCTCGGCGGGCTGATCGCGCAGAACGCGCTGTTCCTCACCGTCTACACGGCCACCGGGCTGGCGACCGACCTGCAGAAGGGCACCTTCGACCGCTTCCGCAGCCTGCCGATCGCCCGGTCGGCACCGTTGTCGGGGCGGATCATGGGCGACGTGGTGCGCCAGCTCTGGTCGCTGGTGGTGCTGCTCGCGGTCGGGGTGGCGCTCGGGTTCCGCATCACCACCAGCCCGCTCGCGGTGCTCGCCGCGTTCGGGCTGCTCGTCGCGTTCACCGTCGCGTTCTCGTGGACCTCGGTCCTGCTCGGGGTGCTCGCGCGCGATCCGGAGAAGGTGCAGATCTACGGGTTCACCGTGCTCTTCCCGCTGACGTTCGCGAGCAACGCCTTCGCGCCCACGCAGACGATGCCGGACTGGTTGCAGGCCTGGGTGTCGATCAATCCCGTGACGCGGCTGGCCGACGCCCTGCGCGGGCTCCTGGTCGGGGGGCCGGTGGCGGCCAACGCCGTCGCCACGCTGCTCTGGGGCGTGGCCTTCGCGGCGGTGTTCGGGCCGCTCGCGGTCTGGGCGCTGCGCACCCGGGTCTGAGCGAGCCCGGCGCCGGTCCTGCGCCGGCGTGTCACCGACGGTGTCGATCCGGCGCCGGGCCCGTCGAATCCGGACGAGACCCGACGACCGGATCGGGCCACGATGGAGCCATGACCGAGCAGCTCGCGCCGACCACCCACGGGGCCGGCGGCGGTATCCCCGACGAGCTCGTCGAGCGGGCTGTCGCCCGTGCCGACCAGTGGGCGCGGGCCGGCGCCGTCGGGGCGGCCACCGGGCCCTCGGCACAGCTCGCCGCCCTCATGCACGACCCGGCCGGCGTCGACTTCACCCTGCGCTTCGTCGACCGCGTGGCCCGCCCGGCCGACGACCAGGTCGCGGCCCGGGAGCTCGCGCGCCTGGCGGGCCCGGACGCGCCGCTGCCGGACTTCATCGGCGGGGCCGACCGGGCGCTCCTGCGCGCCGGCGCGAGGCTCGCCCCGAGGGCTCCTCGTGTGGTGGTGCCGCTCGCGCGGCGTCGGCTCCGGGCCCTCGTCGGCCACCTGATCGTCGACGCCGACGGCCGCGGGCTGGAGCGTCGCCTCGAGGAGGCCCGCGCGGAGGGCTTCCGGCTGAACCTCAACCTGCTCGGCGAGGCGGTGCTCGGCGAGGAGGAGGCGGACCGTCGACTCGCCCGAACGATGGACCTGCTGCGGCGGGGCGACGTCGACTACGTCTCGGTGAAGGCGTCGTCGGTGGCGAGCCAGCTCGTGCCGTGGGACCTCGAGGGCAGCCGTGACCGGCTCGTCGAGCGCCTGACCCCGCTGTTCCGCCTGGCGCGCGAGACCGGCTCCTTCGTGAACCTCGACATGGAGGAGTACAAGGACCTCGACCTCACCGTCGCCCTGTTCACGACCCTGCTGGATCGCCCCGAGTTCACCGGGCTGGCGGCGGGGATCGTGCTGCAGGCCTACCTCCCCGACGCCCTCGGCGCGCTGGAGGAGCTGGCCGCGTTCGCCCGCCGCCGGGTCGCGGCCGGTGGCGCGCCGATCAAGGTCCGGCTGGTCAAGGGCGCGAACCTCGCCATGGAGAAGGTCGACGCCGAGATGCACGACTGGCCGCAGGCGCCGTACACGACGAAGGCCGAGGTCGATGCGAACTACGTGCGCCTGCTCGACCGGGCGATCGGGGGCGATCTGGTCGACGCGCTGCGCCTCGGCGTCGCCAGCCACCACCTCCACCACGTCGCGCTGGCCGTCGAGCTCGCCGCCGCCCGCGATGCCGAGCGCCAGATCGACGTCGAGATGCTGCAGGGCATGGCGCCGGCGCAGGCGAAGGTGGTCGCGCGCGACGTCCGGGAGCAGCTCGTGCTGTACACGCCGGTGGTGCACACCGGCGACTTCGACGCCGCCGTCTCCTACCTCGTGCGCCGGCTCGAGGAGAACGCCTCGCCGGAGAACTACCTCTACGCGTTGTTCTCCGACGCCGGGCCCGCGTCGTACACCGACCGCTTCCGGGCCTCGGTGCGCGACCGCGACGCGGTGGCGGCGACGCCGAGGCGCTCCGCGCGCGTGAGTGATCCGGGTCGTCAGGACGACCCGGATCACTCACGTGCGGAGCATCGGTTCCGCAACGTGCCCGACACCGATCCCTCCCTGGCCGCGAACCGCGAGTGGGCGCTGCGGGCGATCACCGCCGCGGGGCCCGGGGTGCGCGAGCCCGAGCTCACGGACCCGGGCGCCGTGGACGCGGTGATCGACGCCGCGGCGGCGTCCACGTGGGGGTCCCGGCCCGCCCGTGAGCGCGCGACGATCCTGCGCGAGGCCGCCCGCGCGCTCGCCGCGGCGCGCGGGGACCTGCTGACCGTGATGGTCGACGAGGCCGGCAAGACGATCGCCGAGGCCGACCCGGAGATCTCCGAGGCGATCGACTTCGCGGCGTACTACGCGGACCGGGCCGACGAGCTGGAGGGCGCGCCGTTCACCCCGGACCGCGTCGTCGTGGTCACCCCACCCTGGAACTTCCCGATCGCCATCCCGCTCGGCGGCTGCGTCGCGGCCCTGGCCGCCGGGGCGGCGGTGATGATCAAGCCGGCGCCGCAGGTGCGGGCGTGCGCCGAGGTCGGCGTCGCCGCCCTGCACCGGGGCGGCATCCCGGCGGACGCCCTTCAGCTCGTGCACACCGACGAGGGGGACGCCGGGCGGCGGCTCGTCACGCACCCGGCCGTCGACCACGTGGTGCTCACCGGGGCGTCGCAGACCGCGGAGCTGTTCCGGTCGTGGCGCCCCGATCTCCGCCTGATCGCCGAGACCAGCGGCAAGAACGCGCTGGTGATCACGCCCAGCGCCGACCCCGACCTCGCCGTCGCCGACCTCGTGCGCTCGGCGTTCGGGCACGCCGGGCAGAAGTGCTCGGCGGCGTCGCTCGCGATCCTCGTCGGATCGATGCGGTCGACGCGTACGGCGGCCGGGTCGCGGTTCCACCGCCAGCTCGCCGACGCCGTCCGCACCCTGCGCGTCGGTCACGGCAGCGACCCGTCGACGACGATGGGCCCCCTGATCGGGCCACCGGACGAGAAGCTCGAGCGGGCGTTGACCCGCCGCGACCGGGGCGAGACGTGGCTGGTCGAGCCCCGCAGGCTCGGCGCGTCGCTCTGGACACCGGGGGTGAAGGCGCCCGTGGCGCCCGGTTCGTGGTTCCACCTCACCGAGTGCTTCGGGCCGGTGCTCGGGCTCATGCACGCGGCGGACCTCGACGAGGCGATCGCACTGCAGAACGCCACGGGCTACGGGCTCACCGGCGGCCTGCACGCCCTCGACCCGGACGAGATCGCCCACTGGAGCGAACACGTCGAGGTCGGCAACGCCTACGTCAACCGTCACATCACGGGCGCGATCGTGCAGCGCCAGTCGTTCGGGGGCTGGAAGGGCTCCGTGGTCGGGCCGGGCGCGAAGCCCGGTGGACCGAACTACGTCGCCCAGTTCGGGACGTGGCACGACGGTCCCGTCGAGGGGCTCCCCTCCGCGCCCCTCGCGCCGCCGGTCGCGGCGCTGCTCGCGGACGAGGCCCCGCGCTGGGGCGCCGAGGACCTCGCGTGGCTGCGCGCCGCCGCCGGATCGGACGCCGCCGCGTGGCGGGACGAGTTCTCCGTCGAGCACGACCCGACGGGCCTGCGCGCCGAGGCCAACGTCTTCCGCTACCGGACGCTGCCCGCGCTGCGGCTCGTGATCGGCTCGGACGCCGCCGCGCGCGACGTGCTGCGGGTCCGCCTCGCGGCGGCGTGTGCCGGGGTGCCGGTGAGGGAGTTCGCGGGCGACCCGGAGCACGGCGAGCGGCTGCGGGTGGTGGGGACGGTGCCCGCCGACCTCCAGCGGGCCGCGGCCTCGGTCGGCGCGTCCCTCATCGACGCCCCGGTGGTGGCCGACGGGCGGCGCGAGATGCTGACGGTGCTGCGTGAGCAGGCGATCAGCCGCACGCGGCACCGCTTCGGTCACGTCGAGGACTGAATCCGGCTTCGAGTGCGTTGCATCGGGCGTGGCACAGATGACGATGTACACGACCAGCTGGTGCGGGTTCTGCCGACGCCTCAAGACCCAGCTCGACCGCGAGGGCATCGGGTACGAGGAAGTCGACATCGACCGCGTCCCGGACGCCGCCGAGATCGTCACCGAGGTCAACGGCGGCAACCGCACCGTGCCGACCGTCGTCTACCCCGACGGCAGCGCGGCCACGAACCCCAGCTTCGCCGAGGTCAAGGAGACGCTGGCGCGCGTCGAGGCAGCTTCCTGAGACTCCGCCGACCGGAGGTGCGCGAGCGCCCGGATGCCGCGGCCCTGAATGAACGAACGGCGCTTTCGCTGCTACACAAGCAGCGAAAGCGCCGTTCGTTCGTCATCCGGGTAGGCAGGCGAGCGAGCGCTCAGCCCGCGGCGGCCCAGGCCTCGAGCATGGCGCGGGCGATGGAGACGCCGCCGGGCAGGATGAGCTCGCGCCCGGCGCCCGCCTCGAACGCCGTACCGCCGACGCCCTGGGCGCCGCGAGGTGCACCGTCGCGGTGGGACCACTCCCCCGCGTCCAGGGCCTCGCGGAGCTCGGCACGGGTGACCCAGCGGGCACCCTCGATCTCGCCCTCCTGGAGCTTGATCGGCTGGTCGGGGTCGGCGACCGCCGAGAAGCCGATCATCAGCGAACGCGGGAACGGCCAGGGCTGGGACCCGAGGTACGAAATCGTGTGGACGTCCACGCCGACCTCCTCGGCGCACTCGCGGGCGACGCACGCCTCGAGCGACTCGCCGGCCTCGACGAACCCGGCCAGCACCGAGTAGCGGCCCGCAGGCCAGATCGGCTGGCGCGCGAGCAGCACGCGATCCGCACCGTCGTGCACCAGGCAGATCATCGACGGGTCGGTGCGCGGGTACTCCTCGTGCTGGTGCGCGGTGCACAGGCGCGCCCAGCCCGCCTTGATCGCGTACGTCTCCGACCCGTCGCGCTCGCAGAATCGGCTGCGGTCGTGCCAGTTGAGCAGGGCCACCGCGGTGGTGAGCAGGCCGGCGCCCCGCGCGTCGAGGTCGGCCCCCGAGGTGCGCAGGTCGGTCCAGTTCTCGTGGTCCGGGCCCCCGCCCGCGCGGGCCCACTGCTCGGCGGTCATGAAGCCCGAGCCCGCGTCGTTGGCGTGCGCCTCGGCCGGGTCGGGCACGCGGACGGCCCAGTACGCCGTCCCGTCCTCCTCGCCGAGCAGCACGGCGTCGGCGGGCGTCTCGTCGTCGAGGGTGCTGGTCGGCACCATCATCAGCGTCACGGCGCCGTCCTCGCCCCGCTCGACCGGCGTCCGGCCGTGCGGGTCGACGAGCACCACCCGGGCGTCGGGCCACAGCGCGCGGCTGTGCTCGGGGTCGACGCGCAGTTGCTCGCGGCGGTCGACCGTCGAGCGCGACAGCGACGGGTCCTCGTCGAGGTGGAAGGCGGCGCGCAGGTCGGGGCCCGCGGTCCCTGACGTCACGGAATCTCCACTCCGCCGAGGGCGTGCAGCCCGGGACCGGTCCGTGCGGCGTCGGCCACCACGACCCCGGTGAACCTCGTCGGCGCGAAGAACTCCGTGGCGGCCGCCGCGACCTCGTCGGTGGTGACGGCCTCGAGGCGCGCCGGGTGCTCGCGCACCCACGACGACGAGAGCCCGTGCGCGGCGAGCGCGGCGACCGTCGAGGCGTAGCCGGCCTGGGTCGTCATCGAGATCAGCAGCGAGCCCACGAGGTAGCGCCGCGCCGACTCGACCTCGTCCTCGGTCGGCGGCACCACCGCGAGCCGGCCCAGCTCGTAGCGCGCCTCGAGCAGCGCCGGGCCGGTGACCTCGGACGCGACGTCGGTCTCCACCGCCAGCACCGCGCCGTGCGGATCGAGCTCGAGGCTCGACGACGCGTGGTAGGTGTAGCCCTTGTCCTCGCGCAGGTTCTCCACCAGGCGCGACGAGAAGTAGCCGCCGAGCGCCAGGTTGGCCAGCTGCAGCGCCGGATAGCGCGGGTCGGTCCGGCCGACCGCCGGCGCGGAGAGCCGCAGCTGCGACTGGACGGCGCCCGGCCGGTCGACGAGCAGCAGGTCGCGGGCCCGGAGCTCCGGCAGCGCCGGCAGCGGGGCGGCCCGACCACCCGACCAGCCTGCGAGCGCCTTCTCCACGCGCGCGACGGCGTCGGCCGGGTCGAGGTCGCCGACGAGCACGAGCACCGAGCCTCCGGGCAGCAGGGCCGAGGCCTGCAGCGACCGCACGGCGTCGGCGGTCACCGCGGTGACCTCCTCGGGCCGCGGCATCTCGCGCGTGACGGGGTGCGCGCCGTAGCGGCGCTCCTGCAGCGCGCGGCGGGCGATCACCGACGGCTGCGCCGACGCCAGCTCGATCCGCTCGACGAGACGCTCCCGCTCGCGGGCGAGCTCGTCGTCGGGGTGCGTCGCCGCGAGCACGAGGTCGGCGAGCACGTCGAGCAGCGTGTCGAGGCCGTCGGCCAGCGCGTGCCCGGAGACCGAGAGGCGCTCGGGGTCGACCGAGAAGCCGATCTCGCCGCCGACGCCGGCCAGGTCGTCGTCGATGCCGACGCGGCTGCGCGACGAGGTGCCGGACAGGATGGTCGTGGCGAGGACCTCGGCGACGGCGGCGTGGGCCGAGTCGTCACGCCCACTGGTGTCGGCGAACGGGACCCGCAGGCGCAGCTCGACCATCGGGACGTCGGGGCGGCGCACGGCAACGACGCGCAGGCCCGAGCCGAGGACGGTGTCGACCTCCTCGGGCGCGGGCACCGAGCGCTGCGGGCCCAGCGGAGGCAGGGCGCGGGGGCCCGTGGGGGTGCTGCCGATCTCCTCGGCGCTGCGGCGCCCGGTCATGCCGCACCTCCCGGCGTGACGGTGAGGACGGCGCGCTGGTCGGGACGCAGGGACCCGGCGGCGGCCGCGACGGCCGACGGCTCGACCGCGGCGATGAGGCCGGGCAGCTCGTCGGCGAGCTCGGCGCGGCCCTGGACCAGCTCGGCCGAACCGAGCGCGAGCATGCGGCTCATCAGGCGGTCGTGCTCCCGGTGCAGCGAGGAGGCCCAGCGGGCGGTCACCCGGCGCAGCTCGTCGGGGTCGGGACCGTCGGCGGCGAGGGTCGCGAGCTCGTCGTCGACCGCGCCGATGATCCGCTGCGGGTCGACCGTGCCGGGGTACACGGCGGTGACCGTGAACGTGTCGGGGTCGCGGGCGTCCAGGGGGGCGCCCATGAGCCCGCAGGAGGCGGAGACGTCGGTGACCAGCTCGTCGCCGTACACGAGGCGCTGCGTCAGTCGCGCGGCCTCGCCGTCGGTGAGCAGGCTCGCCAGCACGGCGTGCGCGAGGTAGCCGGGCAGGTCGGCGTGCGGGTCGGGCAGGCGGTGTCCCAGCGCCAGGGCCGGCAGCGGGGCGTTCGCGTCGACCACCGACTCCCGGCGCTCCCCGTCGGGCGGGGGCTCGGCGAAGCTCGGGCGCGTCGGCACCGCGCGGGCGGGGATGTCGCCGAAGTGCTTGTCGACGAGCGCGGCCGTCTCGTCCGGGTCGAGGTCCCCGACGACGGTGAGCACCGCGTTGCCCGGCGCGTAGTAGGCGTCGAAGAACGCGGCGGCGTCGTCGAGGGAGGCCTGCTCGAGGTCGGTGAAGTCGCCGTACCCGTTGTGCGCGTTCGGGTAGGTGTCGTAGAGCACCGGCGGCAGCAGGATCCAGGGGAAGCCGCCGTAGGGCCGGTTGAGGACGTTGAGGCGGATCTCCTCCTTGACCACGTCCACCTGGTTGCGCAGGTTCTCGTGCGTCAGGCGCGGGGCGCGCAGCCGGTCGGCCTCGAGGAACAGCGCCCGCTCCAGCGCGGCCGACGGCAGGACCTCGAAGTAGTTCGTGTAGTCCTGGTGCGTCGAGCCGTTGAAGACGCCGCCCGACGACTGCACGTGCCGGAAGTGGGCGAGCTTCTCCAGGCTCTCCGAGCCCTGGAACATCAGGTGCTCGAAGAGGTGGGCGAACCCGGTGCGGCCCTCGGGCTCGGACCGGAAGCCGACGTCGACGTGGACGGCGATGCCCACGACGGGGGCGGCCGCATCGGGCACCAGGAGCACGCGCAGCCCGTTGTCGAGCACACGTCGGTGCAGCCCCCGTGCGGGGGCGGTCACGCTGGAGGTCACATGACCAACCTAACGGCGGTGCGGACCGGCGGCCGGGCGACGTGACCCGCCGCCGGTCCCCCGGTCCGTGCCCCGGCTGCGCGGGCGGCCCTCGCCGCTCGCGGTGATCCGGCGCGAGGTGCCCCCGCGGGGTGCCGGCACGCGACGTCCGGCGTCGAGCGCGGCGGGCCGTCCGGCCGTCGCCGACCGGCCGGGCCGCGACGCGGGGCGGTGGACGGTGCCCCTCTCGACGGCCCGGTCGACAGCCGGGCGGGGGGCGGCCGTGGTCGTGGTGGTCCGCGTCGGACGCGCCGGCGGGGCCGTCGGGCGCGCCGCGGGCCGGCGGGACCGCTCGCGCACCACGGCGACGAGCAGTCCGGCCATCCCGAGCCCGGCGACGCCGGTGAGCAGGATCGCCAGGCGACCGGTGAGCGGCGACTCGGCGGGCTCGGTGGCGGCGAGCGCGGCCGCGGACCCGGTGCCGAGCACGCGGGCCGGCGTGTCGGCCGCCGGCTCGGCGCCGACGAACGCCATCCGGACCGTCAGCTTCGAACCGACCGGGGTCCCGCACCCGTCGAGCGGCATGAGCCGCCGCCCGCCGGGGCCGTCGACGGCGACGACATCGCGCGGGTCGTCGGCGATGCAGGAGTTGCTGGTGATGACGACCGCCGGACCGACGGTCTCGACGGCGGCCGGGGTGTCCGGAACTCCGGCGGCACCGTCCTCCGCGCGGGCCCCGACCGGGTGCGCCGCGAGGATCAGCCACAGCGCGAGCGCGGCGCCCAGGGCGAGCGCGAGGAGCACACCGAGCACCGCACCGCGGCGTTCCCGGCGCACCGTGGTGCGCGGTGATCGACTCCCGCCCCGCACCAGGTGGGAACGATCCAGATGCGACCTCGCCGTGGTCCCCGTGAACGACACGAACGGGATTCAAACACCTCCGGCCGTCCCACGATCGAGGTATCCACGACGTCCACGATCCGGCGTCTGCTAGCGCGTTCCGGGCACGCGCGCCGGACCTTGAGTCGCCGTTCACGGCAGATTCCGGCGCATCGCGGCGCCGGAGAGCGACCGCCGGCGAGCCCTTCTGCGCCGGGCGGGTGATCGCCTCCGTCGACCCGACACGCCGCCCGCGACCGTCACACCTTCGGCTGACGCATCGTGCGCGCACAACGCGTCAGCCGAACGCGTCCACCCCGGTCCGCTCGGCCGAGACGGCCCAGAGACGGGCTGCGGCCTCGGGGTCGACGGCGTAAGCGCGCACACCGCGTCCCGACGCGTCGTCGGTGGCGAGCTCGGCGACCTCGCAGTCCTCGAGGTAGAGCCCGCCGCGTCGGGCGAGCTGCGGCGAGGTCGCGGCCCAGACCTCGGTGGCCGCCCCGGCCTCGGGTGTCTTGAAGTTCGCCGCGGCCTCCCGCGTCGGCTCGCCGTCCTCGTCGAGCCACCCGAGCGCGACCATCTCCTCGCGGGGCAGGTGGCGCTGCAGCGGCGTCATGATCCCGCCCGGGTGCAACGAGAACGCCCGGACGCCGCGGTCGGCCGCGAGCGCGTCGAGGTGCACGGCGAAGAGGACGTTGGCCGTCTTCGACTGCCCGTAGGCCGCCCACTTGTCGTAGGGCCCCGCACGCCAGTCGAGGTCGTCGAAGCGCACCGGCGAGCGGTGGTGGGCCCGGGAGGACACCGACACCACGCGCGCGTCGCTGCCCCGCTCGATCGCCGGCCACAGCCGGTTGACCAGCGCGAAGTGGCCGAGGTGGTTGGTGGCGAACTGCGCCTCCCAGCCCGGGCCCACCCGGGTCTCCGGCGTCGCCATGATCCCGGCGTTGTCGATCATCATGTCGATCGCGCGCCCAGAGTCCAGGAAGTCGCCGGCGAAGGCCGCGACGCTGTCGAGGTCACCCAGGTCGAGGGTGGCGAGCTCCACCCCCTCGAGGGCGTCGAGCGCCTCCTTCGCCGCGTCCGGGCGGCGGGCGGGGACGACGACGTGGGCGCCGGCCGCGGTGAGCGCGCGCGTCGCCTCGAGGCCGAGTCCCGAGTAGCCGCCCGTGACGACCGCGAGGCGGCCGGTGAGGTCGATGCCGTCCAGCACCTCGCGCGCGGTGGTCGCTGCGCCGAATCCGGATCCGATCGGGGTCTGTGCCGTGGTCATGTCCTCGACGCTAGGACTTCGAGTGCGCTCGAACGCAAGCTCACACCCCGCGCTCCCCCAGCAGCCGCCAGAGGTGGGCGGTCGCCTCGGCGCCGGCGAGCAGGAGCGGCAGGACCGCGCGCTCGTCGGGGGCGTGGATGCGGTCGGACGGCAGCATGACGCCGAGGAAGGCCAGCGGGGCCGCGAGCTCGGTGGACAGGAGCGCCTCGGGGCCGCTGCCGCCCTCGCGCGCGGGCAGCACCTCGGCGCCGAGCGCGACGCCCATCGCCTCGCGGATCGTGGTGACGAGGACCGAGTCGACGTCGCAGATCAGCGGCTCGACGCCCGGGCCGGTGGCCGACACCTCGGCCTCGATCCCGGCCGGGGTGTGCGCGGCGACGAAGTCGCGGACGGCGGCGAGGACGCGCGCCGGGTCCTGGTCGGCGACCAGCCGGAACGTCAGCTTCGCCATCGCCGAGTGCGGCACGATCGTCTTGTGCCCGGGGCCGGCGTAGCCGCCGTGCAGGCCGTTGACCTCGGCGGTCGGGCGCGCCCAGAGCCGCTCGTAGGTGGTCCAGCCCGCTTCGCCGGCGGTCGCCCGCGCGCCGGCCGCGGAGCCCGCCAGCCACGCCGGCTCGTCGAAGGGCAGGGCGGCCCAGGCGTCGCGCTCGATCTGTGTGGGTGGGCGCACGTCGTCGTAGAAGCCCGGCACCCGGACGCGCCCCTGGTCGTCGTGCAGGGCGGCGACGAGGCGCGCGAGCTCGGTGACCGGATTCGGGACGGCCCCGCCGAACTGGCCCGAGTGCAGGTCGACCGAGGCGCCGCGGAAGGCGACCTCGGTGTCGACCATCCCGCGCATGCCGGTGCAGACGGTCGGGGCGTCGCGGCCGACCATGCCGGTGTCGGTGACGACGATCGCGTCGCAGGCCAACGCGTCGCGGTGCGCCGCGAGCAGGGACGCGAGGTGCGCCGAGCCGGACTCCTCCTCGCCCTCGGCCAGCATCTTCAGGTGCACGGCGGGGCCGTCGGCGCCCGTCGCGGCGAGGTGCGCGGCGAGGCCGAGCCGCACCATCGCCAGGTGCCCCTTGTCGTCGGAGGCGCCGCGCCCGCGCAGCTCCTCCCCCACCACCTCGGGCACGAACGGTTCGAACGACCAGCCGTCGGAGAGGTCCGCGGGCTGGACGTCGTGGTGGCCGTAGACGAGAACGGTCGGTGCGGCCGGGTCCGGGGCGGGCCACGACGCGTACACCGCGGGCAGCGCGTCGGTGTCGTCCCACACCTCGACCTGCGGCCAGCCCTCGGCGCGCAGCCGCTCCGCGAGCCACGCCGCGGAGCGGGCCACGTCGTCGTGGTGGCCGGGGTCGGCGGAGATCGACGGGATGCGCAGCCAGGTCTGCAGGTCCTCGACGAACGCCTCGGCGCGGGCGGCCACCTCACGGGCCTCCGACGACTGGGTGCTGGTCATGCGATCCACGCTAGCCACGCACGACACCGCCCGGCCGTCGCAGGGTGCGACGACCGGGCGGGGAGACCAGGCGATTCAGCGCTCGAGCACCCGGGGGATCTCGGTGCGGCGCACCCAGGCGACCACGCCGAGCAGGACACCGAGGATCACCGGCGTGTACCAGAAGCCCGCGCTGAGGAAGAACAGCTGCGCGATCGTGGCGCCGACCATGAGCGCGACCAGGCAGGAGGCGGCGAGCCCGGCCAGGCGCGGGACGAGCAGCCCGATCCCGCCGGCGACCTCGAGCAGGCCGACCACGACCCGCAGCCACTGGCCGGTGCCGAGGTCCTCGAAGATCTGCACCGCATAGGCCTCGCCGAAGAGCTTCGGGGCGCCCGACCCGACGATGAACATCAGACCGAGCAGCACCTGCAGCGTCCACAGCGCGATGGTGGCGGGACGGCTGCGAGCCTGCGTCGGGGCGACGGTCGTGCTCATCGGGGGCCTCCTGGTGCCGGTGCGATGGGAGAAGCCTGGCGCGAATGGAGTCCTACGTCAATACTTTCACATTGCTATCTCGTACTCCTCTTCCGTCGACGCCGTCTTATCGGCTTCGCTGACACGGTGACACCCCCGGGATGGACACCGCCGCCGGAGTTCACGACACGACCGGTGCTGGAGGGCACGGTCGGGATGGCGGCGGGGACCCATTGGGCGGCCGCCGCCACCGCGATGGGTGTCCTCGAGCGCGGCGGCTCCGCCTTCGACGCCGCCGTCGCGGGCGCGTTCGTGCTGCACGTCGTGGAGCCGCACCTCAACGGGCCCGGTGGCGACATGACCGCCGTGTTCGCGACCGCCGACGACCCGACACCCCGGGTGCTCGACGGCCAGGGCCCGGCACCGGCCGGGGCGTCCGCGGCGGCGTACCGCGCCGAGGGTCTCGACCGGGTGCCGGGCTCGGGTGCGCTGGCCGCGGCGATCCCCGGCGCCGTCGACGCGTGGTTCCTGCTGCTGCGCGACCACGGCACGTGGGAGGTCGGCGACGTCCTGGCGCCGGCGATCGGCTACGCCCGCGACGGCGTGCCCGCCGTCCCGCGGCTGGCGAGCACCGTCGGCGCCGTCGCCGACCTGTTCCGCGAGCACTGGCCGACCTCGGCCGCGCTGTGGCTGCCCGGTGGCCGGCCGCCGCGGGCGGGCGAGGTCCTGCGCAACCCGGCGTGGGCGCAGACGCTGGAACGCCTCGCCGCCGCGGCGCACGGCCGCGACCGGCCCGCCCGGGTCGACGCGGTGCGCACCGTCTGGGCCGAGGGCTTCGTCGCGGAGGCGATGGCGGCGTCGTGCCGCACGCCCCACCGGCACTCGTCGGGCACCGACCACGCGGGCGTGCTCACCGTCGCGGACACGGCAGGCTTCCGGGCGCAGGTGGTCGACGCCGCCGTCGGGGAGTTCCGTGGTCGGCGGATCGCCAAGACGCCCGCCTGGGGACAGGGCCCGGCGCTGCTCGCCGCGCTGGCCGTCCTCGACGGGTACGACGACGCCGACCTCGACCCGTCCTCCGAGCGCGGCGCGCACCTCGTGCTCGAGACCACCAAGCTCGCAATGGCGGACCGCGAGGCGTGGTTCGGCGACGCCGGCGACCCCCTCGACGTCGCCGCCCTCCTGGCCCCCGCCTACGTCGCCGAGCGACGGGCCCTGATCACCGACACCGCCTCGCCCGACCTGCGACCCGGGCGCCTCGGCGGCCGCGAGCCGCTGCTGGCCGACCTCGCCCTCGACGGCTCGGCGTCCCGGGTGACCTCGGACGGCACGATCGGGGAGCCCACGGTCGTGCTCTCCGGCGAGACCAAGGGCGACACCTGCCACCTCGACGTCGTCGACCGCGCGGGCAACATCGTCTCGGCCACCCCGTCGGGTGGGTGGCTGCAGTCGTCCCCGACGATCCCCGAGCTCGGAATGGCCCTGGGCACCCGGCTGCAGATGAGCTGGCTGCAGGAGGGCCTGCCCTCGACGCTGACCCCGGGCCGCCGGCCGCGGACCACCCTCACCCCCACGCTCGTCCTCGACGACGACGGTCCCGTCGCCGCACTCGGGACACCCGGCGGCGACCAGCAGGACCAGTGGCAGCTCCTCTACCTGCTGCGCACCCTCGTGGGCGGCTACGACCCCCAGCAGGCGATCGACGCGCCCGCCCTGCACTCGACGTCGTCGCCCAGCTCGTTCTGGCCGCGGGGCCGCGAGCCGGGGGGCGCGGTGGTCGAGGACCGCCTGCCCGACGGCGTCGTCGACGGTCTCGAGCGGCGCGGACACCGGGTGACCCGCAGCGGACCCTGGTCGCTGGGCCGGCTCTCGGCCGTCGGGATCGACCGGGCGCGCGGGCTCCTGTGGAGCGCCGCCAACCCCCGGGGGATGCAGGGCTACGCGGTCGGGCGCTGACGGGGCGGTTCGCCGATGGTCGCGCACGCGCTGCGGGTGCGGCGCGAGGCCGGCTGAGCCTCAGGCGGGGTTGCCGCGCGGCCGGATCGTCGCGTGCGGCAGGGCGGGGGCGGGCAGGCGCGCGGCCGCGCCGGTCCGCCCGTCACGGCCCACGTAGCCGTCGACCTGCCCGAACCGCGCGCTTCCGGCCTCCCAGTCGGCGCGGAAGGCGACGATCTCGTCGTGGGTGCGGGCGACGAAGTTCCACCACATGACGATCTGCTCGCCGAAGGGCGGGCCGCCGAGCAGGACGAGGCGGGCGGGCTCGTCGCCCGCGACGATCTCCAGCGTCGACGGGCCGGGGTCGACGACGCCGAGCTCGGCGCGCTCCACCGGGCGTCCCTGCAGCGTGACGTGACCGCCGTCGACGAGCAGGCCGTGCTCGAAGGTCGGGTCGACGGCGAGCTCGACGCGCGCTCCGGGATCGAGCAGCAGCTCCGCGCCGAGCAGCGGGGTCGCGGTGACCACCGGCGACGTCGACCCGGCCAGGGTGCCGAGGAAGACGCGGGCGACGGCGCCGCCTCCGAGGTCCGTCGCTGCGGGGACGTGGTGGGCGAAGTCGCGGGGCCGGTCGCGCGCATGGTCGGGCAGCGCGACCCAGAGCTGCACGCCGTGCAGGAGGGTGGTGTCCGGCGTGCTGACCTCGGAGTGCGCGACCCCGTGCCCACCGGTCATGAGGTTGAGCTCGCCGGGGCGGACCATCGCGTGGGTGCCGAGGCTGTCGCGGTGCTCGACCTCGCCGGTGAACAGCCAGCTGACCGTCGCGAGCCCCGTGTGCGGGTGGGGCGGGACGTCCATGCCGCCCGAGCTCGCGGTGTCGTCGGGCCCGTAGTGGTCGACGAAGCACCAGGCCCCGATCAGCGAGCGCTGCCGCTGGGGCAGGGTGCGACGGACGGTCATCGCGCGGGGCCCGCCGAGGGGCACGTCGCGCGGGGTCAGGACCTCGACACGCCCCGGCGACCCGCCGGGCTCGCACTGCACCTCGGCGGGCGCGGTCTCGGTGTTGCTCACTCCTCGATTCTGCTCCTCGGTGGCAGGTGCTCGGGTCTGCTGTGGGGTCGGCGGGGGCGGGCGGCGGGGGGGGTCAGCGGGGGTCGGGGTCCACGTCCTCGACCGGGCCCTCGTCCGCGTCCGGGTCGGTGTCGTCGGGGCCGGCGAAGGACGGGGCCTGCGGATCGCCCTCCGGGACGCGCTGCTCCTCCGGCACCGTGGCGACGAGCGCGCGCAGGCCGGCGGCGTCGAGCAGGTCGGCGGGGCTCCTGGTCACGTCGTCGCGGACGTAGTGCAGCGCCGCGCGCACCCGCTCGACGGGGATCCCCGAGAGCGCCGACCAGGCCAGCCGGTAGGCCGCGAGCTGCACGGCGAGCGCGGGCATCGCGTCGTCGTGCGGCACCCGCCCGGTCTTCCAGTCGACCACCGTGGCGCCGCCGTCGTCGTCGGCGAACACCGCGTCGATCCGGCCGCGCACCAGCGTGCCCGCGACCTCGGTCTCGAACGGGACCTCCACCGCCACCGGCGTGCGGTTGGCCCAGCGGCTGGCGGTGAAGCGCTCGCGGAGCTCGGCGGCGTCGGCGGCGCCCGCCGGGTCGGCGGCCGCGTCGGCGTCCTCGTCGGCCGCGCCGGGGAGCTCGTCGAACTCCAGCAGCTCGGTGGCGGAGAACCAGCGCTCGAGCCACGCGTGGAACTCGGTGCCGCGCCGCGCCCGCGGGTCGGGGGGACGCGGCACCGGGCGCCGCAGCCGCCGAGCCAGCGCGTCGGGATCGGCGGCGAGGTCGACGAGCTGGCTGACCGACAGCTGCGGCGGGAGGAGCACCCGCGCGTGCCGGTGGCGCGCCGCCGCCCGCTCGGCGAGCAGGACCTCGATGTCGGCGGCCCAGCCCTCGGGGTCGTCCTGATCCTCGGGCTCGTCGGGCTCTGGCTCGTCCGCGCGGCGCGCGAGGGCCGCCCGGACCAGCGCCGCGCCCTCGTCGACCGCGGCCCGCCGCGAGCCCAGCGGATCGACAGGCCAGGCCGTCTCGTGGACCGCCGACGCCATCGGGTTGGCGACGCCCTCCTCGGGCGGCTCGGCCCACGCCTCGACGACCCCGCAGCGCCCGCCGCCCGCGGCGGCCAGCTCCCCGACCTCGGCGAGCAGGTCCGACGGGCCACGCGGCGACTCGCCGGTCTCGCCCCACCAGTGCCCGGACACCAGCAGCGCGTGCTCGGCGCGGGTGAGCGCGACGTAGAACAGGCGCCGCTCCTCGACGAGGCGGCGGTCGTCGAAGGCCCGCTCGTGCTCGTCGAGCCGCTCCTGGATCTCCTTGCGGTCCGCGGCGCCGTCCAGCTCGAGCTCGGGGAGGTCCGGCCGGTCGCCGCGCAGGTGCACGGGCAGCGACGCGACCGACGTCAGCCATGAGCCCGACCGCTTCGCCGCCGGGAACACCTTGTCGACGACGTGCGGCAGCGCCACGAGCTCCCACTCGAGGCCCTTGGCCGCATGCACGGTGAGGACCTGCACGCGCGTGCCGCCCGTGGCCGGGTCGGCGACGTCGACCTCGCCGGGCGTCAGGCCGTCCTCGGCCTCCTCGGCGGCGTCGAGGTAGGCGAGCAGCGCGGTGACCGTCGCGGTGCCGCCCGAGGAGGCGGCGCCGGCGGAGAAGTCGGCCACGACCTCGGCGAACGCGTCGAGGTGCGCGCGACCCGTCGGACCGGGCCGCGCGGCGGTCTCGACGTCGAGGAGCAGGACGCGCTCCACGTCGGCGACGAGGTCGACCAGCGGGGCGGTGACGCGGCGGCGCAGCATCGCGAGCTCGTGCGCGAGGTGCTTGAGCCGCTCGAACCCGACGGCGGAGTAGCGCGCCGCGGGCCCGGGGTCGTCGAGCGCGTCGACCAGGCCGGCCCGCTCGGCGTGCTCGCCGGGGAGCGCGGCGGCGACCGGGTCGGGCACCTCCCTGCTGACCGTGCTGGTCGCGTCGGTTCCCGGGGCCGGCGCCGCCAGCTCGCGGGCACGGCGCCAGAGCGCGGCGAGGTCGGCGCCGCCGATGCGCCAGCGCGCACCCGTGAGCAGCCGGACCGCCGCGCTGCCGGCCAGCGGATCGACCACGAGCCGCAGCGCCGACACGACGTCGCGCACCTCGGGCTCGTCGAGCAGCCCGCCCAGGCCGACGACCTCGACGGGCAGGTCGCGGGCGCGCAGCGCGGCGGCGAGCGCGCTCATGTCGGCGCGGCGACGCACGAGCACCGCGGTGGTCGGCGGCTCGGTGTCCGCGTCCGCCGCGGCGCGCCACCGGTCGGCGACCGCGTCCGCCAGCCACGCCCGCTCGGCCTCGACGTCGTCGTGCAGGGCGATACGCACGTCGCCGGCCGGGGCGCCGGGGCGGGGCCGCAGCTCGTCGACCGGCACGCCGCTCGCCCGCAGGGGCTCGGCGATCCCGTTGGCGAGGGCGAGCACCTCGGGCGGGTTGCGGAAGCTGGTCAGCAGTCCGTGACGGGCGGCCGCGACGGTCTCGCCGTCGGGGTCGACGCGCGGGAAGTCGGTGACGAACCGCGGCAGGTTCGCCGCGCTCGCACCGCGCCAGCCGTAGATCGACTGGAACGGGTCGCCGACGGCGGTGACCGAGGTGTTCTCGTCGTGGGAGAACAGCGAGCGCAGCATGATCCGCTGCGCGTGCCCGGTGTCCTGGTACTCGTCGAGCAGCACCGCGCGGAACGCCTCCCGCTCGGCGGCCCCGACCTCGTCGTGGGTCTCGGCGAGGCGGGCCGCCGCGGCCATCTGGTCGGCGAAGTCGAGGCAGCGCTCGGCACGCTTGCGCTCGGCGAGCTCGGAGACCAGCGGCAGCAGCGCCGCCCGGAACCGCTGCGCGGCGACCTTGGTGGCCAGCGCCACCGGCAGCGCCGCCTTCTGGCCCTTGGCGCGCGGGGCGTCCTCGACCGCCCGGGCGAAGCGCTCGGCGTGGAGCGCCAGGGTGCTGGGGTCGGCGAGGTGCTCGCCCAGCTCGCCCGCCAGCGACTGCACGAGCGCGGTGACGGTGGAGGGCACGCGGTCGGTGTCGAGGTCGGCCGCCCAGGTGGACACGATGCGGTGGGCGAGCTGCCACGACGCGGTGGGCGAGAGCAGGCGCGCGCCGGGGTCGACGGGCAGACGCAGACCGTGCTCGGCGAGCAGGCGCCCGGCGTAGGCGTGGTAGGTCGAGATCGTCGGCTCGCCGGCGCGCGCCGCCAGGCGCCGGTCGCCGGTGGGGTCGAGCTCGTCGAGCAGGCTCGAGGACCCGAGCACCCGCAGCCGGCGCCGCACGCGGTCGGCGAGCTGGCCCGCGGCCTTGCGCGTGAAGGTCAGGCCCAGCACCTGCTCGGGGCGGACCAGCCCGTTGGCAACGAGCCACACCACGCGCGCAGCCATCGTCTCGGTCTTGCCCGACCCGGCGCCCGCGGTGACGAGCGCGGGCTCCGAGGGCGCGCCGATGACCGCCGCCTGTTCCTCGGTGGGCCGGCGCAGGCCGAGACGCTCGGCGAGCTCGACGGGGTCGATGAGCTCGGTGCCGGGTGGGGCGAGCGCCGTCACGGGACCTGCCTCCCCGAGACGTGCACCGGGCACGCGGTGCGCACCGGACAGCGCGGGCAGGAGTCGTTCTCGCGCCCCACGAAGATCGGCCCCTCGGTGGCGCGGGCCGCCGCGCTCACGTGGTCGCGCCACGCGGCCAGGCCCTCGTCGTCGAGGGGCTCCTGCGCGCGTTCCTTCGCCGCGCCGCCCGCCCGCGACAGGTACACGAGGCGCGCACCGCCCGGGGCGCTGCGCGCGGCCGTCCGGTCGGGGCCCGCGAGGGTCTCGGCGAACGCGCCGAGTGCGGTGGCGAGCTGGTAGACGGCGAGCTGCGGGTGCTCCTGCGCGGCGGCGTGGGAGATCGGCGTCTTGCCCGTCTTCACGTCGACGATCACGGGCCGGCCGTGGGTGTCGATCTCGAGGCGGTCGACCCGTCCGCGCACCCGGACGCCCTCGGCCACCGCGACCTCCATCTCGCGTTCCACCGCGGCCTCGGTGAGGTGCGCGCGGGTCTGGTCCCGCCACGCGAGGAACGACGCGAGCATGCGCCGGGTGCCGGCGAGCTCGCGACGCGAGAACCACGGCGCGCCGGCGTCGACCGAGGCCCAGGCGACGTCGAGGGCGTCCTGCAGCTCGCGCTCGTCGGCGCCCTCCGCCGCCCGCTGGACCAGCGCGTGGACGAGCGAGCCCGTGACGGACGCCAGCGAGTCGCCGTCGTCACCGCCGTGGGCCTGCAGCGCCCAGCGCAACGGGCAGGTCAGGATCGTCTCGACCGCGCTGGGGCTCACCGCGACGGGGGCGGTCGCCGGGCGCAGCGGCGCCTCGGTGGACGGGGCGAGCAGGCCGTACCAGTCGTCGGGGTCGGCCCCCGGGACACCGGCCTCGGCCAGGCGCGCGAGCCCGGCGGCCGCGCGCTCGCGACGCTGCCGGGAGGTGTCCGGGTCGGTGACCGCACGTCGCAGCTCGCCGACGAGCTCGGCGAGCACGAGCGCCCGGCCCGGGCGGCTGCGCGGCCGGTTCTCCTCGGCCGGGTCGTCGGTGACGGGACCCCCGTCGACGTCGTCGAGGAACCGCGACGGCGTGACGTCCTCGGCCTCCACGGCGCTGACGTGTACGGCGCGCCGCGCCCGGGAGAGCGCGACGGCGAAGAGGCGCCTCTCCTCGGTCAGCAGGGGCGCCTGCGCGGAGACCGCGGGGTCGTCGGGGAGCCCGGCGAGGACGTCGACGAGGCGTTCGACGCCCAGGAGCGTGCCCCGTCGGCGCAGGTCGGGCCAGACACCCTCCTGGACGTCGGGCACGATCACGACGTCCCACTCGCGGCCCCGGGAGGCATGGGCGGTGAGGACCGCGACCGCCTCGCCGTCGGGAGCGCGCGGGGCGAGGGTGTCGGCGCGGATGCGCTGGTCGTCGGCCTGCGCGACGAACCCCGCGACGGTGCCGCCGGGGAGATCCTCGACGTAGCGGGCGGCGCGCTCGACCAGGGCGACGACGGCGTCGAGGTCGCGGTCGGCCTGCGCGCCCGTGACGCCCCCGCGCTCGCTCGCGGCCACCCAGCGGCGCTGCAGGCCGCTGCGCTCCCACACCGCCCACAGGACGTCGGGCACCGAGGCGGCCTTCTCGATCGCCGCGGCCGCGGCGGCCAGCAGCTCGCCGACCCGGGCGAGCGGGGCGGCCTCCGAGGTGCTGAGCAACGCGAGGGGGTTCCTCGCCTGCGTGATGTGGTCGATCAGCGCCTCGACGATGAGCGCGTCGCTCGGGGTGTCCGCCGCGCCCCCGCCGGCCTCGTGACGACGCAGCAGGCCGCGACGGAGACGGCGCAGGGCCAGCGGGTCGGCGCCGCCCAGCGGGGAGGCGAGCAGGGCGAGCGCGGTGTCGGCGTCGAGGCGTGCCGGGTCGGCGGCGCAACGCAGCACCGTCAGCAGCGGGGCGACCGCCGGGAGCGCCGCGAGCGGGGTGTCGTCGGCCGGGACCGCGAGCGGCACCCCGGACGCGAGCAGGGCGCGCCGCAACGGCGGCAGCGACCCCGACACCGAGCGCACGATCACCGCCATCCGCGACCACGGCACCCCGTCCTGCAGGTGCGCCCGGCGCAGCCGGTCGGCGGCCGCGGCGGCCTGGCGCCCGGTGGTGGCGAAGACGTCGACGGTGACGCGGCCGTCCTCCTCGTGCTCCGGGGTCGGCGCCGTCCGCGTCCGGCCCGGCCCGGCGCCGGGCAGCGCGGCGACGACGCGGGCGACGGCACCGCGCAGGGCGGGGCGGCTGCGGTGGTCGGCGCGCAGGACGACCGTGGCGAGGCCTCCGGGGTCGGCGTCGCGCAGCAGCGACGGGTCGGCCCCGCGGAAGCCGAGGACCGAGGAGTCCGGGTCGCCCGCGAGCACCCAGTCATCGGCGGCCGCGCCGAGCGCGCGGGCGAGCTCGATCTGCTGGGGGTCCATGTCCTGCACGTCGTCGACGACGAGGTGGCGCACGGCGCCGCGCTCGGCCTCGAGGAGGTCAGGGTCGGTGACGAAGGCGTCGAGCACCGCCGCGACCAGCTCGGCGGCGTCGAGCGGGGGCGCCGAGGCCAGCGGGTTGGCCGAGCCTGCCGCCGCCCGCAGCAGCGTGACCTCCTCGTACGTGCGATAGAAGCGGCCCGCCGCGATCCAGGCGGGCACGCCGTGGCGCTTGCCGAGGTCGGCGAGCTCGCGCGGCCCGAGCCCCCGCTCGGCGGCCCGCAGCAGGAGGTCGCGCACCTCGCCGGCGAACGCGGGCGCCTCGAGCGCGGGCTGCATGCGCAGCGGCCAGCCCGACGGCGCGCCGACGCCCGCGATCTCGCCGGCGAGCAGCTCGCGGACCATGGCGTCCTGCTGGGCGCCGGGCAGCAGCCGCGGCGGTGCCTCGCTGCGGCGCGTGGCGTGGCGCCGGAGGACGGCGAAGGCGTAGGAGTGCACGCTGCGCACGAGCGGCTCGGCGGCCGCCGACGCGCCGCGGTCCGGCGCGTCGAGCACCCGGCGGCGGGCGGCGATGCGCTCGCGGAGGGCGGCCGCGGCCCGCCGGTCGCCGACGAGCACCAGCGGGCGCGCGTCAGGACGCTCGTGCAGCAGGCGCGCGACCCGCTCGGCGAGCAGCGTCGTCTTGCCCGTGCCCGGCCCGCCCAACACGCGCAGGAAGCCCGCGTCGTGCTCGACGACCCGCCGCGCGGCGTCGTCGAGCACCAGCTCGCCCGGCACCCACGCCGCGGCGCGCCGCAGCTCGGGGGCACGCTCCTCACTCACGCCGCTCACTTCACCACGACCCCCCGACAGCCCCGGCGCGGAGGTGGGCGTGTCGTGCCAGCGTGGGGGCCACGCCGACAATCCACCACAGCACGCCGACAGGGCCAGGAAAGCCCCACGATCATCGAGGCCGGGGTACCCGCCATGCGCTCGCCGTGCTGGACTCCACGCCGTGGACGAGGCGCGCCACGAGCGCATCCGGGCGGCGGTGCGGGCGATCCCGGAGGGTCGGGTGTCCACCTACGGCGACGTCGCCGCGGCGGCCGGCGAGCGCTCGGCACGCGTCGTCGGCTGGGTGCTGCGCGACGACGGCGCCGACCTGCCGTGGCACCGGGTCCTGCGCGCCGACGGGTCGAGCGCGCCGCACATCGCCGACGAGCAGCACGCGCGCCTGCGCGAGGAGGGCGTCGAGATCCGTGACGGGCGCGTGGTGCTCGCGAACCACCGTCTCGCGAGCGGGTGGATTTCCTGACCCTGTCGGCGTGCTGTGGTGGATTGTCGGCGTGCCCCCCAGGCTGGCACGCAGCTGCCCCCGCCGACCGAGCACCCCGACGTAGCGAAGTTCCTGGCGCTGAGTGCCGGCGAGGCCGCAGGGCTTGCACTCAGTGCCGGTACAGGGCGAGGTGCGCCTCGGCGGCGGCGTCCCAGGTGTGCGCGGCGGCCAGGGCGCGGCCGACGGTCGCGTGGGCGGGGTCGAGGTCCGGGTCGGTCCCCTCGAGCACCCCCGCGATCTCGCGCGCGAAGCCCTCCGGGCCGTCGGCGAAGCGCGCCGCGCCGGCGAACACCTCGCGCAGCACCGGCAGGTCACGGGTCACGAGCGGGACGCCGGCCGCGAGCGCCTCCATCGCCGCGAGCCCGAAGCCCTCCTTCGTCGACGGGAACGCGAACACCGCGGCGCCCGCCACCAGGCCCGGCAGGTCGGCGTCGTCGACCGGGCCGAGCACCACGGGCTCCACGCCCAGCGACGCCGCGCGCGCGAACACCTCCCCGCGGTAGGGCCGGTAGTCGAACAGGGTGTCCCCGCCCGCCACGAGCAACGGCACGCCGGGGAGACGCGCCATCGCCTCCACCAGCTCCAGCGTCCCCTTGCGCGGCTCGATCCCCCCGACGGCGAGCACGTAGCGCCCGTACCGCGCGCGCCACGGCTCCCCGGCCCCGGCCTCGGCCGCGCGGGCGAAGCGCGCCGCGGCCACCCCGTTGGAGATCACCGCGGGCGAGCGGCCCCAGCCCGCCCGGACCTCGCCCGCCACCGCCTCCGAGACGCACACCAGCGACGCCGGCTCCACCAGCGCCCGCTCGTGGCAGGCGGCGAGCTCGGGCGTCGTGAACTCGTCGAGGTGGTGCACGGTCCGCCAGAGCCCCGCGTACCCCCGCGCGCGGCCCACGGCGTTCGCCGTCAGGCAGTCCTGCGCGTGCACCACGTCGTACGAGCCCTCGAACGCCGACGCCAGCAGCGCGATCGACCGCAGGATCCGCTCCCCCACCGTCTCGCCCTCGACCTCCTCGACGGGCACCAGCCGGACGTCCACCGCGGCGTCGACGGGACGGAAGAAGCCCGTGTCCCCGCCCCGCGCCAGCGCCCACACCGTCACTGCGTGCCCGGCGCGGGCGAACGCCTCGGCCAGGGCGAGGGTGTGCACCACACCGCCGCGCGGCTTCGTCGAGTAGGTCAGCAGGGCGATCCGCACGATCAACCGTAGGTCTCCGGACGACGCTCGGCGAGGTGGTGCAGCACCGTCCGCGCCGCCCCGACCAGCTCCGGGAGGTCGACCTCCGCCACCGCCAGCCCGCCCTTCGACCAGGTCCGCGCGAGGATCTCCCCACCCGGCCCGACGACCTTCGCCCGGCCCAGGAAGTGCAGCGCGCCGTAGCGCCCGCTCTGGTTCGACGACAGCCAGACGACCTGGTTCTCCGCGGCGCGCGCCTGGTCGTAGAGGTCGAACAACCGCGCCTGGCGGTCCAGCGCCATCCGCGGCGCGCGGTTGGTCAGCGAGGTCGGCCAGGCGGAGAGGCACGCGATGATCTCGGCGCCGTCGACGGCCAGGGTGCGCGCCGCCTCCGGGAAGGTCTTGTCGTGGTCGATGAGCAGGCCCATCCGGCCCACCGGGGTGTCGAACGCGCGGAACCCGTCCCCCGCCGTGAACAGCGACGCGACGCCGGCGGGCAGGTGGACCTTGCGGTGCCGCCCGAGGATGCCGTCACCGGAGAGGCAGACCGCCGCGTCGTAGCGGACCAGCCCGTTCCCGTCGTCGAGACCCCGCTCGCTGTACCCGAGGCACACCACCATGTCACCGGCGAAGTCGATCACGGAGCGCACCTCGTCGCCGTTCGGCTCCAGCAGCGGCGGCAGGTCGTCCTCGTCGGGTCCGCGCAGGTCCGTGAGGTACCCCCCGAGCGCGCCGTCGGGCAGCGCCAGCAGGGAGACCCCGGCGTCCCGCGCGTGCGAGATGATCATCTTGATGCGGTCGAGGTCGAACCCGATGTCCCGCGTGAAGTGGGCCGCGGCGGCGGCGAGACGGACCACCCGCGCGCGCCTAGCTGGCGCGCGCGGCGACGGCGGGCACGACGGGCGGCGCGTCGTCCGGCGTGCCGAGGTACGACGCCGGCCGCCGGTCGCGCAGGTGGCCCATGAAGCGGCGCGCGGCGTCCACGGTGGCGTCGACGTCGACCGACGCCACCGCGAGGCCGGCCTCGGTCCCGGTGGTGTCGAGGACCTCCCCGCCCGGGTCGACGATCTTCGCGCTCGCGACGAGGTGCATGTCCCCGAACGTCCCGGCCTGGTTCGCCGAGACCCAGACGATCTGGTTCTCCAGCGCCCGGGCGCGGTCGAAGAGGTCGAACCGGCGGGTCCAGCGGTCGTCGGCGAGCACCGATGCCGGGTTGGTGCGCGACGCCGGCCACGCCGACATGCACACCACGATCCGGGCCCCGTCGACCGCGAGGGCGCGCGCGGCCTCGGGGAACGCCTTGTCGTAGCAGATCATCATGCCCATCCGCCCGACCGGCGTGTCGAACGCCGCGAAACGGTCGCCCGCGGCGTACGAGGTGTTCTCGTTGAGCGGCTGGTGGACCTTGCGGTGATGACCGAGCACGCCGTCGCCGGTCACCGCGACGCAGCTGTTGTACGGACGGTCGCCGGATGCCCCGTCCCCGCGCTCGCAGAAGCCGACCGTGACGACCGTGTCCCCGGCCAGCGCGATCAGGCGGCGGATCTCGGGCCCGTCGACGTCCAGCTGTGGCGGCACGTCCTCAGGGTCGTCGTGCAGCGACGACAGGTAGCCCCCGAGCGCGGCCTCGGGCAGGGCCAGCACGTCGGCCCCCGCCGCCCGCGCCCGCTCGAGCAGCGACGAGATCGTCGCGAAGCTCTCGTCCAGGTCGCGGCCGAAGCCGGCGGCCGCGGCGGCGAACGTCCTCACGGTCACGGGTGGTTCCCTTCGCTGATCCGGGCGCTGCCCAGTCCGGTGACGGCCCCGGCGACGGCCTCGGTGACCTCGCCGTCGGGCCAGCGCAGGGCGACCCCGGCCGGTCCGGTCGCCGGGTCCGTGAGCACCCCGCACACCGCGCTCGTGACGGGACCCGCCGACGGGGCGGGGGCGCCGGGCGCGTCGGCGGTGAGCAGAGCGAAGCCGGGGAAGCAGGTGAGCCAGTCGGCGACGGTCGCGCCGACCGGACGCGGGACGGCCGCGACGTCGAGCACCGCGCCGGTGCCCGAAGCCTCGGCGAGCATCCCGAGCGTCCCGACGACCCCGGCCATCGAGACGTCCTTGGCCGCGGCGGGCCGGTGACGCGCGTCCGGGCCGATCGCCGCGACCATCGCCCGCAGGTCGGCGGGCGCGCGGGTCGACGTGGAGTCCCATTGCCGACCGGTGTAGCCCGGGCGCCAGGTGCCGGCGAGGTCGGCGGTCAGCCGGACCTCCATGCCCGTCCGCCCGCCCGCGGCGGGGACGGGGCTCGCGGTGCGGCCCAGCGCGGTGACGGCGAGCGAGGCGGGCACCTCGAGCTGGGTGTGCCCGCCGATCACCGGCACCCCGTAGGCGTCGGCGGCGGCGCGCAGACCCGTCAGCACGCGGTGCGCGAACGACGCGTCGCGCGCCCCGACGGCGTCGAGCAGGGCGGTCGGCGCCGCCCCCATCGCGGCGAGGTCGTTGACGTTGACGAGCACCCCGCACCAGCCCGCCCACTCCGGGTCGCGCTCGACCATCGCGGGCAGGATCGCGTCGCACGCCGCGACGAGGTCGCTGCCCGGCACGGGGGCCCCGTCGTCGCCGACGTGCAGGCCCGAGCCCGCGAGCCCGGCGACGAGCTCGCCGAGCGGGGCCTTCGTGGCGGCGACGAGGTCGGCGAAGCGACCCATCGGCCGGCGCATGCGCACGTGCGGGCGGCCGGCGACCGTCGTGTCCCGCAGTCGCTGCCAGCCGAGGCGCGCGAACAGTGTCTCGTTGGCGGCCTGGACCTCGGCCTCGAACCGCAGCACGCCGGCGGCCTCGGCGCGGGCGCACGCGGCGCGCACCAGCGCGGCCCCCACCCGCACGCCCGCCCGTCGGCGCGCCGTCGGGGCGACGACGAGGCGGCTGCCCGTCCACCAGCCGAGGTCGGGACGCGAGGCGTCGGGGTCGACGGGGGCCAGACGCACCCCGCCGAGGACCTCGCCGGCTCCGTCGCGGGCGACGAGGACGATCGCGCGCGGGTCGTGGTCGTGCCCGTCGAGGTCGCCGGCCGCTCCGCCCGGGAAGAGGCCCTGCTCGTCGACGAAGACCGCGCGCCGCAGCGCCCGGTGGGCGACCACGTCGGGGTGCCGGGCGTCGATCGCCGGCGCCTCGGTGATCGTGACGTCGTGGGGACGGCGGCGCGCCCGGCCGCCGAGGATCTCGTCGGCGGCGCCGAGCCCGAACGCGTGGTCGTCGAGGATCGACACGGACCTCAGCCCCCCGCCGCGGACAGCGCCGAGCACGCACCGCACGCCGCGCATCCGGCGGCCTGGTCGGCGCCGCGCATGCCGGCGGCGACGAGGATCTTGGCGACGCGGGCGGTGACCTCGGCGAGCAGCTCGGGATCCGGCGCGGGGTCGCCGTCGGCGAACGCCAGGGTGCCCGGGATCGGGCGGTAGGGGACGACGAACGGGTAGACGCCGCGGTCGACGAGCTCGGCGGCGCCGGCGACCAGCTCGTCGGGGTCCTCGCCGAGGCCGACGATGAGGTAGGTCGAGACGGCGTTCGGGCCGAAGAGGCGGACGCTCTCGTCCCAGGCCAGCCGGTACTGGGACAGGGGCACGGACGCCTTGCCCGGCATCCAGCGTGCGCGCACGTCGTCGTCGAGGGACTCGACGTGGATGCCGATGGCGTCGGCGCCGGCGTCGCGGAGCTCCTGCAGGGCCGCGAGGTCGGAGGGCGCGGGCGGCTCGCACTGCACCTGGATCGGCAGGCCCGGCACCGCCGCCCTGATCGCCCGGACGCAACGGGCGAGGTGTCGGGCGCCGCGGTCGCGGCCGTTGCTCGTCCCGGTGGTCAGCACCATCTGCCGCACGCCGTCGAGGCGGACCGCGGCCTCGGCGACCTCCGCGAGCTGCTCGGGCGTCTTCACCGCGGTCGTGGCGCCGGTGCGCAGCGACTGCTCGATGGCGCAGAACCGGCAGCGGTCCTGCTCGCCGTAGCGCACGCAGGTCTGCACGACCGTCGTCGCGAGCACGTCGTCGCCGTGCAGGCGGGCGATCTTCTCGTAGGGCACGCCGTCGGCCGTCGTGAGGTCGTAGAACGCGGGGCGGGCGACGGTGGCGACCTCGACGCCCAGGTCGGTGACCCCGCCGTCGGGACCGGTGCGCACGAGGCGCCCGTCGCGCAGCCGGTAGGGGCTCGCCGGGTTGATCGGGATCGTGGTCCTGAGGCCGTCGACGAGCACGTGGCCGTCGGCGGACGGTCCGGCGCCGCCGGGGCGGCGCAGGGGGATGGTGGAGCCGAGGTCCACCGAGGTGGTCGGCTCGTCGGAGGGGAGGTCGAGCGCCACACCGCGGACGGCCACTTCGGAACGGGCGGACAGGCCCAGGTCGGATTGCGGGGACGACATCAGCGGACCTCCGGGGCGCTCGACTCGGGGTGTCACGGGCGCGGTGCGGGGACGGGCGTGCCGCCCCCGCACCGGGGCCGTGCGTGTCAGAGCTGGTAGGTCGAGTTGATGATCGCGCCCTTGCGGGCGAAGTGGATGAGCGCGTCCTGCACGTCGAGCGGGTGCGTGGGGATGACGCCCTCGATGAGGTCCTCCTCGCGGGCACCGTGCAGCGACAGCCCGAAGCGGCAGCAGTAGGCCTTGCCGCCCTCGGAGATGAAGGTCTTGAGCTGGTCGTTGATGTTGTGCTCGCCGGGGAACGCCGAGCTGCCCGTGGTGGGGAAGCCGCGCGTGGCCAGGCAGTTCAGGGAACCGGGGCCGTAGAAGTAGATGGCCGTCTCGAAGCCCTTGCGCAGCGCCCGGGTGGCCTGGAGGACGGCGACGAAGCTGACCGACGACTCGTGCGCGATGCCGTGGACGAGCGTGAAGTAGCTCTCGCCGTTCTCGGCCTGCAGGTCGGGGAAGACCTTCGTCCCGCCGTAGATGCTCGAGCCCTCGGGCAGCGACGGGTGCGGGATCTCCTCGAGGCTCTTCTTCTCGACGTCGGAGAGCTCGGTGCTGGTCATGCGGTTCTCCCTCGGAGACGTTCGGTGGAGCGGGAACGTGGTGCGCCCTGCGCACCCGACGGCGTCGGGCGCGAGGGGTCGGGGGTGCGGGGTCCTCGCCGACCCCGCCGGGGTCCCGGTTCCTCGCTGCGATCAGCTCACCAACCGCCCATTTCCGAAGTGTTTCTTCGTGACTACGAGAGCGGGTCGGCCTCCGCCCCGTGTTTCGGGGTCGTGACGGGTGACGAGTGGCGGGAGTGCACCTACGAGTGCAAGCCCTGCGTCCTCGCTTGCACTCAACGCCAGGAAAGCCGCTTCGTCGTTCGCGAGCACCGACCGGCTGCGCAGGGCGCTGTCCCCATCCGTCGAACCCGTCCACAGGTCGGGCGCCGATGCTCGCCCACGACGAGGATCGGGCCGACCGTGGCGACGTGCGACGAGGAACCTGGGCCGACGAGCCCGACAGGCTGCTGCGGGCGAGCGACCACGGCGTGATCGCGGCACTCGCGCTCGTGGAGCTCGGTGTTCCCGAGAGCACGGTCTACCGGCGGTGTCGCGACGGCGGACCGTGGCAGCTGCTCGCCCCGGGCATCGTCGCCCTGCACAACGGCGAGCCGAGCGTCCGCCAGCTCGAGGTCGCGGCCCTTCTGCACGGTGGCCCCGACGCGCTGCTGACCGGGCTCTCCGCCGTGCGCCACCACGGACTGCGGCGCGGCCCGGAGCTGACCCGGGTCCACATCCTCGTACCGCAGTCCCGCCAGGTGCGGAGCGTCGGGCACATCGTGGTGGAGCGCACCGAACGGATGCCGCGCGCTGTGCTGCGCGACGGGCTGCCGGTCGCCCCGCTCGCCCGCGCGGTGCTCGACGCCGTGCGCCGGTTGAAGGACACCGAAGAGATCGCGAGCCTGCTCGCCGAGCCGGTGCAGCGCCGGATGCTGTTCGTCGAGCACCTGCGCCAGGAGCTCGACGCCGGGTGCCGAAAGGGCAGCGCCACACCCCGGCTGGTCCTGCGGGCGGTCGCCGACGGGGTGCGTTCCGCCGCGGAGTTCACCGCTCGGGAGTGGTGGCTCGCCCACCCCGACCTCCCCCAGGCCCGGTTCAACGCACGCGTCCTCGACGAGCACGGCCGGTTCGTCGCCATCGTCGACGTCCTCGTCGAGGAGCTGGGGTTCGCCTGGGAGATCGACTCCGTCGAAGCACACTTCGCCACGCCCGAACAGGTGGACAGCACGGCGCGTCGGCGTCGAGCCCTCACGGGCATCGGGCTCCACGTCCTCGGGACCCGCCCCGTCCAGGTGCGCAGCGACTCGGCAGGTACTCACCAGGACGTGCTGGATGCCCTTGCCGTGGCGGCGATGCTGCCGCCACCGCGTGCGGTCTTTCCGCGCGACCTCCCCGAGAGCGCCTGACTCCGGCGCCCCGGTGACGAAGCGGATTTCCTGGCGCTGAGTGCAAGCGTGGACGCAGCGCTGGCACCCCCCGAGCGCCGTCCCCCAGGACCTATTCGTCGAGCGGGGTGGAGCCGTCGCCGGTCTCGACGGACCCGGCGGGGTAGGTGGTCGTGGTGGAGGACGACGAGCCGGTGGTGACGACGGCGAGGTTGTTGACGAGGCTCGACAGGAACACGGTGATCGAGGAGCCCGCGTCGGCCAGGGTCGAGGCGCCCTCACGGGTCGTGGCGGCGGACTGCTGGGGATCGGAGATGATCGCGAACAGCACCAGGATGATCACAATGGTCCCGATGACGCGTGCGAGCATGCCCCTAGCATCACCCTTTCGTGACGAACGGTAAACATCGGGGTGGCTCTCAGTCGCCGAGAAGGCGATGAGCGGCCACGTCGGTGAACCCGATCGGCGGTGGCAGCGCCATCGCCCGGTCGATGTCGGGTGGGCCGACCGGACGCTGGGGCTCCGGGACCCTCGCGGGGATCGATCGCGGTTGCCGGGCCGTGCGTGCCAGCAGACGGTCGCCGACGACCGTGCCCAGGTAGCGGTCGGCGGGGTCGAGGACGTCGTCGCGTGGCTCGGGCGACGACTCGTGCGACCACGGGAACCAGCCGATCCACCGGTCCCGGGTGTTCCACACGTACGGCATCCCCGGGCGGTACCACGCGATCCAGCGCCCGCCGGAGTCGTAGAGGTGCACGGCGAGGCCCAGGCCCACGCTCATGCCCCGACCGCCGCCCGGTAGCGCGCGACGGCCACGCCGACGACGTCCGGGTGGTCCCCGAGGGGCTCGGCGACCAGCGCGGCGCCCGAGGACCCCAGCCAGCGGTGGAACGCCCCCGGCGCGAGCAGCCAGGTCGCGATCACGATGCGCGGACCTCGAGCCCCGGTGGACTCGACCACCGACGCGACCCGCGGCTCGCCACCCGCGATGTAGCCCACCGGCACCTCGTGGCCCACCCGCGCGGTCAGCAGGGCCGCGGCGGTGCGCAGGTCGTCCTGCGCCACGGGGTCGGTCGACCCCGCCGCGGCCAGCACCACGGTGTCGCCGGGCCCCGCGCCGGCTTCGGCGAGCCGGTCGAGCAGCACGCCCACCAGCGCCGGGTCGGGCCCGAACGGCTCGGCCACGACGACGTCGTCACGCCCGGTCATCGCGAGCTGCTCGGGCACGTCGACGCGCACGTGGAACCCGGAGGCGAGGAAGGCGGGCACGACGACCACGGGGCCGGGCAGCTCGACCAGCACGTCCGCCAGGGACGGGACCGCCACCCCCGCGTACGCCAGCCGCACCTCGGCCTCGGGCAGCACCCGGTCCACCGCCGACGCGAGGCGGTCCCAGGTGGCCTGCCCGGCGGGGTCCTCGGTGCCGTGGGCGAGCAGCAGCAGCGCGGGTGCCGTCACGGACGGGCCAGCACGGTGGCGTGCTCCTCCAGCCGCTTCACCATCGCGCCGAGCCGGAAGCGCTCGGGCGCGATGCCGACGACGCCCAGGCGCTCCAGCGGCGCGGCGGTGACCGGTCCGACGCAGCAGGCCAGGACCTCGCCCGAGCGCAGCGCCGCGAGCACCTCGTCGCGCAGCCCCCGGCTCTCGGCGCGGTGGACGAGCCCCTCGACCGCCGGCGCGCTGGTGAACGTCACGGTGTCGACCTCGTGGGCCACGATCGCGTCCAGGAGCGTGTCGACGGCGGGCAGGTCAGGCGGCGGCTCCCACCGGTACACGGCCACGGTCACCACGTCGGCGCCTGCTGAGCGCAGCGCGGCGAGGAAGTCGGTCATCGGGTCGCCGTGCAGCTGCACCGCGATGCGCCGGCCGTCGACGCCCTCGTCGAGCAGGTGCGCCAGGACCTCGGGCGACGACTCCGTCTCGTCGGCCGACCACGCCTCGCGCAGCCCGGCACCGCGGATCGCCCCGCGCGCCTTCGGACCGCGCGCGAGCAGCGTCGCCGAGCCCAGCATCGCGTGCAGGGCGTCGCCCAGCCCCCAGTCCGACGCCACCTCGAGCCACCCCCGGAAGCCCTGCCCGGTGGTGGCGACGACCGCCGCGGGCGGGTCGGCGAGCAGCGCCCGCGTCGTCTCCGCCAGCCGGGCGTCGTCCGACAGCGGCACGATCCGCATCGTCGGCCCGTGCAGCACCTCCGCGCCCTTGCGCCGCAGCAGGTCGAGCTGGTCGTCGGCGCGGCGGTCGGCCGTCACGCCGACGCGCCATCCCGCGAGCGTCTGCGCGCTCACGGGCGACCGACCTCCACCACTCCTGACACCACCCGCACAGGATAGATCGCGACGGCCGGTCCGGGGCTCGGCAGCCGTCACGCCTCAGACCTCCGCGTAGGACATCCGCTGACCGGTCTTCGGATCGGTCGCGGCCTTGCCCGAGCGCATGTAGACCACGTAGGTCACGACGAAGCACACGGCGTAGAAGGCGACGAACGACCAGAACGCCGGGGTGCCGCTGCCCGCGGTCCGGAACGACGACCGGAACGCGAGGTTGATCAGCAGCCCGCCGAACGCCCCGATCGCGCCGGCGATGCCGATGACCGCCCCGGAGATGCGGCGTGCCCACAGCAGGGCCTCAGACGTCTCCCACCCGCGCTCCTCGGACGCCGCGAGCGCCTTGGTGCGGAAGACGGCCGGGATCATCTTGTAGACCGAGCCGTTGCCGATGCCCGAGGTGATGAACAGCAGCACGAAGCCGATCGTGAAGATCGCCAGGGATTCGATCGTCGAGGCCCAGATGCAGATCAGCGACGACACGGCCATCGCGACGAAGTTCCAGAACGTCACCCGCGTGCCGCCGATGCGGTCGGAGAGCCAGCCACCGACGGGGCGGATCAGCGAGCCGAGCAGCGGACCGATGAACGTGACCGCCGCCGCCTGCAGCGGGGTGCGGTCGAACTGGTTCTGCAGCACGAGGCCGAACGCGAAGCTGTAGCCGATGAACGACCCGAACGTCCCGATGTAGAGGAACGAGATGATCCAGGTCTGCGCGTCGCCGGTGGCCTCCTTGAGCGCGCCGGTGTCGTTGCGCACCGAGGTCAGGTTGTCCATGAACAGCGCCGAGCACAGGACCGCGACGACGATCAGCGGGATGTAGATCCCGAGCAGGATGCGCGGCGCGCCGGTACCCGCGGTGGCGATGATCAGCAGCCCGATGAGCTGCACGACCGCGACGCCGAGGTTCCCGCCACCGGCGTTGATGCCGAGCGCGGCGCCCTTCTGCTTCTCCGGGAAGAAGGCGTTGATGTTCGTCATCGACGAGGCGAAGTTGCCGCCGCCGACCCCCGCGAAGATCGCGACGACGATGAACGTCGTGTACGAGGTGCCGGGATGCATCACGAACGCGGCCAGGATCGTGGGGACCAGCAGCAGCGCGGCGCTGATGATCGTCCAGTTCCGCCCGCCGAAGACCGCCACCGCCATCGTGTAGGGCAGGCGCAGCACCGACCCGACGAGGGTGGGCACGGAGACGAGGAAGAACTTCCCGGCGGTGTCGATGTGGTAGGTCGCCTCGGGCATGAAGAGCACGAGGACCGACCACATCGACCAGATCGAGAACCCGATGTGCTCCGAGAGCACCGAGAACCACAGGTTCCGCTTCGCGATCTTCTTGCCCGTGCTCTGCCAGAACGACTCGTCCTCGGGACGCCAGTCGTCGATCCAGCGTCCACGCAGCAGGCTGCCGCCCTGCTGGGCCGGAGATGGGGCCGGGGATGCGGTCATGACGGCGGACGGTAGGAACCGCGTGTTACGTGACGATGACCGCGTGTTGCGACGGGACGAACCCGCGGTGCGGGGCTCGTCACCGGAGCCGGTGGCTCCCTAGTAGGGCAGGAGGCTGCCGACGAGGCGTGCGGCGTGCTCGAGCCCGTGGAGCGACTCGCGGGTGCACGACGGGTGCTGCGCGTGGACGGCGAGGCGGAAGAGCAGCGCGTGCAGCAGCATCTGCGGCCACTCCGCGAGGTGCGACCACCGCGTGAGGATGCCCGGATCGGCGCCGCCCCAGGCCAGGGCGTCGATGACGACGACCGCGGCCGCCCACTCGACGGGACGCCAGAACGGCACGAGGTCGAGCACGGCCGGGGGCGCGCTCGGGTCGGAGGGGTCGAACAGCACCGTGCCGAAGAGGTCGCCGTGCACCAGCTGCGACGGCCGGTCCAGGGGACGTCGGCGGCGCGCGAGCTCGGCGAACAGCGTCCCGCCGGTCTCGGGGTCCAGTGAGGGCTTGCGCTCGCCGAACGCGGCGCGGTCGGCGCGGGCGAGCAGGTCGTCACGGTCGTCCACCAGGCGCGGGCGCTCGAGACGTGCGGTGGCGCGGTGCAGGCGCAGGGATGCGGCGATCACGTCGTCGTGGCGCGGCTCGACCCGGCCGGGGACGTCGTGGCTCGCGGCCCAGCCGGCCACGACCCGTCGACCGTCGCTCGCGCGGACCGGACGGGCCAGGCGCAGACCGTCGACGCCGGCGGTGCCCAGCTCCTCGATCGCGCTGGCCGACCACGCGGCGAGCACCGTGTCGGCCACCGGGCGCAGCACCAGCGCGTCGCAGCGCCACGCCGGACCGGGCAGATCCGGGCGCGGCCGCGGCACCGCCTCGCGCACCCCGAACGCCGTCCGGACGTGCTCCGGCGGTCCGTGCTCGAGGCGGGGGTCGGCGCCGGGGCCGGTACCGGAGCCCGCGTCGGGGCCGGCGGGGTGGGCACCGGGGTGCGGATCGGACGCGGCCGCACCCGTCGCGGCGTCCTCGTCGGGCGAGGGCGCCGTCTTGTGCGGGGGCGCGGCGGTCACGCTCCGCACGCTACTCGCGCGCACGGAGCGACCCCCTCAGCCGTCACCGGCGTGTCGGGGGCTTTACCACACCTTGTAGGGCAGGAACTTGCCGTTGAACGTCAGCTTCACCCGGTCGCCCTTCGGATCCTCGACGCGCTCGAAGTCGAGGGTGAAGTCGATGGCGCTCATGATGCCGTCGCCGAACTCCTCGCGGATGAGCTCGTGGAGGCTCGTGCCGTACACCTGCAGGGCCTCCTGGAGCCGGTAGGTGACGGGCTCGGTCGGGTCCAGCGCGGCGTCGCCGCGCACCGGGGGCAGGCGGAGGGCCTCGACGGTCTCCTCGTCGAGATCGAGCAGCTTCGCGACGGCGGTGGCCTGCGTCGCGTCGAGCGGCTGCTGGCCGAGCAGCGCCGACGTCGTCCACACCAGCGACCGGTCGAGGGCCTCGGCGAGCTTGGCCCAGCTGACCCCCGCGGCCTCCTTGGCGCGCACGATCTCGCGGCCGGCCTCGAGGCGGTCGTCCCTGTCGGTCATGTCGGCGTGCTCCTCATGCTGGTGGTGCGGGCGCTCCGGCGAGAGCCTGTACCCGGCGCAGGCGGGCGGTCCACCATTCCCGCGCGTCCGGATCCGCGTCGTAACGCGCCAGGAGCTCCAGGTCGGGGACGGGCGGGTGCCGGGGCACGTCCAGGACGCCGGACACCGGGTGCAGCGGAGCCGTGACGACGTCGGCGGCGAGCAGGTCGGCGGTGCCGAGGCCGCAGGCGTAGGGCAGGTCGGGCAGCGCGCCGGCCAGCGCGAGGCCCGCGGCGAGCCCCACCGAGCTCTCGACCGCCGACGACACCACGCACGGCAGGCCGATCTCCTCGGCCATCCGGAGCGCGGCGCGCACGCCCCCGAGCGGCGCGACCTTGAGCACCGCGACGTCGGCGGCCTCGGCGCGCACGACCAGCAGGGGGTCCTCGGCCCGGCGGATCGACTCGTCGGCGGCCACCGGGACGTCGACGCGGCGGCGCACCGCGGCGAGCTCGTCGACCGACGCACAGGGCTGCTCGACGTACTCCAGCCCGCCGGCCGCACGGGCGAGCGCCCGGATCGCGGCGACGGCGCCGTCGACGTCCCACCCGCCGTTGGCGTCGACCCGGACCTGGCCGCCCGCCCCCAGCGCGTCGCGCACCGCCTCGACGCGGACGAGGTCGTCGGTCAACGTCCGGGCCGCGTCCTGCCCCTTCTCCGCGACCTTGACCTTGGCCGTCCGGGCCCCTGACGCGGCGACGATCCGGTGCGCGTGCTCCGGCCCGACCGCCGGCACCGTGGTGTTGACCTCGACCTGCTCGCGCACCGGGGCCGGCCAGCCCTCGTACGCGGCCTCCCGGGCGCACCGCCACCACGCCAGCGCCTCGGCGTCGTCGTACTCGACGAACGGGCAGAACTCGCCCCACCCCGCCGGGCCCTCGACCAGCGCGAGCTCGCGCGTCGTGATGCCCCGGAACCGCGTCCGCAGGGGCAGGGCGACGACCGACGCTGGACCCATCACCCACCTACCCTAGGTCGGTGCGCGCCGTCGAGACCGTCCCGACCGACGGGAGCCCCGACGCGGCCGCGCGCCTCGGTGCCGCGGCCCTGGCGGCGCTCGAGGGCGACGGGCCCGCCGTGCTGCCGACCGGCCCCGGCGACCCGGCGCCGACCGCCGACCTGCTCGCGCCCGTCGACGACGCCGTCGCCGCAGTGGTCACCACCACCGGCTCCACCGGCGCCCCGAAGGCCGTCCTGCTGCCCGCCGACGCGCTGCGGGCCTCGGCCGACGCAACGCACGCCCGCCTCGGGCCGCCCGGCCGGTGGCTGCTCGCGCTGCCCGCCCACCACGTCGCCGGGCTGCAGGTGCTGCTGCGCTCGGCCCGCGCCGGCGTACCCGCCGCCGTGATGGACCTGCGCGAGGGGTTCCGCGCCGAGGCGTTCGCGGAGGCGGCCACACGCTCCGGCGCGGCGTACACCTCGCTCGTCCCGACCCAGCTCCTGCGCCTGCTCGACGCCGGCGGGCCCGCGCTCGAAGCGCTCCGCAGGTTCACCGCGGTCCTGCTCGGGGGTGCGGCCGCAGACCCGACCGTGCTCGAGCGCGCCCGGGCCGCGGGCGTTCGCCTCGTGACGACGTACGGGATGAGCGAGACCTGCGGCGGGTGCGTCTACGACGGGCGCCCGCTCGACGGGGTCGCGGTGACGCTCGAGGAGGACGGACGCATCCGGCTCGGGGGCGCGACGGTGGCCGCGGGGTACCGGGGGGCGATGTCCCAGGCGGACCGCGCGGCGTTCACCGACGGCGCCGACGGATCGCGCGGCTTCCGCACCAACGACCTCGGCGCGTGGAACGAGGACGGCCGTCTCGAGGTGCTCGGACGCGCGGACGACGTCATCGTCACCGGCGGGGAGAAGGTCGCGCCGGCGACGGTCGAGCGCGCGCTGCTCGCCCAGGCGGGCGTCCGCGAGGCGTGCGTCGTCGGCCTGCCCGATCCCGAGTGGGGGTCGCGGATCGTCGCCGCCGTCGTGGGCGACGGGCTCGACCCCGACGCCCTGCGCGCCGCCGTCGCCCCCGGCCTCGGCCGGGCGGCACCGCGCTCGGTGGCCGTGCTCGATGCACTCCCCCTACGCGGGATCGGGAAACCGGACCGCTCGGCGGTGCGCGCTCACTTCGGGGGCAGCGAGCGCACGTAGGACACGCCCTCGTCGACCCATCCCTGCAGCGCGGCGTCGTCGATCGTGGTGGCCTCGACGTCCAGCCAGCCGTTCATCGGCCGCCCGCGCATGACCATGGGCTGGACACCCGGCCGGGACAGCAGGTCGTCCGCGCGGCTCGGGTGGATGCGGACCATGAGCTCGCCCCGGGAGTTGGCGGCGAGCGCCATGTGACCGTCGAGCAGGAACGCGAGCCCGCCGAACATCCGCTTCTCGGTGAGGTGCTCCTCGCCGTCCAGCAGCGCCCGCAACCGGTCGGCGAGCTCCCCGTCGTAGGCCATGGCGGGAGTATGGCGCGCTCCACCGACACCGCGGGGGGACGACTCGTCGCCGCAAGATGCTTCGGTTTCCGAAGCATCTCCCGCAGGTGGGACGGGTGGTCGCCTCCTAGGCTCCCGCCCATGGTCGACACCGATGCTCCGCTGTTCGATCCGTCCGTGTGGCGCGAGATCAGGAGCTTCACCGACATCACCTACCACCGCCACGTCGAGCTGGGCTGCGTCCGGATCGCGTTCGACCGCCCCGAGGTGCGCAACGCGTTCCGTCCGCACACCGTCGACGAACTCGCCACCGCCCTCGAGCACGCCCGCACGAGCGCGGACGTCGGTGCCGTCCTCCTCACCGGGAACGGCCCGTCGAGCAAGGACGGCGGCCACGCGTTCTGCTCGGGCGGCGACCAGCGCATCCGCGGGCGCACGGGGTACCAGTATGCGGAGTCCGAGACCGAGGTCGGCGCCGACGAGAAGGGGCGGTCCGGGCGGCTGCACATCCTCGAGTGCCAGCGCCTGATCCGGTTCATGCCCAAGGTCGTCATCGCCGTCGTCAACGGGTGGGCGGCCGGCGGGGGGCACTCGCTGCACGCCGTCGCCGACCTCACGCTGGCCAGCGCCGAGCACGCCCGGTTCAAGCAGACGGACGCGGACGTCGGGAGCTTCGACGCCGCGTTCGGGTCGGCCTACCTCGCGCGCGCGGTCGGCCAGAAGTTCGCCCGCGAGATCTTCTTCCTCGGCCGGACGTACACCGCCGAGCAGATGCACGCGATGGGCGCGGTGAACGAGGCCGTCCCCCACGCCGAGCTGGAGACCACGGCGATCCAGTGGGCCCGCGAGATCCTCGGGAAGTCGCCGCAGGCGCAGCGGATGCTGAAGTACGCGTTCAACCTCCCCGACGACGGCCTCGTCGGCCAGCAGCTCTTCGCCGGCGAGACGACGCGCCTCGCCTACATGACCGACGAGGCCACCGAGGGCAAGGAGGCGTTCCTGGAGAAGCGGACGCCCGACTGGAGCCCGTTCCCCTGGTACTACTGACCGCCGGACACACCACCGCGACGAGTTCGGAAGACACGGCCGGCCGCCGGCGTTGCCGCGATCACCGAGGGAGCCGAGCACAGGGAGTCGCCGGATGGGTGAGGACGAGCGGCCGGGGATCGCGGTCACGGGAGCGACGGGGCGCCTCGGCGGGCGCGTGGCGCGGCTCCTCGCCGAGCGCGGCGTGGCCCAGCGGCTGGCCGTCCGGAGCCCGGAGCGTGCGCCGGACCTCGCGGGCGCCGTCCCCGTCCGGTGCGCGTACGACCAGCCCGAGCTGGTCCGGAGCGCGCTCGACGGCGTGGAGACGGTCCTGATGGTCTCCGGCTCCGAGACGCCCGACCGCGTCGACCAGCACCGGACGTTCATCGACGCCGCGGCGGCCGCCGGCGTGCGCCGACTCGTCTACATCTCCTTCTTCGGGGCCTCCCCCACGGCGACCTTCACCCTCGCCCGCGACCACTGGGCCACCGAGGAGCACCTCCGCGCGAGCGGGCTGTCCACGGTGCTGCTCCGCGACAACTTCTACCTCGACTTCCTGCCCGAGCTCGTCGAGCCCGACGGTGTCATCCGCGGTCCCGCGCGCACCGGTCGTGTCGCGGCCGTCGCCCAGGACGACATCGCCGAGGCGGCCGCCGCGATCCTCGTCGACCCGAGCGGGCACGACGGCGCGACCTACAGCCTCACCGGCCCCGAGGCCCTCACGCTCGACGAGGCCGCGCGCGTCATCTCCCGCCGCACCGGGCGGTCCGTGACGTTCGAGGACCAGACCGTCGACGAGGCCTACGCCTCCCGCGCCGGGCAGGCTCCCGACTGGCAGCTCGACGCGTGGGTCAGCACCTACACCGCGATCGCGAGCGGGGAGCTCGACGGCGTCACCGACGACATCCCGACCCTCACCGGGCACCGGGCGCGCTCCCTCGACGACCTGCTCGCCGGGCGCTGAGCGGGTGCTGATCGGACTTGCGCCGACAGCGAGATCGCACGCGCCGGGGCCCGCCGGACGACACGATCAGCCCGAGCCACCGGCGGAGGAGGATCCCTTGGCGCGCACCGCGGTCGAGATCGAGACGCACGACGGCACCTGCCCCGCGACCCTGCACACGCCCGGCGGCAAAGGATCGTGGCCGGGCGTCCTGTACTACCCGGACGCGGGCGGGGTCCGGGAGACCTTCGCCGCCATGGCCGACCGGCTGGCCGGACGCGGCTTCGCCGTGCTGCTGCCCGACATCTACTACCGGACGCCCTACGCGCCCTTCGACACGACGACCCTCTTCGGGGACCCCGAGGAGTTCGCCCGGCTGACCGCCCTCGTCCGCGCCCTGACACCCGAGAAGTCCGACGACGACGCCGGCGCCTATCTCGCGGCGCTCGGCCGGCGACCCGAGGTCGCGCACCCGGCCCTCGGCACCGTCGGGTACTGCTTCGGCGGCGGGATGGCGTTGCGCGCCGCCGGCCGCCATCCCGGGTCGGTGGCCGCGACGGCCACGTTCCACGGCGGAAACCTCGCGGCCGCCGACGACCCGACGAGCCCCCACCTCGTCGCCGACCGCATCCGCGCCGCCGTCTACGTCGCCGCCGCCACCGACGACGCCGCCTTCGACGCCGACCAACACCGGCGCCTGCGCGACGCGTTCGTCGCCGCGGGGGTGCGGGCCGAGATCGAGACCTACCCCGCCGCCCACGGCTTCGCGGTGCCCGACAACCCCACCCACGACCCCGCCGCCGACCGACGCCACCTCGAGACGATGACGACCTTCCTCACGGCGCACCTCACGCCCTGAGCTGCGGGGCGCTCGTCCGTGCTGTCGCCGTGACGGAGCGCTTCTGCGCCCCGAGGCCCGCCCGACGCCCACCGGGGCCGGTCGGCAGGGCGATCCTGGCGGTCCTCGGGGTCGTGATCGGGGTCATGCCGATCGCCTTCTCGATCCCGGACGTTCGGCTCGCGTCGGGGGCCCCGCCGTCGTCATGTGGGGCACCGGACGCGTGCGCACATACGCCCGGCGCTCTTCTGGGGCGCCGTGGTTGCCGTGCTCGGCGCGGTCGGCGTCGTCGTCGGGATGGTCGCCGCCTACTCGTGAGCGGTGGTCAGTCCGTCCGGTTGTGCCCTCGCACGCCCTCGCGAGGAGGTCGGCATGGAGGCCGTCGAGGTCGTCGGTCCCCATCTCGACCTGGACGAACGGCGCGGACGGACGCTCGCCGGGCGTCCACAGGAGCGTCGGGGTGGGTCAGCCCCGCGGCGACGAGCCGTCGTCTCCCGCGCGGTGGTGCCGGCCGGGGCGCCGGACCGACGGGTCGTCGAACGACAGCACCGGCTCGTGGGCCGCGGCACGGCCGGGGACGAGCCCGGTCACCGTCTCCGGAGAGCCCGTCGGGTCCGGCGGTGCCGACGGCCGGCGGGCGGTCCCGCCGGACGGCGTGACGAGGCGCGGAGCCGGTCGTGCGGGCCGGGCAGTCGGTTGGGGTGTCGGCCGGGGTGTCGGCGAGGGCAGCGGGGGCGGCGGGGCCGGCACGGGGACGGGCCCGCCGGAGGGAACGGCCGAGGTCCGCGGCACCGGGGTGTAGCGGCCGGTGCCCGGGCCCGCGGAGCCGGCCGCACCCCGCGCCCCCACCGGGACCGGCACGCCGGTGGCCGGGGAGGACGGGACGGGGCGGCGGGCGCCTCCGGTCGGTGTCGGTGCTCCCCGCGGCGCCGGCCGCGACGCCGGCCCGGGCGCCGCGCGGGGAGCCGGCGCGGAGGCAGGACGGGGCTGGTCGGGCCGGGGCTGGTCGGCGCCGTCCTGTCCGGGGCGCGGCTGCCCCGGGCGGGGCAGGACCGCGGCGACGCGGTCGGCGTGCCCCGACGGCGGTGCGGCCCCGACGACCCGGCCGACGAGGGCGCGCAGCGACCCCTGCGACAGCGCGGACGTGACCCCGTTCTCGACGTCGTTGGGGATCACCGGCGGGCGGGGGCCCTCGGGAGCCCGACGGGCCGGGCGACGGGCTCCGCCGCCGCTGTTCGGCAGCAGCGAGAGCGACCGCCCCGCGGCGAGGTCTTCGACCCAGCCGAACCCGAGCACGCTGACGACGATCAGGGCGACGGCGATCGCGAAGTGCTGGCCCTCGGACTCCCAGCCGAGGACGTCGCCGATCGTGGGCGAGACCGCGATGGCCACGTTGTGCCACAGGTAGATCGTGATCGCCCGGGCGTTGACGACGGTGACCAGGCGCCCGAGCAGCGGCACCCGCTCCAGCCACGCGACCTGCGGGTTGAACCGCAGCACGAGCAGGACCGCACCGAACGAGACCAGGGCCTGGGCGAACGGGATGTCGTTGAGGTCGATGCCGATGTCGCCGGCGGGGTGGGTGAACGCCCAGCCCAGGCCGCCCGCCACGAGGACGGCGGCGCCGCCCCAGGCGAGCAGCACGGGCAGCTTGCGCAGCGTGCCGTCGCGGTGGGCGAAGCCGAGCATCCAGCACGCCGCGAACGTGGCGCCGTCGACGAGCACGGGGCCGATCGCGCCCCACTCGCCCATCGGCGACCCGAGCACCGCGTCGAGGCCGACGACGAGCAGCGGCACCGACAGCGCCAGCAGCGGGCGCCGCCGGAACACCCAGAGCATCAGCGGCGTGAGCAGCACGAACCACAGGTAGGCGCGGATGTACCAGAGGCCGACGACCGCGTCGGAGCCCCAGTCGCTGCCGGGTGGGTCGACCAGCGGGAAGACCCAGTACAGGAGGTCCGACCACACGAGCGGCGACGTCACCGTGCCGTCGGCGTCCTGCCCCGCCCAGCCGTGCCACAGCATCAGGGGCACGGCGAGCAGGCCGAAGAACCACAACGGCGGCAGCAGGCGGCGCAGCCGGTGGCCGATGACGTCGAGGGCCTCGCCGCGGCGCAGCGACTGCACCATGAGCGACCCGCCGAGGGCGAACATGACGCCCATCGACGGGAACACCATGCTCATCCAGCCGTCGCCGAAGGCGTGGTAGGTCACGACGCGGATCAGCGCGATGGCGCGCAGCAGGTCGAGCCACCGTTCGCGGCCACCGCCGGTGCGCGGGGCGCGCGTCGCGGCGGGCTCCGCGGGCTCGGCGTCCGGGGCCGGTCCGCGCACGGCCGCCGGGACGGGCAGGCGGTCGGCCGCGGGGCGCGAGCGCCCGTCGTCGCCGAGCCGCGTGTCCGCCCGGGCCGGGGCCGCGGGCGCCAGGTGCTCGGCGACGGCACCGGTGCGCTGCAGCTTCTGCCAGCGCACGCCCGCTCCGGTGAGCGCGCTGATCACGGCCTGGACCAGCACCACGTACATCAGCTGGCGGTACATGATCTGTTGCACCGGCAGGGCCCAGAGCGGGCCGAGCGGCTCGCCGTCCATCCGGAACGCCAGCACGCCGGCGATCAGCTGCAACAGCAGCATCGAGCCCCAGAGCAGCAGCGCCACCGCCGGGTCGCCGAAGAGCAGCCCGTAGACGAAGAGCAGGTCGACCAGCGGCGCCGCCAGCGGCAGCGCGACGTGGAAGACCCCGATGTGGGCGAGCCCGAGGCGCCCCATGCGGCCCGACGCACCGCGTTCGCGCAGCGCACGGCGGTGCTTCCAGAGCGCCTGCATGGTCCCGTAGCTCCAGCGGAACCGCTGGCGCCACAGCTGGCCCGCGGAGACCGGGGCCTCGGTCCAGGCCAGCGCGTGCTCGGCGTAGACGACGCGCCAGCCCGCGCGCCCGAGCGCGATCGTGAGGTCGGTGTCCTCGGCGAGGGTGTCCGAGGAGAGCCCGCCGACCTCCTGCACGGCCTCGCGACGGAACGCGCCCGCCGCGCCCGGGATCGTCGAGATCGAGCCCCAGGTGTCCTGCACCCGCCGGTCGACGTTGAAGCCGACGACGTACTCGAGGTGCTGCATGCGCGGGATGAGGCGGTCGCGGTTGGCGATCTTGACGTTGCCGGCGACCGCACCGATCGCGGGGTCGGCGAACGGCGCCACGAGCTGCGCCACCGTGTCCGACTGGAAGATCGTGTCGCCGTCGATCATGACGATGAGGTCGTGCTTCGCGGCCGCCACGCCCCGGTTGAGCGCCGCGGACTTGCCGGCGTTGGCCTGACGTACGACGCGCACCCGGGGCAGGGCGAGGTCCTCGAGCAGGTCGGCGGTGCCGTCGGTGGAGCCGTCGTCGACCACCACGACCTCGAGGGGATGGTCGTTCGCCAGGATCGAGCGGACGGTCGCCTCGATGTTGTCGGACTCGTTGTACGCGGGCACGACCACGGACACGGGGTCGGTCACCGGCTCGCCCCACGAGAACGACGGGTCGCGACGGCGCTTCGCGTGCCGCCGGGCCACCACCAGCATCACGACCAGCCGGGCGATCACCAGGCCGCCGACACCGATCAGCGCGACCTCCATCAGGGTGACGACGCCCTGCGCGACGCCGACCGTGGCCAGCAGGCCCTGCCCCACCATCCGGTCGCGGGACGGCGCGGGTTGCCCGTGGGGCCCGAGGCCCGCGGCGTCGCTGACGGTGGCGAACCGGTAGCCCTGGGCCTGCAGCTGCGGGATCAGCCGGTCGAGGGCGGCGACGGTCTGCGCGCGGTCGCCGCCGGCGTCGTGCAGCAGCACCGTCGCGCCCGCGCCGTTCTGCGGTGTCGCATTGCGGACGATCGCGTCGACGCCGGGGCGTTGCCAGTCCTCGCCGTCGACGTCGGTGAGCACCGTGACGTAGCCCTGGCGGCCGGCCGCGAGGACGGTGCCGTAGCCCGGGTCGTCGAGGGCGTCGGAGGTCGACGAGAACGGCGGGCGCACGAGGTGGGTGGAGACGCCGGTCGCGCCGGCGATCGCCAGCTCGGTGTCGGCGATCTCGCGGTCGCGGCGCAGCTCGGACACGCCGGCGAGATCGGGGTGGGTGAAGGTGTGGACGCCGATCTCGGAACCCGACGCGACGACCCGCTGCGCCATGTCGGGGTGCCGGGCGACCATCGAGCCCACGACGAAGAACGTGCCGGGCACGCGGTGGCGCGCGAGCACCTCGAGGATCTCCGGGGTCCACACCGGGTCGGGCCCGTCGTCGAACGTCAGGGCGACGGTGCGGTCGGGCAGCCGGCCCGAGCGCACCGGGTCGGTACGGGCGTCGATGATCGGGCCGCCGGCGCTGATCGCCGCAGGGACGGTCTCGTGGCCCTCGGGCGCGCGGGCGTGGGCGTCGTTGCCGATGCTGGAGCTCACCAGGCCCGAGACCGTGAGCACGGTGAGCACCATCAGCACGAGGACGCCGGTCATCGTCCAGATGCCCCACCGGCGTCGCGGGGGCGTCGGCCGCGTGCGCCTGTTCATCACGATGCGTCACCCCCTCCCGCCCCACCGCACCACGACCGTGTCCTGACCGTCACCTCGTCGTGCACGAGACGATATCCGGAGCCCTCAACCGGTCACGCGGCGTGGGACTGTTCCGAGCCCGGTCGCCGCCGGTTCCGTGCCGGTCCGTGCCCTCGTGCCCCACTGTGTCCGGTTCTCGTGAGCGCCCGCGGGGCGCCGTCGGCACGCGGGACGGCGTTCCCCCGCTGAGCAGGGCACCGAGCGCCGCGCGAGCCGCAGGGGCATCCACGCGGTCCGCTCCGTCGCGGGCGTCCGATCCGCCCGTCTCCGCGGGCCCGCGCGCGGGGGTCCGGCCCGTGCCCGGGCCTGCGGGACGGTGGCGGAGCGTGATCATCCGGGTCCGTCGCGGCCCCTCGCGCACCCGTCGCTCTCCGCAACCAGGATCGCGACCACGACCGGACCCACGCTTGCGCGTGCGGCGCCGGGGCGCGACGGTCGGCCGGTGAGCGCTCCGGACCCGTCGGCCCCCTCGGACCCCCCGGCAGCCCCGGGCCGGCGGGGCTCGCGGTTGGTGCGCCGGCTGCTCGTGCTGGAGATCGTGACGGTGGTGCTCACCGCCGTGATCGCGGGCGGGGTGAGCGCGTGGAGCACCCGGCAGACGATCGAGCGGGACGCCGCGGACAAGGTCCTCGCGGTGTCCGTGGCGCTCGCCGCGTCGCCGGGGCTGGCGGACGCGGTGGCCGCCCGGGACGTCCCCCGCATCCAGGCCGCCGCCGAGGCGACGCGCGCCGGCACCGGCGTCTCGTTCGTCACCGTCATGGACCCGGCCGGCACCCGCCTGAGCCATCCCGAGCCGGCGCGGATCGGCGAGACCTACCAGGGCACGTTCCTGCCGGCCGCCGGCGGCGCGACGCTCGTGGAGACGTTCCCCGGGACGCTCGGGCTGTCGGTGCGGGCGATCGTGCCGGTGCTCGGGGCGGACGGCACCGTCGTCGGGATGGTCGCGGCCGGGCAGCTGCGGGTGCAGGTCGCCGACCGGATCACCCGGGAGCTCGCGGTGCTCGCGCTGGCGGCCGCGGTGGCGATCGCCCTGGGGGTGGGGCTCGCCTGGCTCGCGGCGCGCCGGGTCAAGCGCGACACCCTGGGCCTCGAGCCGCACGAGATCACCGCCCTGCACCGCCACCACGAGGCCGTGATGGCCGCGATGCGCGAGGGCCTGCTGGTGCTCGACGCGGACTCCGGGCGGGTGGTGGTCCTCAACGCCGAGGCCGCCCGGCTGCTCGGGCTGCCCGCCACGCTCGCGCCCTCGCGCGCCGCCGGGCCGACGCTCGACGAGCTCGGCGTCGACCCGGCCCTGCGCGAGCGTCTCGCCGACCGCTCCCCCGTCACCGACGAGACGATGCTCGTGGGCGAGCGGCTGCTGCTGGTCAACCGCACGGAGGTGGCCGGCCCGGCGCCGGATCTGGTCGTGACCCTGCGGGACCGCACCGAGCTCGAGGCGATGACCCGCGAGCTCGACGACGCCCGCTCGGTCACCCGCGCGCTGCGCTTCGCCGCCCACGAGCACGCGAACCACCTGCAGGCGGTGTCCACGCTCATCGAGCTCGGCGCGCAGGACGACGCCCGCGACCTGGCCCAGCGCTGGACCCGCGACCTCCTCGACACCGGCGACGGTGCGGGCGACGGGAACCTGCGCGACCGTCTCGCCGACCCCGCCCTTGCCGCGCTCGTGCTGGACAAGGCCACCGACGCCCGCGACCGGGGGCTCGCGCTCCGCGTCGGGGAGAGCACGGCGCTCGGCGCGGCCGACACCGGGGACGAGCAGGCCTCGACCGACCGCGTCACCGTCGTCGGCAACCTCCTCGACAACGCCCTGGACGCCGCGCTCGAGAGCGCCCACGACGGACGGGGCGGCGGCGTGGTGGAGCTCGACCTGCACGTCGAGGACGGGGCGGTCGTCGTCCGGGTCGCCGACGACGGGCCGGGCCTCGCCGATCCGGAGGCGGCGTTCACGGTTGGCTGGTCCACCAAGCACGCCGAGGAAGGACGCCGGGACGGACGAGGCCTCGGCCTGGCCCTCGTGCGCCGCGTCGTGGACCGGCGCGGCGGGAGCGTCGAGGTCGGGGCGGGCGAGGACGGCCGCGGCACCGTGTTCACGGTGCGGCTGCCGCTGCGCCCACGGCGGGCTCAGTCCGCGGTCGACTCCCCCGCGGCCAGCCGGTAGCCGACCCCGCGGACCGTGACCACCGCGCCGGGGGCGTCGAGCTTGCCGCGCAGCGCGGCGACGTGGACCTCGAGCGAGTGCAGGCCCTGCTCCCGGCCCGGGTCGTCGGGGGCGAGGCCCCAGACGTCGTCGAGCAGGTCGGCCCGGGAGACGACGGCGCCGTCGCGGCGGGCGAGGGCCGCGAGCAGGTCGAACTCCTTGCGCCGCAGGGTCACCTCGCGCCCCGAGACCTCGACGACGCGTCGCGACAGGTCGATGCGCACCGGCCCGGCCTCGATCACCGGGGCGACGACGTGCCCGGCGCTGCGGCGCAGCACGGCGTCCATGCGTGCGGTGAGCTCGTCGATGGCGAAGGGCTTGACGACGTAGTCGTCGGCGCCGCTGCGCAGCCCGAGCACCCGCGCCTGCTGGTGGCCGCGGGCGGTCACCGCGATGATCGGCACCGTCGACCGGGCCCGCAGCCGGCGGCACACCTCGACGCCGTCGAGGTCGGGCAGGCCCATGTCGAGCAGCACGAGGTCGGGCGGGTCGGCGGCGGCCGCGGGGCCCGCAACGGCCTCGAGCGCCGCCGCGCCCGTGGCCACGGCGGACACGCGGTACCCCGCGGCGCGCAGCGCGGCCGTGAGCGCGTCGCGGACCGGCGCGCTGTCCTCGACCAGCACGACCAGCACGGCCCACCCCGTTCCTCAACTCGTCCGCAACTCCGCGGCGTTCACGTCGCCCTCACCACAGGGGCGCCCTAGCCTCACCTGCCAGGTGAGACGCACGCCACCCCAGCGCAGAGGAGACGACGATGTCGACGCAGGCAGCGGACGCGGGGCCCGCGCCGGGCTCCGGAGAGAGCTCCGGAGGCTCTCGACGGCGCGGGGTCTGGACCCAGCTGTGGTTCTGGGTGGTCGTGGGAATCACGGCCGGTGTCGTGGTCGGCCTCGTCGCACCCGACTTCGCCTCGGAGCTGAAGTTCCTGCCCGACATCTTCATCCAGCTGATCAAGATGATCACGGCGCCGGTCATCTTCTGCACCGTGATCGTCGGCATCGCCTCGATCGGCAGCCTCGCCGCCGCGGGCGGTATCGCGGCGCGGGCGCTCGCGTACTTCCTGCTCATGACGCTGGTCGCGCTGGGGCTGGGGCTCCTCGTGGTCAACATCGTGAAGCCCGGCGCCGGCTTCCCGCCGATCCCGCCCGACCCCTCGACGCTCGCCGAGGCGCAGGCCGACATCGCCGAGGGCGGCGACGAGGGCGGCGCGATCGGGTTCATCACCAACACGCTGCTGCCCGACAGTTTCGTGGGGCCGTTCGTCGAGAACGAGATCCTGCGCGTGCTGGTGCTGGCGATCCTCGTGGCCGCGGCGACGTCGATGCTCGCGCCGGCGCTGCGCAAGCGCGTGGTCGGCGGCATCGACCTGTTCGCCAAGGTCATCTTCGGCATGATCCGCCTGATCATGTTCCTCGCGCCCCTCGCGGCGTTCGGCGGGATCGCCTACACCGTCGGCGCCCTCGGCGGCGAGAGCCTCGGCAACCTGGCCGCCCTGATGGTCACCTTCTGGGGCACGTGTCTGCTCTTCGTGGTCGTCGTGCTCGGCGGGGTCTCCGCGTACTCCGGGTTCAACATCTTCAAGCTGATCCGGATGATCAAGGACGAGATCCTCATCATCGTCGGGACGTCCTCGTCGGAGACGGTGCTGCCGCGTCTGCTGGCCAAGCTCGAGTCGGCCGGGGCGTCGCGCTCGACGGTCAGCATGGTGCTGCCCACCGGGTACTCGTTCAACCTCGACGGCACGTGCATCTACCTGACGATGGCGGCGCTGTTCATCGCCCAGGCGGGCGGGCAGGACCTGCCCTGGGGCGTCCAGATCGGCCTCGTCGCGCTGATGCTGCTGACGTCCAAGGGCGCCGCCGGCGTCTCGGGCGCCGGGCTCGTCACCCTCGCCGCGTCCCTGCAGGCCTTCGGCGGGGAGTTCTACACCGTCGAGTCGATCGCGATCGGCATCGCGATCATCGCCGGCATCGACCGCATCATGAGCGAGGGCCGCGCGCTGACCAACGTCATCGGCAACACCGTCGCCGTCATGGTCATCTCGGGGTGGAACGGTGACCGCGACGACGAGCGCTTCCAGGCCGCGCTCGACAACCCCGACCTCGTGCGCGACGCCATCGAGCAGGAGGTCGAAGGGTTCGAGGACGCCGACGACGAGGCCGGCGACCGCGACCGCACCCCGGTCGGCGCGTTCGTTCCGTTCCCGGGGGCCTCGCGTCAGTAGGTCGGCAGCGTGGTGTCGACCTGCTGGGCCCAGCCCGTGACGCCGCCGCCGACGTGAACGGCGTTGGAGAAGCCGGCCTTGTGCAACGCCGAGAGGGCCTCGGCGGAGCGGACGCCCGACTTGCAGTACAGGATCGTCTGACGGTCCTGGGGGATCTCGGCGAACGCCTCGCCCGAGAGGATCTTGTCCTTCGGGATCAGCTTGGCGCCGGGGATCTTCACGATCTCCCACTCGTGCGGCTCACGGACGTCGATGAGCTCGAACTTGTCGCCCGCGTCCATCTTCTCCTTGAGCTCGGGCGCGGTGATCGTGTTGCCGACCGCCGCCGTCTGGGCCTCGTCGGAGACGGTGCCGCAGAAGGCCTCGTAGTCGATCAGCTCGGTGATCTCCGCGGCGTTCGGGTCGCGACGGATCTTCACCTCGCGGTACTCCATGTCGAGCGCGTCGTAAATCTTGAGACGGCCGAGCAGGGTGTCACCGATGCCGGTGATCAGCTTGATCGCCTCGGTGACCATGATCGAACCGATCGACGCGCAGAGCACACCGAGCACGCCACCCTCGGCGCACGACGGGACCATGCCCGGCGGCGGGGGCTCGGGGTAGAGGTGCCGGTAGTTCAGGCCCTGGCCGTTCGGGGCGTCCTCCCAGAAGACCGAGACCTGGCCCTCGAAGCGGAAGATCGAGCCCCAGACGTACGGCTTGCCGAGCAGCACGGCCGCGTCGTTGACGAGGTAGCGCGTGGCGAAGTTGTCCGTGCCGTCGAGGATCAGGTCGTAGTCGCGGAAGATGTCCAGCGCGTTCGACGAGTCCAGCGGGACCTCGTGGAGGTTCACCGTGACGAGCGGGTTGATCTCGGCGACCGACTCCTGGGCCGACTGCGCCTTCGGCTTGCCGATGTCGGACTGCCCGTGGATCACCTGGCGCTGCAGGTTCGACTCGTCGACGACGTCGAAGTCGACGACACCGAGGGTGCCCACGCCGGCGGCGGCCAGGTAGAGCAGCGCCGGGCTGCCCAGGCCGCCCGCACCGACGACGAGCACCTTGGCGTTCTTCAGGCGCTTCTGACCCTCGACGCCGACGTCGGGGATGATCAGGTGGCGGCTGTACCGGGCGACCTCGTCCTTGGTCAGCTCCGCGGCCGGCTCCACCAGGGGCGGCAGGGATGCCATGACGGCCCTCAACTCCTGTCGGTTCGATGCTCAGGTCCTCACGACGCACAACCGTCGCGGCCCCCGGGATTGTTCCTGACCGCCGGCTCCGCCGAGTTCAGCCCGCGGGGGCGACGGCGCCCTGCGGGTACGGCCACGCGTTGGGCTGGCAGGTCTTCCCGTCGCGCGGGATCTGCGTGCCCTGCGGGTTCTCCTCGGTGAGCTGCGCGAGGTAGTCGTTCGCCGTGCCGAAGCTCTGCTGCATCATCACCGGCGCCAGGACGCCGTTCGCGGGGCAGGGCACGTGCGGGTTGTTGAAGACGTGCCCGACCTCGTGGTTGATCGCGTACTGGCGGTAGAGGCCGAGCTGCCCGTCGAACGCGCCGGCGCCGCGCACCCAGCGCGCGCCGTTGATGAGCACGCGCCCGATGTCGGACTTCCAGCACGACGCCTCGTACCGGATCGCGTAGCCGCACTGGCCACGCGCGGTCATCTGCGCCGACAGGCTGACGCGGAAGTCGGGGTCGCCGGTGTCGATGCGCCGCACGGCGATCTGGCCCGAGCCGACCCAGCTCCGCGGGTCGGTGAGCGTCGCGTCGACGGCCGTCGCGAAGGCCTGGTCGCCCTCGGGGAGGACGGCGCCGTCCTCGACCTCGACGGTGTACGTGTAGACGCGCCCCGTGCCGGCCTGCGGCGTGGTGCCCGGGACGACGTGCCACGTGCCGGAGCCCGTCACCGGGAACGCGCCGCCCGCGGGCAGCTCGGCGGTGGGGATGTCGACGTTCTGGCCGGCGCCGGGCGGGGCCTCGCCCACCACCGGCGCGGCCGTCGGGGGCGCGAGCAGCGGCGACGCCGACCCGGCGTCGCCGTCGGGGGACACGGCCTCGACGACGGCCAGCACGGTGAGCACCACGAGCGCCGGGACCACCCACGTCCGCCAGGAGCGCAGCACCGATGAGGCCGGGCCGGAGCGGGCGCGTCCACGCGCCGGAGCGCGCCCGGAGCGGCTCCCGGACCCCGCGCGCTCGCGGACGGCGGTGGCCGTGGGGCCCTCCGCACGACCTCGCGCGACGCGACCGTCATCCGAGTACGGGAGGTCGGGCGAGGAGTCGGCGGACGCGTCCTCCCCGCCGGCAGGGCGCCGCGCCGGCCGGGTCACACGGGAACTGTCCCACACGGGGTGGGGCGCGACCGCCCGACGCCCGGGCGGACGAGATCGTCATCTGTCCGGGTCGCGGGCGGTCCCGCCGCCGGCCACGACCCGTCCGACGCGCCGTCGAGGAGCCCGAGCACGGCCCTCGCGACGATCTCGGGGCGCTCGATCTGGGCGACGTGACCCACACCGGACAGCCGCAGCAGCCGCCCGGCCGGCAGCGTCGCGGCGGTGCGGGCGGCACGTCCCACGCCGACGAGACGGTCGAGCTCGCCCCACACCACCAGCGTCGGCGCCGTGACCTGCGCGGCGGCGGCCCACAGCGAGCGCGACCGCGGCGCGAACCAGGTGCCCACCAGCCCGAGGAACGAGCGGTGCAGCGCCTCGGGCGCCCACGCGAGCTCCGCGCGCTCCTCCGCCTCCGCGGCGGCCATGGCGAAGGCGTGCGGGCCGACCGCGGCCGGGTCGGCGTGGCAGAGCGCCATGGTGTGCGCGAGCCGGTCGCGGGGCGTGCGTGCCGCCTGCTCGGCCCGGGCGCGTCCCCCGAGCAGGGGCAGCAGCGCCAGGGCCGCGCGGCGCCCGCCGAGGCGTGAGGGCAGCGGGCGCAGGTCGGGCATCGCCGGGCTGACGAGGGTCAGCGTGCGCACCAGGTCGGGTCGCGCGGCGGCGACCAGCAACGACACGGCGCCGCCAAGCGAGTTGCCGAGCAGGTGCACGGGCCCGGCCCCCTGTCGGCGGAGGTCCTCGAGGTAGGCGACGACCGTGTCCGCGTGCGCCGCGGGCCGGTAGTCGCCCGTCGACGGCGGGCGCGTGCGCCCGAACCCGGGCAGGTCGACGGCGTATCCGTGGCAGCGTCCCGAGAGGGCGGCGGCGAGCTCGGTCCAGTTGTTCGACGAACCCCCGAGGCCGTGGACGAAGACCGCGGTCTCGCCCGTCCCGGGGCCCGGCGTCTCGCGGACGTGCAGCGTCACGCCGCCGGCCTCGACCTCGCGCCCCGGCCAGTACGGCGTCGGCGCCGCCGGGGTGCCGATCGACGCGAGCGCCGCGGGGTCGGCGAGAGGGACCGGTCCGGTGGACGGCGCGGGGCGGCGGACGATCACGCACACCATCATGCGGTGTCCCTGCGGCGACGTCACGGTGACCCACCGGTGAACGGCGGGCGACCGCAGCCGCTCCTGGTCGAGGTGCTGGTGCGTCGACCGCGTGGCGCAACGCCACACGATCGTCACCCGATGGGTAGGGTCGTGCGTCCGGGGCGGCCGACACACCCGCGCCGCCGACGCGGTCGAGTGGGGGACTGGGATGAACGGGCGCGCGAGCCTTCCGGGGGCGAGTCCCGGGTCCGCCGCGGGCCGTCCGCGCATGACGCGATCCGCGCGCCGTGCCCAGCTGCTCGACGCCGCGCGCGAGGTGTTCGGCGCCCACGGCTACCACGCCGCGGCGATGGACGAGATCGCCGAGCGCGCCGGGGTCAGCAAGCCGGTGCTCTACCAGCACTTCCCCGGCAAGCTCGACCTCTACCGCGCCCTCGTGCAGGGCGCCGCGGACGACATGGTGCGCACGGTGCGCGCCGCGATCCGCTCGACCACCGACAACAAGGCGCGCGTCCAGGCCACGATCCAGGCCTACTTCGACGTCGTCTCGTCGCGCGACGGCGCGATGCGCCTGGTGTTCGAGACCGACACCCGGGCGACGCCCGAGATCGCCGGGCTCGTCGACCGCGCGACGTCGGACTGCATCGACGCGGTCACCGAGGCCGTCACCAACGACGCGGGCCTCGAGCCCGAACGCGCCCGCCTGCTCGCCGTCGGGCTGGTGGGCCTGTCCACCACCGCCGCCCGCTACTGGCTCGACGCGGGCCTGCAGCCACCCCGCGAGGACGCGATCACTCTGATGTCCCAGCTGGCCTGGCGCGGCATCGGCGGCTTCCCCCGTCAGGAGGGATAGCGGCCGGGAGGGGTGGTCGGGGGGGGGGGGGGCGGGGCGCGGGCCCCGGCCCCCCCGACGACCCCTGACTAGCTCCCTACACCGAAGCCCACGCGACGGCCCTCCGACGGCGCGATCTCCACGTAGGCGATCCGGGCCGCGGGGATGACGTACCGGCGGCCCTTGTCGTCGGAGAGCACGAGGGTGCCGCCGTTCGAGGCGAGCGCCGCGTCGACGAGCCCCTGCACCTCGTCGGGCGTCTGGTCGCTCGCGACCACCAGCTCGCGCGGGCTCTCCGCCACGCCGATCTTGACCTCCACGCGTTCCTCCACCTCGGACGTCATTGGTGCCCGCGCGAGGCTAGTCCACCCGCGGGCCGGGGGTCGGGTCCTACAGCCCGAGCGCGTGCAGCCGCTTCGAGTGGCGCGACTTCAGCGCCTTGAACACGACCTGGCGCGACGTCCCGCCGAGCAGCGCCGTCGCCGCCTCCGGGTGCGCGTCGAGCACCTCGGCGGCCGCGGCGAGGGTCTCCCCCAGCAGTCGGCGACCCCAGAGGGCCAGGTGACCGCGGGTCTGCTCGTCGGCGAGGAGGTCGACGACGGCGCGCTCCGCGAACGCGTCGAACCCGCTCTCGCCCGCGGCCTCGCGGCCGGCGTCCGGGCCCCGCAGGAGCTCGGCGGCCTCGTCGCCCCCGTGCCCGTCGTCGGGAACCGCGCCGGTCGCGGCGACGAGGTCGACGGCCAGCGTGCGGCCCACGTAGGCGCCGACGAGCGCCTCGCCCCAGTTCCGCGGGGCGGTCCGGGCGGCGAAGGCGTCGAGGACGGCCGCGAACGGCGCCATCGCCGCGACGAGGTCCACGCCCCGGTCGGTCAGGTGGGCGCGCACGCGCTCGACGTGCGCCATCTCCGCGGCTGCGAGGGCCGCCATCTCGGCGCGCCCGGTGAGGTCGGGGGCGAGCGCGGCGTCGGCCGCGAGGCGGGTGAAGGCGGTCAGCGCGCCGTACGCGACGGCTCCGAGCAGGTCGACGGGTGGGGCGGCGGGGGCGCTCTCGGGGGCACTGTCGGGCCTGCTGTCGGGGGCGCTGCCGGGGGTGTCGTCGGCAGCCCCCGTGGCGGTGGTGGCAGGGCGGCCGCGCTCGGGCTCGGTCACGGCGCTCCACCCTAGGGCCCGGCGCCCGGGACCGGCGGTGACGCGGGCCTCCCGGGGCGGCGGGTAGCATGGGTGTGTCCCGCGGTGGCACGCACCGTCGCCGACCTCCCGGTCGCCGTCATGTCCCGCGGAACGCACCCGAGCGTGCGGGCGCCTCAGCCGGCTCTCCCGCGTCCGGCGACGTGGGGTCGCGCTCCGACGATGGAGCGGGACCGTGCACCACCCCGTGCACCGTCGCCGCCCCGACGTGGTCGAGCCAGCCGGCCCGCCTCGTGCGCACGAGCCGCGAGGAAGGCAGACCCCTGACCACCGTCACGACCGACACCCGATCCGAGTCCGAAGGCCCCGACGCCGACGAGGAGCCGGCCGTCGAGCCGCTCAAGGCCGACGCCCCCGTCGCCGAGGACTCCCCCACCTTCGCCGAGCTCGGCGTCGACCCCGCGATCGTCGCGGCCCTCGGCCGCGCCGGGATCGTGCGCACGTTCGCCATCCAGGAGCTGACGCTGCCGCTGGCGCTCGCCGGCGACGACCTCATCGGCCAGGCGCGCACCGGCACCGGCAAGACCCTCGGCTTCGGCGTCCCGCTGCTGCAGCGCTTCGGCCGCCCCACCGAGGACGGCACGCCGCGCGTCCTGGTGGTCGTCCCCACCCGCGAGCTGTGCGTCCAGGTCGCCAAGGACATCGAGGCCGCCGGCGCCGACCTCGGCACGCGCGTCCTGTCGATCTACGGCGGGCGCCCCTACGAGAGCCAGATCGCGGCGCTGCAGCGGGGCGTCGACCTGGTGGTCGGCACCCCGGGCCGCCTGCTCGACCTCGCCCAGCAGGGACACCTCGTGCTGGCGAAGATCGGCGGGCTCGTCCTCGACGAGGCCGACGAGATGCTCGACCTGGGCTTCCTGCCCGACGTCGAGCGCATCCTCGGCATGCTGCCCGACCAGCGCCAGACGATGCTGTTCTCGGCCACCATGCCGGGTCCGATCATCACGCTGTCGCGGACGTTCCTGACACAGCCGACGCACATCCGCGCCGAGCAGGTCGACTCGTCGGCCATCGGCGAGAAGACCGCGCAGTACGTCTACCGCGCCCACGCGCTCGACAAGGTCGAGATGCTGGCCCGCACGCTGCAGGCCACCGACCGCGGCCCGACGATGGTGTTCACGCGCACCAAGCGCACCGCGAGCAAGGTCTCCGAGGAGCTCGCCGAGCGGGGCTTCGCCGTCGGCGCCGTCCACGGCGACCTGGGTCAGGGCGCCCGCGAGCACGCGCTCAAGGCGTTCCGCGACGGGCGCATCGACGTGCTGGTCTGCACCGACGTCGCCGCCCGCGGCATCGACGTCACGGGCGTCACGCACGTCATCAACTACCAGTGCCCGGACGACGCCAAGACCTACATCCACCGCATCGGCCGCACCGGTCGCGCCGGCCTCACGGGCATCGCGGTGACGCTGGTCGACTGGGACGACCTCCCCAAGTGGAAGCTCATCTCGGACGACCTGGCGCTCGGCGCGCCCGAGCCGCCGGAGACGTACTCGAACTCGCCGCACCTCTACGCCGACATGGGCATCCCCGAGGGCGCGACCGGGCGCGTCGCCCGTCGCCGTCGCCCCGCCGAGGAGGAGGCCGAGGACGGCCCCCAGCGCGAGACGCGCGAGAGCCGCGGTGGGCGCGAGCGTTCCGCGGGCCGGTCGCGCGGGCGTCCCCGCGGCGGTGAGGGCGGCGACGCCAGCCGCGGCACCGGCGAGGACGCCGAGGGCAGCGAGGAGCAGGGCCCCGGGCGCGGCGGGCGCCGCTCGCGGTCGCGCACCCGTCGCCGTGCGGGCGAGGTCGTCGCGGGGTCCGAGGGCGAGGCACCCGCCGAGAACGCCCCCGCCGGCGGCACGGCCGGCGGCAGTGACAGCAGCACCGACAGCGACGCCGCTTCCGAGCGCACCGAGGAGGCGTCGGACGGGGACCGTCCGCGCCGCCGGCGCCGTCGCGGCGGGCGGGGCTCCGGCTCCCGCTCCGGTGGTGGCTCGAGCAATGGCTCGGGTGGCGAGGGGACCGCGAACGAGTCGGCGCCCGCCGCCGCCACCAGCGAGTAGGCCCGGCGCGCGGTGAGCTCGCCGACGTCGTCGCGGACGTCAGGGCCGGCATCCGGTCCGACGGCCGACCGGGCGGATCCACCGGACCCGCCCGGTCGACGCCGGCTGCCCCCGCCCGAGCGGCGGCGCCGCGGCGACCTGGTGGCCGTCGCGTTCCTGGCGGTCGCGGCTGTCGTCGGCACGCTGCTCGTCCTGGCGTCCGGTGACGCCGGGGACACCGAGGCCCGCGTGGCTCCGGTGCCGCTCGCGCCGTCGCCCGACGGGCCGGTGCCGACCGCGCTCACCGAGGCGTGGCGGGCGGAGAGCCCGGCGACGCCGGCGCCGCTGGCCATCGGTCCGGCCGTGATCACCGCGGGCCCGGAGGGTGTCGCCGGCCTCGACCCGGCGACGGGGCGCGAGGCGTGGCGCTACTCCCGCCCCGAGGCGCCCTGCACGGTGGGGTCGGGCTTCGGCGACGTGCTCGCGGTCTTCCGCACCGACGGCGCGCTGGGCACCTGGTGCTCCGACGTCGCCGCCCTCGACCCGGCGAACGGGGCCCGCGGGCCGTCCCGCAACGCCGACCTGCGCGAGGGCACCCGCCTGCTCGCCGACCGCGACCACGTCACCGGGACGGGCGCCGACCACGTCGAGACCTGGCGCTCGGACCTGGTGCTGACCACCGAGGTGGGCCGCGTCGCCACGCCGGTCCAGCCGCCCGACGCCCAGCCGCGCGCCGAGTGCACCAACGGCTCGATCGCGGTCGGCGGCGGCACCGTCGGCATGATCCAGCGCTGTCCCGGCGACGACTCCGACCGCCTGACCGTGGTCGACGCCGACCCCTCCAGCTCCGAGAAGCCCGAGGAGCGCTCCAGCACGCTGCTCGGCGTGCGCGGCGCCCGGCTCGTGGCGCTCACCGACCAGCGGGCCGCCTGGGCGGCCCCGGACGGCACCCTGCACGTCGTCGGCACCTCGCCCGACACCGCCGACCTGGTCGGCACGGTCGACGTCCTCGGTCCCGCCGCCGGGCCGACGACCGACCCGCCGGACCTGGCCGCGACCGTCCGTCCCGTCGGCCCGGTGCTGCTCTGGTGGACCGGCAGCGCCACCGTCGCGCTCGACGCCGGGGACCTGCGTCCGCGGTGGACCGTGCCCGGAGCGCTGGGTGCGGGCGCGGCCTGGCCGGGCAGCGCCCCGGCCGCCGTCGCCCTCGTGCCCGTCCCCGACGGCCTGGCCGTGCTGGACGCGGCGACCGGGGCCCCGCGCGGCCCGACGATCCCGGTCGCCCGCGGCCTGCCGGCGGGCAGCCCGGTCGCGGTGGCCGCCACGGGCACCACGGTGGTCGAGCTGCGCGGCTCCACGGTCGTCGCGCTGCGCCCGCCGGGCTGAGGGCCGGAGGGGCGGGCCCGATGGGGTCGCCGACACGCCCCGGACCGGCCCCGGATGCGGCAGAGTGGCGTGGGTGGGCCGCCCCGAGACCCCTGACACCGCCCGGCCGGTCGGCGCCGCGGCGGCGGACGGGGTCGCGCCGGACCGTCCGCCCGACGCCTCTCCGGCACTGCCCCCCGCCCGTGGGAGGGCCCAGCGCCATCCGCACGGCGCCCGGACGGTCACCGTCGACTCCTCCCTCGGACCACTGACGGCCTGGCGTGCCGACGCCGACGAGTCCGCCGCCGTCGAGGGCCCGCCCGCGACGGCCGTGCTGCTGCCCGGGTACTCGGGCTCGAAGGAGGACTTCGCGCCCCTGGTCGACGCGATTGCCGCGGCCGGGATCGGCGTGCTGGCCCTCGATCTGCCGGGCCAGTACGAGTCGCCCGGCCCCGAGACCGAGGCCGACTACCGTCCGGGGGCGCTCGGGCCGGTGGTGGCCGGGGTCGTCGGCGACGAGGCCGCGGCCGGACGACGGGTGCTGCTGCTCGGGCACTCCTTCGGCGGGCTCGTCGCGCGCGCGACCGTGCTGGCCGGGGCGCCGGTGCACGGCCTGACCCTCATGGACTCCGGGCCCGGCGAGCTGCCGATGGGCGGGCGGCGCACCCAGCTCGACGTCGTCGAGCCCGTCCTGCGCCGCCGCGGCATCGACGCGGTCGTGGCGCTGCGCGACGCGTCGGGCGAGTGGTCGTCGACCGATCCCGAGGTCGTGGCCCTGCTGCGCGAGCGCCTGCGCCGCTCGGCGGTCGCGGGGCTGCTCGGCATGGGCGACGCGCTGCGCTCCGAGCCCGACCGCACCGCCGAGCTCGTCGCCGCCGTGCGCGCCCGGCGGGTGCCCTGCCTGATCGTCTGCGGGATCGACGACGACGCCTGGCCGGTGACCATGCAGCGCACGATGGCCGACCGCCTCGAGGCCGAGTTCGCGAGCATCCCCCACGCGGCGCACGCCCCGAACGTCGAGAACCCCGTCGCCCTGCTCGACGTCCTCGTCCCCACGTGGCGGACCTGGCTGCGGGACGACATGCTCGGGTAGTGCGCTCCGACGACGGCTACTTCGGTCCCGGCAGCGTCACCTGGCGCGTGCTCGCCGACCCGGCCGCGGGCCCCGGCGGCATCTCGTCGCTGTTCATGCAGGCCCTGCACCCGCTCGCGATGGCGGGGGTCGAGCAGCACTCCGACTTCCACGACGCCTTCTGGCCGCGGCTGCAGCGCACCGCGGAGTACGTCATGACGGTGACGTTCGCCGACCGCGCGAAGGTCGACGGCGCCGCCGCCCGGGTGCGCGCCGCGCACGAGTGGGTCCGGGGCACCGACCCGGTCACCGGCCGTCCCTACGCCGCCGGCGACCCCGACCTGCTGCGCTGGATGCACGTCACCGAGGTCAGCTCGTTCCTCGAGGCGGTGCGGCGCGCCGGCGCCCCGATCAGCGACGCCGAGGCCGACGAGTACTACCGCGAGCAGGTCGTCGCCGCGCAGCTGCTCGGGGCGGTCGACGTCCCCGCGAGCTGCGCGGACGTGGCCGACTACGTCGCCGACGTCCGTCGCACGGACCTCGTCGCGTCGTCCACCAGCCGCGCCGCAGCGCTGCGCCTGCTGGTGCCGCCGATGTCGCTGCGCACGACGCTCACCACGCCGGCCCGCCCGGCCTGGACCGCGCTCGCCGCCCTCGGCTTCGCGCTCCAGCCGCGCTGGGCTCGCCGCCTGCACGGCGTCCCCACCCTGCCGACCACGGACCTCGCCGCGACGCTGACGCTGCGTGCCCTGCGCACCACCGTCCTCGCCCTGCCCGAGGACTGGCGCCGCGGCCCGGTCGCGCGCGAGGCGCTGGCCCGTGAGCGCGAGGCCCTGTCGGAGGCGTCCTGAGCTAGGCCCACCACGAGGTGGAGAGCACCACCAGGAGGATCACCGGAACCGCCGCGGCCGCAGCGAGAGCGGGCCCGGACGGCGTGCGCCGGTGGGCGGCGACGGCCGTGGCGCCGATGGCGAGCACGGCGGCGACCACGTGGCCGATCACGGTGTCGGCACCCGCCCCCGGCCCGCCGAGGACGTACGGCGCCGCGACGACCGCGAGCGCGAGCACCACGAGACCGCCCGCGAGGACCCGGGCGACGGCCACGAGTCGACGGCGGGGCCGGGCGAGCCGGTCGCGGCGGTAGGCGCGCGGCAGACCGCTGGTGGGGAAGCCCCCGGTGCCGGGGAACCCCGACGGCGGGGTGGGGCGCCCGGCCGGGCGGGGCCGGGGCGCGCCGCGACCCGGCGTGTACCCGGCCGCGGTGCCCCCGTGCGGCGGGGTGGGGTCGTCGTGCTCGCCGTCGTGTCGGGCCCAGCCCTGCGGCGGCGTGGGGCGCCAGGGACCCCAGGCGTCGTCGGGGCCCGGCTCGGGCGCGGCGGCGCGGCTCACGGCGCGAGCCCCGCCCACGCCGGCTCGGCCGGGGCGGCGGCGCGGCCCTCGGGACAGTGGCGGCGCACGTCGCAGGAGCCACAGCGGGGTCCCGGAGCGGGCGGGAAGAGGCTCTCGGAGAGACGCGGGTCCTCGTCGAGAGCGTCCGCGGCGGCGCCGAGCGCGACGGCCCCGGCCTCGGCGCGGTCCCGGTGCGCGGCCAGGGACTCCTCGTCGTGGTCGACGCCCGCGACGGTCCCGCTGGGCAGGTGGTGCAGCTCGACGCGGTGGCACGGACGCCGCAGGGTCCGGCGGGCGGCGAGCGCGTAGAGCGCCAGTGCGGTCGACCGGCGCGCGTCGTCGGCGTCGGGGGCCCGCCGACCGGTCTTGTAGTCGACGACGACCACGTCACCGTCGCGCTCGTCGAGACGGTCCGCCCGGCCCTCGGCGACCATCGCCCCGACCGGCGCGCTGAGCCAGCGCTCGAGGCCGACGGTCTCCCCCATCGGCTCCGGGGCGCCGGCGACGGCGTGGCGCTCGACGTAGTCGGCGACCCAGGTGCGGGCGCGCTCGCGGTGGGTGGCGGCCTGGGCGTCGTCCCGGAAGCCCTCGGACGACCAGTGGCGGTCGACCTCGACCGCCGCGCGGGCGGGGCTGCGCCGGACGGGCGGAGCGCCGTACACCGCCTGCAGGGCGTTGTGCACGACGGCGCCGAGCGTGCTCGCCGCCCGGGGACCGCCGCGCGGGAGCGCCGGACGGTCCAGATAGGTCAGGCGGTACCGCCGCCTGCAGTCCTCCCAGGTGGCGAGGCGCGACGGGGTCACGCGCACCAGGCGGGCGGGCATGCCCTCCAGACCCAGCTGCATGCTCATCACCGTCCACCCTAAGTGGCGCCCGGGTGTCAGCCCGCGAGGACCTCGACGCCCCTCGCGCGCTCGACGATCTTCTCGAGCTCCGCCGGCGCGGTCGTCTCACCCGCGATCGGCGTGTTCGTCTTGTTGGTGCCGTGGTAGTCGCTCGAGCCGGTGACGAGCAGGCCCGTTCCGGCCGCGAGCGCCCGCAACGTCGCGCGGTCCTCGCCGACGTGGTCGGGGTGGTCGACCTCGACGCCGTCGAGCCCCTCGCGGGCCAGGTCGCGGAGTACGGAGGCCTCCACGACGTCCCCGCGCGTGCGCGCGAACGGGTGCGCGAACACCGCGACGCCGCCGGCGGCACGGATCATCGCGACGGCCTCGGCGATCGGGGTGTTGTACTTCTCGACGTAGTACGGACCGCCCTTGCGCAGGATCTCCCGGAAGGCCTCGGACACCGAGCCCACGACCCCGGCCTCGACGAGCGCCTGCCCGATGTGGGGCCGGCCGGCGGGCGAGTCGGCGGGCAGCCGCGCGAGCAGCGCCTCGCCGTCGATCGGCAGTCCGCCGGCGGCCATCCGCTCCCCCATCGCCCGGAGGCGGTCCCGACGCGAGTTCCGCACCCGCTCCTGCTCCGCGACGATCGTGGCGTCCTCGGGGTCGAACAGGTAGCCGAGCAGGTGGGCGGTGACCTCCCCGCCCCGCCCGTCCGGGCTCACGGTGGAGAACTCCGCACCGCGGAGGAGCGTCATGCCCGACGGCCGCGCGGCGGCGGCCTCGGCCCAGCCGGTGGTGGTGTCGTGGTCGGTCAGCGCCAGCACGGTGACGCCCGCGCCGGCGGCCGTCGCGACCAGCTCGGTGGGGGTCTCGGTGCCGTCGGAGACCGTGGAGTGGGTGTGGAGATCGATCACGACGCCAGTATCAGCGTCGGCGGCCCCGCGCCCCACCGAAACCGGACCCCGGCAGCGTGTACGAACGGGTCTGGCGCTTGTCGCCGAACACCAGCTCGGAGATCGCCTCGTAGACCTCTTCGGGGTCGGGCAGGTAGTGGATCTGGTTGAGCGCCTGGATCTGGCCTGCCGACTCGATGACCATCGTCCCGTAGCCGAGCAGGCGCCCGTTGAACGTGCGGATGAAGCTGAGGTCGGTGACCTTCGTCAGCGGCATCATGCCGACGTTGTGGGTGAAGATCCCCTTGGTGAGCATCACCCGCTTGTCGGTGACGACGACCTTCTCGACCCACCACTCGCTGACCTTGTAGCTCGACTTCAGCAGCACGAGCAGCGCGCCGTACCAGAACAGGTTGTCCAGCACGACGTTCTGCGGGAGGAACGCGGCGCCGAGCGCGAGCAGGACGAACAGGATGACGGCCTGCAGCACCTCGCCGACGATGACCGCCCAGTGGCGCCGGAAGCGGATCACCCGCCGTTCGGTCGGCAGGACGTACTCGTCGACCTCGCGGGGTGCCAGCACGACGGCCTCCGACCTAGAACAACGCTTGGATGAAGGCGACCACGGATGCGGCCGCGTCACCCAGGATAGTGAGGATGTTCAGCACGAGGTCGGCTGAATTCTGCGGCTGGGAGATGACGAAGAAGAGTGCGAACGCGACACCCACGATGATGCCGATCTTCTTCGCGTTCACCAGGTTCCCTCGCGGTGCTCGGTCGACGGTCGTTTCGTCGGCAGTATGGGCCGGTCCGGGCGCGGACGGCCATCGGGTCACGGGTGATACTAGGGTGAACTCCTGTGACAGCGCGTGATCCGGGGTCCGCTCCCGGCGCGTCGCCCCCGGACGAGATCCTCTGCGTCGGTGGCATCGTCACCGACGCCGCCGGACGGCTCCTCCTGATCCGCCGTGCCCACCCGCCCCAGGCCGGCCGGTGGTCGCTGCCGGGCGGCAAGGTCGAGCCCGGCGAGACGGTGCCCGAGGCGACCCGCCGCGAGGTCGCCGAGGAGACCGGGCTCGACGTCGAGGTGGGCGACGAGGTCGGCCGGGTGCGCCGACCCGCGCCCGACGGCCGGGTCTTCGCCATCCACGACCTGCGCTGCCGCCCGCGCGACCCGGCCGCGACCCCGCGCGCCGGCGACGACGCCGCCGACGCGCGCTGGGTCGACGCCGCCGCCTACGACGCGCTCGACGCGGCCGGGGAGCTCGTCACCGGGCTCACGGCCGCGCTGCGCGGGTGGAACTGCCTGCCGCTCTGATCCCGACTAGTCGCGCTGGGGGACGGGGCGGCGGGGCTGCTCGGCTTCCAGGGCCTCGTCCGACCCCTCGGCCGCCGGCCGCTTGGGCACCATGACCTTGCGGCGGTAGATGCAGACCACCACGCCGTCCTGGTTGTAGCCGATCGTCTCGACCGCGACGATGCCGCGGTCGTTCTTCGACGACGACTCCTTCTTGTCCAGCACCGTCGACTCGCCGTAGATCGTGTCGCCGTGGAAGACCGGCTTGACGTGGCGCAGCGACTCGACCTCGAGGTTGGCGATCGCCTTGCCGGACACGTCGGGCACCGACATCCCCAGCAGCAGCGAGTAGACGTAGTTGCCGACGACGACGTTGCGGCCCTGCTGGGTCCCGGACGCGTAGTGGTTGTCCAGGTGCAGCGGGTGGTGGTTCATCGTGATCAGGCAGAACAGGTGGTCGTCGTACTCGGTGACCGTCTTGCCGGGCCAGTGCTTGTAGGTCGCACCGACCTCGAACTCCTCGAAGTACCGACCGAACTGCACGAATCCGCCTCCTGAACGTCTGTGGTCATGACGGTGTCGGACGAGGGACGGGGAGAGTCCGCCGTCCGACGCCGGATGTGGCGGCCGTTAGGATGACGGATCGACCGACGTGGTGTCGTGCGACGCGAGGGAGGTGAGACGTGGACGACTCGAGGTCCGACCTTCCGCCCAGTACGGGCCGCGTCTCCTCCCGGACGCCCGCCGCGCGCTGACCGGCGCGGCTCGCCCGGGGAGGGACGCGGTGGCTCATCCGCCCGTAGCCCCCGTCTCGACACCGTCCGGTCCCCGGAGGTCCCCATGCCCAGCCTGCCCACGCTGCGCAACGCCGGTTCTCGCGTGATCCGCCCCGGCCGTCCCCGCACCCAGGACCCGCGTGTGCCCCACGTGCCCCTGTCCGCCTTCGTCGTCGACTGCGCGGTGTACGTCGACGGCAAGCGGCTCGAGGGCCGGTGGACCCACCGCGAGGCGATCGCCGAGGTCCGCCGGCGCGAGGAGGGCTTCGTCTGGATCGGCCTGCACGAGCCCGACGCCGAGCAGATCACCGACATCGCCGAGGTCTTCGGGCTGCACCCGCTGGCCGTCGAGGACGCGGTGCACGCGCACCAGCGACCGAAGATCGAGCGCTTCAGCGGAGCGCCGGGCGGCGGGGACGACATGTTGTTCTCGGTGTTCAAGACCATGCGCTACGTCGCACACGCGTCGCCCACGACGGCCAACGAGATCGTCGAGTCGGGCGAGCTCATGGTCTTCCTGGGCCGCGACTTCGTCGTCACCGTCCGCCACGGCCAGCACTCCGGTCTGCGCCGCGTCCGGCACCTGCTCGAGTCCGACCCCGAGCACCTCGCGCAGGGCCCGGCGGTCGTGCTGCACGCCGTCGCCGACCACATCGTCGACGCCTACCTCGAGGTCGCGCACGGCGTCGAGGGCGACATCGACGTCATGGAGACCGAGGTCTTCGCGCCCTACAGCGAGGTCGGCGCCGAGCAGATCTACCTGATGAAGCGCGAGGTCCTCGAGCTGCGGCGCGCGGTGACACCGCTGGTGACGCCCATGCGCCGGCTCACCGAGGGCTACTCGCCCCTGGTGCCGTCGGAGGTCCGCAGCTACTTCCGCGACGTCGACGACCACCTCGCGACGGTGGCCGAGCGCGTCGCATCCTTCGACGAGCTGCTCACCACCCTCGTCGACGCCGTCCTCGCGAAGATCACCCTGCGCCAGAACAACGACATGCGCAAGATCACCGCCTACGCCGCCCTGCTCGCGGTGCCGACGATGCTCGCCGGCATCTACGGCATGAACTTCGACTACATGCCCGAGCTGCACTGGGAGTTCGGCTACCCCGCGGTGATCCTCGTGATCCTCACCATCTGCGCGGTGCTCTGGCGGACCTTCCGCCGCAACCGCTGGCTGTGAGCCCTCGCTCCGTCGATCAGGTGTCGGTGCCCAGCGCCAGCTTGCTCAGCATGTCCCGGGCCTTCTCGGCGTTGCGGGGCTGGCAGAGGACGTCGTAGCGCCCGGCCACGATCTGGCTCTGCGACGTGAAGTCCCGCCGGCCGCGGGAGGCGCCGTAGGTGATCGCCCCGGACACGACGCCGAAGATGATGCCGATGACGAGGCCGGTGAGGATCGACCCGAACCCGCTGCCGACGGGCGCGAGCAGCGAGAGCACCAGGCCGACGAACAGACCCAGCCAGGCACCGGACGCGGCGCCGGTGAGCAGCACGCGGCCCCAGGTCAGGCGGCCGATGACCCGCTCGACGAGCATGAGGTCGACGCCGACGATGGTCACGTCGGCAACGGGGAACTCGTTGTCCGCGAGGTGGTCGACGGCGCGCTGGGCCTCCTCGTACTTGGCGTAGGAGCCCACGGGCCAGCCCGACGGCGGCTCGGGGAGGTTCGGCAGCCCGGGCTGGGCGCCGGGGCGGTTCCCGGTGAACGGCGCAGTCACGACTCTTCCCTCGCTGTCCCTCGCATACGGTCCTTCATCCCGTCAACGGACCACCCGGCCCGGGAGTGCCCGGGCCGGGTGCGTTGTGACACGAAACGGTACCGCCGATCGGTCCAGCGGGGTGATCAGCGCAGCTTGTAGTCCTTGAGCAGGCCGCGGCTGATGATCGTCTTCTGGATCTCCGAGGTGCCCTCGCCGATGAGCAGGAACGGCGCCTCGCGCATGAGGCGCTCGATCTCGTACTCCTTCGAGTAGCCGTAGCCGCCGTGGATGCGGAACGACTCCTCGGTGACCTCCTTGCAGTACTCGGAGGCGAGCATCTTGGCCATCCCGGCCTCGACGTCGTTGCGCTCGCCGCGGTCCTTGAGGCTGGCGGCGTTGACCATCATGTGGTGCGCGGCCTCGACCTTGGTGGCCATCTCGGCGAGCTTGAAGGCGATGGCCTGGTGCTGGGCGATCGGCTTGCCGAAGGTGGAGCGCTGCTGGGCGTACTCGATGCCGAGCTCGAAGGCGCGGATCGCGATGCCGCAGGCGCGGGCGGCGACGTTGACGCGGCCGACCTCGACGCCGTCCATCATCTGCGCGAAGCCCTTGCCGGGCGCGTTGCCCAGCACCTGGCTCTGCGGGATGCGGTGGCCGTCGAACACCATCTCGGTGGTGTCGACGCCCTTGTAGCCCATCTTGTCGATCTTGCCGGGGATCGAGAGCCCCTCGGCGACCTTCCCGAAACCGCGGGGCTTGTCGACCAGCAGCGTCGTCAGGTTCTGGTAGGGCTTCTCGGCGCCCTCGTCGGTCTTGACCAGCACCGCGGTGAGGTTCGACGAGCCACCGTTGGTCAGCCACATCTTCGCGCCGTTGACGACGTAGTCGTCCCCGTCGACCTTCGCGCTGGTCTTGATCGCGGCGACGTCGGAGCCGAGGTCGGGCTCGGACATCGAGAACGAGCCGGTGATCTCGCCGGTCGCCATCTTCGGCAGGTAGTGCGCCTTCTGCTCGGCGGTGCCGTGCTGGCGCAGCATGTAGGCGACGATGAAGTGGGTGTTGATGACGCCCGAGACGCTCATCCACCCGCGGGCGATCTGCTCGACGACGAGCGCGTAGGTCAGCAGCGACTCGCCCAGACCGTCGTACTCCTCCGGGATCATGAGCCCGAACAGGCCCATCTCCTTCATCCCGTCGACGATGTCCTGCGGGTAGACGTCCTCGTGCTCGAGCTGCTGCGCGTGCGGGATGATCTCCTTGTCCACGAAGTCGCGGACGGTCGACAGGATCTCCTGCTGCACATCGGTGAGACCGGCGGTCTGGGCGAGGCGTGCCATGCGTCGTGCTCCTGCTCGTGAGTGGTTACCGGCCAGTATGCCGTCGATCCGTTCCGGCGAAGGGCGCCTCTCGCCGCTCTGTCCGGCTGAAGGTGCCCTTCGCGCGAAGAAGCGGGCGACGGCTCACGACTCCGGCGGCGTCCAGCGCTCGCCGCGGGTCATCCCGGCGGCGCGGCCCTTGCCCGCGATGACGAGGGCCATCTTGCGGGAGGCCTCGTCGATCATCTCGTCGCCGATCATCGCCGAGCCCTTCTTCCCGCCGGCCTCGGAGGTGAAGTACTCGTAGGCGTCGAGGATGTTCTCGGCGTGGTCGTAGTCGTCCTGGTCGGGCGAGAAGACCTCGTTGGCGGCGTCGATCTGGCCGGGGTGCAGCACCCACTTGCCGTCGAAGCCCAGCGCGGCCGACCGGCCCGCGACGCGGCGGAAGCCGTCGACGTCGCGGATCTGCAGGTACGGGCCGTCGATCGCCTGCAGGTCGTAGGCGCGGGCCGCCATGAGGATCTGCATGAGGATGTAGTGGTAGGCGTCGCCCACGTCGTAGCCGGGGGGCTGCTCGCCGACCACCAGCGACTTCATGTTGATCGAGGCCATGAAGTCGGCCGGGCCGAAGATGATGGTCTCGTTGCGCGGCGAGGCGGCGGCGATGGCGTTGACGTTGGTCAGGCCCATCGCGTTCTCGATCTGGGCCTCGATGCCGATCCTGCCGACCTCGTAGCCCATGGTCTTCTCGATCTGGGTGAGCAGGAAGTCCAGCGCGTGGACCTGCTCGGCGTTCTGCACCTTCGGCAGCATGATCGCGTCGAGGTTGGCCCCGGCGCCCTCCACGACCTCGGTGACGTCGCGGTAGGTCCACTCGGTGGTCCAGTCGTTGACGCGCACGACGCGCGTCTTGCCCTCCCAGCCGCCCTCGTTCAGCGCGGCCACGATCGTCTTGCGGGCCTCGGGCTTCGCCAGCGGGGCGCAGGCGTCCTCGAGGTCCAGGAAGATCTGGTCGGCGGGCAGCGTCCGGGCCTTGTCGATGAACTTCTGGCTCGACCCGGGCACCGCCAGACACGACCGGCGGGGGCGGTTCTCGACACTCACGAGTAGCTGACCTCCATGTCCACGTGACTGGCGGCCGATGCTGACACGCGCCACGGCGCAGCATCGGCCGAGGTGGCGACCCTCTCACCCGTGCGCGGATCCGACTCGATACAGCCCGCCGCAGGTCCCGACCGTTAGCCTGCTCCGGTGACTACCGCCATGAGCAGGGTGTTCGTCGCCCGCATGGTCGGGCTACCCGTCCTCGGACCGGACGGCGAACGGATCGGCCGTGTGCGCGACGCGGTGTGCGCGGTGGCCGTGGGTCCGCGGCCGCCGCGCGTGCTCGGGCTGGTGGTCGGCGTCGGCTCGCGGCGCCGCATCTTCGTGCCGATGCTGCGGGTCACCGCCGTCGACGCCGCCGCGGTCACGCTGGCCACCGGGCAGGTCAACCTCCGCGCGTTCGCCCAGCGCCCCAACGAGGTGCTCGTCGTCGGCGAGATGCTCGACGCCCGGGTGCGCGTGGTCGACCACGACGCCGATGCCCAGGTCGTCGACGTCCTCATGGAGCACCAGCGCAGCCGCGACTGGCTGGTCACGCGCCTGGCGGTGCGCGAGCTCGTCGGACGGCTCGGACGGCGGGGCCCGGTGCAGGTGCTGCCCTGGGCCGCCGTCTCGGGCCTGTCGCTCTCGGAGTCCGGGCAGGGCACCGAGCAGCTGCTGGCCACGTTCGAGGACATGCGCCCCGCGGACATCGCCCACGCACTGATGGACCTCCCGCAGCGGCGCCGCCACGACGTCGCGGACGGGCTCGGCGACGACCGGCTGGCCGACGTGCTCGAGGAGCTGCCGTCCTCCGAGCAGCAGGACCTCCTGCGCCACCTCACCACCGACCGCGCCGCCGACGTCCTCGAGGAGATGGACCCCGACGACGCCGCCGACCTGCTCGCCGACCTGCCCGGCGCCGAGTCCGAGGAGCTCCTCGGCCTCATGGAGCCCGAGGAGTCCGAGCCGGTCCGCCGCCTGCTGACGTACTCGTCGAACACCGCGGGCGGGCTCATGACGCCGGAGCCGATCGTCCTCGCGCCCGGGGCGACGATCGCGGAGGCGCTCGCCCACGTCCGCAACCCCGACATCACCCCGGCGCTGGCCTCGATGGTGTTCGTCGCCCGGCCGCCGTCGGCCACCCCCACCGGCCGCTACCTGGGCTGCGTGCACGCCCAGCGACTGCTGCGCGAGGCCCCGTCGGACCTGGTGGCGGGCGTGCTCGACTCCGAGCTCACCCGGCTGGGGCCCGAGGCGTCGCTGGCCGAGGTGACCCGGTACTTCGCGACGTACAACCTCGTCTGCGGCCCCGTCATCGACGAGGCGGGACACCTCGTCGGGGCGGTGACCGTCGACGACGTCCTCGACCACCTGCTCCCCGAGGACTGGCGCTCGCACCCCGACCCGGAACCGGCCGCGCGGGGTGGCGGCCATGCCTGAGCCCAGCACCCGCCGGCGCCTCGACCAGCCCGCCGGCACGCGCCGCCTGCGCCTCGGCGTGGACGCGGAGTGGTTCGCCAAGGTCGCGGAGCGCCTCGCCCGGTTCCTGGGCACCGGGACGTTCCTGCTGTGGCAGTCGGTGATCGTGCTGATCTGGATCACGCTGAACGTCTTCGCGATCAGCCTGCAGTGGGACCCCTACCCCTTCATCCTGCTCAACCTCGCGTTCTCCACCCAGGCCGCGTACGCCGCGCCGCTGATCCTGCTGGCGCAGAACCGCCAGGACGACCGCGACCGCGTCTCCCTCGAGGAGGACCGCACGCGGGCGGGCCGGCTCTCCGCCGAGACCGAGTACCTGGCCCGCGAGCTGGCGTCGATGCGCCTGCAGCTCGGCGAGGTCGTCACCCGCGACTACCTGCGCGGCGAGCTCGAGCAGGTGCGCGGCGGCCGGGACGGGCGCGACGACCGCGGCGGCAGGAGCGACAAGGCCCTGGAGAAGGCGGTCACGAAGGCCGTCGACCGGGCCGTCGACCGGCAGCTGGGCGCCGTCGTCGAGCAGGCGCTCGTCCGGGCTCTGGAGCGGACGTCAGAACGGGCCTCGAGCACCGACGGCGGACCGCACAGCAACGGCCGCTGACTTCAGCGGTGACCCGGGGGTGACGTGGGACGCGCCCGGCCCGGACAGCGCGAACCGGACCGGCACGTAGCATGGCGGTGAGCCGACGGGGGCTGGGCGCGCTCGAGAGAGCCCGACGCAGCCTCCGCCCCCGGTCCCGACGCAGGGCACTCCCCCGGGACCCCCACGTCCGAGAAGTCGAGAAGGGTCCGATGGCCGAAGCACCGTCCGTCGACGCGATCCGGGCCGCACTGGCCGGCGTCGAGGATCCCGAGATCCACAAGCCGATCACCGAGCTGGGCATGGTCAAGGACATCCGTGTCCTCGACCACGGCAAGGTCGAGGTGGCTGTCTACCTGACCGTCGCCGGCTGCCCGATGAAGGACACCATCACCTCGCGGGTGACCACGGCGGTGTCGGCGGTCTCCGGTGTCACCGCGGTGTCGGTCGAGCTCGACGTCATGAACGACGAGCAGCGCCGCGAGGTCCGCAAGACGGTGCGCGGCGACGCCGACGAGCCGGTCATCCCGTTCGCCCAGCCGGGCTCGCTGACGCGCGTCTACGCCGTGGCGTCGGGCAAGGGCGGCGTCGGCAAGTCGTCGGTGACGGTGAACCTGGCGGCCGCCATGGCGGACCGCGGCCTGTCCGTCGGCGTGGTCGACGCGGACATCTACGGGCACTCCGTGCCGCGCATGCTCGGCACCGAGGAGCGGCCCACCAAGGTCGACGACATGATCCTCCCGCCGCAGAGCCACGGCGTGAAGGTCATCTCGATCGGCATGTTCACCCCGGGCAACACCCCCGTGGTGTGGCGTGGCCCGATGCTGCACCGCGCGCTGCAGCAGTTCCTCGCCGACGTGTTCTGGGGCGACCTCGACATCCTGCTGCTCGACCTGCCCCCGGGCACCGGCGACATCGCGATCTCCGTCGCGCAGCTGATCCCGAGCGCCGAGCTGCTCGTCGTCACCACGCCGCAGCAGGCGGCCTCCGAGGTCGCCGAGCGCGCCGGCGCGATCTCGCTGCAGACCCGCCAGCGCCTCGCGGGCGTCGTCGAGAACATGTCCTGGATGGACATGCCCGACGGGTCCCGCATGGACCTCTTCGGCTCCGGCGGCGGCCAGAAGGTGGCCGACTCGCTGGCCAAGTCCGTCGGCGGCAACGTCCCGCTGCTGGGCCAGATCCCGATCGACACGCGCCTGCGCGAGGGCGGCGACGCCGGCATGCCGCTGGTGCTCACCCAGCCCGAGTCACCCGCCGGCGCCGCCCTGCGCGCCGTCGCCGAGAAGCTGTCGGTGCGCTCCCGCGGGCTCGCGGGGATGTCGCTGAACATCTCGCCCGCGGGGCGGTAGTCCGCCGACCGGGCGCTTCGATACGGCCGGTTGCCGCCCGCCCTGGACGAACGAACGGCGCTTTCGCTGCTTCCGAGGCAGCGTAAGCGCCGTTCGTTCGTCTCGCGCGCCCTCAGCGACCGCGCCGGCGGTAGGCGGCGCGCTGGGCCTTGGTGATCGTCTTCGACCGGCCCCGACGTTCGGCGGCGAGCCGGGCGTCGGTGCGCGCCGCCGCCCACTCGTCCTCGCGCAGGAGCTTGCGGTAGGCCTCCCACCGGCGTTCCGGCAGGGTGCCGAGCTCCACGGCCGCGCGCACCGCGCACCCGGGCTCGCGGTCGTGCGCGCAGTCGGCGAAGCGGCAGCCGTCGGCGAGCTCGACGACGTCGGTGAACGCCTTGTCGATGCCCTCGGCGGCGTCGACGAGTCCCACGGCCCGCAGGCCCGGCGTGTCGACCAGGACGCCGCCGTCGAAGGGCACGAGCTGCCGGTGCACCGTCGTGTGGCGGCCCTTGCCGTCGGAGGCGCGGACCTCCCCGACGGCCAGGGCCTCCTCGCCGAGCAGGGCGTTGGCGAGTGTCGACTTGCCGGCCCCCGAGGGGCCGACGAGCACCGTGGTGCCGCGCGCAGCCGCCGCCACGTCGTCCAGGCCGTCGCCGGTCACGGCGCTGACGGCCAGGACCTCGACGCCGGGCGCCGAGAGGGCGAGCTCGGCGACGGCGTCGGCGACCGCGTCGAGCCGGTCGGTCTTGGTCAGCACGACCACCGGCGTCGCCCCGCTCTCCCAGGCCAGGGCGAGCAGTCGCTCCACGCGACCGGTGCGCCCGCCGGCCTCGCACGGCACGGTGACGAGCACGGTGTCGACGTTGGCCGCGAGCACCTGGGCCTCGGAGCGTCCCGAGACGGTGGCGCGCACCAGGGCGGTGCGACGGGGCAGGACGGCGGCCACGGACGGGGCCCGGCCGGGATCGCTGCCGGGACCACCGCCCGGATCGCCGCCGGGATCGACGAGCACCCAGTCGCCCACCGCGGGCGGGACGGGGCAGCGGGCGCGCACACGGCCCCCGTCGGTGAGGACGTCGACGCGTCCGCGGTCGACGCGGGCGATGCGGCCCGGCAGCCGGCCGGCACCGTCGTGCGCGAGAGCGAGCTGCTCCCACGCGTCGTCCCAGCCGTAGCGGGACAGGGTCGAGATCGAGGAGGGTGATGCAGGGAGCACGGAGGGGACCCTTCGAGCAGCCGCCGTCGCGTGACGGCGGTCAGGAACCCTGGTGCGCAGCACTCAGCGCGAGCCGGTCGGCGTCACCAGGCGGTGCGTCGGACGGCGCCTCTCATGGCGCCCGTGCGGGCCGCCATGGCGTTCACTCCTCGAACTCGTCCCCGGGGACGTTCACCCCGGACCGCGCCAGGATGCCCCGGCGCGGCCGGCGCGCACCAGCCCCTTTCCCGTGACCGTCAGGCCACCTGCAGCGACCGGCGGGACAGGCCCCACATGGTCCCGTCGATCGTCGTGGTCACCGGGGCCTCGGGGTCGGTGGCCGCGCCGAGGGTGACGAACAGCGGCACGAAGTGCTCGGCCGTCGGGTGCGCGTAGGGCATGCCCGGGGCCTCGCGGAAGCGGTGCAGCGTCTCGAGGTCGCCGCGGTCGAGGGCCTCGGCGGCCCAGGCGTCGAAGTCGCCCGTCCAGCCCGGGGTGTCCTTCCCGGCGAGCATCTCGCGGGACAGGAACGGCAGCCCGTGGGTCATGAACCCCGACCCGATGACGAGCACGCCCTCGCTGCGCAGTTCGCGCAGCCGGGCGCCGATCGCGAGCAGGCGGTCCGGGTCCTCGGTCGGCATGCTCATCTGCAGGACGGGCACGTCGCCGAGCGGGTACATGACCTTGAGCGGCACCCAGGCGCCGTGGTCCAGCCCCCGGCGCGACGCGTGTGCCGGCCGGCCGTCGGGCAGCGTGGCGGCGACGCGGGCGGCGAGCGCGGAGGCGTCCGGCGTCGCGTAGGTCATCCGGTAGAAGCGCTCGGCGAAGCCGCCGAAGTCGTACACCAGCGGCGTGTTCGCCTCGGCGCTCGTGAGCGTCAGCGGCGCGGACTCCCAGTGCGCCGACACGATGAGGATCGCCTTCGGCGTCGGCAGACGGTCGGCCCACTCCCCGAGGCGCGTCATCCACTCCGCGTCGTCGAACAGCGGCGGGGCGCCGTGGCTGAGGTAGAGCGCGGGCAGCGGTCCGTCCTGGGGCGTCCACGGCGTGCGACCGGCGGCGCGCTCACGGGCGCCCGGCTCGAAGGCGTCGAACGCCGCTCCCGGGTGGGCGGTGGCGAACGGGTCCATGGCAGCACGCTCCCAGTCGGTGGTTGATCCTTCAACTCCGAACACTACCTGCGAAGAGTTGAAGCATCAAGTAATGTGGGCCCCATGACCGACGGGCCCTGGCTGGACGACGACGAGCAGCGGGCGTGGCGACGCACGGCGGCGGTGATGACGCTGCTGCCCGCGGCGCTCGACGCCCAGCTCCAGCGTGACGCCGGCCTGACACAGTTCTCCTACCTGACGCTGGCCATGCTCTCGGAGACGCCGGGGCGGACGCTACCGATGAGCGCGCTCGCGGCCACGGTCAACTCGTCGCTCTCGCGCCTCTCGCACGTGGTCGCGCGGCTCGAGCAGCAGGGCTGGGTGATCCGCGAGCCCTCGCCGGAGAGCGGCCGGGTCACCGTCGCGCGGCTCACCGACGCCGGCATGGAGAAGGTGCGCGAGACCGCCCCCGGCCACGCCGCCGAGGTCCGCCGGCTCATCTTCGACGCGCTGGACTGCGACGGCGTCGAGTCCCTGGCATGTGTCACCGCCGCCATCCTCGGGCGGCTCGACCCCTCCGGCGGGATGCGGGCGAACCCGCTCAGCCAGGAGGCCCCGCGGGCCGGCGGCCGACCCGCCACGGGGTGATGTCCGGGGGCACGCCCTTGCCCCGGCGGCGGCTCAGCGGGAACGTCGCGTAGGAGCCGTCCAGGAGCGCCCGGGTCGGGCTCGAGACGCACACCTCGCCGGCGCCCGCCGCGTCCGTGATCCGGGCCGCGATGTTGACATCGCGCCCGTAGTAGTCGCCGCCGAGCTGCTGGGGGCGCCCGACGTGCACGCCGGCACGCAGGTGCAGGCGGTGGCCCTCGACGTCCAGCTCCTCGACGGCGTCGCGGGCCGCGAGCGCCACCTCGACGGCGTCCTCCACGGTCGGGTGGACGGCCATCAGCCCGTCGCCGAGGCGCTTGACCACCCGTCCCCGCCGGCGCACCAACGGCTCGACGGCCGCGCCGACCCGTCGCAGGGCGGTCACGGCGAGGTCGTCGCCGACCTCGAGCGTCCAGTCCGAGAAGCCGGCGAGATCGGTGAACAGCACGACGACGTCGTCGCCGTCCGGACGCTCCTCGACCCCGGCGTGGGCCTGCCAGAGCTGCAGCGCCGTGAGACCGACCTCCCGCAGCACGCTGGGGCGCGTCGCGGCCAGCGGGGCGAGCTGGGCGGCCACGCGGCCGACCGCGTCGTCGCCGGTCGAGAGCGGGTCGCCGTAGAACGGGTCACCCGGGAGCCACGAGCGCGTCCACTCGACGGCCGCGAGCAGCCGCGGGTCGCTGTCGAGGCGGCTGGCCGCCTCGAGGACCCGCCGGCGCATCGGCTCGCCCTGACGCACGATCACGCTGATCGACGCTAACAGCGGAACCCCGGTCGGCTCCCGGCTCACCCCCGTGAGGAGCGACACGAGGCCCCGCAGGCAACCCCGTCACGGCCCGTCAGGTCGCGTCGGGGTCCAGCGGGGCGATCTCGCCCGGCCCGAGGGGACGGTCCGCGTCGCGACGGGCCACCGGAGCAGCGGCCGCGGCCGGCGGGACGTCCGGCGCGGAAGGGCCGGCCGGCACGCCCGGCGCACTCGAGCCGCTCCAGGTGCCGTCGACGGGCGGGTCGGTGAACAGGTGCTGGCGCACGGCCCGGCGGGGGTTGAGGTCACGTACCGAGCGCAGGTCCTCGAGGGGCTTGCGCAGGTCCTCGAACTCGGGACCGAGCTCGGAGCGCAGCTGGTCGCGGGCGCCGGTGGCGTAGTCGCGGACCGTCCGCACGGTGTTCGCGACCCAGGCCGCCGCGGCGGGGAGCCGCTCGGGCCCGAGGACGAACAGGCCGACGAGGGCGAGGACGAGCAGCTCGGGCCAGCCGATGTTGTCGAACATCCCGTCCCCTAGAGCGTGACCTGCAGCGTCAGTGGACGGCCCTGCCGCACGACGCCGAGGGTGACCGCCTGGCCCGGCGGGTGCTCCCGCACGGCCACGACGAGCTCGTCGGCCGACGCGATCGGTCGGTCGTCGACCCGCAGGACCACGTCGCCCTCCAGTAGCCCGGCGCGCGACGCGGGTCCACCCTGGCGCACGTTGAGCACCTGCGCGCCGTCCGAGGCGCCGTCCGTGACCGACTTCGCGTTCACCCCGAGGTCGCTGTGGGTGTAGCCGCCGGTGCGGATGATCGACTCGGCGATGACGCGGACGTCGTCGATCGGGATGGCGAACCCGAGCCCGATCGACCCGCCCTCGCCGCCCCCCAGGGTGCGGATCGCGGTGTTGATGCCGACGACGGCCCCCGAGGTGTCGACGAGCGCGCCGCCGGAGTTGCCCGGGTTGATCGCCGCGTCGGTCTGGATGGCGTCGATGACGGGATTGGCGTCGGCCGACTCGGCGTCGAGGCGCACCGGCCGGTCGACCGAGCTCACGATGCCCTCCGTGACCGTGCCGGCGAGGCCGAGCGGTGACCCGATCGCGATGACGCCGTCGCCCACCTGCAGGTCCGACGAGCGTCCGAGCTGCGCGACCACGGGGTTGGCCAGCTCGACCTTGACGACGGCGACGTCGGTCTGCGGGTCGCGACCGACGACCCGCGCCGGCGCCCGCAGCCCCGAGGCGAAGACGGCCTCGAGGGTGGCGCGCGGGTCGGTGGCCGCGAGCTCGACGACGTGGTTGTTGGTAACGATGTAGCCGTCGGGGCTGAGCACGACGCCCGACCCGGTGCCGCCGCTCGACCCGGCCTGGAGCTCGAGGGACACCACGGCGGGCGCGACCCGGCCGGCCACGTCGGCGACCGAGCCCGGCGGACGCTCGCGCCCCGGCGAGACCGGGGTCAGCGAGGCGCCCGGGTCGACGAGACGGTCGGCACCGCCCGCGACCGCCCAGCCGACCACGCCCCCCACCCCGCCGAGCACCAGCGCGACGACGGCGAGCAGCGCCAGGGCCGTGGGCTGCACGCGGCGGCCGAGGATCAGCTCGCGGGCGGACAGGCGGGCGCCGACGGGCCGCTCGGCCGTGCTCCCGTGCGACTCGCCCAGCGCCGGTCCGCCGAGCTCGGCGGCGGCGTCCGGGTTGCGCCAGGGGTCGGCGGGCGACGTGTCGTCCCAGAAGTCGTCGGGGCGGTCGGCGTCCGCGTCGGCGGGACGGTCGGGGCGCTGCAGCGACGGCGCGGACGTGTCGCTCGTGCCGGGGCGCCCGAACGCGGAGACCAGCGCCGGGGCCGGCGGCTCGTGACGTCCGGACGGACGGGATCCCGGATGGCCGTGGGCGCCGGTGCCGGGCCCGAATGCGCCCTGGACGCCCTCGGGGCGGCCGAACACCGCCGCCAGCTCGCGCTCCCCCGGGGCGGAGCGGTGCCCGTTGCCCGAGCCGTGGCCGTTGCCCGAGCCGTGGCCGTTGCCCGGGTGGCCGTTGCCCGAGCCGTTGCCCGTGTGGCCGTTCGTGGGCGGTGACGGGTGGCCGTTCGCGGCGTGGCCGTTCGGGGCGTGGCCGTTCGTCGGGGCGTCGGCACCCGACTCGGTGTGCGGCGCCGCCCCGCCGCGGGGTTCCGTGGGGCCGCTCATCGGCTCGCCCCCGTGATCCGGACAAATCGGACGACGCCGCCGCTGCGGCCCGAGCGGTGGGCGGGGAGGGTCCCGGGCTCAAGGGTGGTGCTCATCGCCCCACCACCGTAGAGCCTCGGGGCGCGGCCTGCGTCGACACCGTCACAGCGTGCGACCGGTGCGGTGAAGGGCCGGTCAGCCGCCGGGGGAACGGGTCAGGGCGCGCCGGGGCCGCGCGGTGCGGACGCCGGGCGCGACGGGCCCTCGTGAGGACCGGCGTCGCGGGCGGAGTCCCCGGTGGTGTCTCGAGCCGCGAGCTGAGCGGCCGCCGCCGTGGGCGTGACCCGCGGCGCGACGCTGCCGGGCGCGGCCGGCGCGGTGCCCGCGACGACGGCGGGGCCGGCGAACGCCGCGAGGGCCGCGGCGCCGACGACGACGCCGGAGCTCACGGCGACGGGCAGACCGAGCGCGCGTCGGCGACCCCAGCGGGACCGCCCGTTCCTGGGCGCGCCGCCGGTGACGTCCGCGGTGTCCGGGGTGTCGGCGGTGCGTCCGGGCTGGGCGGGCACGACGAGCGTGCCGTCCGCGGCCACGGCGAGACCTGCGGGCGCGCCGGGCAGCGGTGCGGCGTCCGGGATCGAGCACAGGGTGCTGAACAGGGAGCTCGGCACGCACGGGTCGCCCGCGGCCCGCACCCGGCGCCGGGCCTGCCGCTGGGCGGCGACCTCGGCGGCGCAGCTCAGGCAGCGGTCCACGTGCGCGGCCGCGCGGTGCGCCGGGCCGGGAGGGAGCTCCTCGTCGACGAAGGCGACGACGGCGTCGAGCGCGAGGTGCCCGGATTCGGTGAACCGCTCCGACCAGCCGGACCACCCGGAGCGCCCCGAGATCATGCGGGGCCCCCGACGGGGACGGCGGCGACGCGCTCGGCGGCGCGGGACTCGAGCGAGGCGCGCAGCGCCTGGCGCCCGCGGTGGATGCGACTCCTCACGGTCCCCAGTTTGACACCCAGCGTCGCCGCGATCTCCTCGTACGAGAGTCCTTCGACGTCACAGAGGACCACGGCGGCGCGGAACTCGGGCGCCAGGGCGTCGAGCGCGGCCTGCAGATCGGGGTCGAGGTGGGCGTCGGTCCAGACCTGCTCGGGGCTCGGGTCGCCGCCGGGGAGGCGGTCGGTGTCCTCGGGCAGTCCCTCCATCCGCAGGCGGGCGCGGCGGCGCACCATGTCGAGGAAGAGGTTGGTGGTGATGCGGTGCAGCCAGCCCTCGAAGGTCCCGGGCTTGTAGCCGGCGAGCGAGCGGAAGACGCGGATGAACGTCTCCTGCGTGAGGTCCTCGGCGTCGTGGGCGTCGCCGGTGAGGCGGAAGGCCAGCCGGTACACGCGGTCGGCGTGCTGGCGCACGACGTCGTCCCACGTCGGCGGCACCCAGACCTCACCCTCGCCGGCGCGGTCGGAGGCCGACTCGACGTCGGTGACGGTCTCGACGGGGCGGTCGAGGACCGCGGTGGCGGGGCGGTCGGGCATCGGGGTGCGTGCTCCTCGGCTCGTCCTGCGTGAGTCTGTCGGCCGGCCGGTCGGGGGTGCCGGCGACCTGGTACCACCATGGCGGTCCGTCATGTCACGGACGTGAGGTCGTGCTGAGAGACGGCTGAGGATCCTGCGGGCTCGTCACACCCGGGCCCGACCGGGTGAGCGGCGAGTCGGCGCGGCACGCCGTCGGCGCCGCCCGGACGATCTAGCCTGCTCGGATGGCGACGGGGCGCCCCGGGGGGCGCGGTGGAGGCGTGCGCGGCACGCCCCGCGCGCTGCGGGCGGTCCGGCGTGACAGCCCCGCGGCGCACGGTACGGCGACCGACGGCGACGGTGCCGGCGAGACCCCGACGGCCGCGGCCGTCCGCGCGGGCTCCCGGGTCGGCGAGCGCGCCGAGGCCTTCCTCGCCGAGGACCCCCTGCTCGCCGGCCTGCGCGAGCAGTCGGTGGCCGAGGGCGTCGTCGCCGTCGCGCCGGCCACGGCGGCCGCGCTGACCTTCCTCGCGACGTCGACGCGGGCGCGCGCCGTCGTGGAGATCGGCACCGGGCTCGGCGTCGGCACCGTGGCCCTGCTGCGCGGGATGCCCTCCGACGGCCTGCTCACGAGCATCGACACCGACGGCGGCCGGCAGGCAAGGGCCCGGGCGGCGTGCGCCGAGGCGGGCTTCGGGCCGGGGCGGGTGCGGATGATCACCGGGTCGTCGCGGCAGGTGCTGCCGAAGCTCTCCGACGGCGGGTACGACCTCGTCGTGGTCGACGGCGTCACCACCGACTTCCCCCGCGACCTCGAGGCCTCGCTGCGCCTGCTCCGCCCGGGTGGGGTGGTCGTGCTCGACGACGTGCTGTGGCAGGGCCGCGTCGCCGACCCGGTGCGCCGCGAGGCCGTCGCCGGCGCGCTGCGCGAGACGGTGCGGGCCGTGCGCGAGGACGAGCGCCTCGTCCCGCTGCTGCTCCCGGTGGCCGAGGGCCTGCTCTGCGCGGCGCGACGCTAGGGCTCCGCCCATGTGAGTGATCCGGATCGTCCGGACGACCCGGATCACTCACGTGGGCCGGAGGCCCCTCGCCGCGCAGAACTCGACCAGCGTCCGGGTGGCGAAGCCCGTGGCGCCCTTGGCGACCTCCTCGTGCGGGGAGTCGCAGCGTGCCGGGCCCGCGATGTCGAGGTGCACCCACGGGCGGCCGTCGGTGAAGCGGCGCAGGAACAGTGCCGCGGCGATGCCGCCGGGGCCGGGCGGGGCCTGGCGCACGTCGGCGATCGTCGAGTCGACGTCGCTGTCCAGGTGCGCCGACAGCGGCATCGGCCACCACGCCTCGCCGACGGCGGCGCCGGCGTCGACGATCGCGGTGCGCAGGTCGGGCGAGCTCGCGAACACCCCGCCGGTGCGCACGCCGAGCGCGACCTTCATGGCCCCGGTGAGGGTGGCGACGTCGACGACGACGTCCGGCGCGAGCTCCTCGAGCGCGAACGCGATCGCGTCGGCGAGCACCATCCGGCCCTCGGCGTCGGTGTTGGTGACCTCCGAGGTGGTGCCCCCGCGGTGCCGCACGACGTCGCCGGGCCGGTAGGCGGAGCCGGACACGTGGTTCTCGGCCAGCGGCACGAGGCCGGTGACCCGGACCGGCACGCCCAGGCGCGCCACCGCCCGCATCGCGGCGACCACGGCGGCGCCGCCGGAGCAGTCGGTGCGCATGTCCGCCATCCCGGCGTTCGGCTTGATCGAGATACCGCCGGTGTCGAACGTGATGCCCTTGCCGACGAGCACGACGTGGCCCGCGTCCGGTGCGGCCTGGCCTGGTGACCAGCGCAGCTCGAGGAAGCGCGGCGGGCGCGACGAGCCGCCGCCGACGGCGAGGACGCCGCCGAACCCGTGCTCGGCGAGCCAGGTCTCGTCGCGGACCGTCACCTCGAGGCCCCGGGCGTCGGCGACGAGGTCGGTCGCGGTCGTGGCGAACCAGTCCGGCGACTTGGTGCCCGACGGGGTGTCGGCGAGGTCGCGGGCACGGGCGGTCGCCGTGGCGAGCTCGACGGCCCGCTCGACCGTCTCGTGGTGCTCGGCGGGCACGTCGAGGTGGACCGACAGGCGGGCCGGGGCCTCGGAGCGGATCGCGAACCGGTGCGAGCCCAGGACGACGCCGAGCGCCAGCGACGCCCAGTCATCGGCGGTCCCGGGGAGGTCCTCGGGGCGCGCGGGGGCCAGGGTGGCCACGCGGGGGCCGTCGCCGGCACCCACGGCCGCGCCCGGGGCGTCCCGCAGCGCGCGCACGGCGGCGGCCCCGGCGGCGCGCCAGTCGCGGGGACGTCCCTCGCCGACGCCCACCAGCCACTGCGCGGGGGCCGGGCCGGGGAGTGCGGCGACGGAGCCGGCCGACGGGCGCCAGCCCGGGGGCGCGCCCTCGACCGCCCCGCCCCCGTCGTCGGTGGCGCTCGCGGCGGTCTCGGTCGTCTCGTCGGAGGTGCCGTCCGCGCTGTCTGCGCCGTCGCGTCGGCGCCACCGCACGACGGCGACCGGGCCGTCCGGCACCGCGGTGGTCAGCGTGGCGAGCGGGGTGGGCAGCGCCGGGGACGCGAAGGGCGCGTCCCCGGTCACGGCGTCCTGCCCGGCGGTCGCGGTGCTCAGCCGACCACGCCCGTCAGAGCCTCCCGCAGGTCGCCCGCCTCGTCCGCCGTCATCTCGACGACGAGGCGCCCCCCACCTTCGAGCGGCACGCGCATCACGATGCCGCGCCCCTCCTTGGTGACCTCGAGGGGACCGTCTCCGGTCCGGGGCTTCATGGCCGCCATAGCGTGCTCCCTCCGCGAGCTGCGTCGTCCCCGTTCCCCGCGTCGCCCGCGTGGGCGTCCGGAGAGCGAGCGCCGTGTGACAGGCGACGATTCTTCACCATGCGACCGACCGGCACGACACCGGAGCGATCATCCGGGCGTGTCCGCCCCGGTCACGCGGCCGGTCAGCCCCCCGGTGCGCCGATCGCGCGGAAGCATCCGGCCACGTGGTCGTCGACCATCCCGGTCGCCTGCATGAGCGCGTAGCAGGTCGTCGGGCCCACGAACCGGAAGCCGCGGGCCCGCAGCGCCTTCGCCATCGCGGTCGACGCGGGGGTGGTCGCGGGCACGTCCTCGAACCCGCTCGGCGGCTGCTCCCGCGGGGGCGGGGCGAACGACCAGAGCAGGGTGTCGAGGTCCTCCCCGCGGTCGGCCAGGGCCAGCACGGCGCGGGCGTTCGCCACCGTCGCCTCGATCTTGGCGCGGTTGCGGACGATGCCCGCGTCGGCCAGCAGGCGTGCCGTGTCGGTCCCGTCGAAGCGGGCGACGGCCTCGGGGTCGAACCCGGCGAACGCCTCCCGGAACGCGGGCCGCTTGCGCAGCACGATCAACCACGAGAGGCCGGACTGGAACGCCTCGAGGCTGATCCGCTCGTAGAGCGCGTCGCGACCGTGGAGCACGCGGCCCCACTCGCGGTCGTGGTACTCGCCGAGCAGCTCGCTCCCCGCGCCCCACGGGCAGCGGCCGATCCCGTCGTCACCGACGATCGCGGCATCCCCCGGGGCGCTCACCGCCCCGTCACCGCGACCAGCTCTCCTCGCACCGGCGGGCCAGGACGTCGAGCGAGCGCTTGACGCCCCAGGCGAAGGCCGGCTTGACCACCGGCCAGCCCAGCGCCCCGAGGGCGCCGAGCGGCAGGTCGAGCTGCTCGCTCCACACGAACGTCGACGCCTCGCGACCGTCGTCGGTGCGGCGCTCCAGGACGGTGAACACGCCGCTGCCGCGCACGACGCGGCCGGTGTGGCGGACGGTGGCCCGGTGCGGCGGGTCCCAGCCGACGATCTCCATCGTGTCGGTGACCCCGAGGGGACCGACGCCGGTGGTCGCGGCGAGCTCCGACCCGACGCTCGTGCCGTCGCCGCGGGTGACCTTCACGGCGGTGCCGAGCATCCACTCCCCCTGGGACTCCCAGTCGGTGACCTCGCCCCACACCGTCTGGACCGGTGCGTCGACGTCGACCGACACCGTGATCTCCCGTCGCGCCATCCGGCGTTCCTTCCGCGTGCTGTCGGGACCCGCGTCAGCGTCCGGGGCCGTCGACGCCGGACATTCCCCGCCCGGCACCGGACGACGCCCCGTGTGACGCAGCCGCTGCCGCAGCCTGCCCCGCGGCCTGTGACGGGCCGGGCGCGTCCCGGCCCGTCGCGGTGGGGTCGGTGGGTGTCGGGTCGGCCAGGTCGGCCAGGTCGCTCGCGGGTTCGGCGTGGCCGTTGAGCGTCGCCGGGGGTGCCTCGCCGTCGGCCTCCATGGCGTCGATGCGGGCGCGCAGGGCGTCGACCTCGGCCGCGAGACGCTCGAGCGCCCAGTCGACCTCGCTGCACTTGTAGCCGCGCAGGGCCTGCTGGAAGCGCAGGTCGCGCACGTCGCCCGCGGTGAGGTCGCGGGCGGGCAGCCGCGTGGGAGTGGCGCCGGGCGGCATCGGGGCGAGCTCCTCACCCCGGCCGAAGACGAAGGCCGCCAGCAGGTAGACCGCGGCGGCCACGAGGCCCACCACGATGACGTACACCAGCGCGCTGCCCATGACCCTCGATCGTAGGGGTGCCGACCGATGCTCTCCGTCAGCTCCCGGTGGCCCGCTGTGTCGCGAGCGGCGGGCGGTCGGCGGTGGCGACGGCCTGCTCGTCGGGCAGCCAGTCGCCGTCGACGGGCACGAACTGCGTCAGCGGGTCCGCCCCCGGGTGCCCGGGGACGCAGCGGCGCAGCACGGCGTCGAGCACCTCGGCGGCCGTGGCGCCGAGGGCCCTCAGGCTGCGGTGGCGGTGCTTGCGCACGCCGAGGTCGACCTGGGCGATCGCGTCGAGCCCGCGCGTGGTGTGGGTGTCGAGGAGCAGGCCGATCTCGACGCCGTAGCCCGCCGCGAAGGGCAGCGACTCGAGCAGCTCGCGGGTCGCGGCGTACTCCCCGCCGAGGGGCTGCACGACGCCGGCGAGCTCGGGGCGCAGCGCGGCGAGGGCGGGGCGGGCGGTCAGCTCGGTGACCCGGCCGCCGCCGGTGAGGGCCGCGTCGGTGTCGGCCATCCCGGAGGACGGAAGCCGCAGGGGCCGGTGGTAGAAGCCCTTGACCAGCGCCACGCCGTCGACGGTGAGCAGCGGCCCGAGCAGGTTCACGACGAAATCGGGGCCGAGGTCGACGAGGTCGGAGTCGAGGAAGACGACCAGGTCGCCCGACGTGGCCGCGAGCGAGCGCCACAGCACCTCGCCCTTGCCCGGCCGGACCGGGACGTCGGGCAGCACGGCGTCCCGTCGGACGACGCGGGCGCCGGCCTCGCGGGCACGGGCGGCGGTGGCGTCGGTGGACCCGGAGTCGACGACGACGATCTCGTCGACCAGCGTGCCGAGCAGGGGCCGCACCGCGGCGACCACTCCGCCCACCGTCGCCTCCTCGTCGAGCGCCGGCAGGACCACCGACACCGTCCGCCCGGCGCGGGCCGCGGTGAGCTCCGCCGCGGTCCACGTCGGGCGGGCCCACGTCCGCCGCGGGAACCAGTGCTCGGTCGCGTCCCTCACCGACGGTCCTGAGCGTGTCGCGGAGATCGTGTATCAAGACGGCATGGTGACCGAGCACCGGGACGTGGCCCGCGGCGTGGGGACGGTGTCCGGGTCGTGAACGTCGTGGCCGGGCCGTCCGCACCGACGCAGATGGTGATCCGCGGCCGGCGTCTGAGCCGGGACCGCGCCCTGATCATGGCGATCGTCAACCGCACCCCGGATTCGTTCTACGACAACGGCGCCACGTGGTCACCGGAGGCGGCGCAGGCCGCCATCGAGGACGCCGTCGCCGCCGGCGCGGACGTCGTGGACCTCGGCGGTGTCCCCGCGAGCCCCGGTCAGGACGTCTCCGTCGCGGAGGAGCTCGACCGGGTGGTGCCCACCCTGCGCTGGGCCCGGGAGCGGTTCCCCGACCTCGTGATCAGCATAGACACCTACCGCGCCGAGGTCGCCGACGCGTGCCTCGCCGCCGGCGCCGACCTGGTCAACGACAGCTGGGCGGGCTGGGATCCGGAGATCCTGGCCGCCACCGCCACCCACGGGGCCGGGTACGTGTGCGCCCACACCGGAGGCCTGACGCCGCGCACCGACCCGGTGCGGCCCACCTACACCGACGTCGTCGCCTCGGTCATCGACGACACCACGGCTCTCGCCGAGCGCGCGATCGCCGCCGGGGTCCCCGCCGAGGGCATCCTGCTCGACCCGACCATCGACTTCGGGAAGAACACCCTGCAGAGCCTCGAGGTCCTGCGCGGCCTGCCGCGGCTCATCGCCACCGGGACGCCCGTCCTGCTCGCGATGTCGAACAAGGGGGTCGTCGGCGAGACGCTCGACGTGCCCCTCGACGGCCGGCTGACCGGCACGCTCGCCGCCACGGCCCTGGCCGCGCAGGCGGGGGTGGCCATGGTGCGGGTGCACCAGGTGGAGGAGACCCGCCAGACGCTGGAGATGGTGGCGAGCATCGCCGGGCACCGGCCGCCGTCCCGCGCCGAGCGCTGGATGAGCTGATGCAGCAGGTCTGGCCGCTGCCCGCGCGGGATCTCGACGAGGCCGCGCTCGAGGAGCTCTACACGTACCCGGCCGGCGACGAGGACAGGGACCACTGGCTCGCGGTCAACTTCGTCAGCTCCCTCGACGGCGGCATCGAGGTCGAGGGGACGTCCGCCGGGCTGTCCACCCCGGCGGACCGACGGGTGTTCGCGCTCGGGCACGACCTGGCCGACGTGGTCCTGCTCGGGGCGGGGACGGCCGTCGCCGAGGACTACCCGGGGCTGCGGCCCGACGCCACGACCACCGCGCGCCGCGAGCGCCACGGGCTGTCGCCCGTCGCGCCGCTCGCCCTCGTCACGTCGGGGGCGTCGCTGCCCGCCGACGCCACGAGCGTCACCGACGTCGAAGTCCCCTCGATCGTGATCACCTGCGCGAGCGCCCCCGAGGACCGGCGGCGCGCCTGGCAGGACGCGGGCGCCCACGTCGTGCTGGCCGGTGAGGAGGAGGTGGACCTCGCCGACGCGGTCGCGCAGCTCGCGGACGCGGGCCTGCGGCGCATCGACTGCGAGGGCGGGCCCGGGCTCGTCGGCAGCCTGCTCGCCCGCGGCCTCGTCGACGAGATCCGGCTGAGCATCGCCCCGCTGGCCGTGGCGGGCCGGGCGGCGCGGGTGGCGTCCGGCCCGGCGGCGCTGAGCCCCCCGGCGGCGTTCGAGGTCGCGTCGCTGCTGGTCGACGACAGCACGCTGCTGGTCCGCTACGTGCGCTGAACGGCTCCGAGGGCGTCGAGCGCGTCGCCGACCGTGCTCGTCCGCACCACGCCCGCCATGCCGCGCTCCGAGACGTAGCCGGTGCCGCGCAGGCCGTCGAGCCAGGCGAACAGGGGGTCGTAGTGGCCGTCGGGATCGAGCACGACGACGGGCTTGTCGTGCATCCGCAGCGACCGCGAGGTCCACGCCTCGAAGAGCTCCTCGAGCGTCCCGAGCCCGCCGGGCAGGGCGAGGACCGCGTCGCTGCGCGCGTCCATCTCGCCCTTGCGGGTGCGCATGTCGCTGACGACCACCAGGTCGTCGGCCTCGTCGTCGGCGACCTCGTGGGCCACGAGGGCCTCGGGGATGACGCCGACGGTGCGGGCGCCGCCCTCGCGCGCGGCCTGGGCCACCGCGCCCATCATCGACACCCGCCCGCCGCCCGAGACCAGGCTCCAGCCCCGCGCGGCGATCGCCGTGCCGACCTCGGCGGCGAGCGCGACGGCAGCCTCGGGTACCGGCCCGGAGGCGCAGAACACGCAGACGGCGAGCGTCCCGGACCCGTCGCTCAAGAACCCACCGCCTCGCGGAAGCCCTCCTCGACGATGGTCACGACCTCGTCGATGTCGTCGGTGAGGTGGATGAGGTCGACGTCGCGCTGGCTGATGGTGCCGGCGGCCAGCGCCGGGCCGGCGAGCCACTCGACCAGCCCGCCCCAGTAGTCGCGTCCGAGCAGGACGACCGGGAAGCGGGTGACCTTGCCGGTCTGCACGAGCACGAGCGCCTCGAACAGCTCGTCGAGCGTGCCGAAGCCGCCCGGCAGGCAGACGAAGGCCTGCGCGTACTTGACGAACATCGTCTTGCGGGCGAAGAAGTAGCGGAACCCGACGCCGAGGTCGACCCAGGGGTTCAGACCCTGCTCGAACGGCAGCTCGATGCCCAGGCCGACGGACAGGCCACCCGCTTCGGAGGCCCCGCGGTTGGCCGCCTCCATGACACCCGGCCCCCCGCCGGTGATCACCGCATAGCCCGCCTGCGCCAGCGCCGCGCCCAGCTCGACCCCGCGGAGGTACTCGGGGTGGTCGGTCGTCGTGCGCGCGGAGCCGAAGACCGTCACCGCCCGCGGGATCTCGGCGAGCACGCTGAAGCCCTCGACGAACTCGGCCTGGATGCGCTGGAGGCGCCAGGCGTCGGAGTGCACCCAGTCGACCGGCCCGCGGGAGTCGAGCAGGCGCTGGTCGGTGGTCGACGACAGGCGCGCCGGGTCCCGGTGCTCGGATCGGCGGCGGTCGATGGTGGTCGGGCGCGGGGCCGTGGCATCCCGGCCGGCCGGGTCGTCGTGGAGCATGCCGACGAGCCTAGGAGCACCCCACGAACGGGGCCGGTCCGTGGGGTGACGGCCGGCACGACGGCTCCGGTTTCGCACGGGACGGGGCGTGGCACCCGAAGTTGAATCGACAACTACTGCTCTGGAGGCTCCCCATGGCCACGGTCACCCCGAAGGTCGCGATCATCTACTACAGCTCCACCGGCACGATCCACGCGATGGCCCAGGACTACGCGAAGGGCCTGGAGAACGCAGGTGCCGAGGTCCGGATCCGCAAGGTGCACGAGCTGGCGCCGCCCGAGGCGATCGCCGCGAACGAGGCCTGGGCGCAGCACGCCGAGGCGACGCAGGACGTCCCCGAGGCCACGGCCGACGACGTGCTCTGGGCCGACGCCGTCGTGTTCGGCACGCCGACGCGCTACGGCAACGTCACCGCGCAGCTCAAGCAGTTCATCGACACCCTCGGCCCGCAGTGGGCGCAGGGCCAGCTCGCCGACAAGGTCTACTCCGGGTTCACCTCGACCTCGACCGCCCACGGCGGCCAGGAGTCGACGCTGCTCGCGCTCTACAACACGATCCACCACTTCGGCGGCATCCTCGTGACTCCGGGCTACACCGACCCGATCCAGTTCACCACCGGGAACCCCTACGGCCCGTCGCACGTCGACGGCCAGGGCTCGATCCCGATCTCGGACGACACGCGCCAGGCCACGCAGTACGCCGGCCAGCGCGTCGCAACCGTCACACGGCAGATCGTCGCCGGGCGCGGCGAGGTCGCGGCGATCTGACCGTCCCCGGCGGGCGACCCGCTCGCGCCGTTCCGGCGAGAGGCACCGTTCGCCGCTCTATCCGGCTGAAGGTGCCCTTCGCGCGCTTCCGGCGCAGGGTCAGGCGCGGGTCAGGTACCCGCGCAGGACGTCGCACGCGGCGGTGACGGCCTCGACCGGCACCGACTCCTCGCGGGTGTGCGCGAGGTTCGGGTCGCCGGGGCCGAAGTTCAGCGCCGGAATGCCGAGCGCGGCGAAGCGGGCGACGTCGGTCCAGCCGTACTTGGCCACCGGCGTCGTCCCCGTCGCCGCGACGAAGTCCGCCGCAGCCGGCGCGGCGAGGCCGGGCAGCGCGCCCGCGGCGGCGTCGGTCTCGACGAGGTCGAAGCCGTCGAGCACTCCGGCCACGTGCTCGCGGGCGTCGTCGAGCGACCGGTCGGGGGCGAAGCGGAAGTTGACCGTCACCTCGCACGCGTCGGGCACGACGTTGCCGGCGACGCCGCCCGCGATCCGGACCGCCTGCAGGCCCTCGCGGTAGCGGCACCCGTCGATGTCGACGTCACGCGCGGTGTAGTCCGCCAGGCGGGCCAGCACCGGGGCCGCAGCGTGGATCGCGTTCTCGCCCAGCCACGAGCGCGCCGAGTGCGCGCGCCGGCCGGTGGTCCTCACGACGACCCGCAGCGTGCCCTGGCACCCCGCCTCGACCTGCCCGGACGTGGGCTCGCCGAGCAGCGCGAGGTCGGCGTCGAGCCAGTCGCGGTGCTCGCGCTCGAGCCGGCCGAGCCCGTTGCGCGCCGACTCGATCTCCTCGCAGTCGTAGAGCACGAGCGTGACGTCGTGCGCGGGCTCGCGGACGGCGGCGGCGAGGTGGGTCATCACCGCGACCCCGGACTTCATGTCACTCGTCCCGCAGCCGTACAGCGTCCCGCCCTCGCGCCGCGACGGCACGTTGTCGGCGATCGGCACCGTGTCCAGGTGCCCCGCCAGCAGCACCCGCCGCGCCCGGCCCAGGCGCGTGCGCGCCAGCACCGCGTCCCCGGAGCGCAGGATCTCGAGGTGGGGCGCCTGGACCGCCAGCGCCGCCTGGACCGCGTCGGCCAGGGCCCGCTCGTCGCCGGACACGCTCGGCACGTCGACGAGGGCCGCGGTCAGCGTGACGGGGTCGGCGAGCAGGTCGAGGGTCACGGGTGGGGCGCTCACGACCCGCGAGGCTAACCGGGTGTGCGGTCTGCTGTGCGAGGTACGTGCGCCGGCCGTCCCAGCACGGCGAGCGCCGCGACCACGAGGAGCACGGCGAGCACCGGCACCGACCAGCGCAGGACGCCGAGCAGCACCGCGGCCACCGTCGCCCCCACGACCAGCGCGACGAGCTGACGCAACCCCGCCACCCGGCGCCGCGAGCCGCCCGTGACGAGAGCGACCGTCGCCCCGGTGAGCGTGCCGGTCAGGTAGGTCGTCGACTCCCCGAGCCGCAACGCCGTGCTGCTCTGCGCGCCCATCGCGAGCGCGGCGACGCCCAGCAGCACGATCATCGTCGCCACCTGCGGCGCCGTCCCGGTCACGATCCAGGCGACGGCGAGCGCGGCGAGCAGGACGAGCTCGGCGAGCAGCGGCCGCGCGACGGCGGCGGGCCGGCGACGCCAGGCGAAGGCCCAGGCCGCCGCGCCGAGGGCGAACCCGAGCACCGCGACCAACGGCGGCCACAGGTCCGCCGCGTCACCCCGCCCGGCAGCGCCGCCGACGGTGACGAGGTTGCCCGTGACGACGCCCGCGAACGGGCCGCCGAGGCTCGTGACGGCCCAGAGGTCGACGGCGCCGGAGGCACCGGCGAGCAGCGTCGTCGCGGTGGCGACCCGGGCCACCCCGCGCTCGGTACCGGCGTCAGCCACGCCCGATAGCCTGGCGGACGATGAGCACCCCCGCCGCCCCGCGTTCCTCCCGTGCCGTCGGCGTCGGCCTCGCCACCGTGGCCGCCGACGGCACCGTCCTCGACACCTGGTACCCGCTGCCCGAGCTCTCGGACGCGGCCGACGGGATGGCCGAGGAGCCGGGCACGGTCCTGGTGCCGGCCGGCGATCTCGAGCCGTCCCTGGTCGAGGCGCTGGGCAGCGACGAGGCCCGCGGCGTCGAGGTGGTCGCCGTGCGCACCGTCGCGGACCTCACCGGCCCGCCGGCCTCGGCCTACGACGTCTACCTGCGGCTGCACCTGATCTCCCACCGGCTCGTGCCGCCGCACGGCGTCGACCTCACCGGGATCTTCGGCCACCTCGCGAACGTCGTCTGGACCAACCACGGCCCGTGCCCGGTGCCGGAGTTCGAGCGGGTGCGCGCGCGGTTGCGCGCCCGCGGCCCGGTCACCGTCTACGCGGTCGACAAGTTCCCACGCATGGTCGACTACGTCATCCCCTCCGGCGTGCGCATCGGCGACGCCGACCGCGTGCGCCTCGGCGCGCACCTCGCGTCCGGCACCACGGTCATGCACGAGGGCTTCGTCAACTTCAACGCCGGCACGCTGGGCGCCTCGATGGTCGAGGGACGCATCTCCGGCGGCGTCGTCGTCGGCGACGGCTCCGACGTCGGCGGTGGTGCGTCGATCATGGGGACGCTGTCCGGGGGCGGCAAGGAGGTCATCTCGATCGGCGAGCGCTGCCTGCTCGGCGCCAACGCCGGCATCGGGATCTCGCTCGGTGACGACTGCGTCGTCGAGGCGGGCCTCTACGTCACCGCCGGGACCCGCGTGACCCTCGAGGACGGCGGGGTGGTCAAGGCCGCCGAGCTCTCCGGGCGCTCGGGGCTGCTGCTGCGCCGCGACTCGGTCACCGGCGCGGTGCACGCCCTGCCGCGCACCCAGGGCGCGAAGGTGGAGCTGAACGCCGCGCTCCACGCGAACGATTAGGCCGACGTAACCTGACGATCGTGGACGTCGAGGTCACCCGTCTGCCCGGGATCGGCACCAAGCAGGAGTTCGCGACGACGTCGGGGCGCCGCATCGGGGTGCTGACCCACCGCGACGGGCACCGCGAGCTGCTGGTGTCCGGGCGCGAGGACCCGGACTCCTGCAGCGCCTCGGTGGGGCTCACCGACGCCGAGGGCCAGGCCCTGGGCACACTGCTCGGCGCGCCGAACCTCGTCGCGCAGCTGCAGGACCAGCAGCGCGAGGTCGAGGGCATCATGACCGCGCAGTTCCCGATCGGCGCAGGGTCGCCCTACGACGGCCGCACGCTGGGCGACACCGCCATGCGGACCCGCACCAGCACGTCGATCGTGGCCGTGATCCGCGACCACGTCGTGTCGCCGTCCCCGGGGCCGGAGTTCGTGTTCCGCGCGGGCGACCTGGTGGTCGTCGTCGGCACCGGTGAGGGTCTCGGCCGGGCCGCCGCGATCCTCGAGGACGGCTGACCTCCACCCGTGCACACGACCGCCCTCTCGCTCATCGAGCTGGGCGCGCTCTTCTTCGGGCTCGGCATCCTCGGTCGCGTGGCCGGGCGCATCGGCATCTCGCCGGTGCCGCTCTACCTGCTCGGCGGGCTCGCGTTCGGTGTGGGCGGCGTCCTGCCCCTCGAGGGCATCGAGCCGTTCACGGGCGTGGCGAGCGAGGTCGGGGTCGTCCTCCTGCTCCTGCTCCTCGGTCTCGAGTACTCCGCCTCCGACCTGGTCGGCGGCCTGCAGCGGTCCTGGCTGGCCGGGATCGTCGACATGGTCCTCAACGCCGCACCGGGCGCGATCACGGCGCTGATCCTCGGCTGGGGTCCCCTCGGTGCGCTCGCGATGGCCGGCGTGACGTGGGTGTCGTCGTCCGGGATCGTCGCGAAGGTCCTCGAGGATCTGGGCCGGCTGGGCAACCGGGAGACCCCGGCGGTGCTCTCCGTGCTGGTCATGGAGGACCTGGCGATGGCCCTCTACCTGCCGATCACGACCGCCGCGCTCGCCGCGCTCGGCCTGGTCGCCGGGCTGCGCACGGTCGCGATCGCCGTCGGCCTGCTGATCGTCGTGCTCGTCGTCGCGCTGCGGTTCGGGCGGGCGGTGTCGGCGGTGGTCGAGTCGCCGTCCTCCGAGGTCTTCCTGCTCCGCGTGCTCGGCATCGCCCTGCTCGTCGCCGGCATCGCCTCGCAGCTGCAGGTCTCCGCGGGCGTCGGGGCGTTCCTCCTCGGTATCGCGATCTCCGAGGACACCGCCGAGAACGCGACGCGGGTGCTCGCCCCGCTGCGCGACCTGTTCGCCGCGATCTTCTTCGTGGTGTTCGGCCTGAACACCGACCCGCGCCAGATCCCCGCCGTCCTGCCGGCCGCGATCGTGCTCGCGATCGTGTCGACGGCGACGAAGCTCGGCGCCGGCTGGTTCGCGGCGCACCAGATCGGGGTCGGGCGCCTCGGCCGATGGCGAGCGGGGGCCGCGCTCGTCGCGCGCGGGGAGTTCTCGATCGTCATCGCCGGGCTGGCGCTGGCCAGCGGGACCGTCGACCCCGGCCTGGCCCCCCTGGCCACCACCTACGTACTGCTCATGGCGATCCTCGGGCCGATCGCGGCCCGGGTCGTCGAGCCGGTGCACGCCCGGCTCACCCGCCCACTGCGGCCGTCGACCTCGTAGCCACGGGGGCCGGTCAGGTGTAGGTGACCCGGCGCGGTCCGAGGCGCACCACCGCGACGCCCTGGACCACGACGCCCGCGGCGATGACGCCCAGGGCCGCGCGGAAGCCGGCGAGGTCGATGAGCACACCCATCACGGGTGGGGCGACGGCGGCGAGGAGGTAGGCCGAGCCGAGGGTCAGCGCCGACACCGACGCCGAGGTGGCCCCGTCCGGCGTGCGCCACGCGACCACGGCGAGACCGAGCGGGAACCCCGCGCCCACGGCGACCGAGGCGAGGACGACCCACACCCAGGGCCCGACGACGGGCAGCACCGGGGTGACGAGGGTCCCGGTGACGCCGATCGCCGCGCAGGCCACGCAGAAGGCCGCCCACGGCGCCCAGGCGCGGCGCCGCTCCGCGGCCAGCGGCACCAGCAGGGCGGCGGGGATCTGCACGACGTTCCACACCGAGAGCAGCACCGCCGCGCGGGCCGGCGAGAACCCCTGCGCCTCGTAGAAGGGGGCGAGCCAGGTCAGCCACCCGTAGAACTGCACCGACGACATCGCCTGGAACAGCACCGCGAGCCGGGCGAAACGGTTGCGCCACGGCAGCCGCACCGGCGCCGCCGCGGGGATGTCGTGGAGGCGCCGGGTCGCCGGCCACCACACGACGAGGGCGAGCACGGCCGGCACCGTCCACGCCGCCAGCGCCCACCACCAGCCGCCGAGCGCGTCCTGCAGGGGCAGCGCGGTGAGCGAGGCGACCGTCGCCCCGCCCATCATCGACACCGTGTACAGGCCGGTGGCGGCGCCGGCCCGCTCGGGCAGGTGGTCGCGGACGACGCCGGTGATGGCCACCCCGACGACACCGATGCCGAGCCCGATCGCGAGGCTGCCGACGACCAGGGTCACGGCCGCCGGCACCCCGTGGGTCGCCGTGCCGAGCGCGATCGCCGCGATGCCCAGGGCCGCAGCCTGCTCGCGGCCGACGCGCCGCGCGAGGGTCGGCGCGGCGAAGGACCCGGCGCCCATCATCAGGATCGTCGCGGCCTGCACGAGCCCCGCGAACCCGGCGGAGAGCCCGAGGTCGGCGCGGATCGTCTCCAGCAGCGGCGGGTAGACCGAGAGCGCTGCTCGCAGGTTGACGCCCAGCGCCAGGACCGCGAGGAGGACGACGACCGGGCGGACGGCGGGTCGGGTCCCGGTCAGCGGGGTGTCCGTCACGACGGGATCACCCCGCCAGGCGCTCCGCGGCCGCGGCGATGCGCTCGTCGGAGGCGGTGAGGGCCACGCGGACGTGCGCCCCGCCGGCGGGGCCGTAGAACTCGCCGGGGGCCACGAGGATGCCGCGCCCGGCGAGGCGGTCGACGGTGGCGCGGCAGGGCTCGTCCGCGGTGGCCCACAGGTACAGGCCCGCCCGGGAGTGCTCGACGCGCAGGCCGGCGGCCTCGAGCGCGGGGCGCAGGACGTCGCGGCGGGCGTCGTAGCGCGCGCGGGTCGCGGCGACGTGCTCGTCGTCGCGCAGCGCGACCGTCATCGCCTCCTGGACGGGGCGCGGCACGATCATCCCGGCGTGCTTGCGCACCTGGAGCAGGCCGGCCACGAGGTGGGGGTCGCCGAGCACGAGCCCGGCGCGGTAGCCCGCGAGGTTCGACGTCTTCGACAGCGAGTGGACCGCGAGCAGGCCCCCGACGCTGCCACCGTGCACGACCGGGTCCAGCACGGACGTCGTGACGACACCGCGCCCGGGCAGGGCGAGGTAGCACTCGTCGGACGCCACCACCGCGCCCAGGCCTCGGGCCTCCTCGACGCGCGCGGCCAGCGCGCCGGCCTCGAGGACACGGCCCGTGGGATTCGACGGCGAGTTCAGCCAGACCAGCCGCGTGCTCTCGGGCAGTGGTTCGTCGTCACCGACCCGTGCCGGCTCCGCGCCGGCGAGCTGCGCACCGACCTCGTAGGTGGGATACGCGAGGTCCGGGAAGGCGACCATGTCGCCGGGCCCCAGGCCGAGCAGTGTCGGGAGCCAGGCCACCAGCTCCTTCGAGCCGATCGTGGGCAGCACGGCGTCCGGGTCGAGACCCTCGCGGTCGGAGAGCCCTGCGCCGTGGCGGCGGGCCAGCGCGTCGACGGCCGCCTCCCGCAGGGCAGGGGTGCCCCACGTCTGCGGGTAGCCCGGGGAGTTCCACGCGGCGCCGAGGGCCTCGCCGATCGCCGTCGGCACCGGATCGACCGGCGTCCCGACCGACAGGTCCACCACGCCGTCGGGGTGACTGCGGGCCACGGCCGCCGCCGCGGTCAGGCTGTCCCACGGAAAGTCCGGCAGCGCGGGGAAACGCACCCCCACGCCGACGGACCCCCTCGGGCTCACTCCCCCTGCGGCGGGAGCGCGGGCACGGGGCCCACGTCACGGTCGACCTTGCCGACCTTGGAGGCACCGCCCGGCGACCCCAGCTCGTCGAAGAAGTCGACGTTCGCCTGCGTGTAGACCGACCACTGGTCCGGGACGTCGTCCTCGTAGTAGATGGCCTCGACCGGGCAGACCGGTTCGCACGCCCCGCAGTCGACGCACTCGTCGGGGTGGATGTACATCATCCGGCCCCCTTCGTAGATGCAGTCGACAGGGCATTCCTCGATGCAACCCTTGTCGAGCACGTCGACACACGGTTCTGCGATCACGTACGTCACGTCTGCTCCTGCTCCTCACTCGCGTCGTCCGGCACGCCCCGGCCCTCGCGTGGTGATGTCACGCGGAGCCCACGGGGGACGCCTGCGGCGAGTATTCCGGTCGCCGCCGCCCCACGCCCGTGCGGGGAGGGTCCGATTGGTCCTTCGGGCCGTGTCGGCCGCCACACCCCCCACCGTCCCGCGACGTGCGGCGCTGTCCACCGTCACCGTCGTCCCTGTTCACGGGCGACCCAGCGCGCTGCGGCGCGGGCCGCGCGCTTGAGCCCCGAACGCTCGCTGCGGTAGCTCCCGACGGCGCCCACGACGGGCACGTTGGCCAGCGTCCGCCAGGCCCGGTTGCCCTTGGGGCGACGGTCGAGCTCGGACTGCAGGCCCCACAGCGTCGTCCCCATCCGCCACACCGCCCGGGCGAGGGCCGAGAGTCGGCCCCGCTCCTCCTTCTCCTCCCCCACCGTGCCGCTGAGCTCGCCTGCCTCGCGCTCGACGTCGGCCGAGTGGGGGTCGCCGTGGCGGGAGGGGTCGACGTCGCGCCCGAACAGCACCGACGCCAGGAGCCGCACCTGCTCGTCGCGGCCGTTCAGCCCGTGCTCACCGGCGATCGCGCAGATCACCAGGCCCTGCGCGGCGATGCCGAGGATGTCCGAGACCGGCAGCCGGCGGGCCAGCGCGCCCCCGATCCCGGGGATGGAGGCGACGACGGAGGTGAAGCGCCCGACCCGCGACACCCACCAGTCGTCGCGCTCCTCGGGGCTCATCGTCTGCCAGCGCGGGGTGCCGGGGAGCTTGGAGGTGGCGAGCCGGTCGAGCGCCCGGGCGCGTCCGGTGCGCACGACCCGTGCGGCCTGCCCCCGGCGGCTGGTCGGCGCCTCCTCGGGGGTTCGACCGCCGCTCTCCTGCAGTTCGAGGGCGCGGCGGCGGGCGAGGCGTCCGAGCCGGAACGGGTCGGCGTCACGCAGGCCCCGCAGGACGGGGCCGGTGGCGGCCACGAAGGGGCGCAGGACGCGGACGACGTGGTCGTCCGGGATGGCGGGCATGGCCGGTCGGTTCCCGACCGCCGCGCCGCTCAACCGTCTCCGGGCCCGTGTCTCACGGGTCCGGGGGCGGGCGGGAGGGGGTCGTACCGGCCCGGACGGCGCATCCCGACGACCAGCGCGGGCAGGACACCGGCGGCGAGGAGCAGGATCGCGCGCCAGTCCGGCGGGAGCACCCCCGCCCCCGCCGGGCTCCACAGCCCGGCGCCGACGATCGTGAGCGTCCACGTCCCCAGCGGGGCGAACAGGGCGGCCGACCGGGGCATCGCGGCGTCGGCGGCGAGCACGAGCAGCGGCGTCGTCACCGCCGCGACCAGCGCGGACAGCGGCAGCGGGAACCCGGTGGCCTCGGTGCGCACCGTCAGCCACGCCATCTCGGTCCAGGCGAGCAGGATCGCGTCGACGGCGAGGATCACCACCACGACCACGGCGAGCACCGGGCGGCGCCGGGGCCCGCCGGTGGTGGAGCGAGGGACGCCCTCGCTGCTCCCGGCGCGGTCGGGGACGCCCTCGCTGCTCTCGTCGGGCGCGGTCACCGAGGCGGGAGCAGGGCGTCGAGGCCGCCCGCCGGGCCCCGGAGGTGCACGAAGCACTCGGTCGGCAGGACGGGCTGGGCGAGGTCGTTGGACAGCGCGTAGGCCGGCGGCTCGCGGCCGTCGTCGTGGACCGCGATCTGGGTGGCGTGGGCCCGCAGGGCGGCGAGCTTGGCCACGCGTGCGGCGCCCAGCGCGATCCGGGTGGTGATCGTCGCGTCCGGCACCGTCGGCAGGTCCTCCACCGGCGGCACGGGCAGCGGCAGCCACGCCCGCCGGCGCAGGGCGGCGAGGCCGGCGTCGACCTCGTCGTGCGCCGCCGCGGTCGCCTCCACCGCAATCCGCGCGGCGTCCGGGTCGACGGCCGCGACCGCCGCCGCCGTCACCTCGTGGGCGCGGACGTGGTCGGGGTGGCCGTAGCCGCCGCCCTCGTCGTAGGTGATCACCACGGTGGGCTCGACCTCGCGCAGGACCGCGACCAGCGCCTCGACCTGCGCCCCGAACGCCTCGGGGGCGGCGAAGGCGCCGGCGTCGATCGTCGCGGGCGCGGCGGCGCGGATGCCCGCACCCGCGAGCACCATGCCCGAGTCGTGCCACGGTCCGACCCCGGTCCCGTCGCCGCCGAGCCAGCGGTGGTCGGTGACGCCCAGCGCGGCGCAGGCCCGGGCGAGCTCGCCCTCGCGGTACTCGCCGAGCGCGTCGCCGGTGAGGTGGCGGAGCCCGGGCGGGATCACCTCGCCGAGCTCGCCGCGGTTGCAGGTCACGAGGGTCACCGGCACCCCGGCACCGACCGCGAGCGCCATCAACCCGCCGCAGGTGATCGTCTCGTCGTCCGGGTGGGCGTGGACGAGCAGCAGGCTCACGCCCGGCACGCTAGGCCGTCCGGACGTGCCCGTCCGCGCCGGGTGGGACGAGACTGGTCGCCGTGACGGACGTGACCTGGTCGGTGTCGTGGGAGACCGAGCTGGACGACGCGGCGCACGCGTCGCTGGCCGCGCTCCTGGGACGCGCCTACGCCGCGCAGTCCGTCCGGTTCGGCGACGGCCGGAGCTGGGCCGGCGCCCGCCCCGAGCTGCGGGTAATCGCGCGCGCCGGTGAGACCCCCGTGGCACACGCGGGGATCATCCGCCGGTTCCTGCGTGCGCTGCCCGACGGGCCCGACGTCCTCGTCGGGGACGTGGGCCTCGTCGCGGTGGACCCCGGCCAGCACGGGCACGGTGTCGGCCGGGCGCTGATGGCGCAGGTGGTCGCGACCCTCGTCGACCTCGACGTCCCCTTCGGCTTCGTGTCGTGCGGGCCGGACGTCGAGGGTTTCTACCGCGCCGCGGGCTGGACGCGGCTGCCCGGCGTCACCGTGCACCTGATCGACACCCACCACCGCACCCGGGTCGACCCCGGCCCGGCGATGGTCCACGCCGCGGGCCGGTCGTTGTCGGCGTGGCCGGCCGCGCGCATGTTCGCCCGCGACGGGCAGCTCGTCTGACCGGACCAGCGCGCGAGTGATCGAAGTACCGATACGGACACTCAACGTCTGCGACGGCACTTCGCTGACATGAACCGGGCTACTCCGACCGGACCAGATGCGGGGGCTCGGCGAAGTGGCACGCCGCGGGGTGGTCGGTGGCCGCCCGGACCTCGAGCGCCGGGGGCTCCTCCGCGCACACGGGCCGGGCCTTCGGGCAGCGCGTGCGGAACCGGCAGCCCGAGGGTGGGTCGGCCGGGCTGGGCACATCCCCGCTGAGACGGATCGCCTCGCGGCGCCCGCGCAGCGAGGGGTCGGGCACCGGCACCGACGACAGCAGCGCCTGGGTGTAGGGGTGGCTCGCGCGCCGGTAGATGTCCTCGGCGCTCCCGGACTCCACGATCGACCCCAGGTACATCACCGCGACGCGGTCGCAGAGGTGCCGCACGACGCCGAGGTCGTGGGCGATGAACAGGTACGCCAGCCCGAACTCGCGCTGCAGGTCGCCGAGCAGGTTGAGCACCTGGGCCTGGATCGACACGTCGAGCGCCGACACGGGCTCGTCGCACACGATCACCTTGGGCCGCAGGGCCAGCGCCCGCGCGATCCCGATGCGCTGGCGCTGCCCGCCCGAGAACTGGTGCGGGTAGCGCCGGATGTGCTCGGGGTTGAGCCCGACCACCTCGAGCAGCTCCTGCACCCGCCGCTGGCGGTCGCCCTTCGGCGCCACCTCGGGGTGGATGTCGAAGGGTTCGCCGACGATGTCGCCGACGGTCTTGCGCGGGTTCAGCGACGTGTACGGGTCCTGCAGGACGATCTGCATGTCGCGCCGCCAGGCCGTCAGCGCCGCGCCCTTCTTGGCGAAGAGGTCCTCGCCCTCGAAGGTCGCGGTGCCCCCCGTCGGGGGGATCAGGCGCATCAGGACCTGGGCGAGCGTCGACTTCCCGCAGCCCGACTCGCCCACCACCCCGAGCGTCTCGCCAGGGTGGAGGTCCAGCGAGACCCCGTCGACGGCGCGGACGTGCCCGATGGTGCGGCGGAACAGCACGCCCCGCGTGATCGGGAAGTGCTTGACCAGGTCGCGGACCGACAGGATGGGAGAGGTCACCCGGACACCACCTCGTGCGTCGTCGGACGGTCGGTCCCCTCGGCCACGAAGCGCTCGGCGAAGTGGCAGGCCGCCTGGTGGTCCCCACCCAGCTCGCGCAACGCCGGGACCTCGGTCACGCAGCGGTCCACCGCGTGCGCGCAGCGCGGGTGGAACGGGCAGCCGTCCGGGATCGCCGCGAGGCTCGGCGGCAGGCCGGGGATCGGCCGCAGCGGGGCGCCCGCGACATCGTCCACGCGCGGCACCGAGTCCATCAGCCCCCGCGTGTACGGGTGGCCGGGCCGGGCGTAGAGCGTGGCGGCGTCGGCGTGCTCGACGACCCGCCCGGCGTACATCACCGCGATCCGGTCGGCGACCTCCGCCACCACCCCGAGGTCGTGGGTGATGAGGACGAGCCCCATGCCGCGCTCGCGGCGCAGCTCGTCGAGCAGGTCCATGATCTGTGCCTGCACCGTGACGTCGAGCGCCGTGGTGGGCTCGTCGGCGATCAGCAGCTCGGGGTCGAGCGCCAGCGACATCGCGATCATCGCGCGCTGTCGCATCCCGCCGGAGAACTGGTGCGGGTACTCCTTCACGCGCTGCTTCGCGTTCGGGATGCGGACCTGGTCGAGCATCTCCACCGCCCGCGCCGTCGCGTCCCTGCGCGACAGCCCCCGGCGGAAGCGGAACTGCTCGGCGATCTGGAAGCCCACGGTGTAGACGGGGTTCAGGGCCGACAGAGCGTCCTGGAAGATCATCGCCATCGACTCGCCCCGAAGCAGCCGCCGGCGTTCCGGGTCGGCGCCGAGCAGCTCCTCGCCGCGGAAGCGCACCGCTCCGCCGGTGATCCGCCCGGGCGGGAGGTCGAGGATGCCCATGACCGTCTGCGCGGTCACGCTCTTGCCCGAGCCCGACTCGCCCAGCACGGCCAGGGTCTCGCCCTCGTCGACGTGGTAGCTCACGCCGTTGAGCACCGACGCAGTCTCCGGTCCGCGGCCGAACTCGACGCGGAGGTCCTCGACCTCCAGCAGGGGGGCCATGCCTCACCGTCCCCGGGGGTCGAGGGCGTCGCGCACGGCGTCACCCATCATCACGAAGGCCAGGACCGTCACGACGAGGAAGCCGGCCGGGAAGAACAGCGCCCACGGGATGTCCTGCACCCGGTCCTTCGCCTCGGCGATCATGACACCCCAGGAGACGACGGGGTCGCGCAGGCCGATGCCGAGGAACGACAGCGTCGCCTCGGCGCCGATGAAGACGCCGAACTGGATCGCGCCGTAGACGAGCACCGGCGCGAGGGTGTTGGGCAGGATGTGCCGCAGCACGATGCGGAACGGGCCGGCGCCGAGGGCCCGGGCCGCCTTGACGTAGTCCTGCTGGGCGGTCTCGATGGCGGCCGCCCGCATGATCCGCATGGCCACCGGCCAGGTCAGCACCACGATCGTCAGCACCACCTGGAACACCAGCTCCTGGGCGCCCACGATCTCCCCCGGCTCGTTGAGCGAGGTGAGGATGACGATGCCGCCGAGGACGAACGGCAGGCCGGCGAAGACCTCCCCGATCCGCGAGAGCAGCGAGTCCGCCCAGCCCTGCGAGTAGCCGGCGAGCAGGCCGGCCAGCGACCCGATGACCATCGTGCCGAGGGTCGCGAGGAAGCCGACGGCGAGCGACGGCGCCGCCCCGTAGATGGTCCGCGCGTAGACGTCGCGGCCCTGGAGGTCGTAGCCGAAGATCGCGCCGTCGCCCGGGGGCTGCCGCGAGCGGGAGAGCTCGCCGACGGCCGGGTCCACCGAGGTGAACAGCGACGGCGCCAGGGCCATCAGCAGCAGCACCAGGATGAGCGCGGCCGCGATCCAGAACCGGGGACGGCGCCGCAGATCGGCCCAGCCGTCGACCCACAGCCCTCGGGTCTCCTCGACGGCCGGGGCCTCGTCCGCGGCGGCCGGCGACGTCGCGAGTTCAGTCATAGCGGATCCTCGGGTCGAGCACGGCATAGAGCAGGTCCACGACGAGGTTGGCGACGAGGTAGACGATCACGAGCAGGGCGACGACGCCGACCACCGTGGCGATGTCCTGCTGCTGCAGGCCCCGGTAGATCAGCCCGCCGATCCCGCGGATGTTGAACACGCCCTCGGTGACGATCGCGCCGCCCATGAGGGCGCCGATGTCGGTGCCGAGGAACGTGACGACGGGGATGAGCGAGTTGCGCAGCATGTGCACCCCGACGACGCGGCGCCGGGGCAGGCCCTTGGCGACGGCGGTGCGCACGAAGTCGGCGCGGCTGTTCTCGATGAGGCTGGTGCGCGTCAGCCGCGCGACGTAGGCCATCGAGAGGCTCGCGAGCACGAAGCCCGGGACGATCAGCTCCCCGATCGACGGGTTCGCCGGGACCGACGTGCGGATGATCCCGAGGTCCACCCCGAGCACCTGGCGCAGCACCAGTCCGGTGACGAACACCGGCAGGGCGATGAGGAAGAGCGTCGAGACCAGGACGAGCGTGTCGGCGAAGCCGCGTCCCCGCAGACCGGCGACGACGCCGGCGATGATGCCGATGACCGCCTCGATGACGAGCGCGACGATCGCGAGCTTGATCGTGATCGGGTACGCGTCGGCGATGAGCGTCGACACCTCGGTGCCGGAGAACGTCTGGCCGAAGTCCCCGGTCAGCACGGCGCCGAGGTACTTGAGGTACTGGACGATCAGCGGGTCGTCGAGGTTGTAGCGCTCGGTCAGCGCGGCCCGGAAGGCGGGCGAGCACTCGCGCTGCCCGCACTTGCCGGCGAACGGGTCCTCACGCAGGCCCCAGACGAGCCAGTAGACGAGGAACGTCGTCCCCAGGAAGACGGGGATCAGCTGCAGCAGCCGCCGCAGCGTGTAGCGGCCCACGGTGGGTCTCCTCCGGTCGGTCCGACCCGCCGCGCGGGAGCCGGGTGGACCCGGATCCCGCGCCGGCGGTGGTGGTGGTCGGTGACGGGATCAGCCCTGGGGGTTGAGCCGGAACGACGTCGTGACGAGCCGGTCGAGCGGGTTGCGGTCGCCCGAGGCCAGCCGCGCCGAGTCCCCGTAGATGATCTGCCGGGTGAACAGCGGGATCGACGGCATGTCCGTGAGGATCAGTCGCTCGGCCTCCTGGTAGCCGGCCTCGGCGGCCTGCTCAGTGGGGGCCTGGTCGGCGCGGTCGAGCGCCGCGTCCACGGCGGGGTTGGAGTACTTGTAGTCGTTCGACGACGCGTCGGTGCGGTAGAGCTGCGTCAGGAACGTCTCCAGGTTCGGGTAGTCGCCGATCCACGCCGCCCGGAACAGGCCGGTGAACTGGAACGCGTTGGCCTGCTGGCGGACCTCGGCGAACGACGGCAGCGGCGTGTACTGCGCGTCGATCCCGAGGTTCTGGCGCAGCTGGTTCGTGACCGCCTGCATCCATTCGGCGTGACCGCCGTCCGCGTTCGCCGTGAGCGTCAGCGGCCCCGCGAAGCCGCCGGCCTGGGCGAGCAGCTCACGGGCCCGCTGCGGGTTGAACTGGCAGTTCGCGCCGCACTGGTTGGGCACGTAGCCCTGCGCGGCCGACGTCGCGAGCCCGTCGGCGGGCTTGTAGGTGCCGCCGAAGATCTGGTCGACGATCGCCTGGCGGTCGATCGCCATCGACATGGCCCGGCGCACCAGCGGGTTCTGGAAGCGCGGGTCGTAGAGGGGGAAGCCCAGCGCCGTGGTCTGCAGGCCGTCCTTGGCGTGGGCGCCGGCCCCGAGCTCCTGGCGCCAGCGGCCCCCGGTGAGCGCCGCGGGCGGGATCGCCTTGACGTGGTCGAGGTTGCCGGACACGACGTCGTCGTAGGCGGTCTGGATGTCGGCGTAGACGCGGAACTCCAGGCGCGGGACCTGCGGCTTGTCGGAGCCCGCGTACTGGTCGTTGCGCACCAGGGTGAGGTTCTGGTTCGGCGTGCGGGACTCGAACCTGAACTCGCCGTTGCCCACCGGCGCGGCCTCGAAGCCCGCGCGGTCGGTGAAGAACTTCTGCGGCAGCGGGTAGTAGGCCGAGTAGCCCAGCGTCGTCGGGAAGATGACGAACGGCGCCTTGAGCGTGACCTCGAAGGTCTGCGGGTCGACCACCCGCAGCCCGCGCATGGTGGGCGCGGTCGGCTGCTCGGTCGAGACCTCGTCGTACCCGTCGATCTTCTCCATGAACGACTGGGCCTGGGCGGCGTTGGGTCCGGCGGCGACCCAGTTCCACGCGTCGACGTAGTTCTGCGCGGTCACCGGGGTGCCGTCGTGGAACGTCCAGCCCGGCTTGAGGCGGATCGTCCAGACCCGGTTGTCCGCCGACGTGATCGACTCCGCGGCCTCCATCGAGGTCGCGGCCGTGTCGACGTCGTACTTGACGAGCCCGGCGAACAGCGCGTCGAGGACGTCGCCGCCCTGCTGCTCGGTGTTGTTGCCGGGGATCAGGGCGTTCTCCGGCTCACCCCAGTCGAGGGTGACGGTCTGGGCGGACTGGTCGTCCCCTCCCCCGCCGCACGCCGTCGCGACCAGGGCCACGGCGAGAGCAGCGGCCACGGCAGTGGCCAGGCGGCGCAACGGCAACGTCTACCTCCTCGGGAATCCCGTCCGGTCGCTCGCGCGGGGCAACCGAGCAATCACCGCGCGTGACATGACTGCGGGGAACCTAGGGAATTCCGTTGACAGCGGCAAGACATGCACGTCGCGTGATGATGAGGCCCACGGTGACGCGGCCGGTCAGTTGATGCCGTCGTCCCCGCGCTGGGTCGCCGGCGGCGGCGTCCAGCGGTCGGCACCGGCGAAGGGGCTCTCCGGGAGCGGGCCGATCACGACGTCGGTGCGCTCGGTCGGGCCCACGAGCACCGAGGCGGCCTGGAACAGCGGGATCACCGGCAGGGCCGTCCACAGCGTCGGCTCCGCGAGCGCGAGCGCCGTGTCCGGGGACACCGCGCCGGACGACGCGGCGTCGAGCAGCGACTGCAGCGCCGGGTCGCAGTAGCCGGTGGGCGTGAGCGCCTCCGAGGCCTGCGGCTCGGAGAGCTCCTCGATCGCGTCGGGATCGGCCTCCGCGCTCTCGGTCGGCGCAGCCGGGGCGTCCGTGGACGTCGGCGCCGCACCCGTCGCCGACGCCGGCGGCGCGACGCTCGTGGGCGCGGACGTGCTCGTCGGCGCAGCGGGCGTGCTCGGGGCGGCGGCGGTCGCGCCCGGGAGGGCGGGCGCTTCGTCGCTCGCGGCGAGGTCGACGGCCGGGTCGGTGCCGGTGCGGCCCGACGTCACCGGCGCCCGACCGCCCGGGCAGCCGACCACCGACGCGAGGTCGGTGATCGGGTCCGTGCCCACCGGGAGCGCGACGACGGCGATGTCGGCGACCGCGAGGTCCGACGGCGAGTCGGGGGTCGGCGGGACGGTCGTGGTGGTGGAGCTGGTGGCGCCGACCGGCGCCCCGGTCGAGCGCTGGGCCGGCGTCTGACCGGGGGTCTGGCGGGGCGGGCCCGCCGTCGTCGGGGTCGGCGCGGGGGTGGGCACCGCGGCCGTCGTCGTCGACGCCGGACCCCGGCCGGGCTGGAAGGGCGTCGAGCCGCCGTCGGCCACGACCACCGACGCGATGCCGGCGGCGCGGAGCTGGGTCCCGAGGGTCGAGACCAGGCGGCCGAACGGCGCCACCTGGGGCGGCGCGGCGAGGCGCAGGACCAACGGCTGCCCGGCGCGGCTCCACTGGCCGTCCTCGCCGCGGGTGTAGCCGGCCTCGGTCAGCAGTCGCGCCGACTCGCCGAGGTCCCGCTGCGCGGCGGGCGAGTCGGCGGGCAGCGTCGACCGGTAGCCGGCCTCCGAGGGCGCGCGGGCGAAGGCGTCGGCGGGCAGGTCCGCGGAGGGCCCGCCGTCGGCGCCGACCTCGCGCAGGGCCGAGCGGTCGATCGCCGACGCCACCGCCTGCCGGACCCGCAGGTCGGCGAGGGGGCCGTCGTCGCTGCGCAGGGCGAGCTGGACGACGGCCGGCTCGGGCAGGGCGCGCACCGTCAGCCCGGGGCCCGCCGTGGCCAGCGCGGTGAGATCGTCGCCGGTGGCGCGGAACTGCGTGGCCTGGACGTCGCCGGAGCGCACCCGGTCGATGAGCGACGTCGCCTCGGCGGCCTGGAAGACGATCTCGTCGGGCACCGAGGGCGTGCCCCAGTAGCGGTCGTTGCGGGCGAGGGTGACCTGGCCGCGGACGCGGTCGACGACGCGCACCGTGAACGGCCCGGCGGACACCGGGATGCTGTCGGTCAGCGCGCCGCCCCACGAACCGGGCGCGTCCTTGAGCAGGTGCGCCGGCAGCAGGTGGTCGAACAGGGTCTGCCAGGCCGGGAAGGGCCGGTCGAACACGACGTCGACGGCCTTGCCGCCGGCGCGGGACCTGACGTCGCTGATCGCGCGGTAGCCGGCCGCGCCCACCACGCCGGGCTGGCTGCGCATCTGCTGCCAGAGATAGACGAAATCCTCGGCGGCCACCGGGGCGTTGTCCGACCAGGTCGCCGCCGCGGCGATCTCGTAGGACACGGTGTAGGGCTCGGTGTCGGTGACGCGCGCCGACGTCACCACCGTGGAGTCGAGGCGCGGCTCGCCGTCGGGACCGGGCCGGAACGCCGAGGGCAGCACCAGCGGGGCCATCGCGCGGGCGATCGGGGTGTCGTCGGCGACGCGGTGCGGGTTGAAGCCGATGCCGAGGTCGTCGACCCCGATGCGCAACTCCGTCGGGTCGGGCTCGAGCTGCGGGGTCGGCGCGGGGGCCGGAACGGGCACCTGGCCGACGACCGGCGGCGGCGCCCCCGAACAGGCCGCCACCAGCAGCGCGAGGGCGACCACGAGAGCGGGGAGGACTCCGACGGCACGTCGGGGACCGCTCACGCCTTCGTCCGGCCCTTCGTCCTCGGGGAGATCGCCTGGTCGCTCGCCGGTCGGCCGGACCCCGCGGGACCGTGGTGGGACCGTGCGGGACCAGTCGTACCGGGATCGCCATCGTGGCACGGTGGCCGTCGGACCTGGTCGACGGGTCTGGCCCGCGGCCGGGACCAGAGGTTAGCCTCGCCTCATGGGCAAGGGCGCGAAGAAGGGCCGGCACCGGACGGAGTGCCCCACGTGCGGGTCCGCCCGGCCGGGCCGGGACGCGGCCCCCGCGCAGGACGCCCCCGTGCCGAAGGAGAAGGGCCCGAAGGTCCCGCTCCACCTCGCCGCCTACGCCCACGCCGCCCCGCTCACCGGGGCGAAGAAGATCAAGAAGCAGTGCTGCCGGTCGTCGCCCCGCTGCAAGGGCTGTCCGGTGCTGCTCATGCGCGCGGCGCGGCTCCAGGAGTCCGGCGTGACGGGCAAGGACCTCAAGAAGGCGCTGAAGAAGGCGCGCGCCGCCTAGGTCGCGCCTCGTCCCCGGCCGCCGTCGAGGAGCGCCGCCAGCGCGGGCAGCACGGCCCGGTCGGCGTCCAGCCAGTCGAGGTCGTCGAGGTCGTCCGGCCCCACCCAGCGCAGGGCGTCGTGCTCGAGCGCCGTCGGCTCCCCGTCGGCACGGCAGGCCCGGATGCGCAGCACCCGGCCCTCGGAGAGGGTCACCTCCGGGCCGACGCGGTCCCCCACCGCGACGTCGGCGAGGGCGAGCTCCTCGCGCAGCTCGCGGGCGAGCGCGGCCGCCTCGTCCTCGCCGGACTCCACGGCTCCCCCGGGCAGCTCCCACCGTCCGGCGGCGGAGGCGGGCCGGGTCCGACGGGCCGCCAGCACCCGTCCCTCGCGGACGAGGGCGGCTCCCACGACGATGCGCACCCGGTGATTCTCCCCGTGGCTCTCCTAGGATGCGGTCATGGCTGAACTCCTGAGTGAGGACGCGATCGCCCGGGCCCTGCAGGACCTGCCGGGCTGGCAGCGCGAGGACGACGCCACCATCGCGCGCTTCGCGAAGCTCCCGAGCTTCCCCGAGGCCATCGCGGCCATCGACGCCGTCGCCGAGCTGGCCGAGTCGGCGAACCACCACCCGGACATGGACATCCGCTACAACAGCCTGAAGTTCAAGCTGTCGACGCACTCCGAGGGTGGCCTGACGGCCAAGGACACCGACCTCGCCGCGAAGATCTCCGCAGAGCTCTCCTCCCGCGGCGCGGAGTGATCCCCGCCTGAGCGCCGACACCCCGGCGGGCCTCCGGTCCGCACCCTTCGTCGCGCTCCTCGCCGCGACCGTCCTCGCCTTCGGCGGCTACGCGCTCCTGCTCCCCGTGGTGCCGGTGCACGCGGCCGCGGGCGGCGCCGCGCCCGGTGCCGCCGGCGCCACCACCGGCGTGTTCATGGCGGCCACCGTCGCCGCCCAGCTGACCGTTCCGGCCGTCCTGCGCCGCGTGGGCCCGCGTGCGGCGATGGTCGCGGGGGTGCTGGCGATGGGCGTGCCGGCGGTCCTGCTCGCCGTCACGGCGTCCCTGCCCGTGCTGTTCGGGGTGGCCGTGGTGCGCGGGCTCGGGTTCGGGCTCGTCACCGTCACCGGTGCCGCCCTCGTGGCCGACCTCGCGCCACCGGCCCGGCGGGGACGGGCCATGGGCCTCTACGGGGTCGCGCTCGGCCTGCCGCAGCTCGTCCTGCTCAGCGGGGGTGTCTGGGCCTACGACGTGCTCGGCGGGGCCGCGGTGCTGCTCGCGGGGGCGGCGCTGCCGCTCCTGGCGTCCCTCGCCTGCGGACGCCTTCCGACGCGTGTCGTCGCCTCCCCCGGTGACGCCGCGGCCGGGCGCACGTTCCCGGTCAGGTCCGCCGTGGGGCCCTGGACGGCGATGGTGGTCTCCGCGGCCGCGGCCGGCGGCGTGATCACCCTGCTGCCCCTGTGGACCCCCGGCACGGGATCGGCGACCGGCCTCGCCGGGGGGACGACCACCGCCGCCGTCGCGCTCGCCGTCCTGACGACGGGCCAGCTCGCGGGACGTGGACTCGCCGGGGAGCTCGCCGACCGGCGGACCCGCACGCCTGCGGTGGTCGTCGGGCTGGTCACCGGCGTGGGCCTCCTGACCGTCGCCGCCGGCGCCGGCGTGATCGCCCTGGGCGGGGCGGGTTCCGGTCCCGTGGTGCTCCTCGGCGCCGCGCTCGTGGGCCTCGGGTTCGGCGCGGTCCAGAGCGACACCCTGCTCGCGCTCTTCGCCCGCGCGGGCCCGTCCCGCTCGGGCGCCGCCAGCACGTGGTGGAACACCGGCTACGACGCCGGCACCGGCCTCGGCGCCGCGGCCCTGGCCGCGGTGCTGGGCGCCGCAGGCGCGCCCACCGCGTTCGTCGTCGCCGCGCTCGCGTGCGTCCTCGTGCTCCCGGTCCCGCTCGCGGCGGTGCTCGGGCGTCGGGCGGGCTGACGGCGGCCACCGGTGCCGCCGCGCTCGCCGGGGCGGCGATGTCGCCGCGGCACCGAGGGCCGTCGACCGCTCGGGATGCTTCGGTTTCCGAAGCATCGGCCGGGGAACGGCGACGGGCGGGTCCGGCGACCCCGGTCCACGTCGCCCGTCCGGACGCCGGCGACGTCGTTCGGTCCGCGATCGGAGGCTGTGCGGGTGACGTGCTGACGCGATCGGGCGAGAACCTGTCATCGGCTGTCACGACGCGGGCACCGCCCGCGATGTCCGCCGTGTCCGACACGGGCCGGGCGCGGATGACGGAGGCCGACGTGGTGAAGAAGGTGCTGTTCGCGGCCCTGCTCGGCGCGGTCGTGATGATGGGGTCGGCGCAGGCCGGCTACCTCACCTCCGCCACCCTGCCGGACCCCGTCGCCCCGGGTGCGGCGCGCGCCCCGGAGCTGTCGGGGGCCGTCACGCCCGAGCCGCCGTCGCCCGGCGCGGCTCCCGGGACCCCGCCGCCGGTGGGGCCCGCCGGACCCGCCGCGCCCGCGGGACCGGTCGGAGCGGGCGGACCCGGTGCGGTCGGTCCCGTCGGCGCGACGGGCGGCGGCGCCGGGGAGGCGGCGACGCCACCCCGCACGGGGCGCTCCGCGGTGGCCGACAGCAGCCCGGAGCCACGGTCGTCCGGCCGGTCCGGCCCCGGCGGCTCCGGCGGCTCCGGGTCGTCGGGCAATGCGGGCGCCCCGGCGGGCGGTTCCGGCTCGTCGTCGGGCGGGTCGTCCGGAGGCTCGTCGAACGGCGCGTCCGGCGGGCAAGCAAGGGACGACTCGGGTGGTGTCCGCGCCCAGGTGTGCCTCGAGCGCGTGCTCGGGCAGTGCGTCCGCGTCGGGCTCGGCTGAGGCAGGGGCCGGAGCCGGGTCTGGGGCTGGGCGTCAGCCCGTGGCGACCTTCTCGGGCGCGCCGCCGGGCACCGCAGAGCGCTCGGCCTGCGCCACCGCGGCGATGGTGTCGTCGAGCAGCGCCACGAGCAGGCGGTCACGCGCCGCGGCGTCGAGATCGGCCACGCGGGCCGCGACGAGCAGGTGGGCGCACGCGTGGTTCACCGGCCCCACGTGCAGCAACGTCGCCAGACGTCCGCCGTGGCCCTTCTCGCCCCGGCCCGGGCGTCCCGGCCCGGCCGCCGCGCGTCGCTGGAGGCGACGCTGCAGACGGGGGAAGAAGCGGTTGGCGGGGTCGACCGCGAGGCCGGTGCGCGCGATCGTCGCGAGCACGATCGGCCGGACCTCGACGCCGGAGTCGCGCCCGAGGCCGATGAGCGTCACGGCCCGGGTCGCGAGCTGCTGACGGGCCTCGGAGGACACGGCGTCGTTGACCTGCCACGCGACGGCGGCGAGCGCCGGATGCGTGCAGCGTGGCCGGTCGGTGAAGCGTTCGCCGGCGAGGACGGAGACGTACTCCATCAGGCAACTGCCGGCCTCCGCGTCGCGGTGCGCGCCGGCATCGAGGACAGGCATGCCCTCCGGAGGGCGGGTGGACGTCATGGGAAGCCTCCCTTCCCCGGCCCCGGGCCCTCGCGCCCGGTCGGATGCTTCACCGTAGACCGAAACCGGGCCCAGGACAGGGGTCCGGGCGAGGGAATCGAGATCGGGCCCTCGGCGCGGGCGGTCGGTCAGCGCTCGGAGCCGATGACCGTGGTCGCCGTGAGCGCCGCCAGCACCGCACCGACGGTGGGCGAGATCAGCCGGCGGATGTCCTGGGCGACGCCGAGGGTGACGTGCCGGCCGTCGGAGATCGCCCGGGCGCGGCGGGCGGCGAGGGTCAGGTCGACGGGGCTGAGCTCCCGGACGCGGCGGCCATGGTGGAGCAGCACGATGAGCATCGCGACCGCCTCGTCGGGCTCGTCGCCCTCCAGCGAGGCGCGGACGGCGGCACGGTCGTGGTGCAACGCCTCGACCTCGTGGACCCGAAGGGCGGAGCCGAACACCGGCATCGCGAGGTAGCCGAAGACCCGGCGCGGCTCGCGGGCGGCCAGCCCGCGCTCGACGAGACGGTCCATGGTGCGGCGGATCATCTGGGCGCCGCGGTGGCCGGTGACCGCGTGCTGCAGGTCGGTCTTCGCGCCCCCGTGCGCGAGGAGGCTCTCGGCGACCCAGCCGAGCAGCGGATCGGTGACCTCGACGGGCCCGCGCCGATAGGCGGTGCCCGCGTCGAGCAGGGAGGCGTCGAGCAGCAGCTCGACCATCGCGGCCGCGACGAGCAGGCCCGCGGGCTCGGTGAGGGTGGACATCGGGCGTCCTTCGTCGTCGCCGAGGATCCACGCCACCCGCTCCGGCAGCGTCAGGTCCGCAGTCCGTGACGACCACCGCTCCGAACGCACGGAGACAGCGTAGGCACCGCTGTCCCCCACCCGAGCGAGGAGTCCCCGGGCGGTGGCAGACGGCGTCGAACGGTGCGGCCGCCCGGGGCATCCGGGGCGGCCGACCGCCCGGGCGCCGGTCGCCGAGGGTGAGGGCGTGATCGCCGCGCGGGATCCGAGCCGCGGGTGTCGGACCGCCGGAGCACACTGCCCCCATGACCGACCCGGGCACCGCGACGCCCGTCGCCCCCCTGGCTCCCGACGACGCGGCGGACGACCTCGAGCGAGCGCGCCACGGCGACGACGACGCGTTCGCCCGACTGGTCGCGCCGCTGCGCCGGGAGCTGCACGCGCACTGCTACCGGATGCTCGGCTCGGCGCACGACGCCGACGACGTCCTCCAGGACGCGCTCCTGCGTGCCTGGCGCGCGATCGGGCGGTTCGAGGTCCGCCCGGACCGGCCGAACGCCCTGCGCTCGTGGTTGTACACCGTGGCCACGAACGCCGGGCTCGACGCCGTCGCCCGCCGCGGACGCCGGGCCCTGCCGATGGACCTCGGCCCGTCCAGCGAGGCCCCGGGGGACGAGCCGCCCCGCACCGAGGTGGCGTGGCTCGGCCCCTACCCCGACCACCCGGACGCCACCGTCGAGGAGCGCGAGGCCGTCGAGCTCGCGTTCGTGGCGGCGCTGCAGCACCTCCCGGGCAACCAGCGGGCGGCGCTACTGCTCATGGAGGTCCTCGGGTTCTCGGCCGCCGAGGTCGCCACGATGATGGTGACGACGACGGCCTCGGTGAACAGCGCCGTGCAGCGGGCGCGGGCGACGCTCGCCGCCAAGGTCACCGGCCCCAGCCAGCAGCGCACCCTGCGCGCGCTCCCGGACGCCGCGCTCGCGGCCACGGTCGCCCGCTACACGTCGGCGCTCGAGGCGGGCGACGCCGACGCGCTCATCGGGCTGCTCACCGCCGACGTCACGTGGTCGATGCCCCCGAGCGCCGCCTGGTACCGCGGCATCTCCGCGGTGTCGGCGTTCCTGCACCAGGGGCCGCTGGGCGTGGCCTGGCGCCACGTCCCGGCCCGCGCGAACGGCCAGCTCGCCGTGGGCTGCTACCTGTGGGACGCCGACGAGTCGTCGTGGCGCGGCGGGGTGCTCGACGTGCTCACTCTCGCCGAGGACGGCCGGATCGCCGAGGTCACCGCGTTCATCGGGGCGGAGCACCTCGCCGTGGCCGGCCTGCCCGCGACGCTGCCCGGGGAGACGCCGCCGACGACAGCTCCCTGATCATGTCCTCGGTGCGCTGCTCGGCCGCGGCGAGGAAGGTCGCCATCCGCGCCAGCACCGCGTCGTCGACACCCGCGAGCTCCGCGGCGAGGCGGGCGTTCAGGGGGTCGTAGAGCGCGGCGATGCGCCGCAGGGTCGCCGGGTCCGGCTCGATGAGGACGCGGCGCCGGTCGGCCGGGTCGGGCACGCGGTGGACGTGGCCCGCGGCGTGGAGGCGTTCGACCATCCGCGACGCCGCACCGGTGGTGAGGTTGACGCGCGCCGCGAGCGTCCCGGGGGTCGCCGGGCCGTGCCGCGCGAGCTCGTAGAGGCACTGCAGCTCGGTGGTCCCGACGCCGATGCGCGCGGCGACCACCCCGTTGAACTGGACGAGCCGCACGCTCCAGGCCGCCAGCGCGGCCACGACCTCCTCCGGTGCCACGGCCCTCCTTTCTCTGCACTGTGCAGCGAATGTGTGTCACAGTCTCTGCATGATGCAGCGATTCTCGCACGGCACCTGTCCGTTCACCGCCGGGACGCGCCGAACCGACGAGCCCTACCCGGGCCGCGAGGCGCTCCGCTCCGCCGGGCCGGTCGTGCTCGCCGAGGCACCGGCCGGCGGGCCGGTCGCGATCGTGACGACGGCGGCGCTCGCCCGCGTGGTCCTCGCCGACCCGCGCTTCGTCAAGGACACCGCCTGGGCCCCGCCCGAGTGGGACCCCCGGGCCGCGGAGCTGGAACCGACCGCGGCCCAGGCGCTCTCCCTGACCACCACCGAGGGCGCCCCGCACGCCGCGCTGCGCCGGGCCCACGCCCCGATGCTCTCGCCGCGGCGGATGCGGGCCCGGCGCGGCGCGATGCGGGACACGGCCCGAGGGCTGCTCGCCGAGCGGGGCGAGGGCCCCGTCGACCTCATGGCCGACTTCACCACCCGCTACCCGCTGGCCGTGGTGGGCGACCTGCTCGGCGTCCCGCGCGCGATGCTGGACGAGGCGGTCGAGGCCTGCCGGCGGATGTTCGGCGACGAGGCCGACGTCGCCGCGGCGATGGGCGGCTTCGCGCGGCTGGCCGCGACGGCGATGCAGCACGAGGGGCTCGCCCGCGAGCTCCGCGAGCGCCTGCCCGCGGACGTCACCGACGAGCAGGTGCACTACCTGCTGTTCACGCTGCTCTTCGTGGGTCAGCTGACCACCGGCCCGGCGCTGGGGTTCGTGCTGGCGCGGGTGCTCGCCGAGGGAGACGGAGCGCAGCGGAGCTCGACCCGGGGGGAGGGCACCGGGCCGGGCGGGGACACCGCCGCCCTCGTCGACGACGTCCTGCGCCGCGACCCGCCCGCGCCGTTCACGCTCTGGCGGTTCAGCGCGCAGGAGGTCGAGCTCGCGGGCGTCGTCCTCCCGCCGCGGACCCCGGTGCTCGTCGACCTCGCGGGTTCGGCCGACGACCCCGGCGCGGGCCCCGGTCCCGGCCTGGCGTTCGGCGCGGGCCCGCACCTCTGCGCGGCCGTCCACCTCGCCCGCGCCGAGCTCGTCGCGGCCGTCGACGTGCTCGTCGGCGACTTCCCCGACGCCCGCCTGGCGGTGCCCGCGGCCGACCTGCGTCGCGTCGACCCGGGCGGCATCGCGGGCAGCCGGCTCGCCGCCCTCCCCGTCGAGGGCCTCCGGCCTCGTGAGTGTTCCGGGTCGTCCTGACGACCCGGAACGCTCACGTGCGCGGACCGCCTCAGGGCCGCCCGGCGTGCGGCACGTCGACGCGGACCGCCAGCAGCTGGGCCTCGCGCACGGGGCGGCGCTCGTGCTCGGCGAACGACGGCGCCGCGCAGGCGTAGAGCGTGCACCCGTCCTCGCCGCCGAGCATGCAGGCGTAGACGCCGGTGCCCGTGGGGAGCTCCTCGAGGACCTCCCCGCCCTCGGCGACGCGCAGCAGCCGCGCGTGCAGGGCGTCGGCGACCCAGATCGCGCCGTCGGCGTCGGCGCAGATGCCGTCGGGGGCCACGGGCAGCGCCCCGACCGCCTCGCCGACGTCGGTGGTGGGGGGCGGCTCCGCGAACCGCGCCCAGGACCGCCGCCGCGCGAGCCCGCCGTCGTCGGCGACGTCGAAGGCGGTCAGGCGCGCGCCGAACGTCTCGGCGACCACGAGCACGCCGTCGCGCAGCACCATGCCGTTGGGGAAGAGCAGGTCGTCGGCCACGGTGCTCGCCGCGCCGTCGGGGTCGACGTAGGTCAGCGTCGTCGAGCCGATGGGCGCCCCGCCCATGAGGTCGAAGCCGAAGTTGCCGACGTAGGCGCCGCCCCGGGCGTCGACGACCATGTCGTTGAGGTGGTCCGCGACGAGCCCGGAGAGGTCGGCGTGCTCGACCAGCGAGCCGTCGTTCTCGCGCCGCAGGATCCGGTGGTCGCGCATCGACACGATCAGCGCGCGGCCGTCGGGCAGGAAGCCCAGGCCGGACGGCTGCTCGGGCACCTCGGCCATGACCTCGTGGTGCCCGGCGTCGTCGATCGCCACGACCTTCTCGGTGTAGAAGTCGGAGACCCACAGCCGTCCCTCGTGCCACCGCGGGCACTCGAGGTACGACCACCCGTCCGACACCACGTCGACGTTCCGTTCCGCCACGGCGCTCCTCCTCGAGCCACGAAGTGTCCGCGCACGCTCTTGGGCCCGCCGGTGGGTGTCAAGAGCGCGACCTGCACACGATCTCCACGGAACGACCCCGAATCCCGACCGGCCCGGCTCCTACGCTCGCCGACCATGAGCGGTCCCACCCGGCGCATCCTCCTCGTCGAGGACGAGCCCGTGATCAACGGCGCGGTCACCGACCGGCTCGTCGCCGCCGGCTACGACGTCGTCCGCGCGTGGGACGGGCCCGGCGCGATCGCCGAGTTCACCGCCCGCGAGCCCGACCTCGTCGTCCTCGACGTGATGCTCCCCGGGCTCGACGGGCACGAGGTGTGCCGGCGCATCCAGGCCGTCCGGCCCGTGCCCGTGCTCATGCTGACGGCGGCCGACGACGAGGCCGACGTGCTCGTCGGGCTGGCCGTCGGCGCCGACGACTACCTCACCAAGCCGTTCCGGATGCGCGAGCTCGTCGCCCGGGTCGCTGCGCTGCTGCGGCGGGTCGAGCGCGCGGCGGAGCTGTCAGTGCGGGATCCCGACGTCCGGGAGCTCGGCGACGTCCGCATCGACCCCGGGGCCCGCCGCGTCTGGGCCGACGGCGATGAGGTGCACCTGACGCCGACCGAGTTCGACCTCCTGCGCTGCCTCGCGGCCAGCCCGGGTGTGGTGCTCACCCGCGAGAAGCTCATGGGCGAGGTGTGGGGCTGGCCCGGCGCCTCGGGCACCCGCACGGTCGACAGCCACGTGAAGGCGCTGCGCGCCAAGATCGGGCCCGAGCGGGTGCGCACCGTCCACGGCGTCGGCTACGCGCTGGAGATCCTCGGGACCGGCCCGTGAGCATCCGCGCCCTCGACCCGGTCCGCTCGGTCAAGGTCAAGCTCGGGGTCCTGGTCGGCGCGAGCGTCACGCTCGCCTCGGTGATCGCGACGATCGGCGCGGGTGCCGGCGTCCCGATCTGGCTGAGCATCCCCGTGACCATCGCCGTCGCGCTCGCCGTCACCCAGCTCCTCGCGGTCGGCATGACCTCGCCGTTGCGCGAGATGACCGCGGCCGCGCGACGGATGGCCACCGGCGACCACGACGTGCGCGTCACCTCCACGTCGCGCGACGAGGTCGGCGAGCTGGCGCGGGCGTTCAACTCGATGGCCGAGGAGCTCGCCGGGGTCGACCGGCAGCGTCGCGAGCTGGTCGCCAACGTCAGCCACGAGCTCCGGACGCCGCTGGCCGCGCTGTGTGCCGTGCTGGAGAACCTCGCCGACGGCGTCGCCGCGCCCGACCCCGCCACGCTGCGTGCCGCGCTCGCCCAGGGCGAGCGGATGTCGGACCTGGTCACCGACCTGCTCGACCTCTCGCGGGTCGACGCCGGCCGGGCGCCCCTGCACCGCGAGCCGGTCGAGGTCCGACCGCTGCTGGACGCCGCCGTCGCCGAGGCCCGGGTGGGCGGGCAGGACGTCGCCCACGTGCTCGACGTCGACCCGCCCGGCCTCGTCGTCGACGGCGATCCCGCGCGCCTGCGCCAGCTCGTCGCCAACCTCCTCGACAACGCCGCGCGCCACAGCCCGCCCGGCGGCACCGTGACGGTCCGGGCCCGGGAGGCGGACGACGGCCGCTGGCACCTCGAGGTCGTCGACGAGGGCCCGGGTGTCGCGCCGGAGCACCGCGACCGCGCCTTCGAACGCTTCGGGACGCTCCGCGACGTCGGGATCTCCGGTGGCGGCACCGGCCTCGGGCTCGCCATCGCCCGGTGGGTGACCGACCTGCACGACGGGTCGATCGGCTTCGCCGACCCCGAGCCCGGCACGTCGGGCGCCCGCGTCCGCGCCGACCTCCCGACCACGCCGGCGCGACGCCGGCCCGCAACACCCACCCCCGACCAGGAGGCGATCGCCGTGCCCGCACCCCCGGTCACCCCCGCGCGACCCGAGCCGGCACCTGCCGAGGTCCCCTCGCTCACCGACGGGCTCTTCGGCGACTTCTGGCCCGACCGCGGGGTGCCCGGCAACGTCGCGGTCCTGCTCGGCGCGCTGGGAGTCGGCGTGCTCGCCGGCGTCGTGCTGCCCTTCCGGAACCTCGGGCTGGGCACGTTCCTCGTCCTGCTCGCGACCACCGGCGTCCTGCTCGTCGCGAGCCGGCACCGCCGCGACCGCTTCACCTCCGTCTGCGCGGGCCTCTGCCTCGCGCTGGCCTGCGTCGTCGTCGTCCGGGACGCCGTGTGGATCGTGCTGCTCTGCCTGCTGGCCGGCGCCGTGCTCGGCGCGGTCGGGCTGACCCGCGGGCGGCGGGTGCCGGCGTTCCTCGTGGCCCTGGTCGCCTGGCCCCTCGCTGCGCTGCGCGGCCTGCCCTGGCTGGGGCGGACGGCGCGGGCCGTCACCGGCCTGGGCAACGGGGCCGCGCTGCTGCGCACCGCGGTGTGGTCGCTGCTGGGGATCACGGTGTTCGCCCTGCTCTTCGCCTCGGCGGACGCCCTGTTCGCGGAGTGGGTCGGCGCGGTGGTCCCCGACCTCGGCTCGGCGGATCTCACCGCGCGGGTGTTCGTCGCCCTGGGCGTCGGCGGCGTCGTGCTGTGCGGGGCGTACCTCGCCCTCAACCCGCCGTGCGCCGAACGCGGCGAGCGCGCCGCCCGTCCCGTCGCGCACCGCTTCGAGTGGCTGGCGCCCGTGCTCGTCGTGGACGCCGTCTTCGCCGTGTTCCTCGTCGCCCAGGCCGCGGCGTTCTTCGGCGGCCGCGACTACCTGGAGCGCACGACGGGCCTGACCTACGCGCAGTACGTGCACCAGGGCTTCGGTCAGCTCACCGTCGCCACCGCGCTCACGCTCCTCGTGGTCTGGGCGGCGACGCGCAAGGCGCCGCGCGCGACGTCGTCCGACCGCACCTGGATCCGCGTCTCGCTCGGGCTGCTGTGCGCGTTCACGCTGGTCGTCGTCGCCTCGGCGCTCTCCCGGCTGCACCTCTACGAGCAGGCCTACGGGCTGACCCGCCTGCGCCTGCTGGTCGCGGTGTTCGAGGGCTGGCTCGGTGTCCTGGTGCTCGCCGTGATCGCCGGGGCCGGCCCGCTCCGTGCGCTGTGGCTGCCCCGGTTCGGGCTCCTGAGTGGCGTCGTGCTGCTGCTCGCGCTCGCGGCGGCCAACCCCGACGCCTGGGTCGCGCGGCAGAACCTCGAGCGCTACGCCGTCACGCGGACCGTCGACTGGGAGTACCTGAGCGACCTCTCCGCCGACGCCCTCCCCGCCTACGCCGAGCTGCCGCGGCCCCTGGCCGAGTGCGCGCTGCGACCGACCGGGGAGGAGCGCGACGACTGGCTCGCGTGGAACCTCGGCCGCTCGCGGGTCGACGCGTTCCTCGACGCCTCGGGGGGCGTGTGGCAGCACCGGACCGACTGTCCCGGGCAGACCCGGTCCGAGTGATGCTCACGGAAGGTGATGGGCGCTGCGACGTTCGAGTGGACGAGGTCGCGATCTCGCGGTGTGACCCGTGACACTGTGTGGCTGACACGGCTCGACCCGGAGGGGGACCCGACATGACCGCGACCGAGCACCGCCCCGCGCTGGGCACCTTCCACCACTTCTCCGCGACGGTCAGCGACGTCGAGGCCAGTGCGGCCTGGTACGAGCGCGTCTTCGGGATGAGCCGTGTGCCCGCCCCGTTCCCGCACTACGACGACGCGGACAGCGGCTACGCGATCGTGCTGCTCGACCCGGCCACCGGCATCGGCATCGGGCTCCACCACCACCGGGACCAGCAGGACGGCCCGGCCGACGAGCGCCGCTGCGGGCTCGACCACATCTCGTTCGCGGTGCCGACCCGTGCCGACGTCGACGCGTGGGCGAGCTGGCTCGACAGGCTCGGCATCGCGCACTCGGGCGCCAACGACACCGACGACCCGGTCCCCTACACCGCGCTCGTCTTCCGCGATCCCGACAACGTCCAGCTCGAGATCTTCTACATGGACACGCCCGACTGACGCCCCGAACCACGACGGAATGTCCCTCGGACACGCACCGTTGATTGAAACGTGAAGAACATCGGGTTCCTGTCCTTCGGGCACTGGTCGGCGTCCCCGCACTCGCGGGTGCGGTCGGGAGCCGACGCCCTGCTGCAGTCGATCGAGCTCGCGGTGGCCGCCGAGGAGGCGGGCGCGGACGGCGCCTTCTACCGGGTGCACCACTTCGCCCAGCAGCTCGCCTCGCCGTTCCCGCTGCTCGCAGCGGCCGCCGCGAGGACGAGCCGGATCGAGCTGGGCACAGGCGTGATCGACATGCGGTACGAGAACCCGCTGTACATGGCCGAGGACGCCGGATCCGCCGACCTGATCTCGGGTGGCCGGCTGCAGCTCGGCATCAGCCGGGGATCGCCGGAGCAGGTGATCGACGGCTACCGCTATTTCGGCTACACCCCGCCGGAGGGCACGAGCGACGGCGACATGGCGCGCGAGCACACCGCGACGTTCCTGAAGGTGCTCGAGGGCGAGGGCTTCGCCCGGCCCAACCCGCGGCCCATGTTCCCGAACCCGCCCGGCCTCCTGCGGATCGAGCCGCACGCCCCCGGCCTGCGCGACCGCATCTGGTGGGGCGCCGGCAGCCGCGCGACCGCGGAGTGGACCGCCGAGCAGGGGATGAACCTGATGAGCTCGACGCTGCTCACCGAGGACACCGGCGTGCCGTTCCACCGGCTGCAGGCCGAGCAGATCCGGCGCTTCCGCGACGCGTGGACGGCGGCCGGGCACGAGCGCGAGCCCCGCGTCTCGGTCAGCCGAAGCATCTTCCCGATCGTCAACGACCTCGACCGTCAGCTGTTCTGGCGCGAGCACGACAGCACCGACCAGGTCGGGTGGATCGACGGCGGCAACGCCCGGTTCGGCAGGACGTACGCGAACGAGCCGGACAAGCTGATCGCCGAGCTCGCCGAGGACGAGGCGATCGCCGCCGCGGACACGCTGCTGCTCACCGTGCCCAACCAGCTCGGCGTCGACTACAACGCCCACGTCGTCGAGAGCGTGCTGACCCACCTGGCCCCGGAGCTGGGCTGGCGCTGAGCGGTCAGCTCTGCAGCAGCCTGTTGACGCTGCCGGCGAAGTCCTCGTAGCGGCGCAGCGCCGACACGTTGATCGTCACGTGCTGGCCCATCTCGACCATGATCGGGAGGGTCAGGGAGATCTCATCGAGGGTGTCGTGACTGTCGACGTCGACGATCGCGATGACGCGCCGCTCGCCGGCGACCTTCCAGAGGTCGACGACGACCCCCGCCTGCTTCGCGCCGAGCGCGGCCTCCGCCTCCCGGGACCAGGTCGCGAAGAGGTCCTGCTGGCTCATCGTCGCGCCGTACTCGACGTGGAAATCGAGGTGGAAGAGCATCGGTGGCCTCCGCGTCTTCGGTCGGGTGACCGGAACCTAGCGCCGTCCGAGGTGCGGGGACAGGGCCCCGGAGCGCGCCCCTAGGAGCCGTACGGGCCGACCTCGCCCGCCTGCACCCCGATCACCCGGCACGGGCGGTTCATGGCCTGCAGGGCGCGTTCGAGGACGCGACCCACCTCGTCGACGGCCGCACGCGCGTCCCCGGCCGTCGTGCTGCCGGTGACCTCGAGGACGCCGAACGGAACCGACGGGACCCCGCCGACCTCGACGAGCCGCTCGAGGAGGTCGGCGAGTCCGTCCTCGTCGAGACGCGTGAGGTCGGTCATCAGGTGGACCCGGTACTTGGTCATGGGTGGAGTGTCCTCGGCGCGAGCGGCCGCTCGATCAGCGCTCCTCACGCACGCGCTCACCGTCGACGTGACGCGCATCACGATCGATCCGTGGGGTCGGCAGGAGTGCCGTCGCCGCCAGGGAGTCACCACCATGGCTGACGTCAGCAGCACCGAAGGTGGGCCCGTGTTCCGCCTGGTCCACCGCAGCAGGCCGAGCATCCCGGCGGGACGGTGCCGTAGAGCGGCGCGGGGCCGGAGCAGGTCCGGATCCGAGGTCGGGCCCGCCGAGAGCGTCGTCGTCACAGCGTCGTCGTCGCGACCAGGACGAGCACGAAGGACGCGACGATGACCGCCACGCGGAGATAGTGCAGGCGGTCCCACCGCCGGTGCTGCTCCCGCCAGTCGTCGGGGTGGTTCTCCGCGGTCCACCCCCGCGAGCGGTTGTTGATCGGCACCAGCAGGGCGACCGACATGACGACGCTGACGACCAGCAGCAGCGCGGCGACGAGGAGCGCCGTCGCCGCGGTCGGTGTGCCCCACACGACCGCGGCGAGGACCGCGGTGAGGGCCAGGGATGCGACGTACCAGAACGGCATCGCACGCCCCAGCACGCGCCCACCGTCCGCTCGTGCGGCCAGCGATGCGTCGGCCGGCAGCCGCAACAGCATCGGGTTGACGACGGCGGCGACCGCGAACTCGACGCCGACCATGAGGCCGACGACGGTCGCGGTGACGACCGCGAGCACGGATGTCATGGCGAGACCTCTCTCGAACTAGCAGCGCTAGATTTCCTAGCACTGCTAAGCTAGGCCGGGTCGCGGCGGACGACAAGAGGGAGAACCGATGGCGGACCAGACGGCGCGACGACGGCGGCAGGAGGAACGCGGTCGTCACATCCTCGCCGCCGCGCGGGACCGCGCCGACGCGCAGGGATGGGCCGCCGTCACCACCCGACATCTCTCCGACGCCATCGGCTACAGCCAGCCCGTGCTCTACAGCCACTTCCCCGGCGGCAAGGCGGAGATCATGCTGGCGGTCGCCCTCGACGGCTTCGTCGAGCTGACACGGCGGTGCCGCGCGGCGCGCGACGGCCGGCAGGGACGGTCCGCGATCGAAGCCGTCGCCGTCGCCTACCTCGACTTCGGCGGCGACCATCCGGCGGTCTACGAGGCGATGTTCCACCAGCCGATCGACACGCCGTTCGCGCACGACGACACCCGGCCCGAGCTCCGCGCCGCGTTCGACGTCCTGGCCGAGACGATCGGCGACGACGACGGCACCGCGACCGAGGTGTTCTGGAGCGCCCTGCACGGCATGAGCGTGCTGGAACGCGCCGGGCGCATGCGCCCGGAGCACCGCGGCCTCCGCGTGTCCGAGCTCGGGGTCCGCTTCGGACCGACCCCGGCCCGCTGAGCGCGTGGCCGCCCGACCGGATCAGACGATGAAGCAGAACTCGACCCGTCGGTGCCTCCGGCCACCTACAGGATCTCCAGCCGGCGTTTCCGGTCCGGCGGCGGGAACGCGGCGTCGAGCACGGCCCGGTCGTCGCCGGTGAGGGCGACGTCGAGCGCGGCCCGGTTCTCGGCCATCCGCGCGGGGGTCGCCGTCTTCGGGATCGCGCTGACGCCGGGGTGATCGAGCACCCAGGCGACGGCGATCTGTGCGGGCGTGGCGCCGTGCCGCTCGGCGACCTCGCGCAGCGCGGGCTCGTCGAGCAGTCGCCCCTGCTCGACGGGCGAGTAGGCCATCAGCGGGAGCCCGCGACGCTCGGCCCAGGGGAGAAGGTCCCACTCGGGTCCCCGCCGCACGAGGTTGTAGAGGATCTGGTCGGTGGCCACCTGGTCGCCGCTCGGGACCTCGTCGAGCTCGGCCAGGTCGTCGACGTCCAGGTTGCTCACGCCCCAGGCGCGGATCTTCCCGGCGTCGCGCAGCTCGACGAACGCCTCGACGGTCTCCGCCAGCGGGTACCGGCCGCGCCAGTGCAGCAGGTAGAGGTCGATCCGGTCGGTGCGCAGCCGGCGCAGGGCCCGGTCGCAGGCCTCGACGGTGCCGTGGCGGGAGGCGTCCGAGGGCAGCACCTTGTCCACGAGGAACGCCTCGTCGCGCCGCCCGGCCAGCGCCTCGCCGACCAGCTCCTCGGCGCCGCCGTCGGCGTACATCTCGGCGGTGTCGATCATCGTCAGCCCGGCGTCGAGTGCGGCGCGCAGCGAGTCGATCTCGTCCCGGCGGCGCGCCGGCTGTTCGGCGTATCCCCAGGTCCCGACGCCGAGCACGGGCATCGGGGTGCCGTCGGGGAGGGCGATGGTGGGGACGGTCATGGGTGGGTGGCCTCCGGCCCTGTGAGCACTTCCGGTGCTACCCGGTCCTAGACGTTGAAGCGGAACTCGACCACGTCGCCGTCGTGCATGACGTAGTCCTTGCCCTCCATGCGGACCTTGCCCGCGGTCTTCGCGGCGGCCATCGACCCGGCGGCGATGAGGTCGCCGTACGACACGATCTCGGCCTTGATGAAGCCCTTCTGGAAGTCCGTATGGATCACGCCGGCGGCCTCGGGGGCGGTGGCGCCGATCCGGATCGTCCAGGCGCGCGACTCCTTGGGGCCCGCGGTGAGGTAGGTCTGCAGGCCGAGGGTGCGGAAGCCGGCGCGGGCCAGCGCGTCGAGACCCGGCTCGGGCTGGCCGATCGACTCCAGCAGCTCCTGGGCCGACTCCGCGTCGAGCTCCAGCAGCTCCTGCTCGACCTTCGCGTCGAGGAACACGGCCTCGGCCGGCGCGACGAGCTCGGCGAGCTCCTTGCGCTTCGCATCGTCGACGAGCACCGGCTCGTCGGCGTTGAAGACGTAGAGGAACGGCTTGATCGTCATGAGGTTCAGCTCGCGCAGCCGTGGCGAGTCGAGGCCGGCGGAGAAGAGGGTGCGGCCCTCGTTCAGCACGCTCTGCGCGTGCTGGACCTCGTCGACGGCGGCCTTGGTCTCCTTCTTGACCCGCGCCTCCTTCTCGAGGCGCGGGAGGGCCTTGTCGATCGTCTGGAGGTCGGCGAGGACGAGCTCGGTCGCGATGGTCTCGATGTCCGCGGCCGGGTCGACCCGGCCGTCGACGTGGACGACGTCGTCGTCGGCGAAGACGCGCACGACCTGGCAGATCGCGTCGGCCTCGCGGATGTTGGCGAGGAACTTGTTGCCCAGCCCGGCGCCCTCGCTGGCGCCCGCGACGATGCCCGCGATGTCGACGAACGACACCGTCGCCGGGACCACCTTCTCCGAGGAGAACATCTCCGCGAGCCGGTCGAGCCGTGGATCCCGCAGCGGCACCACGCCCACGTTGGGCTCGATGGTCGCGAACGGGTAGTTCGCGGCCAGGACGTCGTTGCGGGTCAGGGCGTTGAACATCGTCGATTTGCCGACGTTGGGCAGTCCGACGATGCCGAGGGTCAAGCTCACGAGAATCCAGTCTGCCAGCGAGGGATCCGGGCGGGCCCCGGCGGCGTCCAACCAGGGTGACAGCTGCTCCACGCGACCCCCGGAGGTCCCCGTGTCCGCCCTCGCCACCGTGCCCACTCCCCTCGGCCCGTTCACCGCCCTCGTCGACGCCGACGGCGCCGTCCTCGCCGCGGGATGGACCGACGACGCCGACGCGCTGCTCGCGCTGGTGCACCCCGAGCTGCGGCCGGCCGAGCCCGCCCGGCGCGCGGAGCTCGGCGACGTCACCGCCGCCGTCGCGGCGTACCACGACGGCGACCCAGAGCCGGCGACGTCGACACCGGTGCGGCAGCGGGGCGGCGCGGCCACGTCGGCGATCTGGGAGCAGCTGCGGGCCGTCCCGCCCGGGGCGCCGACCACCTACGGCGAGCTGGCGGTCGCCGCGGGCCACCCCCGCGGTCACCGGATCGCCGCCCGCGCGTGCATCACCAATGCCGCGACGCTCTTCGTCCCGTGCCACCGCGTGCTGCGCCGGGGCGGCGCCCTCGGCGGGTACCGCTGGGGGCTGGAGCTCAAGGAGCGGCTGCTGGGCCTCGAGGCCTCCTGGCGCGTCGATGACGCGGCGTTGTCGGGGGTGTGATCCATCCTGCCGGTCATGACGGAGGAGCCATGACGACGGCCGGGGTGCTCGCGGGGCTGCTGCTGGGGCTCGTGATCGGCGCGGGCGTCGGCGCGTGGGTCGCGCTGCACCTCGCGGGGGCCCGGCGCGACGCAGCGGTGTCCGAGGCGGTGCGGCGCGCGGGGGCGGAGGTCGCCGCGGCCCGCGCCGAGCTCGACGCCGAGCGTCGCGGGGCGGGCGACCGCGAGCGCGCCCTGGGGCCCGCGGTGCGCGCCGCCTCGACGGACGTGCTCGATCGCGTGCTGGAGCCCGTCGCCGCCGCCCTCGGTCGCATGGAGCGGGAGATGGCGGGCGCGGAGCGCGAGCGGGCCGCCGCCTTCGCGTCGCTGCGCGAGCAGGTCGGCGCGGTCGCGGAGGGCGCGCAGGGGGTGGCGGGCGAGACGCGCGCGCTGGTCGGGGCCATGCGCGCCCCGAACGTGCGCGGACGGTGGGGTGAGCTGCAGCTCGAGCGGGTGGTCGACCTCGCCGGCATGGTCGAGCACTGCGACTTCACCCGCCAGGCCCACGCCCGCGGGGTCGACGACGACGGCGCCCAACGTCCCGACCTCGTGGTGCACCTCGCGGGCGGCAAGCAGGTGGTCGTCGACGCGAAGGTCCCGTTCGCCGCCTACCTGGAGTCCACCGAGGCCCGGGACGACGCGGCCCGCCGCGAGCGGATCGCGGCGCACGCGAAGCAGGTGCGCGCCCACGTCGACGCCCTCGGCGCCAAGGCCTACTGGCGCCGCTTCGACCCGACGCCCGAGTTCGTGGTGATGTTCGTTCCGGGCGAGGTGTTCCTGTCCGCGGCGCTGGAGGCCGATCCGGCGCTGCTCGAGCACGCCTTCGGCGCCGACGTCGTCATCGCGACGCCCACCACGCTGATGGCGCTGCTGCGTACGGTCGCCTACGCGTGGCGCCAGGAGGCCCTCGCCCGCAACACCGCCGAGGTGCACGCGCTCGGCCGCGAGCTCCACGGCCGCCTGGCCACGCTCTCCGGGCACCTCGCGCGGCTCGGTCGGTCCCTCGACGGCAGCGTGCGGTCGTTCAACGAGACGGTCAGCTCACTGGAGTCCCGCGTGCTCGTCAGCGCCCGGCGGTTCGCGGACCTGTCCGTGACCACCGCCGATCTGGAGAGCCCGGACCAGATCGAGCGCCGCCCGCGGGCACCGGCCGAGTCGATCGCGGAGACGGGGATGACGCGAGGATGAGTGGTCCGCGTCACCGCACTCGCCGGTGTGCGTGCGGGTGCGACGGAACGTCACGGTCCGACCGCTAGCGTTGGGGTTGTGACCAGCGCGCGGGAGGAGGCACTCGGCACCGGGCCCGTCGGCCCCGGCGAGCGCTCCATCGTTCGGTCACTGCGTGGGCTCCGCTGGTGGGGGACGCTGCTGCTCGGCGCGGTCTTCACCGTCGCCGGCGTGGCGATCGACCTCGTCCTGTCCGGCGAGCTGGGCGTGGCGTTCACCGCCTGCTTCGCCGGCGGCTGCATCCTCGCGACCGCCTGGTCCCGGCGGGACTCGCTGTTCGTCCCGCTCGTCCAGCCACCGCTGCTGCTGGCCGTGGGTGTGCCCGTGGTCGTCGTCGCCACGGGGTCGCTCCCCCGCTCGGGCGGCACGGCCTCCACGCTCCTCGCCGTCGGTGGGCCGCTGGTCAACGCCTTCCCGACCCTCGCGATCACCACCGCCGTGTGCCTGGCGCTCGGGTTCATCCGCTCGCGCCTCGAGCCCTGGCAGCGGGACTCCGACCGGCTCGACCCCGACGCCCCCCGCGAACCCCGGGACCGGCCGCCCCGTGATCGGGACCCGCGCGAGCGCGAGCTGCGCGAGCGGGATCGCCGCGAGCGGGAGATCCGCGAGCGGCAGCGGCGCGAGTTCCGCGACCGCGACCCCCGCGACCGCGACCCCCGCGACCGCGACCGGGAGCCGCGCGAGCGCCGTCCCCGCCAGGTGCCGGTCGAGGCCCGCCCGGCGCGCGACGACCGCCGCCGCCCGTCCGGCGGCGACCCTCGGCGTCGCCCCGTCCGGCCGGACGACCCCGACGAGGAGTTCGGCCCCGGGGTCCGGCGCGTCCCGCGCCGCGTCGACGGGCCCGACGACCGCCGCTGACGCGGGTCCGACGATCCGGATGCGTGGAGCGTGCGCTCCGCTCAGCCGAACGATCGCTCCTCGATTCCGGATCTCCGGACGTCAGCCGACAATCGACACGTGATCAACGCGTAGTTCGTGCGCGGAGAGCAGTGACCAGGCCGTTCGCGGCATCCGCCGTGCACTCAGCAGTGGGCGTACTCGTCGCGACGCAGGAGCATCGCGCCGAGCATGGTCAGGAACATCAGGACGTGCCCCGCGAGCATCAGGGTCTCGCCGGAGACGGCGCCGAGGCCGTAGGGCACGAGCAGCAGCACGAACGGGGCGCACATCGCCGCCGACATCTCGACGATCAGACGCGCGCGGTGACGCCGCACGGCCATCCACACCGCCATGCCGATGGTCATGTCCGCGGCCATGACGAGGGCGTGGACGGCGGGCAGGGCGGCCCAGGCCGCCGGCGTCAGCGGCATGAGCAGCGCCATACCCACGACCATCGCCACCACCATCTCGACGTAGTGGCCGACGAAGCGCAGCACGGGCCGGCGGGAGGCGGTGGTGGTCGCGGCTGTGGTCACGGCGGGGACGGTGGGCTGGGTGGTCATGGTGGGTCCTTCCACGGGGCGACGATGCAGCCCGACGAGCTTCGCGAGCCCCGCCCCGGTGGACAGGTGCCGGACGTCATGCCCCGGGGTCACGACCTACAGCAGGTCCAGTGCCCGGGCGCGCAGCGCGGCCTGGGTGCGGTCGCGGGCGCCGAGCTTGCCCAGCACGTTCGTGACGTGGTTCTTCACCGTGCCCTCGGCGAGGTGCAGCCGGCCGGCGATCTCGCGGTTGCTGCGCCCGTCGGCGAGCAGGCGCAGCACGTCGACCTCCCGCTCCGAGAGCGGCACGACCAGGGGCTGGGCCCGCCTCGTCGCCGGCTCGTCCGCGGGCAGGCGCGCGACGCGGGCGACGACCTTCGCCGCGACCGAGGGTTCCAGCACCGACCCGCCGGCGGCCGCGGTCAGTACCGCCTCGACGAGGCGCGCGGACGAGACGTCCTTGAGCAGGTAGCCGACCGCGCCGGCCCGCAGCGCGGCGAAGACGTCCTCGTCGTCGTCGAAGGTGGTCAGCGCGATCACCCGCACCTCGGGCTGCTCGGCGCGCAGCCGGCGGGTCGCGGCGACGCCGTCGAGCACCGGCATCCGCAGATCCATGAGCACGACCTCGGGGGCGAGCTCGGCGGCGCGGCGCACGGCCTCCTCGCCGTCGCCGGCCTCCCCGACCACGACCACGTCGTCGCGCACGCCCAGCAGGGTGGCCAGCGCCTCGCGGAACAGCGCCTGGTCGTCGACCAGCAGGAGCCGCACGGGAGCCGTCACGCCGGCACCTCCAGCACCAGCGCACACCCGCCGGCCGGGGCGCGTCCCAGCTCGAGGCGCCCGCCGAGGTCCGCGGCCCGTTCGCGCAGGCCGAGGAGGCCGACACCCCCGCCCTCCCCGTGCCCGCCGTCACCGTGGTCGCCCGCACCGCGTCCGTCGTCACGGACCTCCACGCGCACGGCTGTCGCGGCGTAGTCGAGCACCACCTCGGCGCGGCTCGCGCCGGCGTGCTTGCGCACGTTGGTCAGCCCCTCCTGCGCCGCCCGGAACAGCGCCTCGCGGGCGGGGTCGGCGAGGGCCCGCTCGTCCCCGACGACGCGCACCGACGTCGGGAGCCCGACCGCGGAGCTCTCCGCGGCGAGGTCGTGGAGCGCGGTGCCCAGCGGCGGGACGACGCGGGGCTCGCGCAGGGCGCCCACGGAGCGCCGTACCTCGCCGAGCGCCTCCCGCGACTGGTGCTGGGCCTTGGCGAGCACGTCGTCCACCGGGTCATCGGCATTCCCGTTCGCCAGCAGGGCCCGGGCCGCCTGGAGCTGCATCTGGATGACCGTGAGGGAGTGCCCGAGCCCGTCGTGGATGTCGCGAGCCACCCGGTTGCGCTCCTGGGCCGCGGCGAGGTGCTCGACCTGCTGCTGCGCGGCCGCGAGCTCGCGGCGCATCTGCTGCTCGCGGCGCAGCAGCTCGGTGACCACGGCGGCGAAGACCACCGCGACCAGCGTGCCGAGCCCCTCGCGCAGGCCGTCGAGCACCGGCATGCCGGTGTGCACGAACGGCACCATCGCGATCACGACGATCGTGGCGGGCAGCGGGAGCAGCAGGACGCACTGGCTGACCAGCACGATCAGGAAGAGCGTGCCGCCCACCCCCGGGGCGAGCGCGAACACCACCGACGCGAGCACCAGCCCGACGAGCACGTACGCCGCCGACCACCGGCGCCGCCCGCGGGCGAGCACCCAGCGGAAGCCGAGCGTGGCCAGCAGCGCGAACGCGGCGCCGAGCGGCAGGACGGCCACCGGGTCGCCGCCGCCGACGACCCCGAGCACCAGGGTGAGCAGCGCTCCCCCGGTGAGCAGGGTCAGGGCCAGGAGCACGGGGACACTGTGCGGTGCCCGCGCCCCGAGGACAACGGGCTGTCAGCGCACCGACTGCGGTGCCATGTCCCGCTTCAGCTCGCGGGGCAGCGAGAAGGTCAGCTTCTCGTTGGCGGTGGTGATCTCCTCGACGTCGGCCCAGCCGCGCTCGGCGAGCCAGTGCAGGACGTCGCCGACGAGGATCTCGGGCACCGAGGCGCCGCTGGTGACGCCGACGGTGGTGACGCCCTCGAGCCAGGCCTCGTCGATCTCGCCGCAGTGGTCGACGAGGTGGGAGTCCTTCGCCCCGGCCTGCAGCGCGACCTCGACGAGGCGCACCGAGTTCGAGGAGTTCCGGGAGCCGACGACGAGCACGAGGTCGCACTCGGGCGCCATCTGCTTCACCGCGACCTGGCGGTTCTGGGTGGCGTAGCAGATGTCGTCCGACGGCGGGTCGGCCAGCGACGGGAAGCGCTCGCGCAGCGCGCGGACGGTCTCGAGGGTCTCGTCGACCGACAGCGTCGTCTGGGAGAGCCAGATGACCTTCTCGGGGTCGCGGACCGTCACCCCGGCCACCGCGGACGGGCCGTCGACGAGCTGCACGTGGTCGGGCGCCTCGCCGGCGGTGCCCTCGACCTCCTCGTGGCCCTCGTGGCCGATGAGCAGGATGTCGTAGTCGTCGCGCGCGAAGCGCTTCGCCTCCTGGTGCACCTTCGTGACCAGGGGGCAGGTGGCGTCGACGGTGCGCAGCTCGCGGGCCGCGGCCTGGGCGTGCACCGCCGGGGACACCCCGTGCGCGGAGAACACGACGGTGGCGCCCTCGGGCACCTGGTCGGTCTCGTCGACGAACACGGCGCCGCGCTCGGCGAGGGTGGTGACCACGTGGCGGTTGTGCACGATCTCCTTGCGGACGTACACCGGCGCGCCGTAGGTCTCGAGCGCCTTCTCCACGGCCACGACGGCCCGGTCGACGCCGGCGCAGTAGCCGCGGGGCTTCGCGAGCAGCACGCGCAGCGCGCCGTCGCCGGTGTGCTCGCTCTGGTGCTCAGTGGACATACCGCCAGCCTACGGGCGACGCACGTCACCGTCCGGGCGCGAGCTGTGAGGACCGACCCGCCGTGGCCGTTCGCACATCATCGGCCCACCCCTGGCACGCTGTCCGGTATGAGTTCGCTCCCGTTCCCGGTGCGGGTCGCCGCCGGCCTCGTCGTCGCCGCCGTGGAGGAGACCCGGGACCTCCCGCGCACCATCGCCGGCCTGCCCATCACCGCGGTCAGCCGTGTGCTGCAGCTGGGGATGCGTGCCCAGCAGGTGGTCACGGAGCTGGCCATCAAGGGGGACACCGCGCTCGACGGGATGCGCCCGGTGGAGGAGGCCCCGTCGTGGGCCCGCTTCGACGACGACCTGCCCGAGCCGCCGGCCCGCTTCGAGTCCTACGACGTCGACGACACGTCGATCGAGTTCACCGACCTGGCGGACGCCCCACGTGTGAACGGTCACTCCCGGGCGCTCGAGGTCGTGGGCGGCACCGAGGTGGAGACCGCCGGCACCCCCGACGCCCTCCCCGGGTACGAGTCGATGACCATCGCCCAGCTGCGCGGGAAGCTCCGGACGCTGAGCGTCGACGAGGTCACCGAGCTGCTGGAGTGGGAGACCGCGCACGGCAACCGGCCGCCGTTCGTCACCATGCTCAGCAACCGGATCGCCACGCTCAACGCGCAGTCCTGACCTCGGCGTGACCACCCCGCCGGCGACCAGCGCGGAGGAGCCGTGGCCGGTCCGGACGGTCGCGCGCAAGATCGCCGCGTGGATCGAGCGGCTCGGCGCGGTGTGGGTGGAGGGCCAGCTCACGCAGGTCACCGCCCGGCCCGGGTCGGGCACCGCGTTCCTCGTGCTGCGTGACCCGGCCGCGGACGTGTCGATCAACCTGACGGCGCCGACGACCATGGTGCGCGGGACGGTCCCCCCGCTGGCCGAGGGCGCCCGTGTCGTCGTCCACGGCAGGCCGTCGTACTTCTTCGGGCGGGGGACGCTCTCGCTGCGCGTCGACGAGATCCGTCCTGTCGGGGTCGGCGAGCTGCTGGCGCGCATCGAACGGCTGCGGGCGCTGCTGGCCGCCGAGGGGCTCTTCGACCCGGCGCGCAAGCGGCGTCCGCCGCGGCTCCCGCGCTGCGTGGGCCTGGTGACGTCGCGGGCGAGCGCCGCCGAGCACGACGTGCTCACCGTCGCGTCGGCGCGCTGGCCCGCCGTGCGGTTCCGCACCGTCAACACCCCGACGCAGGGGCCACAGGCCGTTCCGGAGATCCTCGACGCCCTGACCGCCCTGGACCGTGATCCCGACGTCGACGTGATCGTGCTGGCCCGCGGCGGCGGCAGCGTCGAGGACCTCCTGCCGTTCTCCGACGAGGCCCTGTGCCGGGGTGTCGCGGCGTGCCGGACGCCCGTGGTCACGGCGATCGGGCACGAGCCCGACACCCCGCTGGTCGACCACGTCGCCGACGTCCGCACGGCCACCCCCACCGACGCCGCCAAGCGGATCGTCCCCGACCTCGCCGAGGAGACCGCGCACCTCGCGCAGCTGCGCCGCCGGATGCACCGGGCCCTGCACGCGTGGGTGGAACGGGAGGACGCGGCACTCGCCGCCCTGCGCCGCCGCCCCGTCCTCGCCGACCCCCTCGGGCCGATCGCCGCGCGGGAGGACGCCGTCGTGGCGCTGCGCGGGCGGGCCCGCCAGGTGGTCGACGCCGGGATCACGGCCCGGTCGGCCGACCTGCGACACCTCACGGCGTCCCTCACCGCCCTGGGCCCCGCCGCGACCCTGGCCCGGGGTTACGCGATCGTCCAGCACGGGCAGGCCGTCGACGCCCCCGTCCTCCGGTCGGCGTACACGCCCTCGGCGGGCGACACCCTGCGCGTGCGCCTCGCCGACGGCGCCCTGCACGCTGTCGTGACCGAGCGTCACGAGCCCTGAGTCAGCGAAGTGCCGTCGCAGACGTTGAGTGTCCGTAACGGCACTTCGCTGACACAGGGGAAGATGAGCCCATGACGGAGGGCGACGAGCCGGGGTACGAGCAGGCGCGGGACGAGCTCGCGCAGGTCGTGGCGCGGCTGGAGGCGGGCGGGCTGAGCCTGGAGGACTCGCTCGCGCTGTGGGAGCGGGGCGAGGCGCTGGCGCGGCTGTGCGAGCGCCACCTCGCCGGGGCCCGCGAGCGCGTCGAGACGGTGCTGTCGGAGGCGGCGGGCGAGGACGGGGCGAGCGGCTGAGCGACACCCGGGCGAAGAGGCACCGTCGCCGGGCCGTGATGGCGCAGACTCGACGGCCATGAGCAGCCCGTACTCGTCCGGAGGGGCCGACTTCGACCGGGCGGTCGCCGGGGCCCACGCCGACTACCACCGCGAGATCCAGCAGCACGACGAGCCCGACGGCCTGGTGGATGACGTCGTCACCTACCGGATGCTCGCCCCGCACCTCATGCGCTCGCTGCTGTTCCTCGTCGCGCCGACGGTGCTGCTGCTGATCAAGGCGATCATCGACTACCTCGCGTCGATGTCGTCGCCCGACGATTTCACCGACGCCGTGTCGGTGCTGCTCGGGGTGCTCGTGGTCGTGCTCTACCTCGCCGGCATCGCGTCGTTCTTCGCGCCGGCGAAGGAGCCGATCGCCGAGCACGCCCGTCTGCTCGAGAACCGCGGCGACGCCGCGGCGAGCGCCTACGAGCACGTGCGCCTCGCCGCGGCCGCGCGCCGCAGTCCCGCGGAGGTCCGCCCGTCGACCGTGGCGGGTGTGCCGGTGCTGCTGTTCGAGCAGTACAGCGAGCGGGCGATGCTGCTCGTCCAGCCCTACGGCCGGGACCTCTACGTCGGCTGGACGATGTGGCGCTCGCGGTCCACCGCGACCCTGCTGCTCCACTTCCTGCGCGACACCTTCGGCCGCTTCGCCCCGGCGCCGCGCTTCTCCGCCGAGCTGCGCGCCGCCGCGACCCGCGCCCTGCGCGAGAGCGTGCACTCGCTGTCCCGCGAGGGTGTGGCCGCCGCGCTGCTGGCGAGCGGGCCGCAGCCGGAGACGCCGTACGAGCCGCCCCGTGACGAACCCCGTCATGAGCCACTGCGCGCCGAGACCTACACCCCGCAGGCCCGCCCCGAGCCGGACCACCCGCACCACGAGGAGCGCTGGCCCGAGTCGGAGGACCCGCATCCCCTGGGCGTCCTCCCCACCGGCACGCCCGCCGGGCCCCACGTCGACACCCGGGCGGCCTGGACCGGTGAGGCCCACGACGGGCAGCGCGTCGGCGTCCGCCGCGAGCCCGACGAGGGCTGGGGTCCGCCGCCGAGCGACCGGTGGTGAGGCGCGGACGGGCGACCGGAGCGCCGGACTCTGCGAGGATGGCCACCCGGCGATCCGCCCGCCCACGCCCGACCCGCATCACGCCCCGCACATCACGTCCGCCCCTGGAGGTGCACACCCGGTGAGCTCGCAGGAACCCGCTCGCGTCCGGACCCCTGAGCGTCCCGACCGCAACCTCGCGCTCGAGCTCGTCCGGGTCACCGAGGCCGCTGCCATGGCCGCCGGCCGCTACGTCGGCCGCGGCGACAAGAACGGCGGGGACGGCGCGGCCGTCGACGCGATGCGCAAGCTCATCGGGTCGGTGTCGATGCGCGGCACCGTCGTCATCGGGGAGGGCGAGAAGGACGAGGCCCCGATGCTCTTCAACGGGGAGCAGGTGGGCAACGGCGACGGTCCGGAGTGCGACGTCGCGGTCGACCCGGTCGACGGCACCACGCTCATGGCCAAGGGCATGCCCAACGCCCTCGCGGTGCTCGCCGTCGCGGAGCGCGGGGCGATGTTCGATCCGTCCGCGGTGTTCTACATGGAGAAGCTCGCCGTCGGCCCGGAGTCCGCCGACGTCGTCGACATCGAGCGCCCCGTCGCGGAGAACCTGCGCGCCGTCGCCCGCGCGAAGGGCATCAACGTCTCCGACGTCACGGTCGTGGTGCTCGACCGGCCACGGCACGAGCAGCTCGTCCAGGACATCCGGGACGCCGGCGCACGCATCCGGTTCATCTCCGACGGCGACGTCGCCGGAGCCATCGCCGCGGCCCGACCCGAGAGCGGCGTCGACATGCTCCTGGGCATCGGCGGCACCCCCGAGGGGATCATCACCGCCTGCGCGATCGCCTGCATCGGCGGCTCGCTGCAGGCCAAGCTGTGGCCGAAGGACGCCGGGGAGCGCGAGAAGGCCCTCGCGGCCGGCCACGACCTCGACCGCGTCCTGCACACCGGTGACCTCGTGCGCGGGGAGAACATCTTCTTCTGCGCCACCGGCGTCACCAACGGCGACCTGCTGCGCGGCGTGCACTACCGCGCCGGCGGGGCGTCCACCCAGTCGCTGGTCATGCGCTCGAAGTCCGGCACCGTGCGGATGATCGACGCCTGGCACCGCCTCCACAAGCTGCGGGAGTACTCCGCGATCGATCTGGGCACGGACGATGCACCCGATGTGTCGATCTGGGGGCCCGAGGACTCGACGCGCTGACACGACACGGGGAATGATCGTCGTCCGATCCGGGGTATCCGGAGAGGACGCCACGGTCCCGGAGGTCCTCGTGCCATTCCTCAACCGGCCGCGCCGACGTCCGGCAGCCGCCCCCGTCACCCTGTTGATCGCCATCGTCGCGACGATGTCGGCCCTCCTGGCCGGGACGGCCACCGCGGACCCGGCCCCCGCGAAGCCGGCCCCCGCGCCGATCTCCCGGCCGGTGACGGACGCCCCGGCCACCGGGCTGCCGACGGTCCCGGCGATCCCCGCCCTCACGCGCGGTACGCCCTGCAGTTCGTCGGCGGTCGCGTGCGTCGACCTCTCCTCGCAGCAGGCCTGGCTCACCGACGGCGAGGGCAACGTGACCTACGGCCCGGTGGGCGCGCTCGGCGGGACGCGGAAGGACCCGACGCCGACCGGCACGTTCTCGGTCGACTACAAGGACGCCGACCACGTCAGCAACCTCTACGACGCCGACATGCCGTACTCGGTGTTCTTCGCGCCGGCGATCGCGTTCCACACCGGCAGCCTCTCGGAGCGCTCGCACGGCTGCATCCACCTCGGGCGGACGGCGTCGAAGCGCTTCTTCGCGAACCTCTCGCCGGGCGACACCGTGCAGGTGGTCTCCTGAAGCCCGGCGCGAGGAGCGCGGTGAAAGACTGCGCCCCATGACGGAGGAGCAGGAGTACCGGATCGAGCACGACACCATGGGCGAGGTCCGGGTGCCGGCCGCCGCGTTGTGGGCCGCGCAGACCCAGCGGGCCGTGGAGAACTTCCCGATCTCCGGACGCCCCATCGAGCCCGCGCAGATCCGCGCGCTCGGCCTGGTCAAGGGTGCGTGCGCGCGCGTCAACAAGGACCTCGGTGTGCTCGACGCCGACCTCGCCGACGCCGTGGCCGCCGCCGCGGACGAGGTGGCGTCCGGGGCACACGACGACCAGTTCCCGATCGACGTGTTCCAGACCGGCTCGGGCACCAGCTCGAACATGAACGCCAACGAGGTCATCGCGACGCTGGCCTCGCGCGCGTCGGGCCAGAAGGTTCACCCGAACGACCACGTCAACGCCTCGCAGAGCTCCAACGACGTCTTCCCGACGACGATCCACCTGGCGGCCGCCGAGGCGATCGTCCGCGACACGGTGCCCGCGCTGGACCACCTCGGCGCGGTGCTCAACCGGAAGGCGCAGGACTGGAAGCACGTCGTGAAGGCGGGCCGTACCCACCTCATGGACGCCGTGCCGATCACCCTCGGCCAGGAGGCCGGCGGCTGGGCGAGCCAGTGCAGCCACGGCACCGAGCGCCTGCGCGCGACGCTCCCCCGCCTCGCCGAGCTGCCGATCGGCGGCACCGCGGTGGGCACGGGCATCAACACCCCGGTGGGCTTCGGCGGCAAGGTCGTCGAGCAGCTGCGTCAGAGCACCGGCATCCCCGAGCTCTCCGAGGCCCGCGACCACATCGAGGCGCAGGGCGCCCGCGACGGGCTGGTGGAGGCGTCCGGCGCGCTGCGCACGGTCGCGGTGAGCATCTACAAGATCGCCAACGACGTGCGCTGGATGTCGTCGGGCCCGTCGACGGGCCTCGCGGAGATCCGCATCCCGGACCTCCAGCCCGGCTCGTCGATCATGCCGGGCAAGGTCAACCCGGTGATCTGCGAGGCGACGATGATGGTCGCCGCCCAGGTCATGGGCAACGACGCCACCGTCGCCTTCTCCGGCTCGCAGGGCAATCTCGAGCTCAACGTCATGATGCCGGTGATGGCACGCAACGTGCTCGAGTCGGCCCGCCTGCTGGCCAACGCCGCGCGGCTCCTGGCCGACCGCGTCCTCGAGGACACGGAGGCCGACGAGGAGGCCTGCCGCCGCTACGCCGAGTCGTCGTCGGCGATCGTCACGCCGCTCAACCGCCTCCTCGGCTACGAGGAGGCCGCGAAGATCGCGAAGACGGCGATGAAGCAGCGCAAGACCATCCGCGAGGTCATCGACGACGAGGGCTACGTCTCCGACGGCAAGCTCACCCAGGCCCAGCTCGACGAGGCCCTGGACGTCCTGGCGATGACCCGGGTGGACCAGGCGCAGTGACACTGCTGGGCGAGGTCGTCGCCGCCTCCGCGGAGGTGGCGGCGACCCGCTCGCGCAAGGCCAAGACGGCGACGCTCGCGACGCTCTTGGCGGGCCTGCAGCCCGACGAGGTCCGGCCCGCGACGGCCTGGCTCGCGGGCGAGATGCTGCAGGGCCGCACGGGGATCGGCTGGCGCACGCTGCAGTCGGTGTCGCCGACCCCCGCGTCCGACTCCACCCTCACCGTCGGCGACGTCGACGCCGCCCTCGACCGGCTGGCCGCGCTGGCCGGCTCGGGCACCGGGGTCGGCGCGCGGCGCGCCGCCGAGCTGGGCGGGCTGCTCGACGCGGCGACGCCGGACGAGGGCCGCTTCCTCGTGCGCCTGCTCGGCGGCGAGCTCCGTCAGGGGGCGCTCGAGGGGATCATGATCGAGGCGGTGGCCTCGGCCGCGGAGTTGCCCGCCGAGGCGGTGCGCCGGGCGTTCATGCTCTCCGGGCGGCTGCCCACCACCGCGCACGTGGCGCTGACGGGCGGGGACCTGGGCGCCATCGGCCTCGAGGTCATGCGTCCGCTGCGGCCCATGCTCGCCTCGCCGGGCGACTCGCTCGAGGCGGCGCTGGCCGAGCTGGGCGCGCCGGACGGCGACCCGGGTGTCGTGGTCGAGCACAAGCTCGACGGCGCCCGCATCCAGGTGCACCGGCGCGGCGACGAGGTGCGGGTCTGGTCGCGGACGCTGCGGGAGATCACCGACGGCGTCCCGGAGATCGTCGCGCTGACCCGGACCCTTCCCGTCGAGACCGTCGTGCTCGACGGCGAGACCCTCGCCGTCGCCGAGGACGGCCGCCCGCGACCGTTCCAGGAGTCGATGAAGGGGCTCGGCTCGGGCGCCACGGCGCCCTGGTTCTTCGACTGCCTGCACCGCGACGGCGTCGACCTGGTCGACGAGCCGCTCTCGACACGGCGGGAGGTGCTCGCGGAGGTCGTCGGCGACCGACTGATCCCCGGCGTCGTCCGCCCGACCGCCGCGGGGGCGGAGCAGGCCGTCGCCGACGCCCTCGCCGCCGGGCAGGAGGGGTCGATGGTCAAGGCCCTCGACTCGACCTACTCCGCGGGCCGTCGCGGACGGTCGTGGCAGAAGGTCAAGCCGTCGCACACCCTCGACCTCGTCGTCCTCGGCGTCGAGTGGGGCTCGGGACGGCGCCGCGGGTGGCTGTCGAACATCCACCTCGGCGCACGGGGTGCGGACGGCGAGTTCGTGATGATCGGCAAGACCTTCAAGGGCATGACCGACGACATCCTGCGCTGGCAGACCGAGACGTTCCCGCGGTACGAGACCCACCGCGACGACTGGACGCTCTACCTGCGGCCCGAGATCGTCGTGGAGATCGAGCTCGACGGGGTGCAGACGTCCACCCGCTACCCCGGCGGCGTGGCGCTGCGCTTCGCCCGCGTCGTCCGCTACCGCGACGACAAGCCCGCCGCCGAGGCGGACACCCTCGAGACGGTGCGCGCGCTGAAGATGTAGCAGCCCCGGGTCTCAGCCGAGCTCGCCGCGCCGCACGGCACGGCGCTCGAACCAGATCGTCGCCGCCGGCGGGATGCTCGCCGCGAGGGCGAGCAGGGTCGTCCCGGTCGACCACCGGAACACCCGCGCGGTCACCAGGGCGACCCCGACGTAGGCCACGAACAGCGCGCCGTGGATCGGCCCGAACACCCGCACCCCGACGTCGTCGAACACGACGAGGTACTTGAACGCCATCCCGAATCAGCAGCCCGATCCACGAGCAGGCCTCGGCGATCGCAACGGCGCGGAACGTGCGCGCGAGAGCCGTCGCGCGGGAGCCGGGGAGGACCGTGGACACGGCTCCACTCTGCCGGGCGCCGATCAGCGGGGCGACGCGGCGATCGTCACGCGGTGGCTCGCGCCGCCGGAGAGGAACGCGGCGAGCGCCCGGCCCTCCTCGCCGACGTCCTGGCGGTCGGCGCGGGAGAAGCGCACCAGCGGGGTGACGGTGACGACGCCGTCGACGACCGTCCAGCTCGCCGCCACCCGCCCGTCGACCAGCACGAACCGCGTCCCGGCCACCGAGAGCCCGCGGTGGGCGTCGTCGATGAACCGCGAGCGGTCGTCGTAGCCGAGCACGAGGTTGTCGAACGCGGGCAGGAAGCGCACGGGGGCGGGCGACCCGGGGTCCGGGCGCGGCGCGTCGGGGACGTCGAGCAGCTCCCGGCCGCGCTCGTCGCGGAAGGCCACGAGCCGCTCCCGCACGCGCGCCACCGCCCGCGGCAGGCCGGCGAGCCCGGACCAGGCGCGCAGGTCGGCCGTCGCCGCCGGGCCGAAGGCGGCGAGGTAGCGCAGGACGAGGTCCTCGCCGACGGGGTCCTCACCCTCCGGCCCCTCCGGTGACGGCGGGTCGCACGCACGCCCGAGCCACGTCGCGAGCGCGACGCTGCTCGCCGGGCCGGCCTGGCCCCACAGCCCGCGCGGCGGCACCTGTACGAGAGGGACGAGCACGCTCACCGCCTCGCCGAGCACGCGCGGCGACACGTCCGGCCACCGCTCGGCGAGCACGCGGCCGGCGGCCGGCAGGGTGCTCGGCTCCTGCGCGAGGAGCTCCCGCCCGGCCTCGGCCAGCGCCCCGAGGTCGACCCCGGCGAGCTCCGCGCGATACACCCCGAGCAGCCGCTGGAGCAGCATCGCGTCGTGGCGCGACCGCCAGGCCAACGCGTCGTCGGCCGTCACGAGGTGGACGGTGCGGCGCATGAGGTGCGTGCGCACGACCCGGCGCTCGACGAGCAGCGCCGAGAGCTCCGCCGGGTCGAACCCCGCGAGCCGCGACCACAGCCCGGCGAACGGCTCCTGCGGCTCCTGGGCCTGCAGCCCGCCGAGGTGCGCGACCGCGTCGAGGGCCGGCAGCTCGGCGCGCTCGAGCAGGAACTGCCGGGCGAGCGCCGCCCGGTTCAGCGCGCGGGTCCCGAGGACGGTCACGCACATCAGCTTCCCAGCCACCCCCGACCGCCACCCCCGACCGCGTAGCCTCGTGACACGTGCACTTCCTCGACGGCGAGCACCCGCCCCACGACCTGACCTACGACGACGTCTTCCTCGTCCCGAGGCGGTCCGACGTGGCCTCGCGCTTCGACGTCGACCTCTCGGTCGCCGACCCGTCGGGCGCCACGATCCCGGTCGTCGCCGCCAACATGACCTCGGTCAGCGGCCGCCGGATGGCCGAGACGCTGGCGCGCCGCGGCGGCCTCGCGGTCATCCCGCAGGACGTCGACCCGGCGGCGGTGGCCGACATCGTCGCGGGGGTGAAGTCCCGGCACACCGTGTGGGACACCCCGGTGGTGCTGCACCCGGGCGACGCGGTGGCCGACGCGCTCAACCTCGTCTCGAAGCGCGCGCACCGCACGGTGGCGGTGGTCGACGACGCGGGCCGCCCGGTGGGGGTGGTCGGCGAGTCGGCGTGCCACGGGGTCGACCGCTTCACCCGCCTCGCCGACGTCCTCTCCCCCGCGGTGACGCTGCCCGTCACCACGGCGCCGCGGGAGGTCTTCGAGGTCCTGCAGGACCCCGCGCACGCCGGGGCCCCGGCGCTGGGCGTCACCGGCGACGGGCGCCTGGCCGGCATCCTCACGCGCACCGGTGCGCTGCGCACCGAGGTCTACCGGCCCGCCGTGGACGACGACGGGCGGCTGCGGATCGCCGCGGCGCTCGGGGTCAACGGCGACGTGGCGACCCGCGTCAAGGAGCTGGGCGCCGCCGGTGTCGACGTGCTCGTCGTCGACACGGCGCACGGCCACCAGGAGAAGATGCTCACCGCCCTGGCCGCCGCCCGCGAGGCGGCGCCGGACGCCGTGATCGCCGCCGGCAACGTCGTCACCCCCGAGGGCACCCGCGACCTGATCGCGGCGGGCGCGGACATCGTGAAGGTCGGGGTCGGGCCCGGCGCGATGTGCACGACGCGCATGGCAACGGGCGTCGGGCGCCCGCAGTTCTCCGCGGTCACCGAGTGCGCCGCCGCGGCCCGGGCCGCCGGTGGGCACGTCTGGGCCGACGGCGGGGTGCGCCACCCCCGCGACGTCGCGCTCGCCCTCGCCGCCGGCGCCTCGGCGGTGATGGTGGGTTCGTGGTTCGCGGGCACCTACGAGTCGCCCGGCGACCTGCTGCGCGACGAGCACGGCGCGGCCTACAAGGAGTCGTTCGGCATGGCGTCGAAGCGCGCCGTCACCGCCCGCACGCGCGGCGACTCGGCCTTCGACCGCGCCCGCAAGGGGCTGTTCGAGGAGGGCATCTCCTCCTCGCGCATGCAGCTCGACCCCCAGCGCCCGGGCGTGGAGGACCTGCTCGACAGCATCTGCGCCGGCGTGCGCTCGGCCTGCACCTACACCGGCGCCGCGTCGCTCGAGGAGTTCCACGAGCGCGCGACGCTCGGTGTGCAGTCCGCGTCCGGCTTCGCCGAGGGACACCCCCTGCCTAGTGGCTGGTGACTCGGCTGGTGACTCGGCTGGTGACTCGGCTGGTGACGAACGCCCGTCGGTGCTCCGACGGCGTCGTCCCGTAGGCGCGCAGGAAGGCGGTGCGCAGCGTCTCGGTGGAGCCGAAGCCGCAGCGCGCCGCCACCCGCGGCAGCGGCAGGTCGGTGGTGGCGAGGAGGTGTGCGGCGGCCTCGGTGCGGGCGCGGCGCACGTGCTCGCCCGGTGATCGGCCCAGGTGGGCACGGAACAGCCGGGTGAGGTGGCGCTGGCTCACGCCGGCCCGGTCGGCGAGGGCCGCGGCGCCGAGGTCGTCGTCGAGGTGTCCGGCGACGTGGTCGACCACGGCGCGGACGACGTCGTCGGCCGGCGGCGGTGCCGCCACGTGCACGCTCATCTGGGCCTGCGTGCCCGGCCGCTGCAGGTACGTCACCAGCGAGCGCGCGACCCCGCGGGCCAGGGCGGCCCCGTGGTCCTCCTCGACGAACGACAGTGTCAGGTCCAGTGCGCTGGTGACGCCGGCCGACGTGGCGACGGAGCCGTCCCGCACGAAGATCGGGTCGGGATCCACGGTCACCGCGGGGTGCGCACGGGCCAGCCCGCCGGCGAAGAACCAGTGGGTCGTGGCCCGGTGCCCGTCGAGGAGCCCGGCGGCCGCCAGCACCGAGGCCCCGGTGCACACCGACGCCACACGGCGGGCGTTGCGGGCGAGCCGACGGACGTGCGCCAGGACGACCTCGTCCGCCGCCGCGCGCTCGTGCCCGTACCCGCCGGCCACGATCAGCGTGTCGACCTCGCCGACCCTGCGCTCGAGCGCCTCGTGGGCGTCGAGACGCAGGCCCGGCCGGCACGTGACGGCCCGCCCGCCCGGTGTGAGCAGCCGGACCGCGTAGGCCGGATCGGCGCCGCGGTCGTTGGCGGTGGCGAGGGTGGTCGTGACGCAGGCGATGTCGAGCAGCTCGGCGTCGTCGTACGCCACGACGGCCACGCTCCGCTCCATGCTCCCGAGAGTAGGTCCGGCCGGACCATGTGCGCAGGAATCCGGACCTGCCGATCACATACCCTCAGGGGGTATGACCGCGTGGCGCACGATGCCCCGCATGACCACCCTGCACGGGCGGAGGGTCTCCGCCCTGATCCACCGCTGGCCCACCGCCGTCGGCCTCCTCGTCGCCCTCGGCGCCGTGCTCGGCGGGGCCGACCGCGACACCGTCGCGACCACGGTCGCCGTGGCGGCGTCCTGCTACGTCGCCGCCGCGGCGTTCTCGCTGCCCGCGATGGCGTGGCTCTGGATCCCGATCGCGTCGGTCCTCGCGGTCGGCGGCGCCTTCGTGGACCTCGATCCCGTGGTCACGACCGGGATCGTCGTCGCCGTGCTGGTCGTCGTCGGCCTCCTGCGGGGCGCGTCGCGGCCGGCACTGACCCTCGAGAGCGCGGGCTTCGTCGGCTACGGCGTGTTCGTGACGGCCGCGCTCCTGCTCGCACCCGGCGTCGGCCTCGTCGTCGCGGCGCTGACCCTGATCGCACACGGGATCTGGGACGTGTGGCACCTGCGCCGCCACCGCGACGTCGTCCCACCGTCGCTCGCGGAGTTCTGCGTCGCGCTCGACATCCCGCTCGGCCTGGCCGTGCTCGTGCTCGCCGCCGCCTGACCAACGCCCGCCCGACGAACGAACGGCGCTCTCGCTGCCTCGGAAGCTACGAAAGCGCCGTTCGTTCGCGGCGATCGGGACCCGCTAGAGGCGCTCGCCCTCCAGCATCTCGGTGACCAGCGCGGCGATCGGCGAGCGCTCCGAGCGGGTCAGCGTGACGTGGGCGAACAGCGGGTGACCCTTGAGCTTCTCGATCACAGCGGCGATGCCGTCATGCCGGCCCACCCGCAGGTTGTCGCGCTGGGCGACGTCGTGGGTGAGCACGACACGCGAGTTGGTCCCCAGGCGGGAGAGCACCGTGAGCAGCACGTTGCGCTCCAGCGACTGGGCCTCGTCGACGATGACGAAGGCGTCGTGCAGCGACCGGCCGCGGATGTGGGTCAGCGGAAGGACCTCGAGCATCCCGCGCTCGATGACCTCCTCGACCACGTTGGAGGACACCAGCGCGCCGAGGGTGTCGAACACCGCCTGCGCCCAGGGCGCCATCTTCTCGTTCTCGCCGCCCGGCAGGTAGCCGAGGTCCTGGCCGCCGACGGCGTAGACCGGACGGAAGACGACGACCTTGCGGTGCTGCTGGCGCTCGAGGACCGCCTCGAGCCCGGCGCACAGGGCGAGCGCGGACTTGCCGGTGCCCGCCCGGCCGCCCATCGAGACGATGCCGACGTCGGGGTCGGTGAGCAGGTCGATCGCGATGCGCTGCTCCGCCGAGCGGCCGTGCAGACCGAAGACGTCGCGGTCGCCGCGCACGAGACGGACCTGCTTGTCCGGGGTGACCCGCCCGAGCGCGGACGAGCCCCCGCCGAGCAGCCGCAGCCCGGTGTGGCACGGCAGCTCGCGGGCCTCCTCGACGTCGGCGACGCCGTCGGCGAAGAGGGAGGACACCTCGTCCGGGGTCGCGGCGACCTCGGCGGTGCCCGTCCAGCCCGTCGTGGTGACGTCCTGGCCGTGGTACTCGTCGGCGGGCAGGCCGACCGAGGCCGCCTTCACCCGCAGCGGCATGTCCTTGGTGACGAGGGTGACGGGGTGCGACTCGGCCGCGAGGTTGAGCGCACAGGCGAGGATCCGGGAGTCGTTCTCCGCCGTCCGGAACCCGGCCGGCAGCACCGACGGGTCGGAGTGGTTGAGCTCGACCCGCAGCGTCCCGCCCTCCGGCGTCATGGGGATCGGCTCGTCGAGACGGCCGTGACGGATGCGGAGGTCGTCGAGCAGACGCAGCGCCTCGCGCGCGAACCAGCCCAGCTCGGAGTGGTGGCGCTTGCCCTCGAGCTCGGAGATGACGACGAGCGGGAGGACCACCTCGTGCTCGGCGAACCGCGTGGGGGCCCACGGGTCCGACAGGAGCACGGAGGTGTCGAGGACGTAACAGCGCGCGCCGTCGGCGGCCCCGGAGGGACCGGTGACGGGGGTGCTGTCGGTGGTGCTGGCGGTGCTCACGGAAGCGGGACGCTCGGCTGGTGCTGCGCTCACGACGACTCCCTCGAGCGGCCACGGCACCCGCGACCACTGTGTTCCTCGGCGGAACGGGTCGGCTAGTCCGGCGGCTCGACGGCGCGGTGGCGCGGCCCGGGGGCCGTCCTGCGCCATCGCGGGGCAGAACCGGGTGCCGGCCCTCCCCCGGGATCGGACCACGGCGGTCGCGTCGCGCCGACCGCGAGCCCCGACGCCGTGCTGGCGCTGGTGCCGCGAGCGGTGGACGTCCCCGTCCCGCTCCGATCTGCCACTACCGGCCTCCCCGGACGCCCCGCATCCGGTGCGGGTCCGTCGGCGCGGACGCTACCGCCGGTAGCCGGTCGCTGTCGCGCGCCGAGCGTGACGAGTTGGTGACGTGGCTCACCGACTTCCGGGCAGCAGGCCGCGTCCACCGACCGTTCGGCGCAGCCAGGGCGGCCAGGCGGCCCGTCGCGGTGCGGGCCGGGGCGCGGGCGTCGGGGGTCCGGCGCGCAGCTCCTCGGGTGTGGGCGGGTCGTCGAGGACCCGGGCGAGACGCGCTGTGACCGAATCCGGACCGGACCCGACGAGCCAGGGCCGCAGCAGCCGCGCGCCCTCGACGTAGGTCGTCGTGTGGGTGCGCCAGCGCGGGTGCGCCAGGAACTCCAGCATCCGGCGCGCCCGGGCCTCGTCGACGAGCAGCCAGCGGCGCAGGTGCGCGACGACCTCGGCGTCGGGCCGGTGCTCGGCGTGCAGCATCAGCGCGGCGTCCTGGCGCACGGGCGCCAGGCGGGCCATGACGGCCTCGACGGCCTCGCCGAGCGCGGCGCGGTCGAGGTCGGTCGGCACTCCCGCCGCCGCGAGCACCTCGGCGTTCCAGCGCCCCCAGCCCGGCCCGACCACCGCCTCGAGGCCGAGCTCGGCGGCGCCCTCGGCCACGAGGCTCTGCGGGGTGCGCGCGAGGAACACCTCGCGCTCGGGCCGTCCACCGCCCGTCGCCCGGGCAGCTGCGACGCGGCAGTGCTCCGTGTGGTGGCCCGGGTACGCCTCGTGGGCCACGAGCAGCGGCAGGTGGGTCACCCGGTGCCCGATGCCGCCGTTCACCGTGATCGTCGAGCGCCGCGGGCCCACCCAGCGGCTGAACCCGCTCCACGGGGCGGTGTCGACGACCTCGAGCGTCACGTCCTCGCCCGGCGGCAGGCCCACGGTGGCCGCGGTGCGCTCGCGCAGGGCCCGCACCGCGGCGGCGAGGGCGGTCGGCAGGTGCCCGGGGGCGAGGCGGTCGCCGTCGCGGAACGCCGCCAGGCGCTCGGGGAGGGCGCCGGAGCCTCCGAGCAGCGCGTCGAGGGCCCGGTGGGCCTCCCGGTAGCGGTCGGGCTCGCCGCGGGCGATGCGCACGCCGTAGCTGCGCTCCACCTCGTCGATGAAGCCGATCTCGCGGCCGCCGGCCCGCTCCGCGAGCACCCGGCAGGCGCGGAGCTGGGCATCGAGGAAGGCGGCGCGGGAGCCCCCGGTGGGCAGGGCCTGCCGCAGGCGGTCCGTCTCGCGGGTGAGGTCGTCGGGGCGGGGCGCGGGCTCGGCCGCGACCCGCGCCGTGTCCGCCGGGTCACCGAGATGGGCGTCGAGCACCCCGGGCACGACCCGGTCCAGGCGCAGTGCGAGGCGGACATAGGCCCTCGCGAGCCCGTCGAGACCCGCGCTCCCCGCCCCGTCGACGTCCGGGTCCGCGACCACCGGACGAGGCTACGCCGCGTGGCCGCCGGAGGCCTCGTCCGGCGAGAGCCGGGTCTTGATACGACAGGCGGGTGTCGAGAGCCGCGACGCACCGCCACCGAACGCTCTGCCGACCGGGGAATGCACGGCGGACGTGACCGGCAAATCACCCGGTCATCCCACTCAAGTCGCAGTCGGAATTGTCAATCACTCGATGGGGGTTCTCCGCTGGAAATGCCCATCTCGAGGCGGCTAGCTTTTACCCCGTCAGCCGCACCGTCCGTGGGGCTGGAAGCCATTCGACGGGGACCCCGAATTCCCGCCGATGCCAACGAACGAAAATGGAGCACTGGATGCTGAAGAAGGCGGGAATCGTCGTCCTGGGCGCGACGGCGGGCATGCTCTCCCTCGCTCCGCTGGCCTCCGCCGGCGAGGCGCCCTCCCACGGCGGTGACCACGGCAACCACGGCCACCACCACGACAACGACGACCACCGCGGCCACCGTGGCGGCGGCGACTGCGACAAGACCGCGATCTCCTCGGGGAACCGGCTCGTCAGCCTGGACAACCTGGCGTCGAACCTCGACGCCGACAACGTGAACGTCCTCTCGCAGGACAACTCGCGTGACAGCGACTGCGGCGGCGGCCACGGTGGTCGCGACGGCCACGGCCACGGCCACGGCCACGGCCACGGCGGCCGCGACGGTGGCGGGGACCGTACGGCGATCTCCTCGGGCGACCGTCTGATCAGCGCCGACAACATCCTGGCGAACGCCAGCCTGGACAACATCAACGTCCTGAGCACGGACAACTCGCGCTAGTCCGCACGTCCGAAGGACGATCCGTGCCCATCGGGGGATGGCACGGGTCGACCACGGACGGGGGGAAGACGAGAACGGCCCCGGGGAGCGCTGCTCCCGGGGCCGTTCTCGTGCGCGCACCCGCTGGTCAACCGCCCCAGCGACGATTCCGCCGAGAATAGTCGCGCAGGGCCCGCAGGAAATCGATGTGACGGAACTGCGGCCACAGGGCCTCGGTGAAGTAGAACTCCGAGTACACGGACTGCCACATCAGGAAGCCCGAGAGCCGCTGCTCACCGGACGTGCGGATCACGAGGTCGGGGTCCGGCTGGCCCGACGTGTACAGGTGCTCGGCGATGTGGTCGACGTCGAGGACCTCGGCGAGCTCCTCGATCGACGTGCCGGCCTCGGCGTGGCGCAGCAGGAGCTTGCGCACGGCGTCGGCGATCTCCTGCCGCCCGCCGTAGCCGATGGCGACGTTGACCTCCATGCCGTCGCGGCCCGCCGTGCCGTCCGCGGCCGCCTCGATGCGCTCGGCGAGCGGCCGGGGCAGGGCGTCGGGGTTCCCGACCACCCGCAGCCGCCACCGGCGGTCCGGGGCCGCGAGCCCCTCGACCGCCGAGGCGATGATCTCGAGCAGCTGGTCGAGCTCCGCCGTGGGCCGGTCGAGGTTGTCGGTGGAGAGCAGGAACAGGGTGACGACCTCGACACCGGCCTCCTGGCTCCAGTCCAGGAGCTCGACGATCTTGGCCGCGCCGACGCGGTGGCCGTCGCTGGGATCGGCGAGACCCGCCTCCCGCGCCCACCGGCGGTTGCCGTCGAGGATGACCCCGATGTGACGCGGCGGCGTGCTCGTCGCCCCACGACGACGCAGCCGCCGCTCGTAGAGCGAGTAGGCGACCCGGCGCAGATCGTCCCGGAGTGTCACGGCGGCCCACGGTAGTCGGTGCGTCCGGCCGCGCGGACGCCCGTGACCCAGCGGTGACGGTCCGGGAACGGTACGACGACGGCCTCACGACGGCACAGCGACGGGCCGGCGAGCGCCGTCACACCGGCCGGGCCGCACAGGTTCCGGCCCTATCCTGGAGCCCGTGACCGTCACCGACCCCCACGCCGACGAGGTCCCGGTCAAGCCACGCCTGCGCGGCTGGTTGCACCTGTGGTCGTTCGTGGTCGCGGTCGCGGCCGGGATCGTGCTGGTGTCCCTGGCCGGCGCGACCGTGTCGGCGGAGGCGGCCGCCGCCGTGGCCGTCTACTCGCTGACGGTGTGCGGCGTGTTCGGGGTCAGCGCGCTCTACCACCGCCGGACGTGGCACACGACGCGCGCGCGGACGCTCATGAAGCGCCTCGACCACGCGATGATCTTCATCTTCATCGCGGGCACCTACACGCCGTTCGCCGTGCTCGCCCTGCCCGAGCGCACCGGGCTGATCGTGCTGGCCATCGTGTGGGCGGGCGCACTGGGCGGCGTCGCGCTCAAGATCGCGTGGCCGCACGCCCCGCGGTGGGTCGGGGTGCCGTTCTACCTGGCCCTCGGCTGGGTCGCGGTCTTCGTGATCCCCGACCTGCTCCACCGCGGAGGCGTGGCGGCGCTCGTCCTGCTGATCGTCGGCGGGTTGTTCTACAGCCTGGGCGCGGTCTTCTACGCCCTGCGCCGCCCCGTCGGCTGGCCGAACACCTTCGGCTTCCACGAGTTCTTCCACGCCGCGACGGTCATCGCCGCGGCCTGCCATCACGTGGCGATCTGGCTGGTGCTCTACGCGGGTTAGGGCTCGACGCGAGCCCTACCCCTGCGGCGGGACCGGGTCGCCGCCGCCACCGTCGGGGTCCGGGCGGTCGTCCACGCCGCCGGCTCCCGGCGTCGCGGTGTCGTCGTCGTCGAGCACCGGGCCGCGGGTCCGCAGCTCGTCGACCGCGCTCATCGCGCCGCGCAGGTCGTCGAGCCACGTGCTGGCGTGCTCGCCGACCAGGGCCACCGCCCAGGCCAGCGCGTCCGACCGCGACCGGGCCACGCCGGCGTCGACGAGCGTGTCGAGCACCAGGCGCTCGGACTGGCGCAACCGCGTCATCACCGGCACCGAGAGCGTCGTGAACAGCTCCTCGACCTCGCCGATCCGCGCACCCCAGGCCACCTTGCGCCCGTAGCGGTGCTCGGCCTGCCGGGCGACCTCCATGCGCTCCTCGCGGGTCTCCTCGCGGAACCGCTCGATGCGCCCGTGCGACGCCGCGGCCCGCGCGGCCTCGTCGGCGTCCGCGCCCAGGTTCGGCGCCGCCAGCTCGCCGACGACGAGGATCTCCTCGCGGTCGACCGTCACGGTCGGCGTGCCCGCGAACCATCCGTCCGGGAGCCGGCCCGCGAGCCAGCCCGCGAGGTCGTCGGTGCCGGGCAGGTCCGTCGGGACCCGTCCGCCGCTGCGCCGTCCCGGACCGCCACGCCCCGGCCGTCCCCGATGTCCTCCGCGTCCCACCATCATGACGCTCCTCCTCCGCCTTCTTGCTGTGCTTACAGCATTACACAGCAACGGGCGCGCGGGTGTTCGCCGATGGCGAAGCCGGAGGCCGGTGCGTCAGCGGGAGAGCGCGGCGGCGAGGTCGTCGGCCGCGGTGCGGGGGCGGTCGCAGACGAAGCCGCGGCACACGTAGGCGGCGGGCTCGCCGTCGACGAGGGGACGGTCGGCGAGCAGGGGCACGCCCTCGGCGTCGGGCTCGCCCGCGACGACCACCGAACCCCCGGGGGCGTAGCGCCGGGCGGTGTCGGCGAGACGCACGCGCCCGGGGGCGTCCGCGGCCACCACGGCGACCTGGAGCGGCCCGTGGGCGGCGGCCTCGGCGACGCCCAGCCAGGAGCCGGCGAACCGCGAGTGCCGGGAGAGCAGGGTGCCGACGGCGTCCACCGCGGCGTCGGCGAGCTCGCGGTAGCGCGCGGACGCCTCCGCCTCCACGAGCAGCGACGCGGTGAGCAGGGCCCCGGCCAGCAGCGAGGACCCGCACGGCGTGGCGCCGTCGGTGATCTCGCGGGGCCGGGTCACGAGAGCCTCGGCGTCGTCGGCGGTGTCCCAGAAACGGCCGGTGTACGCCCCGTCCTCGCCGACCTCGGCGAAGTGCTCCAGCGTCGTCTCGAGCAGTGCCCGGGCCTCGGTGAGCCACCGCGCCTCGCCCGTCGCCTGGTGCAGCGCGAGCAGCGCCTCGACGAGGGCGGCGTGGTCCTCGAGCACCGCGGGGGCGTCGCCGACCTCACCGTCCCGCGAGGTCCGGCGCAGCCGCCCGCCGACGACGTGGGTGCGCAGCAGGAGCGCGACGGCGCGCCGGGCGGCGGCCAGCCACTCGCTGCGCCCGAGGGCCGCCGACGCCTCGACCAGCGCGGTGACGGCCAACGCGTTCCACCCGGCCACGACCTTGTCGTCGCGCTCGGGCTGCGGGCGGCCCGCGCGGGCGCCCAGCAGCGCCTTGCGGACCGCCTGCCAGCGACCGGGGTCGTCGGGATCGACGGGCATCCGCAGCGTGGAGCGGCCGTGCTCGAAGGTGCCGCCGGCGGTGACCCCGAGCAGCTCCGCGGCCCACGCCCCGTCGTCGGCGCCCAGCACCTCGACGAGCTCGGCGGGGCTCCACACGTAGGTCGAGCCCTCCTCGCCCGCGGCGTCCGCGTCGAGCGCCGAGGCGAAGCCGCCCTGGGCGGTGCGCAGGTCGCGCAGGAGGAAGGCCGCCGTCATGTCGGTGACGCGGGCGGCGGACGGGGAACCCGTCAGCCGGGCCAGGTGGGCGTAGACGCGCAGCAGCTGGGCGTTGTCGTAGAGCATCTTCTCGAAGTGCGGCACGGTCCACGTCGCGTCGACCGAGTAGCGGGCGAAGCCGCCCGCGAGCTGGTCGAACAGCCCACCGCGGGCCATCGCCTCGGCGGTGATGTCGGTCATCGCGAGCGCGTCGGAGCTGCCCGTGCGCTCGTGGTGGCGCAGCAGGAACTCCAGCACCGCCGACGGCGGGAACTTGGGCGCACCCCCGAAACCTCCGTGCAGCTCGTCGAAGTCGCCGGTCAGGGCCACCACGGCCTCGGCGAGGGTGTCGGTGTCGACACCGGCGGGCGGCAGCGACCGGGACACCGACGCGAGCCGCTGGGTGATCGAGCGGGCGGCGTCGCGCACCCGCTCCCCCTCGTCGCTCCACGCCCGCACCACGGCGCCGAGCAGCTGGGTGAACGACGGCATACCCCCGTGCGGGCTCGCCGGGTAGTAGGTGCCGCAGTGGAACGGGTCGCCGTCGGGGGTGAGGAAGCAGGTCATCGGCCAGCCGCCCTGGCCGGTCATGGCCTGGGTGGCCTCCATGTAGACCGCGTCGACGTCCGGGCGCTCCTCGCGGTCGACCTTGATCGCCACGAAGTGCGCGTTGACGTACGCCGCCACCTCGGGGTCGGAGAACGACTCGTGCGCCATGACGTGGCACCAGTGACACGCCGCGTAGCCCACCGAGAGCAGGACGGGCACCTCACGGCGGCGCGCCTCGGCGAACGCCCCGGACGACCAGGGCTGCCAGTCGATGGGGTTGTCGGCGTGCTGCCGCAGATAGGGGCTGGTGGAGCCGGCGAGCCGGTTGGCCATGACCGGATCCTCGCAGCCGCCCGGGGTCAGGACGAACCGGTCCCCGGCGGATCCGTGGTGCGGTCGGTGCGCGGCGCCGTCGGCGCCACGGGGCCGTCGGGGTCCGGCGGGCCGTCCGCCGGACCACGTGCGCCCTCGCGCGACTCCGGCGGCTCCGGGTCGAACGACGGCGGCACCTTGCGCAGCTGCTTGTTCATCGAGCGGATGAGCAGGGCCGTCGCCAGCCCGAGCAGCAGGATGACGACCAGCGCGATCGGCGAGGTCTTGCCGAACTCCTCCCCGCGCTCGGACCCCGGGGGCGCGCCGGGCGGCGGCGCCGCCAGCGGCAGCACCGTCCACCACACGGCGAGGGGCGTCATGCGTCGACACGCTCCCGGACGCCCACGAACAGGTCGTCCCCGGGCCGCTCGTTGGTCTCCTCGGTGTCCACCAGGGAGCGCGCCAGCTCGTAGTCCTCGGTGGGCCACACACGCCGCTGGAGCTCGAGCGGCATCTGGAACCAGCGGCCGTTCGGGTCGATCTGCGTGGCGTGAGCCCGCAGCGCGTCGTCGCGGACGTGGAAGTACTCAGCGCACGTGACGCGCGTCGTCACGCGCTGACCCGGGTCGGGCCGGGAGTCGTCCCAGCGGTCGAGCCACTCCGCCCACGGCGACTCCAGGCCCGCCTCGAGCAGGGCGTCGTGGAAGGCCTGGATACGGGCCTTGGAGAAGCCGTGCGAGTAGTAGACCTTCAGCGGCTGCCACGGCTCGCCCGCGAGCGGGAAGCGCTCCGGGTCGCCCGCGGCCTCGAACGCGGCCATCGAGACCTCGTGGCAGCGGATGTGGTCCGGATGCGGGTACCCGCCGTTCTCGTCGTAGGTGACGACGACGTGCGGCCGGAACTCACGCATGACCCGCACGAGCGCCTCGGTGGGCACCTCGAGGGGCTCGAGCGCGAAGCAGCCCGGCGGCAGCGGGGGCTTCGGGTCGCCCTCGGGCAGCCCGGAGTCGACGAAACCGAGCCAACGGTGCGACACACCGAGGATCGCCGCGGCCTTCGCCATCTCGGCGCGCCGCGTGCCCGGCATGTCCGCGTTGACCTCGGGGGTGTCCATCGCGGGGTTGAGGATGCTGCCCGCCTCGCCACCGGTGCAGGTGACGACCATGACCTCCACGCCCTCGGCGACGTAGCGGGCACAGGAGGCGGCGCCCTTGCTGGCCTCGTCGTCGGGGTGGGCGTGCACCGTCATCAGCCGCAGCGGCTGGTCGGTAGGGAGTGCGCTCATCGTCTGTCCGGAGCCGTCCTCGTGCGTCGTTCTGCTGACTACCGGGGTGCAACACCCCGGTCGTCCCCCATCATCCCGGGCACCCCCGACAGCTCCGCCCGCGGACTCCGCGCCACCCCCCTCTTGACAGAGAAAGCGCAGGTGGGCAAGGCCCTTCATGCGCACCGGATCCGCAGCGCGGCATCCTCGGACGGGTTCCGAGCGGCGCCCACCGTGTTACCGTGTGGCGACACGGCCCGCATGCCGCGGGTCGTGTTTTTCCGTCTGTGGCCCCCGGGCCGCGGCGCCGCCCACCCGGCGCGGTGCCATTCCAGGCCCGTGAGGAGAACAGGCCGCCGACCCGCGTCGCGCGGGCCCGGACCTCCGAGGAGTTGATCACCGTGACCGAGACGCAGACGCAGGTGACCTGGCTGACCCAGGACGCCCACGACCGGCTGAAGGCCGAGCTCGACGACCTCGTCGCCCAGCGTCCCGTGATCGCGCAGAAGATCAACGCCGCGCGGGAGGAGGGCGATCTCAAGGAGAACGGCGGCTACCACGCCGCCCGCGAGGAGCAGGGCGTGATGGAGGCCCGCATCCGGCACCTCCAGGAGCTCCTGCACACCGCGAAGGTCGGCGAGACGCCCACCGAGAGCGGCACCGCCGTCCCCGGCACGGTGCTCACCGTCCGCTTCGAGGGCGACGACGACAGCGAGACGTTCCTGCTCGGCTCGCGCGAGGAGGGCGCCCACGGCGACCTCGAGGTCTACTCGCCCAACTCCCCGCTCGGCTCGGCGCTGCTCGGCGCCAAGGCCGGCGAGACCGTGAGCTACGACCTGCCCGACGGCGGGTCGATGGAGGTCACGCTGGTTTCCGCGGAGCCCTACAGCTCCTGAGGCCCCTCACTCCGGCGCCACCTCGTACCCGGCGCCGGCCAGGTCGTCCAGGATCGCCGCCGCGTGCTCGTGGCCCCGCGCCTCGAGCGTGAGGGCGACGTCCACCGCGCCCAGCGACCTCCCGGACCCCATCAGGCGGCGGTGCTCGACGTCGACGACGTTGCCCCCGGCCGCCCCCACGCGCCGCAGCACGTCGGCGAGGTAGCCGGGGCGGTCGGGCAGGCGCACGCGCAGCGACGCGTAGCGACCGGCGGCCACGAGGCCGCGGCGCACGAGGTCGACGAGCATCAGCGGGTCCGCGTTGCCCCCCGACACGACCGCCACGACCGGGGCCGCCCAGCGCTCCGGGTATTCCGCGATCGCGGCGACGGCCGCCGCCCCGGCCGGCTCGACGAGCAGTTTCTCCCGCTCGAGGCTGCGCAGGACCCCGCGGGCGAGGGCCTCCTCGTCGACGGTCACGATCTCGTCGACCAGGGCCTCGACGTGGGCGAACGTGACCTCGCCGGGCCGCGGGACCGCGATCCCGTCCGCGATCGTCGCGCCGGTGACCGTGACCGGTGCCCCGGCGGCCAGCGACGGGGGCCACGCGGCGAGGCCCGCCGCCTGGGCGCCGACGACGTGCACCCCGCGGTCGGCCACGGCGGCGGCGATCCCGGAGATCAGCCCGCCGCCGCCGGTGCACACGACGATGGTGGCGACGTCCGGCACCTGCTCGAGGATCTCGAGGCCGACGGTGCCCTGCCCCGCGACGATGTCGGGGTGGTCGAAGGGGTGGATCAGCACCGCGCCGGTGCGCTCCGCGAACGCCGCCGCGGCCTCGAGCGTCTCGGCGAACGTGTCGACGAGCTGCACGTCGGCGCCGTAGCCCCGGGTCGCGGCGAGCTTCGGCAGCGGCGCACCGGCGGGCATGAACACCGTGGCCCGGGTGTCGAGCAGGCGGGCGGCCAGCGCCACGCCCTGCGCGTGGTTGCCCGCGCTCGCGGCGACGACCCCCGGCGCGCGGCCCTCCGGCCCGAGGCGCTCGATGCGCCGGTAGGCACCACGAATCTTGAAGCTGCCCGTGCGCTGCAGGTTCTCGCACTTGAGCGACACGGGTCCGCCGGCGAACCCCGACAGCACCCGCGAGGGCGCGACCGGCGTGGTGCGCACGACCCCGGCCAGCGCCACCCGGGCGGCCTCGACATCCGCGCGCTCGACCAGCTCCACGCCGACCGATCCTGCCTTCTCGCCGCGACCGCCGTCCGGGTGGTCCGGCCCCCGGTAGGCGAGCGGCGGACGGGCGGTGGCGGGGCGCTGGCGGACCCCGGTCCCTCGTCGCGGATCGAACCGTCGACCGGTCGTCGCCGAACGCCCGACGCCGATCGCCCCGCCGTGCGCGCGCCTCACGCCCGCCACGCACGTCGGTAGCCTCGTGGGGGCGGCGTGAGGCATCCGCTCCAGGGGGTGAGACGGCATGGCGATCGATCCGGTCGGCCCGGCGCCGGGAACCTCACGGCCTGCCCACACGTTCTCCGACGTGTCGGCCTTCGCCCCTACGACTCCCCTCGCGACGGCTGCTGCGCCCGCCGCCGCGGCGGACGCCTCTCCCGCGGACGGCACGCGCGCGTCACGGGTGGCCCGCGCACTGCCCCTGCTGCTCGCCGCGCTGCTCGCGGTGGCGGCCTTCGGCACCGTCGGCAACGCCGGGTGCGACGACCCGGGCACCTACGTCAGCACCCCGGACGGCATCGCCCTCGTCGGGGGCTGCGTGAAGCCCGGTGACATCGACCCGATGACCGATCCCTCGATGCACGACCCGGCCTCCCGCCGCGGGTAGGAGCCGCTGACGATCCCGGCCTGCGGGGCCAGGATCGGGGCATGACCGCCCCTTCGTCAGACCTGCCGTTCGACCCGCACGCTCTGCTCGCCGGGAGCCGTCTCGGCGTCCTCGCCACGATCAAGGCCGACGGCCGTCCCCAGCTCTCCCCCGTCATGCCGTTCTACGACCGCGAGGCGGGCACGCTCACCGTGTCGATGACCGAGGGGCGCGCCAAGACCGCCAACCTGCGCCGCGACCCCCGCGCCGCGCTGGAGGTGACGAGCGCCGACGGCCGGTCGTGGGCCACCGCCGAGGGCCCGGTGACGCTGGTCGGCCCGGGGACCGACCCGCACGGGCCGGAGGTGGAGACCCTCGTCGCGTACTACCGCGCCGCGGCCGGCGAGCACCCGGACTGGGACGACTACCGCGCGACCATGGTGGCCGACCGGCGCGTGCTCATGACGATGACCGTCGAGCACGTCTACGGCGACGCCCTGACCTGAGCTGAGCTGGAGGACGGCTCCTACGCCAGCGAGTCGAGGGCCTGGCGGACGTCGTCGACGAGGTCGTCGGCGTCCTCGAGCCCGACCGACAGGCGCACGAGGTCGGCGGGCACCTCGAGCAGCGAGCCCGCCGCCGAGGCGTGGGTCATCGCGCCGGGGTGCTCGACGAGCGACTCCACGCCGCCCAGGGACTCGGCGAGCGTGAACACCCGGGTCGCGGCACAGAAGTCGCGGGCGGCCTGCTCGCCGCCGGCGATGCGGGCCGAGATCATCCCGCCGAAGCGGCGCATCTGCTTGGCCGCCACCTCGTGCCCCGGGTGGTCGGCGCGGCCCGGATAGAGCACCGAGACGACCGCCGGGTGGGCGGCGAGGACGTCGGCGACGCGCTCGGCGTTGTCGCTGTGGCGCTCCATGCGCACGGCGAGCGTCTTGAGGCCCCGCTGGGTGAGGAAGCAGTCGAACGGCCCGGGCACGGCGCCCATGCCGTTCTGCATGCGCCCGAGCGTGGCGTCCAGCTCGGTGTCGTCGGTGACGAGCGCGCCCCCGACGACGTCGGAGTGCCCGCCGAGGTACTTCGTCGTCGAGTGCACGACGGCGTGCGCGCCGAGCGCGAGCGGGGTCTGCAGGTACGGCGAGGCGAAGGTGTTGTCGACGACCAGCATCAGGTCGTGCTCGCGGGCCAGCGCCCCGAGCGCCGCGATGTCGGCGATGCCGAGCAGCGGGTTGGTCGGCGTCTCGCACCAGAGGACCTTGGTGTTCGGCCGGATCGCCGCGCGCACCGCGTCGACGTCGGCGGTGTCGACCGCGGTGTACTCGACGCCCCAGTCGCAGTAGACCGTCGAGATCAACCGGTAGGTGCCGCCGTAGGCGTCCAGCGGCATCAGCACGTGGTCGCCGGGGCGCAGCACGCCGCGCAGCAGCGCGTCCTCGGCCGCCATGCCCGACGCGAAAGCCCGGGCGTGCCGGCCGCCCTCGAGCGAGGCCAGCGTCGTCTCCAGCGCGGTGCGCGTCGGGTTGCCGGTGCGCGCGTACTCGTAGCCCGAGCGCAGGCCACCGACGCCGTCCTGGGCGAAGGTGGACGTCGCGAAGATGGGGACGACGACCGAGCCCGTGGTCGGGTCGGGCTCCTGGCCGTCGTGCAGGGCGCGGGTCGAGAAACCGTTCACCTCGTCCACCCTAGGCACCCCGGGGTCACGCCGGTCCACCCATGTCGTAGCGGCTGCCCGTGGCGAGGAACGCCAGGATGTCGGCGCGGGTGACGATGCCGGCGGGGCGGCCGTCGACGACCACCAGCGCGCCGTCGCCGCCGCGCAGCGCCTGCACCGCCTTGGACAGCGGCTCGGTGCTGCCGAGGCTGGGCAGCGGGTTCGACAGGTGCCGCTCGACGGGGTCGGTGAGCGAGGCCTGCTCGTTGAACACCTTGTCGAGCAGGTCCCGGACGGTGACGGCGCCCCGGACCTCGGCCGCCATCACCGGCGGCTCCGCGCGGACGATCGGCATCTGCGAGACCCCGAACTCCCGCATGATCGACACGGCGTCGGCCACGGTCTCGCTGGGGTGGCCGTGCACGAGGTCCGGGATCGAGCCGTCCTTGCGGCGCAGGACGTCGCCGACGGTCCACTCGGTGGTGTCCGGGGTGAGGAAGCCGTACGAGGACATCCACTGGTCGTTGAACACCGTCGAGAGGTAGCCGCGCCCGCCGTCGGGCAGCAGCACGACGATCACGTCGTCGGGGCCGGCCTCGGCGGCGACCTTCGCGGCCGCGCAGACGGCCATCCCGCACGAGCCGCCGACCAGCAGCGCCTCCTCGCTGGCGAGGCGCCGCGTCATGTGGAAGGAGTCGCCGTCGGGCACCGCGACGATGTCGTCGCAGACGTCGCGGTCGTAGGTGGTCGGCCAGAAGTCCTCGCCGACGCCCTCGACGAGGTAGGGGCGGCCGTCGCCGCCGGAGTACACCGAGCCGACCGGGTCGGCGCCGACGATCTGCACCCGGCCCCCGGAGACGTCCTTGAGGTAGTGGCCCGTGCCCGAGACGGTGCCCCCGGTGCCGACGCCGGCGACGAAGTGCGTGATGCGCCCGTCGGTCTGCTCCCAGATCTCGGGGCCGGTGGTCGCGACGTGGGAGGCGGGGTTGGCCGGGTTGGCGTACTGGTTGGGCTTCCAGCCGCCGTCGGTCTCGCGGGCGAGCCGGTCGGAGACCGAGTAGTACGACTCCGGGCTCTCGGGCTCGACGGCGGCGGGGCACACGACGACCTCGGCGCCGTAGGCGCGGAGCGCGTCCTGCTTCGCCACGCTCACCTTGTCGGGCACGACGAAGATGCAGTGGTAGCCGCGCTGCTGGGCGATGATCGCCAGGCCGATGCCGGTGTTGCCCGACGTCGGCTCGACGATGGTGCCGCCCGGCTTCAGCTCGCCCGACGCCTCGGCGGCGTCGATCATCTTCTCGGCGATGCGGTCCTTCACGCTGCCGCCGGGGTTGAAGTACTCGACCTTCGCGAGCACCAGGGGTGCGTCGGGCCCCGTCGGGACGACATGGTTGAGACGCACCAGCGGCGTGTGGCCGATGAGGTCCGCGACGTGCTCCGCGTAGCGCATGACACCCATCCTCCGGCTTCGGCGCCCGGAGTGCCGCCCACCCCCTCGGACGTGCGGCGGATCACCTCGCCGGGAGGCGACGACGGGACCTGCCCTGGCGCGCGGTCGTAGGGTCGGCGCCATGGTCGCCCCTGGCCGCGAGGCCGTCATCGTGTCCGCCGTCCGCTCGCCGATCGGGCGCGCCCGCAAGGGCTCGCTGGCCGGGATGCGTCCCGACGACCTCGCCGCGCAGGTGGTGCGCGCCGCGCTCGACGCCGTCCCCGCGCTCGACCCGACCGAGGTGGAGGACCTCCTGCTCGGGTGCGGCCTGCCCGGTGGCGAGCAGGGCCACAACCTCGCCCGCATCGTCGCCGTGCAGCTCGGGATGGACACCCTGCCCGGCGCGACGATCACGCGGTACTGCTCGTCGTCGGTGCAGACCGCGCGCATGGCCGCCCACGCCATCCGCGCCGGCGAGGGCGACGCGTTCCTCGCCGCCGGCGTCGAGACCGTCTCGCGGTTCGACAAGGGCAGCTCCGACAACCTGCCCGGCACGCACAACCCGCTGTTCGCCGACGCCGAGGCGCGCACGGCCGAGGTGGCCGCGTCCGGGGCGACCGAGTGGCACGACCCGCGCGCCGACGGCCTGCTCCCCGACGCGTACATCGCGATGGGACAGACCGCGGAGAACGTGGCGCTCGCCGAGGGCGTGACGCGCGAGGAGATGGACCGCTTCGCCGCGCGCTCCCAGCAGCGGGCGGGCGCCGGTCAGGAGAACGGCTTCTGGGCGCGCGAGATCACCCCGGTGACGCTGCCCGACGGCTCGGTGATGGAGCACGACGACAGCCCGCGCCCGAGCACGACCTACGAGGCGCTCGCCGACCTCAAGCCGGTCTTCCGTCCCGACGGGCGCATCACCGCCGGCAACGCCTGCCCGCTCAACGACGGCGCCGCCGCGCTCGTGGTGATGTCCGCCGAGCGCGCCGAGGCGCTGGGGATCACCCCGCTCGCGCGCATCGTCTCCACCGCCGTCAGCGCGCTCTCGCCCGAGATCATGGGCCTCGGGCCGATCGAGGCGTCGGCGCGGGCGCTGGCCCGCGCGGGGCTCGGGATCGCCGACGTCGACCTCGTCGAGATCAACGAGGCCTTCGCCGCCCAGGTCCTCCCGTCGGCACGGGGCCTGGGGATGTCCGACGACGACATCGAGGAGAAGCTCAACGTGCACGGCGGCTCGATCGCCGTTGGCCACCCGTTCGGCATGACCGGCGCGCGCATCGCCACCACGCTGATCAACGGCCTGCGCACCCGCGACGCCACCCTCGGCCTCGAGACCATGTGCGTCGGCGGCGGGCAGGGCATGGCGATGGTGCTCGAGCGCCTGAGCTGAGCTGGCTTGCGCCGGCGGGCGCGTCGTGCGTGGTGTCCGGAGCGAGGGTCACCTCGACGGCGTGTGACGCAGCGAGGGCGTCCCTCGTTCGCCCTTCAAGGGCGCCACGCGACGCGAGCTCGTGGAGCGAGGGTGACCTCGACTGCGTGGGAGGCAGTCAGGGTGACCCTCGCTCGCCGGCCGACACGGTCGATGGAACCGCCCACACCCCGGCTCCGTCGAAACCCGTGTGAGCAGCCGTCGCACCATCGACTGGGTCGCCGTCCACCAGGCCGCCCTGCACGACCAGATCCGGCATGCCGACCTCCTGGAGTTCGGCGTGCTCTCGAGCACGATCGCGCGCCGGGTCGAGGCCGGGGTCTGGGATCGCAGCGCCTACGGCGTCATCTCCCTCGCGGGGACGCCGCGAACGGAGGAGCAGCGCCTCGCCGGCGCGGTCCTGTACGCGGGACGGGGCGCCGTGCTCTCGGGTGCGGCGGCTGCGCGTCTCCACGGCCTCGAGCGCGTCCCGAAGGATCCGAACGGCACCGCGCTGGTGCTCGTGGAGCACGGTCGTCATCGGGTGTCCCGACCTCCGATCACGGTCGTGCGCACCCATCGCCTCCCGACGCCGACGGAGATCCACGGGCTCCCGGTCGCCCCCGTCACGCGAGCCGTCGTCGAGGCGGCGTGTCGCATGACGGCGTTCGACGATCTGCGCGCGCTCCTCGCCGAGGCGGTCCAGCGCAGGTTCACGACGGCGCGAGCCCTCCGCTCGGAGCTGGAATCGGGCTGCGGCCGGGGAACGGCCAGGGTGCGACCCGTCCTCGCCGAGATCGAGGACGGCGTGCGCTCCGTTCCCGAGGCGTGGGCCCGATCGCTCGCGGCCTCGATCCCGGAACTGCCCCCGATGATGTGGAACCCGCGACTCGTCCTCGAGGACGGGACCATCCTCGCCGACCCGGACGGGTGGCTCGACGACGTCGGACTCGCCTGGGAGATTTATTCGTTCCGCCACCACGCCGATCCCGACGCCTTCGGGGACACGATGCGACGCCAGGCCCGTATGACCGGCCACGACGTGCACGTCGTGGCCCACACGCCGCGCCAGCTCCGCGAGGAGCGGCCGCAGGTCCGCCGAGATCTCCTCGCTGCCTATGCCGCCGCCTCTCGACGTCCCCGCCCGGCGGTCCGGGTGCAGCGCGCCGCCTGAATCCACAGCTCGCCCACGCACCCAGGGCGTCCCTCGCTGCCCCCGACGCAGCGAAGGCGTCCCTCGCTCGGCACCGCCACCCGCGCCGCCCACGCACCCAGGGCGTCCCTCGCTGCTCCCGACGCAGCCAAGGCGTCCCTCGCTCGGCACCGCCACCCGCGCCGCCCACGCACCCGGGGCGTCCCTCGCTGCCCCGACGCAGCCAAGGCGTCCCTCGCTCCCCCACTCAGCATGCCGACCCCGGACGTGCGACGGCCCCTCCCGGAGGGTTCCGGGAGGGGCCGTCGTCGTCGGTGCCGCGAGCTACTGCCGGAAGTAACTCAGCAGCTGCAGGATCTCGATGTAGAGCCAGACCAGCGTGGTCATGAAGCCGAAGGCCAGGTACCACGCGAACCTCGCGGGGACGCCGGCCTTGACCGCCTGGTCGGCCTGGTCGAAGTCGAGCAGCAGCATGAACGCGCCGATGCCGATGCAGACCAGGCTGAAGATGATCGCCAGCGGGCCGCCCGAGCGCAGACCCAGGCCGCCGTCGACGAAGAAGCTGATCAGCAGGTTCGCGACCATGAGGATCAGGACGCCGATGGCGGCGCCGATGACCATCTTGGTCAGGCGGGGCGTCACCCGTATGGCGCCGGTCTTGTAGACGACCAGCATCCCGATGAAGACGCCCAGCACACCGAGGATCGCCTGGAAGCCGATACCGGCGTACTGGCTGCTGGAGCTCTCGAGGAGCCCGGTCAGCGAGCCGAGGGCCACACCCTCGGCGAGGGAGTAGCCCAGCACGAGCGCCTTGTTGGTGCTCTGCTTGAAGATGATGATCAGAGCGAGGACGAGGCCGACGACGAATCCACCGATGATGCCGATGAACCCGAGGCCGACCACGGCGCTCGCGATACCGACGGCGATGGCGAGGACGGCGTTGAGCGCCGTCTTCTGAACGACGTCGTCGACGGTGAGCGGGCGGTCGTCGGCCGCCGCGGTCGGCATCGGGCTGCCGCCCCCGCCGAACATGCCACCCGCGCCGGCCATGCCGGCCGGGGCGGCGCCGAACCGCGCGTACCCACCCGGTGAGGTGGGCAGGTTGCGGAACGCCGGGTTGCTGCTGGTGCGCACCTCTCGTCCTCCTCCTACGCGAAGCCGACTTCGACGGCGGGATGCCGCCGGCCGGTTCGACCGCGGACTGTCGTCCACCTGGTCCAACGATGGGATGCGGGCTTCGGTTCCCGCGTCGGTAAAAGGAACTTTACCGGAAGGCGACCACCACACTCCGTGTCCGCTTCCGCCCGTGATGGGGGGCGGCTCCCAGTCTAGGGCCCCGTTCGGAGGTAGGGGCGCCCGCGGGAGGTGTCATGCGGCGAGAGCGGGGCACTCTCGGGCCGGAGCCCCGCAGTCGGCAGGAAGGGGTGTCGGGATGGATCTCGGCAAGATGGCGGACAAGGCCAAGGACTGGGCCGGGAAGAACCCGGACAAGGCCGACGGCTACGTCGACAAGGGCGCGGACGTCGTCGGCGAGAAGTTCGGCCACGAGCAGCAGGTCGACCAGTTCGGCGATAAGGCCAAGGACTACCTGCACGGCGGCCAGGAGCAGCCGCCCCCGCCGGAGGGGCAGGGCCCGCCGCCGCACCCGCCCGGCGAGGAGCCCCCGCGTCCCTGACGCGCCCCCGACCCGCACCACGGCCCGGCCCGTCCACTGACGGCGCCGGGCCGTCGTGCGTCCCGGGGGGCCTTGCGTCCTGGTGCTCCGCGGCCCGTCAGGCCGCGGCGGGCCCGTCGGCGGCGTCGATGCGGATGGCGAGCAGCACCGCGTCGTCGCGCAGCCCGTCGACCCCGAGCACGCCGAGCAGGCGGTCGCAGAGCTCCTCGACCGGGATGTCCGGCGGCTGGGCGGCGAGGGTGTCGGCGATCAGCTGGGTGCGCTCGTCCGGGTCGGTGCCCGGCGCCTCGATGAGCCCGTCGGTGTGCAGGAGGAACACGTCCCCCGCCCCGCAGGCCACCACCGTCTCCTCGCGGGGCACCTCCCGCGTCGCCCCGATCATCGGCGACAGGTTGCCGGTGAGCAGCTCGACCCGTCCGTCGGCCCGGCGCAGCAGCGGCGGCGGGTGACCGGCGTTGGCGTAGCGCATCGTCCAGCCGCCGCCGTCCCCGCGCTCGAGCCGGGCGTAGACCGCGGTGGCCATCGCGGCCATGCCGAGACCCTTGATCACGTGGTTGCAGCGGTCGACCACCTCGGCCGGGCCGAGGCCCTCCCACGCGTAGGAGCGCAGCACCCCGCGCAGCTCGCCCATCGCCGCCGCCGCCCGCAGGTCGTGACCGACGACGTCGCCGACCGCGAGACCGACCGCGCCGTCGGGCAGCGGGAGCATGTCGTACCAGTCGCCGCCGACCTGGGCCCCGTCCGTGGCGGCGAGGTAGCGCGAGGCCACCGTCATGCCCGTCATCGGCGGCACCGCGGGCAGCAGGCTGCGCTGCAACGTCTCGGCCGCGGCGTGCTCGCGGGCGTAGAGCCGGGCGTTGTCGACCGCGAGGCCGGCGCGCGCCGCGAGGTCGGCGGCGAGGTAGAGGTCGCGCTGGGAGTAGCGCCGGCCGTAGGGCAGCTCCGTGCCCAGCGTCAGCGCGCCGAGCACCTGCCCGCGGGCCCGCAGCGGGACGACGACGGCCGAGCGCGGCCGCAGCGCCTCGTACCGCCCGAGCAGTTCGGGCTGCTCGGCGATGCCCGCGGGACGGACCGGGAGCTCGGGCAGCAGCGAGGGTGTGCCGCTGCCGAGCGCCTGCCCGACGGGATCGCGCCCGTCCTCGGTGGGGCTGATCCACCGGCCCAGCCCGCGGACGTCGTCGACCTTCGACTCGTCGCGGTGGTTGACCGCCGCGCGGCGCACCGACGAGTTGCCGTCGGCGTCCTCCAGCAGGTCGACGCAGCAGAAGTCGGCCATGGCCGGGACGACGATGCGGGCGAGCGCCTCGGCGACACCGGTGGTGTCGAGGCTCGCGGACATCGCCGACGTCGACTCGGTGAGCAGGCGGAGCTGCTCGCGGGTCTCCTCGGCGGCGGCGAGCGCGGCACGGCGCTCGTTCTCCACCATGACGCGCTCGGTGACGTCGGACTGGACGCCCACGAAGTTGACGACGCGGCCCTGGCCGTCGAGCACCGGGGTGATCGACACCTGGTTCCAGAACGCCGTGCCGTCACGCCGGTAGTTGAGCAGCACCTCGGTGATCGGGCGCTCCTCGACCAGGGCGGTGCGGATCCGCGAGATCGAGGCCGGGTCGGTGTTCGGGCCCTGCAGGAAGCGGCAGTTGCGCCCGAGGACCTCGTCGAGCTCGTAGCCCGTGAGCCGGGAGAACGCGGGGTTGACCCACACCAGCGGGTTCTGCTCCCGCGACGGGTCCGAGATCGTGAACGACAGCTCGGTCGCGACCACGGCGCGGTCGCGCACCATCTCGAGGTGGCGCTGCGCCCCCGCGCCCGAGAGCTGGAGGAAGACCACCAGCGCGAGCCGACGCTCGTCGGAGTTCACCGCCTCCGAGAGCGGGAAGCCGGTGACCCACAGCAGCCGGCCCTCGGCCTCCTCGCGCTCCTCGTCGCTGGCGTCGGAGCCGCGGCGTGCCGCGTCGGTCACGGCCACCGGCTCGCCCGACACGGGGATGCCCTGGGCGACCCGCGAGAGTGGCGACGCGGTGTCGCGCATCGGACGGCCGGACAGGTCGGTCAGGCCGGCCGCCTCGCTCCAGGCGTCGACGTCTATCGGCAACGACGCGCGGCCACCGGTGAGGCCCGCGGCGGAGTCGTTGGCGTAGGTGACGAGCCCCTCGCCGAGGTCGATGAGTGCGACGGCCGCCGGCGCGGTGTGCAGCACCTGCGGGAGGTCGTGCTCGCGGACCCCGCCCTCGTCGACGACGGCGTCCCGCACCTGCTGGGCCTGGGCGGCGTAGTCCGGCTCGACCTCGGTGGACGACCCACGGAAGTCCGTCGCCACCTCACCGTGGTCGTCCTTCGTCCGGCCCGTCACCTGGAGCAGCCTATCGGCCGCCACCGGAGGCCGATCCGCGGATGACACCCACGAGGACGTCCGCTCCCGGACAGGTACGTCCGGACAGGTGACGCAAGGAGGGACACGATGGGTGTCGGAACACCCGATAGGAGGACGGGGGGCCTGCTCACACCAGGAAGACCTCACGGGGACCGGGGGCCGAGCCGTCGGGCAGCTCGCGATCGCGTCCGGGACGGCCACCGAACGCCGCGCTGGCCGCGAGCTTACGGGCCTGGACCGTCTCCGACAGCGCGAGCTGGCGCGCACGCCGCCACGGCACCTCGGCGGACTCCGGTCCCGCCCAGCTCCACGCCTGGTCCAGCCACCGCACGAGCCGCACCCGGTAGGCCGCGCACACGATCTCCGCGGCGCGCCCGGCCGCCTCGTGGTCGTCGTCGCCGTCCCCGGACCACGGGGCGAGCACGCACAGCCCGTGCGGGTCCTCGACGAAGCCGACGATCTCGCTGAGCGCTCCGACCACGTCGGCCTCGCAGCGCGACAGCCCGGCGTCCGGGAGCCCGAGGCGGTGCCGGTGGACCTCGGCGACGCCCAGCGCGCGGTACGCGTCGGCGAGGGCGATCTCCTCGGGGTCGGAGCCGCCGTCGCCCGCGGGCTCCTCGCCGTCGCCGTCCTCCGGCGCGATCCCGTCGAGGCGCGCGAGCACCGAGTCCAGGGTGTCGGGGTCGCCGAGGTCGTCCGGGCGCACGACGAGGTCGGCACCGAGGTCGCCGGGGTCGGGGACCGCGATGCCCTCCGGCGGGGTGCACGTGCGCCCGGGACCGTCCGTCAGCGCGAGCACGTCGACCGACGCGTGCCGCGCGGCCAGGCGACGCAGCAGGCCGCCGGCGGCGCGGATCTCGTCGCGCGGGTGCGGCGCGACGACGATGAGACGCCGGCACGCCCGCAGCGTCAGCGGGCGCAGCCCCTCGAGCTCGCGCCACGGCGGACGCGCGCCCTGCGGCGCGGGGATCCGCCCCGACAGGTCCCCGGGGTCAGCCACGACACCTCACCTCCCAGCCGGGAAGTCTCGCTGATCTTCTCGCCCGTTCGGAGCAGCTTTGCGGGGGTGGGCGTCGAGCGGTTCATCCCGGGCGCCCGAGCGGTCGATCACCGCGGGGCGCGGCAGCGGGCCGACCGCTCTCCGCGCTGCCGCTGCGACGGGCGGGTGACACGCGGTCGACCGGCCGGGGTGTCGACGGTGACGGGCGGGCGACGAGCCGGGGAGACGGGTGACGATCCGGTCGGCGATCAGGTGGTGCCCTCGGTGGGGTTCGAACCCACACTTCGGCGATTTTAAGTCGCCCGCCTCTGCCGATTGGGCTACGAGGGCCTAGCGTCGGTGGTCACTTCCGTGGGCTTCTCACTGACCCGGGGAGCCTAGCTCTCCGCTCGCGCCGGGGTGGTCGGTTCCAGGCCGGCGGCGCGGGCGGCGGTCGCGAGGACGTCCTCGAGCATCGCCGGGGTGAGCCGCCCGGTGAAGGTGTTCTGCTGGCTGACGTGGTAGCTCCCGAACACCTCGAGCGGGGCGGCCGCGCCGGGCTCGGTCATCGATGGTCCGGCTCCGCTGCGCTTCGCGTCCGCGGGCTCGAGCGTCACGTGCGCCCCGTGCCCGAAGGCCGGCCGGGGACGCGGCACCACCCAGCCCGGGTGCCCGCCCGCGGGATCCGGGGTGGCGAGCACGGGGAGCAGCGCCTGCCACCCGAACCCGCCGAGCACGACGACCGCGCGCACGGTGTCGCGCAGCAGCGCGAGCTCGCGGGCGAGCCACGGCCGGCAGCGGTCGCGCTCGTCCGGCGTCGGCTTGTTCTCGGGCGGGGCGCAGCGCACCGGCGCGGTGATCCGGACCCCGAACAGCTCGAGGCCGTCGCCGATCGCGACCGACGTCGGCTGGGACGCGAGACCGACGGCGTGCAGCGCGGCGTAGAGGACGTCGCCGCTGCGGTCGCCGGTGAACATGCGCCCTGTGCGGTTGGCGCCGTGGGCCGCGGGGGCGAGCCCCACGATCAGCAGCCGCGCGTCGACCGCGCCGAACCCCGGCACCGGACGGCCCCAGTACGTCTCGTCCCGGAACGCGGCCCGTCTGGTCGCCGCGACCTCCTCCCGCCACGCCACGAGCCGCGGGCACGCCCGGCACTCCGACACCGCCGCGTCGAGCGCGGGGAGGTCGGCCACGAGCGCGGGGTCAGCGGTGCCAGGCACCCCACGCCTCCCGCGCCGCGAGCACGGCCACGACCGCCGAGACGGTCGGCGCGGCCAGCGAGGGTGCCACCGCCGTACCCGCCAGGAGATCGACGCCGGACGCCGCGACCAGCACGGCGCACAGCGCCACGACCAGCCCGGTGGGCGCCACGGGCCGGACCCGCGGGTCGCGGTCGGCGCCCTGCGCCCGGGCGGTCCGCGCGTCGGCGGCGACCAGCAACGGCAGCGCGACGGCGGCGGCGAGGCCGAGCAGACCGCCGACCAGCGTCTCTCCGGGCCTGCCGGGCGTGAGGGCGTCGGTGACGGCGTCGACCGCGCTGTAGACCGCGAGGACCACGAACGACACCGTCATCGCCCGCACGGCGCGGCGCTCGCGGAGCGCGGGGTCGCCCGCGAACTGCCAGCGCACCGGCAGGGCGGCGGCCAGCGAGATCGCGAGGTGCGCGGCGAGGGCCGCAACGCTCGGCAGCGTGGGCCCGTTGCCCGCGACCCACGCGGCCACCGCGAGGACGATCGTGTGGACGACGGTGACGGCCACCAGCGCCCGCACCCGCCGGGCGAGCACGAGCGCCGCGAGTGGCAGGACGCCGGGCGCCCCGGTGCGGGGAGCGCCCGGCGGGTCGGCCGGCCGGGCCGTCACCACCGGGCCGCCAGTGCCCGGGCGATCCCGTCGAGGATGTCGTGCTCGGAGACCACGAGCTCGGTGACGTCGGTGCGCTCGGCGAGCTCCTCGGCGAGCACCCGCATCACCAGCGACCCGCCGCCGATGACGTCGACCCGCCCCGGGTGCATCGGGCCGAGCGCCGCCCGCTCGTCGCGGGGCATGGCCTCCAGACGCCGCGCGGTGGCGCGCACGTCGTCCAGACCGAGGCGCGAGAGGTGGATGCGGTCGGCGTCGTAGGTCCGCAGGCCCATGCCCACCGCGGCGAGCGTCGTGGCGGTGCCGGCGACGGCCACCCAGGTCTGGACGTCGGCGACGGCCACCTCGGCGAACGCGGGCGCCAGCGTCGCGCGGGTGAACTCCTCGGCCTCGGTGATCTGCTCCGCGGTCGGGGGGTCGTCGTGCAGGAACTTCTCGGTCAGCCGCACACAGCCCACGTCCGTCGAGCGGGCCGCCGTGACCTCCGCGCGCACCGCGTCCCATGTGCCGGTGACGATCTCGGTGGACCCGCCCCCGACGTCGGCGACGACGAACGGGCCCTCGTCGGGGTCGAGGTCGGCCACCGCGCCCGCGAATGAGAGGCGGGCCTCCTCGTCGCCAGTGATGACGTCGGCGTCGACCCCGACGATCTCGCGGACCGCGCCGAAGAACTCGTCGCGGTTCTCGGCGTCGCGGGTGGCCGAGGTGGCGCAGACGCGCACGGTGTCGGGCCCCACGGCGACACCGTGGCGGCGCAGCATCTCGGAGTAGGCGGCGAGCGCCTCGCGGGTCCGCGTCAGCGACTCCGGCGCGAGCCGACCGGTGGCGTCCACGCCCTGGCCGAGCCGGTTGATCCGCATCTCGCGGTGGACGTCCTCGAGCCAGGCCGAACCGTCCTCGCGGACGGTCACGTCGGCGACCAGCAGCCGGATCGAATTGGTCCCGCAGTCGACGGCCGCGACGCGTGGCATGGACGCCCCCCTGCACGTGGTGCTCCCCCGGGCCGCTCGCCCGGGCTCCGGTGTCGACGCTAGCGAGGACGAGGCCTTTCCGCCGGGGGCGGGGTCGCCGGGACCGGGGCCGGCGGTCCGGTCGCCGGGCGCCCCGGCGGGAGGGGGCGCCCGGCGGCCGGGCTGCGGGCGGGCCTGCGGGGTCGCCGTGAGGCGTCCCGGCGCGAGCCCGGTACCCGGTGTGCGACGGGCCGTCCGCACCGTCGCACTGCACCGGTCGGGGGAACCGGTAGGACCATCCTGCGGTGCGACGCGCGGGTCGATCAAACCGAGAGGGGGGTCGTGACCGGGCCGGGGTGCGGGTCCACCCGGCCGGGATCCCGACGCCACGGTGCGTGCCGGAGATCGGGACGGAGCGGCCCCGGGGCCGTCGCCCGGTGGAGCGCCGCGGCGTCAGCCCGTCGGGGGCGTTTCGGATCAGCCCGGATCAGCCCGGATCAGCCCGGATCAGCTCGCGTCGTCGGCGGACGGGCCGACGCACGGCCCGGCGTGCCACCACGCGTCGAGGCGCTCGAGGGCCTCGTCGCCGGACGGGTTCACCCCCGGTCCGCGGGCCAGGGTGTGGGCGACGTGGACGTGCAGGCACTTCACGCGCGTCGGCATGCCGCCGGCGCTGACCTCGGTGCCCAGCGGCTCGATCGCGTCGCGCTCAGCGAGGTAGTCGGCGTGGGCCGACGCGTAGCGCGCGGCGAAGTCGGGGTCCGTCTCGAGGCGCTCGGTCTGCTCGCGCATCAGCCCGTCGGCCTCCAGCGTGCCGATCCGCGAGGTCAGCCGCGGGCAGGTCGCGTAGTAGAGCGTCGGGAAGGGGGTGCCGTCCTCGAGGCGCGGCGCGGTCTCGACGACGTCGGGCAGGCCGCACGGGCAGCGGTGCGCGATTCGGCGCAGGCCCCGGGGGCGCCGGCCGATCTGCCCGGTCACCGCGTCGACGTCGTCCTGAGTCGGCTCGCCGTCGAGGGCGCCGTCGCCAGCACCCTCGCTCACGGGGCCGTGCCGAGGGTCGTGCGGGCGACGCGGGCGTACCAGGGCAGGTCGGCCTCCGCGGGCGGCAGCTCGGCACCCGCTCCGGCGTCGCGGGGGTCGCGGGGGGCGTCCGCGTCGCCGGGCAGCTCGACCCGGTAGGGCACCTCGCCAGGACGGGCGTAGCCGAGACGCTCGCGGGCCAGCGCCTCGATGTGCGCCGGGTCGCGCAGCGCCGAGCGCTCGTCGGTCAGGGTGCCGACGTCGCGCGCCAGGCGCTCCTGCTCTGCCGCTACGGCGGCGATCTCGTGGCGCTGGGTCACGTAGTTGCGCAGCGGCACCGCCACGGTCAGGGCCAGCGCACACACCACGACGGCGAGCACCGCGGCCCGGCGGGCGGTGGAGAGCCCCAGCGCGCCCCCGGTCGCGGCGGCGGCGCGGCGCGCCCGTGCCGCGGCGGCCGCGGGGCCGGAGGGGACACGCAACGGGTGGCGACGACGCACGACACGCTGCGGGTCGCGGCGGGGACCCTGACGGGCCCGCGTGCGCCCGCGCGACGACGTCGCGGCCCCGGCGCCCCGGGTGCCCGCCGACGCGGCGCCCCGCCCGGTGCGGCGCCCCCGGCCCCGGCCGCCGCCCGACCCCGACCCGCGCGACCCCGAGCCGGCCGACCCCGAGCCGCCCGACGGCCCCGGGGATCCGCCGGCGGCGCGGTCGTGGCGGTCGGGCGCGGCCACGCGGCTCAGGCGTCCGGGTCGAAGCGCGGGAAGGCCAGGTCGCCGGCGTAGCGCGCGGCGTCGCCGAGGGCCTCCTCGATGCGCAGCAGCTGGTTGTACTTGGCGACGCGCTCGGAGCGGGCCGTCGCGCCGGTCTTGATCTGGCCGCAGTTGGTGGCCACGGCGAGGTCGGCGATCGTGGTGTCCTCGGTCTCGCCGGAGCGGTGGCTCATCATGCAGCGGTAGCCGTACTGCTGGGCGAGAGCGACCGCGTCGAGGGTCTCCGAGAGCGTGCCGATCTGGTTGACCTTGACCAGCAGGGCGTTCCCGGCGCGCCGCTCGATGCCCTCCTCGAGGCGCTCGATGTTGGTGACGAACAGGTCGTCGCCGACGATCTGGACGCGGTCACCGACGTCGCCGGTGAGCTTGGTCCAGCCGTCCCAGTCGTTCTCCGAGAGCGGGTCCTCGATCGAGACCAGCGGGTAGGCGTCGAGCAGCTCGCCGTAGTAGGAGCTCATCTGGGCGGCGCTGCGGGTCTCGCCCTCGAAACGGTAGACGCCGTCGGAGTAGAACTCGCTGGCCGCGACGTCCAGGGCCAGCACGATGTCGCGGCCGGGCGTGTAGCCCGCCTCGCGGATGGCGGAGACGATGAGGTCGAGCGCCTCGCGGTTGTGCGGCAGCGACGGCGCGAAGCCGCCCTCGTCGCCCAGGCCCGTCGAGAGGCCCTTGCCCTTGAGCACCTTCTTCAGCGCCTGGTAGACCTCGGCGCCCCAGCGCAGGGCCTCGCGGAACGACTCGGCGCCGATCGGCGCGATCATGAACTCCTGGATGTCCACCCCGGAGTCGGCGTGGGCGCCGCCGTTGAGGATGTTCATCATCGGCACCGGCAGTACGTGGGCGTTCGGGCCGCCGACGTAGCGGAAGAGGTCGAGCTCGGCCGACTCGGCGGCGGCGCGGGCGACGGCCAGCGAGACGCCCAGCAGCGCGTTGGCGCCGAGCCGCGACTTGTCCGGCGTGCCGTCGAGGTCGATGAGCTTCTGGTCGACGACGCGCTGCTCGGCGGCGTCGATGCCGACCAGGCCGGGCCCGATCTCGTCGAGCACCCCGGCGACGGCGCGCTCGACGCCCTTGCCCAGGTAGCGGGAGTCGTCGCCGTCGCGCAGCTCGACCGCCTCGTGCTCGCCGGTGGACGCCCCGGAGGGCACCGCGGCGCGGGTCAGCGTGCCGTCGTCGAGCGCCACCTCGACCTCGACCGTGGGTGTGCCCCGCGAGTCGAGGATCTCTCGTGCGCCGACCTGCTCGATGACCGCCACGGCCCGTGCCTCCGAACGATGGATCGCCTCGCCGCGCCCCGGGGCACGGCACGTCGTCCGCATCGTAGACGCCGTGCCCGAGCGCCCCGGGACGCCACGCTCGGGGAGGTCCGAGAGCGGAGCGGTCCCTCGCGCGGCGCGGGGACGCCGCCTACGGTGGCAGGGATGTCCGCCGCACAGCCCGACCCCGCCGATCTTGACGGCACCCCGGGGGTGTCGGCGGTGGAGGCGTTCCGCCGCGCCGAGGAGCTCCTCGAGCGGCGCCGGCCTCTCGACGCCCTCAGAGCCCTGGCCCCGCTGCTCTCCGACGAGCCGGAGGCGGCCTCGGTGCACCTGCTGGCCGCCCGCGCCTACCTGGCGTCCGCGCAGTTCCGCCGCGCCGAGGAGGGCTTCCTGCGCGTGCTCGAGCTCGACCCGGCCGACCACTATGCGCGCTTCGCCCTCGGGCGAACGCTGCAGCGTCAGAGCCGGCTCGTGGAGGCCCGCACCCAGCTGCGCATGGCGGCGGCGATGGACCCGCGGCCCGAGTACCAGGAGGCCCTGGGCGAGGTCAGCGCGAACATCGCCGTCCGCTCCGACCGGGCGGGCGGCAGCAACCCCTAGCCGCCCCCGGCGACTACGCCTGGCTCGCCGAGGCGTACGAGTCGGCGGCGGCGTAGACGCGGCGGCCGTACTCGTCGGAGTTGTTGTACGACAGCACCGCGGCGCGCCAGCCGGGGCCGGTGGCGAGGTCGCGACCGCCGGCGCAGAGGTAGCGGCCCGCGGCGAGGGCGCCGTCGAAGATGTTGTTCGGGTCGGCCACGCCGTCGCCGTTGCCGTCGGAGCGCCACTTCGCCCACGTCGACGGGATGAACTGCAGCGGGCCCACGGCGCGGTCGAGCGCGGAGTCGCCGTCGAGCACGCCGCGGTCGGTGTCCCCGATGGTGCGGTTGCCGCCGGTGCCGTCGAGGGGGACGCCGATGACGCGCGGGGTGACGTCGCCGTTGTCGGCGATCGAGGCGCCCCGGTAGCGACCGTGGTTGGACTCGATGCGCGCGAGGCCCGCGATCGTGACCCACGAGAGGTTGCAGTCCGGCTGCTCCTGCTTCACCGCGAGGTCGGCCTGGCCGTAGGCCTGCAGGGCGCGGGCGGGGACGTCCACGCGGCTCGCGATGTCGGTCGCCCAGCCGGACACGGTGCGGGCACCGCCCGCGGGCGCCTGCGACGGCGCGCCGCCCGGCACGAGCGACGTCGGCGGCGCGAGCGCGTCGGGCTGCGCGACGGTGCCGAGCTGCACGGGGGCGGGCGCGACCTCGAGGGCCGGGATCTCCTCGGCGCCCGCGTCCTGGCGCCCGAACTGGTTGCGCTGGCTCACGACGACCACCGTCGCGACGACGGCCAGGAGCAGCACCACCACGAGACCGAGACGGCCGACGAGGGCGAGCCGGTGCCGCGGCGGGGGCGGGGTCCCGCCCTCGTCCACGCCACTGCGCACCGTCGACCGGCGGGGCCCCGGGGCACGATCGCGGGACCCCGGTGAGGGGTCGGTGGGGGCGCTCATCGCCGTGGAGATTACGGGGCGGTAGGTGACGGTTTCCCCCGACCCGTCGCGTCACCCCTCGAGCAGCGACTGCCCCCAGTAGGCGCCCTCGCGAAGCCCCGGCGGGACCGCGAACACCGCCGACCCGGTGTGCCGGATGTACTCCATCATCTTGTCGTTGCGGGCCAGCTGGCTCTGCATCGGCACGAACTGGCGCCGGGGGTCCTGCATGAACGCGAGGAAGAACAGGCCCGCGTTGAGGTGGCCCAGCCCGTCGCTGCCGTCGACGAAGTTGTAGCCGCGGCGCAGGATGCGCGCGCCGCCGTTGTTCTGCGCCGAGGCGAGTCGGATGTGCGCGTCCTCGGCGATCGGGGAGCCGGGGCCCAGGTTCGGGATGTCGAACTCGCGGGCCTGTCCGATCGGGGCGCCCTCACCCTTGGTGCGTCCCGTGAGGGACTCCTGCTCGGCCAGCGAGGTGCGGTCCCAGGTCTCGACGTGCATCCGGATGCGGCGCGCCACGAGGTACGTGCCGCCCGTGAGCCACGCGGGGCCCTGCGCCGGCGGCACCCAGACCTGCTCCTCGAGCAGCGCGGTGTCCTCGGCCTTGAGGTTGTTGGTGCCGTCCTTGAAGCCGAAGAGGTTGCGGTGGGTCTGCTGGGCGGCCGACGTCGACGACGTCCGCCCGAACCCGAGCTGCGACCAGCGCACCGACGTCGTACCGAAGCCGGTGCGCACGAGGTTGCGCACCGCGTGCACCGCGACCTGCGGGTCGTTCGCGCACGCCTGCAGGCAGAGGTCGCCGCCGGAGAGCGCCGGGTCGAGGGTGTCGAGCTGGAACGGCGGGAGGTCGGCGAGCTCCGGCGGGCGCGGGATGCCGAGCTTGTCCAGCAGGCTCCCGCCGATCCCGAAGGTGATCGTCAGCGCGGACGCCGGCAGGCCGAGCGCCTCGCCGGTGTCGCTCGGCGGGGCCTCCGGGTTCCGGTTCACCGCGCCGCCGGGGGCCGCCTCGGCGCCGGCGGTCATGCGCTCCGCGGCCGTCGTCCAGCGTCGGAGCAGGCTGACGATCGCCGCACGGTCGACGGTGGTCAGGTCGAGCGCGACGAAGTGCAGCCGGTCCTGTGCGGGCGTGATGATCCCGGCCTGGTGCACATCGCGGAACGGCACGACGCCGCCGGACGGGTCCGGCGGCGGGTCGGTGTCCGCGGCGGAGTAGCCCGCCACGGCGCCGACCCCGGCCAGGGCCGCCCCGGCGCCGGTCCATCCCAGGAGCCGGCGCCGGGACATGCCCGGTCGGGGTTCGTCGGTGGTGTCCGTCATCCGGTACGGCCCGTCATGCCGCCATGGTCAGTTGGCTGCGGTCGTGCCGCCACGTCGCGGATCTCACTGCCCGGACACCACCGCGGCGACCTGGCTCACGGGCTCGCCGAGCGCATCGACCGTCTGGGTCATGCGCTGCTTGTCCTGCTCGGTGAGCTGGGTGTAGAGCACGTAGCCGTCCCCGGCGCGGTACTGCTCGAGGAGCCGGTCGACGTCGGCGAAGCGGGCGTCGAGCACCGGGCCCAGCGCGGGGTCGCGCTGGTCGAGCGCCGGACGCAGGGCGGCGACCGCGGCCTGCGAGCCGTCCACGTTGGCGCGGAAGTCCCACAGGTCGGTGTGCGAGTAGCGGTCCTCCTCGCCGGTGATCTTGCCGGTGGCGACCTCGTCGAGGAGCTCCTTGGCGCCGTTCGCCAGCTGCACGGGGGTGAGCGCGACGGTCGCGGCGCGGGTCTGCAGGTCGCGCATGTCGGCCATCAGCTGGTCGCCGATCGCGGCCGAGTCGGGCTGCAGGCCGGTGACCCACAGGTCCTTCTCGAGGCGGTGGTACCCGGTCCACGCGACGCCCGGGTCGCGCTCGTCGTCCTCGCGGCCGTCGACGCGCGGGTCGATGTCGCCGAACGACTCCGCCACCGGCTCGACGCGCTCCCAGTAGGTGCGCGAGATCGGGAAGAGCGCCCGGGCCGCAGGGACGTCGCCCCGCTTGACCGCGTCGACGAACTCCTGGGTCCGGGCGATCCCGGCCTCGATCTGGGAGTTCGTGTAGCGCTGGTAGCCGGACACCGCGGCGGCGAGCACGGCGTCCTGGGACGTCGCCCCCGCCACGTTGCCGGTGACGGTGAACGGCGCGCGGATGCCGTCGCCGACCATGCCCGGCTTGCAGGCGGTCGTGTACTGGCCGCCCTGGGGCACCTCGACCAGCAGCTGACGGGAGAGGCCGGGGCCGATGTTCTCGACCTCGCCGACGATCCGGTCGCCCGTGCCGTAGACGTAGAACTCGGTGACCTTCGTGCCGGTGTTCCGGATCGAGAACGCGACGTTGCCGGCGGGCGCCTCGGTCGCGGAGATGTCGCAGGTGGTGTCCGACGCCGTCACCTGGATCGGCCCGCCCTCGCCACCACCCTGGGGCGCGGTGCTCGTGCACGCGGACAGCGCGATCATCACCAGTGCCGCACCGGTGACGGCGGCGAGGGGCCTGCGGGACATCGTTCTCCTCCGGAGGGCGCGCGTCGGGGCGCGGTCGTGCGAGTGGGGGTCGTCGGGCAGAGGTCAGGCGGGAGCGTCGGCCGAGGTCTCGGCCGGGACCTCCGGCGCGGAGCCGGAGACGGGTCTGCGAGCGGGACGCAGGAACAGCGTCAGCACGATCGCGACATAGAGCACCCACACGACGGCCTCGGCCACGGTGGTCTGCGGTGAGAAGTTGAAGACGCCCTTGAGCAGCACGCCGTACCAGGAGTCGGCCGGGATCGCGGCGCTCACGTCGAAGGCCAGGGTGGTGAGACCGGGGATGATCCCGGCCTCCTGCAGGTCGTGGACGCCGTAGGCGAGGATGCCCGCCGCGACGAAGATCAGCAGCACGCCGGTGACGGTGAAGAACTTGCCCAGGTTCAGCGTCACGGCGCCGCGGTAGATCAGGTAGGCGAGCACGATCGCGATCGCGATGCCGATCAGGAACCCGATCAACGGCCCGGTGGTCTCCCCGGCCGCCTGGGCCGCGGCGAAGAAGAACACCGCGGTCTCGAGGCCCTCGCGCCCCACGGCGAGCGCGGCCATGAGGACGACGGCGAGCGACCCCATGGCGATCGCCTTCTCCAGGCCGCCCTGCAGCTCGGTCGCGATCGTCCGCCCGACGCGGCGCATCCAGAAGATCATCCAGGTGACGAAGCCCACCGCGATGATCGACAGGGAGCCGCCCAGCGTCTCCTGGGCCTGGAACGTCAGCGCCTGCTGCGACAACGTGAGGCCGAGGGTGACACCGACGCTGATCAGCACCGCGATCCCGACCCCGAGCCACACCTTCGGCAGCTCCCGGCGGCGATCCGTGCGCACCAGGAACGCCACGAGGATGCTGACCACGAGGGACGCCTCCAGGCCCTCGCGCAGCCCGATCAGGGCGTTCCCCAGCATGGCGTCCTCTCAGCTCACCCTTACCTATGGTGAGGTGAGGCTAGCCTCGCTGGGTGACGCGAGGGAAGACGTCGGCACCAGCGATCACAGGAGGTGACCGTATTGTCCGAATTCAGACGCAGGACTCAGGCCCGCCAGTGGCGGGCCCAGGCCTCCGCGTCGAGGGCGGCGGGGTCCTCCCCCGCGGCGCGCGCCGCGTCCTCGGCGGACCGCACCCGGTGGGCCAGCTCGTCCGCGGCGGCCCGCAGCGCTCCCTCGGGGTCGGCGTTCCCGGCAACGGTGCCGGCGGCGATGTCCGCGTAGAGCGGATCGTCCGACGCGGCGGCCAGCAGGTCGTCGGGCACGCCCGCCCGGCGGGCCCGCGAGAGGTACTTCGCGACGAGCGCGGCCGCGGGCTGGGCCCGCGCGACGCCCTCCAGGGCGGAGGCCCGGCGCTTCTCGACCGCCTTGAGCTCCTCCCAGCGCACCTGCTGCTCAGCCGCACCGGTGATCACCTCGCCGTCGCCGAAGACGTGCGGGTGCCGTCCGACGAGCTTGGCCACCAGCTCCTGCGCGACCTCGTCGATCCCGAACGGCGCGCGCGGGTCCTCCTGGGCGATCCGCGCGTGGAAGAGGACCTGGAGCAGGACGTCGCCCAGTTCCTCCCGCACGGCCTCGCGGTCGTCGTCGGCGACGGCGTCGTAGAGCTCGTAGGTCTCCTCGACGAGGTAGCGCAGCAGCGACTCCGGCGTCTGCGCGGCGTCCCACGGGCAGCCGCCGGGCGAGCGCAGGCGGTCCATGACGCGCACGGCCTCGAGGAGCGCGGCGCCGGGCTGGTTCCCGGTCCCCGGCACGAGCTCGACCACCGCGCCGTCGGCCCGTGGCGTCTCCGTCCCGACCGCGCCGAGGTCGCGCGCGAACGCCTCAGCGAGCTCCGCGGGCAGGTCGGGGTGCAGGCGCACCTGGTCGGCCGCGGCGACCGTGCGCACCGCCGAGGCGGGCAGGACCGCGCCGAGCCGGGGGTCGACGGCGACCGTCGTGGTGGTCCCGGTGCTCACGGGGCCGGGCTGCGCACCGGGGTGATGACGCCCGCGGCCGCCTCGTCCTCGACCACGTCGAGCTGCGTCGGGTCCCAGGTGCCGTAGCGGGGGCTGACCGTCACGCCCTCCTCGAGCGCCAGCGGCTGGAGCATGCGCAGGCCGAACCCGAACATCGTGTCCTCGTCGACCGCGCCGGCGGGGGTGATGCCTGCTCCGGGCGGCGGGGCGTCGAGGGTGCGCTCGCGCACGTGGATGACCGTCCACGGGCCCTGGGCCGGGTCCTGCTGCTGGCCGGTCTGCGAGCTCGACGAGCCGCTCGGCGTGATCGCGACGGTGCCCGCGGGCAGCCCGAAGAGCACCGACGACGCCGACGACCGGAGCTCGGCGCCCTGGTTCTGGCCCGGACGCAGCGCGAGCCCGCTCGCCCCCGCTCCGCCCGGCGCGCCGGCGAAGAGCCGGTCCGCGCGTGTCGGGTCGGCGGCGACCTGGGCGGCCAGGGCCTCCGCCGACGCCCGGTCCGGCGTGGCGGCGTAGTCGATGGTGACGGCCAGGCGGTCGAACACCCGGCGGCCGATCTCGGCGGCGGCGACCTGGTCGCCCACGAGCTCGCGGATCGTCGCGGGGTCGAAGCCGCTGCCCTGCGCGGCCGCCTCCGCCCCGCCGACCCGGGCGAGCTCGGCATCCACCCGCTGCGGCGGCACGACGATCCCGTCGCGACGCGATTGCTCGGCGATGAGCTCGTGCAGGACCCGGACCGTCACCAGCCGGCGCGACTCCTGCGCGAGCAGCTGCGGCGGGATCGGCGCGCCCGGCGCGATGCCCTGCTGCGCCCCCTGCTGGTCGACCGCGACCCGCAGGTCCGGCACGGCGGTGCGCAGCCGGCCCTGGATGTCGTCGATCGTGATGACCTGGTCGCCGACGATGGCCGCGGCGTCCACCTGGGACGGCCCCGTCCCGCACCCGGCCAGCACGACGAGACCGACGAGCACCGACGTGACGATCGGCAGCAGGCGACGCACGGTGGTCACCTTCTCACCCGCCCGGCCGCGTCCCCCCGGCCGCCCCGCACTCCTGGGCGCCCGGGCCGCCGGCGCCCCCGGTTCCGGGAGCTCGCCATCTCGATCTCTCGAGAGTGCGACCGGTGCTGTGCGCGTCGAGGGGCACATCGCGCATGATCGACCGGTCCGCACGCCTGCCGTACGTGCCCCTCGCACCAGCACTGGCGGCACGGTCGAGAGATCGAACTGGCGAGGTCCCACCGAGCGGCTCCGCGGCCGCCCGGCACGCACCGGAGCACGGCCGTCAGGTCGCCGCCGCCGCCACCGGCGCGGGGAAGAGCTGGGCGAACAGCTGCTCGCACCAGGCCAGCAGGGCCAGGTCGCGCAGGGGCGGCGCGCCCATCTTCACCGGGCCCCGCCCGTCCTGGCCCTCCACGGGCCGGGGCAGCGAGAGGGTGCGCGACGCCGCCTTGTACTGCGCGCGCGGGTGCAGGCGCTTGAGCCGCATCTGCGCGGAGTCGGGCAGGTCCACCGGCGCGAGGCGGATCTGGTTGCCCTGGCCCGCGACCTCGGTGATCCCGTGACGCCGGCAGACCTGGCGGAACGCGGCGACGGCCAGCAGGTTGGTCACCGGCACCGGGGGCTCGCCGTAGCGGTCGACGAGCTCCTCGCGGACGGCGTCCAGCGCCGCGTCGTCGCCGGCCTCGGCAATCTTGCGGTAGACGTCGAGGCGCAGGCGCTCGGTGTCGACGTAGTCGTGCGGCACGTGGGCGTCGATCGGGAGGTCGACGCGCACCTCGGCCAGCGGCTCGTCGCCGTCGCCTGCGGCGTCGGTGTGCGCCTTGAACGCCTCGACGGCCTCGCCGACCAGGCGCACGTAGAGGTCGAACCCGACGCCCGCGATGTGCCCGGACTGCTCGGCGCCGAGGATGTTGCCGGCGCCGCGGATCTCGAGGTCCTTCATCGCGACCGCGGTGCCGGCGCCCAGCTCGGAGTGCTGGGCGATGGTGGCGAGGCGGTCGTGCGCGGTCTCGGTGAGCGGCTGGTCGGCCGGGTAGAGGAAGTAGGCGTACCCCCGCTCGCGCCCGCGGCCGACGCGACCGCGGAGCTGGTGGAGCTGCGAGAGCCCCAGGGTGTCGGCGCGCTCGACGATCAGGGTGTTGGCGTTGGAGATGTCCAGGCCGTTCTCGACGATCGTCGTGCAGACCAGGACGTCGTGCTCGCGCTCCCAGAACTCGTTGACGGTGCGCTCGAGGCGCTCCTCGGGCATCTGGCCGTGCGCGGTGACGATGCGCGCCTCGGGCACGAGCTGGCGCAGCTTGGCCGCGGAGTCGTCGATCGACTGCACGCGGTTGTGGATGTAGAAGACCTGCCCGTCGCGGAGCAGCTCGCGCCGGATCGCGGCGGCGATCTGCTTGGGCTCCTGAGCGCCGACGTAGGTCAGCGTCGGGTGCCGCTCCTCGGGCGGGGTGAGGATCGTCGACATCTCGCGGATGCCGGCGAGGCTCATCTCCAGGGTGCGCGGGATCGGCGTCGCGGACATCGAGAGCATGTCGACGTGGGCGCGGAGCCCGGTGATGTGCTCCTTGTGCTCGACGCCGAAGCGCTGCTCCTCGTCGATGATCACCAGCCCGAGGTCCTTCCAGGACACCCCGGTCTGCAGGAGCCGGTGGGTGCCGACGACGACGTCGACGCTGCCGTCGGCGAGGCCCCGGAGGATCCCGTCGACCTCCTTGGCCGGCGTGAACCGCGAGAGCCCCTTCACCGTGATCGGGAAGTTGCGCATCCGGTCGGTGAACGTCTGCAGGTGCTGCTGGGCGAGCAGCGTCGTCGGCACGAGCACCGCCACCTGCTTGCCGTCCTGCACCGCCTTGAACGCCGCGCGCACCCCGATCTCGGTCTTGCCGTAGCCGACGTCGCCGGAGATGACGCGATCCATCGGGACCGCCTTCTCCATGTCGGCCTTGACCTCGTCGATCGCCGACGCCTGGTCGGGCGTCTCGGTGAACGGGAACGCGTCCTCCATCTCCCGCTGCCACGGGGTGTCGGCCGCGAACGCGTGCCCGGGCGCGGACTGGCGCGCCGCGTAGAGCTGGACCAGCGACGCCGCGATGTCGCGGACCGCCTTGCGCGCCTTCGACTTCGTCTTCGACCAGTCGGAGCCGCCGAGCTTGTTCAGCGTCGGCAGCTCGCCGCCGACGTAGCGGCTGACCTGGTCGAGCTGGTCGGTCGGGACGAACAGCCGGTCCGACGCCTGCCCGCGCTTCGAGCTGGCGTACTCCAGCACCAGGTACTCGCGCGTGGTGCGCGCCGGGCCGGTGCCGGTGGTGCGCTGGGTCATCTCGACGAACTTGCCGATGCCGTGCTGGGCGTGGACGACGTAGTCGCCGGTCTGGAGCGTGAGAGGGTCGACGGCGTTGCGCCGCTTGACCGGCGCCCGCTTCACGACGCCGTCGCCGCTCGAGCGGCTGCCCGTGAGGTCGGACTCGGTGACGATCACGAGCGGCGTCCCGCCGGCCGTGACGCCGTCGGCCAGCGACCCGCGCGTGACCGTGACCACGCCGGGCTGCGGGGCGCCGAGCAGGCCCTCGTCCGCCAGGACCACCGGCACCTCGTGCTCGCGCAGCTGCTCGGCCGCGCGCTGGGCCGTGCCGGCGGCGGGCACGACGACGACGCCGATCCCCCCGGACGCGGCGAGCCCACGGAGGTCGGCGGCCGCGCGGGCGATGTCGCCGCGGTAGGCCTCGACGGCGATGAACCCGGGCCGCAGCACCCGCGCCCTATCGGTGTGCTGGCCCCACTCTCGCGGAGTCTGGGAGTCGTCCTCGACGTCGGGGTCGGTCGCGAGGCTCGACAGCGTCCACCACGGCCGTCCCGCCTTCGCGGCGACGGCGCGCACGTCGCCGAGGTCGCGGTAGGCCGAGGCACCGAGGTCGATGGGGGCGCGGCCGTCGGCGCCGTCCGCGGCCGCGAGCCACGACGCCTCGAGGAACTCCTGGCCGGTGCGCACGAGGTCGGCGGCGCGTGTGATCACGCGCTCGGGGTGGCAGACCAGCACGTGCCCGCCGCTGGGCAGCAGCTCGGGCAGCAGGGCGAGCTCCGGCGTCTCCCCCTCCCCGGAGAGCAGCGCGGGGATCAGCGACTCCATGCCCTCCGACGGGATGCCCTCCGCGACGCGGCTGAGCAGCTCGGCGAGGGCCTTGTCCTTGGTGTGCTCGGCGGCGAGCTCCGCGGCGCGGGTGCGCACGGTGTCGGTGAGCAGCAGCTCGCGGCACGGCGGCGCGACGACCTCGGCCGGTCGGGAGTCGGGGCCCTCGCCGGGCAGCGAGCGCTGGTCGGCGACGGAGAAGCAGCGCAGCTCGGAGACCTCGTCGCCCCAGAACTCCACGCGCACCGGCGCCGCCGCCGTGGGCGGGAACAGGTCGACGATGCCGCCGCGCACCGCGAACTCGCCGCGCTTCTCCACCATCTCGACGCGCGCGTAGGCGAGGTCGACGAGGCGGGCGGTGAGCGCCTCGAGCTCGTACTCGGTGCCCTCGGCCAGGCGCACCGGCTCGAGGTCGCCGAGCCCGGGCACGACGGGCTGGAGGAGGCTGCGGGTGGCCGTGACGACGACGCGCAGCGGGACGTCGGGGGTGTCCGGCGCCTCCGGGTGGGCCAGCCGGCGCATCACCGTGACGCGGCGCCCGACGGTGTCGGCGCGCGGCGAGAGCCGCTCGTGGGGCAGGGTCTCCCAGCTCGGCAGGAGGGCCACCTCGTCGGGGGAGAGCAGCTCGCCCACCGCGGTGGTCAGCTCCTCGGCCTCCCGCTCGGTGGCGGTGACCACGAGGACCGGGGTACCGGCCCCGCCGACCGCACCGCCCTCGCCCGGCACGGCGGCGAGCGCCGCGGCGAGGAAGGGCCGCAGCCCCGTCGGACCCTCGACGGCGACGTCCCGTCCGGCGGCCGCGACGACGTCCTGCAGCCCGGGATCGGCGAGCGCCGCGGGCAGCAGGTCGGCGAGGGGCGCGGTGGATCCGGCGGTGGATCCGGCAGGGGGACCCGGGGAGGAGACGGCAGGCGACACGGCAGGAGACGCGGCGGGCGACAAGCTTCTTCGGACCCTTCGACGGACCGTCGGGCACGAGCGCAGGAGCGGGCGCGCCGGGGAGGACTCCAGGGTACGTGCGAGCCCCGACGGCCGGGCAGGATGGCCTGTGACGGCCACCGCGAGCGGTAGGGGCGGGTCTCCGGCCGGTTCGGGTCGGAGTCGCCGGCTCCCCGCGGCCGACGACTCCTCGACGGACCCGACCTCCGTGCGTGCCCCCCGGATCGCACGGGCGGTGCGCCGCCGCGCAAAAAGTACCGTGCGGTCCGTTCGTGTTCAACAGGCACGCCCTCGTTGGACGGGCCGACGGACAGCGCCACCCGTTCGCCGACTTCATGCCGCCGACCAGCCCAGATTCGCCACCGACGGGCTCACCCGATCGGGCCCCCACGGGAATCGGACGCGTCGCGCGGCATCATCGTGGACGTGACCTCCAGCCGATCACGCCCGGCGCGGGCCCTGCTCACCCTCACGGCGCTCCTGGCCCTGGGCCTCGCAGCGTGCAGCGAGGGTCCGGACCGGACGAGCGCGGCACCCGCGTCCGGCGGAGGTGCCGGGGCCGCCGCGCCGCCGTCGACGCCGGCCGGGCCGACGGGCACCGCGCTGCGCGTCGAGACCGTGGCCGGCGACTTCGCGAACCCCTGGGACGTCGCCTTCGTCGGCGGCGACCGGATGCTGGTGACCCAGCGGGACGGGTCGCTCTCGCTCGTCACGGGCCTCGGCCCCGGGGCCCGCGTCACGCCCGTCGCCGCCGACCTCTCCTCGGTCTACGCGCGCGGGGAGGGCGGGCTCATGGGGATCGCCGCGGCGCCGGACGTCGCCACCTCCGGGTCGTTCGTGACCTGCCAGACCCATCAGGAAGGCGGCCGCCCGGTCGACGTGCGCGTCGTGTCGTGGCGCCTGTCGCCCGACGGGACGCGGGCCGACCGCGTGCGCGACCCGCTGGTCGGCGGCCTGCCGGTGAACCCCTCGGGACGCCACTCCGGGTGCCGGCCCACCTTCGCCCCCGACGGCATGCTGCTCGTCGGCACCGGCGACACCGCGCGCGCCACGATCCCGCAGGACCGCGGCTCGCTCGGCGGCAAGGTGCTGCGCGTCGACCCCGCCACCGGCGGTCCCGCGCCGGGCAACCCGTTCGCCGCCTCCGGCAGCGCCGCGGAGCGCCTCGTCTCGGGCTACGGGCACCGCAATGTGCAGGCCGTCGCCGTCCAGCCGGGCACCGGGCGTGGCTGGAGCGCCGAGCACGGCCCCGACATCGACGACGAGGTGAACGTCGTCATCCCCGGCTCGAACTACGGCTGGGATCCGGCCCAGGGCGGCGAGAGCCCCGGCGGCTACGACGAGTCGGTGCCGATGACCGACCTCGACCGCTACCCGGACGCCGTCCCCGCCGCGTGGAGCTCGGGCGACCCCACCGAGGCGATCAGCGGCGCGGCCTTCCTCGACGGGCCCGCCTGGGGGGACATGGCGGGACTGCTGGCCGTGTCCGCGCAGAAGGGCGAGAAGCTCTTCTTCATGCGCCCGGGCACCGGCGCCGACGAGAACCGCATCGTCGAGGTCACGGTGCCGCCGGAGCTCGACGGCGAGTTCGGCCGCCTGCGCGGTGCACGTCTCGGCCCGGACGGCGCGCTGTACCTGACCAGCGACAACGGCTCCGACGACGTCATCCTGCGCGTGACCCGCGCGTGACCGGTCGGAACGACCCCGGGCGGCCTGCGCCCGGGGGCCGGCCGGCCGGGCCGGGGTACGGCGGAGGCTGGGCACCGCCGCCCGGTTCCGGTCGGCCGCCGGGCCCGCCGGGTGCACGGCGTCCCCACGGCCCGCCCCCCGGCCGGGGCCCGTCGCCCCCGCAGACCCGCCAGATGTCCGCCCCCGCGGCGCCTCCGGCGCCGCCCCGACCGGCCGCGTCACGGGAGCCGGCGCGCGACCGCTCCCGACCTCGACGCAACCCCCGTCTGCCCCGTACCGGCGCCGGGGCGATCGCCGCGGCCGTCGTGCTCGGGGTGCCCGCGGCCGTGGTGACCTTCTCCGACCTGCTCGGGATCGACGACCGCACCCCGTTCGTCCAGACCATCGCCTTCCGACCGCAACTCGCCGCCGGGCTCACGGTGTTCGCCCTGCTCGTGGGGCTCCTCGCACGGCGGGCGTGGCCGGTGGCCGCCGCTCTCGGCCTGGTCGGCGTGCTGGGGCTCGCGATGGTCCTGCCCCGGGCGATCGGCTCGTCGGAAGCGGGCGCGACCGGGGGCCCGGAGCTGACCGTCCTCACCGCCAGCGCCTACCTCAGCCGCGCCGACCCGGACGCCCTCGCCGCGCTCATCACCTCGCGAACCCCCGACGTCGTCGTCCTGCCCGAGGCCCGCGGCGTCCTGCGTGACCGCCTCCAGCAGGCCCTCGTCGACACCTCCGGCGGCGAGGAGGGCACCAGCGGCTACCGCGTCTTCGCCGCCGACGCCCGGCGCGACGACAGCCCGATGACCGTGTTCGTGCGCCGCGAGCTCGGCCGTCCGACGGCGACGCCGAACCGCGACACCGAGTTCCCCTCGCTCATCCTCGACTTCGACGACGTCGACGGGCAGCCGGTGCGCGTCGTCGCGACCCACCCGCAGTCGCCGAAGCCCGGGGACACCAACGCCTGGAAGCGCGACGTCGAGGCGCTCTCCCGGTGGTGCACCGGCGACCGGCCGACGGTCGTCGCCGGGGACCTCAACGCCACCCTCGACCACGCCGAGCTCCGCGACGCCATCGACGGCTGCACGGACGCGGCGAGCGACGTCGGCGAGGGCCTGACGGGCACGTGGCCCTCGGCCGCCCCGCGGCTCCTCGGGGTCCAGATCGACCACGTGCTGACGTCCGGCGGACCCGCGGCGCGCGAGGTCGAGATCGTCGACGTCGAGGGCAGCGACCACCGCGGCGTGCTCGCGCGCGTGGGCCTCGGCTGAGGTCTCCCGGCTAGTTCCGGCGGGCCCCGCCCTCCGGCACGCGCCCGGGACGGACACCGCCGGCCAGCGGGCGTCGCGCCGACGGGTCCACCCGCCGCTGCGCGGGCATGCCCGCGACGTGCTCGTCCTCGAGCCCGCGACGCCAGGCCTCCTCGAGCGCGGTGCGGGCGCCCTCGCGGACGTCGGCGAGCATGTCGCGCATCGACGCGCCGAGCGCCGGCGGCACCAGCGGCGAGCCGGCGAGCTTCGCGAGCGGCTCCAGCCGTGCGACCGCGTCCCGCAGGATCGCCGACGCGGCGACCGGGCCGTCCGGCGGCTGGGCCACGATGCGGTCGCCGAGCGACGTCTGCCACTGCCGCACCCGCCCGGCGAAGGCCGTGGAGAGCCGCTCCAGCAGGCGCGCCTCCACGTACGAGCCGAAGCCCCCGCGCACCGGGCCGAGGCCCTCCGTCGACGGGTCCTCACCCCGGCGGAACGCCTCGAGCCAGCTGACCCAGGCGGCGTACCCACCGCGTGCCGGGGCGCTCATCGTCGCCACCCACCGGGTCGGGAATCTGTCGAGCTCACGTCGGACTGCCTCCGTCACGTACGGTCACGCCGGACCGGGCCTGCGCGGCGTCGGGACGCACCGGTTGCGCCCGACTGTGGCCCGGAAGTCGCTCTGCGGACCGAGTCCGTTTCGCCTGGCGGCACGAACGGTCCAGGTTCGCCCGGCCGGAGCAGTGGAGTCCCTGTCAGCGGCAGTGACGGCTCCGACCGGCGCCCGATCGGGCGGAACGCTCGCCCGTGTCACTGCTGGACGCATGCTCGGGCCCGGTGTATCGGATCGGTCGTCCGTGTCCGTCCCGTCTCGGGCTCGAGCGTCAGGCGCGGACGACCAGCGTCTTCGCCACCATGTCGCCGAGGCGCTGGTGGCGGGCCGAGGTCGACATGACGATCAGGCCGAGGATCCCGGCGAACAGCCCGTCGACGATGAGCATCAGCCACCGGATCACGCACTGCCCGAGGGTCGGCACGCCGCCGTCCTCCTCGCGGACGATGCGCAGGTTCAGCCATCCCATCGCCGGGGTCTGGCCCTGGTGGGTGGACGGCCAGTACGCGTGCACCACGAACGCGGACGCCAGGCCGACGACGAAGACGAGGACGTAGCCGATGCCGACGATCGTGAGCGCCGTGTTCGGGTCGGCCGACGCCCCGGCGATCCCGGCCACGATGAACAACAGGACGAACGTCGGCACGGCGGAGAGCAGCCCGTCGAGGATGTACTGCCCGACGCGGGAGCCGATGACGTCGGTGGGGTCGCTGCCCGGCACCCCGCCGTAGCCGGGCTGGCCGTAGCCGGGCTGGCCGTAGCCGGGCTGGCCGTAGCCGGGCTGGCCGTACCCGGGCTGGCCGTAGCCGGGCTGCTGGCCGTAGCCGGCGTCGGGCTGCGCGAACGGCTGGCCGTACTGCTGCTGCCCGTAGCCGGGCTGCTGGCCGTACTGCGGCTGGCCGTACTGCGGCTGGCCGTACTGCGGCTGGCCGTACTGCGGCTGGCCCCCGTAGCCGGGCTGAGCGCCGTATCCGGGCTGGCCGCCGTACCCCGGCTGCTGCCCGTACTGCGGCTGGCCGTAGGCGGGCTGTCCCTGCTGACCACCCGGCTGACCACCCTGCTGGCCCGGGTCCTGCGACCCCGGAGCGGCCGCCGAGGGGTCACTGAAGCCGGACTGCTGGCTGTATCCCCCCGGAGTCGCCCCGAAACCTGACTGCTGCTGGTACTCGTCGGGGTTGCTCACGCTCTGTTCTCCCGAAGTCGTCGTCGAGGGCGTTCCGTACCCCGATGGCTGCTGACCGTGATGTCCGGCCGACCTTCATTCCGTGTTCGGACGGTCTCCCGGGTCCCGCTGTCCGCTCGCGGACCGGGCCACTGCACCCCGGGGGCCGCAGCATGCCAGCGAGTGGTCACCCTGGGCAGTGCTGATGAGGCCGTCAGGGGTGGTGTGTCACCCGCACGGGCCGAAGGGTGCGCTCACGGTACGCGCCCGGGCTCGGATCACCCCATTGCCCGCTGCGCCTCGCCCGGCCGGAGCATGACACCCGAGGGGGCTCGCGCGTTGGGTGTAGGTCAGGTCACGACACCGCAACATCCCGGGAGGAGGTCACGATGACCATCCCACCCCGACCGACCGCACCGGCCCGGTCGAGCGCGCTCGCCGACGTGCCCGCCCCGCGGCAGGCGCCCGTGGGGCACGCCGCGGACGCGCGCGGACCCGTCGGGGGCACCGTGCTCGCGGGCTTCGCGTGGATCGTCCGCGAGGTCACCCACGTTCCCGGCGTCCTGCGGCTGCGCCACGGTCGCCTGAGCTTCGAGTCGACGCGCGGCGTGCTCTTCGACGCCACGGCCTCCGACCTGGGTCTCGAGCTCGGCCGGTCGCCCCGCGCCGGCATGCACGTCACGGTCGGGTCCGAACGCCTCCGCGTCTGCGTCGTGCGGCCCCCGGGCTGTGTCGACCCGTGCCACGACCTCGTCGAGCGTGCCGTCGACCGGCACGACGACGACCCACCGGTGACCGCCGGTGGTCACGACGCCTGGACCTCCTGGCGCCCCCTGCTCGCCCCGCCGCCGGCCGTGACGCGGCCGCGCGCCCGGGTGCGCCGCGCGTTCACCTTCGCCCCGTCCTGAGCGCGCCCCGTCCTGACAACGGAGCACCGGCGGACAGGAGCCGTTGGCCCTACCGTCCGGCGCGGGTGCTCGAGTGCGCCGGCGCCGGGGCGTCGTCCGCACCCTCGGTGCCGTCGGCGCTCCCGTGGCCCTCGATGACCTGACCGCCGGCCTTCTCGAGGTCCTCGTCGTCGTCGGCCCAGCCGTGCCGGCGGCGTCGACCCGCCGGTGCCGGTGCGGCGTCGCCGTCCCGGGGTGACCGCTCCGGCGTCGCCGGGACCGGGGACGACGGGCCCTGGGACGACGGGCCCTGGGACGACGGGCCCTGGGACGACGGGCCCTGTGACGACGGGCCCTGGGACGACCGGCCGTCCCGATGGTGCCCGCCGTCCGCGGTGCCGTTCCCGGGCGGCCCGGCCGAGGCGGGATCGGGCGGGAGGGGGTCCACCGGCCCGGGCGGACGCGGAACTCGCGCGCCCGGCGGCAGCACCGAGGACACGCCGGAGGGCTGACCCTGAGGCACGCCGGGAGGCCGGGCCACGGGAGCACCGTGCGGCGGCGGTCCCCCGGGCGGCGCGCCACCGGGCCCCTGACCGGCCGGGACGGGACCGGCCGGGACCCCGGGCGGAGGACCGAACGGGCCCCCGGGCATCGGCGGGGGCGGACCGGGCCGACGGGGTGCCATGCCGGGATGTTGCGGACCGGCGTGCTGACCGGGAGGCGGCCCGGGACGGCGGCGGACCGGCCACGGGACGCCGGCGCCGATGGCGTCGACCAGCGGCCGCACCGCCTCGTGCAGGAGGCGCGCGGATTCCGCGTGCTCGGCCGCCCCGCCCTGGATGGGGTCCGGGATCGCGTCGTCCTCGGAGTCGACCGGCGCGCCCTGGCCACGCTCCGCGAGCGCCGCGGCGACGAGGGCGTGGGCGCGCTCGCGGGGGTCGGCGGGCAGGGCGGCGTGGTCGGCGGGGTCGATGCTGCCGAGCAGGCGGGCGAACTCGCGCACGGTGAACGTGCTGCGCAGCGCGCGCGGCTCCAGCTCGAGCACGGCCGAGCGGTGCGAGCGGCTGACGGTGAGGACGAGGTCCGCGAGCTCCACGTCCCGCGCCGGCAGCTGGCGGGCCCGGAAGGCCGCGACGTCGGGGTGCGTGGCCAACGGCCCGAGCTGGGCGCGGGAGAGCGGGTGCATCTCGGAGCCGACGACGGCGCCGGTGCCACCGCTGGCGACGTCGAACCACGACGCCCACCGCGGCCCGAGCCGCATCTCCAGCAGCGCGCGGGTGTGGAAGCGCGCGAACGGCGACCGGCAGATGTTCCCGGTACAGACGAACAGGAGCCGGAAACGCCGCGGTGCCCCGTCACCCCGACCGTCCATACGTCCGATCGTCGCAGTCCGTGGCCGTCCGCGCGAGCCGTCAGGTCACGCGACGTCCGTGTCGCCCGGGTCGTGTGTCGTGTCGTTTCCGGTGCGCACACCCCTGAGGAGAGCCAGGACGGCGTCGTTCAGGGGCGTGGGCACCCCCGTCCGGAGGCCGGTCGCGACCACCGCCCCGGTGAGGTACTCGTGCTCCAGCGGGCGTCCCGCGAGGCGGTCGTAGAGCATCGAGGTGCCCAGTCCCGGCGGCATCCCGTCGTAGTGGGCGACGAGCGCGTCGATGTCGGCGTCGGTGAGCGCGGCCCCGACCGACCGGCCGACCGCCATCACCTCGCCGGCGAGCCCGACCACGAGGTCCCGGGTGGCCGGCTCGGCCAGCACCTCGTTGCGCCGGCCGGTGAGCGCGGTGACCGGGTTGGCGACGGCGTTGCTCAGGAGCTTGCGCCACGCCACGGTCGTGAAGTCGTCCGTGGGCGCGATCTCGAGGTCGGAGCCCTCGTAGACCGCCGCGAGACCGTCGGCCGCCTCGCCGGCGGGCACGGTCAGCCGACCGTAGCCGTGGTGCACCACCCGTCCGGGAGCGACGGCCTCGGCGCCGAGCACGACGGACGCCGGCAGCACGGTGGCGCCGGGGTGGACCAGGCCGTCGACGCGGTCGGCCTGGTCGATGCCGTTCTGCGCCACCACGACGACGGTGCCGGGGCCCGTGAGCGCCGCGAGCCACCCCGCGGCGGACGCGGTGTCCTGCGCCTTGGTGGCGAGCAGGACCCAGTCGGTGGGCCCCACCGCCGCGGGGTCGACGGCGACGGTCGCCGGCACCGTGCGCTCGACGCCGTCGCGGGTGACCGTGAGGACGTCGAACGGCGTGCGCACGCAGACCGTCACGTCGTGACCCCGCTCGGCGGTCAGCGCCGCCAGCGCACCGCCGATGCCCCCTGCTCCGACCACCGCCACGCGCGCCACGGCCCGATCATGCCGGCGAGGCGGGGGGGGGAGCCGGTCAGCGACGGCGGGTGAACGACTCCAGGTCCAGCACCATCTTCGCGACGCGCAGCGAGGTGACGACACCGTCGACCTCCACCGCGGGGCCGCCGCGGTCCTCGCCGTCGAGGCGTTCGAGCAGCGCCTCCGCCTCCGCGAGGTGCGTCGCGGCGAGCGCGGACGCCCCGGTGAGCGCCTCGTCGTCGACTCCCAGCTCGGCGGACCAGCCCGCGTCGGGGATCCCGGCCGCGGCGAGCTCCACGGCGCGCACGAGCGTGCGCCGTTCCGGGGTCCGGGTGTCGTCCTCGAGCGCGGCCAGCTCGGTGAGCAGCTTCTCCACGGCCTTGACGAGGTCGGCCGAGGGCGCGCCCGCGCCGCGCCCGAACACCGGTGGCGGGACGACGCCCTCCGGGCTGCGGGGCGCGGGGATCGACGGACGCTCGGGCTCGAGGCGTGCACGGGCCTCGCGCAGGCGGGCGGTCAGGCGTCCCCCGGAGGAGTCGACGGGCACGGCCGTCGGTCCCGCGACGGGTCCGGCGGCGGGCCGGGCCTCGGGGGCCGGGCCGTCGTCGGCGGGGGACGCGGGGGTCGCGGCGTCGGTCGACAACTGCGCTCCTTCAGGGGCGTGGACATGTCACCGTCGGGCGCCCGAGGGCGTCGAGCGGTGACACAGGGGTCACCCGGTGGATCGTTCCCGACAGGGTGACTCGTTGCGGACCGGTGACGGAACAGCCCGTTCGGGGGATCTCCTTCACCCTATAGGCGTCCTACCAGCACGAACGGACGCCAATAGGGGCCATCGACTAGTCCGTCCGGACGCCGATGATTCGGCGCGAGTGGATCATCCTCGTTGTCGCGCGGGGCTGCGCGGCCCCGACGGGACGCCGCGGTCGGTACGAGCCATCAGCGCGCGAAGGGTCGCCAGCGCGGAACCCGCGCTCCCGCGGCGGTTGACGAACAGCACGCCGGCGACGGCCAGGCCGTTCAGCGAGCCGAGGCCGAGCATCGCGACCTCGAGCACGCGCTCGTCGTCGAACGTCCCGCCCGGGTCCGGCGCGTCGAGCTGGCCGCCGTAGGGCGCCGGCACGGCGGGGACGGGGTCCGCGGCGGACGCAGGCGCCGCCCCCAGCAGGAGAAAACCGGCGATGAACGCCCCCACGAGGAGGGGCAGAGCGAGGACGCCCAGGGTCAGGAGCAGTGCCCTGCCCCGACGCGCCCCCTCGGTACGGCCGTCGTGCCCCGCTCGCTCGCCCATGTGCCGCCCCGTCCGCCCGGTGTGTCCTCGGGCGGACATCGGGGCGGTGCGGCCGGGTCGTTACCGGCACGAGGCCGGTTCGTGTGCGACACGCCACAATCGTGACCTGGCCGTGACCGAGCAGGGGCGAAGCGTCCGATTCGTTCGGTTGCCGCAGCTCAGCGAGCCGCGAGGACCGGACGCGCGGTCAGACCCGCTCGCCGAGGTAGTCGTCGACGGTCTGGCGGTACTCGTCGTCGCCGACCTCGCGGCCGAGCAGGCTGCCGGCGAGGCGACGCGAGAGGCGCGCGACGTCGGGCTGGAGGTCCGAGCTGACCGACGAGCGCTGGGTGGCCAGCTCCTCGCGACCCTGCTCGACGAGGCGGGCAGCCTCGTCGCGGGCGTTCGCGAGGACCTCGTCGTTGCGGCGCTGGCCCTCCTCGCGCGCGGTGTCGCGGATGCGGGCGGCCTCCTCGCGGGCCTCGCTGATGCGGGTGCGGTACTCGGACTGCACGCGGCGGGCCTCGGCGCGGGCCTGCTCGGCGCGCTCGAAGCCGCCCTCGATGCGGTCGTGCCGCTCGGCGTAGACCTTCTCGAGGCGGGGCAGCAGCACCTTGCTCATGACGAGGAACAGCGCACCGAACGCGATCAGCCCGATCACGACCTCGTGCCAGATCGGGGTGAGCACGAAGTAGCCGCTCGCCATGGTCATCGTCGGCTGCACCGCCTGTCGGTCGTCGTCGGGCGTCGTCGGAGGTCACGGCACCACGCGCCGACGGGGTCCGCCGGTCGGGCGCTCGCGCACAGTCTGTCCGATCTCTTCCGGGGAGGCGACCCCGGGTCGCGCGGCGCACCCGCTCGTGAGCGTCCTAGGGTGCCGCCGTGGGTGACTACAAGCTGGTGGCGGTGGGCACGGACGGCTCCTCCTCGGCCACGTCGGCGGTCACGCGGGCCGCGCAGATCGCCGCGGACGCGGGCGCCAAGCTCCTCATCGTCTGCGCGTACGAGAGGTCGGGTCGCAGCAACGACCGCGACCGGGCCGAGGCCGAGCGCGCGCTCGGGGACGAGGCCTACAAGATCATCGGGGCGAACCCCGCCGAGGAGAAGCTGCGCGACGCCCGCGACGTGGCCCGGCGCGCCGGCGCCGACGAGGTCAACACCGTCGCCGTCGAGGGCGAGCCGGTGCAGGCCATCTGCGACAAGGTCGCCCTGCACCACGCCGACCTCGTCGTGGTGGGCAACAAGGGCCTGGCGAGCTTCGCGGGTCGCCTGCTCGGATCGGTGCCCGCCGAGGTCTCCCGACGGTCCCCCACCGACGTGCTGATCGTGCACACGACCTAGCGCGCCGGCGCGGCCTCCTCGAGCACCGGGGCGGACGGTGCCTGCTCGGACGGCGCCGCACGCCGCGGCACCGGGGTGGCGGCCGTCGGCGGGGTGGCCCACGTCCCGGGCACCGTGCAGTACGGCGCGGCGCCGTGGCGGCCGAGCAGCGCGGACAGCGGAGCGTCGGCGAGGACATCGGCCAGCGCGTGCTCGAAGCAGCGCCGGGTGGCGCGGTCACGGGGCCGGGCCAGCGCCTCGGCGAGACGGCGGGTGAGCCGCTCGGAGTCGGCCAGGAACCCCGTCAGCGAGAGGCGCCCGCGGCCGAGCTCGCGGCGGCAACGCCCGGCGACGGTGTCGCCCTCGCCGACCACGCACACCTCGACGTCGACGTCACCCGGCTCGAGCACGGCGCCGGCCGACCCGGCGCTGTCGGGCGCCGACATGGCCGCCCGGAAGACCGCGTTGGTGACGCTGTCCGACGGGTCGCGCACGAGCGCGGCCAGCAGGTTCCAGCCCCCGCGGCTCTCGAGGACGTCGCGCAGGCCGCGCACGTCGACGGTCAGGCGCCGCACCCGCACCGCCCCGTCCCGGGTGAGCAGCTGCTCCACGGAGTCGGGCCGCGTGCCCTCGGGCCCCTCGTCGGGGACGACGAGGTGGAGCCGCGGGACGGCCGGGCTGCCCGGGACCTGGGGGTCGATGCCGCAGACCGCGACGTCGGGCGCCGGCGCCCGGACCGCCTCACGGCTCGGGGTGTCCAGGTACTCCATCCCCGCCATGACCTCCGGCCCGGGGACCTGCCGGCGGGTGGTGCCCGCCGCGAGTCCGGGGGTGGTGGTGGAGGCCGGGAAGGTGGTGGTCCTGCGCGGAGGGATCGGGGGCGTGGTGGTGGCTCGACGACGGACGAACGGGATGCGCACGGGCGTTCCGCTCCCTTGAGGTCGGGAGCCTCCGAGGATGCCAGAGGAGGGTGACGGTCGCCACGTCGCACGATTCAGTCGTGCACCTCACCCGGTCCGGCTAACGGGTCGGCTCGGTGCCCGAGCCGTCGAGGATGCGCTTGAGGTCGGCGAGCGTCTGTTCGAGGCCGGCGCGGATGCCCGGGCCGTCGGCGCGCTCGGTGTGCAGCGTGACCGTCACCCGCGACTCGACGTCGCCGATCCCGGTCACGAACAGCTCGCCGTGGTAGCCGCTGGTGTGCTCGGCGCCCCAGCGCAGGCTCCGCGCGTCGGCGTCGGCGTGCATCCACGCCGTGCCCTCGTAGCGCTCGCCCTCGACGTTCGCGACCACGGCGACCTCCTCGGGTCCCGTGCTCGAGGCCTTCTCGAGGCCGCTGAAGTACTCGGGGAGGTGCGAGACGTCGGCAAGGTAGTCGAAGACCTCCTCGGGAGGACGGCGGACGTCGGCGCTGTGCTCGTAGTCACCCATGGGCGGGGCTACCCCGCCCTGCGACCTCCTAGCCCCCTGCCATCTCCCGGCCCTGGGCCCTTTCAGCGCACGGCGGGCACGATCGTCGCGCCGCCGCCGAACCCGGCCACCCCGGACGCCTCCGCCCCGAGGCCGAGGTAGGCGTTGACCAGCACCGGGGCGGCGCCGGGACGGGTGTCGCGGTCGGCGCCGGTGCGCGCGTCCAGCACGACCGGGCCGTTCACCGTCGTGCCGTACACCGCGCCGTGCCAGGCCGTCGTCAGGCGCGGGGCGACGCGGTTGGCGCCGGCGTCGGGCAGCTCCCACAGCGGGGCGGCGGTGGTGGCGTCGACGGCGAACACGCGGGTGTCGCCGCCGCAGACGGTGGTGGCCGCCTCGTCCCACACGCAGCGCGGGGGCGTGTAGGAGCTCCCGACGTCCACCGTGCGCACCTGCGCGCCCCGCGCGTCGACGAAGCGCAACGACGCCGAGGGCGCGGCGAGCGTCGTCGCCGCCGTGCGCCCGGAGACGACCGCGAGCCCCGGCCCGGCGGGGGTGATCTCCGGGGCGCGCAGGACCTGGCGCCCGAGGCCGCCGGCGACGTCGGGGCGGCGCAGGCCCGTGACGGCGTCGAGGGCGACGACACGCGACTCGGCGTACGCGCGGCTCGCGCCCGGCGCGGTCGCCACCCCGAGCGCGGTGCCCCCGGCGGGACCGTCGGCGAGCACGGCGTCGACCGCGACCCCGTCGGCGCTCCAGAGCACGCGCTGCGTCGTCAGGTCGATCCCCAGCGCGGTGCGCTGGGCGTCGGTGCTCGCGGTCAGGACGGCGACGCCGGCGACGACCCCGGCGACGGTCATCGCGACCGCCGGCGGGCGCTCCGTCCACGGCAGGACCGTCGCCGCGTTCCATCGGAGCGCGCCCGTGCCCGCGTCGAACGCGAGGAGGTCGACCGACAGGCCGGGCGGCGTGGTGCCGGAGCCGGGCACGACGCTCGCGCCACCGACGAGCACGGCGCCGTCGGCGGTGGCGACGGGACGGCCGGCGACGAAGCGGTCGGGCGGCGCGGCCGGCCCCGGGATCGCGGCGCCGGTGGAGTCGACGTGCACGAGGCGCCCGCCGTCGGTCGCCCAGATCGTGGTGCCGACCAGCGCCGCCGGCAGGTCGTCGGCGTCGCGGCCGAACACCCGCGAGCCCGAGCCGCCGAACAGCGTCCCGGTGGGGGCCGCGAACCCGAGGGGCGGGTCGAAGGCCGGCGGCGGGGCGCTGCCGCCGGCGTCGGGATCACCGCATCCGGCGAGCAGCAGCGCGGCCACGAGGGTCCCGGCCACCGTCGCGAGCAGGCGGCGCCGGAGGGACACGGCGGCAGCGTGTCATGCGGCGGCGGGGACGGCCCCGGCACACCCCGGCACGGGACTACTCGCTCGGGACCGCGTCCTCCGACGAGCGGCGCGGGGCGGCCACGGGCAGCGGACCGGTCGCCTGGGCGAGGCGGCGCTGGGCGCGGTTGATGCGCGCGGCGAGCTCGGCGGCCGCGGCCTGCTCGGCCTTCTGCGCCTTGCGCTCGGAGCGCGAGAGGCGTGGTGCCGGGACGGCGGCGGGAGCCTCGGCCGGGCCTGCGGCGGGGGCGTCGACACGGCGGCGCAGGAACGACATCGGGTTCTCCTCGATCACCTCGGAGGGAGGTCTCTCGCGGGAAGTGTCGTCACGGGCACGCTGGACGTGACACTGTTCCACTCCATCGTGTCGCAGCTGTGACCGTGTCCGGTGAAAGATCGGGATGCACCTGCCCTGACCGGCACGAACCGGTCATTCCGCGGCGTGATCACGGCCCTCGGGCGCCCTCGGTGACACCCCTGTCAGGCACGCGATCCGTCCGTCAAGCGACCCGCGATGAGGTCGGCCGCGCGCTCCCCGAGCATGAGCGCCGTGGCGGCCGGTCCGCGGCGGGGCACGGTGGGCAGCACCGAGGTGTCGACCACCCGCAGCCCCGCCAGCCCATGCACCCGCAGCTCGGGGTCGACGACGGCGCCGGGGTCGTCGGCGAGGCCGAGCCGGGCGCTCCCGCACAGGTGCGCCGCCGTCCCGAGGTGCGCGCGGACCCAGGCGTCGAGCCCCCGGTCGTCGAGCCCGCGCTCGGCACCCAGCGCGAACCCGGCGGCCGCGAGCAGGTCGCCCCCGCGGCGCACCGCGCAGCGCATCCGGGCGCGGTCGCGCTCCGAGGCGAGGTAGTCGTGCTCGAGCCTTGGCGGCGCGGCGGGATCGGTCCCGAACGTCATCGTCCCCCGGCTCTCGGGCACCTGGAGCGCGCACATGAGGTGGCACGCGCCGCCCGGGGCGAAGGGGCGGGCGAACAGCAGGATCTCGAGGTCGCCGGCCGGGTCGTCACCACCGTCGAGGTGGACGGCGGCCTGGGCCGTGGGCGCCTCGGGGTGCAGGGCGCCGTCGTCGGTGAAGGCCAGGTAGACGTTCGGGTGGTCGGTGTAGCCCTGCCCGACGCCCGGGCGCTCGTGACGCACCGGGAGGCCGGCGGCGCGCAGGGCGTCGGGTGGGCCGATGCCCGAGATCGCCAGCAGCTGCGGGGTGAGCACCGAGCCCGCCGAGAGCACCACCTCCCCGGCCTCGATGCGCTCCCCGCCCACGGCCTCGACGCCGACGGCGCGGTCGCCGTCGAGCAGCACCCGGGCGACGGTGACGTCGCCGCGCACGGAGAGGTTGGGCCGCGCGAGGTGCGGGATCACGTAGGCCATCGCCGCGTTGACCCGCACGCCGCGACGGACGTTGCCGGGCACCAGGCCCGCGCCGGGCGGCTGGTCGCCGTTCTTGTCCGGCTCGGCGGGCACGCCGACCCGGGCGGCCGCGGCGAGGAAGCGCTCGGTGACGGGCGCGCGCATCTCCCCCGCCGGCCGTACGACCGGCACCGGGCCGGCGTCGCCGTGCAGGGGACCGCGCACGTCGTGGTCGTGCTCGCCGCGGATGTAGTACGGCAGCGTCTCGTCGTACGACCAGCCCGGCCACGCGTCGAGGTCGGCCCGGGTCGCGCGGACGTGGTTGGCGCCGTTGACCGCGCTCGACCCGCCCAGGAGCCGGCCCCGGCCGACCCGCGTGGAGCGCCCCGGCGTCAGGTCGACGCCGACGTCCCAGGTGTGTGGGCCGTCGGGGTCGCACGCGGCGAGCGAGGCGACGTCACGGACCTCGGCCGGGAACGCGGCGGGGTCGGTGACCGCCGCCCCCGACTCGAGCAGCAGCACCCGGCGACCGGGGTCCTCGCTGAGGCGCCCGGCCAGCGCACAGCCGGCCGAGCCCCCGCCGACGATCACCACGTCCCAGCTCATGGCACCGGCATACCCGATCGGCGCCAGGAGCGGGTCAGCGCGGCGTGGCGGAGAGCTGCTCCTGCGGGCGGGCGGCGACCCACTGCGGCACGGCGTCGGTGTTGACCGCGAACCACAGGTCACGGCCGGCGCCGTCGTCGAGGTAGACGACCGACTGCCCGCCCTCGTCGCCGGTCCCGGTGACCGGCACGGTGAGGAACGAGATCGCCGAGTTGCGCAGGTCGCGCATGCCGAACGCGAGCTGGGCGAGGCCGGTGTTCGACAGCGAGTCGTCCACGCCGACGTGGCGAGTCACCGAGTCGACCGCCGCGTACGCGGTCGTCGGGCTCGAGAGCGTCCCGGACGAGAGGGTCTTCTGCACGAACGCGCGCAGGGCGGCCTGCTGGCGACGGACACGGTCGAGGTCCCCGCCGGGCAGGCTCTTGCGCTCGCGGACGTAGACCAGGGCCTGCTCCCCGTTGAGGTGCTGCGGGCCGGCGGGGACGACGACGCCGTCGCGCTCGGTCTCCTGGCCGACGTTGACGTCGATGCCGCCCACCGAGTCGGTCATCTGCGCGAAGCCCGCGAAGTCGATGACGGCGAAGTGGTCGATGTGCACGCGCGAGAGCTGCTCGACGGTCTCGATGAGCAGCGGCGGACCGCCGAAGGCGTAGGCCGCGTTGATCTTGTTCTTGCCGCGTCCCGGGACGTCGACCCAGGAGTCACGGGGGATCGAGATGATGCTCGCGCTCTGGCCGTCCTCCGCGATGGTGGCCACCATGATCACGTCGCTGCGGGTGGAGCCGAAGACCGCGTCGGGCGCGGCGTCGGTCCCGGTGGTCGCCTCGGGCGAGCGGGTGTCCGTGCCCATCAGCAGGAACGTCTGCCCCGCGGCGTCCGCGGGTCGCGACGACGGGTCGATCGGGGCGAACACCGACGGATAGCGGCCGACCTGCGAGCCGAGGTGCTGGGTGACCAGCACGATCCCGGCCGCGGCCAGGAGCACCAGCACGAGCAGGGCGATGAGGCCGACGAGCAGCGCGCGCAGCCCCCGCCGCTTCCGGGCGGGCTCCTCGTCCTGGTCCGGACCGCCGCCCGGGCCTCCGGGACCCATCATGCTGCCGATGCTCATTCCCCGACCATCCCTGCTCCCGGGTCGCCACCTCCGTCGGTGAAGACCTCACTCCCGTTCTCCTCGGACGACGAGCGGCTGCCGTTACGCGGCACGCGGTGTCCGCCGTCACCGTGCAGCCCAGCGTGACAGCCCGTTCACGGGCGGTTCCGGGCGGCTCGTCGCGGCGTACCTGCCGTCGCCCGACCGGACGCCGACACCCGGTCCGCCGGACGGACCGGCGACCTACCCTCGGACGGGTGACGCCCGATCGAGACACCGGCGACGCCGTCCTGGAGCGAGAGGCCGCCCGCGTGGCCCTGGGCCCCGTGCCCGCCCCGCGACCCGAGCTCCTCGAGCGGGTGCTCGAGGGACTCCGCGACCTGCCCGCGGCCGTGCCTCCCGCGCGCGACGGCACGTCCGACGAGGGCGGGGACGCCGCGCTGCCGCTGCCGCGCCGCCGCTCCTGAGCACCACGGGACCCACCGGCATCACGCCCGCCGAGCTCGTCTCCCGCCACCCGCGGCTGTTCCACATGACCGAGCCCGGTGCGTGGCCGTCGATCCGCGCCGAGGGCCTGGCGAGCGCCGCCGCGCTGGTCGAGCGCTTCGGAGCCGCGCCGGCGCTGGTCGCCGGACGCCGCCCGGCCGCCGTCACGCTGCACGCGCCGGGCCGCGACCCGGTCGTCCTGCGCGACAACGGCGTGCTGCACGACGGCCAGCTCGCGCGCTGCCTCGAGGGCATGGGCGTCGCGGACTTCTACCGGATGCTCAACGCGCGGGTGTACCTGTGGCCGACGCGCCGGCGCGTCGAGGGGCTCCTGGCGGCCCGCGCCTACCGCCATCGCGCCCACCTCGTGCTCGAGCTGGACACCGCCGCCCTGCTGGACCGGCACGCCGCCGCGGTGCGCCTGTCCCCCATCAACATGGGGGCGACGCTGATCAACCCGCCTCGGCGTGGTCCGGACACCGCCCGCCCGCTCGCGACGTGGCCCCGCGGGCGAACCCTCGCCGAGGTGACCGTGGAGCACGCCGTCCCCGACGCCGCCGAGCTCGTGCTCGGTGCGGCCGTCCACCACCCCGGCGGCCACGTCGAGCCCCTCGACCTCTGACCGCCCGGCGGGGTCACCGGACGGCTCGGCGACTCCCCCGCTGCGCCCTGCGCGAACGGGCCGACACCACGGGGCGGGCGGGCCTACCGTGGTCGGCACGCACCGACGCCGGCGCCGACGCGCCGCCGACGGGAGGAGGCCCCGGCGATGACCGTTCCCGACCCCGGCCACCCCGACGCCCGGCCCGGAGGCCGGCGACCGAGCAGCGGCATGGACCCCATGCCGTCCTCGGTGCCCCCACCCCCGCTGGGCGACCGGCCGGACACCGACGTGCCGCGCCGTCCCATCCCGGGCGACCCGGCGCCGGACGGACGCCTCGAGCTCGTCGCCGCCGGTCGCGACGACCGTCGCAAGCACGTCGTCGACGTCGTCTCCGGCGAGCTCGGCGACCCGACGGGGCTGCGCGCACGGTGCGGCGCCGCCGTCGAGCAGGTGGTGCCGGGCCTGCGGGCGGAGCAGGCGGACTGTCCCGGGTGCCTGCTCTCGGTGCACCGCTAGGAACGGGTCAGTCGTCGGGTCCCGCCCGCCGCACGCACAGCAGACGGTCGCCGCGCTCCAGGGCGTCGACCTCCGGGGCGTCGATGGCGTGCACGTGCCCGTCGCGCACGACGCCCAGCACGATGTCGCGCAGGTGCCGCGGCGAGCCGCCGATCTCGTTCTCGGTCACCGCCCGCTCGCCGAGGCTCAGGCCCGCCTCGGGCGAGATGAGGTCCTCGACGACCGAGACGACGGCCGGCGTCGTGGTGGCCATCCCGAGCAGGCGGCCCGCGGTCTCGGCGGACACGACCACCGAGTCGGCGCCGGACTGCCGCAGCAGGTGCACGTTCTCGGCCTCGCGCACCGCCGCCGTGATCGTGATCTTCGGCGCCATCTCGCGGGCCGTCAGGGTCACCATGACGGCCGTGTCGTCGCGGTTGGTGGCGACGACCAGGGCCGTCGCGTGCGGCAGCCCCGCGGTGCGCAGCACCGACGACTGGGTCGCGTCACCGCGCACCGTCACCAGCCCGAGCGCGGACGCGGCGTCGAGCCGTCCGCGGTCGGTGTCGACGACGACGATGTGGTCGACGTCGTGCCCGTCGCCGCGCAGCGTGGTGACCGCGGCCTGGCCCTTCGTCCCGTAGCCCACGACCACGACGTGGTTGCGCACGCGGGACCTCCAGCGGTTGATGCGGAACGCCTGGCGGGACCGCTCGGTGAGCAGCTCGACCGTGGTGCCGACCAGGACGATGAGGAACAGCAGCCGCAGGGGCGTGATGACGAGGATCGTCCACAGCCGCGCGGACTCGGTCACCGGCACCACGTCGCCGTAGCCGGTGGTCGAGAGCGACACCGTCGCGTAGTAGAAGGCGTCGATCAGGCCGATGCCGTCGTCGTTGTTGTTGTCGACGTAGCCGTCGCGCTGGAAGTAGACGATCAGCGCGGCGGCCGTCAGCGCGCCGAGGGCCAGGAACAGGCGCCGCAGCAGCGCCACGATCGGCCCGACCCCGGACTCGGGCATCTGCACCGAGGCGCCGCCCTCGATGCGCGCCGGTGAGGCGTCCCGCGACACGCGGCCTCGCAGGACCATCTCCCGGCCCCTCCCGCGGCTCGTCGGTCACGACGGCGGGCCGCCAGGGGCGCGCGCCACGGCGAGGTTACCGGGGCACTAGGTGGGCGGGGTGCGCTGGTAGCCCGGGAAGTTGCCGAAGATGTTCTCCCCGGGCGGGCCCTCGGTGACGGCGTGGACGAGGTACTCGCCGCCCACGAACGCGCCCTTCCACGACTCGCCGCGCCCGCCGAACGCCTCGTCCTTGTCGCCGCGCGAGCGCAGCTTGTTGATCCCGACCTTGAACGCCTGGACCTGCTCGGCGAGCCGCTCCGCCTTCTGGGTGTCGTCGCTCGCGATGCTCGCGACGAGCGCGCCGTTGGACGCGTTCATCTGCGCGAGCAGCTCGGCCTCGGTGTCGACGACGATGATCGAGTCGACGGGCCCGAACGGCTCCTCGTGCATCAGCCGCGACGCTCCCGGAGGGGCGAGCATCGAGACCGGGGCGTGGTAGGCGGAGGTGTCCTGGCCGGGCAGGAAGCGCCCGCCCGCCTTGTCGCCGCGGAAGAGCGGCACGGCCCCGTGACGCAGGGCCTCCTCGACGCTCTCGTCGAGCTCGGTGGCCTTCGCCGCGGAGATCAGCGGGCCGAAGTCGAGGGTGGGCAGGTCGTCGACCCCGTCGCCGCCCTCCTCGACGGCGAGCGGGTGCCCGAAGCGGACGCCCTCCAGCACCGGCAGGTACGTCGCGAGGAACTGGTCGACGAGCTTGCGCTGCACGACGAAGCGCGGGTAGGCGGTGCAGCGCTGCTTGGCGTACTCGAAGCCCTTCTTGAGGATCCCCGAGAACGTCTCCCAGTCGGAGAACTCCCAGACACCCCAGGTGTTGAGGCCCTCCTGCTCGAGCATGTGCCGCTTGCCCGTGTCGGCGAGCTGCGCGGCCACCCGGCCGCCGTTGGACCGCCCGCCGACGAACGCCAGCGCCCCGATCTCGGGCGAGCGGATCAGCGCGTCCGAGAGCTCCGAGCCGTCGCCGGCCAGCAGCGTCACGGGCAGCCCCTCGCGGGCCATGAGCGCATGGGCGACGGTCAGCGTCATCCAGCCGCCCTGGGTGGGCGTCTTCGCGACGACGCCGTTGCCCGCCAGCAGCTGCACCAGCTCGGCGTGCACCTGCACGCTCATCGGGTAGTTCCAGCTCGCGATGTTCGAGACCGGGCCCTCGAGCGGCGCGCGCTTCGCCGGCGCCCCCTCGACGTCGCGGGAAAGCATCCCCTCGATCTCCTCGACGTACCAGCGCACGCCGGAGATGCACCGGTCGACGTCGGCGCACGCCATCGCCCACGGCTTGCCGATCTCCCAGCACAGCAGCAGCGCGAGGTCGTCGCGGGCGCTCTCCATCGCGTCGAGGGACGCCGACACCCGGCGCCGGCGCTCGTCGAGGTCGACGTCGCCCCAGGAGCGGTGCGTCGCGGCCGCGCGCTGCACCGCGTCCGAGGCGGTCGCCGCGTCGACCTTGAGCATCGTGCCCAGGGACGAGCCGTCGACGGGGCTCGTCTGCTCGCTCGGCGTCCCGACCGCCTTCCACTCGCCGTCGACGAGGTTCGCGGGCCCGTCGTCGGCGAAAGCCTCCCCGGCGAGGTCGCGCACGCGGCCCGTCACGGCGGACCAGCTGACGCTCTCCGGGACGTGGAGCCGGGCGGTGCCGTCGGCAGCGTCGCTCATGATCGTGGTCTCCCGTGTCGCTCGGGGTCGGGACCCGACGACCATAGGCACCCCGGGCGCCCCACGGGAACCGTCCGACGGTCGGGGTCGTGCCCTGCCGTGCCCGGATGATCACCGCGGGTGATCGGGGTGGGAGTCCTCAGCGGGTCGCGGTGACGAAGTCCGCCCGCCCGTTGAGCCGCTGGGTCAGGGGGTCGAACGTCCGGCCCCAGCCCGCCGCGACGTCCGTGGCGTTGTCGCGGTGGACCGTCCAGCCGTGCGCCGCGAGCTGCTCCCCCGGGTCCGGGCGGTCGTCGCTGTGGAGCAGCTCCGACATGTCGACGCCGATCCCGTCGGCCACCCGCCGGAACGCCGGGTCCTGCAGCTGCCTCGCGATGTCGGTGAAGTCCTCGAGCGCGACCCGCGAGCCCGGGGCGGAGCGCTCGTCGACGGCCGCGAGCAGCGCCTCCTGCGCGTCGGCGGGCAGGTACGGGAGCAGGCCCTCGGCGAGCCAGGCGGTGGGCGCGGTCGGGTCGAAGCCGGCGCCGTCGAGGGCGCCGGTCCAGTCGTCGCGCAGGTCGACCGCGACGGTGCGCCGGTCGCACCGCGGCCGGCCGCCGCCGGGCGCCTCGCCCAGCACCTCGTCCTTGAACGCCAGCACCGCGGGCTGGTCGACCTCGAAGAGCGTGGTGCCCGGCGCCCACTCCAGGCGCTGGGCCCGCGCGTCGAGCCCCGCGGCGAGGACGACCGCCTGGCGGATCCCCGCCCCGCCCGCGGCGTCGAAGAACTCGTCGAAGAAGCGGGTCCGCACGCCCATGTAGCCCGACATCATCTGCCACAGCTCGTCCTCGGAGTCGCTGCGCGGCGTGACCGGGCGTGTGGGCAACGGCGTCGGGGGCTCGGCGGCCGCGACGAAGCGCTCGGCGTAGGGATCGGAGATCAGGGCGTCCTGTCGGTGGGTGTCGACCGAGCGCCCGGCCGCCACGACGAGGGCCGTCAGACCCACGCTCGACACGATGTCCCACTGCTCGTACCGGTTCACGAGACGTCCTCCGGGTTAGAAGTTAGTTCGGCTAACAATCTATCGGAGATCGCTTGTGCACAACGAACAGTGACGAGCCGAACATCAAATGTCACCCTCCGCGTCGGGGCGGGCGACGAGTCGCCGAGCGGTCCACCCGCCCGGGTGAATAGTTGAAAACTTGAGTCAGAAGACGGGCACTCTTCCGTCACCACTCGTGACAGCGGCTCCACGCCGACGCCTGCCGTCCCCCGACGGTGGTGCCGCGCACCGGAGCCGGACCGGGACGGCATGCACCCCCTCGTGCCGGAACGTGGAGGAGAGAGACCGATGGAGAACGAGGCCCGGTGTCCCGCACGCCTGGACCCCGCCCAGCCCACCACTGGGCCCACCACTGGGCCCACCACTGGGCCCACCACTGGGCCCACCACTGGGTCGGCCGCTGGCCGTCCCGACGCCGACCCGGCGCACGCCGCCCCGATCGGCCGGGTACCGCAGGTGGACTGGCTGACCGCGCAGGCGGAGCTCGACGAGTGCGACGGCTACATCGTGCTCGCCGTCGACCCGCAGACCGGCGAGGTCGACGCGCACGGCCCGTACCCCGGGTTCGATGCTCTGGAGGTCGCGGAGTCGCTGCGCAGGACCCTCGACCGCGAGGAGCTCGCCGACGTCGTCGTGCGCGTCGTGCGCTGGCACCAGGAATCGACGGGCGCGGCCTGATCCCCCGGCGTGGTCCTCAGCGGCCCAGCGTCCGCAGGATCCCGTCCGCGATGCCGTCGGCGTAGCGCTGGCGACCCGCGGGATCGGTGAGCACGGAGGCCTCACCCGGGTTGCGCATGTTCGCGCACTCGACGAGCGCGGCCGGCACGCGCGCGAGGTTGAGCCCCGCGAGGTCCGGGCGCGGGTCGAGCCCGCCCTCGCCCCGGTAGGTCGACGGCGTGGACCCCCGGCCCTCCAGGCCCGCCACCAGCGCGCGGGCGAGGTCGAGCGACGGCCCGCGCTGCGAGGGGGCGAGCGCGGGGTCCGCGACGGCGACGTGGAACCCGCGGTCGTCGGCGGCGGGCGCGGAATCGGCGTGGATCGAGACCGTCAGCGCGGCGCGGGCGTCGTTCGCGGTCGCGGCCCGCCGGTCGACGCACGGGCCGACGCCGGCGTCGTCGGAGCGGGTGGAGCGCACGTCCACCCCGCGCTCGGTGAGCACGCGGGCGACCCGGCGGGCGACGTCGAAGGCGAAGGCGTGCTCGGCGTAGCCGGTCACGGTCTCGGTGCCGGTGGTGTTGCAGGGCTTCGTGCCGCCCCGGCCGTCGGGCACCACGCGCGCGATCTCGTCCGCGGCCCCGGCGTTGCCCCCGTTGTGGCCGGGGTCGAGGACGACGACCGGCACCCCCGCTGCCGCCCGGGCCCGCGGGGCCGGGGAGGGCGCGGCCGTCGTGGGCGGGGCGGGGGTCGTGCCGCACGCGACGAGGAGAGCCGGCAGGAGGAGCAGGACCGCGTGGCGGATCATCGCCATGCGCGCTCCGAGGACCCGCGCGCCACGAGCACCGGGTCGTAGTGCCCGGGCGTCGCCGACATCGCCACCTGGTCGGTGACGCCCTGATACCTGCCGAGCCCGGTGTCGGCGGTGAACGTCTCGGGATCGAGGTAGCGGTGCTCCTCGGTGCTGCCGGCCGTCGCGTGCGCCCACCCGTGGTCGAAGAGCCCGAGCGAGAGGATCCACAGCGCGACCCGGGTCAGGGACACGTGCACGTGGTACGAGCCGCCCTCGACGGCCCGGCGGCGCAGCGCGGAGACGACCCCGGCCTGCGCGAGCCACGGGACGATGTAGTCGTTGACGACGAGGATCGGGGGCAGGCGCGGCCGGTCCGTGCTGGTGGCGCCGCCGCCCTCGAGCATCATCATCCCGGTCACCGAGCCCGCGGTCTGGTCGAAGCCGGGCCGGCCCGCCCAGGGCCCCTCCAGGCCGTGCAGCGACACCGTCACCGACACGAGCCCCGGCCGCTCGGCCACCGCCCGGCCCGGTGCGAGCCCGATCTCGTCCAGGAACGCCGGGCGCCGGTTGTGGAAGAGGACGTCGGCGCCGGCGAGCAGCCGGGTGAGCTCGGCGCGGTCGCGGCGGGGGTCGAGGAACGCCGAGCGCATGCCGACGTTCGCCGACGCGTAGGTCGTCTCGTGCTCGGTCTCGCCGGGACGCCAGAGGTTGAGGACGTCGGCGCCGTGCAGGGCGAACGCGCGCCCGAAGCCCGCCCCGGCGATCACGTGGCCCATCCCGAGCGCCCGCAGGCCCGAGAACGGCTGCGCGCCGGGCGACGGGAGCGGTTCGGGTTCGCTGTCGCCGATCCTCGTGACCTCGACCAGCGGCAGATCGGCCAGCACGTCGGTGTACTGACGCTCCGCCAGCATCTCCGGCAGCGTGCGCACCCGCGGCATGACGACGCCCGCCTCGGCCGCGGCGTCCTCGAGCTCGTCGGCCCTCCACCGCCCGATCGCCTCGGTGACCGCGGCCTTCGTCAGCGGGATGCCGAGCAGCTCCTGGGCCCGCTCTCGCAGGTTCGGGTACATGTTCTGCGGCAACACCCAGTGCCCGTCGGCACAGCGGAAGAACGCGAACCCCATCGCGTTGCCCTGCTCGACGCTCGAGGCCACGGGGTAGCCGCCGAGCAGCTCCCAGCGCCGGTCGTAGAACGGGCAGAGCCGGTGCGGCGAAGCCCGCAGGTCGACGTGCACGTCCTGGCCGGGCCCGCCGCGGTCGCGGTGCAGCGCGGCCGCGGCGACGGACTTGGCCAGCAGGCCGATGCTCGCGGCCGCCCCGACGCGCACCGGGCTCGGGACGACGGGATCGAGGCCGGTGAGGGTCACCGCGCCGCCCGCGTCCGCGGTGCACAGGCCCAGCGGGGCGAGGACGTCGTCGAGCTCGGCAAGGGGGTCGAAGCCGTCCTCGCGGTCGATCGGGTTGTCCCAGGCGTGCTGGAGACGGCTGGTCAGATCCGACATTCGGGAACCTCCGTCACCAGTGCCTCCGGCACGGCGACGAAACGGGCGCGCAGGAACTCGGCGACGGCCTTGCCGGCGATGTCGGGCCGCCCGTTGGACGACGCGCCCTTGCCGAGGACGTCGTGGACGACGAAGTGCACCGCCCGCAGGGTGGGGAACTCGTGGCGCTCGACGACGACGTCGGCGGCGTCGGGGAACAGCGCGCGCAGGCGCTCGGTCGACAGCGTCCCGCGCAGCCAGTCCCAGGCGCGCTCGTGGGCGTCGGCGCCGATCCAGAGCCCGACGTTCGAGTTGCCGCCCTTGTCGCCGCAGCGCCCGTGCGCGACGAGCCCGAGCGGGGCGCGGCGGGTCGGTCCGAGGTCGGGGACCGGCGGCGCGTCGTCCGAGGGCCGCTGGCCCGTGACGGGCGCGCGGACCGGCGTGTCCTTCACGGACGTGCGCGTCCCGTCCGCGGTGACGACGACGTGGTCGAGGACGTCCATCGGCACGAGCGCGGGCCAGTACTCGACGACCGGCGCGCACACCTTGAGCGGGCTGACGTAGAGCCCCGGGTAGCCGGGCAGGAAGAGCCCGGTCATCGGCGCGACGAAGTGCTGCGCGTCGACCGGGCTCCTCGTCCGCGACTGCGCCGTGACGAGGACCTGCTGGGCGGCGGCCCACTGGTCGGGCGGGTCCTCGACGGGCGTCCCGATGCGGTCGACGCGCAGCAGGCTCAGGTCGAGCCCGTCGGTGATCCGCTCGACGTGGGTGCGCAGCAGCGCGACCTTGGCCTCGAGGTCGAGCCCCGTGGCGTAGAACGCGACGCTCGACTCGAAGCCGCCGGGCGCGGTCATCGCGAGCTTGGTGGTCGGGGGCGGCGGCGAGCCGGTGACCCCGGTGATCTCGACGCGGTCCGGGGCGACCTGGGTGAGGACGACGTCGTCGAGGTGCACGGTGACGTCGGGGTTGAGGTAGGTGGGGCCCTGGATCTCGTAGAGCAGCTGCGCGGTGACGGTGTCGGTGGTGACCGTGCCGCCCGCGCCCTCGTGCTTCGTGATCACCGCCGTCCCGTCGGCGGCGATCTCGGCGATCGGGTAGCCGAGGTCGTCGACGCGCGGGACCGTCGTGAAGCCCGAGAAGTTGCCGCCGGTGGCCTGCGGGCCGCACTCGATGACGTGGGCCGCGGCCACCGCGCCGGCCAGCGGAGCCCAGTCCTCGGTACTCCAGCGGTGCCACCACGCCGCCGCCCCGACCGTGAGCGAGGCGTCGGTGACCCGCGGGCAGATCACGACGTCCGCGCCGCCGGCGAGTGCGGCCGCGATGCCCCAGCCGCCCAGGTAGGCGTTCGCGGTGGTCGGCTCCAGGCCCGAGTCGGCGAGCGGCACGCCGGTGTCCAGGTGCTCGAGCGCGCCGAGGGTGTCGAGCCGGGCGGACAGGTCGTCGCCCTCGACGTGCGCGACCACGAGCCCGAGGCCCGCCTCGGCGATGACCCGGCGCACCTCGTCCGCCAGGCCCGCGGGGTTGAGCCCGCCCGCGTCGACCACCAGGCGCGCACCGCGTTCGGCCAGCAGGCCCACCGCGTCGGTGAACTGGGCCAGGAAGCTGCGTGCGTAGCCCAGCGCGGGGTCATGCGCGCGCTCGAGGGCGAGCTGGCGCAGGGTCGGCTCGGCGAGGTAGTCACCGGTGACGACGTCGACGGATCCCGCCAGGGCGTCGCGCAGGCCGGAGAACCGGTCCCAGAGCCAGCCGGCGCAGTTGGCGACGCGGACCGGACGGTCAGTCACGCGGGCTCCCAGGAGGGTGATCGGACGGTCGGGCGGGCCGGAGTCTCCCTCGCCTCACCGACGCCCGCTGAGTGACGCAGGTCACTTCGCGATGAGAGCAACCTGAGCGCTCGTCACCCGTGCGGCTCAGTGAACGTACGGACCGTCGCCCTACCGTGAGCACGTACCGGCCACCGGCCGGACAGACCGGCCCGGGCGAAGCGGGCCACCCAGGGGGGAACCACATGAAGACGTTCGCGCTCGCCCTCGGCGGCCTCTCCGCCGCCTGGCTGGCCGCGCCGACGGTCGCGATGACCGCCCGCGGCACCCTCGACCAGCGGGCCCGCGCCGGCTGGCGGACCCTCGTCCCGGTGCCCGCGCCGCGGTCCCTGGCGACGATCCCGGCCCCGCGCCGCGGCGACCTGGACGACCGCGTCCCGGCCTGACCTGTGGGTCCGGCCTGCTGGGCGGCGGCGCTCAGGCCGCGACGACGGGCCGGGGCAGCGGCTCGAACAGCGAGCCCCCGAAGACGCCGCGGCCGGTGCCGACACTGGCGAGCAGCGCGTCCTGGCAGCGCCGGGCGAGCCGGGCCACGGCCGCGCCGTCGTTCACCCCGCGGGCCCGGGCGATCTCGTCGAGCACGTGCTGCGGCCAGCCCGTGAGGTCCGCCCGGCCGGCCTCGCAGGCCGCCACGACCTCGGCCCACCGCGCCGCCTCGACGTCGCCGCGCCCCCGGTCGAGGAACATCGTGCCGAGGTGCTCGCTCACCGCGAGGACGTTGTGCGGCGTCGTCGGGAAGCCGGCGCGCAGGAGGAGCGCCTCCGCGAGGTCGGGCGAGAGCCGCGGCCCGGGCGTGACGCCGGGCCGGTGGCGCAGCGCCGCCACGACGGTGAACGCGAAGACGACGAGCAGTGCGACGGTGCCGACCACGGTGTCCACGACGAGGACCTCTCTCGAGCCGCCCCTGGTGGCGGGATGCCTCCGGAGTCGTCCGTCGAGACCTGATCGTTACGGCCGACGGCCGCGTTCCGCCGCCGCCCGTTCGGACGTGCTGCGCCCGCCTGCGGGTGAGTCGGTATACAGCGGGCATGCGCACGCTCGAGGTCACGAAGCTGCGGGACCTGACCGGCCCGGGGCACACCGACGACTACGGGATCGGCGGGACCGACCTCGGCGCGGCCGCCACCGCGCCCGACGGCCGGATCGTGGCCGTCTTCGGCGACACCTTCGAGAGCAGGGAGGCCGGCGGCCCGGGCTGGCGCTCGCCGGTGATCCTCTTCGGCGATCCGGGCTCGGTGCGCTCCGGGCTGAGGTGGACGGGCGCGGCCGGGCCGTCGCGCGGCTACGCGGACCAGGTCATCAGCTACCGGCACAACGCCCGGATCGGCGGCCGGTTCGGCGGGCTGATCGGCGGCACCAGGATCACGACCCAGCTCCCCACGGACCTGATCACCGTCGGGGACACGATGTACCTGCACGTCATGGCCTGCGAGGGCCTCGGCAACGTGCACTGGACGGAGATCCACCGCTCGCGCGACAACGGCGTCAGCTGGGAGTCGACGGGCCTGTCCTGGCCGGGCGGACACCTCGGCGGGCACTTCCAGATGCTCACCTGGGAGCTCGGCCCCGACGGCTACGTCTACGCGCTGACCACGGGGTTCCAGCGGGACAAGGGCCTGCTGCTGCACCGCGTCCCCGCCGACCACCTGCTCGACGCCGCCGCGTGGGAGGGCTGGGGGTTCGCGGGCGGCGCGTGGGCCTGGGGGAACGTGCCGACGCCCGTGCTGCCCGGCGCCTTCGGCGAGCTCTCGCTGCGCCGCGTCGACGACACGTGGTGGCTGTGCGCCTTCGACGCCGGGAACTACCGCGTCGACCTCGTCCCGATGCCGGACGGGCCGACGACCGACCTGACCACCGCCGAGCGGCTCACCGTGATCGGGGGCTGCGGCTGGCACGACGAGGACCACGGCTGCGGGCGCGTCGCCCAGCCCTACGGCGGCTACATCCTGCCCGGGTCGACGCCCGACGAGATGCACCTCGTGGTCAGCCAGTGGAACACCGGCGCGAACTGGCCCTACCGCGCGATGCAGTTCCGGGCCCGCATCGGCGTCTGATCACATCGGCGTTGGTCGGGACACCTCGCGCGCGAAGACCACGGTGTTGTCGCGGTACGAGCCCGCGCCGGAGTCGAAGCTGCCGGCACAGGTGATCAGCCGCAGCTCCGGGCCCGTGGTCGGGCCGTAGACGCGGTCGGTGGGGAACGCGTCCTTCGGAAAGACGGCCACCTCGGTGACCTCGAACGTCACCGTGACGCCGTCGGCGCGCACCACCTCGGCGCGCTCGCCCGGCCGCAGGCGCCCGAGCTCGAAGAACACCGAGGGACCGGCCTCCGCCGAGTCCACGTGCCCGATGATCACCGACGGCCCCTGCCGGCCCGGGGTGACCGAGTAGCGGAACCACGCGGCGTGGTCGTAGCCGGGCGTGCCCTCGACGGGCACCTCCATCGTCCGGTCCGGGTTCAGCCCGACCTGGTCGACCGGCGAGTCCACCCGGATCGCCGGGATCCGCAGGGTCGCCGGAGGCGACGACGTCGCGATCGGCCCTGTCTCCGCAGCCCGGCCCGGCGGGGGCGGCGGACCCGCGGCGGCCGCCGGCGACGGGGTCGGCGGCGTGCCCGTCTGATCCACGAGCGCGTACCCGAGCAGCGCGACGCCCAGCACCGCGAGCACCACCGCACCGACGACGAGCGCCCGGCGGAGCGGGTCGGGGCGGGCCTGGGCGGCGGTCTCCGGATCGGGGTCGGCGGTCCCGGCGTCGGCTGTGTGGGCGGTCCTGGCGTCGGCGGTCCCGGCGGCGTCGGCGTCGGCCGTCCCGGTGTCGGCGGTCCCGGCGTCGTCCTGCCCGGTGCTCACGGTCCCCGCCTCCTGCCGCTCGACCACCGCTCGCCTGCCCGTGCCTGCGGCGCCTTCACACGAGGTGCGCCGGCTGCCGTTCTACCCGGCCCCGGGCGCGACCGTGGCACGGCGCGAGGGGCACGGTGCGCATGATCGTCGCGTCCGCGCGCCTGCCGAACGTGCCCCTCGCGAGGAGGGGCCGCCCCGGCAGGCGACGACCCCGCACATCGCGCGGTGTGCGGGGTCGTCGGGTAGTGCCGCGTCTCAGTCCGCGCGACGGCGCCGGGACGCGGTCGCGCCCAGCGCGCCGGCACCCACCAGCGCGAGCGCGCCGGCGCCGATCAGGCCGGCGTGCTCGACACCCGAGGTCGAGCCGCCCCCGGTGGCGACACCGCCGGACGGGGTCTGGCTGGCGCCGCCACCCGAGCCCGAACCGTCGGCACCCGCACCACCGGCACCGCCCTCGCTCCCCGAGCCGTCCGAGGCCGACCCGCCGGGTGCACCGGTGCCCCCGGCACCGCCACCCCCGGCCTGCGCGCCCGCCTCGCCGCCGGCCCCGGGCTGGCCCGGCGCGGCACCGGGCTGGCCTGCGACGCCCGGCTGACCTGCGGCGTTGCTCGGCTGTCCCTGGCCGGGCACCGGCGGCGGCGGTCCCTGCGCCTCGGGCGCCTGCGAGCAGCCCGTCAGGATGCCGAGTCCGATGGCGCCCGCCACCGCCGGCGCCGCGAGCCGTCGTGCCCTGTTGCTCGAGATCACGCGTTCTCCCCGATCGTCGTCTCCCACACCCGCCCCGTCAGCACGCGGCGCGGTCCCCGCCACCGTTCCCGGGTGCCCCGCCGGCGACACGCGATCGGCGCAGGGCGTTGCGACGAACGGCGCCTCCTCGGGCGGCGAACGGCCGTCGTGATCGACATCGTCGCGCGCACTACCGTTCCCGCGTGCTCGGCATCGTGCGGCCCTGTCGTCACCACCTCTCCCCCGCGCTGCACCGTCGCTGGGCGGCCCACCTCTGCGGCACCTGCCTCGCCCTGCGCGACGGTCACGGCCAGCTCGCCCGGGCCGCGACCAACGTCGACGCCCTGCTCGTCTCGGTGCTCGCCTCGGCGCAGACCCCGGTCCCCGCACGATCGAGCCTCACGGCGACCGACCGCCTCGCCGGCCCCTGCCCCGCGCGCGGGATGCGCACCGCCACCGTGGCCACCGGCGACGGCGCCCGGCTGGCGGCGCACGCCGCGCTGCTGCTGGCCGCCGGCCACGTCGCCGACCACGCCGACGACCGCCAGGGCGCCTTCCGGCACGCGCCGGTCGCGGCGGTGGGCCGCCGGCTCGCCGACCGCTGGAGCGACCGGGCGCGCGTCACCGCACCCGCGGGCTTCGACCCGGCGGCGCTGCTCGCGGTCCCGGCACGCCAGCACGCGGTCGAGCAGGGCGCGACGGCGACGCTCGAGGAGGCCACGGCCCCGACCGCGGATGCCGTGGCGGCGGCGTTCGCGCACACCGCGGTCCTCGCCGGGCGGCCGGACAACGCCGCGCCGTTGGCCGTCACGGGCGCCGCCTTCGGCCGCCTCGCCCATCTCCTCGACGCTCTGGACGACCTGGACGACGACCGCCGCGCCGGCCGCTGGAACCCCGTCGACGCGACCGGGGCCGGCGTCGAGGCCACCCGCGGCCTGGCCCGCGCCCAGGTCGCGACCCTCGCCGCGACCCTGCCCACCGTCGAGCTCGCGGGGCCCGAGCTCGACGCGCGGCTCGCCCACCGCCTCCTGGTGCACGAGACCGAGCGGGCGTGGCAGCGCACGCACGCCCGAACGGAGCAGCCGCCCACCGACCAGCCGCCGCACCCTGGCGACGGGGCGCGGGGACGCCCGCCCCGCGGCCTCCTCGCGGGCTGCGCGGCGGCCGCCGGGCTCTGCTGCACCGGCCAGCTCTGCTGCGCCGACGAGTTCCAGGGACCGTGGAGCGGCCGACCGCGGAGCAACCCCTGCGCGAACTGCTGCGACTGCACCGAGTGCAGCTGCGACTGCTGTGACTGCTGCGGCTCCGACGGCTGTTGTTGCGACGGCTGCGGCTGCGGCGACTGAGGGCACACCGCCCGACGAACGGGCGAACTCGCGCGCCGAAGGGGCGACCCGCCGTTCCCCACCCGGTCCCGGCACGTTGGACCCGACCGGGTGATGCTGGCGCGGATCGCGGCGGACCCCCATCTCGACCCGGCCGTCGCGACCCCGTCGTCGCGGCGGGGCCATGACGGCCAGGCGTCGGTGCCAGGTGTGTGTGAGAGAGCGGAGGCACGGAGCGCATGTCGCAGGCGACGGTGGTGGCCGGCCGCTACCAGCTCGGCCCGACCCTGGGCCGCGGTGGGATGGCCGACGTGCACTCGGGCCTCGACGTGCGCCTGGGGCGCGAGGTCGCGATCAAGGTGCTGCGCTCCGACCTCGCGCGCGATCCCTCGTTCCGGCTGCGGTTCGAGCGCGAGGCACAGAACGTGGCCGGGCTCAACCACCCCGGGATCGTCGCGGTGTACGACACCGGCGAGGTGCCCGGCGAGCAGGTCGGGCTGCCGTACATCGTCATGGAGTACGTCAGCGGGTCGACGCTGCGCGACCTGCTGCGCGCCCACGGCCCGATGCCGCCCGAGCACGCCTGCGCCGTCATGGCGGACGTGTGCGCGGCGCTGGGCTACAGCCACGAGCACGGCGTCGTCCACCGGGACGTCAAGCCGGCGAACATCATGATCACGCCGGGCGACGTCGTGAAGGTGATGGACTTCGGCATCGCCCGGGCCCTCACCGAGACCGGGCCGGGCCTCACCGGCGACATGGTCATCGGCACCGCCCAGTACCTCTCCCCGGAGCAGGGGCTCGGGCAGGACGTGGACGCCCGCGCCGACGTGTACGCCGCGGGCTGCGTGCTCTTCGAGCTCCTCACCGGCGAGCCGCCCTTCAGCGCCGACAGCCCGGTGGCGATCGTCTACCAGCACGTCCGCGAGGACCCGCCGATGCTGGAGACGCTCACGCCGCCCGGCGTGGTGATCGACCCCTCGCTCGAGGCGGTCGTCCGGCAGGCGATGGCCAAGAACCCGGACAACCGGTACGCCACCGCCGCCGAGATGCGCGCCGACCTGCTGCGCGTGCTGGCCGGCGAGCGCCCGGACGCGCCCGCCGTCCTCGCCGAGTACGGCCGCGTCACCGGCCCCGAGGACCCGACCGACCCCGGGCGCCACGGTGCGGCCGTCGCGACCACCGGCGAGATGAGCCTGACGCAGGAGGTCACGCGCGGGAGCCGGCGGCGCGGGGCCGTCGAGCTCGACCACGGGCCCCGCACCGGCGCCCACGCGGCGGCGCGGACCGGCGGCTCGCGGTGGCGGCTCGCGGCGGTGGTGGTCGGCCTCGTGGCCCTGCTCGTGCTCGGTGTCGTGTGGGTCGCGAGCCCGTCGGACAGCGAGGTGCCCCGCCTGGTGGGCCTCTCGCGCGACGAGGCCGTCCGCGCGCTCGCCGACGCCGGGCTCTCCCCGATCGTCGTGCCGACGGCGTCGCCGCCCGAGCAGGTCGACCGGGTGATCGGCTCGTCCCCGGACGTCGGGGTGCGCGTCGACGAGGAGTCGGCCGTGACGCTGCGCATCGGGCGCGGGCCGGGGCTGGTCCAGGTCCCACTGCTCGTGGGCCGCAGCCCCGAGGCCGCCCGCGTCGCCGCCGAGGCCGCGGGCCTCGTGCTCACTCCCGTGCCGCGCCAGCGCGAGACCTCCGACCCCACCGAGATCGGCCAGGTCGTCGGCCAGGACCCGGTGCCCGGCTCGCTGCGCCCCGCCGGCGGCGCGATCGAGCTCATCGTGGGCCAGCGACGGGCCACCCTGCAGGTCCCCGACCTTGCGGGGCGTTCCCGCCAGTCGGCGGAGTCGACGCTCGAGGGCATCGGTCTCGAGGTCTCGTTCCGCGAGGTCGACGGGGGCGCGGCGGGCACGGTCGCGGGCACCGTCGTCGGGATGCGCCCGAGCGCCGGCACGTCGGTGCCGCGGGGCAGCACGGTCACCGTCGAGGTCGCGCGGGGCTCGGGCTCGACGCCGACCTCCGGGGCGCCGTCCGGGGACACGGGCAGCGGCTCCGGCGGCTCCGGGAACGGCGGCGACTCGGGCGGAGCGACGGACGGCGGCGACGGCACCGAGGACGGTACGAGCGGGTCCGAGGGCGACGACGGGTTCTTCGACCTGTTCTGAGCGGCCGCGCGCGGCGATGTACTCCGTCCGTGATCCACCGGACGGCGCATCAAGAACGGCCGTGTGGCGCTCGATGACAGGGGTGACAGTACGTCGGCCCGTCACCCAGGGACGTGATCCACGATGTTCCGCCGCTCCTCGAGCACCGCCACCACCAGCTCTGCTGTCAGCGGGTCCCACCGTCGCCGCGCCGTCCGACGGGCCCGTCAGCGCGAGGTCGTCGACGACGCCGCCCTGCGCGCCCGCCTGGACCGGATGAACCGCCGGCTCGCCGAGGTCAGCTCCGTGCAGGTCACTGCGCGTGCCCAGGGGATCGACAACGACGCCGCCCGCCGCGATCCGCTGACGCGCCCGTTCTCGGCCCCCGTCGACGGTCCGATGCCGCCGCGCCGGGTCGACACCGCGGAGATGGCGCGCCCCGCCTGAGAGGTCTCCCGGACCACCCGGTTCGGGTTCATCACACCGGGTGATACTGCGGCGCGATTATCGCGAACCCCCTGGCAGACCCTCCGCTTGCGAACACACACTGTCACCGTCTCGGCCAAGCGACGGCGCCGGGAAGGTGACAGTGTCGTGTGAGGGGCCAGGTCTCGGGCCGGCTCGCGAGGAGGTCGGCCGTGCACCCCGTGGAACCCGTGCCCCGGCCAGCGGCGGGGCGGCGACCCGCCCGCGGCCGGCCGCTCACGGCTCCGCAGCTCGAGCTCACGCACGGTGACCGCCGGCTCGTCGTCCCGCCGGGTCAGCCGGTGACGATCGGCCGCGACGAGGCGGCCGGGTTCCAGGTGGTGCACCCGCTCGTCTCCCGCGTCCACGTCGAGCTGCGGCCGCTGCCCACCGGGTGGGAGCTGATCGACCACAGCCGCAACGGGGTGTTCGTCGCCGGGGAGCGTCTCCAGCAGCTGCGGCTCTCGCCCGGGGCGACGCCGCGGCTCACGCTCGCGCTCGGGCACGGCGGACCCGAGGTGCAGGTCGCGCTCCGGGCGGTCGGCGCCGACCCCGGCGCCCCGCCGGTGGCGATGGCCGCGCCCCTCGTCCCGCCCGCCGCCCGCCCGGGTGGGTCCGACCCCCGTCCGGTGCCCGCCCAGCCCGGCGCCCCGCCCCGCGTCCGGCACGACCCGCTCGCGGGCCCCACCCCCGACGACGCGGGCGCCGACGGACCGAGCCGCCAGGGGCGCCTCTCCGCGGTGCACCGGCTGCCGTCGGCTGCCCCTCCGTCGGCTGCCGCGTCCCCTCCCGAGCCGGCGCCCACCGCGCGCATCGCCACGGCCGCGCCCGGAACGCCGCCCGCAACCCCCGCCACCCGCATCCGGATCGGCCGCGAGACCGACAACGACGTCGTCGTCAGCGACCTCCTGGTCTCGCGCCACCACGCGGAGCTGCGCTCCGACGGCGCCGGCGGCTGGGAGCTGATCGACCTCGGCAGCCCGAACGGCACGTACGTCGACGGCCGGCGCATCCACCGCGTGCCGCTGCGTCCCGGGATGCTCGTGGGCATCGGGCACGCGCTGTTCCACCTCGACGGCGCCGAGGGCGGGGTGCTCGTCGAGCGCGAGGACGCCGGCGCGATCGCGTTCCGCGCCGAGGACCTGGTGGTCCGCACGCCGAAGGGCCGGACGCTGCTCGACCGGGTGGGGTTCGCGCTCGAGGAGAAGAGCCTGCTCGCCGTGGTCGGCCCGTCCGGGGCAGGGAAGTCGACGCTGCTGCGCGCGCTCACCGGGTTCCGGCCCGCCGACCAGGGCACCGTCACCTACGCCGACCGCGACCTCTACGCCGATTACGACGAGCTGCGCCAGCGCATCGGCCTCGTCCCGCAGGACGACATCCTGCACCCACAGCTGACGGTGCGACGGGCGCTGGCCTACGCCGCCCGCCTGCGCTTCCCGTCGGACACCACGGAGGCCGAGCGCGACCACCGCATCGACGAGGTGATCGGCGAGCTCGGGCTCACCGACCAGGCCGAGCAGCGCATCGACTCGCTCTCCGGAGGCCAGCGCAAGCGCACCTCGGTGGCCCTCGAACTGCTCACCCGACCCTCGCTGCTCTTCCTCGACGAACCCACGTCCGGACTCGACCCCGGACTCGACAAGTCGGTCATGCGTACCCTGCGCGGCCTCGCCGACGACGGCCGCACCGTCGTCGTCGTCACCCACAACGTCGCCAACCTCGACGTGTGCGACCGGCTGCTGCTCCTCGCCCCCGGCGGGACCGTCGCCTACTTCGGCCCGCCCCGGGAGGCCCTCGCGTTCTTCGGCGTACCCGACTTCGCCGACCTCTTCCTGCTCCTCGAGCGGGAAGCCGGTGCCGACTGGGGCGAGCGGTTCCGCCGCTCGGCCGTGGCCGAGCGCTACATCGGCACGCCCCCGCCGACGCGGGCGCCCGGCGCGTACGGCGTCCGGACCCCGGCCACGACGTCGGCCCCGGCCGCGCCGCCGCGGCAGCAGTCGGCGCTCGCGCAGTTCGCCGTCCTCGCCCGGCGCTACCTGGCGGTGATCGGCGCCGACCGCCAGTACACGATCTTCATGGTGGCCCTGCCGCTGCTGCTGGCGGCGCTGTCGCACGCCCTGCCCGTCGACACCGGTCTGTCGCTGGCCGAGCAGCTGCGCGGCGTCCCGGGCGCGCCGCAGAGCCTGCTCATGGTGTTCGTCGTCGGCGCCGCGCTGATGGGGTCGGCGGCGTCGATCCGCGAGCTGGTCAAGGAACGCGAGATCTACCGCCGCGAGCGCGCGATCGGGCTCTCGCGCGCCGCGTACCTGCTCTCCAAGGTCGTCGTGCTCGGCGTGATCACCGGCCTGCAGGGCCTGGTGCTCGGGGTGCTCGGCACGCTGGGCCGGCCGGGTCCCGACGAGGCCGTCGTCCTCGGCGACCCGCGCGTGGAGATCCTCGTCGCGATCGCCGCCACCACGATCGCCAGCATGGCCGTCGGGCTCGCCGTGTCGGCGTGGATCGACAACGCCGACCGCGGTATGCCGCTGCTGGTGCTGCTCGCGATGCTGCAGTTCATCCTGTCCAGCGCGCTGCTGCAGATCCAGGACAGCCCCGTGCTCGCCCAGCTGTCGTGGCTCGTGCCCGCCCGCTGGGGCTTCGCGCTCGGCGCCTCGACCATCGGCGTGCGCAGCGGGCCGGGCGTCCCGCCGCCCTACACCGCGGCCGAGCCCCTGTGGGACCACGACGCCGCCACCTGGATGTTCGACCTCGCCGCCCTGGCCGGCGTCACCGTGCTGTTCGTCGTCGTCACTGCGCTGCTGCTGCGCCGCCTCGACCCGCGCGCCCGGAGGGTCGGATGAGCATCACCCTGCCGCCGCGGCAGCCGGCCACCGACGTCGAGCTCTTCGGGCCGTACCGCCTCGGGGAGCGCCTCGGCGGCGGGGGCACCGGCGAGGTGTTCCGCGCCTACGACACGGTCCGCGAGCGCACCGTCGCCCTCAAGCGCCTGCGCCCCGACCTCTCCGACGACGAGGCGTACGCCGAGCACGTCCTCCGGACCACCCGCCTGGCCGCACGGCTCGCGTCGCCGCACGTGATCCCGATCCACGACGTCGGCACCATCGACGGCGCGCTGTTCGTCGACACGGCGCTGGTGGCGGGGGGCGACCTCGCCCGGGAGCTCGCCGAGCACGGCCCGCTCGGGACGGCACGCGCCGCGGCCGTCGTGCGCCGGGTGGCGGACGCGCTGGACGACGCACACGCCGACGGCGTCGTGCACGGCGCCCTCACGGCGTCGAACGTGCTGCTCTCGCACCACTGCGGGCGCGACGTCGTCCACCTCACCGACTTCGGCGTCGCCGGTCCCGGCGGCACCCGCGCCGACGACGTCCACGCGCTCGGCTGCCTGCTCGTCGAGGCCCTCACCGGGCGCCCGGCCTTCCCCGACGACGACCCGTGGACCACGGCGGGGCGCCGGTACGACGAACCGCCGCGGGTCACCGACCGTCGTCGGGGGCTCCCGAGCGCGGTGGACGCGGTGGTCGCCCGCGCCCTGGCCCCGTCGCCCGCGGACCGCTACGCCTGCGCCGGCGATCTCGCCGACGCCGCGCACACCGCACTGACCGGACCCCGGACCGCCGGCGCCCGCCTCGATCCCGGTCGCGGGACCACCGGCTCCCTCACCGCACCGTCGACCGGCGGGCGGAAGTCGGGCGGTGCGCAGACGGGCGGTGGGCAGACGGGCGGTGGGCAGGCGGGCGGTGGGCCGGCGGGCGGCACGCCGGCCGTGCGCTACGTCCCGGCGGCGGCAGCGACATCGGCGACGGCGGCCCCGGCCTGGCCCCTCGCCACGGTGCCCGCCCCGCGCGAGGCCACCTCACCGCAGCGGACCCCGGACGACCCCGGGTCGTCGACGGGCCCCGCCGCCCTCGCGCCGCTCCCTCGCGGCCCGCGCCGGTCCCGCCGGCCGGGGTGGATCGCGATGGGCGCGGTGCTCCTGATGCTCGTCGCGCTGCTCGCGTCGTGGGCCCTGCTCGCCAGCGGCGGGACGGCACCGGCCCCCACGCCACCCGTGCCGCCTGTCGAAGCCCCGGCGACGAGCCGGCTCGCCGCCGCGTTCCCCGACATCGCCGCCCCCGCCGGATCCGGGCCCGGGAGCACCTGCTCGTCCTACCCGGCCGGCGACGGCGAGTACGTGACGTCCACCGGCGCGCGGGCCCTGTCGGTGATCCGCTGTGACTACGGCGCGGCCGTGCCGGGCGGGTACGTCTACTACACGGAGTGGCCGAGCGCGGCCGACGCCCGCCGGTGGCAGGCGGACCAGGCGAGCCGGGGTCCGGCGCTCGACGGCGTCACGCAGTGGCACGACGGCCCCGGTGCACCGCAGGGTCCGCTGCACACCCACGCCTCGCCCGACGGCACCGTCTACGCCACCGCCGCGTACGCCGAACGGCCTTTCAGCTTCGACATCGTCACCCGGACGCCGGAGGCATCGCAGCGCATGTTCCCGGCGATGCGTCTGCTGCCCGCCGCGCAGGTCCCGGCCTGAACGCACCCCTCGTCCGGGGGCCGGTGCCGTCGCCGGACGAGCCCGGTTCTCACGTCGAGTAAGGAAGCTCTGCGAAAAGTGTGAGGCCACTGGCCTGTCCGAGGGCGATCGCACATACTCTCAGTAACTTTCATCCCGGGGGACGGACTCCCTGGATTCCCCTGACGCAGGAGAGCGCCGCATGAGCACCGAGGCCCCGGGCCACTCGCCCTCGCCGTCCGCCGGCGACCCGGTGGAGATGTTCGGGCCCTACCGTCTCGAGGAGCGCATCGGGCGCGGCGGGATGGGCGAGGTGTACCGCGCGTTCGACACGTCCCGCCAGCGCACGGTCGCCGTCAAGCGCCTGCACGGCGGGCTCGCCGACGACGGCGACTACCAGGAACGCTTCCGGCGCGAGTCGCGCACCGCCGCCCGCCTCTCGTCACCGCACGTCATCCCGATCCACGACTTCGGCACCATCGACGGCCGTCTCTACATCGACATGCGGCTCGTCTCCGGCCTCGACCTGGCCGACGAGATCGAGCGCCACGGCCGGCTCGACCCGCGTCGCGCGGCGGAGATCGTCCGCCAGACCGCCGACGCCCTCGACGCCGCGCACGACGACGGCCTCATCCACCGCGACGTCAAGCCGTCCAACGTGCTGATCACCCAGCACCGCGGCCGCGACTTCGTCTACCTCGTCGACTTCGGCATCGTCCGCGCGATGGGCGGCGACACCAAGAGCTCGCTCACCGGCACCGGCTCGGCGATCGGCACGCTCGCCTACATGGCCCCGGAGCTGTTCCTCGGCCGCGAGATGGACCGCCGCGTCGACGTCTACGCGCTCGGCTGCCTGCTGTTCGAGGCCATCGCGGGGCGCCCGCCGTTCCTCTCCGAGGGCCCCGGGCTGATGTACGACCACCTCAACGAGACCCCGCCGCGGCTCTCCGAGGTCGCGCCCGGATCGCCGCCCGCGCTCGACGCGGTGCTGGCGACGGCGATGGCCAAGGACCCCGCCCAGCGCTACGCCACCGCCGGCGACTTCGCCGACGCCGCCCTGCAGGCCGTCGGCGGCGAGGCGCCCACGGGCGAGACCAGCGCGCCGGACGACAGCACCGCTCGTCACGGAGCCGGCAGCGCCTTCGCGGCCGGTGCGGCCGGCGCCGGCCTCGGCGCCGCGGCCGGAGCCGCGTCGGGCCCGGGATCGTCCGGCCCCCAGAGCGTCACCCCCACGTACGTGCCAGGACCCCGCCCGAGCTCCGGCCCGCAGGCCCAGCCGTGGACCCCGAGCGGCCCGGCGCAGGGACCGTCGCCGTTCGGCTCACCGCAGGGTTCGGGGCCCCAGCCCGGCATGGGGTCCGGCCCGCAGCACGGCTACGGCACGCAGGGCTACACCGGCGGCCAGCCCGGGTTCCCCGGCGGCACGCAGGGATACGGGCAGCCGGGCTACGGCACCGGCCCGTACCCGCCGCCCCCGGGCGGCCCGCAGACCGGGTGGTACGGCCAGCCCCCGCAGCCGCCCAAGAGCGGCAAGGGCAAGGTCATCGCGATCGTCGCCGGTCTCGCGGCGGTCCTGCTGCTCGTCGCGGTGGGCGCGGTCGTGCTGCTCAACCAGGACTCGGCGCCCCCGATCGCCCAGCCGACGCCGGCGACGACCGCGGGCCCGTCGTCGCAGCCCGGACCCACCTCGCCGACGACGCCCACGCCGCCGGCCGGTCAGCCCGCGCTCTCGCAGGTCTTCCCGGACGTGACCAGCTCCAACTGTCAGCTGATGGACCCCGCCACCTCTCCTCTGCGGGCCCAGAACGGCGCGACGTCCATCGAGTCCTACTCGTGCGACTACTCGAGCGTCGTCCCGGGCGCCACCGTGTACTTCGCTCGGTGGTCGGACGCGGCGGGCGCCCGGGCCTGGTACGACGACACCGCCGCGCTCGGCCCGCGCATCGAGAACTTCGACGTCTGGCAGGCCGGCGGCGTCCAGCAGGGCCCGCTGTACACGGCGCAGTCCAGCACCGGCGTGATCTCCACCGGCATCTACGAGGGCCTGAACTACAGCTGGGAGATCCGCACCAGCAACCTCGAGCAGTCCAACCAGGTGTTCCAGGCGCTGCGCCTCCGCGCCAAGTCGACCTTCGGCGGCTGACGCCCCTCCCGATACGACGGGCCCGGCCGAGAACTGGATCGTCGAGGACTGGACGGACGAGTGACCGACGGCGAGACGCTCTCGGGCGGGCACTACCGGCTCGGGTCGAGGCTGACGGGCGGCGGAGCGGGTCGGGTGACGGTCCGGGCGGCCCATGACGAGTGGGGCGACCGCGATGTGGTGGCGGTGGCGCTCGCCCCGGACGGTGGTCACGGGCCTCCAGCACCCGACGCGCTGACCCGCGTGGCGCGCGACATCCGCCGTGTCGCCTCGGCGGTGCACCCCGGCCTCGCGCCGGCGGACGACGTCGCGGCGGGCGCGGACCGCGGGCTTTGGTTGGTGCACGACCTGCCCGCCGGCGTGCGCGGGCTCGCCGACGACGCCCCCGTCGCGCCGGCGGCGGCGCTGCGGCGCGCCGTGGTGCTGGCCGGGGCGCTGGGGGCGGCCCACGCGGCGCGGGTGGTGCACGGCCGGGTCGGCGCGGAGGTCGTCCTGGTGGGCGGGGACGACGCCGTGTGGCTGCTCGGCGCGGCGTCCGGGGTCCGTCCGTCGGACCGGCCGGGTGCCGAGGACGACGACACCCGCGCCCTCGCGGCGACGCTCCTGAGCGCCGGCACGGACGACAGCGAGCCGGAGCTCGCCGCGCGCCTCGCGGCGGTCCTCGAGCGTGCGGCGCACGCGACGCCCGAGGTGCCCGGGGACCTCGGCGCGACCCTGCGCCACGATCTCGGCGATCTCGGCGGGACCGAGCTCGGCGAGATGAAGGAGGCCCCGCCGGTCCGGCTCACCGAGGTGATCCCGACGGCGACGGCCACCGGCGCCTGGTCGCCGACCCGCCCGATGGCCGTCGAGCCCGCGACGGGCGCGGACCCCGCGCACGAGCGGACCACGACCCCCGTCCTGGTGGCGCCCCACGGGCGGGGTCCGGCGGCGCCGGTCCTCCCCCACCCGGGGAACCCCGCGCGGCGACCCGTCGGGGTGGGCCCACCCCGTCCCTCGGGCCCGCCGCCGGCTCATCCCGTCGGTCCCGGGGCGCCGCCACGGCGACCGGAACCGGAGCACCCCGCGACCCGGACGAGCCTCGTCGTCCTGGCCGTCGCGGTCGTCGTGCTCCTGCTCGCCGGGGCCGTCGCCGCGGTGCTCGTCCTGGGGTCCGACGCCGCACCGGTCGGGCCGAGCGACCGGGTCGTCCCCGCGGCGATCGGCGACCCGCGCACCGTCGACCCCTGCGGACTCGTCGACCCCGCCGCCCTCGCGGCGCGCGCCGGCGGCGAGGCCCGGGCCGTCCCCGACCTCGGCGACCCCGCGGCGTGCGTCGTCGACGTCGCCACGCCGGGCGGGGACATCGCGGTGATCGCGACCCTCGAGCCCGTCGCCACCACCGTGAGCGCCGCGCAGGAGGAGCGGGTCGGGGCGCTGCTGGTCCGCCGGATCACGCCGCGGGCCGGCTCCTGCACCCGCACCGTGGTGACCATCGAGGGCGTCCAGGTCTCGCTCGACGCGATCGCCCCCGCCGGCGCGGGCGCCGACCCCTGCGCCGCGGCCGACACCGCGACCGACACGACGCTGCGGGTGCTCCAGCAGGGCACGACGTTGCCGCGCCGCGCGACCGAGGACCCGCCGACGGCCCTGACCTCCGTCGACACCTGCAGCCTGCTCACCCGGTCCGACCTCGGCGCGGTGCCGGGCCTCGACCTGGCGTCGGTCGTGCCCGGTGTGGGCGGCTGGTCGTGCCGGTGGGGCACCGGCGCGGGAAGCGCCGTCGACGTGGGCGTCGAACGCCGCCGCGCCTTCGCGCCGACCACCGACGTCGCCGGCCGGCAGGCCGCGGTCACCCCGCAGCAGACCTCCTGCGACGTCGCCCTCGCCCAGCGCGCCTACACCGCCACGGACGGGACCCCGCGCGTCGAGCTCCTCGAGGTGACGGTGTTCGGCGCACGACCCGCCGACGCCCTCTGCGCCGACGCGACCCGCCTCGCCGCCGCCACCGTGCCCCGTCTGCCCCCGCCGTGATCCCCGCCATGATCCCCGCCGTGACCACAGTCGTGAGCCGTCCTGTGATCCGCCTTGGGAGGGCCGGGCGAGGGGATGCGCGTCCACGTGGGATGTCCGACACTGCCCCGGCCGGCGGTAACGCCCGCCCACGATCATCCCGATACTGCGACGTCACGATCAGCACCATCACGAGCTGGGGCATCGCCATCCGGGTCATCACGATCCCGGGGCCGATCGAGGAGGCCGACATGAGCAGCGCCCACCCGACCCTCGCGCGGAGCGCGGCGTCATGACGGTGACCGCTCCCACCGTCGGCGCCGGGCGCGGACCCTGGATCGCCAGCGCCGCCCTCGCCATCGCGATCGTCGTGGCCGCCGGGCTGGCGGTCCTGACCCTGGTGACCGCGCCGTCGTCGACCGCGTCCCAGCCCGGGGCCGTGGCCCCCGCCCCGGCGGCGCCAGCCGCTCCGGCGTCGCCGGCCGCGGTGCCGCCGCCCGCCGGTGCCCCGGCCACGGCCGACACCGCCGGGCGTGCGCTGCCCGCCGCCGTCGCGACGGGGACCGGCGAGCTCTACACCGCGCTCGGCGCCGGCGACCTCCCGGCCGTCCAGGCCCGGTACCGCCCCTCGGCCGCGTTCGACGCCGCCCCGTGGGCGCGGGTGGAACCGCTCCTGACGGACCCGGCCAACCGACAGGCGCTCCTCACCGCCCTGCGCGAGCCCCCGCAGCGCCGCTCCGGCATCTATCGGTTCGCCGCCGGTGGCGCCGTCGTCGGCGTGGACGCCCAGGGCCGGATGGGCTTCCTGCTGCTTCCCTGATCACCGGCTGGCCCCTGCCGGCACCGCTGAACGAAGAAGGTCGCGTCCACGGCATACGACCCCTGCGCGCAGGTGCCCGTCCCGGCGTGTGCGGACCTGCGGCGCGTCGAGCCGATCCGCGGGGGCTCCCGGCGCTGAGGGGCGCCTGCCAGCGTTCCCTCAGAAACATTCCCCACCGCTCCCGCCGTCAGAGGGTCGACAGTGATCGCGACCTCGGCGAGGAGAGCACCATGAGCGAGCCCGGTACGGCCGACAGCACCGACAGCACCGACGGCACCACCTGGGGCCTGGACGGCGGTCTGATCTCCTTCCCGGCCGGCACGCCGACCACGACCTCCTTCGACGGCGACCACGACGGCTACTACGAGACGTCGGCCACCGACGCGGACGGTGACGGCTACGCCGAGACGGCCTCGGCCGACGAGGACCACGACGGCTACGACGAGTTCGCGCTCTCCGACCACGACCGCAACGGCGCCGTCGACGAGGTCGTCCTCGACACCGACGCCGACGGCTGGGGCGACGCCGCCATCACCGACGGCGCGCCCTACGGCGAGGCCGGGACGGTCGCGGTGGCCGACACGGACAACGACGGCTACGCGGACCTCGTCGTCCCGGGCCTCTGACACCGGCGCTCCGCACCTTCCGGGGGACGATCGTGAACGGCCTCAGGCACCGGTCGCGGGCACCCGACGGGCGCGGCGGGCTCCCGGGTGGCCCCGCCGCCGAGCCGCCGTTCGGGTCGCCGCCCTACGGCGTCCCGCCCTCGAGCGCCCCGGGGTCGTCCGGCCGCTCGCCGCACCCGTACGGGCCGGCTTCCTTCGTGCCGCCACAGCGCACGGCGCGGTCCGGCGGCCCCTGTCCCGGCACGGTGCCGTACCCCGTGCCGTATCCCGTGCTGTACCCCGCGCCCGCCGCCCGCCGTGCGCGACGGGGTCGCGGCCTGCCCATCGCTGTGATCGCGGGGCTCACGGCCCTGGTGCTCGCCGGGGTGGTGACGCTGGTCGTGCTGATCTTCCACGCAGCGCCCGGAGCGGCCCCGGGGACGGCAGGCGAGCGCCGCGTGATCACCACGCACGTCGGCGACGGCCGCGCGGTCACGGTCGACATCGACATCGACACCCAGGCGCAGGGCGACACGGTGTCCGCCGCGATCTGGTTCCGGCCGAGCCCCCAGTGACGCGGCGCAGGTCAGGTGAGGGCGGCCGATCGTCCGCCGGGTCGGGGTTGTCGGTCGGGGTCGATCCACGAGGGCGGGGTGAACCACGGCAGCCCGTCGATCATGTCGATCCGCCAGTGCCCGTGGTGGATGACCTGGTGGTGATGTCGACACAACCACGTGAGGTTGTCGAGGCAGGTCGGGCCGCCGTCACCCCAGTGTTCGACATGATGAGCATGGCAACGCCTTGGGCGTCGCGTGCAACCGGGGAAGGCGCAGCCACCGTCGCGGTGGTTCAGCGCCCGGCGCATCGCGTCGGGGATCAGCCGGGAGCGGCGCCCGATGTCCAGCGGCTCGGACCTGCTGCCCAGCACCATCGGAACGATGTCGGCGTCGCAGGCCCACCGCCGCACGGTGGCCGGCTCCGACAAGGCCCCGGAGTCCAGCGTGCCGTGCCCGACCGCGGACTGCAGCCAGCGGTGGTCCATCGTGATCGTCACCAGCGCCCGCCCCGGCCCGCGGATGGGCTCCGGTGCCGGGGCTGCCGGTTCGGGCTCGGGGCGGCGGGGCTCGGGGATCAGCGCGTCCACGAGCAGCGGATCGTCAGCGATGTCGGCCTCGTCAGTGGCGTCGGCCTCGTCAGCGGCGTCGGCCTCGTCGGCATCCGAGTCGTGGGCATCCGGGTCGGTGCTTGCCTCGGTGTCGTGCTCGTGGTCGGGCCCGAGCTCGGTGTCGGCCTCGTGCTGGCGGGTGTCGGTGACCAACCCGTTCGGGCCCAGGGCGTCGGCGAACACCTCCTTCAACGCGCACGCCTGCCGGTTCCCCAACGACCGGTGGTCATCCGCCCCGGCCGGGATCGCCAACACCTCAATCCCTTCCCGGATCATCTCCGCATCGACCGCATCGTGGATCCGGATCCGCATCTCCAGGGCGCCGTCCTGGCCCGAGGTCATCTTCAGATCGTCGAACAGATCCACGTCCTCATCCGGCGCCGCCCCATCCGGGTCCAACCTGCGCAACAGCGCCTCGGCGAGCCGGCGCAACGTCGCGGGCGGGAACAGGGTCGCCTTCACCGCCAGATACGCCTCCGCCGCCGGGACCTCGCCCGGGTCGACGTGCTCCATCCTGTCGATCTTCTTCATCGTGCGGCGGATGATCGCCACGTGCTCCGGGGAAATCTCCCCCGAGGCCAGCACCGTCGCGGTGCACGGCAACCGCGGCGGAAGCGGCTGACCCTGCAGCGACAACCGCGGAGCCAGGTCCCCGGCCTCGTCGCACCACCGGCCCGCCGTCGCCGGATCCACCCGCCAGCTCTCCTGCAACAACCGCGCAGTGCTGCGATCCCCGGTCACGAAGGCAAGCCCGAGCCGGTCGAGGTGGGCGATCCGCTCCAGGCGCCGGTAGTAGGCCCGGTTCGCCGCGGTCTGCTCCGCGCGGGCAGCATCGAGCGCCTCCCGCTCGACCAGCCCCACACCACCTTCGCTCATGTGTTCGATTCTAGAACCCACCCCCGACACCGAGGGCCGGTTCACGAAGAACGCCGGATCCCCGCCGATCGGGTCGGAACGATCAGGTCATCCGCTCGTCGGCCCTAGGATGCCGGGCGTGAGCTCGCCCTGGGAATCGCACCGCGACCGGTCGTCCGAGCCCGGCAACGGGCCGTCCTCCGGGTCGGGGTCGCAGGACGGTCCGATGCCGTACTCCCCGCCGACGCCGTACCCGGAGCCGTCGGCGCCCGACTCCCTCGGGCTCGCGCCCTACAGCGACCCGTACCAGTCGGACCCGTACTCCTCCGGCTCCGAGCCGTACTCCTCGAGCGCCTACGGCCCCAGCCCGTACGGGCCACCCACGCCGTACCCCTCCGGCAACCAGGGCCAGGCTCCCTACGGCCAGAGCCAGTACGGCCAGGCTCCCTACGGCCAGAGCCAGTACGGCCAGAACCAGTACGGCCAGAACCAGTACGGCCAGCCCTACGGGGCCGGCCCGTACGCCCAGGCCTATCCCCCGACCCGGCCGGTGTCCGGGCTGGCGATCGCGGCGCTGGTCTGCGGCATCGTCGGCTTCTTCACCGCCGGCCTCGCCTCCATCCCGGCCGTCATCTGCGGGCACATGGCCTGGCGCGAGACGAGCAGCGGCACCCACTCCGGCCACGGGATGGCGATCGCGGGCCTCGCGCTCGGCTACCTGCAGATCCTCGGATGGGCCCTGTTCTGGCTGATCCTCATCGGCAGCGTCGCCACCGTCTGAACCGGCCGACCCCGTGCTCTTCGCCCTGCGCTTCGCCGAGCCGATCGCGCGCGGCGAGGTGGACCTGACCTTCCGGCGCTGGAAGCGCGCGCAGGTCCGGCCCGGGCGGCCGTACCGCACGCCGGTCGGCCGGCTCCAGGTCGACGAGGTGGACGTCGTGGCGCCCGGGGACCTGGTCGACGCCGACGCCCGGCGCGCCGGCTTCGACTCGGTCGAGGCGATGCTGGCCGAGGCCGACAAGCACGCCGCGCCGGACGCCGAGCTCTACCGCGTCCGCTTCCACAAGCTCGACGAGCCCGACCCGCGCTCGGAGCTCGCGGCGAGCGTGCCCGACGCCGACGACCTCACCGCGGTCCGCCGGCGCCTCGACGCCATGGACGCCCGCAGCGCGCACGGGCCGTGGGCCTGGGCGACGCTCGCGGCGATCGCCGAGCGCCCGGCCGTCCGTGCCCCCGACCTCGCGGCGTCCTTCGGTCGCGAGACCGCGCCGTTCAAGGCCGACGTCCGCCGTCTCAAGGCACTCGGTCTGACGCACTCGCTTCCCGTCGGCTACGAGCTGTCCCCGCGCGGACGTGCCGTGCTCGATTCGAGGAGCTAACGCGCCCACGCCGGGTGCACCGTGCGCACCACGGCGATCCCGTCGAGGTCGGTGCCCGGTCGGCACGGCACCACCGCACCGGCGGGTGACGACGATGAGATCTCGTCGCCGACCGACCGCCGGGTGACCCCCTCCGAGGCCCACGTCGCCACCGCGGGCGGGGCACCGTCGAGAGCGCGCAGGTCGACCACCGGGTCCCGCGGGCTGGCGGCGAGCACCGCGGCCTCGAGCGACCCGGCCGGCGCGGCGGGCAGGCGCTGGACCTTGGAGGTCCGCGACACACCGAGCAGGCGCCGGCGCAACGCGCGTGTCCTCCCCTCGCCCGCCGAGAGCACCAGCGGGCGATAGGCGTCGCCCAGGCGGGCGCGCAGGTGGAAGCCCGCGCTCGGCGGGTCCTCGCGGGCGACGACGTGATCGGCCTGCGCCCAGAGGACCACCCGCCCGTCGGGACCCGCCGCGTCGAGGGCCTCGAGCACGCCCTCGGCCATCAGCCGCTCGGCCACCGCGTCGGCGCCCTCGGCCGGTGCGGCGGCGAGCTCGGCGGCGCGGGCGAGGAACCCCGCGTGCCGCACGGCGTCGGCGTGCCGCTCGGGCGAGGTGGCGACGACGAGCGCCGGCGCGTCCTGGTCGAGCCGCGCCCGCACCCGGTCGACCGCGGCGCGCGCGGTGTCGTCAGCGTGCCCGAGCGCGAGGTCGGCGAGGGCGTCGGCGACGGTCGCGAGCAGGTCCGGGTCCACGGTCCGCAGGTAGGCGCCGACGACGCGGACGGCGGTCGCCGGACGGCGAGGGTCCACGCCGACGACACGGACGTGCGCCCCCGAGAGTCCGCGGACGAGGTCGAGCACCTCCCGGGTGTTCCAGCTCCAGGAGCCGAGCGACTCGAGTGCCTCGCCGGCCGACCTCGTCCCCTCCCGGAGGTGCTCGTCGAGCACCGTGGTACCCGCGTCGCTCGCCTGCAGCGCGAGGGTCCGGACGCCGGCGTCGCGCACGAGGCCCTCGATCAGCCGGTGGGCGAGCCGGGCCAGCTCACGGGTGCCGACCACCGCGGGACCGAGCGCGAGGACCCGGGCGTCGGCGGCGGCGTCGATCCAGGCCGCGACGCCGTCCTCGACGGCCGCGCCGTCCTCCAGGTCGTCCGGCACCGCGATCGGTCGCGCGTGCGCGGCGAGCCACTCCGTCACCTCGGTGTCGGTCACGGCGAGCACCCTGGCAGGCACCGTCACGCCGACAGCGGGAGGGCCACGGGAGCCGGAGCCGCGCCCCACGAGCCGGTCCGATGATGGCGGGGCGACGACCGGGGCTCACCAGTTCGACAACCCGTCGGCGTTCCGGGAGGGGTCGACACGGCCGGGCCGGCGACGCAGGGTGCAGGGGTGACTGCGACCGACAGCCCCCCGGACGCGGGCTCCCTGGACGCGACGGCCCTGGCCGCCCGCGTCGAGGAGTTCCTCGCCGCCCACGACCCCTCGACCACCGAGCCCGGCGAGTTCCTGCGCGCACGCTTCGCCGCCGGCCTCGCGTGGGTGCACTACCCCGCGGGCCTGGGCGGTCTCGGCGCCGAGAACGGCCTGCAGGCCGCCGTCGACGCCGCGTTCGCCGCGGCCGGGTCGCCCGAGAACCGTCCGCGCCTCAACGTCATCGGTCTGGGAATGGCCGCGCCGACGATCCTGCGCTTCGGTGACGACGCCCAGAAGGAGCGCTGGCTCCCGTCGCTGTGGACGGGCGAGGACATCTGGTGCCAGCTCTTCAGCGAGCCCGGCGCGGGCTCCGACCTGGCGGGCGTCGGCACCAGCGCGGTCCGGGACGGCGACGCGTGGGTGCTCAACGGGCAGAAGGTGTGGACCTCGATGGCCCACCACGCCCGCTGGGGCATCCTGCTCGCCCGCACCGACCCCGAGGCGGTCAAGCACCGGGGCCTGTCCTACTTCGTGGTCGACATGACCGCGCCCGGCGTGGAGGTCCGCGGGCTGCGGCAGATCACCGGCGAGGCCGAGTTCAACGAGGTCTTCCTGACCGACGTCCGGATCCCCGACGACCAGCGCCTCGGCGAGGTCGGGCAGGGCTGGGCCGTCGCGCAGTACACGCTGATGAACGAGCGCGTCGCGATCGGCGGCGGCACGCTGCCGCGCGAGAGCGGCGCCGTCGGGTCCCTGGCCGCGCGGTGGCGCGAGCACCCCGAGGCGCACACCCCCGGCCTTCACGACCGAATGCTGCGGCTGTGGGTCGAGACCGAGGCCGCCCGCCTCACCGCGGAGCGCCTCGGCCAGCAGCAGGCCGCGGGCCAGCCGGGACCCGAGGGCTCCGGCGTCAAGATCACCTACGCGCGCCTGAACCAGGAGTGCTCGAGCCTGGAACTCGAGCTGCGCGGCGAGGACGGCCTGCGCTACGCCGACTACACCGAGCGTCGCCCCGAGGTCGAGGACTACGCCTCCCGCGACGCCGGCTGGCGCTACCTGCGCTTCCGCGCCAACTCCATCGAGGGCGGCACGTCGGAGATCCTGCGCAACGTCATCGCCGAGCGCGTGCTCGGCCTGCCCGCCGAGGCCCGTGCCGACAAGGACCTCCCGTGGAAGGACCTGCCCCGATGAGCGCCGCTGTTCCCGGAGGCACGCCCACCACCGGCGACCTCCTCTACTCCGACATCGAGGACGACCTGCGGGCGAGCGTCCGCGCGCTCGTCGACAAGCAGGCGCCCTGGGACGCCGTCCTCGCCCGCACCGACACCGATCAGCCCGTGGACACCGACCTCTGGAAGCGGCTCACGCAGGAGATCGGCGTGGCGGGCCTGCCCGTGCCCGAGGAGCGCGGCGGCGCGGGCGCCTCGTGGCGCGAGGTCGCCGTCGTCGCCGAGGAGCTGGGCCGCGCCGTGGCCCCCGTCCCGTTCCTCGGCACCGCCATCGCGACGGCGCTGCTGTCGGGCACCGGGGAGGACGAGCTGCTCGCGGCCGTCGCCGCCGGGGAGCGCACCGCCGCCCTGGCCGTCGGCGCGACCCGCGGGGCGGGACGCCCGGTGCCGGTGACCGTCGAGCGGCAGGGGGCCGGCGACCTCCTGCAGGGCACCGTCACCGCCGTGATCGACGCGGTCACCGCGGACGTGCTGCTCGTGCCGGTCTCGGAGGGCCTCGCGATCGTGGAAGCCGACGGGGACGGGGTGACCCGCACGACCGCCGAGTCGCTCGACATGACCCGCCGCCTCACCGACGTCACGGTCGACGGGGCGCCGGCGCGGATCGTGACAGGGCCCGGAGTCGACGGAGCCGTCGATCGCGCGCTCCGGATCGGGGCCGCGATCCTCGCCTCCGAGCAGCTCGGGCTCGCCGAGCGCTGCCTCGCCGACACCGTCGCCTACCTGCGCGAACGCCACCAGTTCGGCCGGCAGCTGGCGTCGTACCAGGCCCTCAAGCACCGTCTCGCCGACCTCTGGGTGGCCATCACACAGGCGCGCGCGACGGCCCGCTACTCCGCCCGGTGTGCCGCCGACGACTCCCCCGACCTCCCGATCGCGGCCGCCGTCGCCGCGGCGCACTGCTCCGAGGTGGCCCTGCTCGCCGCCGAGGAGGGCCTGCAGCTCCATGGCGGCATCGGGTTCACGTGGGAGCACCCGGCGCACCTGTTCCTCAAGCGCGCCCGCGCCGACGCCCTGCTCCTGGGCTCGGCGGACCACCACCGGTCGGTGCTGGCCGACCTGTGCGCGCTGCCCTCGTGAGGTCAGGTCACGGCTCGACCATCCCCTCGGCGGCGAGCTCCGAGAGGTAGACCCACACCAGGTCCGCGGAGACGTCCGTCGCCGCGACCACCGCCTCGCGGACCGCGGCCGCGAGGGCCTTCGTCGTGGCCTCCTCGCCCCCGGCGGGCAGGTGCCCGCGGACGAACACCGACCCCACCGGTGCCGTCCGGCCCCCGACGAAGTGGTCGCGTCCCTGCAGATCCTCGATGATCACCTGCACCGAGGACGAGGATCCGCCCGTCACCCGGCTGTGCGTGTCGGTCAGCTGCTCGGCGAGCCGCGCTCGCCGTCCCGGTCCCAGCGTCTCGGTGCGCGCACGCACGAGGTAGGTCGGCACGTCGGCTCCCTTTGATCGTCGGTGGACGCGACGAGCCTTGTCCGAGAGCGGGCCCCTCGTCCAGCCCCGGCCTCATCCGGATTCACCGTCGGGCGCCACGCCCCCGCGGTGCGACGGGTGTGCTGTCCCTCGTGCTCGCGCCCGGCGGACGGCAGACTCGCCCCATGGCCGGACGGCGGGGCTTGCGATGGCTCCTGCGCCACGACCCCGGCCTCGCCGCGAGCCGGCGCGCGGCCCGCGTCGCCGTCGTCGCGACCGTCGCCTTCATGCTGACCCGCTACGGCCTCGGGAGCCCGACGATCGCCGTCTACGCGGTGTTCGGGGCGATCGGGTTCGGCGTGCTCTCCCAGGTGGTCGGCACGCCGCGGGAGCGCACGCGCACGCTCGCGGCCTGCTTCGTCGCGGGGTCGGTGCTGGTGACGCTCGGGACGCTGCTCGCCGGGAGCACGGCGGCCGCCACGATCGGGATGCTGGTGGTCGGCGTCGTCGTCGCGTTCCTGCCCACCGGCGGACCCCGTGCGGCCGGCGTCGCCAGCGGTCTGCAGCTGCTCTACATCCTGCCGTCGTTCCCGCCCTACGCCCCGGAGACGTTGCCCGGGCGCCTGCTCGGGCTGGCGATCGGGATGGGGCTCCTCGCGATCGCCGATCGCGTCCTCTGGCCGCCCCGGCCGATCGAGAGCTACGCCTGCCGCGCGGCCGCCGCGGCCCGGGCTATCGCGGACCTCGTGGACGCCGCGACCACCGGCGTCGGCGACCTCCCCACCCGCCGGGCCGTCGCGGAGCACGCGGACGGGCGCCTCAAGCTGCTCGCCACGCCGTGGGAGGAGCGCCCGACCGGTCCGGGCGCCGAGGATCGCGGGCTCGCCCACCTCGGGGCCGCGCTGCGGGCGGTGCGGGGACGTGTCGAGGTGCTGATCGCGGGCGACACCGAGAACGCCGGCGACGCCCCCGCCGAGTGCGTCAACCCCGACGTCCGGGCGCCGCTGGCCGCGACCGCGGCGTCCCTGCGGCGCACGGCCGACGCCCTGACCGGCCACGGTCCGCCACCGGAGGTCGCGGACGTCGACGCCGCCCGCGCGGCGTACACCGCACTCCGCCTGGCCGCGCTCGCCTCGGTCGGGGACAGCGAGGAGGCCATCGCCCGCACCCGGGCGGCCGTGGCCGTCGGGCAGATCCTGTCGGCGGCACGGGTCGCGGTGCAGGCCGCGCGCATCGTCGTCGATCCGCGGGGACGCGCCCGGACGCCGGCGCCGGGCGATCTCGCGTGGTGGACGACCGCGTCCACCCCGCTGCTGTGGTGGCGACGAATCCGCGCCCACCTCTCACCGCGGTCGGTGTACCTGCAGAACGCGGTGCGCCTCGGTGTCGGGCTCGCGCTCGCCCGGTTCGTGGCGGGCGAGCTCGACCTCTCGCACGGGCTGTGGGTCCTGCTGGCGACGCTCACGCTGATGCGGACGTCGGTGATGACGACGCGCGCGACCCTGCTCCCCGCCATCGTCGGGACGACGGCGGGCGCGGTGCTCGCGGCCGGCCTGCTCGCACTCGTCGGGCAGGAGACCGTGGTGTACGCCGTGCTCTTCCCCGTCCTGTGCGTCGCCGCCGTGGGAGCCGGCCAGGTGTTCGGGATGATCGCGGGGCAGGCGTCGTTCACGCTGCTCGTCGCGGTCCTGTTCGCCCAGCTCGCGCCCGCGGGCCCGTCGCTGGCGGGGGCGCGCGTGCTCGACGTCGTCGTGGGGGCGGTGATCGGGATCGGGGTGGGCGCGGCCGTGTGGCCGGCGGGCGGCCACGGCGAGATGCGGCGGGACGCCGCCCGGTGCCTGCTCGCGAGCGCGGACCTCATCACGGCGATGGCGGCCTGGCTCTCCGGGGCGGGCGCGCGGGACGAGGTCGCACGGCGACTCGCGACCGCCGACCACCGGATGCTGCTCTTCGAGGCGACGTTCCTGCAGTACCGGGCCGAGCGCGGCGGTCGGCACGAGAACGACGTCGACTGGTTCACGGTGCTCGGCGTGGTGCACCGTGTCGTCCGCGCGGCGCGCTCCGCGCTCGACGACCCCGCCGAGCCGGACGCCGTGTCCCCCTGGCCCGACCTCGTCGAGCAGCTCCGCCGCGACGCCGGCGTGCTCGCCGAGGGGTACCGCGGGGTGGCGCGGGCGCTGCAGGCGGACCGTGATCCGGCCACCGATCCGGCGGCCCTCCTCGGCCTGCCGGCGGACTTCCTCGACCGTGCCCTGGTGGCGATCACCGCCGCCCCGGGACGGCGCGAGCACCCGCGTGAGGCGCTCTGGCTCGTGTACGCCTGGGGCCGGCTGGGCTGGCTCGCCGACGACCTCGCCGTCCTCGGCGCGGTCCTCGCGCCCGCGGCGGGCAGGAGACGCGCGCTCGCGGCGTGACCGCGCCTAGGCTTCCCCGTGTGTGCCGGGAGCCCGCGAGTGCCGAGGACATGCGCCTCGCGGCGCCGCGTCCCGCGCCGGGCCCCGCTGTCGACCCGATCGCGCTCGCCCCGGTGGATGACGTCACCGTCACGGTGCTGACCGACAACGTCTTCGACGCGCTGCTCGCCGACGACGCCGTGGGCACGCGCGCACGTCTCGGCACCGGCGGCCGCGTGCCCGGCGAGCAATACGTCGACGGGCAGGCCGCGCCGGGTCTCGTCGCCGAGCACGGCTTCGCCGCCGTCGTCACCGTCCGCCGCGGCGACCACGAGCACACCCTGCTCTTCGACACCGGCGTCTCCCCCGAGGGCATGGCGTCGAACGGACGTCGCCTCGACGTCGATCCCTCGGCGTTCGCGGCGGTCGTCCTGAGTCACGGTCACGGCGACCACACCGGCGGCTTCCCGGGCCTCGTGCGCTGGCTCGGGCGCCACGACCTCCCGCTCGTGCTGCACCCCGACGCCTTCACCCCGCGCCGCCTCGCCCCGCCCGCCGCGCCGCCGTTCGTCATACCGACCCTGTCGCGGCGCGCCCTCGAGGGCGAGGGCTTCTCCCTCGTGGAGCGCCGGGTGCCGTCGGTCCTGCTCGACGGGTGCGTGCTGGTCACGGGCGAGGTCGACCGCGTCACCGACTTCGAGACGGGCATGCCGCACCACGAAGCCCGGGCCGACGGCGTCTGGCGGCCGGATCCGTGGATCGTCGACGACCAGGCGCTGGTCATGAACGTCCGCGACCGCGGCCTGGTCGTCATCACCGGCTGCGGGCACGCGGGCGCCGTCAACATCGCCCGCCACGCCCTGCGCCTCACCGGCGTGGAGCACCTGCACGCCCTCCTCGGGGGGCTGCACCTCACCGGGCCGGGCTTCGAGCGCGTCATCGAGCCGACCGTCGCCGCCCTCGGCGAGCTCGCCCCCGACGCCGTCGTCCCGGCCCACTGCACGGGCTGGCGCGCGCAGATGCGCCTCGCCACCGAGCTCCCGGACGCCTTCGTGCCCGGATCCGTCGGGAGTCGGTACCGCTTCGCCGCGTGAGGTGTGGCCTGCATCACAACGGGCACCCCCTCCGTGTCAAGGAGAACCGACCGAGGAGGCCCCATCCCATGTCCGACAGCGTCTACCGCGTCACCCAGCTCATCGGGACCAGCACCGAGTCCTGGGAGAAGGCCGCACAGAACGCGATCCAGACGGCGGCGAGCTCCGTGCGTGACCTCCGGATCGCCGAGCTCGAGAAGTCCGACCTCGTGATCGAGAACGGGCAGATCACGCACTACCGCGTGCGGCTGTCCCTGTCCTTCAAGTACGAGAGCGAGAGCTGACCGACGCCAGCGCCTTCGCGGCGATCCTTCGGTTCCCGAAGCGACCGCCCGCCCGGATGTTCGATCGTCAACCGAATGGGTGGTGTGGCACACGGCCGATAACGACGGACCGCTGCGCTGCGAGAACCATCCAGAACGTTCCATCGGGGGAGCGTCGGGGATACATCGGGGGATGTCATGGGCGTTCTGGCCATCGTGGGTGTCGTCGGTGCCGCGGGTGCGGGGGCGGGTGCGTGGATGGCCACGCCGCTCGTGTCGATGGCTCGCAAGGGCACCACGGACCAGCAGACGGTGGAGGGCTGGCGCGTCGAGGCCGACCGCGCGGCCGCCGTGGTCCGCGCGCGCCGCCGTGCCGCGGTCGTCGCGAGCATCCCGGCGCCGCGGAGCGCCGCGCACGACCAGCTCCGCTCGCCGATCGCCGGCTGAGCCGCCCGTCGGCCCTGGTGGGGGCGGCTGTTAGCGTCCTGCGCCCGTACGGCCGCCGTGACATCCGCAGCGGCCGGCGACCCGGGGGGTTCGCGATGGGAGCAGGCCGGAAGACCGTGCGGCAGGGGTTGGTGGCCGCCGCGCTCGCGGCCGTCGCCGTCACCGGGTGCAGCGCGCCCCCGGCGCCCACAGCCCCGCCCGCACCGAGCGAGACACCGGTCGCCACGGCACGCGACGCCTCCGCCGCCGCCGACCCGGCCGGCCCCGTCCTCACCTTCGCGGACGCGCGCCTGGCCGCCACGGCCGACGGGCTCGCGCCGCCCGCCTACCCGGTGCGCACCAACCCGGACGGCACCTGGCTGACCAAGGACGCCGAGGACTGGACCGCCGGGTTCCTGCCGGCAGCGCTCTGGAGGGTCTTCGAGCGCACGCAGGACCCGGTCTGGCGCGACCGCGCCGAGCGCTGGCAGGCGCCGCTGGCGTCGGAGACGACGCACGACGACACCGACCTCGGCTTCAAGATGTTCATGACCTTCGCGGTCGACCACCAGCTCACCGGCGACGAGTCCGCCAAGCAGACGGCCCTGGCCGCGGCCGACACCCTCGCCGCCCGCTTCAACCCGACCGTCGGGCTGATCCGCGTCTGGGACGACCGCGACGACGCGGAGAAGTACCAGGTCAACATCGACGCGATGATGAACCTGGAGCTCCTGTACTGGGCCGGGCAGAACGGGCGCCCGCAGTACACCGACATCGCGAACCGGCACGCGCAGCGCACCATGACCGACCTCGTGCGCCCCGACGGCAGCACGTCGATGTTCGGCGGCTACGACCAGCGCACCGGCGCGCTGCAGCGGACCTACACGATGCAGGGCTTCAAGGACGACTCCACGTGGGCCCGCGGCCAGGCGTGGGCGATCTACGGATTCGCGACCGCCTACCGCTACACACAGGACCCGCGCTATCTCGAGACCGCGCACCGCACCGCCGACTGGTTCACCGGTCACCTGCCGCCCGACCGCGTGCCCTACTGGGACTTCGACGTCCCGCAGGCGCCGCCGGAGCCGCGGGACACCTCGGCCGCCGCGATCGCCTCCAGCGCGTTGCTCGAGCTCAGCCAGCTCGACCCCGCTCGGGCGGCCGGTGACGTCGACGCCGCCCGCGGGATGCTCACCTCGCTGTCGTCGCCGGAGTACCTCTCGCGGAACACCCCGTTCCGCTCGATCCTGATCCACGGCACGCAGAACCTGCCCGAGGGCCAGCAGGACTCGGGGATCATGTTCGGCGACTACTACTTCGTCGAGGCGCTGAACCGCTGGGAGCGCCAGGTCGGGCCGTCGGCCCAACTCGGCTGACCCCACTCGACTGACCCCACTCGACTGACGCAGCTCACCCCGGAGTGACGGGTCGCTTGACGCGGTTGCGCGCAGCGCCATCGACAGCGCCGGACAGCGGGTGCGCGCCACCTCGCGCCTCGACCTCGCCGCGGACCTCCCGCTGCTCATCGCCTGGGGCACCGCCGACGCGCTCGACAGCGCGGCGTTCGCCGACCGGATCGCCGGACATGCGGACATGGAGGGCGATCGACAGGACGAACTGAACAGTCCACATTGAACAGTTGAGACTGTCGACCTAGCCTGGACCCCGTGGCGGAGACCGGGGAGCTGAGCACGTCGGCGGTGCGGGCGGCGCACGAGGTGCGCGTCGCCGTGGGACGGCTGCGGCGGCGCCTGCGCGAGTCGCGCGACCCCGACGAGCTCACGCCGACGCAGACGTCGCTGCTCAGCCGTCTGGACCGCGAGGGCCCGCGCACAGCAAGCGAGCTCGCCGCGGCCGAGGGGGTGCGCCCGCAGTCGGTGGCGGTCTCGGTCGGCGCGCTCGCCGAGCGCGGCCTGGTGGAGCGCCGGCCCGATCCCGAGGACGGCCGCCGCCAGACGATCTCGGTCGCCCCCGCCGGCCGGGCGCTGCTCGACAGCACTCGCGCCGCGGGCGAGGAGTGGCTGGCGCGCACGCTGCACGAACAGCTCACCGAGGACGAGCGCGCCACGGTCATCGCCGCCATGGGCCTGCTCGACCGGGTGGTGACCGCCCGCTGATGACGACCGCCCTTCATCGCCTGTCACCGGCCGCCGACCCCGTCCCCGGCCACTTCGACCGCCGGCTCGTCGCGCCCATGGTGCTCGGGGCGATCCTCAACCCGATCAACTCGTCGATGATCGCGGTCGCGCTCGTCCCCATCGGCTCGGCGCTGGGCGCGGAGCCGGCGCAGACCGCCTGGCTGGTCTCGGGGCTCTACCTCGCGACGGCGATCGGCCAGCCGGTGGTCGGGCGCCTCGTCGACCTCTACGGCGCACGGCGGCTCTTCCTCGCCGGCGCGGTGCTCGTCGGCGTCGGCGGTCTCGTCGGCGCCCTGGCCCCGTCGATCGGCGTGCTCGTGCTCTCCCGGGTCCTGCTCGGGCTGGGGACCTGCGCGGGCTATCCGGCCGCGATGACGCTGATCCGCGGCGAGGCCGACCGCACCGGGCAGGAGAGCCCGGCGACCATCCTGACGGTGCTCGCGGTGTCGACCCAGACCGTCGCGGTGATCGGTCCGACGCTCGGAGGGTTCCTCATCGGCGTCGGCGGCTGGCGGGCGACGTTCACGGTCAACGTCCCGCTCGCCCTGGCCTGCCTGGTCCTCGGCGCGCTCTACCTGCCGCGCCGTGCTCCGGACGGGGCGGGGCGTCCCGGCGACGCCCTCCGCGCGATCGACCCGCTCGGCATCGTCCTGTTCGTGGCCACGCTCGTCACGCTGCTGGTGTTCCTGACGCACCTGCGCGCCGACCTGTGGTGGCTGCCCGTGCTCAGCGTCGCCGCCGGGGCCGGGCTGACGTGGTGGGAGCTGCGCGCGCCCGCCCCGTTCCTCGACCTGCGCCTGCTCGGCGGCAACCTCCCGCTGCTCGCCACCTACGCCCGGTCACTGCTCGCGGCGATCACGTCCTATGCCCTGCTCTACGGGTTCACGCAGTGGCTCGAGGAGGGGCGCGGGCTCTCCCCTCAGATCGCGGGGCTCGTGCTGCTGCCGGTGTTCGCCGCCGGGATCGTGGTCTCGTCGATCACCGGGCGGTCGCCGCGCATCCGCGGCAAGTTGCTGGCCGGGGCGCTCGCGCAGGTGGCGCTCGCCGTCCTGCTGCTGTTCGTCGACGCGCAGAGCGCCCTGTGGTTCCTGCTCGCCGTCGCCGTGCTCGCCGGCATTCCGCAGGGCCTGAACAACCTCGCCAACCAGAACGCCGTCTACCACCAGGCCGACCCCGCGCGCCTCGGCTCGTCGGCCGGCCTCATGCGGACGTTCTTCTACCTCGGCGCCATCACGGCGTCGGCGACGAACGGCATCGTGTTCCGCGACGGCGCCGGCACCGCGGGGATGCACGAGCTCGCGCTCGTCATGCTCGCCGCGTCGGTGCTGTTCGCCGTCCTGACGGTCGCCGACCGTTCCCTGCGCCGCGTGGCCGCCTGACCCGGCCGACCCGGCTCAGGTCCGCGCGACCTCGCGCATCCGGATCAGCCGGACGCGGGGCGCCGTGGCCTGGTCTGCCTGGTCCTCCGGGGAGCTGTCGGACGGGTCCTCCCCCGAGGCGCGGGCCGCGGGGACGTCGACGACGCCGTCGCGCCGCGACTCGATCGCCAGGATCATCCGGTGGGCGCGGCCCACGAGGTCGCCCTCGGCACGGTCGAGCGCCGCGGTCAGCCAGTTGATCGCGCCGCGGTCCCAACGGCCCGGCTCGGGGGTGTGCGCGGCCGAGCGCTGCGCGAGCGTGACGCCGAGCCGGTAGAGGGCCTCGGGCTCGAGGTCGTCGGGCGCGACCTGCGTCGCCAGCCACAGGGCGACCTGGTCGTCGCCCCGGGCGAGCGCGACGCGCGCGGTGCGGGCGCGCTCCTCCGGGCCGAGGCGACCCCACAGGTCGCGGGCCAGCTCCTCGGGCACGGCCCAGCCCGCCGCGTCGCGGTCGGCGAGGTGGGAGAAGAGACGGTCGGCGGCGAGGTGCACGCGCCCGTCACGTCGGGTCGCGCGCAGCAGCCGCATCCCGCCGTGGTCGGCGCGGACGAGGTCGCGGGCCACCCGTCGCAGCTCCTCGGGCTCCGGCGCGGGCACGCCCAGCGCGGCGAGGTGCACCGGCGCGACCTCGGCGAGCAGCTGCGGCGTCAGCGGGACCGGGACGTGGAGGCGCTCCCAGTCCACCGCCGTGCGCAGCACGGCCAGCGGCAGGAGCGACGACCACCCGACGGGATCGAGGATCGCGCGCGCCCGCAGCACCGGCCGCACCCGCTCCCCCGCCGGCGTCCCGTCCGCGGGCATGGTCACCAGCGCGTCGTCGAGCAGCGCGCGGGTGGGACCCGCGACGAAGGCGTCGAGGGACGTCCGCCGGGCCGTGAGCACCAGTCGGACGTCGGTGGACAGCCGCCCGACGACGGCGGGGACGACCTGGTCGAGCAGCGCGGGCGGGGCGTCGTCGGCGAGCACGACCACCGGCCCGGAGCGCGCGGCCGTCTCCGCGGCCGACGTCAGCGCCCGCGCGAGGTCGACGGAGTGCGGATCGGCGATGGCCAGGAGCCGGGTGTCCCCGAGCATCCGGCGCAGCCCGCGGTGCACGGCCCGGGACGTCCCGGCGAGCCGGTCGCCGGTGACCACCACGAGCGGGCGGTCCGCGCCGAGGACGTTCTCGAGCCGGTCGTCGGCCGCGCGCGCCACGTACGGCGCCGTCGCCTCGACGTCGTGCACCCCGACGAGCTCCGGGCCCACGTCCGCCATCCGTACCGCGCCGTCCCCGAACGGTGAGCCCGATCGATGCGCGCGCCCCCATGTCACACACGGAGTGTCACGTGAATCGCCGCAACACGCCAGAAGGATGTACGTGCCGCACCCGGAGGTCGGTGCTAGGGCTGCGACGTTCGCTCGTCCGTGGCCGGATTCGCGTCGGGCGTGTGAACGGCCTCATGACGGCAACCCTGGAGCGCGATACGCCGATCAGCCCAGCGCCGTTGCGCGCCGGGCACACGGAGGTGCTCCATGGGACGCCACAGCAACGCCGACACGACGGTCGGGCTCACCGCTCGCCCGACCGGCCGCCGCGAGATCGCCACCGCGATCCGCGCCGCCGCGCCCACCCCGCCACCCGCCGGCGGCCTCGACGTGGCGACGCTGTCGCTGCGACCCGCGAGCCCGGTCGCGACCGCGGTGCCGACGACGGCCCCGGCCGCGCGCCTGGGGTGGCGGGAGCGACGGGCCGCCCGCCAGGAGCAGGCCGCGCAGGCGGCCCTGGCCGCGCGGCTGTCGCGGGCCGAGCGCCGCACCCGTCAGGTGTCGGCCGCCGCCCCGAGGCCGGTGGCGCCCGTCGTGCCCGCACCGCGCTCGCCGGACCCCTCGGTCAGCGGGCCGCTCGCCATCGGTGTGCTCGCCACCGCGCGGCCACCGTGGGACGCGCGGTCACCGGCCGGCACCTCCCGGTAGGCCCGGCTACTCCTCGTCGGCCTTGAAGTCGTCGGGCGTGGCCTCGGCGAGCGCGCGACGCAGGCGTTCCACCTCGTCCTCGACGTCGGGGGACGCCGGGCCCGGGGTCGGGTCCGCCTCGTCGGGCTCGTCCTCGGCGCCGCCGACCGTCGCCACGGCGCTCGCGGGCAGGGCGGCCTCGTCGAGGACCGCCTCGGACACCTCGATCGGGCAGCCCTGGTGCACGGCGAGCGTGACCGCGTCGCTGGCGCGCGCCGAGACCGCGCGGGTGCCGCCGTCGGACGTGGTGATGTCCAGCTCGGCGTGGAACTGCCCCTCGACCAGCTCGGTGAGCCGGACCCGCACGAGCCGGGCGCCGAACGCCTCGACCGCATCGAGGAGCAGGCGATGGGTCAACGGGCGCGGCAGGGTCGCCGCGACCTCGGCGGCCGCGAGCGCCGTGGCCTCGGGCGCGCCGATCCAGATCGCGAGGTAGCGGCGCGCACCGCCCTGCTCGCGCAGCAGGAGCACGGGGTCCTCGCTGCCCTGTTCCTGGCCCACCCCGGCGATCTCGACCTCTGCCATGCCTCCATCGTGCGCCGACGAGGCGGTCCCGTCGACCGGTCCCCCGTGCGGGTGGCGTGGCAGACACGGGGTACCTCTCCGGAGTGCACGCCGATCTCTCCCTGACCGTCGACGGGCGGCGCCACGAGCTCACCGTCGACACCCGCACCACCGTGCTCGACGCCCTGCGCGAGCACCTCGACATCACCAGTGCGAAGAAGGGCTGCGACCACGGGCAGTGCGGTGCCTGCACCGTGCTCCTCGACGGCCGCCGGACCCTGTCCTGCCTGTCGCTCGCGGTCGCCCACGACGGCTCCGAGGTCACCACCGCGGACGGGCTCGGCGCCGACGGCGCGCTGCACCCGCTGCAGGAGGCCTTCCTCGCCCACGACGCCTACCAGTGCGGGTACTGCACGCCGGGCCAGATCTGCTCCGCGGTCGGCATGCTCGAGGAGGCCGCCGCCGGCCACCCGAGCGTGGTCACCTCCGACCTCGGCGCCGACCTCACGGCCGGGGTCGACCTCGATCGCACCGAGATCGCCGAGCGCATGAGCGGCAACCTCTGCCGCTGCGGCGCCTACGCGCACATCGTCGACGCGGTCGACGAGGTCGCCCACCGCGAGGTGGCCCGGTGAAGCCCTTCGCCTACGAGCGACCCGACGACGCGCAGGGCGCCGTCGCCACCGTCTCCGCCGATCCCGACGCGGCGTTCCTCGCCGGCGGCACCAACCTGGTCGACCACCTGCGTCTCGGGCTCGCCACGCCGAGCACGCTGGTCGACGTCACCGGCCTGACCTCGACGGAGATCACCGACGCGCCCGACGGCGGCCTGTCGATCGGCGCCGGGGTGCGCAACGCCGACCTCGCCGCCGACGAGCGGGTCCGCGCCCGTTACCCGGTGCTCGCGCAGGCCATGCTCGCCGGCGCGTCCGGCCAGCTGCGCAACATGGCCACCACGGGCGGCAACCTGCTGCAGCGCACCCGGTGCGCCTACTTCCAGGACCTCACGACGCCGTGCAACAAGCGCCAACCCGGCTCGGGCTGCTCGGCGCTGGAGGGCTGGGCGCGCCACCACGCGGTGCTCGGCGCGACCCACGAGCCCGCCGACGTCGCCTGCGTCGCCACCCACCCGTCGGACATGGCCGTCGCCCTGGCCGTGCTCGACGCGCAGGTCCGCGTGCTCGGCGCCGAGGGCGAGCGCTCGATCCCGCTCTCCACGCTGCACCGCCTGCCGGGCGGCGAGCCGTCGCGCGACACCGTCCTCGCCCACGGCGAGCTCGTCACCGCCGTCGACCTGCCGCCCTCGCCGATCGCGGCGCGCTCGACGTACTACAAGGTGCGCGACCGCGCGTCGTTCGCCTTCGCGCTGGTGTCGGTGGCCGCGGCGATCGAGGTCGTCGGCGACACGATCACCGACGCCCGCCTCGCCCTCGGCGGCGTCGCCCACAAGCCCTGGCGGGCGACCGCGGCCGAGGAGGCCCTCGTCGGCGCGCCCCCCACCGACGACACCTTCCGGGCCGCGGCCCGCGCCGAGCTCGTCGACGCCCGGCCCGTCGAGAGCCCGCGCGGCGGCACCGCGTTCAAGCTGCCGCTCGTGACCGCCGCCGTCACCGCCGCGCTGCGCGGGCTGGCCGGCGGGGAGGAGCACGCATGACCCTGACCCCCCACGCCATGGGCACGGCGATGCCACGTCCCGAGGGCCCCGAGAAGGTCCGCGGGCGCGCCCCGTACGCCTTCGAGCACCCGGCGGCCGAGCCGCTCTACCTGTTCCCGGTGCAGGCGGCGATCCCCCGCGGCCGGGTCACCGCGATCGACACGTCCGCCGCGGACGCCCTCGACGGCGTCGTCCTCGTGCTCACCCCGGAGACCGCGCCGCGCCTGTCCGACGCGATCGACCCCGACCACGGCGTCCTGCAGTCGGCGCAGGTGCACCAGTACGGCCAGTACGTCGCCGCCGTGGTGGCCACGACGTCGGAGACGGCGCGCGAGGCAGCCGACCTGGTGCGGGTGACGTACGCGCAGGAGCCGCACGTCGCCGCGCTCGACGAGGACTCCTCCGAGCTCTACGGCCCCGACACCCTCGTCACCGGCGCCCCCGCCGACGACACCCGCGGCGACCCCGACGCGGCGCTCGCGGGGGCCGCGGTGACGGTGCGCGCCACGTACCGGACGCCGATGGAGCACCACGAGCCGATGGAGCCGCACACGACGGTCGCCGTCTGGGAGGGCGAGCGGCTCGTCGTGCACGAGGCGACCCAGGCCGTCAGCTGGACCCGGCAGGCGCTCGCGGGGGCGTTCGGGCTGGCCGAGGACGACGTCGACGTCGTCGCCCCGCACGTCGGCGGCGGGTTCGGGTCCAAGGGCGGGACGCACCCGAACACCGTGCTGACGGCGCTCGTCGCGCGGGCGGTTCCGGGCCGGACGGTGAAGTACGCGCTGACGCGCCAGCAGATGTTCGACCTCGTCGGGTACCGGCCCGCGACGATCCAGCACGTCGCGCTCGGCGCCGACGCCGACGGCCGCCTCACCGCGATCACCCACGACGTCGTCGAGCAGAGCTCCCGCATCCAGGAGTTCGTCGAGCCCACGGCGGCGTTCAGCCGCGGGATGTACGAGGCCGGTGCGCGGCGCACGACCCACCGCGTCGCGCCCCTCGACATCGGCGTCCCGACCTACATGCGCGCCCCCGGCGAGGCCCCGGGCAGTTTCGGCGCCGAGTGCGCGATGGACGAGCTCGCCGGCGCCCTGGGCGTCGACCCGATCGAGCTGCGGGTGCGCAACGAGCCCGAGGTCGACCCCGAGCAGGGCCTGCCGTACTCCAGCCGCAACCTCGTGGCGTGCCTGCGCCGGGGCGCGGAGCGGTTCGACTGGTCGCGCCGCGACCCCACCCCTCGGTCGCGTCTCGTCGACGGCTGGTGGCACGGCACCGGGGTGGCCGCGGCGTCGTTCCCCGTCGTGCGGTTCCCCGGCTCCGAGGCGCGGGTCCGGGCAGCCAGGAACGGGGCACTCGGGAACGGCGCAGGGGCGCCGCGCTACGTCGTCGAGATCGCGGCCTCCGACATCGGGCAGGGCGCGTGGGCGGCGCTCACCGCCATCGCCGCCGACGCCCTCGACGTGCCCGTCGAGCGGATCGACCTCGCCATCGGGGACACCGCGTTCGGTTCCGCGTCGCCCGCCGGCGGCTCGAGCGGCACCACGTCCTGGGGTGCGGCGATCACCGAGGCGGCGGAGCGCTTCCGCGACAAGTACGGCGACGACCCGGACGACGGCGACGAGGCCGACGCCACGACCCCCGACAACCCGTGGGCGGCCGAGTACGCCATGCACGCCTACGGCGCGCACTTCGCCGAGGTCGCCGTGCACGCCGACACCGGCGAGATCCGCGTGCCGCGGATGCTCGGCGTCTTCGCCGCAGGCCGGATCGTCAACCCGCTGACGGCGCGGTCGCAGTTCCTCGGCGGCATGACCATGGGGCTCTCCGCGGCCCTGCACGAGGAGAGCGTGCTCGACGACCGGTTCGGCCACGTCGTCAACCGCGACTTCGCCGGCTACCACATCGCGACCTGCGCGGACGTCGGTCGGATGGACGTCGAGTGGCTCGACGAGGACGACCCCTACGTCAACCCGATGGGGTCCAAGGGCATCGGGGAGATCGGCATCGTCGGCGCGGCCGCCGCGATCGCCAACGCCGCCCACCACGCCACCGGCGTGCGCGTGCGCTCGCTGCCGATCACCCTCGACGCGTTCCTCTGACCCACCCACGTGAGCGAAGTTCGGGGCGTTAGCCCCGAACTTCGCTCACGGCACCCGGGCGACCGCGGCGTACACCCCGACCGGCTCGCGCTGCTCGGGCGCGGGCCAGGCGGTGACGTCGACGAGGCCGGGCGGGAGGAGCTCGAGGCCGGGGTCGTCGGCGAAGAGATCGGCGAGCTCCCGACGCGTGCGCGAGTAGGCCGGGGTCTCGCTGGCGGCCATCACCGCGGTGATCGTGTCCATCGCGGCGGCCAGCTCGGGGTCGTCCTGGTCGGCGCTGCCGTGCGAGACGACGACCAGGCTCCCCGGCGCCAGCACCGACCGGTACGCCGCCAGCACCGCGGCGATGTCGTCGTCCGGCGCGACGAAGTGCAGCGCGGCGACCACGAGCACGGCGACGGGCCGGGAGAAGTCGAGCAGGTCGGCGACGCCCGGCGAGGCGAGCACGTCGGCGGGTCGCCGCAGGTCGGCGCGGGTGGCCGTGACGCCGTCGACCTCGGCGAGCAGCTCGTGCGCGTGCTCCACCGCCACCGGTTCGATGTCGACGTAGGCGATCCGCGCCCCGGGCCGCCGGGCGCGGGCGATCTCGTGGACGTTGCCGACGGTCGGCGCCCCGGAGCCGAGGTCGAGGAACTGCTCGACGCCCTGGTCCAGGCAGAACCGCACCGCGCGGGCGAGAAAGCCCCGGTTCTCCCACGCGATGCGCTGCAGCCAGGGGAAGTCGGCGAGCAGCGCCCGCGCGGTGTCGCGGTCGGAACCGAGGTTGTGCGCGCCCCCGAGCATGTAGTCGTAGACGCGCGCCGCGTTCGCGCGCTCCTCCTCCGCCACGGCGTGCACCCTGCCCTACCGGCCGGTGATCAGCGGGCAGCGGCGATGCCGGCGGCGAGGCGTGTCACGGCGACCCGGGTCTCGCCGACGGCGGCCACGCACGTCGCGGGGTCGGCCGGGGCGACGCCGGCGGGGCACCCTGCGCGGAGGAAGTGCTCGTGGCCGGTCTCGACGGCGGCGGACGGGTCGGTGATCTCGCGGTCGTCGGGCCTCGCGCCCGCCGCCGCGTTCGCGACGTTGCGGACCTCCTCCTCCCAGCGACCGCACACCGGCCACTGCCGCAGGAGGTCGCGCGAGGTGTAGCAGGGGTCCTGCTGGATGAGGCCGAGCTTGGTGCGCGCCGCCTCGAGCGAGGTGTCCGGCCGCGCGGCCGGTGCCGACGTGCCCTGCGTGTACTCGCTCGAGCAGCCGCCGAGGACCCCGCCGAGGACCAGGAGCGCCAGCGCCGTCGTCACCACGGTCCGTGCTGCTCGCCCCGTCGCCGTCACCGCCTCACGGTGTCACGCGCGGCCCGGCCCGGCGCGGCAGGACCAGCACGCAGGAGGCAGGCTCACCGGACGTGGGTGCCGGGGTCGTCGTCACGACGAGCAAGTCGCCGTCGGACGCGGTGTGCGCCGAGGCCCGGCGCCTCGCCGACGCCTGGGGCCTGCCCGTCGTCGACCGCAACCGGCGCTCGGTCGCGACCGCGCGCGGGGACGCCGCGACCGCGCTGGTGTGCACCGCGGAGGGCTGGGTCGCCGAGTCCGCGCGCGGGCGCCTGACGTTCCACCAGGGCACGGCGGCCAAGCGCCTGCGGGCCCTGCGTCACGGCGACACCGACCCGCTGATCCGCGCCGGCCAGCTCCAGCACGGCGACCGCGTGCTCGACGCGACCCTCGGCCTCGGCCGCGACGCGCTCGTCGCCGCCTGGGCCCTCGGACCCGACGGCGCGGTGCTCGGCGTCGAGGCCGACCTCGTCCTCGCCGTCCTCGCCACCGAGGGGTTCGCCGGCGCCATTCCCCGGCCCGGCTCGGCCCCGGTGCAGGTCCGCCACGGCGACTCCCGGGAGGTGCTCGCAGACCTGGCCGCCCGCGGCGAGCACGTCGACGTCGTCCTGCTCGACCCGATGTTCACCGACCCGCGCGCCTCCGACCACGGCTTCGCCCTCGCCCGCGACCACACCGTGGGCACCCCGCTGACCCCGGAGTGGGTCGCGCTGGCGCGCGCCGTCGCGCGGCGCTGGGTGGTCGTCACCGCGGAGCGGGCGCGGCCGTGGTTCCCCGACTCCGGTCTCGTCCGCCTCGAGGGGACGCGCTCGGGTCGGTGGTTCCGGGCAGGACCGTGTCCTCAGGACACGGTCTCCGTCGGGTAGTCCGTGTGACGCCCCAGCTCCTCGACGGCGTCGAGCTCGGCGAGGCGTGCGTTCAGGGTCGCGCGGATGGAATCGAACGCCGACGGGCCGAGCGGCAGGCGCAGCGGCGGGTCGTCGAGCTCGGTGACGTCGACGACAGCACGAGCCGCGCGCTCGGGGTCGCCGGGCTGGGTGCCGTGGAGCGCGGCGAACCGGGCGCGCGACTCGTCGAGGATCTCGGCGTAGGCCTCCATGGGCTCCGCGCGCGCCGGTGAGCGGCCCGCGAAGTCGGTGCGGAACGGGCCCGGCTCGATCATCGTGACCTTGATGCCCAGCGGCGCGACCTCCGCCGCGAGCCCCTCGGACGCGCCCTCGAGCGCGAACTTCGAGCCCGAGTACGCCGACCCCCCGAGCGCCGAACGCACCCCCGCGAGCGACGACATCTGGATCACGTGACCCGACCCCTGGGCGCGCATGACCGGCAGCACCGCCCGCGTGACGGCGAGCGCACCGAAGGCGTTGACCTCGAACTGGTCACGGATCTGCTGCTCGGTGAACTCCTCGAACGCCCCGCGGCTGCCGTAGCCGGCGTTGTTGACGACGACGTCGATGCGCCCGAACGCGGCCACCGCCAGGTCGACCGCCGCCTTCACGGCCGCCGGGTCGGTGACGTCCAGCGGGGCGGTGCGCACCCGCTCCGGGTCGAGCGCGGCGAGGTCGTCGACGTCCTCGACCCTCCGGGCGGTGGCGACCACGCGGTGCCCGCGCGCCAACGCCTCCCGGGCGATCGCGCGCCCGAACCCGCTGCTCGTCCCGGTGATCAGCCAGACCACGTGTGACTCCGTCTCGTGCGTGCTTGTCCGTGTGCCGACGGGTCACGGTAGGGCGACGACTCCCGCGGCGGGCCCGTCCATCCGACCGGAGCAGCCCCGGACGAGGGCGGTCGGGGCGGCCGTCGTGAGGGCCACGCGATCACGAGCGCCATCGCGAGCATGACCAGGGAGAGCAGGTCGGCCGTGGTGACGCCGTGCCGGGAGGTCAGCTCGAGCAGCACGTCGCCCTCGACGGGCTTGTTGATGCGCACCCAGATCACCGCACCGACGACGAGCAGGGCCGCCAGCATGAGACGCCGCGCCGAGAACACCATGCATCCAGGACGTCCACGCGCCACGCATCGTTCCCCGGACGCTCACCGATGTGACGCGTCAGTGCTCCAGCACCACCCGCAGGACGAGGACGACGAACCCCAGCACCGCGGCGGCCACCGCCCCGACGAGCGCACCCGGTACGCCCCGCCTCGCCCGCCACCCGCCGACGCCGCCGAGGACGACGAGGTACGCCAGCCCCAGCCAGCAGACGAGGTCGACGGCGTCCTCGGGGTCGTAGAGCCCGCTCGCCGCGCCGACCACGACGACGAGCAGCGGGACGACGGCGAGCACGAGGTACTGCGCCGCGTGCCCCGTGAGGTGCCGGAGCTCCGCGAGCGTCGGCGGGGCCGCCTGCCGGGCGACGCGGGCGAGGACCGACGCGAACAGGTGCGCGGCGAACGTCGCCAGCAGCGGTCCCAGGATCACCTGCGCGGCCTCGGCGAAGTCCTCGATGCCGTCGTCGAGCGCGACGACCAGCACGGTCATCAGCACGACCGTCCCGTAGACGCCGGGCTCGACGTCCAGTCGCAGCGGCCCCCACCGCACGAGGTGGGTGTCGGCGGCCTCGGTCCCGGTCACGGGCCGCAGTCTCCCCGCTGACCACCGGCCGGGCGCATGGTTGCGCCCGACCGGGTGAGCAGCGCTTCAGCTCGCCGTGGCGCACTGTCCCCGGTCGACGAGGGTGGGGCCGTCACCGTTCGGGCGGATGTCGAAGTCGAAGATCCCCGTCGGCAGGTAGAGCGAGCAGCACGCGTTGGGCTACGGGCCCTCGCGGGTGCACGGCGCCCGGGCCATGCGCGGCCTGGTCGCCGAGACCCGGCTCGACGACTCGACGCTCACGCGCGTCGTCGACCGCCTCGCGACCCTGGGCCTGGTCTACCGCGAGGCCGACCCCGCCGACCGCCGCCGCGTCCTGGTCGCAGCCGGGGCGCGGGGTCGAGCGCTGCACGACCGGCTCGCTCCGGCCGTCGAGGACGCGGAGCGCAGCCTGCTCGACGACCCGCACGCAGCCGCCCCGCTCAGGGTGGTGGCGCGCCTGTCGGGCGACCGGACGGGCGCCTGATCACCCGCCTGTTCAGGCTTCGACGTTCGCCGTGCGACGGGACCACGACGAGGCCGATGATCAGGAAGGGACCATTCCAGCGACACAGGTCGGTCCGCGCATCCTTCATCCTTGACCCGGATGGGCGTTCAGTTACGCCAAGCGGCGCTAACACTGCGTGACTTTCAGTTCATTCGATACAACCAATGCGCACATCGAGTGCATCTGCATCTCGTCTTTGATCACTCGGCGCTGCTAGCGTGCGAGCCGTCGAACCACGCTCGGAGTACTGGCCCGGCCGATCGGGCCGGGTCCTCCGGAGCGTTTGGGGGTTTGTGGTCACCGGCCTGGGCGGACGTCACTCCGCCCGACGTCGCCGCTCAGGGGGAGAAGCGATGCAGAGATGCGATGAGAGGTGGTGGCCCATCGGCGAGGACGCCACGGGCGGACCACCCTCGGCGGTCCGTCTCGGCGGCCCCGGGCTCAGGGTGCCTCGACATCTGGTCCTCGGCGCGGGCGCCGTGGCCCTCCTGCTGGCGGGCTGGGTCCTGGAACACGGGCTCCCGTCGGCCGGGGCGACACTGGTGTTCGCGGTGCTCGCGGCGTGCTCCGGCGGGGCCGCCACGATGCTCGCGGTGTTCGCCGCGCGCCTCACCGCGGATCCGCACGTCGGATGGGTCAGCCTGGCCCTGGGGGCCTACGGGCTGCTCGCCGTCCCGGCGTTGATGGTCGCGGCCCTGAACCCCACCCCGTCCACCGCCGCGGCACGGGTGCTCATCGACGGCGTCGTGGCGGGACTGCTCGTGACCGCGGCCGTCACCGACCGTCCACTGACCCGCTCTCGGGTCCGCCTCGTGCTGCTCGGTAGCGCCCTGACGGTCCTCGGGGGCGCCGCGGTGGCCGCGGCCTTTCCCTCCGTCGTCGCCTTGCTGGCCGGGTTCGTACCGGTGCCGTTGGGGATCGGGCTGGTGTGGACCGGAGCGGGCGCCGCGATCGTGGGCCGAGGAGCGCATCGGGAGGACCAGGGACTCGCGGTGGTGGGTGTCGGGCTGGCCCTTCTCGGTACGGCACGCGTCGTCAACGCGGCGGCGTTCGGCTGGCCGGAGGCCGAGGTCGCCGCGGCCTCGACCGGTCTCCGGCTGACGGCGATCGCCCTCGTGCTGTACGGGGCCCTTCGCCTGGCGCGGCAGGCGCTCGGCTCGCTGGAGGACCAGCACGACTCGTTGGAGGAGGAACTCCGCCTGGCGGAGACTCGGCTCGCACGGGCCGCCGAGCGCGATCACGAGCTGCGCAACGGCCTGGCGGGCCTGGCCGGAGCGACGACCTTGCTCGGCGGCGGCTGCCCGGACCCCGTTCAGCTGAGCACGGTGGTGGCCTCGGAACTCGATCGGCTCGACGAGTTGCTTCAGACACCGGTCGGCCGCGAGGCCATCGCCCCGACGAGCTCCTACGCCGTATCACCGGTCCTGCAGGGATTGATCACGCTTCGCCGCTCGGCCGGGATGGTCGTCGACCAGGAGCTGCAGCTCGGACTGCGGGCCGTCGGCTCGTCCGCGAGGCTGGCACAGGTCCTCATCAACCTCTTCGAGAACGCTCACCGGCACGCGCCGGGCAGCCCGGTGCGGGTCACGGCGGAGCGTCACGAGGACCGGGTGGTCATCCAGGTCCGCGATTGGGGACCAGGTCTCCAGCCCGGGACCGAGGACGCCGTGTTCGAGCCCGGTGTGCACGACGGGACGCGCGGGGGACTCGGTCTCGGTCTCCACGTCTGTCATCGGCTGGTCGCTGCCGAGAACGGCACCATCACCGTCCTCCCGGCCGACCCGGACGCGCCGGGGTGCGTCGTCGTCGTCGACCTTCCGGCGGCGCCGGACCCGGCGCCGCCGGCCCTCGACCGACCCCGTCTCCAGAACACGTCGTGATGCTTCTCCTCGTCGAGGAAGGCTCCGCCTCGAGCCGGCCATACCCCGTGCGGATCATCGACGACCACGAGCTGTTCAGCACGACCCTCACCATGGCGCTCCGTAGCGAAGGCTTCGACGCGCGGACGCTCCCGGTCGCCGAGGTGGCCGACTTCGTGAGTCGACCCGCCACCGACCGAGCCGGGCTCGTCGTGCTGGACCTCGACCTCAACCGCGACGCCGAGGGGCGCTACGTCCACGGTGCCGACCTGGTGGGAGGCCTCAGGGCGGCGGGGTGGAAGGTCCTCGTGGTCAGCGGCAGTGCGGACGACCCCGGGACCGCCTCCGCGATCGCCGCCGGCGCGATCGGCGCGCTACCCAAGTCGCGCTCGTTCGCCGAGCTCCTCGGCACGGTGATCGCCGCCGCGGGCGGGACGCCGGTGATGTCAGAGACTGAGCACCATCAGTGGCTCGAACGCCACCGTCGTTATCGAGAGCAGGAGCGTGAGCTCTCCCGACGCCTGGCCCGGCTCAGTCACCGCGAGCGGGACGTGCTCGAGCTGCTCGCCGCAGGAATGCGTGCCGCGGCGATCGCCGAGCACTTCGTGGTGAGCATGCCGACGGTCCGCACCCAGATCCGGTCGCTCCTGACAAAGCTGGAGGTCGGCTCGCAGCTGGAAGCCGTCGCGCTGGTGCGCCAGCTGCCCGACCCTCCCGAGCGCTCGAAACGAGGCTCGTGAGTCATCAGCCTTGACGATGCGCGCACAGTGCGAACGCGCGAATCTACTTGGCAAGACGAGCACGCCGTTTCCACGCGGCTCGTGTGGTACTGCCAGGTGATGAAAGCTCAGATGATGAAAGCGGGGCGTCGGGTGCCGTTACTCAACCGGCCGGCCGCGACCACCCGCCGGTCAGGCGCTCGGCGACGTCGAGTGGGAGTGCGTGACGGCGCCTCCGATCTCTCGACGCCGATGGTGGCCCTCGGCCCTCGTCGCAGGCGGTACTGATGTCAACGGAACCCACGGTCTCCGTCTGCGTGCCCGCGTACAACGGCGCGCGCACACTCGACGCGACGCTCCGCTCCATCCTCGACACGGATCTGGATTTCGAACTGGTCGTGCTCGACAACGCCAGCGAGGATGGCACCGGCGCCATCGCACGCTCGTTCGGTGACGACAGGATGCGGGTCTTCCGCAACGACGAGGTGCTGCCGATCGGGCAGAACTGGAACAGGGTCGTGGAGTTGTCGACCGGGCACCTGGTGAAGATCGTCTGCGCCGACGACGTGCTGACGCCCGGATCGATCGCTGCGCAGCGCGAGATCATGAAGGATCCGGCGATCGCCCTCGTCTCGTCACGGTTCGACGTCATCGACGAGGGCGGTGCGATGAAGGAGGCCGGGCTCGGGATCCCTGGACTGATCGGACTGCACCCGCCGCGGGCGCTCGTACGGACCGTCGTCCGACGCGGCCCCGCCGATTTCGGACCCACGGCCGCCTCGATGTTCCGTCGAGAGCACTTCGACCGCGCCGGCGGGTTCCGCGGCGACCTCGTGTTTCCCATGGACGTGGACCTGTTCGCGCGGGTCGCGGCGTTCGGCAGCTTCTTCGGTATGCCGGAGCGCACTGCGGCGTGGCGTTCCTCGAGTTTCAATCTGTGCAGCCAGACCTCGAGTCTCAGCAAGCTGTCCGACATGTTCCACTTTCATCACCGCATCTCGCGGGAATATCCGGAGCTCGTGTCTCGGGTCGACGTCATCCTGGGTGACCTGCGCCTGGTCCGGGCCGGCCTCGGGCGGTTGTGGGTGCGGTCCCGCGCCGTCGTGGGTCGTCGGCCTGACCCGTCATCGGCTCCGTCCGGTCTCGCCCGTGAAGTGGCACTCTGAGAGAAGGACATGAACAACCGTCCGACCTCGGTCTCCCCACCCGCTGGAGGCCCACTGCGTGTGCTCGTCGAGAACGGTGAGTACTGGCTCAACAACAAGGGCGACCTCGCGATGCTGGCCGTCATGGTGCGCCGCATCGCCGGGCGGTGGCCCGACGGGCGGATCGGAGTTCTCACCTCTGCGCCGGCACTGTTGACGGCGTACGAGCCCACGGTCGAGCCCATCTTCTGTCAGCGGGGCGGCGATTGGCCGCGGCGGTCTCCCCGAGCGAGGGTGACCGGGCGGTGGGGCCCAGCGGCGACCGGCCCGCTGCTGAATGGTCTGGATGCCGCGCGGGCGCTGCCGCGCAGGATCGCGATGCGGCTACGCCGCAGGCACCCGAGCGACGACCGCGCGAGCGAGGCAACAGGCGTGAACCGCCGGAGCCTCCATCGCGAGGGCGGACGGTTGCCGAATGCGCTCGGTGACACCGACGTGGTGATCGCGATCGGGGGCGGCTACCTGACCGACGTGGACCGCGCCCAGACCGAGCGCACGCTCGACCTGCTCGAGTATGCGACCGAGCACGGGATTCCCACCGCGATGGTCGGGCACGGGATAGGGCCGTTGCGTGACGAGGAACTGCTGCGCCACGCCGAGCGGGTCCTGCCGAGAGTCGACCTGATCGCCCTGCGGGAAGGCGTGCGCGGACCTGAGCTGCTGCGCTCCCTCGGTGTTCCGGCCGACCGGGTGGTGGTCACCGGGGACGACGCGATCGAGCTCAGCTACGCCACCAGGAACGCGCACCGAGGGAGCGCCATCGGCACGTGTCTTCGGGTGGCCGAGTACTCGCCGGTGACCGACGGAACCCGAACGACCCTCGGCAGGGTCCTGCGCGCCGAGGCCGCCGAGCGCAGCGCCGACCTCATCCCGCTGATCGTGTCCGAGCACGCGGCAGAGGACCGTCGTTCCACGTTGCCGTTGATCGAACACTCGCCCGCGGCGACCCCGCCCCTGGGTAGGTTCGCGAGCCCATGGGCCCTGGCTCGCCAGGTCGGTCGGTGCCGAATCGTGGTCAGCGGCGCCTACCACGTCGCGGTCTTCGCCCTGGCACAGGGCATTCCGGTGGTGGGCCTGTCCAGCTCGCGGTACTACGACGACAAGTTCGAGGGACTGGCGACCATGTTCGGCACCGGCCTGGAGTTGGTCAGGTTGGACAGTGATGACGTCGAGGACCGCTTGCGCGGCTCGATCTCCCGGCTGTGGACGCAGGCTCCCGATCTACGGGCTCCGTTGCTCGAGGCCGCGGCGTGCCAGATCGATGCGAGCAGGGCGGCCTTCGAACAGGCCGCCACGATCATTGACGCTGCGGTCGACTCCGGGGCGGAGACGACGTCCGGACGGTCGCCCATATCTCCCGGGTGATCTCCCACAGGTTCGCCACCGCGCTTCACGCCGGTGGTCGTCGTCCCCCCAGCGGGGTGGTCTCCACGCGTCCCTCGGTCGAGACCGACAGCCGCCAGTACTGACCCGCCGGGTCTTTGAGGATCACGCCGCCGTCCGCCCGGTCGGAGAGCCAGGCGCCGCTCGGGAGGATCGCGGACAGCGGAGAGCCGTCGGACGCCTGGGCCTGCAGCAGATCGGTTCCGGGCGACCATGCCCGGGTGACGAGCGGCGCAACGAAGGCGCCCCCGGAGCGGATCCCCCGACCGGTCACGTTCCACCCCGCCGGAAACGACCGTGGATCGAGGTCCTGGGACACCATGGAGATCAGGTTCACGGCCGTACCCTCGGGACACCCACCGGGATCGATCCGCAGCTCGGCCGGGGGCTGGTCCAGGTCCCGGCCGAACTGGACGTCGGCGAGGTAGGGCTGGCGACAGTAGACCAGGTCGACGCATACGCTGCGGGCAGCGACCTTGCAGTTGACCATGCCGAACTGCGCGGGGCCGCCGCGACCGAGGTCGCCGACCGAGACAGCGATGTCCGCGCCCTCGAACCAGACGTTCGTGAGCCACCAATCGTTCGCGGCACCATCGACACGGATGTGCTGGTTGGTCGTCTTCGGGTCGACGTCGGAGACGAACTCCACGTTCGCCAGCGCGAGCCCGGCGTTGTGATCGTTGCCGGTACCGAGAACCCCGACGTAGTTGTTCGTGAGTTTCGAGGAGGTGAGATAGTTCTGGATGCAGGAGGTGACGATCCCCACGCCGAAGTTGTTGATGTCGCAGTTGACGAAGGCGGTGCCGCCGGTGTTCTCGTCGAGGATGACGCCGCGTTGTTCCAAGAACTGTGGGTAGTTGTCGCTGAGATGATCTCCGCGTAGCACGACCGAGTCGAACGAGCAACGGAACGAACCCGACAGCGATACCGCCGAGGCCTTCGGGCGGATCACATAGACGCCGAGGCGGGTGAAGCTCACTCGTTGCTTGCCTCGCAGGTTGATCAGCGTCCCGTCGCCGGTGTGGACGACGGTACTGACGTCGCCGCCGTCTCCCACGACCGTCGAGAAGTTGGGCAGCTCCGGCCACGCCGTGACGCGGTACTGCCCGGCGGGGAGGTACAGGATGGCAGGTCCGCCGCCGGCGGCCGCTCGCGCGATCGCGTCGGTATCGTCGGCGGTGCCGTCGCCGACGGCGCCGAAGTCCCGGACATTGCGAGCCGCACGACCGTCCGCTTCCTGTCGCGCTGCGGTGTACCCGATCCGGGTCTCGTGTGGCGGAGACGCGCACGCAGCAAGCGGTAGCGCGGCAGCACCGAACGAGGCGGCCATCAACGAACGCCGGGTCAGACCTTCGTCGGACATCAGTTCGACGATGTCGAGGAGACGGTGACGGGGCTCCGCGGCGAGCTCGACGCAGGAGCCGGGGGCTGCTCGTCGATCGGCTGCTCGTCGATCCGTTGCTCGTCGATCCGCTGCTCGTCGGTCCGCCGCTCGTCGATCCGCCGCCCACGTCGCCTGTCGATCCACCCGCCCACGCGCCGCAGGAGCGCCGCGAGCGACTTCCTGCTCCGGAGCGTGGCCCGTCGCGCGGGAGCGCCGAGCGCGACCGCGCCGATCAGTGCCGAGCCGGACCCGTCGAGGCTCGCCGCCGCCGCGCGTACCTGCTCCCCCGTGGTCGAGCCCAGTTCGACCACGGCCAGAACGCCGTCACAGCCCGCAGAGACGGCAAGAGCGGCGGGTTCGACCGCCGCCGGCGCGGTGGCGACCACGACGTGGTCGAACCTCGTCCGGAGGGTGAGGAGGAGCTCAGCGAAGCGCTCTGAGTCCACCAGATCGCCGGTCCGCTCGTCGACAGCGCCGAGCGGCACCACGCCGACCCCGTCGACCGACGTCTGCACCAGCTCGTCCAGGGACAGTTGCGGTGCCCGCAACCAGTCCGCCAGCCCGGGCGCCGAAGCCATGTCCATGCAGGCGGAGATTCCGTCCCCGGAGGTGTCGGCGTCGACCAGCGCCACCCGACGGCCCGAGGCGCCCAGTGCCTGAGAGAATCGGACGGCAACGCTCGGGGTCGACTGTTCGGAGAAGCTGGTGACCAGCAAGGTACGCGGGACGAGACCGCCGCCTGCGGACTTCAGCCGCGCGCGCAGGAGCGCAAACGCCTTCGTGGCCGTCGGCTCGACGCCGGGGATGGTGACGAGAACGGGTACCGGCAGGAGCTCGGCGAGTCGCTCGCGTGTGCGCACCCGGCCATCGAGACGATCCCGCACGAAGGCCGCGAGGCAGCCCAGCGCCAGACCTCCGAGCACGCCGATCAGGAGCAACCGCGAGGTGTGCGGAGCAGTGGGCTGCGTGGGGACGGCCGCCGGTGCGACCACACTGGCCTGAGCGGCCGGCGCGGCCCCCCGGACCGTCGTCTCCATCTGGCCGACGAGCTTCCGGAACTGTGCTGCCACGCCGTCGGCCAGCAGCTGCGCGCGCTCGGGGCTGGCGTCGGTGACGGAGATGTCGAGGAGCGTCGTGGCCGGCGGGTAGTCGACGGAGATCTTCTCCTCGAGCTCAGCAGGTGACATGGTACGCAGGCCGAGATCGCGGATCACCCACTCCGCCACGGTGGCGCCGCTCGCGACCCGGGCGTACGACGGGACCCGCTGTTCCGCAGCCATCCCGCCTTCGTACGCATCGCTCACCGACGTCCCGGTCGCCATCGACACGTAGAGGCGGGTCGTCGCCGTGTACTGGGTCGGGATGGTCGAGGCGTACACCGCCGCGGCAGCCAGGCACACCAACGTCGTCGCCGCGATGGTCAGCCATCGCCGGCGGAGCACGAGGAGGAACTTGGTCAGAGGCATCGCTAAGCCTTTCGCTCGGGTTCCGGCCCACGCCCCGATGTCGTGACGTCGAGGGATGGCGCCGACGGGATCCACCGGCCGCTTCCGGAACTCCCGGACCACGAGGTCCACGATCCAGACGACGACGACGAGCTGGAGGACCTTGCCGAGGAGCTCCGTGCTCCCCAGGATTCCGCGCTCGAACAACACGGGTGAGGCGGTGACGGCCAGCCCGAGCACGGTGAGGACGGTGCTCCGTGAGCGCAGCGCCCGCACCGCGAGGAGCAGCAGCACGAACGTGAACAGCACGTCCACGACCACACCGACATAGCCACCGAGGACGTAGCCCTCGTTGATGTTGCCCTCGGCGAGTGATACCGAGATCTTGGCCATGTCCACCGAGGCCCCACGCACCTCCCTGGCCCAGCTGACCCCGGCCTGGAACTTCTCACTGCCGAGCAGTTGGGCCGGCACCAAGCTCTCCAGCCCGTGGACGAGGACCTCCCCGGGCGAGAGCCACGCGCGCCCACCCAGGTAGTAGCCGTCGGTGGCGGCCGCCAGCAGATCGAACCGACGCAGGATGGGCAGGAAGGGCTGGATCGCCACCGGATACCCCGCATCGACGACCGTCGAGGCGTACGTCGTCGCAGCGGACTCCTTGAGTCCCTGGAGCCAGCCGAACGCGCCGAAACCGACGGCCGCGAGGGCGAGGACGATGGCCGACCGCCGCCGGGTCCACCCGGCGAACCCGAAGCGCACCGCGACCGCCAGGGTGGCGCTGATGATCGGGGTCTTCGATTCGGCCGCGGCGCTCCAGAGGAGTTCGACGCAGATCAGCCCTCCGACCGTCAGCATCGACAGCCTGCGGTCCGGCGGGCGGAAGAAGATGATCAGCCCGACGGCGCCCAGGGCCGCGAGCGCCGCGACGAGGCTGAGGACGGCGTTCTGACTGCGGAGCTGACCTGCCGAGCCTGCGGAGCCGTTCACGTAGGCCGCGGCTCGGCCCAGCAAGCCGATGACGTACACCGCCGTCAATGTCGCGACGAGATCGGGGTTGGTGCTGCGCACCGTCGTCGCGGCGGTTCGGCTGCGGCTCCAGACCGCGTACCCGAGCACGAGAAGGGCGTTCACCCATAGACCGAGCACGACGGGCTGCAGGACCTCGGCGATCGCGTGGTCGTAGCCGATCTCGGCCAGACGGGGGTCGGCCACGGGGTCCGCGAATCGAGGCTGAGGCTGCGCCCACAGCAGGACCAGGGGTCGCGCGAGGTACGAGAGGCTCCAGAACACCACCTGCGTGAGGAGGAAGATGGGCACGACACCACGAGTGCGCAGCGCGGCGAGCATCGTCGTGGTCAGCGCCGCCGCGATCAGCGCCAACGGAATCCCAGCGGCCCCGAGCATGGTTCCTCCCTTCTCCTGATCGACCTAACGGCCAGTTCCTACGTCAGGGCGTCGACGATTTCTCGAGCACGATCAACGTATCCGTGGCGCCCGCTCGTGATGCGTTCTCGTCCCGCGTCGGCGACCTTCCGGACCAGGTCCGGATGATCGTCACACCAGCGCAGGAGCTCGTAGAGCTCGTCGTCGTCGGAGAACAGAAGACATTCCGTGCCGTCGTCGAGCAGCGCCGCGTGCTCGTCCGTCCGCTCGCCGACGAAGAGTCCGCCAGCGGCCGGCACTTCGAACGTCCGGCAGGTGTGTGTGTCCCGGTTGTCCGAGTTGAGGAGCACCAGATTCGCCGTCACCGACGCCACCGCGGACGAGAACGCCGCGCCGTAGGCCGGGCCGGCCACCGTCGCACGCGTCGTCCGGAGCTCCGGGATGCGCCGCCATCCCGGACCCCGCACGAGCACTCCGTGGCCGTACTCGTGGCCCAGGGCGACGATCCTGCCGCGGCGATCGGGTCGGCAGGCCCCGATGAAGCCGACCAGGTAGCGAGTCGAGCCCCGGCGGGCACGCGGATGGTGCCACGCCGGGTCGTAGGCGCTGAGGACGAACTTCACCTCGCGCGCGCCGCGCGCGAGGAGCTCCGCCACATTGTGTTGCTTGGTCGTCACCACGAGGTCCCATTCCCGCTCGAACTCGAGATATCCGGGCGAGGTGTTGTAGGGATTCGACGCGTCGTCGGGGCTGTAGTGCACGTGCAGCGCGGCCGGGGTCGCGAGGAGTCGTGACTGGTCGAGGTGAACAGTCTTGAATCCGAAGAGCAGGTCCGGACGGAATTCGGTCGCGACGCGCTCGATCCGACGGTGGATTCGCTCCACGTGCCACGGGGCGCGGCGCCCGGCGAGCTTGGAATAGATCCACGGGTACGACAGCCGCGCCGGGTGCGACACCGCCGTGGTGTCGACGACGACCACGTCGTGGCCGGCGCGACGGAAACCGTCGGCCAGCGACGTGGCGTTGCTGCCGATCCAGTCGTCACCGAGGAACAGGATCCTCATGGCACGGTGACCTCCCCATCAGCGACGACTCTGTCCGTCTCACCGTGACCCGCGTTCCGGTCGCGGACTTTCAGGATTCGCATACGGATGATGTACCACAGCGCGAGTGCGACTTCCGAGCTCAGCGTTCCGTATGCGAGCGCCCACACCGAGTGGGTGCGTACCGCGACGTAGAACCACACAGCCGCCACGCACGTGCCGATGACCGCTCCGATCAGTACTCCGGTGGTGTCTTGGCGCACCGGCAGCACGGCCGTCGTGGCGAACGATGTCAGCGCCGTGGCGGGGAGGATGAATGCCTCCACACGCAGCAGAGGAACGGCATCTGCGAAGCCGTCACCGAACATCACGCCGATGAGGGTCGGCGCGGTCACCCACACGGTGGCGGTGGCAACACATGCGATTCCGACGCAGACCAGCATCGAGAAGACGGCGCGCTTCCAGAACCGGTCGGCTCCGCCGACGCGCGCCATCCGCGGCAGCAACGCCAACCCGATGGCGTCGAGCTGTCCCTGGATCGCCCGCAGTAGGCGGTCACCGGCGGAGAACAGTCCGAGCGACGCGGCGTCGAGCACGGACGAGTAGATCGTCGCGGAGCCGAGCCCGAAGCTGGACACCAGCAGGCGGGAAGTGAGGACGGGAATACCTTTCCGTATCATGATCAGAACGTGGCGTGGACGCTCGGGCCGGCCGAATCTCTTGAGGGAGTCCCGCCAGGTGAGGCCAACGGTCACGATCGACGAGAGCAGCAGGCAGATCAGGGCGACGGCAGCGTGCGGGTAGCGGGGGAGAACAACGATCAACAGAACCAGATAGGCGATCCGGCCGGCACCTTGGTAGGCCATCGAGGCGCCGAAGCGGCCTTGGCCGATGAGAACCCAGTCCTCCGACATCGACGAAGCCCCACCGGCGGACAGACCGAGCAGGATCATGGTCACTACCGGGCCCGCACCGAGCACGAGACCGAGCAGCAGCGCTCCGACGATCGTTCCGAAGATGCTCGCGCGGATCGCGAGGTAGTTCCCTCGGATTTGGCGCACACCCCCGCCGGGGATCGTCGCGGCGAGGAACTGGGTGATTCCCAGGTCGACCAGGAGAGATCCGATGAAGTAGGACGACATCCCGACCGCGACCAGGCCGAGTCCCTCGGGCCCCAGGAGCCGGGCGATCAACGGCACTGTCACGATCGTGACGACGTACTGCCCGTACCTACCGAAGCTGACGAAGCCGACGTCGCGCGCGGCGGCGACGAGACGCATCCCCTTCCTAACTTCGGACATGCATCACGCCCCCGCGATGTGAGGTGGCTACGAGCGCGTCGAGGAAGCCGGCCACGTCGCGCGCGGCGTCGTTGACGTCGAAGTGCGCCGCACGCGCCGGTGCCGCGCTCGAGAGCCGACGCCGCAGGTCGGGGTCCCCGATGAGCTGGTCCAGGGCCGCGGTCAGCTGGGCCCGGTCGCCGGCGTCGACGAGGAGGCCGTTGACTCCGGGCTCGACGACCTCGGTCGGGCCGCCGGGCTGCGAGGCGATCACCGCGCACCCGGCGTTCATCCCCTCCACGACGACGGTGCCGAACGGCTCCGCGATCACGGAGCAGTGCACCAAGATGTCGGCCTGACGCATGTAGTACGTGGGGTCGTCGACGTGCCCGGTGAAGGTGACCGGAAGGCCGAGGTCGCCAGCGAGGCGCTGGAGCTCGTCTCGAAACGGCTCTTCGCCGAAGAAGGTCCCGCCGACCAGGTAGACGTGCGCCGGGCGCACTGCCACCTCGGCGAGGGCGCGCAGGAACACATCCTGCCCCTTCCACCGGGTCAAGCGACCGACGACGACGACCACGGTCTTCTCGGGGCTGCGCTGACTCGGCCGTGGACGTCCTCCGTCGATCTCGACGCCCGGGTAGGCGACGAGTGCGGGCTTCCTCCACCGGATCAGCGAGCTCAACGTGGATCGGCTGTTCGCGATGTAGGCATCGCTGACGGCCCACCCGAACACGCGGACGAGCGGGGCGAGCGCCCGACCGAAGTACTCGGCAGAGATCCGGTCGCGGACCTGCCAGACCAGTGGGACTCGGGCCACTCGGGCGGCCACGGCACCCATGACCAGGGCCTTGGTGCTCTCGGCCACCAGGACCGAGGCGGCTGATCGGCGCGTGACCGAGCCGAGCGCCGAGCCCAGCCGCAGGAGCGCGAAGAATCCCTTGACCAGTCCGACTGGACCACTGCCCGCAATGGTCATCGCGCGGCTGTCGAAGTCGTTCCGGATGATCGTGGTCTCGACGCCGTGGGCGCGCATCCGCTCCGCGATGGGTCCGTCCTCGGTGAACGCGGTGGCGACCTCGACATTCCGCAGCGCTGCAACGAGCTGGACCAGGTGAAGCTCGGCACCGGACGGCGCGGCGGTGTGGGTCACGAAGAGCGCCTTGATCATGCGAGCAGCTCCGTGTACATCTCGACGTGCTGGGCCGCCGTCGCCTGCCACGAGAACGTCTCGGCGTGTTCCCGACACCGCCGCGGCCCGGGAACCCGTCCGTGGAGGCCGTCGACCAGGCGGTTCGCGAGCGCGTCGGGGTCGCCCGCGGGCACGACCAGCGAGGGGTCGAGCCCCCGCACGGAGTCGGGCAGCCCGCCGCAGTCGGTCACCACCGGTGCGCGACCCGCGGCCAGAGACTCCAGTGCGATCAGCCCGAATCCCTCCAACGCCACCGACGGCACCACCGTCAGCGCGCTCTCCCCGTACAGCTGGGCCAGGCGCGCGTCCCCGACCCGGCCCTCGAAGGAGACGGTTCCGCCGAGCCGCGACTCGGCGACCTGGGCACGCAGAGCTGCTTCCTCGCTCCCGGTGCCCACGATCACGAGACGCGCATCGGGCTGAGAGGCGAGCACGCCCGGCCAGGAACGCAGCAGGACGTCCACCCCCATCCGGCGCTCGAGCCGCCGAACACAGAGGACCATGGTGGAGGGCGACCGAGACCGCTCCAGCAGACGGAAGCGATCGAGGTCGACGCCCGGAGGGATCAGCCGAATCCGGCTCGGCGGGACGCGGTACCTGTCGACCAGCACATCCTGGAAGCAGGTGGACAGCACCACGTACCGGTCGGCGCCGGAGTACCGGATCCGCTCGAGACAGTATTTGGCGCGAGCGGCGGCTTCGCCGGAGCCCGCGATACGGCTCTCTGCCGCCCACGGGCCATGGAAGTGCACCACCACCGGGTGTCGACCCCGTCGACCGACGACCGGACGCCCGTAGAGGCAGAAGTGCCGATCGACCACGGCCTGATGTGGCAGTGGCGGGTTCTCCACGAGCGAGGCCCGCACGCGGCGTCGTGTCGACCCGCCGACGGGTCCCCACGACCGGCCCCCCGGAGCCGGCTCACCGAAGGCGACGGCGGATACGTCCACGTCCGAACGGCTGCGCAGTGCGCAGTACAGATCGGTGAAGTAGCGGTTCAGCCCGCCCGGAGTTGCTGAGAACCATGCCGACCCGGTCATGTGGACCCGCACCCGGCCGGTACGGGCCGCGAAATCCTGGACATCCGATCGTGGGGCCGCGGAGAGTCGGCCGCTGTCGGTGTCGTGGCTCATGGCGCGACCGGCGACGGCGCGACGTCGCTGGACGAGATCGTCCGCGCCCTGCCCACCTTCCTTCGACGCCAGGCCGTCCCCAGCGTCGCGTCCAGGACCGACGCGAATTCGGCACGGAACCTGTCCACCGAGAATCGTCGAGCGCTGTCGCGGATCAGCCGTTCGTCCCACGAGCTCGCCCAGGCCGCCCGGACGGCGCGGGCGAACGCCTCGGGCTCCTGCTCCTCGACGAGAACACCGTTCTCTCCTGCCCGGACGTAGTCGAGCGCGCCGCCCCGAGCGAGGGCGACGACCGGCACGCCCGCGGCGAGCGCCTCCACCGGAGCGATCCCGAAGTCCTCCTCTCCGGGGAAGACGAGGAGGCCGGCGTGGGCGAGCGCGTCCCGAACCACGGACTCCGGCGCATGACCGAGGAATCGCACGTGTGCGGGAGCGGCGCGCTCCAGGCGCGCCCGCTCCGGGCCGTCCCCGACGACCACCAGCGGCAGTCCGGTTCGCCGCGCGACCTCGATGGCGAGATCAGGTCGCTTGTAGGCGACCAGGCGGCCCACCCACAGGAGGTGTGACCGGCCACCGCGAGCGAGCGAGCTCCAGCGGTCGACGTCGACGGGCGGGTGGAGCACCTGGGCGGTGCGGCCGTACGCATCGGCGATCCGCCGAGCGACCGCGGTGGAATTGCCGAGGACGACGGTCGGGCTCTGAGCTGCCCGCCGATCCCACCGCCGCATGGACGGCAAGATCGCGCCGCGCACGGCACCTCGGGCCGCGGGCGGCAGTCGCGCGAGCTCGATCTCCGGGCACCACAGCATCCGGGCCGGCGTGTGGTAATACACGATCGACGGCCCCTCGAACCTCGCGGCCGCGAAGTGCGCCGCGAAGTGGGAGCTGACCAGCAGCGCGTCCGCCTCGATGCGCGCGGTCGCCCAGGCGCCGATCATCGGTACGGCGTACCTCGCCCACCTCGTGCTGGCGGAGGGAAGTCGCGAGGGCCAGAGAGCGCGCACCGGCAGGTCGGGAAAGCGCTCGGCGACGAGCTCACGGTTCGCGACGGAGACCACCAGCTCTTGCGCCCCGGCCACGTCCCTGATCTCGGCCGCGACCCGCTCGGACCCGCCCCAGTTCGTCAGCCACTCATGGGCGACCGAGATGCGCATGACTTCCCTACGTCGCGTGAATGAGCAGGAATTCAGCGCCCACGAGCGAACAGCATTCTTGCCACTCTCGTCACGCCGGAGCTCGTCGTCCAGGGCAGGTCAGACCATCTGTCCCGGCCTCAGTGTGGACACCCGCATGGCGTTCGGCCTCATCAACATTGACGATTCGTCCGAGCGATCGCGGCGACGCAAGGCCGCGACCCGGCCGGCCGGCCGCCCTCACCGGCCGCGGGCGAAGATCATTTCCCCGACCGTGCGAAGCACCACCTTGAGGTCGAGCCAGAGAGACCAGTTCTCGATGTAGTAGTTGTCGAAGCGAGCCCGGTCCGCGATCGGCGTATCGCCGCGCAGCCCGCTGACCTGGGCCAGGCCGGTGAGACCGGCCGGCACCCGGTGGCGGTGCTCGTAGCGGAAGTACTGCCGTGAGAACTGCTCGACGAAGTGCGGCCGCTCGGGGCGCGGTCCGACCAGCGTCATGTCGCCACGAAGGACGTTCACGAACTGGGGCAGCTCGTCCAGCGAGGTGCGGCGAAGCACCCGTCCGACCCATCCGATCCGTGCGTCGGTGGCGATGTTCCACTGAGTTGCCGATTCACTCGGCGTGGTGGGCCGCATCGATCGGAACTTCAGGCACTGGAACGTTCGGCCGCCGCGTCCGACGCGCTCCTGCCGGAACAGGACGCCCGGCCCGCCCTCCCACCGGACGGCGGCAGCGCAGGCGGCGAGCACAGGCGCCAGCATCAGGAGGGCTGTGGCGCTGACGGCGATGTCGACCACGCGCTTCAGCGTCCAGTAGAGCCCGCGCAATGCCGGGCTGCGGACGCGCATCACCGGCACCGCCCCGACGTGGTCGGCGCCGCCGGTCTGGGTGTGGAACGGATGCAACCGCGGCACCACGAGCAGGTCCACGTCGGCGCAGTCAGGCAGACGTACGACCTCGAGCAGCTCGACCTCCGAGAAATCACCGTCGGTCACCAGAACGACGTCCGCGTCGTTCGCCGCGACCGCGAGGTCGAGGTCGTCGATCCGCCCGAGGTGAGGGATCACGGCCGAGGCAGCGGGCGAGCAGCCGTCGTCGACGAAGCCGGCCACGGCGAGGCCGTAGCGCGGATGGCGCTGGAGGAGCATCGCGATCTCGGCAGCGAGGGCGCCCCCGCCGACGAGAATGGTCCGGTGAGTGACCAGCCGCCGTCGGCGCGCGATGAGGATGGCCTGGGTCGTGACCACCCGACCCAGGACGACCAACCCGAGGCTCCAGACCGAGGCTCCGAGGAACGGCGTGATCGGCTCGCCCGGGTTCCAGAGGGCGAACGCGGTGGCCACCGCGGCCGCGGCGGTGAGCAGGCGGGCGAGAATCGTCGGCAGCTCGTCGAGAACGCTGACGTGCAGCTTCGCCCGGTAGCGCCCGCCACCGGTCAGCATCATCAGCCCCACGCCCGCGAGGGCCACGAACGCCCGCCCGTGCTGCGGGACCCACAGAGCCGGTGTCAGGAGCATCAGGGCGTCCACGGGCAGCACGAGCATCGCGGCATGCAGGCCGTTGATCGACCGAAGACCCATGATCGGCCGCGCCGGCACCGGCGGCAGGCCCGGCTGGAAGACCGCACGATCGCCGGGTGCATGCAGATCGAGCGGCACACCTGGCGTGTCGGGGCCCTCGGCCGCCGAGTCGGGCGCGCGCAACATCTCGATCCCCCGGAAGCTGCTGGTGTGGGTGCGGACGGTGATTCACCGCCATCTCGAGGTGACCGGCGATCTCCAGGCACCGCAGCAACGCCGAGACGCACCCCGCGGGTGGCGAAGCCGGCGGACCAGGACGTCGGCCAGCGTCTGGTGATCGCAGATGAGCCGAAGCCGAATCGGTGGCACCCGGCGGACAGTAGAACTCCGGTCGCGGCGGGACTTCGCACAACTTGACGAAGTCTGCGGACGCCATCGCCGATGGCGTGCGCATTCAGGCTATGTCCAGCACCCGAACGGACTCGCAAGGGCGAACGTGAACGACTCGACGGTTGTCCGCAGCCTCGCCTGACGCCTCGGCCACCGGGCGTCAGGACCAGAGCCCACCGGTGCAGCCCCTTAGGGTCCGCGGGTGACCTGGTGGCACGGCCTGATCATCGCGGTCGCCGGCGTGTGGGCGGGGACGATCAACACGGTCGTCGGGTCCGGGACACTGGTGACGTTCCCGGTCCTCGTCGCCCTCGGCTATCCGCCGGTGACGGCGACGACGTCGAACGCGATCGGCCTGGTCCCGGGCAGCATCACCGGGGCGTACGGCTATCGCGGCGAGATCGTCGGGGCGCGGCGGCAGCTGATCCTGTGGTCGGTGATGTCGGCGCTCGGGGCGATCGGCGGCACGGCACTGCTGCTCTCGCTGCCCGAGGACGCGTTCGAGACGATCGTGCCGTTCCTCGTCGGGATCGCGCTGGTGCTCGTCGTCGCCCAGCCGCTGCTGACCCGACGGCTCCGGGAGAAGCCGGCCGCCACCCGTCGCACCTGGCCGCTCTACCCGCTGATCTTCCTCGTCGGCGTCTACGGCGGGTACTTCACGGCGGCCCAGGGGATCCTGCTCGTCGGCGTCATGGGGCTGATGCTCACCGAGCCGCTGCAGCGCCTGAACGGTTACAAGAACGTGCTCGCGGCCGTCGTGAACGTCGTCGCGGGCGCCGTCTACGCCGTCGTCGCCCCGATCAGCTGGCCCGTCGTCGCGGTCCTCGCGGTGAGCTCGACGATCGGAGGCCTGCTCGGCGCGCGGATCGGCCGGCGCCTCTCCCCCACCGTCCTGCGCGCCGTGATCGTCGTCGTCGGGGTCGTGGCGATCGTGCGGCTGGTGCTCGAGTAGCCGCTACTCCGGCGGCCCGCGGCGCTCAGCCGCCGCGGCCTCGTCGTGGGCCCCGGAACGGGGGGCGGGCAGCTCGCCGGACTCCTCGGCCGGGTCGCCGTCCGACGCTCCGTCCTCCGACGGCACCGTCAACGGGTCCGGCTCCCGGCGGTGCCGTGCGGGGAGCACGTCGAGGGCGGAGACGCAGTTCGCGCGGATGAGGTGGGCGAGGACGAGGGCGGCCACCACGGACCCGAGCAGCCAGGCGCCCAGTCCGACCAGCACCCACCCCAGCACCGACACGGCGGCCCCCACGCCTGTCCGGGAACGACGCGGGAGCACCGTCCCCACCTGGTCACCCCGAGGTGACCGGTGGATCGAGAATAGGTGGGCGCGGGACTCGTCCGCGGAGAGCGCTGTCACGATACTGCGACGAATACCGTGCAGACCGATTTCTCCGGCACCTCTGCGCGACGAGCGAGTGACAGCGGGTCATTTCTCGATGATCGTCGAGCGCTCTCGCCGCCGGATTCCGCAGCCTCGTGACCGATCATCCGGACAGCCCCTATTCACGATATGTGGTCACGGCTTCACCCGTGCCGCACCACGTGAGAACTTCGACTAGACCAGAAAGCCCAACTTCGGTCACTCGCGGTGTGCACGTCCCGGACACCCTGGTAGGAAGTGGTGGCCGGAACACGACCGGCACTGCTGCCATTCGGGGGGATCGCATGCGGGGGTTATTCGTCGATCAGTCGGGCTGACATCCACGCGCCGCGTCGGAGCTCACACGGTCCGGAACACGACAACGGCTGTCGCACCGATGCTGCGACGCCGACAACAGAGACGCGATGATCGGGAAGACCTGCAGCCGGGACCCCGCTGCGCCGTTCATCTCCGAACGATCTTCCTGAGCGTCCCGCACAAGCGCACCGGCACGTCCTGACAACGGGACGCCCTGCGTTTCCTCGGCGTGCGCGCTCGCGTCTCGATCGATGATCTGCGGAGTCACACATGTGCGGAATCGTTGCCTTCCGTGGCCTCGAGCCGGCGCTGCCGGCGCTGCTCGACGGCCTCGCGAAGATGGAGTACCGGGGATACGACTCGGTCGGGATCGCGCTCAATCCCGGGGACGGGCGAACGCTCGCCGTGCATCGCACGAGCGGCCGCATCCCGGCTCTGACCGCGCTGATCCCGCCCGGCGAGCGCAGCACCACGGGGGTGGGGCACACCCGCTGGGCCACGCACGGCGCGCCCACAGCGGTCAACGCCCACCCGCACGTCGACTGCTCGGGCTCGGTGGCGGTGGTGCACAACGGCACCCTGGACAACGTCTCGGAGCTGCAGGCCGAGCTGGTCGCGGCGGGTCACGTGCTCACCACCGAGGTGGACACCGAGGTGATCGCCCACCTCGTCGAGCAGTTCCTGCCGCATCCGCCCTTCCTCGCCGGCGGCGTCGCCGCCCCGTCGGCCGACGACGTGGCGCGGGCCGTCGAGCAGGCCACCGCCCGGCTGCGCGGGAGCTGGGCGCTCGGGGTCACCGTGCGCGGGCTCGACGCGGTCGTCCTGACCCGCCACCGCAGTCCGCTGCTCGTCGGCGAGGCGGAGCGCTTCGCCATGGCGTCGTCGGACCTGCTGGGGTTCGCCGTCGGGACCCACACCGTGCGGGAGCTCGACGACGGCGACGTGGTCGTCCTCGGGTCGGAGCAGGCCTGGTACCACCGCGGGCAGGCCCTCGCCACGCCCCGGGCCGGCCGACCGGCCGCTCCCGTCGAGCCGCTGGCCGACATGGGCGACGCGGAGGACTTCACCGCCCGGGAGATCGACGACCAGCCGGCGGCGGCCGCACGCCTCGTCGACAGCCTCTCCGAGAGGCTCGCCGGTGGGCTCCTGCTCCGGGAGCTCGGCGTCCCGGCGCGGACCCGGCTCCGCCTCGTCGCCTGCGGCAGCTCGTCGTACGCCGCGCACGTCACCGCCGCGGTGCTCGGATCGGTGGCGCGCATCCCGGCCCACGTCGTCGTGGCGAGCGAGCCCCCGCCTCCGGTCGAGGACCCGGACGTCCTCACCGTGGCGTTCTCGCAGTCCGGCGAGACGGCGGACGTCCTGACGGCCCTCGAGCACTGGACCGACCCCGTGCTCGCCGTCACCAACAACCCGCGGTCCACGCTCGCGCGCCGGGCGGACTCGGTGCTGGATCTCGCGTGCGGTCCCGAGCGCGGGGTGGCCGCCACGAAGTCGTTCACCAACCAGGTCCTCGCCGGCGCGGCGCTGGCCGTCGCGCTGGCGGCCGCGCTCGGGCGACTCTCGACGGAGGACGTCGCGGGGTTCGAGGCCCAGCTCCGGGCCGCACCGGAGCACATGGCCGCGACCCACCGGCTGGCAGCGCCGCCGGCCGATCGGCTGGCCCGCGACCTCGCCGACGAGCCCGCCTTCATCTACGTCTCGCGGGGCGCCGGGGTGCCCTACGCCCTCGAGGGCGCGCTCAAGCTCAAGGAGCTCGCGTACCGCTGGGTCGAGGCCCTGCCCGCGGGCGAGCTCAAGCACGGGCCCCTCGCGCTGATCCAGGAGGGGACCCCGGTGATCGCGGTACAGGCGCGCCCGCACGATCGCCTCGCGGTCAACGCGCGCGAGATGACCACGCGTGGCGCCCGCCTGATCACCGTCGGACCCGGTGAGGACGCCGACCTCCCGGTGAAGGCTCCCGCCGTCGAACCGCCGTGGGGCCCGCTCGAGTCGGTGGTCGCACTCCAGCACTTCGCGCGCGGGCTCACCCGTCTCCTGGGCTACGACGTCGACCGGCCCCGGAACCTCGCCAAGTCGGTGACCGTCGAATGACGGCGGTCCGCAGTGGGAGACGCGGGCGGTGGTCCCTGCTCGTGGGCGGGGTGGTGCTGGCGGCGGCCCTCGTCGCCGCGGTCCTGATGTCGTCCGGTCCGACGGCCGCCGCGCCCTGGAGTCCCGCACCCCGCCAGGTCGCGCCGTACGTCGACGTCACCGGCGCCCTTCCCGCGGACCCGGCTTCCCTCGTGAGCACGAGCGGCCCGGCCGACGCCGTCCTCGCCTTCGTCCTCGCGGGCGACGGGGGATGCACCCCCTCCTGGGGCGGCACGGTCCCGCTCGACGACCCGGCCGTCGCCGGGGTCGTCGACGGCCTGAGGGCCCGGGGCGGCGCCCTGACCCTCGCCTCGGGCGGGGCGCAGGGGCCCTACCTGGAGACCGCGTGCCCCGACGCCGGCGCGCTCGCGGCGGCGTACGCGGCGGCGCTCGACGCCGTCGGCACGAACCGTCTCGACGTCGACGTCGAGGGCGACATCCCGGAGGCCACCGTGGCCGCGGCCCTCGCGGACCTGCAGCGCAGCCGGGGCACGGAGGTCACGCTCACGGTGCAGGTGGAGGACCAGGTCACCGGAATCACCCCCGAGGGCATGGCGATCGTCCGGGCGGGTCGGGAGGCCGGCCTGGAGGCGCGGGTGAACGTCATGCTCATGAACTTCACGCCGGAGGGGTCCTGGCTCTCGGCGATGACCGGGGCGCTCGACGTCGCCCTGGGACAGGTCGGCGCCCTCGAGCCGGGGAGCGACCCGGCCGATGTCGCCGGCCGGTTCGGCGCCACGGTCATGATCGGCCGCAACGACATGGGCATGACCACGACGCTCGACGACGCCGCCGCGGTCCGCGACCACGCCGAGACGCGGGGGCTCGGCTTCCTCGGCTTCTGGTCCGCGGCGCGGGACAACGGGAGCTGCCCCGGCGCGCCGGAGGCGCGCAGCGACTGCAGCGGGGTGGAGCAGGCGCCCCACGCGTACACCGAGACGCTCGGCGGTTTCCGGGCGTGATCTCCGATGGCAATCGATGAGGGAACCACCATGACTGAGTTGATCGACCGCATGACCGAGACGGACGCGCGCCCGGTGCTCACGGAGCCGCAGCACCCGGCGTTCACGGAGTCGCAGAACCCGCTCGTCCCGGTGGCCACGGAGCCGCACCCGGTCTTCGTCGACCTCACCGGACGGCGGCGACGGGGCATGCGTGCGATCGGCTTCCTCGCCGCCACCGCGTGCACCGCCTACGTCGCCGCCGTCGGGATGACGCTGTCGGCCGAGCGCACCGGCGTCGGCTCCGACACCGTCCTGGAAATGATCACCGACGCTCCGGGGGACGTCTTCGAGCAGCTCCGCGACGGCGCCGCGTCGCTCCTCGACCTGTGGCCGGACGCGGTCCCGGCGTCCGGGCCCGTCCTCATCGCGCTGCCGGCGACGCCCGCGGTCCCGGCCGCCGTCCCGGGCGGGACGGCGGCCCTGACGATTCCGCCGGCGGCGTCGGTCACCGCTCCCGGCGCGTCGCTCGTTGCGCCCGTCCCCGGCACGGTCGCCTCGCCGGCGGCCGCGGCCGTCGCGCAGCCCGGAGCGTTCCCCGACGCGCCGGTGACGCCCCCGGCGGCGGCCGGCGAGGTCGTCCCCGCCCCGACCGCCCCGGCGACCGGGGCGCCCGCCACCGGGACCGAGACGCCCACCCAGCCCGACCCCGGTCCCGCGGTGCCCACCGACCCGGTGGGCGAGATCCCCGACTCCCCCGTCGATCCCGGCACGATCACGCCCGTCCCCGTCGACACGACGCCCACGGACCCGGGCGGCAGCACCGACCCCGGCCCGACCATCCCCGTCCCCGTCGACACGACGCCCACGGACCCGGGCGGCAGCACCGACCCCGGCC
>NZ_JAQZAM010000049.1 GCF_028737215.1 Actinomycetospora chibensis | reverse complement strand
GATATGCGCGGGTTGGTTACCGCATGACCGGATGTTCGTCGGGAGCGTTCCGCGGATCTAGAGTCGAGCGTCGCCCGGCACGAATGGTCTCGGTGCTGAGCTGCTCATAGCGGAATCGCGGGTTGCTCCTCGCGCTGCCTGCATCCACACCCGGCGCCCGCCGGGGTCTGTGAGGCGACCGGGTGTCAGGCGGCCGGGTGCTGGTGGTGCTCGCCGAGCTGCTGATCGGCGAGGACGGCGAGGCTCCAGCACCAGCCGGCGAGCTCGCGGGCCACGGCCACGACGGAGACGGTCGGGCGCTTGTGGCGCTGCTCGAGACGGCACCAGCGTTGGTGCAAGCGGCGGTTGCCGGCCTCGGCGCGGGCCCGCACCTCGGCGGGCTGACCGTCGGCGCGCCGGGCTCGTTCCCGGCTGGGACGTAGCGGGCGACGGTGGTGCCAGGCGGCTTCGACCAGCAGTCGGCGGGCGTGGGCGTTGCCGGTCTTGGTGATCGAGCCCTGGACCCGTCGGGCGCCGGAGGAGGATTCCGAGGGCACCAGCCCGAGGTAGGAGCCGATGGTCGAGCCGGTGAAGCGGTGCCAGTCGGCGACCTCGACGCAGAGCCCGACAGCGGTCAGCGTGGAGACCCCGCGCAGGCAGCGCAGCCGTCCCACCGGGCCGGCCAGCGGCTCGGTGTCGGCCATCTGTTCGATCGCGGCGTCGAGACGGTCGCGGCGGGCGTGCACGCTGAACACCGCTTCGAGGGCTTCGTCGAAGGCCAGCTGCACCCCGCGCCGGTCGAAGTGCTGGCGGCGCAGCCAGTCGGTGTGCTCGCCGGTCCACGCGCTGCGCTCCCACACGATGCCCTGGCGCAGCAGCAGCTTGGACAGCCGGTGCCGCGCGCGCATCAGGTCCCCCCGAGCGTCTTCGCGGGCGCGCACCAAGTCCCGAGCGGCTTCCTCGGCCTCACTGGGGACCCGCACCGCGGGCAGCTCCCCGATGCGCAGCAGCCGCGCCAGACGCTCGGCGTCTCGGCGATCGGTCTTGACCTTGTCTCCGGCCGGGCGTTCCAGCTTGGAGGGCGCGACCACCTCGCAGCGCACCCCCGCCGCGGCCAGCGCCCGAGCCAGACCGAAGCCGGTCGGGCCGGCCTCATAGGTCACCGCCACCGGACCCGGTAACTCGAGCACCCAGGCCACGATCGCATCGGCCTGCGGCGCCACCCGCTGGGTGCGGATCTCACACGCCTCGTCGTCGATCGCGCACCCCACGACCGAACGAGCGTGAACGTCCAGGCCCACCCACGTACGCTCTGCCAACACCCGGCGCCTCCCGTAATTGCGGCACCGTCACCGAGTGCGACGGCGACCCGCGCCAACTTACGAGCGGGGCGCCGGGCCTCCATACGGTCTAGAC
>NZ_JAQZAM010000048.1 GCF_028737215.1 Actinomycetospora chibensis | reverse complement strand
GGCGGATTCAACTGGTCGTCGCAACACCTCGATCATGGAGGTGTTGATGGGTCGGCCAGCGGGTTGGATGAAGGAGCTGACGGGTCGCTCGCCGATGAAGTCACCGGGCAAACCGTCGCTTCGCCGGGACGTCGAGCGACTGTTCTGGCGCGAGGTCGCCAAGGGCCTGTCCAGCGAGGACGCGGCGGCGGCTGTCGGTGTGTCGCCGGCCGCTGGGACCAGGTGGTTCCGCGAGCGTGGCGGCATGCCGACGTTCCTGATCAACCCGATCACGGGTCGTTACCTCTCCTTCGAGGAACGCGAGGTGATCGCCCTGCTCAAGGCCCAGGGCGCCGGAGTCAGGGAGATCGCCCGCCAGACCGGGCGGGATGCGTCGACGATCTCCCGCGAGCTGCGCCGCAACGCCGCCACCCGCGGCGGGAAGCTCGACTACCGGGCCTCGGTGGCCCAATGGAAGGCCGAGTTGATGGCGCGCCGCCCCAAGACAGCCAAGCTCGTCGCCAACGAACAGCTCCACGACTACGTCCAGCAACGGCTCTCCGGACAGGTTCGTCATGCCGACGGGACCCCGGTCACCGGGCCGCAGACGGCCACGTGGAAGGGCCGGAACAAGCCGCACCGCCAGGACCGCCGGTGGGCCCAAGCGTGGAGCCCGGAGCAGATCTCGAACCGGCTCAAGCTCGACTTCCCCGACGATGAGTCCATGCGCATCTCGCACGAGGCGATCTATCAGGCGCTGTTCGTGCAGAGCCGGGGCGCACTCCAGCGTGAGCTGGTCGCCTGCCTGCGCACCGGACGCGCGTTGCGGGTCCCTCGGTCCCGAGCCCGCCAGCGGGCCGGTGGTCACGTGACACCCGAGGTGATGATCAGCGAGCGGCCCGCCGAGGTCGAGGACCGCGCCGTGCCCGGGCACTGGGAGGGCGACTTGATCATCGGCACCGACAGGTCCGCGATCGGCACCATCGTGGAGCGCGTCACCCGGTTCACGATGCTGATCCACCTGCCCCGCATGGACGGCTACGGCATCGAGCCGCGCACGAAGAACGGACCCGCGCTGGCCGGCTACGGCGCCGAAGCGATGCGCGATGCGGTCGCCGCCCAGATGACCACGTTGCCCGAGCAGCTGCGCTGCTCGCTGACTTGGGACCGCGGCAAGGAACTCGCTCAACATGCACAGCTGAAGATCGACACCGGGATCAGCGTCTACTTCGCTGACCCGCACAGTCCCTGGCAGCGCGGCACGAACGAGAACACCAACGGTCTCCTGCGTCAGTACTTCCCGAAGGGGACCGACCTGTCGCGGTGGAGTGATCAGGACCTGCAGGCCGTCGCCGCCGCGCTCAACGGACGACCCCGCAAGACCCTGGGATGGAAGACGCCCGCGGAGAGCCTCGACGACCAGCTAGCCTCGCTCCAACGAGACGGTGTTGCGACGACCGGTTGAGCCCAGT
>NZ_JAQZAM010000047.1 GCF_028737215.1 Actinomycetospora chibensis | reverse complement strand
ACACCAAGATCTTGTCAGAGTCGTGCCCGATGATTCGTCAGACACGCCCTAGCCCCCGCGCCGATGACGGCGCTGAAGGAGGGTGCGAGGAGGCATCGGGCCTGCGCCCGCTGCCGATGCGGTTGATGAACGCGGCTGGCGGCTCCGGACGAGGCACGTCGATCACGTTGAGCGAGGAGGCGCAGTCGGTGGGTAGGACGAGGGTGGTACCTGGGCAATGGGCCAAGGCCTTGGCCGCGCTCGTGATGGGCCTGCTCGGACGGGTCGCCAGGAGCCCCGCCTTCGGCCGACAGCCGGAGGTCGACCAGGCGCCGAGGCCGTCCCCGCCTCCACCACTGCCACCCCCACCGACCGGGCCGTCGCCACGGTTCGTCCCGGCCGCCAAAGTCACCGACCTGACCGGGCCCGAGCGCTCCACCTCCTACGGAATCGGAGGTACCGACCTCGGGATGCCGACCCTCACCGCGGACGGTCGGCTCCTGCTCGTGTTCGGAGACACCTTCGACCAGTTCCGGGCCGGCGGTCCCGGATGGCGAGCACCGACGGCCTTGTTTGAACCGCCGACTTGTATCGCTCCGGGACGCGCGGAGGTAGTTGATCTAGCGTCCTGGCTGGAGCGCTGGCCGGTCTGACTCGTGAATCGCCTGCCGCCTTCGGGCTGGCTGTCCCGGGGTTGGTCGCGCCGGCCGGCGCTCCAGGCTGTGGTCTGACTCAACAGAGGTGTGTCCGGAGCTTCGGCGCTGGAAGTCGGCATGTCGGCCGCGGTCGCCTACCCGGTCGTCGAGCGAGAGGTCCGTCGTCGTGATCGTCATCGGGGTCGATCCCCACAAGCGCACTCACACCGCCAGCGCGCTCGAGCCGGGCACTCATCGACTGCTGGACAGCATCGAGATCGAGGCGACCCTGGCCGGCTATCGGCGTCTGTTGCGCTGGGCGTCGACGTTCGTCGAGCGGCGGTGGGCGGTGGAGGGTGCCCGTGGGTTCGGCCGCCATCTGGGGTCGTGGCTGCTCGCGCGGGGTGAGGTGGTGCACGACGTTCCCAGCACCGCGACTGCCCGGGTTCGTGAGCTCTCTCGAGGCGGACGCCGCAAGAACGACGTCATCGACGCTGCGGCAGCGGCCAGCGTCGCCCTGCTGGCCGGAGACGCCAACCCGATGCGCGGCGAGGACCTCACCACGGTGCTGGGCCTGCTCGAGGAGCGTCGCGCGAACCTGGTCGCCCAGCGCACTCGCTCGGTCAACCAGCTTCATGCCCTGCTGCGCGACCTCGTGCCCGGTGGGGCCCGCACCGACCTCACCGCGGCGGCGGCAGCGAAGGTGCTCACCGGGCTGCGCCCGGCGGGGCCGGTCGAGACCGCCCGCAAGACGGTGGCCCGTGACCTGGTCGCCGAGGTGCGTGATCTCGACGCTCGGCTCAAGAAGGTCACCGCCGAGATGTCGGGCGTGGTCGCCGAGCACAGCACCCGGCTCACCGAGCTCGACGGCGTCGGGCCGGTGGTCGCCGCCCGGCTGCTCGGACACACCGGCCATGCCCGCCGCTTCGCCAGCTCATCGGCGTTCGCGAACTACGCCGGCGTCGCTCCGGTCGAGGTCGCGTCCGCCCACAAGGCCCGCCATCGGCTGCCTCGCGGCGGAGACCGCCAGCTCAACCTCGCGCTGCATGTCATCGCGCTGTGCCAGGTCCGCATGCGCGCCAGCGCGGGGCGGGCCTACTACGACCGCAAGATCGGCGAGGGCAAGACCCACAACGAGGCCATGCTGAACCGCCCCGGCGTGTCCGGAGAGCTACGGGCTTGAGTCGGCCGGCTCCGGGTTGGGCCGGTGTTGACGGTAGTGGGCTTCCTCGAGTTCGGCGGGTGGGATGTCGCCGGCGGCGCTGTGCAGGCGGCGGTGGTTGTACCAGTCGACCCATTCGAGGGTGGCGATCTCGACCTGCTCAACGGTGCGCCACGGCGCCCGCGGCTTGATCAGCTCGGTCTTGAACAGGCCGATGGTCGACTCGGCGAGCGCGTTGTCCAGTGCGTCGCCCACGGTGCCGACCGAGGGTGCGACGCCGGCTTCGGCGAGCCGCTCGGTGAAGGCGATGGATGTGTATTGACTGGGCTCAACCGGTCGTCGCAACACCGTCTCGTTGGAGCGAGGCT
>NZ_JAQZAM010000046.1 GCF_028737215.1 Actinomycetospora chibensis | reverse complement strand
CATCGAGGGCCTACCACCCCTGCCCACTTGACAGAAGTGCTCTCCATATCAGCGGGCCGAGTCCCCGTGCTGGGCGATCAGGGCCGCACGCAGACTCAGGAGACGGCCGACGAAGGTCGCCAGGTCCTCCGCCGTCATGGCGACCTCGCCGGGCTGCGACGAGTTGTCGATCCGGACGGTCGCCGTCGGGGTCTCGGTGGCCCCGTCGAGATAGGCGACCTGGCGGAGCAGGTCGACGATCGCGACCTCGTGCTCGTAGGTCGGGCGCCACTGATGCGCCCGGGAGGCGTGTTCGACACCGTCGAACTCGGCGGCGAGGTCCTCGTCGCACCACCGCGGGTGGACGGCCTCGGACGACACGTCTCGTCCGGCCACGTCCGGAGCGTGAGTCGTGCCCCTGCGAACTCCCATGCCGTTCCCCTCGCCGCGCGCGGACTCGACGACAGGCACCGGGGGCTCGGGTACGACGTCTAGCTCAACCCTCACCTCCGAGGGACAGTCGGGCAATACTCCAACGAGTGAGTCTCACGGCTCAACTGCGCACTACGTTGTCACTCTCCGCATGATTCGACCTCGACGAGTGAGTCGACGGGCGGCGAACCGGCGGTCCCGGTCGTCGCCGGGTGACCTTTCGCCGGCGCCGGGCCGCCCGCGCGGACAGAATGAGACGGCGGGCAGTCTCCGGTGGGATGAAAGCCAGATAGAGCGTGAGCATGAGCATGGTGAAGAACCCCACCATGATCGAGAATGCGATCGACACATGGAGGGAGACCCCGAGCGCGAGCACCCAGGGGCGCAGGGTGCGGTTCCACACGAGAATCGCGAGCGCGAGCTCGAGCACGAGGGTGCCGAAGGTCAGTATTTCGGACAGGACGACCGAGTCGGTGAGGAAGCCCGGGGTCGCGAATCGATGGATATCGTCGATACGCAGCGCGTACGACACCGCCGTTCCGTCACGCCACCGATCCCCCTGCAATTTCCCCCAGAGGGTGGCGAAGTAGATGACGCTGAGCTGGATCTGCATCAGGCGCAGCGTCCAGGGCGCCCGGAGCGGGAACTCCCAGAACCGCTCCCGCGCGCGGCGCCACCGGTCGAGCGACAATGCCTCGCCGGCCGGGGAGAACACGAGGTAGAACGCCAGGGTTCGCAGCAACAGATCCCCGGCGTTGAGGATGTAGGGATCACGGCGCTCGAACGACAGCACCCCGACGAACACCAGGATCGCCGCCAGCCGCGTCCGGAACCCGATCATGACGCCGATCGCCCCGAGCAGGGTCACCGCCCACAGGCCGATGACCACCGGCGCACTGGTCGAGACGCCGAGCAAGGTCCATGCGCCGGGGCCGAGAGCCGGCGGCGTCGGCAACACGCCCGTCGGTCCGTAGAACGTCAGCAGGGTCGGCAGCTGCGACAACGTCCAGAGAGTCGCCACGAAGCCGAACACGATCCGGACGACGGCGATCGTCGAGGTCGGTTCGGGCCGGAACCAGAACGTGTTCCAGCCCGCGCGGATCCGATCCGTCGCGACCTTCATCGGGAGATCACGGGGGCGGTGTAGAAGTCCTGATCGACGAAGGGCAGGGCGTCGGGCTCCGACCCGGGCGGCAGGTTCCTCGAGGCTCTCCGGACGAGAGTCACCCGTACGGGATCACCCCCCACGCGCCGGTCCTGCCCGACCACCCACTCGGCGTAGGACCTCAGGAGTGCGCTCCCGCCCGCTTCGGACAGGCTCTCCCCGTACTTCTGCCACCGATAGCCCCAGTACTCCGACGGCCCGACGCCGGTCGGGATCGGATGGAACGCCACCGAACCATCGGCCCGGTCGACGCGGGCCAGGACGTAGACCGTCGCCCCGCGCGGGTTCGGTGAGAAGATCGACCAGGTCTGGTCCAAGCCGGTCATGTTGAGGTAGGGCCGGGCGGCAGCCATGAGATTTGTCTTGATCACCGAATCCGGCATGTGCTGCACGAGGATCGCCCCGAGGGTGACGACGACGAAAAGGGTGATCGCCATCCGGCGCCGAGGTGAGACCGCGCAGCGCGCGGCCACTTCCGGCTCGTCGGAGTCCGTCGATTTCACGTTCGTCTTCGCATCCATGTCCAGGTCCACTTCGACATCATCGTTCGATGATCATTCGATAGCGTCGGCCCCGAATCGCTCCGAGAGCCGCACAGTGCGAATGGCTCCAACCTCTCGGACGAGAGGCTGGGGCCATCCGGCATCACATGTGCTCCTACGGGAGCAGTAGTCCCCACGCGCCCAGGACCGGCGCGAGCAGCCCCGCAGTCGGGGTCGCCGGAGCGTCCTCAGTGGCCGGAGCGTCCTCGGTCGCCGGAGCGTCCTCGGTCGCCGGAGCGTCCTCGGTCGCCGGAGCCTCCTCAGTGGCCGGAGCGTCCTCAGTGGCCGGAGCGTCCTCAGTGGCCGGAGCCTCCTCAGTGGCCGGAGCCTCCTCAGTGGCCGGAGCCTCCTCGGTCGCCGGAGCCTCCTCGGTCGCCGGAGCCTCCTCGGTCGCCGGAGCCTCCTCGGTCGCCGGAGCCTCCTCGGTCGCCGGAGCCTCCTCAGTGGCCGGAGCCTCCTCAGTGGCCGGAGCCTCCTCAGTGGCCGGAGCCTCCTCAGTGGCCGGAGCCTCCTCAGTGGCCGGAGCCTCCTCAGTGGCCGGAGCCTCCTCAGTGGCCGGAGCCTCCTCAGTGGCCGGAGCCTCAGTCACGGGAGCCTCGGTCGCCGGAGCGTCCTCGGTACCCGGCACGATCGGCTCGTCGACCAACGGACCGTCTGTTGACGGTGCAGTGCGGGCGTTTGCTCCGGGAGCCAGAGGGGTCGGGTCCGGAGTCGAGGTCTGGTCGCCCAGGTCGATGGTGCTCAAGGGTCCAGCCACGACGACATCCAAGCCGGCGCTGCCGGTGATGGTGTTGTTGCCGTTGCCCGCGGTGATGTTGTCGTCGCCGGCGCTGCCGGTGAGGATGTTGTTGCCGTCACCCGCGATGATGACGTCCGCACTCGGACCACCAGTGATGGTGTTGTTGCCCTCCCCGCCGTCGAGGTTGTCGGCGTAGATCGAGCCGGTGATGGTGTCGTTGCCGTCGAGGCCAATGACCGTCACGCCGACGGTGGCATTCGTGCAGTCGATGGTGTCGTTACCGGCGGTGCCGGTGATGACATTGCCGGCCTCTGTGACTCCAGCGCTCAGAACACAGCCCGTTCCGCCGCCGGTCGTGCCGGTGGTGCCGGTCGTGCCGGTCGTTCCGTCGGTGGTGCCCGTCGTGCCGGTCGTTCCGTCGGTGGTGCCGGTCGTGCCGGTCGTTCCGTCGGTGGTGCC
>NZ_JAQZAM010000045.1 GCF_028737215.1 Actinomycetospora chibensis | reverse complement strand
CAGCACACTGTTGAGTTCTCAAAGGACAACCACACCACCGTACAAGCCGACCCACTAGGGCCAGACCTTCCGGAGGGCGACCTTCCCATCCTACTGCGTCGTCCGGACCGGGTTCAACCTCGCTGTCCTGGCGACCCGGAGAACACTACACCCGCCCAGGAGGGCCTCTCACGGGGGGTCGGTTTGCACGATCACCGCAGGTCAGCGCCTCGTTCGCCGGTCCCGTCCGGAGCGGCCGGCTCAGCCGACCCAGTGGACCTGAAGGAGGTCCACGCGCTCGAGCTCCTCGACCACCACGTAGGTCACCAGCCCGCGGGCCCCGAACGGCAGGGTCCGCACGGCTCCCCCGGGGTTCCGGTCCACCAGGGGGTCTCCCGCCCACGGGGTGAGCTCGAGGACGGCCATCGCCTCGGCGAGCGCCACCATTGCCTCGCTCGGCAACCCGGACAGTGTCTCCAGGACCGAGCCGACGTCGATCTCGTACGCCACCTAGAGCCCGAGGTCCCCGCGAACCTCACGCCACGGCACGCGGGGCGTGCCGGGCTCCCGGTCCTCGAGTGCCGTTGCCGCCGTGCTGCGGAGCGACCGGTAGCCGTCGTGCCCCCCTGCCGCCACGGTCACCCGGGCAACCCGGCGCCACGCCTCGAGGCAGGTGTGGACCACCGTGAGGTCGTAGGTGTCGGCGGCTCGGGACAGCGCTTCACGCCACTGGCGGTCGAACTCGGCAGCGCTCTCCGGCGCGAGGACCGCACGGACCTCGGCCGGTGTGGCGTCCGCCCAGGTCCCCGGGCGCCGCCCACCCGAGGGTGTCGAGGACGCGGCCGCGGTCATGGCCGTCACTCTACGACGGAGGGCCCTGTCGCCGGCCGGGATCCGCGGTGGTGTCGCCGCGCGACCCGCGGCCCGGGACAGTGGGCGGCGTGACGACGGGACCGAACGACACCACGGAGCCGACCACCCAGCTCCCGTGGTGCTCCGAGGTCACCGACGAGAGGGCCTCGTAGCGGCCAGGCTCGCCTGCGGCGGCGAGGCCGGGCCGGCTGGTGGGTCGGGTCCACTCCCATTCGCCGGGCTGGGCCTCCCCTCGCGAGTCCACCGGACGCCTCATCGGGTTCGTCAACGTCGCGCGGGACGGCGACGACCAGGCCTTCGTGCTCGACGCCACGGTCGCACCGGAACACGGGCGCCGCGGTGGCGCCACCACCCTGGTGGGCCTGACCGCGGGCCGCGCCCGCCAGGCGGGCGCGAGTGGCTCTACGTCGACTTCGAGGACGACCTGCGCGGGTTCTACGTCCGCGCCTTCCGCTTCCGCCCCACCCGAGCGGGCCGCCTACCGCTTCGGTGACCAAGCCCCCGGGCCGAGAACCACCCTCGGGCAGGGCGTCCGACCCGACCCGAGCGCGTCTCGAGGTGACGCGGCCCCAGGAGGGACGGGTGCACGCCCGCCGAGGGCGCCGGTCTCGTCATGGTCATGGGTAGGGCGCACAGCAACCGCCCACGACCGAGGACTCCACGACACAGCAGCCGGCGTCGGGCATCCCTGAGGGGCAGTGGCAGAGGCCAGCAGGGCAGCGCGAGCCGAAGCCGCGGACCACCCCGGGACGACCGCGCACGACGACGAGTGGACGGAGGCGTCACCGCGGTCACGTGAGGACGTAGCCGCCGCCGAATCGGCTCAGCGCGCCGGCCAGCCACCGCGCCGTGAGGTGCAGGGTGCCGGTGTCGGATCCGTCGCCGCCACTCTCCGGGTGCTCCAGCCACAGCCGTTCTCGTCGAGCCCGCGGGCCACCAGAGGCCGACGTCGACGTTCCTCGTGCTGCTGCCGGTCCTCCTCGCGAAGGAGCGAGACATCCCACGGCCGTCAGCGGTCGAGCTCCGGCTGGGGTGGTGTTGTCGGTGAGGTGCCATGCGGTGGCTTCGTTGAAGGGCTGCTGGTGGCGCACGCAGCCGTGCAGGACGCCGACGAGGCGGTTGGCCAGTGCGCGTAGGGCCGGCCCTGGTCGTGGCTGTTGCCGCGGGCTCGGTGGGCGTCGTAGAAGGCTCGGGCGCCGGGTGGAGCGCTCAGGGCGGCGAAGGCCTGTTGGTAGAGCACGTCGGCCAGACGTCGGTTGCGAGAGTGGCGGGCGAGCACGGCTCGGGCCCTGCCCGAGGCGCGCGTCACCGCCCGGGTGTCGGCGTAGCGGGTGGGGTCCTCTCCGAACTCGGGCGACCACCCGGGCGGCGAGCACCGGATCCAGTCCGGGCTGGGACAGGTAGAGCTCAGCGTCCGGGTGCCGGCCAAAGCCCGCCTCCACCTCGCCCTTGAGGACCTCGCACTGGCGGACCAGCTCGGTGGTCACCGCGACCAGCGCCGTCGCGCCGGCGGCGTAGGCCTCGACCACGCCGGGGTGGGCTTCGAGCTGCTCGCCGTGGAGCGTCTCCACGATCGGTTGCGCGGTGGCGGTGGGGTTGCGTCGGCGCCCGGTCGCGCAGCGCCTTCTCCACCCGCGCCACCCGTCACCGGCGACCCGCCTCCGGGGTCGGGGCCAGGGCGAGCACCGCAAGCTCGTCCCGGCCGGCCAGGTCGTCGAACGTGGCCAGAGCGGCGGGGTAGGACTCGCGCAGCATCGAACGCGGCGTGCTGGTCCGGCGTGGCCGCGACCGGACCATCGACTGGTGAGCCCGGGCGAGGACCTCGACGTGCTCGGCGAGCTGCTGTCGCCGGCGGTCGGGCGGTGGTGGGCTCGCTCGAGGCGCACCAGCTCGGCGAGCCCATGCGCGTCGGCGGGATCGCTCTTGGTGCCCGAGACACCGTGGCGCTCCCGATACCGGGAGGCCTGCAACGGGGTGATCGCATAAACCGTGTAGCCCGCGGCCAGCAGCGCCTGCACCCACGGGCCGCGATCGGTCTCGATGCCCACCACGACCTGACCGGGCTCGGCCTGATCATCGAGATGGTCGGCGATCACGGCGTGCAGCGCCGCGATTCCGGCCGCGCCCTCCTCGCGGTCGCGGCGCAACAGTCGACGCCCGCCTCGTCGACGACCTCGACGTCGTGGTGGTCCTCGGCCCAGTCATCTCCGACGAACAGCACCAGCGCTCCCTGGTCTCGACCTGCAATGGCGAGCCTCGAGGAGAACGGGTGCGACCTCGTGGATCAGTGCTCACGCCCCGTCGGCCGGGCACGACATCCCACCAGCCCTACGAACTCCTCACCCACCGGCGAGGGGCCACGATCTGGCCCTAGACCTCGAAAGCCTGGAACCCGCGGTGCTCACCCCGCCGCCGGCTCGGACACCCGCGAACCTCACTGAGGCCGGTGCGCTCCCATGAGGAAGACGGGGTCGGCAAGGCGCCGACGGGCGCTGATGCCGCGACCTCGCCTGCGGCAAGAAAGAGCCTGGGCGCGCGAAAAAGGGGCGGGGGCTCCTTGGTGGGAGTCCTCGCTCCTTTGTCGGGTGAAGAGAGATGTGTGTGTGGGGGTGGTCGGGTGTTCCGGCGGT
>NZ_JAQZAM010000044.1 GCF_028737215.1 Actinomycetospora chibensis | reverse complement strand
TCGCCCACGTGGGCGTCGACGTCGACGACGTCTACCAGGTCCTCGAGGACGAGGGTCTCTCGAAGTTCGACGACTCCTGGACCGAGGTCACCGCGACCGTGTCCGAGCAGCTCACCCGCCGCAGCCCGGAGCAGTAGCGGGCCCGGGCCCGTGGCCGCCGACGATGTCGGCGCCGCCGTCAGTCCGGGTTGCGGGGGGCGACGCCGGGGCTGCCCTGGTCCTCGGGGTCGACGTCGACGGCGAAGGCCGGCTCGGTCGTCGGACCCGGCTCCTCCGACCCGCCGCCCGGCGGCGCGACGCCGTCGCGGTGGTCGACGTCGTTCTGCTCCGTGGGGCTCAGGTCGTCGGGGTACCCGCCGTCGAGACGATGCTCCGGCCCGCCGAGCACCTTCTGTTCGAGGGCGTCCACCGCGTCCTCGGGGTTGCGGCGGGCCTCGTCGGCCTCCAGTGGATCGTCGTCGGACGGACCTGGTCCGGAGGACGGATCAGCCATGGGGAGAGCCTGTCTGCTCGGTGTCGCTCGGGGACGATCGGTGGTGGACCGACCGAGCCCGGATCGGGAATCCGGGCGGGAAGGAAATCGGGTGGGAACGACCGCGGGGCTCGGGGACGTGACGACACCGTCCCCCGAGTACCCCTCGTCGGCGTGCCCATGCACGACACGGGATCAGGTCGACCCGTGCACCGCGGCGCGAGCGAGACGGGTACCGGCAGGCTGCGGGATTCGTCCCAGGGCACTGCGCTCTCCGCCGTTCGCACAGACTCCTCCCACGCGAACGGGCGAATTACATCGGATGCTCGTCGACCACGGACCGATCACGTCGTCACCGGCCCCTGATCGAGCGGCGCCCCTCGGCGGGATGCGCAGTTCTCGTTCCGCCGTACGGTTCCTCGTTTCGAGTCGACCTGCGTCATCCTGCACGTGATGTAGCGTCCGGTCGAGCGAGCCCCGGACCCGGCCGTCGCCGGGAGCCGTGAATGCGGAGAGGGCGCCGTTTCTCTCCCTCGGTCGATGTGTTCCTCCCGGCACCGTGAGCGTGCGTCGAAGGAGCACCGGCATGACCGACACCGAGCAGGGATCGAACACCCGGAACGGGCTGCTCGAGATGCTGCCCACCGACAAGCTGGCCGAGGCCGCGCAGACCTTGCTGACGACCATGACGAACAAGGCCGTGGAGGCCGCGATCGATCAGATCGAGGGCCTCACCGGTCGGCTCACCGACGTCGCCGAGAACGGCGGCCACGGGCTCGGCAGTGTCCTGAGCGGCGGTGACGGCACAGGGTCGGCCACCGGCACTCTCACATCAGGCCTCTCCTCCCTCACATCCGGAGTCGGCAACACGGTCAAAGGAGCCCTCGGTATGGACACCGACAAGGACAGCGACAGCGACAGCGGCACCGACAGCGCCGCGGAGACCGGCACCGGCGGGGGATCGGGTGGCTCCGGGGGAGCGGGCGGTTCGGGGAAGTTCAAGTTCATGAACATCACCGAACAGATGGATGTCGGTGTCCCTCTGCGTACGGCCTACGACCAGTGGACCCAGTTCGCCGATTTCCCCTCGTTCATGAAGAAGGTCGAGACCGTCGAGCAGGAGTCCGACGAAAAGATCAACTGGAAGGCGCAGGTCTTCTGGTCGCACCGCAGCTGGGAATCGACGATCGTCGAACAGATTCCCGACACCCACATCGTCTGGCGCTCCACCGGCGCCAAGGGTTATGCCGATGGCCACGTCTCGTTCCACGAGCTCGCCCCGCGCCTGACGCGCATCCTCCTGGTGCTCGAGTACTACCCCCAGGGCTTCTTCGAGAAGACCGGCAACCTCTGGCGGGCGGTGGGGCGGCGCACGCGGCTGGAGTTCAAGCACTTCTGCCGTCACCTGCAGATGGACACCATCCTGACCGCTGACGAGGACCTCGAGGGGTGGCGCGGGGAGATCCGCGACAGCGAGGTCGTCACGACCCACGAAGAGGCCCTCGAACAGGAGCAGGCCGACGCGGACGGTTCCGCCGACCAGGTCGAGGACGAGGCCGGCGACGAGGTCGAGGACGAGGCCGGCGACGAGGTCGACGACGAGGTCGGCGACGAGGTCGGCGACGAGGTCGAGGACGAGGTCGAGGACGAGGTCGAGGACGAGGTCGACGACGAGGTCGAGGACGAGGTCGACGACGAGGTCGAGGACGAGGCCGACGAGCCGGCCGACGAGGAGGCCGACGAGGTCACCTCGACGACCGACTCGGGGACGTCCGCCCGCCGGTCCCGGCAGCGTCCCGGCAAGGGGCGGTCCTCCACGTCCTCCAAGCGGTCCCGGCGCCCGGCGCCCGCCTGAGGACCGTCAGCGGAGCGTGGTGCGGAGGCTGGAGCGGCCCGCCCGGTCGCGACCGGGTGGGCGCGGAAGCTGGCCGGTGTCCCGAGCGCGTGTCCCTCGCTCCAGCCCTGCACCACCACTTCCTGTTCGGCCAGCACCCTCACGGCCACCGCCCGGGCGATCCGCGGCGTCGTGGGTCGGTCTCGCACCGCGGCCGGCCTGGGAGGTCCACCGGAAGTGAGGTCCGTGGTCGCGGCTGATCAGCGCCACACGTCGGCGAGGCAGTGAACCAGCACGTGGACGGGCGGCGGGCTCACGCCCTCGCTCTCGAGTGGGCTCGTCCCGCTGTCCCGCGGGCATCGAGCCAGGAACTCCGTCGCGTCGCCCCCCGGCGGCGTATGGGTCCGGCTGGTGTCGCCCTCGGTCATGGTGTTCCCCTCGGTCCGGCATGACGATCTCGGCGCCGGGTCCGGGGCCATCACTGCTCGACCGGTGGTGCCCGCGGTCGACGTCCCCCCGTCGAGGGAACGCGAGGAGATGTCCGGAGGCCCGGCCGGGGGGCGCTGCCGGCTGGTTCACACCGCGGAGAGCGGGACCGCCCTGCTCGCGTCGGGGGTGACCAGCGCGTCCGCGACCGCGGTGAGCGCCGACGGGGTCGTGAGCAGACCGACGTGGCCGGTGGCGACCTCGACGTTCCTGGCGTGCGGGTCGATGCTCGACGAGGCCGGCACGGCCCGGTCGTGGGGGCTGTAGATGCTGGTGAACGGCACCTCGGGGGTCCAGCGCGCGCGGAGCCCGGCGCGGAACGACGGGCCGCGCAGGCACGCCAGGGAGGCCAGGCCCGGGGCGCCGAGGCTGCCGACCAGGGACAGCGCCGTGGCCTGGGCGAGCAGCGGCCAGCGCAGGCCGTAGAGGTCGAACGGTGATCCGAGGGTGACCAGGGCCGCGACGTCGACACCCGCATCGAGGGCCTGGCGCGCGGCGACGCGGGCGAACTGGCCCCCGCGACTGTGCCCGATCACGCGCACCGGCGTGCCGGACCGCTCGGCCGCGACGTGCAGCTGCTCGGTCAGCGCGTCCGCGGCGCGCCCGGCGCAACCCAGCCCCGCGCCGTCCGTCACCGGGACGACGTCCCACCCGAGACGCTCGAGCCATCCGGCCATGGGGGCCAGCACCGGGCCGGTGGCCGCGAAGCCGCCCACCAGGACCACCGGTCCGGAACCTCGCCACCGCTCGGGGGGATCCGCGACCAGGGGGTCGGCGGGCACGCGGAGGGCGTCGACCCGGTTGCACACGCCGACCGCCGCCCGGCCCGCGTGCTCGAGCCCGACCCTGGTCATCGCCTCGAAGAGGCGGCGCCTCGGCGATCCGTTCCGCGAGTGACGCTGGACCATGACGAACCCTCATCCCAGAGTCGGCGGTGCGTGCACGACGGGCCGCTCAAGGTCTGGTCAGCGGTGTACCACGACCGGGTGCAACAGCTCGGAGGCGCCGCTCCCGTGGGTTCCTGCCGGTGGGATCGGCTCCCACCTCGACGGCGAAACCCGGTGGAGGGGACGGCGCCCACCTCACCGCAGCAGGAACGAGTGCCGCGACGCACCGTGCGCCCGATCCGCAGGGGCACCCACCGGGCCAGGGCCCCTGCCGCCATCTCTGCAGTGGTGCAGCCCGCGACCACGCCGGCCTTGGACTCCTCCCGCGCCCGGGAGAACCTGGGCCGGCGCCCGCTCCGCCGGCCTCGGTGCGTGGAGGGCGACCCTTGGGCGCTGAGCCGGGACTCCGCATCCGGGGGCACCGCTCGTCGGGAAACCCCGGGTCCGGTGGGGTTCGCCACGGGCGAATCCGTGGGATCGCCGCACTGCTGCGCCTACCGTGGACAGGGTAGGCGGTGGCCCCGAGCCGCGGTCCGACCCTCGGGTCCCGACCGTGGCCCGACCCGTGAGCACGACCCCAGTCCCGGCGTGTCCGTCTCCGCTCCTTCACCACCCCCGGCCGATCCGCAGCGCCGTCCAGGCGAGCGATCGACCCGCACCGGGACCGAAACTCAGTCGGTCTCCGGTTCCTCTCGAGGAGACCTCTTGGCACAGACAGGCAACCGCACCGACGCGATCAAATCACGCGACCGCGACACCGACGACGTCCCCGCGCGGAAGGCCGCCGAGGCGCGTCCGGTCGTGACGCGGTCGGAGGGGGCGGCGTCGACGTCCGCCCGATCCACCAGCGCCCGGAACGCCTCGGCGCGAACCGAGTCGGCCCGACCCGCGACCCGGCGAACGACGTCGTCCGCGGAGAAGGACACCGCGTCCTCCGCCCGGCGCTCCGCGGGCTCCGGGACGGACGATCGTCCGCAGGGGGAGCCCGGACCGCAGGGCCCGGCCGGCGAGAAGGGGCCCGCGGGCGACCAGGGCCCCGCCGGGGAGCAGGGCCCGGCCGGCGACCCGGGACCGACGGGCGACCAGGGCACGGACGGACGGAACGGCACCGACGGCCGGGACGGCAGCGACGGTCAGGACGGCGCCCAGGGCTCCGTGGGGGACCAGGGACCGGCCGGCGCGCCGGGTGCCGACGGTCAGCCGGGCAGCGATGGTCAGGACGGCGCCCAGGGCTCCGTGGGGGACCAGGGACCGGCCGGCGCGCCGG
>NZ_JAQZAM010000043.1 GCF_028737215.1 Actinomycetospora chibensis | reverse complement strand
GGGGGTGGTCGGGTGTTCCGGCGGTGTCCTACTCTCCCACGACCTGTCGGTCGCAGTACCATCGGCGCTGGAGGGCTTAGCTTCCGGGTTCGGGATGGGTCCGGGCGTTTCCCCTCCGCTGTGACCACCGGAACACCCCACCACCCCCACGAGTCCGGGGTGTCCCGGTTGTGGGGTGGGGTGTGTGGTCGCTGGGATATGCACAGTGGACGCGAACAGGGTTCTCTGTTTCGTTACGCAGTTGTTTGCCGTGTTTCACACACAAGCTCGTCGTGATTGCTTGACGTGTGTGTGGGCAAGTCCTCGGCCTATTAGTACCAGTCCACTGAACGCCTTGCGGCGATTACATGTCTGGCCTATCAACCCACTGGTCTGGTGGGGGCCTTAACCCTCGAAGGGGTGGGAGACCTCATCTTGGAACGGGCTTCCCGCTTAGATGCCTTCAGCGGTTATCCTTTCCGAACGTAGCCAACCAGCCGTGCCCCTGGCGGGACAACTGGCACACCAGAGGTTCGTCCGTCCCGGTCCTCTCGTACTAGGGACAGCCTTCCTCAAGTCTCCTGCGCGCGCGGCGGATAGGGACCGAACTGTCTCACGACGTTCTAAACCCAGCTCGCGTACCGCTTTAATGGGCGAACAGCCCAACCCTTGGGACCTACTCCAGCCCCAGGATGCGACGAGCCGACATCGAGGTGCCAAACCATGCCGTCGATATGGACTCTTGGGCAAGATCAGCCTGTTATCCCCGGGGTACCTTTTATCCGTTGAGCGACACCCCAACCACGTGGTGGTGCCGGATCACTAGTCCCGACTTTCGTCCCTGCTCGACCCGTCGGTCTCACAGTCAAGCTCCCTTGTGCACTTGCACTCGACACCTGGTTGCCGACCAGGCTGAGGGAACCTTTGGGCGCCTCCGTTACCCTTTGGGAGGCAACCGCCCCAGTTAAACTACCCACCAGGCACTGTCCCTGGACCAGATCATGGCCCGAGGTTAGATGCCCAATTCGACCAGAGTGGTATTTCAACGGCGACTCCACGATCACTGGCGTGACCGCTTCCCAGTCTCCCACCTATCCTACACAAGCCGAACCGAGCACCAATACCAAGCTGTAGTGAAGGTCCCGGGGTCTTTCCGTCCTGCCGCGCGTAACGAGCATCTTTACTCGTAGTGCAATTTCGCCGAGTCTGTGGTCGAGACAGCGGGGAAGTCGTTACGCCATTCGTGCAGGTCGGAACTTACCCGACAAGGAATTTCGCTACCTTAGGATGGTTATAGTTACCACCGCCGTTTACTGGCGCTTAAGTTCTCAGCTTCACCCCGAAGGGTTAACCGGTCCCCTTAACGTTCCAGCACCGGGCAGGCGTCAGTCCGTATACATCGTCTTGCGACTTCGCACGGACCTGTGTTTTTAGTAAACAGTCGCTTCCCCCTGGTCTCTGCGGCCCCACCCCGCTAACCCGCAAGGGGTTTCACGGGACAGGGCCCCCCTTCTCCCGAAGTTACGGGGGCATTTTGCCGAATTCCTTGACCACAGTTCGCTCGAACGCCTCGGTATTCTCTACCTGACCACCTGTGTTGGTTTGGGGTACGGGTCGCGTAGGAACTCGCTAGAGGCTTTTCTCGGCAGCATGGGATCACTCTGCTTCGCCTCAAACGGCTATGCGTCACGTCTCAGCCCGTGTGGTGAACGGATTTGCCTGTCCACCGGCCTACACGCTTGCACCAGCACTACCACTAGCTGGCGGAGCTGCCCTCCTGCGTCACCCCATCGCTTGGCTACTACCAGGCGGGGTCCCGCGCTCCCCTCGAGGTGCTCCCGAAGGAGACACCCGAGGTTCGGGCGGTTAGCACACCTGGATTCGCCAGGGACGCGCCTACACGAGCACGGGAATATCAACCCGTTGTCCATCGACTACGCCTGTCGGCCTCGCCTTAGGTCCCGGCTCACCCTGGGCGGAAAAACCTGGCCCAGGAACCCTTGGTCATCCGGCGGCAGAGTTTCTCACTCTGCTATCGCTACTCATGCCTGCATTCTCACTCACACGGGCTCCACGACTGGATCACTCCGCCGCTTCACCGCCCGCATGACGCTCCCCTACCCAACACCACCACCAGCTACGCCATCAAGGGCAAGCAGTGTTCACGCGGTGTTGCCGCGGCTTCGGCGGTGCGCTTGAGCCCCGCTACATTGTCGGCGCAGGACCACTTGACCAGTGAGCTATTACGCACTCTTTCAAGGATGGCTGCTTCTAAGCCAACCTCCTGGTTGTCTGGGCGATCCCACATCCTTTCCCACTTAGCGCACGCTTAGGGGCCTTAGCCGGCGATCTGGGCTGTTTCCCTCTCGACTACGAACCTTATCGCCCGCAGTCTCACTGCCGCGCTCTCGCTCACCGGCATTCGGAGTTTGGCTGACTTCAGTAAGCTTGTAGGCCCCCTAGGCCAACCAGTGCTCTACCTCCGGTGAGTACCACGCGACGCTGCACCTAAATGCATTTCGGGGAGAACCAGCTATCACGGAGTTTGATTGGCCTTTCACCCCTACCCACAGCTCATCCCCCAGGTTTTCAACCCTGGTGGGTTCGGGCCTCCACGCCGTCTTACCGGCGCTTCACCCTGGCCATGGGTAGATCACTCCGCTTCGGGTCTAGAGCACGCGACTATGAACGCCCTATTCGGACTCGCTTTCGCTACGGCTACCCCTCAACGGGTTAACCTCGCCACGTACCACTAACTCGCAGGCTCATTCTTCAAAAGGCACGCCATCACCCCGCAAGGCTCTGACGGCTTGTAGGCACACGGTTTCAGGTACTGTTTCACTCCCCTCCCGGGGTACTTTTCACCTTTCCCTCACGGTACTCGTCCGCTATCGGTCATCAGGGAGTATTTAGGCTTACCGGGTGGTCCCGGCAGATTCACAGCGAATTTCACGGGCTCGCTGCTACTCGGGGACACCGCAACGGGAGAACGCAGTGTTTTCGTCTACGGGGGTCTCACCCTCTACGCCGACGCGTCCCAACGCCTTCGACTAACACCACGAACACCCGCACCAGGACGGCAGCCCTGGTACGCGGAACCCCACAACACCCCACCAGCAACACCTGCCGGCTCTCACACTGGCGGGGTTTAGCCTCTTCCGCTTTCGCTCGCCACTACTCACGGAATCACTCTTGTTTTCTTCTCCTGCGGGTACTGAGATGTTTCACTTCCCCGCGTTCCCTCCCACCGTCCTATACATTCAGACGGCGGTGACACCCCATGACGGGTGCCGGGTTACCCCATTCGGACACCCTCGGATCAAAGCTCGGTTGACAGCTCCCCGAGGACTATCGCGGCCTCCCACGTCCTTCATCGGCTCCTGATGCCCAGGCATCCACCGTGCGCCCTTAACAACTTGACCAACACACACATCAAGAAATCACGACACAAATGTGCACAGAAACAAAAGATGCTCGCGTCCACTGTACAATTCTCAACGACCACACGAACCGCCACCACACCCCCCACCACAGGGAAGCAGGTGAACGATCGCCCCTAGAGACAGACAACAAACAAGCCCCCACACAAGGGGGGCCGGGTCGTCCTCTCAGGACCCAACAGTGTGCTGCCAGTGCCAAAGCACCGGAGTTCGGTGATTCCACATTTCTCGAGCAACCCCCTCCCACCCCCGACCACGAGCCCGAAGACTCGAGAACTCGGGAAGGTACTGGGGCCCTCCACCACCAGACATGCCTGCACAGAACACTCGCCTGTGAACACGCCGGCTGATGGTGTTCGGTGAAGCTCCTTAGAAAGGAGGTGATCCAGCCGCACCTTCCGGTACGGCTACCTTGTTACGACTTCGTCCCAATCGCCAGTCCCACCTTCGACCGCTCCCCCCCTTACGGGTTGGGCCACGGGCTTCGGGTGTTACCGACTTTCGTGACGTGACGGGCGGTGTGTACAAGGCCCGGGAACGTATTCACCGCAGCGTTGCTGATCTGCGATTACTAGCGACTCCGACTTCACGGGGTCGAGTTGCAGACCCCGATCCGAACTGAGACCGGCTTTACGAGATTCGCTCCACCTCACGGCTTCGCAGCCCTCTGTACCGGCCATTGTAGCATGTGTGAAGCCCTGGACATAAGGGGCATGATGACTTGACGTCATCCCCACCTTCCTCCGAGTTGACCCCGGCAGTCTCCCATGAGTCCCCGGCATCACCCGCTGGCAACATAGGACAAGGGTTGCGCTCGTTGCGGGACTTAACCCAACATCTCACGACACGAGCTGACGACAGCCATGCACCACCTGCACACCAGCCACAAGGGAACGCCCATCTCTGGACGCGTCTAGTGCATGTCAAACCCAGGTAAGGTTCTTCGCGTTGCATCGAATTAATCCACATGCTCCGCCGCTTGTGCGGGCCCCCGTCAATTCCTTTGAGTTTTAGCCTTGCGGCCGTACTCCCCAGGCGGGGCGCTTAATGCGTTAGCTGCGGCACGGAACCCGTGGAATGGACCCCACACCTAGCGCCCAACGTTTACGGCATGGACTACCAGGGTATCTAATCCTGTTCGCTACCCATGCTTTCGCTCCTCAGCGTCAGTATCGGCCCAGAGACCCGCCTTCGCCACCGGTGTTCCTCCTGATATCTGCGCATTTCACCGCTACACCAGGAATTCCAGTCTCCCCTGCCGAACTCTAGTGATGCCCGTATCGACCGCACGCCCAGAGTTAAGCCCCAGGTTTTCACGGCCGACGCGACACACCGCCTACGAGCTCTTTACGCCCAATAATTCCGGACAACGCTCGCACCCTACGTATTACCGCGGCTGCTGGCACGTAGTTGGCCGGTGCTTCTTCTCGACCTACCGTCACCCCACCCAAAAGATGGAGCTTCGTCGATCGCGAAAGAGGTTTACAACCCGAAGGCCGTCATCCCTCACGCGGCGTTGCTGCGTCAGGCTTCCGCCCATTGCGCAAGATTCCCCACTGCTGCCTCCCGTAGGAGTCTGGGCCGTGTCTCAGTCCCAGTGTGGCCGATCACCCTCTCAGGCCGGCTATCCGTCGTCGCCTTGGTAGGCCATCACCCCACCAACAAGCTGATAGACCGCGGGCCCATCCCCCACCGAAAAAACTTTCCACCAAGAAACATGCATCCCCTGGTCATATCCGGTATTAGACCCAGTTTCCCAGGCTTATCCCGAAGTGGAGGGCAGGTCACCCACGTGTTACTCACCCGTTCGCCGCTCGTGTACCCCGAAGGGCCTTACCGCTCGACTTGCATGTGTTAAGCACGCCGCCAGCGTTCGTCCTGAGCCAGGATCAAACTCTCCAACAAAAAACATTGGAACAAAACAGTCCCAGCAAAAAACACCCGACCCCACTGGCAAACAAAGCCGGATGCACTCAAAGAAACCCAAACGACACCCGAAAACAAACCCCGGATGCCGACGGGAAAAAAAACCCACCAAACATTCAGCACACTGTTGAGTTCTCAAAGGACAACCACAC
>NZ_JAQZAM010000042.1 GCF_028737215.1 Actinomycetospora chibensis | reverse complement strand
TCCTCCGAGCGATCCTGCTCTGGCTCCGACCTACTTAGGAGACACGCCCTAGCTGGGTAGCGACAGCGACCTGTGGTGGGTAGCGCGCAGACGTCGCCGGACGGACGGCGACATCGTCAGCCGAAGAGGAGCGCCGGTGACCCGATGAGCGAATGTCTCGACGTTAGGCTGGCGCGGTGACCAGACGAGCGGTGGACCGGCACAGTGCCGTCCCCCTCTGGTCGCAGGTCCAGGAGGACCTGCGGCGACGGGTCGGGCTGGGCGAGTTCGACACCGTGTTCCCCGGCGAGAACACGCTCGTCGCCGATTACGACGTCAGCCGCAACACGATTCGCGAGGCGCTGCGCGGCCTGCGCGCGGAGGGCCTCGTCACCGCCGAGCGAGGACGCGCACCACGGGTGCGACGGGCGGAGGTCGAGCAGCCCCTCGGCACGCTCTACAGCCTGTTCGCCTCCGTCGAGGCCGCAGGTCTGACCCAGCGCTCCGAGGTCCGCGTGCTCGACCTGCGCGCCGACGGTGTGGTGGCCGTCCACCTCGGGCTCGAGGAGTCGACCCCGCTGGTCCACCTCGAGCGCCTGCGTCGTGCGGGCGATGCCCCCCTGGCGGTCGACAGGGTCTGGCTGCCCGCGTCGGTCGCCTCGCCCCTCCTCGATGCCGACTTCACCCACACCTCGCTCTACACCGAGCTCGCGCGACGCACCGGTACACGCCTCGAGTCCGGGCACGAACGCATCCGCGCCCTGATGCCGACCGGACGCGAGCAGGAGCTGCTCGAGTGCCCGGACCGCACCGCCGTCTTCGTCATCGAGCGCACCGGCATCGCCGCAGGACGGCCGGTCGAGTGGCGGCAGACGGTCGTACGTGGCGATCGGTTCGCCTTCGAGGCGCAGTTCTCCGCCCGGGGCTTCCACCTCGGCATCGCACCGTCCACGCCGTCGCTCCACCCGGCCGCCACCGCATCCTGAGAGCCGGGACGTTCGGCCCGCCACTCCGGGACCTCCGGCGGGACGCATCGATCTCCGCGGACTGTTCCCTAGATGTAGGTACATTCCTTCATCCGAGGAGACGTCGTGTTCTTCGCCCAGTACTACCTCGACTGCCTGTCCCAGGCCTCCTACATGATCGGTGACGAGACCACGGGACAGGCGGTCGTCGTCGACCCTCGTCGGGACGTGGGCGAGTACCTCGCCGACGCGCGGCACCACGACCTCGAGATCGTGGGCGTGATCAACACCCATTTCCACGCCGACTTCCTGGCCGGACACCTGGAGCTCGCCCGCGCCACCGGCGCGTGGATCGGCTACGGCCGCCGCGCCGAGGCCGACTACCCGGTGCGCCACCTCTCCGACGGCGACCACCTCTCCCTCGGCGAGGTCGAGCTCGAGGTGCTCGAGACCCCAGGCCACACCCCGGAGTCGATCAGCGTGCTGGTGCGCGAGCACGCGGGCGACGCGGTGCCCTACGGCGTGCTCACCGGAGACGCGCTGTTCATCGGGGACGTCGGGCGCCCGGACCTGTTGGCGTCGATCGGCTGGTCGAGCGAGGACCTCGGGCGCATGCTGCACGCCTCGATCGCCCGGCTGATGGACCTGCCGGACGAGGTGCGCGTCTTCCCCGCCCACGGCGCCGGCTCGGCGTGCGGGAAGAACCTCTCCACCGAACGCTGGTCGACGATCGGTGCCCAACGTGCCACCAACTACGCCTGCCAGCCGATGACTGACGCGCAGTTCCTCGCCGTCGTCACCGCCGACCAGCCCGCCGCCCCCGCGTACTTCCTGCACGACGCCGTGCTCAACCGGCGCGAGCACCCGGTCCTCGACGCCTCGGTGGCCCCCGTGCCACTGGAGATCGAGGAAGTGCTGGAGCGTCGGCGGGCCGGGGCCGTGGTCCTCGACGCGCGCGAGCCCGCCGAGTTCGCCGCGGGACACCTGGTCGGCTCGCTCAACGTGCCTGCCGACGGACGCTTCGCCGAGACCGCGGGCTCGGTGGTGGGACCGACCGACGAGATCGTGGTCATCGCGCCCCAGGACCGCGAGGAGGAGATCGTCGTGCGTCTCGCCCGGATCGGGTTCGACCGGGTCACCGGCTACCTGCGCGAGCCCGAGAGCGGCTTCGTCGCCAGGCCCGACGAGGTTCGCCCCTCGAGCCGCCTCACCGCCACGGAGCTCGAGCACGCCCTCGCCGCGGCCACCGCGCCGACGGTCCTCGACGTCCGCAACCCGGGCGAGACGGCGGTCGGGGGCACGATCCCGGGCGCACTCCTCATCCCGCTCGCGACTCTTCCGGGACGCGTCACCGAGGTCCCCGTCGACCGACCGGTGGTCGTGTACTGCGCCGGCGGCTACCGCTCGAGCGTGGCTGCGAGCCTGCTGCGCCGCACAGGCCACGCCGACGTCTCCGATCTCCTCGGCGGCTATGCGGCCTGGGCCGTGCTCGCCGCCCAACCGGCCTGAGGGCCGACCCGCCTCCCACGATGACGGTCTCGTGCTTCTGGCGACCGGCCGCAGCCAGTCGTCCTATATGCACCTACATATCTACGTTGGTCATGAGGGTTCGACCGCTCACGACACCGTCCTCCTTCATCGCGAAGAAGCCCTGATCAGAGCCTCACCGTTCGCTGATGCGGGGTGCGGTTTGACGACCTCGTCGTGCCGTCCTTAATGTAGGTACAACCAAGACCGTGAGGAGCCGACATGGTGCAGGTCGAAGTCCTGGCAACGGAGTCCCTGGGGGACCGCAGTTACATCGCCCACGACGGCACGCTCGCACTCGTGGTCGACCCACAGCGCGACCTCGACCGCGTCGAGGCGCTGCTCGCCGAGAAGGGGCTGAGGCTGGCCGCGGTCGCCGAGACCCACATCCACAACGACTACGTCACCGGCGGCTACGCCCTCTCCCAGCGGCTGGGCGTCGACTACCTCGTCTGCGGCGAGGACCCCGTGTCCTTCGACCGCACTCCGGTCGTCGACGGGGACCGACGCGAGATCGGCGCCATGACCGTCGAGGTCGTCGCGACGCCGGGCCACACCGTGACCCACCTGTCCTACGTGGTCTCCGACGGCGACGGCCCGCCGGCGGTCTTCACCGGCGGATCCCTGCTGTTCGGGTCGGTCGGCCGGACCGACCTCGTCGACGCGACCCGCACCCAGGAGATGACGCGGGCGCAGTACCGCTCGGCGCGACGCCTCGCGGACAGGCTCCCCGACGACGCGCACGTCTACCCCACGCACGGCTTCGGGAGCTTCTGTTCCTCCGGGGCCGCGACCGGCGCCGACTCCAGCACGATCGGCGCCGAACGGGCCGTCAACGACGCGCTCACCACCCCCGACGAGGACTCCTTCGTCGAGCGCCTGGTGGCGAACCTGACCGCCTACCCCCGCTACTACGCCCACATGGGGCCCCGGAACCTCGCCGGTCCCGATCCCGCCGACCTGTCGCCGCCCGCCGTCGTCGACGCCGACGAGCTGCGCAAGCGGATCGCCGACGGCGAATGGATCGTCGATCTGCGCGAGCGCACGGTCTACGCGTCCGAGCACATCGCCGGCACCATCAGCTTCGCGCTCGGGCAGCAGTTCTCGACCTACCTCGGCTGGATCATCCCCTGGGGAACCCCGGTCACGTTGGTCGCCGAGAGCCCCGGGGACATCGTCGAGGCCCAGCGGCAGCTCACCCGGATCGGCATCGACCGGCCCGCGGGCGGAGCGGTCGGCACGCCACGGGACCTCGCGCCGCACGAGGATCTCCGCAGCTACCCGACCGCGACGTTCGACGACCTCGCCGCCCGCACCGGCGAGGAAGCGGACGAGCCCGTCCTCGACGTGCGGCGCGACGACGAGCGCGCCCGCGGCGCCGTCGCCGGCTCCACCCACATCCCGCTCCAGGACCTCCTCGCGAGGCTCGACGAGGTCCCCGACGGTCGCCTGTGGGTGCACTGCGCCACGGGGTTCCGCGCCAGCATCGGCGCGAGCCTGCTCGACCGCGCCGGACGGGACGTGGTGCTGGTCGACGACGACTACTCCCGCGCGGTCGAGCGCGGCCTCGCCACCGGCTGAGCGCGACCACCACCCACCTTCTGCGAAAGGAGCGCTGTCATGGGCATGTTCACTGCCGATGTCGACACCCGCGAGGCCGAGCGCCTCGCCGCCGACGGCACCGTCCTGCTCCTCGACGTGCGTGAGCACGACGAGTGGGCCGCCGGCCACGCCCCCGGCGCCATCCACGTCCCGCTCGCCGAGCTCGACCCCGCCACCCTGCCCGGGGACCGCCCGATCGTGGCGGTCTGCCGCTCGGGCAACCGATCGGGCAAGGCCGCCGCGACGATCGGGGCGGCCGGACTCCGGGTCCGCAACATGGCCGGCGGGATGAACGCCTGGGCCGAGGCAGGCCAGCCCGTCGTGCGCGACGACGGCAGCACCGGCGTCATCGGCTGATCTCCGATGACCCCCCTGCTGGTGGTCGTCGCCGTCGCGATCGGCCTGGTGATCGGCCTCGCGGTCGGCGGCCTCGGTGGCGGCGGCGGCGTCCTCACCGTCCCGGCCCTGGTCTACCTGCTCGACCAGACCCCGCAAGCGGCCGCGACGGCCAGCCTCGTCATCGTCGGCATCAGCGCCGTCATCGGCGTCGTCACCCGAGCCCGGGGCGGGCAGGTCCGTTGGGCCGCCGGCGCGACCCTCGGCGCCATCGGAGCGGTCACGGCCGTGGCAGGCTCCGTGCTCAGCCGGCACCTCGACCGCCACGTCCTCCTGCTCGCGTTCGCCGGGATCGTGCTGCTCGCCGCGGTCCTCATGCTGCGCAAGCCCGCCCCCGCGAGCCCTCCGCAGCCCGATCCGTGGCACGCGCCGCCCGCGAGCGACCCGCCCGCGAGCGACCCGTCCGCCGGCGCCCCGATCGCCGGCAAGGTCGCCGGCCGCGTCGTCACGCTCCCGCGGGAGAGCGCCGTGCCCGTCGTCCGCTGGCGGGCCGCGACGATCGTGCTGGCCGGATCCGTCGTCGGGTTCGCGACCGGCCTGTTCGGTGTCGGCGGCGGATTCCTGGTCGTGCCCGCGCTCGTGCTGCTCCTGGGCTGGGAGATGCCTGCCGCCGTCGCGACCTCACTGCTGGTGATCGTCATCAACTGCGTGGCCTCGCTCGGAGCCCGTGTCGCCACGGAGGCCTTCGACTGGCGCATCATCGTCCCCGTCACCGCCGCCGCGGTGGTCGGGACCCTCATCGGGAAGATGTCCGCCGACCGACTCTCGTCGACCGTCCTCACCCGTGCCTTCGCCGTGCTGCTCCTCCTCGTCGCCGGCTACACCGCCACGACCTCGATCATCGCCCTGGCGTGACCCCGAGCTGACCGAGCCCGCCGTTGGACACCCCCCGGCATCTGTGCTTGCGTGGAGCTCATGGAGACCGGCGAACTCGCGGGCCGCGCGTTCTGCGTGTGCCTGATCGCCGTCACCCTCCTCCTCGTCGACGACCGTCACTGTCGCGGCACCTCGCCCCGCTGACACTGCTCGTCTCCAGCCGTCGCGGCTGATCGACTTCGCGAGGAACCGCGTGACCGCCACGTCGAACACCCCTGTCGCCCGGACGACCGGCCAGGCGTCCCGCTCCGCCGCGGGCGTCCCGCCGACCGGCCGCCGGGGTCGCCGCACCTCCCTCCTGCGTCGTTGGGCGGCCGCGGCCCTGGGCGCCCACCGCGCGGGCGTGCCCTTCTGAGGAGCGAGGAGGGCGGCCCGGGCGTCACGCCCGTCGACGAGGTGCTCGATGCGGTCCGTGTGGCCCACGGCGAGCGGGTGCCTCTTCCTAGGGCGACGAAGCCAGTCGTCGTACCCCGGGGCCGTGGAGGCCGGGGAGCGCGGCCTCGGTGCGTCCGGTGAGCAGGAACAGGAGATCGCGGATCGGTCCGCGCACCGGTTCGCCGGTTCCCCGCGCCCAGTCGACATCGGTGGCGACGAGCTCGAGCCCGCGCAGCCGGCGCCGGGCCCAGAACGGCCAGCCCATCCGCCACACGCGGTCGGCGCCCGCGCGGGCGCCCTCCTGCGGCACGTCGACCTCGGCCCCGAGCGGCACGGCGACGTCCTGGACGTGCACGATCGTGTCGAACAGGAGGTTGTCGATCGTGGTGATCTGCGGCTTGCGTCGACGTGGTGCGACTGCTCGCAGCTCGCCCGCGAGGTTCGACCCGAGCCACTCGGCGTGGGCCACCGCCATGGCACGGTTGACCTCGTCGAAGTCACCGCGGGCGCGCACCAGTGCCGCGAGGATGCGGGGCAGGCCGGGCGAGCACGGCGTGAGCGCGACGTGCGCGGCGACGTCGCGCACCCTCCACCGCTCGCAGAGCGAGGGGCGATCGAGATCCCCGACCGGTGCGCCGTCGAGGACGTCGGCGAGGACGGCGCGCTGGCGAGCGATCGTGCGCCACTTCTCGTCGATGTCCATCCGCCGACCTCGTCAGATAGTCTGACCAAACACGTCAGAGTCTCGTACCATCTCCTACGCTCGTCAACGTGGCGGAGGAGCTCAACACCGGACTGTTGCTGTTCCTGCCCTACCGCGCGATGGAGACGCGGGTGTTCGAGGAGCTCGCTGCAGCCGGCTTCGACGACATCACGCCGTCGCAGGCGCGCCTCTTCCAGCGCATCTCACCCGAGGGCAGCCGACTGAGCGACCTCGCTCGGCAGGCCGGCATCACCAAGCAGAGCGCCGGCTTCCTGATCGATCAGTTGGAGCGCCTGGGCTACGTCCACCGCGCACCCGACCCCGCCGACGGACGGGCGCGGCTCGTGCAGATCGCGGAACGCGGGCAGCGCAGCGTTGAGGCCGCGCGCGCGGTCGTGGCCCGGGTGGAGGCGGAGTGGACCTCCCACCTCGGGGAACGACGGATGGCGCAGCTGCGCCGCATCCTCACCGATCTCCGCGAGATCACCGATCCCTGGCGGTGAAGCCGAGGTGTGCCCCAGGAGCGGCTTCTCCGCATCGGACCCCACCCGTTCTGCTCGACCTCCTGGGGCACGATCTCGTGCTCGCGAGCAGGGCGAGGCGCTGCGTCAGCAGGGTTCGGCTGATGCCCGCTGTGCCGCGGGATCACCGCACTCGCCCCTCTGATCACGTCGCCGCCGGCCGCTCGATCGGGTCGGGACCGTCGACGTTGTGGACTGTCGCGCCGGTGCCGCCGGTACGCACCAGCAACCCGGCGCCGCCCGAGGCGGACACCGTCTCGCGATGAACGAGGTGCCCGGCGGCGAACTCCTCCGCGAGCCGGACATCGACACCACCCGCGACGACCAGCCCCGACACCCACCCACCCGAGATGACAAACGCCCGAACCCACACAACGTGGGTCCGGGCGTCCGGGATGACCTTCCCCCGGTTCCGCGGACGGGTGCGGTTGGGGGTTAGGCCGCTGCGGTGGCGGCGGGTTGGAGGGTCTCGTAGTCGATGGGGCTGCGGTAGCCCAGCGCGGAGTGCCGGCGTCGGGGGTTGTACCAGGCCTCGATCCACTCGAAGATCGCGTTCGCGAGCTGTCGGCGAGTGACCCAGCTGCGGCGGTCGAGCAGCTCGACCTGCATCGAAGAGAAGAAGCTCTCGGCCAGGGCGTTGTCGAAGCAGTCCCCCGACGCTGCCCATCGAGCCCAGCAGCCCGGCGGCGCGCAATCGTTGCCCGAAGGCCCACGAGGTGTATTGACTGGGCTCAACCGGTCGTCGCAACACCGTCTCGTTGGAGCGAGGCTAGCTGGTC
>NZ_JAQZAM010000041.1 GCF_028737215.1 Actinomycetospora chibensis | reverse complement strand
GTCCCCGTCGACACGACGCCCACGGACCCGGGCGGCAGCACCGACCCCGGCCCGATCACCCCCGTCCCCACCGACACGACGCCGACCGACCCGGGCGGCACCACCGACCCGACACCCACCGACACGACGGACCCGGGTGGCACGCCCGACCCCGACCCGGGCCCCACGGACTCGGGCTCCACGGAGCCCGGCGACTCCGGCAGCACCAGCGGGTCCGGCAGCGGCGACGCCTCGGACGGCAGCTCCGACGGCAGCTCGGGCGGCAGCTCGACCACCGAGCCGTCGAGCGGCGGCTCCGAGACCGGCAGCGGCTCCGACAACACCAGCGGCAGCGGCTCCGACAACACCGGCTCGGACAACAGCAGCGACTCCTCCGGGTCGGACGACAGCGGATCGGAATCCGGGTCGAGCTCCGAGGCGCAGCCCGACACGGTGAGCACGGGCAGCGGTTCGTCGTGAGCATCCGCTTCCCGCGTCGTCCGACGAGGCGGGGAGAGAGGCGGGGGGATCGGCGGCGCCCCCACCTGCCGCTCCCCCGTCTCGGCCTCTTCCTGGCGGTTCCGGCCCTGATCACGTTCGTCTGCCTGCTGATGGTCAACGGCATGGTGAACGGGCAGATCGAGAACGACGCCCTCCCGCACGCGCACGAGGGCTCGGACACGTCGACGCACGTCCCGGCGACGGTCTCCGAGGGCGGGCCCGTCATGGACGCGTCCTCGCCCACCCCGCACAGCGTCCACATCCCGGCGAACACCATCGTGCTGACGTTCGACGACGGCCCCGATCCCCGATGGACACCGGCGGTTCTCGAGGTCCTGCGGCGACACCACGTGCCGGGGACGTTCTTCGTGGTCGGCTCGGAGGCGGCGCGCTACCCGTGGCTGCTGCAGGACATCCGGGCTGCCGGGTCGGAGGTCGGCCTGCACACGTTCACCCATCCCGACCTGTCCACCTCGTCGCGGATGCGGGTCGACCGTGAGCTCACCGAGACGCAGCTCGTCGTCAACGGGGCGACCGGCGAGTCGAGCTACCTGATCCGGCCGCCGTTCTCCTCGACGGCGGGCGCGGTCGACGACCTCGACCTCGCCTCGTTCCAGCTCACCGAGTCGATGGGCTACATGACGGTGCTGTCCGACGTGGACAGCCGGGACTGGCAACGGCCGGGGGTCGATGCCATCGTCCGGAACAGCACACCGCCTCCGGGCGTCGGCGGCGTGGTGCTCATGCACGACGCCGGCGGGGACCGCAGCCAGACGGTGGCCGCTCTGGACCGGCTCATCCCCACGCTGCAGCAGCAGGGATTCCGGTTCACGACGCCGACGGCCGCGCTCGGACTCCCACCCAACAACCGGCCCGCCCCCGTCGCGGACCGGGTGCTGGGACGGACGGTCCTCGCGGCGGTGGGCGCCGCCGGTGCCGTCGTCCAGGTGCTCACGTGGGCACTGCTGGTCGTCGGAGTGCTGATCCTCCTCCGGCTCGCCCTGATGCTCGTCATCGCCGTCCGGCACAAGCGCCTGCGGCATCGGCGCGGCTTCTCGTGGGGCCCGCCCGTCGCCGAGCCGGCGTCGGTGATCGTGCCCGCGTACAACGAGAGCGCGAACATCGCGTCGACGGTGCGATCGCTCGTGGCCTCGACGCACCCGGTCGAGGTGATCGTGGTCGACGACGGTTCGACGGACGGGACCGCGGACATCGTCGAGGCGCTCGGGCTCCCCGGGGTCCGCGTGCTGCGTCAGGTCAACGGCGGCAAGGCCTCCGCGCTCAACCACGGGATCGCCCACGCCCGCCACGAGCTCGTGGTGATGATCGACGGGGACACGATCTTCGCCCCGGACACGATCGCCCGCCTCGTCGAACCGTTCGCGGACCCGACGGTCGGCGCGGTGGCCGGCAACGCGAAGGTCGCGAACCGGCGGGGGCTCATCGGCCGCTGGCAGCACATCGAGTACGTCATGGGGTTCAACGTCGACCGCCGCGTCTTCGACCTCGGGCACTGCATGCCGACGATCCCCGGCGCGGTCGGGGCGTTCCGGCGCGAGATCCTGGTCGCTGTCGGCGGGGTCAGCGAGGACACGCTGGCCGAGGACACCGACGTGACCATGGCGATCTGCCGTCGCGGGTGGTGGGTCGTCTACCAGGAGCACGCCCGAGCCTGGACCGAGGCGCCGGCGAGCCTGGGCCAGCTGTGGCGCCAGCGCTACCGCTGGAGCTACGGGACGATGCAGTCGATGTGGAAGCACCGCCACGCGGTGGTCGAGCGGGGCGCCGCCGGCCGGTTCGGGCGGCGGGGGCTCGCCCACCTCGCGATCTTCCAGGTGCTGCTCCCGCTGCTCTCGCCCCTGATCGACGTCTTCCTGATCTACGGACTGGTCTTCCTCGACCCCTGGACCACGCTCGCGCTCTGGGGCGCGGTGCTCGCCGTGCAGTTCGTCGCGGCGGTCATCGCCTTCCGGCTCGAGCGAGAGCCGATGGGTGTGCTGTGGGCGCTTCCGTTGCAGCAGATCGTGTACCGGCAGGTCATGTACGCCGTCCTCATCCGGTCGACGATCAGTGCGCTGGCGGGCATCCGGCTGGGCTGGCAGAAGCTGCGCAGGCTCGGCGGGCTCGACACCCTCCTGGCGCGCAACGCCGCGGGGACCGAGCCGGCGGAGCAGGCGCCACCCGCGCCCGGGTCGGTCGTCGAGGACCCGGAACCGTTGACCGAAGGGGCGGTCCTGCAGCGACGATGAACCGATGAACCGGCGCAGCTTCCTGGTCCTCGGCGGGCTGGTCGGCGGCGGGCTGGTCGGCGGCGCGGTCCTCGCGGGGTGTCAGCAGCCCGGGTCGGCGGGAGGTGCCCGGACGGGGGGCGCCCAGGCGGACATCGCCGGCGTCACCGATCTCGCCGACCCGGCCCGCCTCCGCACCGCGGAGGCCGTCATCAGCTCCTTCGAGAACTCCTCCACGGAGCTGCCCTACGCGTCGGCCCAGGACATCGGCGACGGACGGGGCATCACGGCGGGGCGGGCGGGCTTCACCAGCGGCACGCACGACCTGCTGGCGGTCGTGCGGCGGTACGAGGAGTCGGCCGGCGGGGACCGGACCCCGTTGACCGGGTACCTGCCGGCCCTGACCGCCATCGACGCCGCCGTGACCGCCGGCGGCGACGGGGGCGACACGACGGGTCTCGAGGGGTTCCCGGCGGCGTGGCGAGAGGCGTCGCAGACCGACCCCCGGCTCAATCGGGCCCAGGACGACGTGTACCGGCGGCTGTACTTCGAACCGGCCATGGCGCAGGCGCGCAGGATCGGCATGACCTCCGCCCTGGGGCAGCTGGTCCTCCTGGACTCGGCGGTCCAGCACGGCACCGGGACCGACCCGGACGGCCTGGCCACGATGATCGACGAGACCACCGAGGAACACGGCGGCGCGGAGCAGCCGGACCGGTCCGGGTGGCTGGAGGAGTTCCTGGAGGTGCGCCGCGCCCACCTGCTCGACCCGGCCGACGCGGAGACCGCCGAGGTCTGGCGGAGGTCGGTCCCGCGGGTGGACACCCTCGAGACGCTGCTCGCCGAGGAGCGGTTCGACCTGGCGACACCCCTCGACTGGACGTTCGCCGGCCAGCCGTTCCACTTCGCCGGATAGTTGTTGGAACGAACGGCACTGATGGATGGTCCGTCCTCGCGGGAGGATGACCCCGCGACGTGGGGGAGGGTGCGCGTGACCGACCGACCGCCGCCCGAGGTCGTCGGTCGTGCGCGCGAGCGGGCACTGCTCGCCGCCGCGGCCGATCCGCGGCGCACCGGCGGTACGGTCACCGTCCTCGCCGGCGAACCGGGCAGCGGGAAGTCCACGCTGCTCGACGAGGTGGTCGCGGCGTCGTCGCGCCGATGCCTGCGCACGGCGGGGGTCGAGAGCGAGGCGGTCCTCCCGTTCGTCGCGGTCGCCGACCTGCTGATGCCGCTCCTCGAGCACGTCGAGGGGCTCCCGGACGTCCAGCGGGAGGCGCTCGAGATCGCCCTCGCGCTGCGCGCCGGCACCGTCGGCAGCCCGCTCGCCGTGTGCGCGGCCGCCCTGGGCACCTTCGCCTCGGCCGCTGACACCGACCCGCTGCTGGTCGTCGTCGACGACTTCCCGTGGATCGACGCACCGTCCCAGCAGGTTCTGATGTTCGTCGCCCGGCGTCTCGAGCCGGAGCGGATCGCGCTGCTCCTCTCGGTGCGGTCCGAGGTGCCCGTCGACCCCGGGGTCTGGCGGCTGCCGACGATCGAGCTCGGCCCCCTCTCCGCCGACGAGAGCCGCGCGCTGGTGGCGGCGCTGCCCGTGCGGGCCTCGCCCCGCGTGGTGGAGACGATCGTGGAGCGGTGCGCCGGCAACCCGCTCGCCGTGGTCGAGATCGCCCGCGCCGCCGGCCCCGACCTCCTCGTGCCCGACGACGCGGCGGCGCCCGCCCTGCCCCCCGGCTCGGCGCTCGAGCGCACGTGGTCGGCGGCGATCGACGCCCTGCCGGAGTCGAGCCGGACCGCGCTCGCGGTGCTCGCGCACAGCCGGACCGCGTGCCGGGTGCAGCTCGAGCCGGTGTTCCGCGACCTGGGCCTCGGGGTCGAGGACCTGGCGCCCGCCGAGCGCCGCCGGCTCGTCCAGCGCGACGGCGAGGAGGTGTGCCTGCGCCACGGCCTGCTCCGGCCCCTGATCGCCGCGCGGACGTCCCACGCCCTGCGCCGCCGGGTGCTGGACGGGCTCGCCCGGCACGCCCCGCCGGACCTCGCCGTCTGGTATCTCGCCGAGGCGGGCGAGCCGCCCGACGACGAGCTCGCCGGGCGTCTCGTGGATGCCGCGCACACGGCCCGGCAGCGCGCCGGGCTGCTCGCCGCCGCCCGGACCTGGGCGCGCGCGGCGGACTTCACCGCCGACCCGGGGTTGCGCGCGGAGCGCCTGCTCGCCGCCGCCACCGACGCGTCGATGTCGGGGGGCGGAGCAGAGGCGGTCCGCTGGTGCGAGCGGGCGCTGGCCGAGCGGGACGACGTGCTCTTCGCCGCCGACGTCGAGGTCGTCCGCACCCGGACGTTGAGCTGGCTGGACCCGGCGCGCGCGGTGGACCACGCCCTCCGGACGGCGGACGCGGTCCTGCCCCACGACCCGCGGCGCGCCGCCCGCCTCTACGGCGAGACGGTGATGCCCCTGACGATGATGGCGCGCCTGCGCGAGACCGAGACCGTGGCCGATCAGGCGCGGGCCCTCGACGTCGGCGACATCGTGATCCTCGCCGACCTGTGCCACACCTACGTCCTGGTCGGGCGGCGGGACGAGGCGCATCCCCTGCTCGACGACCTGCTCCTGCGCGCCGACGGGGCCGACCTCCTGTGGGACGCCCCGGCCCTCGCCACCGGCGCGCAGGCCGCCGTGTACCTCGAACGGTTCGACGACGGCCGACGTCTCGTCGAGCCCGTGGCGACGACGGCCCGGCAGGCCGGGGCGCCGTTGGTCCTTGCGTTCTCCCTCGCGGTGCGGTCCGAGGTCGACTGGTGGGCGGGTCGGTGGCCGAGTGCCTACGCGGACGTCACGGAGTGCGTCGCGTGGGCCGACGAGCTGGGTCAGGCGAGCAGCAAGGCCTTCGGCCTGTCCCTCCAGGCGCGGATCGAGGCCGTCCGCGGCGACGCCGAGTCCTGCCGGGCGCACGCCGACGAGGCGATGCGGCTCGCGGCGCCGCTGGGTGTCGAGAGCCTCCTCAGTTACGCGACGGGGGCCCTCGGCGCCGGTGCCCTCGCCGCGGGCGACGTCGCCGCCGCGACGGCGCACCTCGAGCGTGCGCGTCGCCAGTTCGACGAGCACGGCGCACGGTGTCTGCCCGCGGTCCCCTTCGCCGGCGACCTCGTCGACGCGACGGCACGCGCCGGTGACCGGACGGCCGCCGAGGCCGCGGTGGCGTGGGTGGCCGCGAACGCGGAGCGCACCGGGTCGGCCTACGCGGAGGCGATCGCGGCGCGCGGCCGCGGGCTGCTCGCCGACGACCTCGACGCCGCCGAGGGCTGGTTCGCCGCGGCCCACCGGGCGCACGAGCGGTTCGCGGCCCCGTACGAGAAGGCCCGGACGACCCTCGCGCACGCGGAGGTGCGCCGCCGGTGGCGACGTCCGGGCGCCGCGCGCCCGCTGCTGCTCGGGGCCGAGGCGGCGTTCGCCGGGTTGGGCGCGCACCCGTGGACCGAGCGGACCCGCAACGAGCTCGCGGCCACGGGGCACCGGGCGTCCGTCGAGGCCGCCGACGACACGGTCTCCCTCGAGGTCCTGACCCCGCAGGAGTTCCAGATCGCCCGCGGCGTCGCCGAGGGCCTCAGCAACGTCGAGGTGTCCGCCGCCCTGTTCGTCTCCCGGAAGACGGTCGAGGCGCACCTGACCAAGGTCTATCGCAAGCTCGGCGTCCGCTCGCGCACCGAACTGGCGGCGGAGTTCACCCGTCGTCGCGACACCGAGGGACCTCCCTAGTACCGCGCTCAACCATCACTCGACAGGATCACCATCGAACACGGGGAGTACACGACGGAGGGGGGGTGGCGATGAGCGCGTCGACGAGCGAACGTCCGGCGTTCACGGGCTTCCACCACTACGCCCCCATCGTCCGCGACCTCGACGTCAGCGCGGCGTGGTACGAGCGCGTGCTCGGACTGACCCACGCCGGGACGCGGTGCCCGGAGGACGAGGAGATCGACGGCGTGCTGCTGTCCGATCCCGACTCCGGGGTCGCGGTCCGGCTGCAGCGCGCCGGCCAGGGCCGGCCGCCGTCGCACACCGCCTTCTCGGTGGCGTCGCGGTCGCAGCTCGACACCTGGGCGGGCTGGCTCGACGGGCTCGGGGTGACCCACGGCGGCGTCGTCGACGTCGACACCCCGGCGCCCTACGCCTACCTCGTGTTCCACGATCCGGACGACGTCCCGCTGGTGCTGGTGCACGTGGCGGGGTGACGTCCAGCAGGGCCGCGGAGCGCGGTGCACACGGCGGGGGGCGTGTGTCGGGGGACGACGCGGGGGGCGTCGTGCACCGGGCTCCGTGTTCCCGGCCCCGGCGGCGAGGGGGGCGCCGCCGGAGCCGGGTGCAGGACGGGTACCCGGGCGCATGACCGACTCGCTCGCCCGGGACCTCGGCCCGGCGCTGCACCGCGTCGCACGCGACGGCGTGGCCCACGAGCCCGGCGTGATCCCCGAGGCACTGCGCCGGGACGTCCTCGCCGAGCTCGACGCCGAGCGGTACGTCGCCCTGCCCGCGGTGGAAGGACCCCATCGCGTGCGCCAGGAGGGGGAGCACCTCGTCCTGGTCGGCGACGAGATCACCTCCCGTCCCGCCGTGCACGCCCTGCACCGGGCCGTGGTCGCGGCGATCGCTCCGCAAGTACCCGAGTGGCAGCCCGACGAGGTGACCGTCCAGCGCTACGCGCCCGGGAGCTCGGGCATCTCGACGCACCTCGACGGGCGACGTCACCGCTACCTCGTCGCGATCCTCACGCTCGAGGGGGCGGCGACGCTGCGGCACTGCACCGACCGCGAGGGCACCACCGCACAGGCGTGGGACGCCGATGCCGGCAGCCTCGTCCTGCTGCGCGGCCCCGGGCTGGACGGGATCTCCGACGGGCGGCCGCTGCACGCCGTCGACGGCCCCCGCGAGCGGCGCCGGACGTCGCTGACGCTGCGCGCGACTCCGCCACGAGACGTCACATCCCGAGGCTGAGGTGCAGGTCGATGCCCAGCAGCACCAGCGGCCACAGGAACAGCGCGAGGAGGAAGGACAGCAGCGACGACAGGTCGGTGATCCCGTAGCCGTTCGACAGCGCGACCACCAGACCGATGATCAGATAGACGACGGTGCCCAACGAGACGCTTCGGTTCCGGCGCATCGCTCTCTCCTGTCCTCGGTGTGGGGCACAGCCAACACCGGTGGCGCTCCGTGTCGACGCAGGGGCGGGCTCTCGGGTCCGGTCCGGGAGCCGGCCGTCGCCGACACGGCGCCCGAGCAGGGGATCGTTATCTTTCCGTGATGCTCCCTCGGGCTCGGGAGAGGCTTCGGTGGGCCGTCGTTGTCGGGGGTCGGGGCTAGCGTTCGGTTCATGAGCATCGACCCCGGTGTGCGGGTCGGCCTGGGGGCCGGGCTGGATGC
>NZ_JAQZAM010000040.1 GCF_028737215.1 Actinomycetospora chibensis | reverse complement strand
ACGGCGACCCGCGCCAACTTACGAGCGGGGCGCCGGGCCTCCATACGGTCTAGACCCGCGGCTCGGGGTCGTACTGGATGCCCCGGCGGACCTGGCGGGCGCGCTCGACGCCGACGAGCCGCACGACGAGGTGGAATGCCATGTCGATGCCGGCCGAGACGCCGGCGCTGGCGATCACGTCACCGGAGTCGACGTAGCGGTCCTCCCGCCGGAGCTCGATGCTCGGGTCGAGCTGAGCGAGGGTGTCGAGCTGGCCGTGGTACGTCGTCGCGGGCCGGTCGGTGAGCAGTCCGGCGGCGGCGTAGACGAGCGAGCCCGTGCACACGCTGGTCATCAACGGCACGTCGCGGCGCCAGGCCCGCACGCGGTCGAGGTGCGCCGGGTCCTTGACCTGGGGCCGCGTGCCACGCCCGCCCGAGTGCAGGAGCACCTCGAGCGGCTCGACGTCGTCGGCCGAGTGCTGTGGGGCGATCGTCATGCCCTTCGCGCAGGTCACCGGGGCGCCGTCGACGGAGAACAGGGTCGCGACGTAGCCGTCCTCGGAGAAGTTCGCTGTCCACCACGAGAGGACCTCCCACGGGCCCACGGCGTCGAGCTCCTCGACGCCGTCGAAAAGCAGGATCCCCAGTCGCTTCACCTCGGGCGCGCTCACGGCTCCAGCATGCCGCGTCACCTCGGGGCTGCCGGGACGTGAAAACGCGGGCGGCCGGCGTCAACGTCGCGTCCACACCGGGCTCGCGGGACCCGCGCGAGCGGAGGCTCGGTGATCGGCACACCGCCGTCGGGGCGGTGTCGACGTCGAAGGGGACCCGGTGCTCGACCTCCTCTACGCGGGCGTGGTGATCGTGGTCTTCGCGATCCTGCTGCTCGTCGTCCGTGGGCTGGACCGGCTGTGAGCGCCGCCGCGAACGTGCTCGGCGGCCTCGTGGCCCTGGGCCTGCTGATCTACCTCGTGATCGCACTCGTCCGCCCGGAGAAGTTCTGATGGCCGGGTTCGCGCAGGTCGGCGTCCTGCTCGTGCTGCTCGCGGCGGCGTGGCGTCCCCTCGGCGACTGGATGGCGCGCGTCTACACCGAGGAGCGCGACTGGGGAGTGGAACGCCTCGTCTACCGGGTGGTGCGCGTCGACCCCCGCTCCGAGCAGCGGGCGAGCACCTACACCGTCGCGATCCTCGCCTTCTCGTTCGCCGGGATCGTGCTGCTCTATCTGCTGCAGCGCCTCCAGGGCCTGTTGCCGTGGTCGTTCGACCGCGGGCCGGTGGAGGCCGGGGTCGCGTTCAACACCGCGATCTCGTTCGTCACCAATACGAACTGGCAGTCCTACGTCCCCGAGACGTCCATGGGGCACGCGGTCCAGATGACCGGCCTGACGGTGCAGAACTTCGTGTCTGCCGCGGTCGGGATGGCCGTGGCGGTCTCCCTCATCCGCGGGTTCATCCGTAGCCGGACCGACCGGCTCGGCAACGCCTGGGTCGACATCGTCCGTGGCTGCACGCGGATCCTGCTGCCGATCGCCGCGGTCGCCGCCGTCGCCCTGGTGGCGACGGGCGTGGTGATGAGCCTCCGATCCGGCGTGGACGTCCTGGGGCCCGACGGCCGCCCGTCGACCATCGCGCTCGCGCCGACCGCCTCCCAGGAGTCGATCAAGGAGCTCGGCACCAACGGCGGCGGCATCTTCAACGCCAACTCCGCGCACCCGTTCGAGAACCCGAACCCGCTCTCGAACCTCTTCGAGATCTTCCTGCTCCTCGTGATCCCGGTCGCGCTCACGCGCACCTTCGGCCGCATGGTCTCCTCGATGCGCCAGGGCGTCTCCCTGCTGGCCGTCATGGCCGTGCTGTGGGGCGGCATGCTCGCGGTGATCTGGACCGCGGAGGCGACCAGCCCGTCGTTCGCGGGCGCCAACATGGAGGGCAAGGAGGTCCGCTTCGGCATCCCCGGATCGGCGCTCTTCGCGAACTCCACGACCGGCACCTCCACCGGCGCGGTCAACTCGCTGCACGACAGCTTCTCCGCCTTCGGTGGCGGTGGCGCCATGCTGAACATGCTGTTCTCGGAGATGACGCCGGGCGGGGTGGGGACGGGGCTCTACTCGATCCTGATCGTCGCGATCGTCGCGGTGTTCCTCGCCGGTCTCATGGTCGGGCGCACCCCCGAGTACCTCGGCAAGCGTCTCGGTCGCCGCGAGGTGACGTGCGCGGTGGTGGTCGTGCTGACGATGCCCGCGCTGGTGCTGCTCGGCACCGGGCTGGCGATCGCGTTGCCGTCGACGGCCGACGCCATGACCAACTCCGGTCCGCACGGACTGTCGGAGGTCCTCTACGCCTACGCGTCGGCCGCGAACAACAACGGCTCGGCGTTCGGTGGCCTCACCGTCACCAGCGGGTTCTTCCAGACCACACTCGGGGTCGCGATGCTGCTCGGCCGGTTCCTGCCGATCGTCGCGGTGCTCGCCCTGGCCGGGCTGCTCGCCCGCCAGACCCGCGTCGCCCCCTCAACCGGGACGCTCTCCACCGGCACGCCTCTGTTCTCGGTGCTCGTCGCGGGCACGGTCGTGCTCGTCGCGGCGATCACCTTCCTCCCCGCCCTCGCTCTGAGCCCCCTCGCGGAGGGACTGGCATGACCACCGTCCACGACGCCCGCCCGCCCGCCGAGGCCGAGCAGCTCCATGCGACGCGCACCGGCCGGGCCGTCGGCGCCGGCGCCTTCCGCCCCCGGCAGCTCCTCGAGTCGCTACCCACCGCGCTGCGCAAGCTCGATCCGCGCCACCAGCTCCGCAACCCCGTGATGTTCGTGGTGTGGGGCGGTTCGGTCGTCGTCACCGTGTCGGCGATTCTCGACCCGAGCGTGTTCGCCTGGTCGATCGCGCTCTGGCTGTGGTTCACCGTCGTGTTCGCGAACCTCGCCGAGGCCGTGGCCGAGGGCCGTGGCCAGGCACAGGCCGACGCCCTGCGCTCCACCAGGACCGACACCGTGGCCCACCGGATCGGGCCGGACGAGCTCGTCGAGGAGGTCCCTGCCACCGACCTGCGTGTCGGCGACCGCGTGGTCGTCGAAGCCGGGCAGGTCATCCCCGGAGACGGCGAGATCGTCGAGGGCATCGCGACGGTCGACGAGTCGGCGATCACCGGAGAGTCCGCGCCCGTGGTCCGCGAGTCCGGGGGCGACTTCTCCTCGGTCACCGGGGGCACCACCGTGCTCTCCGACCGCATCGTCGTGCGGATCACCGCGAAGCCGGGCGAGTCGTTCGTCGACCGGATGATCGCGCTGGTCGAGGGCGCGCAGCGGCAGAAGACGCCGAACGAGATCGCCCTGACCATCCTGCTCTCGGCGCTGACGATCGTGTTCCTGCTCGCGGTGGTGACGCTGCAGCCGATGGCCGGCTATTCGGGTCAGCTTCAGTCGCTCGTGGTGCTGGTGGCCCTGCTGGTCTGCCTCATCCCGACGACGATCGGCGCGCTGCTGTCCGCGATCGGTATCGCGGGCATGGACCGCCTCGTGCAGCGCAACGTGCTGGCGACCTCGGGCCGTGCGGTCGAGGCCGCCGGCGACGTGTCGACGCTGCTGCTCGACAAGACCGGAACGATCACCTACGGCAACCGGCGCGCCACCGCCCTGCACCCGCTGGCGGGCGTCCGCGGCGCCGACCTCGCCGCGGCCGCCCGCCGGGCGAGCCTCGCCGACAGCACGCCGGAGGGCCGCTCGATCGTCGAGCTGGTCGCCCGCAACCACGGCCTGCCCGCCGAGGCGAGCGCCTACGAGGCCACGGCGGAGTTCGTCCCGTTCAGCGCCACCACGCGGATGTCGGGCGTGAATCTCGACGGCCGCGCGCTGCGCAAGGGCGCCACCTCCGCGGTGATCGCCTGGCTCGGCCCCGAGAGCGCCACCGACACCGACCGCGCCGGCCTCGAGGCGATCAGCACCGCGGTCGCCGAGCGCGGCGGCACCCCGCTGGCCGTGGCGGACGGCTCGCGGGCGCTCGGCGTCGTGGAGCTCTCCGACGTCGTCAAGCCCGGGATCGCGGAGCGGTTCGCCGAGCTGCGCACGATGGGCATCAAGACCGTCATGATCACGGGCGACAACCCGGTGACGGCGCGGGCCATCGCCGCCGAGTCGGGCGTCGACGACGTCCTGGCCGAGGCCACCCCGGAGGACAAGCTCGCGCTCATCCGCGAGGAGCAGGCTAGTGGGCGCCTGGTCGCCATGACCGGTGACGGCACCAACGACGCGCCCGCCCTGGCGCAGGCCGACGTCGGCGTCGCGATGAACTCGGGGACGGCCGCGGCCAAGGAGGCCGGCAACATGGTCGACCTCGACTCCGACCCCACGAAGCTCATCGGCGTCGTCGAGGTCGGCAAGCAGATGCTGATCACCCGGGGCGCCCTGACCACGTTCTCGCTGGCCAACGACCTCGCGAAGTACTTCGCGATCCTGCCCGCGATGTTCCTGGCGATCTTCCCGCAGCTCGCCGCGCTCAACGTGATGCAGCTCGCCACCCCGCAGTCGGCGATCCTCTCGGCGGTGATCTTCAACGCGCTGGTGATCGTGGCGCTAATCCCGCTCGCCCTGCGCGGCGTGCGCTTCCGGCCGGCGTCGTCGGACCGTCTGCTGCGCCGCAACCTGCTCGTCTACGGGCTCGGCGGCGTCGTCGTCCCGTTCCTGGGCATCTTCGCCATCGACCTCGTTGTCCGGCTCGTGCCGGGGATCGGCTGACCGTCATGACCAGCACCACCACCTCCGCCACCGCCGCCGCCGAGGCCTCGCGCGAGGCGCCGGTCACCGGCCGGCAGCTGCGGCGCCAGCTCGGCGCCGCGGTCCGGGTCCTACTCATCCTCACCGTGCTTCTCGGCGTCGTCTACCCAGCGGTCGTCTGGGGCGTCTCACGCCTGCCCGGACTGCACGCGAACGCCGAGGGTTCGGTCCTCCCCGGCGGCAGCTCCTCGCTCATCGGCATCGACCCGGTGCCGGCGAACCCGGCGGCAGACCCCTGGTTCCACACCCGCCCCTCGGCCTCGGCGCCCGACGACGCGATCGCCGGGCTCGGCCCCGCGGACGCCACGACGTCCGGGGGCTCGAACCTCGGCGTGGCCGCCGAGGACCTGGGGACGGCCGTCGAGGAGCGACGCGCGGCGATCGCCGCCCGCGACGGCGTCGATCCGTCCGCGGTGCCACCGGACGCGCTCACCGCCTCGGGCTCCGGGCTCGACCCGCAGATCAGCCCCGAGTACGCGGCTCAGCAAGCTCCGCGCGTCGCCCGGGTCACGGGCCTGCCGGAGGACCGGGTCCGCGCGCTGGTCGCCGAGGCCACCGCCGGGCGGACGCTCGGGTTCCTGGGCGAGCCCCGGGTGAACGTGCCGGAGCTCAACGCGTCCCTCCTCTCGGCTGCTCCGGGGGCCCGGTCGGGAGTTTCCGGTGCAGGATGACGAGGTGACCTCCGATCCGTCGCCGCGCCGGGGTGAACTGCGGATTCACCTCGGCGCGGCGCCGGGCGTCGGTAAGACCTACGCCGCGCTGAACGAGGCCCGTCGCCGCCTCGAGAGGGGCACCGACGTCGTCGTCGGGCTGGTCGAGACCCACGGACGGGCCCGGACCGCCGAGCTGCTCGAGGGCCTCGAGGTGCTGCCCCGCGCGGTCCTCGACCACAGGGGCACGGCCCTCTCCGAGCTCGACGTCGACGCGGTGCTCGCGCGGGCACCCGAGGTGTGCGTGGTGGACGAGCTGGCGCACTCGTGCGCGCCGGGCTCGCGCCACGCGAAGCGCTGGGAGGACGTCGAGGAGCTCCTCGCCGCCGGGATCGACGTGATCTCGACGGTCAACGTGCAGCACCTCGAGTCGCTCGGCGACGTCGTCGAACGCATCACCGGAGTGCGCCAGCGCGAGACGATCCCGGACGCCGTGGTGCGTGCCGCCGACCAGATCGAGCTCGTCGACATCACGCCCGAAGCCCTGCGCCGGCGCATGGCGCACGGCAACATCTACAAGTCGGAGAAGATCGACGCCTCGCTCGCCCACTACTTCCGCACCGGGAACCTCATCGCGCTGCGCGAGCTCGCGCTGCTGTGGGTCGCCGACCAGGTCGACGTCGCCCTGCAGCGCTACCGCAGCCAGGAAGCGATCTCGGAGGTCTGGGAGGCCCGCGAGCGGGTGGTCGTCGCGGTCACCGGGGGGCCCGAGAGCGCGACCGTCATGCGCCGGGCAGCGCGCATCGCCCGCCGGGCCGGATCGGCCGACCTGCTGTGCGTGCTCGTCCTGCGCAGCGACGGGCTGACGGGGCCGCGGGACCCGGGCAGCACCGGTGTCGAGCTGCGGCGCCTCGCCGAGGACGTCGGGGCGTCGTTCCACACCGTGGTGGGCGACGACGTCCCGGCGGCGCTGCTCGACTTCGCCCGCGCCGCGAACGCCACCCAGTTGGTGCTCGGCACCTCGCGGCGCTCGCGGTGGGCGCGGGCGTTCGATCCCGGGATCGGTGCCCGGACGACCGCCGAGTCCGGCAACATCGACGTCCACCTCGTCACCCACGACGAGGCCGGGTCCGCACCGCGCCGGCGGATGTCGCTGCCCGCGCGGCGCCATGCGTTCGGCTGGCCGGCGGCGGTGATCCTTCCGGTGAGCGCCACGGTCATCGGGGTGGTGCTGCGGGAGTCGGTCGACCTGTCCACCGACGTGGTGCTGTTCTTCCTCGCCACCGTGGTCACGGCCATGATCGGCGGGCTGGCGCCCGCACTGGTCGCGGCGCTGGGCGGCGGGCTGCTGCTCAACGTCTTCCTGACGCCGCCGCTCTACACGCTGTCCGTCGCGCAGCCGGAGAACGCGTTCGCGATCGGCGCGATGGTGGTGGTCGCGCTGCTCGTCGCCGCCGTCGTCGACCGCGCGGACCGCCGCACGGGCCAGGCCACGACCGCGCGCGCCGAGGCGGCACTGCTGACGTCGTTCGCCCGCGTGGTGCTGTCGCGCTCCGACCCGCTGCCCAAGCTCCTCGAGCGTGTCCGCGAGGCGTTCGGGCTGACGACGGTGGCGCTGATGGAGCGGGGCGCGCGCGGCTGGGAGGTCACGGCGTGCACCGGCGACGTCCCCTGCCGGCGGCCCGCCGAGGCCGACGTCGACGTCGAGATCGACGAGGGCGTGCACCTCGTGGGCACCGGGCGCACGCTCACCGCACCCGAGAGCGCCCTGTTCACGACGGTCAGCGGCCAGGCCCTGCTCGCGCTGCGCAACCGGCGGATGGCCGCCGAGGCCTCGGACGCCCAGCGACGGGCCGACTCCGCGGGTCTGCGGACCGCCCTGCTCTCCGCCGTGGGGCACGACCTGCGGACGCCGCTGACCGCGATCAAGGCGGCCGCCGGCAGCCTCCGCGACCCCACGCTGCGCATGTCCACGACCGACCGCCAGGAGCTGCTGGCGACCGTCGAGGAGTCGGCCGACCGGCTGACCGGGCTGGTCGACAACCTGCTCGACTCCTCGCGTCTGGCCGCCGGCGGCGTCACCCCGATCACCACGCCGGTCGGTCTCGACGAGATCGTCGCCGCCGCTCTGGCGGGCGGCCACGTCGACGCGGACCGGGTCGTCGCCGAGGTGGCCGAGGACCTGCCCGACGTGCTCGCCGACGCCGGGCTCGCCGAGCGCGTCGTCGCCAACCTCGTCGACAACGCCCTGCGCCACGGCGGCGAGGGCACTGTCGCCGTGCGCGCCAGCGCCTACGCCGACCGCGTCGAACTGCGCGTCGTCGACACCGGGCCGGGCGTGCCGCGCAAGCAGCGCGACCGACTCTTCGCCCCGTTCCAGCGCCTCGGGGACCGCAGCGCCACGCCCGGGGTCGGCCTCGGCCTGCACGTGGCGCGCGGCTTCACCGAGGCGATGCACGGCACGCTCGACGCCGAGGACACCCCCGGCGGCGGCCTGACGATGGTGCTGTCTCTGCCGGCGGCGCCGACACCGGCCCTGATCGGATGAGCCGCGTCCTCGTCGTCGACGACGACCCGCACCTCCGCCGCACCCTGCGCATCAACCTCACCGCGCACGGACACACGGTCGTGCTCGCCGCCGACGGCGCCGCCGCCCTGCGCGCCGCGGCCGAGCACCCGCCGCCGACGTCGTCATCCTCGACCTCGGGCTGCCCGACATGCCGGGGCTGGAGGTCCTCGCCGGGGTGCGCGGGTGGAGCGCGGTGCCCGTGATCGTGCTGTCGGCGCGCACCGACTCGGCCGACAAGGTCGCCGCCCTCGACGCCGGCGCCGACGACTACATCACCAAGCCCTTCGGGGTCCCCGAGCTGCTCGCCCGGCTGCGGGCCGCGGTCCGGCGGGCGGCGGCCGTCGCCCCGGACGGGACGCCCGTGGTCGAGACCGCGAGCTTCACCGTCGACCTCGTCGCCAAGAAGGTCGTGCGCGACGGGGCCGAGGTGCACCTGAGCCCCACCGAGTGGGGCGTGCTCGAGCACCTCGTCCGCCACCCCGGGATGCTCGTCACCCAGCAGCAGATCCTGCGCGAGGTGTGGGGTCCCGCCTACGGCACCGAGGGCCACTACCTGCGGGTCTACCTCGCGCACCTGCGCCGCAAGCTCGAGCCCGACCCCGCGCGCCCGCGGCACCTCGTCACGGAGGCGGGGCGGGGGTACCGCTTCGAGCCGTGAGCAGGCCGGCGGCCGTGACCAGGAGGAGCGCGGCGAGCCCGACGAGGACGGCGGTCAGGCTGACGAGCCCGAGGAGCAGGCCCACGACGGCCGGAGCGATCACCGCCGCGAGCGCCCCGACGGCGACGACGACCGTCAGCGCCTCCCCGGAGCGGTCCGGGGCGATCTCGGCGGTCCACACGGCGAGCACCGCGGCCCCGCCCATGATCCCCGGCGCGAAGACGACCGCGGCGCCGAGCGCCACGAGGGCGGAGCCGGCCCCCGCGCCGAGGATCACGAGCGACGCGGCGATCGACAGCAGGCACGCCGCGGCGACGCGGACCGTGCCGAACCGCGCGCACCAGCCGCCCGTACCGAGTGCGACGAGGCCGACCAGCCCGACGAGGACGTAGAGCGCGCCCGCGAGCCCGGCGTCGAGCCCGCCGCGCCGCAACATGTCGGCGGCCCAGGTGAAGAACGTCGTGACGCCGACGTGGAAGGCGATGGAGTAGAGGGTCGGGACCGCGAGGCCGCGCAGCGGGATCCGTCCCGCCGGCCCGGAGCGCGAGGGCCGCACCGCGGGGGTCCCGCGCAGGTTCAGCAAGCCGGCGGCCGCAGAGGCGACCGCGATCGCCACCCACACCAGCCGCCAGCCGGGCACGCCCATCACCACGAGCGCGACGAGCCCGGAGATCACCAGGCCCCCGCTCGTCCCGGTGCTGATCACGGCCAGCACCCGCGGGCGCCGCAGCACGTCGACGACGGCGGCCGCGAGGTCGGAGTACGCCGCCCACACCCATCCCGCGGCGCTGCCGGCGAGCACGGTGCCGACCGCGAGCACCGCCGGCGACGGCGCCACGGCGGCGAGGATCCCGCCGACCACGCCGCACACGCTCCCGACCGTCGTCGGGGCCCGCGGCCCGAGGCGACGGCTCAGCACCGGCGCGAGCAGGAGGCCCGCGAGGTAGCCGGCGAAGGACGCGGAGGCGATGAGGCCGAGGACCGCGTCGTCCAGGCCGTCCGCCGAGAGCGACGGGTCGTCGCGCAGCGCCGGCAGCGTCAGACCGAACGCGTACCGGCCCATCCCGTAGGCCACGCCCACCACCGCGGCCCCCGCGACGGTGAGGCGGAGCTCCGGGGTGCGCACGGCGGCGATCCTCGCTCACGGAAGCGGTGACGCGCCCGGGCGAGCCCGGTCACCACCGGGAACTCGCCGGCTCCCGGACCCGTTGTCGCGGGTGTCCGGTTCGTCCCACTCCGCCCCAGGTGAGCAGATGACACGCCGTCGACGACCTCGACGACCCGCCCCCCAGGCCCTGGCGTGACCGAAGCGCTGTTGCTCCTCGCCGCGGCGGTGCTCGTCGTGGCCTGCGGTGTCTTCGTCGCGGCCGAGTTCAGCTTCGTCGGCGTCGACCGCGCCGCGGTGGAGCGGGAGGCCGAGCACGACCGCCGCGCGCAGGGGGTCCTCGCCGCCCTGCGCTCGCTGTCCACCCAGCTCTCCGCCGCCCAGCTCGGCATCACGATCACCAACCTCGCGATCGGCTTCCTCGCCGAACCCGCGATCGCGCGCCTGCTCACCGGCCCCCTCACGGCCCTCGGCCTGAGCGGGTCCGGCGCCTCGGCGGTGTCACTGATCGTGGCGCTGTCGCTCTCGACCGCGGTGACCATGATCTTCGGCGAGCTCGTCCCGAAGAACCTCGCCATCAGCGAGCCCCTGCGCACCTCGCGCACCGTCCAGGGCGTCATGCGGGCCTTCACCACCGTCACCCGCCCGCTGGTGCTGGTCCTCAACAACACCTCGAACGTGCTCGTGCGGGCCGTCGGCGTGGAGCCCACCGAGGAGCTGGCGTCGGCCCGCTCCGCGGAGGAGCTGTTCTCACTGGTCCGGCGCTCGGCCGCCCAGGGAACGCTGCCCGACGACACGGCGACGCTCGTGCAGCGCACGCTCGCGTTCACCGAGCGGCACGCCGCCGACGTCATGACCCCGCGCGGCGCGATGGACACCCTCGCACCGACCGACACCGTCGCGACGCTGCTCGAGCGGGCCGCGTCGACCGGTCGCTCGCGCTTCCCGGTCCTCCCCGACGACACCGCCCACGCCACCACCGACGACACCCCGCCCGGCGTGATCGGGGTGCGCGACGCGCTCGGCGTCGCCGAGGACGACCGCGCGACCACGACCATCGGCGCGCTGGCCCACCCGCTCGACGCGGTGCCCGAGACGCTGGACCTCGACCGGCTGCTCACCCTGCTGCGCGCGGCCGACGTCCCGCTCGCGCTGGTGGTCGACGAGTACGGCGACCTCGCCGGCCTGGTCACGCTCGAGGACCTCGTGGAGGAGCTCGTCGGCGACGTACGCGACGAGCACGACCCGGGCACTCCACCCGGGGCCCGCCTCGACGACGACTCCTGGCGCTGCGACGGCCTGCTGCGCCCCGACGAGGCGTCGACGCTGCTGGGCTGGTCGCTGCCCGAGTCCCCCGAGTACGACACCCTCGCCGGCCTGCTCGCCGAGCACCTCGGGCGCGTGCCCGAGGAGGGCGACACCGTCACCGTCACCGCCGCCCGCCCGGGCGCCGAGCTCGGCGAGATCGAGGAGTGCGAGGTCCGCATCACCGTGGAGACCACCGAGCGCTGGCGGGTCACCGCCGTGCGCCTCGACCTGCTCGGCGTGCCGGAGGTGTCCTCGTGAGCATCGGTGCCGGGATCGCCACCGCGGTCGTGCTGCTCGCGGTCAACGCGTTCTTCGTCGGCGCGGAGTTCGCGCTGATCTCCGCCCGCCGGGCCTCACTGGAGCCCCGGGCGGCGACCTCGTGGGCCGCCCGCGTCACGGTGCGGGCGATGGAGAACGTCTCGCTGATGATGGCCGGCGCGCAGCTGGGCATCACCATCTGCTCGCTCGGCCTCGGCGCGCTCGGCGAGCCCGCGATCGCCGCCGCGATCGAGCCGGCCTTCGCCGCGCTCGGCCTGCCCGAGGGTGCCGTGCACCCGGTCGCGTTCGCGATCGCGCTGCTCATCGTCGTGTTCCTGCACGTCACCGTCGGCGAGATGGTGCCCAAGAACATCGCGCTCGCGCTGCCCGACCGCGCCGCGCTCGTGCTCACGCCGCCGCTGGTCGCGGTGGTGACCGTGCTGCGCCCGTTCCTCTGGGTGCTGGGCGGCGTGGCCAACGTGACCCTGCGGGCGATGCGCGTCGAGCCCCGCAACGAGATGACCAGCGCGTTCAGCCGCGATGACGTCGCCGGGCTGGTCGAGCAGTCACGGGCCCACGGACTGCTCGACCGCGACGAGGCGGCGCTCGTGCACGGCGCGCTCGAGTTCTCCGACATCACGGTGGCCACGGTCGCCGAGGACGACGTCGTCACCGCCCGCCCCGATGCGACGGTGGCCGAGCTGGAGGCCCTCGCCCACGCGCGCGGGTTCTCCCGCCTGCCGCTGCGCGACGAGCAGGGCTGGCGGGGCTACGTGCACGTCAAGGACCTGCTCGGCCCACCCGCGCCACCCCGGGACGCCCCGGTGCCGGCGCACCTGGTCCGCCCGCTGACGACGCTGGGCGCCGACGTGCCGCTGGCGGAGGCGTTGACGGGGATGCGGCGTAGTGGGGCGCACCTCGCCCTGGTCGACGACGGAGACCGCCGGCCCCGTCGCATCGTCGCCCTCGACGACGTCCTGGCCGCCCTGGTCGGCGACATCCACCACGCCGGAGCGAGCTAGGCCTTCACCGCCAGCACGGGCACCTCGGCCTCCAGCAGCAGCCGCTGCGCGACGTCGCCGAGGAACGCCTTGCCCACCGGGCTGCGGCGGCGGACGCCGATGACGAGCAGGTCGACGTCGGTGTCCGACTCCAGCCGCTCGAGCACCGCGTCGCCGTCCTCGACCCCGGAGGTGCGGTCGACGACGGTGACCGGCGCGCCGGCCGGGACGGCGAGGGGCCCGGCGCGCAGGTTCAGCGCCACGACCGCGGTGTCGCGTCGGGCCGCCTCGGCCAGCGCGGCACCGAGCGCCACGGCACCCGTGCCGTCGTCCGTGACGGCTACCAAGATCGTCATCGATCCCCCGAGGTGTGTGAGCCGACCACGCTACGGCGTGTACCTCGGCGAGCACGCGCGGACACCTTCCGTCTGTAGTGTGCGATACAGACCTCAAACCTCCTGAACCGGACACTCGGCGTACCCGTACGAACGTTCAGGAGGCTCCGTGAGTCAGAGCGACGCCGCGCCCGCCGGCGCGGCACCACCGATGCGCCGCATCGCGATCGCGAGCATGACCGGCACGGTGATCGAGTTCTACGACTTCTTCATCTACGGCACCGCGGCTGCGCTCGTGTTCAACAAGGTCTTCTTCCCCTCGCTGGGGGCGGCTGCCGGCACGGCGCTGGCGCTCGCGACCTTCGGCGTGGCCTTCGTCGCCCGCCCGTTCGGCTCGGTGCTCTTCGGACACTTCGGCGACAAGCTCGGACGCAAGCGCACGCTGGTGACGACGCTGCTGCTCATGGGCCTCTCGACGCTGGCCATCGGCCTGCTGCCCACCACCGGCGCCATCGGCATCGCCGCCCCGATCCTGCTCGTGCTGCTGCGCATCCTGCAGGGCCTCGCGGTCGGCGGAGAGTGGGCCGGCGCCACGCTGCTCACCGCGGAGAACTCGCCGGGCAAGACGCGCGGCAAGTACGCGCTGTTCCCGCAGCTCGGTCCGTCGCTGGCGTTCGCGCTGGCCAGCGCCACCTTCCTGGTCACCGCGCTGACCATGAGCAACGAGTCGTTCCTGGCCTGGGGCTGGCGGGTGCCGTTCATCGGCAGCGTCGTGCTCGTCGCCGTCGGCCTGTACGTGCGGCTCGCCATCACCGAGACCGCGGCGTTCATGGCCCGGGAGAAGACGACGAGCACGCGCATGCCGGTCATGGAGGTGCTGAGCACCCACACGGGCCGGGTGCTGCTCGGCGCGGGGTCGACGATGGCCGTGTTCGCGTTCTTCTACATCGGCGTCACGTACCTCACGAGCTACGGCACGCAGGAGCTCGGTCTGCCGCGCACCACGGTGCTCGCCATGGGGATCATCGGTGGCCTCGTCTTCGCCGCGACCACCATCGCGGGCGCGATCCTGTCCGACCGCGTCGGGCGGCGAAAGATGATCATCATCGGCAACGCGTCCGCCATCGTCGGCGGGATCATCGCGTTCCCGATCCTCGACATCGGCACCGCGTGGGCGTTCGGGCTGGGGCTCTCGGTGGTGCTCGGCGTCGTCGGCATCGCCTACGGTCCGCAGGGCGCGCAGCTCCCGGAGCTCTTCCCGACGCACTACCGCTACACCGGCGCCGGCATGGCCTACAACCTCGCCGGCGTCCTCGGGGGCGGCGTCGTCCCCCTGGTCGCGACGGCGCTGGTCGCAGGACTGGGGTCGAGCCTCGCGATCGGCGTGCTGCTCGCCGGCCTGTCGGTGATCAGCCTGCTGTGCACGATCGCGCTGCCCGACACCAACGCCGAGTCCATCACCTCCACGCCCGCGCGCGCTGCGGCGTGAGCACGGCCGGACGAGCGTTCCGTCCGTCCCTTCCGGGACGCTCGTCCGGCCCGTAGCCTGCCCCTCACCCGCGCTCCGGCGGCCGGATCGAGGACGGCGATGGCTCCCCACGACGTTCCACCCTCGCCGACCGTCTCGCCCTTCCTTCTCGCCGAGCCCGGTGCCGTCAGTCGGCGCATCGAGGCGCTCGGTATCCCGCGTCCCGTCCGCCCCGGTGAGCACCTCTACCGGCAGGGCGAGCCGTCGTCGTCGTTCCACGTCGTGGTCAGCGGCCGGGTCCGGGTCCACATGCTGCGTCCCGACGGCACGGTGCGGGTGATCTCCTGGGCCGAACCGGGCGCGAGCCTGGGCGAGGGCGTCTGCTTCGACGGCGGCCTCAACCAGGTGTCGGCCACCGCGATCACACCGTGCGAGCTGCTCGTCGTCGGCCGCGACGCCCTGGTCGCCGCCGCCCGCGACGAGCCGGAGCTGCTCGTCGAGATCGTCCGCCGGGTGTCCTACAAGCAGCGGATCCTGCACCTGCACGTGTTCCTCGACGGCCTGCCCGCCCGTGAGCGGGTGGTGCTGCTGCTCGGGCACCTCGTCGAGGCCTACGGCGACGGCGCGCTCGGGACGTCGGCCCGCCTGTCCGTGCGGCCGCCGGTGGACGAGCTCGCGCTGATGGTCGGGCTGACCCGGGTGACGCTCAGCCGCGAGCTCTCACGCCTCGTCGCCGAGGGCGTGCTGGTCAAGGACGGGCGCAGCATCGTGGTGCGCGACCTGCCGACCCTGCGGCGGCGCGTGGACGCGGTCGCCGTCTAGGCACCAGCGCACCGGCCCAGCGCACCGGCCTCGGCGGGGTCGGCCTCAGCGCATCAGCGGGCGCGTCCGGTGCAGGACGATCCGCACGGCCAGCGGGGCGCCGGCCGGCAGCAGGGTCGAGCCCAGGGCGCCGATGACCAGCAGGACGACGGACCCGGTGTGGACCCCGATCGCGAGGGGCACGACACCGAGCAGCAGAGTCGTCACCAGGCCCGCGAGCAGCATGAGGTGACCGACGCCGAGACGGCGCTTCCTGGGGATGCTCACCCGGCGGACGAACCGCGGGTCCTGGGCCGCCAGCGCGCGCACCATCGCGTCGAAGGGGGCGCGGTAGGGGTCGACGGCCCGTTCGGCGGCGGTCTCCCCGGCGACCCGGTCCGGGTCCTCTGGCTGCTCCACGTCCTCAGGATGCGTCAGGGACCGGGGGCCTACACCGTGTCCTCGGCCACCGGCACCTGGCGTCGACCAGCGGAAATGCTGCGACCGCATCCCCGTGACACCGAGACCGCGACCGGACGCCCTCGCCGCACCACGGCGACCGCCCGGCCGACGGGGGTCGTGGACGCCCGCCGGGCCGGCCGCCGACCGCCCGCTCACCGTGGGCCGACGCGCCGGAGCACCTCCTCGATCGCGCCGCCGAGGCCCTCGCTGGAGTCGCCGACGATCGCGCGCAGGTAGATGCCGTCGCCCACCGCGGCCACCAGGTCGGCGGCGAAGGGGTCGCCGAGCTCGTCGGTGAGCGCCGCCCGCCACCCCGCCAGGCAGCGGCGTGTCGCCTCCGCCGCGCGGGGCTCGGTGGTCGCGAGCTTGATCAGCGCGACCGTCGCCCGGTAGACGGGGCTGCCGGCGGCCGGCTCGTCGACCGACGTGCGCAGGTAGTACCGCGCCACCCCCTCGGGGGCGGACCGGGCCGCGGCGAGGTCGTCGTCGTTGAGCGCCCGGGCCCGCGCGAGCAGCCCCTCGAGCAGGGCCTCCCGCGACCCGAAGTGGTAGAGCAGCCCGCCCTTGGAGACGCCCGCGGCGCTCGCGACGGCGTCGAGCGTCACGGTCTCGGGACCGGAGGTCACGACGAGGTCCGTGTACGCGTCGAGGATCCGGTCGCGCTGTGACGGGCGTGGCACGGCGTTGACACTAGACCGTCCAGCCGGTGTAGTTTCGCCGTCCTTGGAAACTGCACCGTCTGGACGGTGCATCCACTCTCTCGGAGGCTCGTCATGTCCCGCCGGTCGCCCACGCTCGCGCTGGCCGCACTCGTCCTGCCGGTGCTGCTCATCAGCATCGACATGACGGTGCTGGGGGCGGCGCTGCCGGTGCTCGCGGAGGACCTGGACCCCGGCGCCGCGGAGCAGCTCTGGATCGTCGACGCGTACTCGTTCGTGCTGGCCGGCCTGCTGGTCACCATGGGCACGCTGGGCGACCGCATCGGACGGCGCCGCCTGCTGATGTGGGGCGCGGCGGCCTTCGGCATCGCCTCGGTACTCGCGGCGTTCGCGCCGACGGCCGGCACGCTCGTCGTCGCCCGGGCCCTGCTGGGGCTCGGCGGGGCGACGCTCATGCCCTCGACGTTCTCGCTGATCAAGACCACCTTCCCCGAGCCGCGCCGCCGGGCCACCGCCGTCGCCGTGTGGTCGGCCGCGTTCTCCGGCGGCGCAGCGGCGGGTCCCGTGGTCGCGGGCGTGCTGCTCGAGCACTTCTGGTGGGGCGCGGTCTTCCTGATCAACGTCCCGGTGATCGTGCTGCTGCTGGTGGTCGGCCCGCTCGTCCTGCCCGAGAGCCGGGACCCGCACCCGGGCCCGTTCGACCTCGGCTCGGCGGCGCTGTCGCTCGTCGCGATGTTCCCGCTCGTCTCGGCGCTCAAGACCGTCGCGACCGAGGGCCCGACCGTCGGGGCCGCGCTCTCGGGTGCCGTGGGCCTCGTCGCGGGCACGCTGTTCGTCCGCCGCCAGCGCCGCCTCGCGCACCCGCTGCTGGACCTCGGGCTGTTCTCGCTCCCGTCGTTCTCGGTGTCGGTGACGACGAACCTGCTCGGCGTGTTCGCGCTGGTCGGCCTGCTCCTGCTGCTGCCGCAGTACCTGCAGCTGGTGCTCGGGTACTCCCCGCTCGAGTCCGCGCTGTGGATGCTGCCCGGCTCCGTCGCCGGCGTCACGGGTGCGCTCGTGGCGACGCGCCTGGCGCGCCGGCTCACCCGCCCCGCGCTCGTCGGACTCGGGCTCGGATCCGCCGCGACGGGTCTGGCCCTCGTCGCCGTCCTCGGCGGACTCGTCGGGGTCGTCATCGGGTTCGCCCTGCTCGGGGCGGGCGTCGCGCTCGCGGAGGCGCTGACCAACGACCTGATCCTCGCCGCCGCCCCCGCCGACCGGGCCGGTGCCGCCTCGGCGATCTCCGAAACGGGCTACGAGCTCGGTGGAGCGCTGGGGACCGCGGTGCTCGGCAGCCTCGCGGCGGCCGTCTTCACCGCCCGGACGGGGCAGGAGACCCTCGGCGGCGCGCTCGCCCACGCCGGCACGCTCGGGCCCGGGGCCGGCGACGCGCTCGTCACCGCCTCCCGAGAGGCGTTCGTCGTCGGCATGCAGGGCGCCGCGGCGCTCGGCGCCGCCGTCCTGGCGCTGACGGCGGTCGGGGCCTGGCGATTGCTGGGGCGAGCAGCCGCCTCCGCGGAGCGCGAGCCGGTCGGGGTGTGACCCGGCCCGGCCCGGCGCCGCGGCACGGTTCAGCGCGCGCGGTCTCAGCGGGGCTGGATCTCGCCCATCTCGCCCCAGCCGTCCTGCGGGACGTTCTGGACGTTGATGATCTTCGGCTTCTGCGAGACCCAGTCGGGCGCCTGCTCGACGAACCTCTGGAAGTGGTCGGACTGGACGTGCGCGTCTCCGGCGCCGTCCTGGAACGCCTCGACGAGGACGTAGGTGTTGTCCTCCTCGAGGTGCCGGGACCACTCGAAGAAGATGTTGCCGGGCTCCTGGCGCACCGCGTCGGTGAACTCCTTGACCAGGGACGGGAACTGCTCGGCGTACTCCGGCTTCACGGTCCACTTGACGTTGATCAGGATCAAGGCCGTCTCTCCAATCGTCCGGCGCGCGGCGCCGGGTCGGGGTGCGGTCCGCATCCTCGCGCGGCGGAGCGGGGGTCCGCCACGGACCGTTCCGGTCGTCGACCGCCGGGGCCACACTGGAGGGGTGGAGCCGATGTCGGACGGGCGGTCGGGGGTCCCCGGCGAGGCTCTGCGCGGGCACGTCGCCTACCACGGTTACGACATGCGCGGCGGCCCGCCGGGCGTGCACCGTGGCCTGCCCTCGCCGTACCTGACACTGATCGTCACGTTCGGCGAGCCGCTGGTCATGCGCACTCCGGACGGCGGCCTGGCCCGGCGTCGCACGGCGATCGGCGGCCTGCACACGACGCACGAGGAGATCGTCCACGACGGCCGACAGTCCGGAGTGCACGTCGTGCTCGACCCCCTCGCGGCGCGGGTGCTGCTCGGGCGGCCCGCCTCGGAGCTCGCGGGGATCACCGTCGACGGCGACGACGTCCTCGGCGCCGTGACGCGCGAGCTGGAGGAGCGGGTCGAGGCCGCCGAAGGTTGGGACGGGCGCTTCGCCGCGCTCGACGACGTCCTGCAGCGAGCGCTGGACCACGACTCCCCCGGGCGCCCGATCGCCCCCGAGGTGCGCCGGGCCTGGCGTCGGCTCGTGGGCTCGGCCGGCACGGTGCCCGTGCACGCGCTCGCCGACGAGGTCGGCTGGAGCGAGCGTCACCTCGGCCAGCGCTTCCGCGCCGAGATCGGCGTGGCCCCGAAGGTCGCGGGGCGGATGGCCCGCTTCGACCGCGCCCGGCGCCGCCTCGCCGCCCGCGCGGTCGCTGGCGGACCCCTCGGGCTCGCGGACATCGCCGCCGACGGGGGCTACGCCGACCAGGCCCACCTCACCCGGGAGTTCGGCGCACTCGCCGGCTGCTCCCCCACCCGGTGGCTTGCCGAGGAGATCGGGAACGTCCAAGACGCCGGCACACCCGAGACGACATCGTGAGTGCCATGGACACCTCCTCCACCACCGACGCCAAGACCCCGCCGCCCCAGATCTGGCCCACGCTGGCCGCTCAAGATGCCCGCGCCCTCATCGCGTTCCTGACCGAGGTCCTCGGGTTCGTCGAGGTCGTCGCGTACACCGACGACTCCGGGGTCGTGCAGCACGCCGAGCTGGCCTGGCCCACCGGGGGCGGGATCATGATGGGCCAGCAGCGCCCGGGCACCGACGTGCGCGCGACATCCTCCGGCTCGTTCACCGCCTACGTCGTCGTGCCCGACGCCGCCGAGATCGACGCCATTGCCGCGCGGGTGCGGGACCACGGTGGCGGCGAGGTCACCCAGGGCCCCTACGACACCGACTACGGCTCCCACGACGTCGCCGTGCGCGACCCGGAGGGCAACCACTGGCAGTTCGGGACCTATCACGGGGCGCCCCGGCCGTGAGCAGCGCGGATGCTTCGGATTCCGAAGCATCCGGCCGGATCACCGGACGGCGGCTGAGCGTCCGCCAGGCCGACTGCCGCGTGCGGTGACTCCTCCCGCGGATGCTTCGGTTTCCGAAGCGTCCGGATCAGACGACGGCCGGATCAGGCGACGGCGGCCGATCGTCCGCCGGGTCGGGGTTGTCGGTCGGGGTCGATCCACGAGGGC
>NZ_JAQZAM010000003.1 GCF_028737215.1 Actinomycetospora chibensis | reverse complement strand
CCGACCCATCAACACCTCCATGATCGAGGTGTTGCGACGACCAGTTGAATCCGCCAACTACACGTCGTTCCGATTCTCGGCCCGCCTCGAGGACCACGGGATTCTTGCGTCGATGGGTTCGGTGGGCGATTCCTACGACAACGCGCTGATGGAGAACTTCTTCTCCACCCTCAAGACCGAGCTCGTCTACCGCCGAACCTGGAGGACCCGCGAGCAGGCCGAGAACGCCCTGTTCGCCTACATCGAGACATCTCACCAACCGAAGCTGTCAACCAGCCGTGGCTGTACTCGTGGTGGCGGTCCTGGGCACCGGCGCGACGGCGGCGCGGTCGGGGTCGTAGAGCTGGCCGGTGACCAGGCAGTGGTGGAGCTTGCCGAGCATGGTGTTGAACAGCTTGCGCAACGCGGTGACGTGCCGGCCGCGCGGCGGGCGCGGTAGCGCTGTTCCCAGTCCGGATCGTGGCGGACCGCGGCCAGCGCCCAGACGTATCCGGCGGCGGCGAGGCGATCGTTCTTGGCGCGGCGGGCGTGGATGAACGTCGAGCGTCCCGAGGCGCGGGTGACCGGCGCGGCGCCGGCGAAGGCCTTGAGCGCTCGACCGTCGTCGAAACGGGCCGGGTCGTCGCCGATCTCGGCGAGCATGCGCGCTCCGAGCACCGATCCGAGACCCGGGAAACTGGCCACGACCGAGGCCTGGCGATGGTCGTTGAAGGCCCGCTCGATGTGGTTCTCGAGCTCGGCGAGCGTCGCAGCGAGGGCATCGAGCTGGCCGATCAAGCCGCGCAGCTGCACACCCAGGGCCTGCTCGACCGCGCCGGGCTGGCGCATGTGCTCGCGGCCCAGCAACTCACGCAGCCGTTCGGCCTCGGCCTCGATGCCGCGTTGCCGGCCGGCTTTGCGCAGCAGCGCGGCCAGCCGCCGCGGACTCAGCGCCCGAGCGTCGGTGGGGGTCGGCGCGACCGCGAGGATCGTGCGAGCACTCGCGGAGTCCAGCCGGTGCTTGCCGCCGCGTTCGAAGGCGGCCAACGCGGCGGGGAAGAACTCCTTGAGCAGCGCCCGGACCCGGTTGGTCAGCGCGGTGCGGTCCTCAACGGCGTCCTGCTGGGCGCGGGTCAGCGCGCGCAGCATCTGGACCTCGAGGCTGTCGGCGGGCAGCGCGCGATGCGCCTCGCGGTCGGTGCGCAGGATGTTGGCCAGCACCATCGCGTCGAACGCGTCGGACTTGCCGCGTGAGGAGCGGTAGCGGTCGCGATACCGCGACACCGCCAATGGGTTGATCGCGAACACCACCCGCCCCGCGGCCCGCAGCCCGGCAACCAGCAGCCCCTTGCTGGTCTCGATGGCCACCTCGAGCCGACCGTCGACCGGGTCGTGCTCGGCGAGCAGTTCCAGAACCCGCGCCAGGCCCGCCGCGGAGTGGTCCACGCGTTCGGCGACAACGACAGTTCCCTGCTCGTCGACGAACGCCACGTCGTGATGGTCATCGGCCCAGTCGATCCCGCAGCTCACCGCCGCCACCCGGTCTCCTTGTGTTATCTGGTCGGCCCGGGGCGTCCGCGCCCTAATGGACGGTGCTCACGGCACAACAACTCACCGGCGATCCACCCCGCGATCGGCAGCGCCCCAGCTCGGATGAGACTCGGTCGGTCTCGCGATGACGATGTCCACCGACCCGATGGGCGTCGGTGTCTCGGCGCAGCCGCCGACAGCCAGCAGCACGATCAAGGACGAGGCCAGGCCCGCGAGCCGTCGCTCCGGACCCTGACCGAGGCTCCATGAACTCCACGTTGCCACCCGCACCCCTCCCGGACATTCAGATCCGACACCCGCGTCGCGCCGCGGCTCGGAGAGGCGGGTTGCCCGACGTCGCCGGTCCCCCGACGCTGTCCCACCTCGGAGGCGGGATGCGGGAGACCGCCGCTGGCGCCTCTCGTCGTGCACGCCTGCCTGGTGCCCGCCTCGGCCGGGCACTGCTGGCCAGGAGCGGCTTTGTCAGGTGATCGTCAGGTATCCGCATCGCGAAGCCAGCTCGGCCGGCGCGCTCGGCACCGGGACGTGCCGCAAGCGGGGAACGCGATCATCGAAGGCGACGGGCCGGCTCTTGGAGCGAGTCTGACGACTACCTGACGAAACGAAAGCTCGCCGGGTAGTGAGCCTCGATGGGGGCCATGCTTGCGGCAGGGAATCGGTGTCCCGTCACGGACGCGAACGGGCGTCCGCGCCGACCGGCCGCCTTCCTGACTTCGTGTGCAGCGGCCATCGCCGGTGTCAGAGAATCGTAAGGAGCCGACGCACGTCATGGTGTGACGATGGCCGGGGTAGCACCGACGAAACCCCGCGACCCCGCTGGAGACGTACGAGACGAATTACCTGCATCGGCGTGTTGCGCGCCGACGCTCGTTGTCGAGACCGACGTGCCGCAGTCGAGCTGAGCCTTCTCGCGAAGACTGCGTGACAGCCGGGGGCGGGCGATCGCCACCGCCGATTTCCTCGACGAAGGTCGTGTCCGACGATGCGGTGACCGACCCTTCGTCCAAGCCCGAGGTAGAAGGAGTCACGATGACCATTGGCAACCATTCCGTGGAGATGACGGGCGTTGATCGTCGCTCGGAGGCTCCGGTCGACCGGGGCACCCCGGGCTCGCCGGACAGGCTTGAGCCGGCCACCGGCTCACCCGAGGCCTCTCCGGACGCCACCTCCCCGGACGCCACCTCCCCCGACCAGCGGGTCGGCGGGAGCGAACCCGTTCGGAGTCGATCTGTCCACTGGGGTGCCGTGTGGGCCGGCGCGCTCGTCGCGCTGCCCGTGTTCTTCGTGCTGCAGATGCTGTTCCTCGCCCTCGGATGGCTCGATCTCGGGGTGAGCGGCCGGGGACAGGCAGCCACGGCCAGCGCCGTGAGCATGGTCCTGGGCGCGGCCGCCTTCTTCGTGGGTGGACTGCTGGCCGGCTCCACCACCCGGGGAGCAGGCTCTGGTGCCGGCCTGTTGCACGGTGTGCTGATGTGGGCGCTGGCGATCGTGGCCCTGTTCGGCCTGGGCCTGTTCGGCGGCGGCGTACTCGTGGGCAACGTCGGGGTCGCGGCGGCACTGGTGACCGCCCCTGAAGCAGCGCTCATCGTCGACGTCGCCCAGAGTGCGACCGGGTGGGCAGCCCTCTGGCTCGGTGTGTCCGTCGCCGCCGCCGCACTCGGCGGACTGCGCGGGGCGAGTGCACGCGGCGGCCCGGTCGTCGAATGATCGCCCGGCACCGCCGTCGAGCAGTGCCGGCTCCCTCGTCGATCCACTCCCGAGCCGCCACGTCCACCAGAACGCACGGCCGTCTGGTCTGCGACCGTCCCCTGGCTCATCGAGCGCCGCGTCGCGGCCGGAGCCTTCCACCCCGACCACACGGCGGGCGGCCAAGGGCTGATGCAGCCGCGGCCGGGCCTCTAGGGCGGCCACCTTCACTGTGGACGGACCGGGTTCCGATGCCCTTGACCACTGCTGCACTGACGCGAGAACGCGTCAAGGCGCGAAAGCTTTGCAAGAGGTGAAGATGCGACGCTTGATGCCGATGATGGTGGCCGTTGCCGTCGCCGTGTTGGTGGGGGGGTGCGCCGACCCCGGCCCCGAAATCCCTGAAGGCATGCAACGCATCTCGGGAACCGTGACGGTCACGGATCAATCATGTGCCGGGAACAGCTCGCAACCTCGGCCGGTGAACGGTGGTACCCCGGTGGTCGTGGAGGACGCCGAGGGTGAGATCGTCGCGCGCTCGACGCTGTCCGTCGGAGAGTCTCCATCCGACGCCGGCCTTCGACAGTGCATCTTCCCGTTCATCGTCGAGGGCGTCCCCGAGGGCTCGACCACTTACACCGTCCGCATCGGGGCGGACGCTCGCCTCGTCGAGCAATATTCGCCGGACGAACTCGCCGCGCCGATTCGGTTCATCGTCTGACGTCCTAGCCCACCAATCCATCAGCCATCTCCGTCATCCTTCGTCCGCCGCGCTGACCACCAGGGCGCCCCACAGGTGAGCGAGCGCATCAGACGAGCATGGCGAGATGAACTTCATGGGCCACCCTCGCCACGCCGTCGACCCAATCCGCGGCCTCGAGGGGCAGGAGGACCACGAGAGGCGGTACCAGCTTTGTCGCCGACAACCCAGTCGAGAACGGCTCACCCCACAGGCAGGGCGACGAGAGCCCGTCCCTGGGGCGGCACCGGCCCGCGCGCGGCTGCGCGACACGTGGGCACCTTGAGTGTGCTGGTCGGGATCGCAGTGCTGCTACTGACGGGGTGCAGCGACAGCAGCGCACCGACGTCAAACCCCGACCCACGGCCCATGGGCCCCGATCCCCGCCCCGGCCTCTCGCCCCCGAGCGCCGAGCAGTGGCTGGACAAGGTGTGCACCGCTCTGCTGCCCGCGACCCGCACCGACACCCCGGCCCCGCCGGTGGACCCGGCCGACCCCGTGGCCACGCGGGCGCAATGGGTGGACTTCCTCGACCAGCGTGCCCGCGCCCTGACCGCGGCCGCGGACGGCATCAACGCCGCCGGCCCGGCTCCGGTGGAGGGCGGGCAACAGGTCACCGAACCGGTGGTGAGCCTGCTGCGCGCTCGCGCCGCCGACGCGTCGGCCGCGGTCGAGACACTGCGTTCGGTGCCCTCCAACGCGGCCAACACGTTGCTGCGCACGGTCAACGAGGTCCGCAACCGGTTCCCGCTCACCGGCCCGGGCTCGAGCCTGCAGGACCTCGCACTGACCCCGGAACTCTCCTCAGTGGCGCCTCGGGTGCCCTCCTGCCGCACGTCCGGAGCGACGCCATGACTGGCTCGGCGCCCGGTCCCCGCAATCGAGCAGCGTGGCGATCTCGGCGCCCACCGTCGGCGAGCGGTCCACCGCGCCGTGCACGAGCCCTGCCCGGCAGGCCGCCGGTGCGCCCACGCGGGAGGTCACTGATGACACTGCGGGTCGCGCCGCTCATTGCGCTGCTGCTCGTGGCGTTGGCGGGCTGCGGCAACCCACCCGCAGCGACCCCCACCACTGCGGGGACCTCACCATCACCGGCACCTCCCGCGCCGAGTACAGAGAGCTCGGGGACGTTGGCCGCGGTCCCGGACCTCGTCGAGCGCGCCAGCCCCTCCGTGGTCACGATCTTCACCGATGGCGGGCTGGGCAGCGGTGTGGTCTACCGGGCCGACGGTGTGCTGGTCACCAATGAACACGTGGTGCGGGGCGCGACCCAGGTCGAGGTCGGCTTCGCCGACGGCACCCGCGTGCCCGGGACCGTGCGCGCCACCGACCGCACCACCGACCTCGCCGTGGTCCAGGTCGCCCGCAACGGGTTGCCGGTGCCCCGCTACGCCGACCAGCTCCCCCGACCCGGCGAGCTCGCGGTCGCCATCGGCAGCCCGCTGGGCCTGGAGAACACCGTCAGCGCCGGCGTGGTTTCCGGAGTCGGCCGCGAGGTGCCGGGCGCCTCAACGCGCGGCGCCCAACAGCTGGTCGATCTGATCCAGACCGACACGGCGATCTCCCCGGGCAACTCCGGAGGAGCGTTGCTCGACGCCACCGGCAGCGTCATCGGCATCAACGAGGCCTACCTGCCCCCGGCGAGTGGGGCAGTGAGCATCGGGTTCGCCATCCCCTCGACACGCGTGGTCGACGTGGTCGACCAGTTGCTGGTCGACGGCACCGCCGACCACCCGTACCTGGGCGTGGCCGTGCAGCCCCTGACCGGCGCACTACGCGATCTGCTGGGGGTCGCCGCGCAGCGCGGTGCGGTCGTGCTCGACGTCGCCCCTGCCGGGCCCGCCGCAGGCGCCGGAATACGCCCCGGAGACGTCATCACCCGCGTCGGCTCCAGCGAGATCGCCACGGTCGGCGAGCTGCTCGGCGCCCTGCGCGGCACCCGACCCGGACAACAGGTACCCGTGGTCGTTCAGCGCGGACCGCAGTCCACCACGCTCACCGTGACCATCGGACAAGCTCCGGGCTGAGCGCCGCTTCCGGGTCGAGGACGGGCTCGGCACTCGAGCTCGCACGGTCGGCGCGCGATGCGGAGTGAGCTGAGCCAGAGTTCCCGGTCATCGGGAGCTCCTCAGCCCGCGGGAGGGAGGGCTCCGTAGCGACGCAACAGGTCGAGCACGTCGGGTAGGTCGTCGAATGCCGCCGCCACGTCCGCTGGGCGGGTGACGGCGTGCGCGTGGCGCGCGATGTGGCCGCGCAGTGCAGCGTCGAAGCGGTCGGGGCCGGCTTGCGCCCGCGCGGCGAGCAGCGCGGCCGCGCCCTGCCGGTACACCCCCTGGTAGTAGGTGCCGAATCCGCGATCGCCCCACTCGGCCATCGGGTCCCCGAGATCGCCGCGCACCCGGTCGGGAATGGCCTCGAGGTCGTAATAGCTTCGATCGGTCGCGCCGCCGAGAGAGGCCTCGGCGTAGGACGCGAACGCTTCGTCGAGCCAAGGGTCGCGGGCTTGGTTGCCGCCGACCAGGCCGTAGAACCACTGGTGGGCGAGCTCGTGGGTCGCGAGCCCCGTGAGGTTCTCGGGCCGGGTGTCGCCGAACTGCAGGGCGCCGGGGAACTCGATGCCCGACGACTGCGCAGGTGCGATCGCTACCCACAGATCGGGGTACGGGAAGCGGCCGAACCGGCCGGTCAATCGCTGCAGGGCCCGGTCGAGCTCGCCCGCCCACTGCTCGGGCTCCACGCGCGTGCCGTCAACCGGGGTGAACAAGTGCAGACGGGTGCCGGTGATGTCACGCTCGAGCACCTCGTAACGCCCCACCGCCACCGCCACGTCACGGACGGCGTCTGCACTGAAGCGGTGGGTCCTCGTCCCGGCGCGAGGCCCAGGGCGCTCGCCCTGAGCCTGACCTGTGCCCGCGACCCGCATGCCATCAGGAACCGAGACCGTGAGGTCGCTGAGACGGAACACTTCGCTGGTGGCTGTCTCCCCCGCGATGTCCACGGCGTCCTCTCGGGCCCACCCCTGTCCGCGGACCCACGCGAGCAGCGGGAACCCCGACCCGAACCACGCGGTACCGGTCTCCGGCGACACGCCCAACCGTTCGTCGGCGTTCTCCCCGAGACGCAGCGCGAAGTCGAGCTCGGCGCGGATCCCCTCGCCGGCGGGCACGCACTGCGGGAGCGGGAGCTCCACGAGCGTCCCCGGCACACCATCGGGAGCGCCCGCTGGAAGCACCCGGGGCTGGACATGACGACCGTCCACGATCGCGCCGGTGACCTCGAGTTGGTTGCCCGCGCGCGCTGCCGACGGCTTGTTGGGCCACGCCCGAAACACCAGCTCACACACCCGCCGGCCGAGCGTGAGCGACACCGTCTCCCTCCCCGCGACCGAACGCAGGTCGGGAGCGACGTCGAAAGCCAGGCGCACCACCGGCCGCTGCGGCCACGCCGCTGCCGGTGCAGAAGGGGTGTCGGCACAGCCGGCCAGGACGAGCAACGAGCTCGCGACGACGACGCCGATCGCTCGAAGCCGGGCGGGAATCATGCCGAGGTCACCCGCCGAGGCCAGGTTGCAGCGAGCTTGCACAGGCCGACGTGGCGGGAACCCGGCAGCTCGCCGACCCTGCATCGCTTTGTCGGACCCGTCGGTGCCGCGGACGGGGGTGCGCCGAGACGCATCGCCTCGTGCTGGGACGACACCGCGCGGGCGGTCGTCAGTGTCGGGCACTCTGGCGTGGGTGGATGCTGCCGTGGATGTGATCGAGGCTCCGGCACGTTGTCGGGCGGGTGACCGGTGACGGCGTGCGTCGTGCTGGGGCACAAGTACCGGTTCACCGCTGAGAACGAGGTGCTGGTCTGGTCGTGCTCGCGTGGGTGCGGAGCGGGTGGCAACAAACGCTATTCCTCGGCCGCGGACGCGCGGCGCTATGCGGCGGCGTTCGATCGCCCCGACTCGGAGGACCTGGGGCGCAACGCTCCCGTGCTCGGGATGTGGCCGCTGCGGGTGTGGCGAGCGATGACACGGTCACGACGACGCCGCCCTTAGGTCTGTCGCCGGTCACGGTCGACGGCACCCGGAGCGCCGTCGGTCGGGCCGTACGTCCGGCGCGACAGCCTCCGGACGCGGCCTTCCTCGACAGCGGCGTCGAGCGCGGCTCCAAAGCGGCCGGGGCCCAGTACCGCGCTCCTACGAGGCGGGACAGGTCGTGCCAATCGATGGCGCCCTGCTCCGACACTGCCCGCGCCACGGTCTCGATCTCGTGGTCGAGGGCGTGCTCGCTGTCGCCCGGTGCGGCATTCAGTCCACCCAACGGAGGACTCAGGGACGGACCGGGACCCGGCTGGAAAGCGCCGCAGCCCGTGCCGTTCGCGCTCGGCCCGATGGGCTGTGCGCCGGCGGACCCGCTCCTCGAGTTGGTCCGCGCGCCGCTCGCGCTCGGCGCGCGCGGCCTGTCGCTTCTCGGCCTGCTCGGCGGCCTCGCGGTGAGCTCGGGTGATCCCAGCGGCGGCGCGGTGCTCGGCCGCCTGGAGGTGCTGCTCCGCGGCCAGGGCCCGTTGCTGCAACCCGCTGGTGCGGTCGCCCGCTGAGCTGCGTCCCTCCGCGAGATCAGTCTCTACGCGAGACCGCTCGTCGTGCACCTCCGCCCACGCGGTGTGCATCGCGCTGCGAGCGCGAGCGACCTCGTCTGGGCCCAGACAACTCAGTTCGTCTCCGCCGTCACGCGTACTCGCGACCTCGCCGGACTCGTCGGACTCCGGCTCCTGTTGGTCGACGAGTACCTGCTCGGCCAGCGCGCGTTGCGCCGCGGCTCGAGACCTCTCGGCGGCCGCGCGGGCCAGCGCACGGTGGCTAGCGGCCGTGCCGTCGTCCTCGGCGACCAGGGCCGCAGCCTCATCGGCGTGAGCCAGTGCCCGGTGCTCCGCGGCTCGGGCTCGATGAGTGGCCGCCCCTGCGGCGTGCCCGTCCGCCTCATCGGCGAAGGCGAGTTCCTCCTGGGCGATGGCCTGCTCGTCGAACTCCAGGGCGCGGAGATCGTCGATCTCGGCGAGGGTCTTCTCGACCCGCTGGCGGTCGACGCCGTCCGTCGACATCGCCGCCTCACTCGAACCAGTCGGGGCGTCACCCCAGGAGGCAATCGCCAGCTCGTGGACCGCGGCGCGATGCTCAGCCGCACGGGCCCGGGCGAGCGCGGCCTCCTCACGGGACCGACGGGCCTGGGCCGGTCGGTCCGAACGCCCCGCCCCCTGCCCTGAGCGCCCGGGCGGCCCCGTGGTGTCGGCGCTCTCGGCCTCGTGGGCCGTCAGAGGCGCGGCAATCGCCTCGAGGTCCGCGCGCTCCGAGCGCACCCCGAACGCGATCTCGGCCAGTCCGCCGAGGGCCATCACGCCCGCACCGACGAGGAATGCCACCGCGACCAGGTCCGGGTCGTTGCTGCCGATCAGTTGACCGAACAGCAGCGGGCCGGTGATCCCGCCGACGGCGGTGCCCACCGCGTAGAAGAACGCGATGGCCAGCGCCCGGGTCTCCATCGGGAAGATCTCGCTGACAGTGAGGTAGGCCGCGCTCGCGCCCGCCGACGCGAGGAAGAACACGGCGATCACCATCGCGATGAAGGTCCAGCGCGTCAGTGCCCCCGTCACGAACCACCAGGCCAGCGGCAGCGTCAACAGGGCTGATCCCAAGTAGGTGAGAGTGATCATCGGTTTGCGCCCGACCGAATCGAACAGGCGCCCGAGGGTGAGCGGCCCGAGGAAGTTGCCCAGCGCGAACAGCACGAAGAACACCGGGGTGATGGCAGCCGCCACCCCGAAGAAAGTGGACATCAGCGTGCCGAGGTTGAACGTGATGCCGTTGTAGAGGAACGCCTGCCCGACAAACAGCGCGATCCCGAGCACAGCCCGCTTCGGGTAGAGCTTGAACGCGGTCCCGGCGATCATCTTGATCGGGATGGTGCGACGCTGCCGAACCCGCAGGGTCTTGCCGGGCTCGTCGAGCTCCTCCCCGGTCTCGGCCTCGACGGTGCGCTCGATGCCGTCGACGACCCGCTCGGCCTCGTCCTCGCGTCCGTGGATGAACAGCCAGCGCGGGCTCTCAGGGACGTGCCGACGCACGAACAGGATGACCAGTCCGAGCACGGCGCCGACGCCGAACGCCAGCCGCCAGCCGACATCGGCCGGAAAGATCGACTCGTTGAGGAAGAGGATCGCGAGACCGGCGCCGCCGGCTGCCCCGAGCCAGTAGGTCCCGCTGATCAGGAGGTCGACCCGGCCTCGGACACGGGCGGGGATCAGCTCGTCGATCGCGGAATGGATGGCCGCGTACTCGCCGCCGATGCCGGCCCCGGTGATGAACCGGCACAGGAAGAAGCACCAGACGCTGAACGAAAACGCGGTGGCGACGGTGGCCGCGATGTAGATCAGCAGCGTGGCGAGGAAGAGCTTCTTGCGACCGAATCGGTCGGTGAGCTGCCCGAACACCAGGGCGCCGAGACACGCCCCGAGGATGTAGATCGCCGCGCTCACGCCGATCTGCCCCGGCGTGAGACCGAGTCCGCTGTCGGCCTCGGTGAGCCGCGAGGCCACCGAGCCCACCATGGTCACCTCGAGACCGTCGAGGGTCCAGACCGTGCCGAGGCCCAGGACGACGCGCCAGTGGAACCGTGACCAAGGGAGGCGGTCGAGGCGCGCCGGCACCTGGGTCTCGATGGTCCGGGTGTGCACCTCGGTCATGGCGTCCTCCCTCAACGAGGTTGTTCCCACCTCGGCGGTGCGCGGCGGCATGAGGTAGCTGTGTCGGCCGTGCGGTGAGGCGATTCTTGGACCGCTCAGCGGGCCGCTGGCTCGTCCTGCTCCAGCTCGGCGTAGGGGGCGGCGAACCCGTCGCGAACGGTGCGCGCCACGCGTCGCCGCAGCCGCAGCATCTGCGCGATCGCCAGCAGGATGTAGACCGCGGACAGGACGAGGATGGTGATCCGGTTGACGGCCGGTCCCGCGGTGACGCTGACCGTGAACTGCACGGCGAACAGGGTGAACAGCGCCGCCGCACCGCGGCGGCTCAACCGCAGGTCCATGAGCAGGGCCACGGCGAACAGGGACTGCGCCGCGGTGATGAGGAGCTCGAGGCGCTGGTTCATGTCGAGCGGCAGTCCGTCGATCGTGGTGGCCGAGACGGCGAACACGAGCGGGATCGTGCCCACCAGCAGCGTCCACTGGTTGACCTTGCTCGACAGCAGGGTGCCCAGCGAATCCGAGGCCTTGAGTCGCATCGCGTAGAGGCAGGCCACGATCAGCTCGGGCGACTCGCTGGCCAGCGGCGCCACCCACTGCACGAGCAGGAACTGGTCGATGCCGAGCTCGGTGCCGGCGTCTACGAGGCTCTGCGCGAAGTGCTCCGCGGTGGCGAGGATGACCAGGCCGGCGACCGCGAACATCCCCAGCACCCAGGCGCGGCGGGCCCGGCGCGGTTTCTCCCCCGCCCAGGCCGAGACGCCGACCAGGTCGGGCTCCTGAGCCGGCGCCTGGGCCAGGCGCCAGGCGTACGCGGCGAAGATGGCGACGAAGACCGCCAAGTCCAGCAGCGTCAGCGAGGTGCGCAGCGGCAGCGTCAGGGAGTACAGGGTGGCCAGCCCCAGGAACACGACCTCCGCTGACATCGCCGGTGCGAGGTCGACCTCGTCGTGGTGCGTGGTCGAGCTCTCCCCGCCGCCGTGGCGTCGTGAGCGCCACACCGCGATCGAAGCCACCAGAATGATCAGCGGCCAGCCGACGCCGACCAGCACCCTGTTCGCGCCGGTCATGTTGGCCAGGGCCAGCGAGCACGGGTTGGCCCCACCGGGCAGCGGCACGCACTGCCCGCCGTTGGCCTCGTAGATCTGGCCGGCCTGCCAGGTGAACACGAAGTCGACCGCGTACTCGGGCAGCACCGCGATGAGGGCCAGCAGCGCGATCGCGAGCCCCGCGCTGATGTCGACCTGGGCGGCCTCGGCTCCCCACGAGAGCGTAAACGCCGCCCCGATGATCGCGACGCCGTACACCACTGCGGCCAGCGGCGGCGGCATCTCCGGGTGCGGCAGACCGAGGTAGGTGGCCGCTCCGAACACGAGACCCGGCATCGCGGCGAGCAGCGCAGCAACGAGCTGGCCCGGCGGCCGCCGCCGCCCCTCGGTCGTCATGGTCACTGCTCCCCTTCCGGGTCGCCGTCATGCTCCCCGCGAACCCGGACCGGTCGCGGCGAGCCTTGGCGTCGAGCGGCGTCGCGCGACGACTCCGCGTGTTCTCAACAAGCTTTCACCAGGCCCCACGCCGAGAAACGGAAGCGCCCGAGGCGACAGGCAATCGTCAGGTAGCAGCCCTTTGGAATCGGCGGTGACAGCGGCACGCGATTGTTGACAGGGCACTCGTCAGCAGCGACATCGCCGTCGGCGCGATCCACGCAGCGCAGGGAGAGGAGATTGGTGACAGAGCCGGGGCGAGATCATTCCAGTACGTCCCGACGCTGATCTGAAGCAGGCCACGCAGCACCCGCCCGAGGCGCGCGGCACCCCTCGCACCTTCCCTCCCGTCGGCTCAGCGGTCGACCCTGTCGCCCTCGGCTGCCCCACCCACGGGGCCGTGGTCGAGCCGTCGAGCCGTTCGCGGAGAGGCCGCTCCGAGTCTCCGACTCAGAGGAGCAGCGCGATCGCGGTGACAGCCGTGATCACGGACAGCACGCCAGCCGCAACCGAGAACGACAGGTCCCGATCGCGTGACGCACGTCGATCGCTGGTCTTCCGCAGCCGCCACATCGACACGACCCACAACGCCATGAAGACATATGCCGCTCCGGCCAACGCGTAAGTCCACATAGTTCGAGGGTGACCGACCGATCGGCACCGCGACCTGACGATCGTCCGACAGCCGTTCCTTCTCGACAAAGAACGTTCCAGATCGTCAGAGATATGTCGCCGCCAACTCTGCTGGCCCTGGACCGACGCGCCTTCGTCCACGGCGAGGCTGACGGTCGGGACCCTCCTAATGAGCTCACGACTCCACAGACGAGGCGGGCCGCAATCTCCGCGAATCTAGGTGTGACCTTCCTCTTCAGGGTGCGGACGAGCCATCCAAAGGCCTTGGAGGCGCCAATGCCGTGCCGTGAAGGCACCTTCGGCCTGAGCGAAGACGTCGCGCGACGCCAGCCCGGGACGACCGGGTGGACCGCCCTGGCGTGTCCCAGAGCTATCGGCCGGGGTGCGCGGGTGGGGCCGGTGGTGACGGTACTGGGCGGCTTCCAGCTCGGCGGGTGAGATGTCGCCGCAGGCAGCTCGCTGAGCACGGTGCCAGTCGACGGAGTCGTCATCGGAGCACCAAAGCCGCCCACCCGAGGTGTGGCTCCTGTCCTCGAGCGGTCTACCAAGACCATGTCAGGAGTCGTGGGCGTCCCCGGACCCGCGCTCGGCCGCGGTCTCGACCTCGTCGACGAGCCGTGCGGCGACGGCCGGTAGTCGCGTGTTGCTCTCCTGCGAGAGCCGCACGAGATGATCGAACGCGGAAGTGGAGTCGATGCCCTGGCGGGTCATGAGCACGCCCTTGGCCTGTCCGATGACATCGCGGGAGGCCAGCGCGCGCTCCAGCGCGGCAGCGCGGTGGGCCGCCGGGAGGGCGACGGCGAGCGGGGCGGCGAACGCCTGCGCGGCTGCGGCACTCGAGGCGTCGAAGATGCCGGGCCGGGGTCCGTAGAGACTGAACAGCTGTGTCCGTCGACGCGCGCCGCACGGCAGGACCACTGTCAACACCGCGCCCACGCCAGCGGTGCGGGCGCGTCTCGCCCAATGCGGCCACCGCCGCGTCGAGGTCTCGTTCAGGTCCGTCACCATCGCCGCCCCCGGCCGCGCCTCCATCGCCTCCACCAGGGGGCCCTCGTCCGTCGCGACGGCGAGGTGAGCGAGCTCCTTGACCAGAGGCAGGGTTGCGGCCCACGACCGCGCGTCGGCGTCGGTGAGTTCAGCGACGCCGCCAGCGTCGGCGGCCGGCACCGCGTGCACGGCGCCCTCGACGAGCCGGTGCACGAGCCCCTCCGCGCTGTGACGGCCCAGACCCCTGAACCCGCACAGGCACGCCAACGCAGGCGTCACTCCTGCCGCCTTCCCGCAAGCTTCGAAGTCCCCGCCGATGTCGATTGGGACCTCGTGCGCCGCGTCTCCGTGACGTGCCATGGCCGCCCTCTCCGTAGTGCGCAGGTCGGGCCGCTGACCGCTCCCGGCCCCGTGTCCACCAGCGTCGCCGCTCGAGGCCGGTCAGACCCGGCCAGCACCTGTCGCTCGTCTGACGTTCGCCGAGTGGGTGCGACGGCGGGCGTCGTGGCTCGCGCCGTCGCTGACGATTTTCTGACGAACCCTCGACACGTCTTGGCGCCGTGACCGTCATCACCTGAGCTGATGTCCATGACCGTCGCAGCCGCCGTACCCGCCGAACTCGACGTCCTCGCTGCGGGCGGCGCCTCCAGTGGAGCACTCACCGCCGTCGAGGACGCCATCGACGCCGTGTTCACGCCGGTCGCCGAGGGGCTGTCGGCCGTCGTCTTCGCCGAGGTACCGCTGCTCGGGGTATCGGCTGATCCTGGCGGCCCTGATCTTCACGGTGTACTTCCGGGGCCCGCAGTTCCGCAACTTCGGCCTCGCCGTGCGCATCGCCCGCGGCCGCTACACCGGCGATGACGAGCCCGGCGAGATCCCGCACTTCCAGGCCTTGACTTCCGCGGTCTCGGGCACGGTCGGGCTCGGCAACATCGCCGGCGTCGCCGTCGCGGTCACGATCGGCGGGGCTGGTGCCACGTTCTGGATGATCGTGGCGGCTGCTGGGGATGTGCACCAAGTTCGTCGAGTGCACCCTCGGCGTGCGCTACCGCGAGCACCACCCCGACGGCACGGTCTCGGGCGGGCCGATGCACTACCTGCGCCGCGGGATCGCGGAACGTTTCCCCTCGGCGTTCGGCCGCAACCTCGGCAAGCTCCTCGCCGGTCTCGCCGCGGTGTTCATCCTGTTCTTCGGGGTGGCCGGCGGGAACATGTTCCAGGCCAACCAGACCTTCGCGCAGCTCAGCGAGGTGACCGGCGGCGAGGCCGGCGTTCTGGGCGGCGACGGCGCGGCGCTGGTCTTCGGCGTCGTCCTGGCCCTCGTGGTCGGCCTGGTGATCTTCGGCGGCATCCGGTCGGTCGGCAGGGTGACCAGCCGGCTGGTCCCGGCGATGGCCCTGGTCTACGTCTCCGCGTGCCTGATCGTGCTCACGGTCAATCTGCCGCTCGTCCCCGCCGCCGTCGGCGCGATCATCAGCGGGGCGTTCACCGGGGCTGGCGTCGCGGGCGGGGTCATCGGCGCCCTCATCGTCGGGTTCCAGCGCGCCGCGTTCTCCAACGAGGCCGGGCTGGGGTCGGCGCCGATCGCGCACTCCGCGGTCAGGACCCGCTACCCCGTCACCGAGGGCTACGTGGCGCTGCTCGAGCCGTTCGTGGACACGGTCGTGATCTGCACGATGACGGCCCTGACGATCGTCGTCGCCGACACGCCTTACTGGCGCGACGCGCAGGCCGCGGCCGTCGCCGGGCAGGACCCGGCTGGGGTCTCCGTGACCTCCTCGGCATTCGAGACCGTGCTCCCCTGGTTCCCTTACGTGCTGACCGTCGCCGTCGCCCTCTTCGCGATCTCGACCATGATCACGTGGGGCTACTACGGCCAGAAGGCCAGGACGTACCGTTTCGGCCGCAGCACGCTCTCGGAGCGGATCTATCAGGTGGTGTTCTGCCTGTTCGTCGTCATCGGCTCGGTGCTCACCCTGGGTGCCGTCCTGGACTTCGCCGATGCGGTCCTGTTCCTGCTCGCCCTGTTCAACATCATCGGGCTGTACCTCCTCGCGCCCGTGGTCAAGGAGGAGGTCGCGGCCTTCCGGGCGGCCCGCCACTCGGGTGACGTGGTCGAGATGGCACCCGCCGAGCGCCGCGCGATCACACGCACCTGACGATCACCTGACGAAGGTGCTCCCGCTGCTCCGCGGGCCCTCTTCGGCTGGCCGAAGGCGGGTAGCGTTTCCCCACCGACGCTGCGGGAGGGGCCACGAGATGGGGACGCGTGTCCTGCTCGTCGAGGACGACGAGCGCATCCGTCAGGCCCTCGGGCTGGCCCTGGCCGATGAGGGTTACGACGTCGTGGAGACCGCCACGGGCGAGGAGGCGCTCGAGGTCGTCGACCCCGACCTCGACGTCGTCCTGCTCGACCTGATGCTGCCCGGCATCGACGGCATCGAGGTGTGCTCGACGCTGCGCTCGCGGGGCGACCTGCCGATCATCATCGCCACCGCGCGCTCCGACACCGCCGATGTCATCGCCGGACTCGAGGCCGGCGCCGACGACTACGTCACCAAGCCGCTGATCGCCGGCGAGCTGGCCGCCCGGATCAAGGCGCTCCTGCGCCGGCGGCGTCCCGCGGGTGCGGAGGAGGCGCCGAGCTCGCCGGAGCTGCGGCTGGGCGACCTGGTCATCAGCCCGGGACGCGAGGCGGTCGAGCGGGCCGGGCAGCCGCTGCACCTGACCCACACCGAGTTCCGGCTGCTGGTCGAGCTGGCCACGGCCCGCGGCGACGTCGTCACCCGCGAGCAGCTCCTGCAGCGGGTCTGGGGCTACGACTACTTCGGCGACACCCGCCTGCTCGACGTCCACGTCCGCCGCCTGCGTCGCAAGATCGAACCCGACCCCGACGACCCCACCCTGGTGCTGACCGTGCGCGGCTCGGGGTACCGCACCGGACCATGACCGACCTGCGGCGGCGCTGGGAGTCGGTGTCCCTGCGCTGGCGGGTCGCGCTCGCGTTCGGCGTGGTCACCACGGCCGTCGCCGCACTGCTGTCGGTCACGACCTGGCAGCTCGCGTCGACCTTCATGCTCGACCAGCGGGAGCGGGGCGCGACCAACCAGGCCGTGGTCGACGCGCGTCTCGTCGCCGACAGCCTGGGACGCGGGTCCGCCGACCTGCCCACGCTGCTCGTCGGGCTCACCGGCGAGCCCCGGACCGCCGTGCTGCTGCGGTCCGACGGGCGCTGGACCACCGCGGGGCGGCAGGTCGACGCCGACGGCGTGTCCCCCGCCCTGCTCGCCGTCGCGGCCTCGGGGACACCGGCCCGTCAGCGGCTGGTCCTCGACGGGACCCCGGTCCTCGCGGTGGCGCTGCCCGTGACCGCCGACGGCGACCTGTTCGTCCGGCTCGTCCCCCTGACCGAGCTCGACCGCACGCTGCGGTTCCTCTCGATCGTCCTGGTCGCCGGCACCCTCCTGGCCGGGCTGCTGGGGGTGCTGCTCGGCTGGTGGACCGCCCGGCGGGCCCTCTCGCCGCTGACCGAGCTCACCGACGCGGCCGGACGCATGGCCGAGGGCGACCTGTCCGCCCGCCTCCCGGTGCGGCGCGAGGCCGACCTCGCGCCGCTCGCGTCGCGGTTCAACGCCACCGCCGAGGCCCTGGAGGAACGGGTGCAGCGCGACGCCCGCTTCGCCGGCGACGTCAGCCACGAGCTCCGCACCCCGCTCACCACGATGATCAACGCGGTCGAGGTGCTGCGCCGCCGTCGCGCCGACCTCCCCGAGACCGCCGGGCGCGCCGTGGACCTGCTCGGCGCCGACGTCCAGCGGTTCCACCGCATGGTGGAGGACCTGCTGGAGATCTCGCGCGGTATCCAGGTGCCCGACGGCCACGACCTCGCGCCGGTCGATCTCGCCGTGGTGGTGGAGAACGTGCCGACGTCGCTCGTCGCCGACGCCGTGCTCGAGGTCGTGGACCCGCCGCCGCTCGTACTGGCCGACCGCCGGCGCCTCGACCAGGTCCTCGCGAACCTGTGCGACAACGCGCGGCACCACGGCGGCGGTGCGGTCCGGCTCGGGGTGGTGCGCCGGGACGCGCAGGCGGCGATCGAGGTCGACGACGCCGGGCCGGGTGTGCCGGCAGACCTGCGCGAGCGCGTCTTCGAGCGCTTCACCCGTGGCGCACGGTCCGGGCTCAACGGGGCCTACAGCGGGGGCACCGGCCTCGGGCTCGCGCTGGTGGCCCAGCACGTCCACAGCCTGGGCGGGCGCGTGTGGGTCGAGGACCGCCCCGGCGGCGGGGCGCGCTTCGTCGTCGCGCTCGAGGAGGTGCCGTCGTGACCCGACGCGGTGCCCGGCTGCTGGCCGTCGCAGCGATCGCTCTCGGCGCGACCGCCGCGTGCGGAGTCCGCGCCGAGAGCGACCCCGAACCCCTTCCCCCGACGATCCCGGCGGTGCTCCCGCCCTCGGTCACCCAACAGCCGGCCCCGCCCACGCCGAGCCCGCCGCCGAGCCCGTCGACTCTCCCGCCGTCGGGTGGCCCAGGGTTCTGAGCGACGCCCTGCACGCCCGAGCGTGCCCGCGGGTCAGGCGCCGACATGGCCATCGCCGGCATCGTCAGGTGATCGGCAGCCGCTCGCGTCCGTGTCGGGCCGCGGACGTGCTCACGTGGAGACATGGGTAGCCGCGATGTCGAGGACTTCGACCATGGAGACCAACGGCACGAGCCCGACGCCGGTCGGGGCCTCCTGCTGCTGCGGGGCGCCGTGGCGACCGCACTCGCGGGCCTGCTGATGGCCGCGCTGCTGGCCCCGGTCGCGATCGGCGCGGGGACCGTGCTTGTGCGGGCCGCCTCGGGAGTCGGGGCCACCACCATCGGCGTCCTCGACCGCGCGCCAGATGCGGCCACGGTGGTGACCGACGCGACCGGGGCACCGATGGCCCTGCTCTACCGCCGCTTCCGCCTTCCCGTCGGGCCGGCGGGGATCGCGGACACGATGAAGGCCGCGATCGTCGCGATCGAGGACCGCCGGTTCTACGCCCACGACGGCGTCGACCCGCAGGGTCTCGTCCGTGCGTTGGTGAGCAACGCGGTGCACAGCACGCCGCTGGAGGGCCAGGGTGCCTCGACGATCACCATGCAGTACGTCAAGAATCAGCGGCTCTACACGCTCGCCGACACCGAGGAGGAGCGCCGGGCCGCGACCGCCGATACCGTCTCGCGCAAGCTCACCGAGGTTCGGCTCGCCCACCGCATCGAGGACCGCCTCGACAAGGACACGATCCTGGCCCGCTACCTGGACCTCGTGTACTTCGGCCGCGGCGCCTACGGAGTCGAGGCCGCGGCCCGCACCTGGTTCGGCACGAGCGCCTCCGACCTCACGGTGCCGCAGGCCGCCCTGCTGGCCGGCATCGTCCGGGCCCCGGCAACATACGATCCGATCGAGAATCCCGGTGCGGCACTGGCCCGGCGCGACCAGGTGCTCACCGCCATGACCGAGGTCGGCTCGCTGACCCCAGCACAGGCCGCAGCGGCCCGCGCCGCGCCGCTCGGTGTCGCGCCCGACCCGGCGCTGCCCGCCGAGGGCTGCCTCGGGGCGCGCGAGGGCACCGGCTTCTTCTGCCGCGAGGTCGTCGACCGCCTCACCGCCGCGGGCCTCGACCTCGCCACCGGCGGCTACACCGTGCGCACCACGCTCGATCCCCGGGTCGCGGCCGAGGCCCGCGCGGCGGCCCGGGACGCCATCGACCCAGACGGGGAGGTCGCCGAGGCGGTCGCGGTGGTCGCCCCGCGCCCCGACCGCCGACCGATCCTCGCGCTCGTCGCGAACCGGCCCTACGGCGATGATGCCGCAGCGGGCGAGACGATGCTGCCGATCACGACCGCTCCACTGCGCGGCGCCGGATCGATCTACAAGATCTTCACCGCGGCCGCCGCCCTCGAACGCGAGCTGGTGGCTCCGGACAGCGAGCTCGAGGTGCCCCAGCGCTACACCTCCACCGCCTTCGACGATGCCGGCGACGACTACACCGTCGAGAACCTCGGCGCGTTCGACGACGACCTGACCCTGACCGAAGCCCTCGCCCGCTCCCCCAACACCACGTTCCTCGCCCTGCTCGACCGGCTGGGCAGCGTCGACCCGGTCGTCGACGTCGCCCGCCGCCTCGGCCTGCGCACCACCCTCTCCGCGCCAGGACCGGACGGCCGCTCCCTGGCCGAGCGGGTGCGCGCCGCCGAACAGGCGTCGTTCACGCTCGGACCAGATCCGACGAGCCCGCTCGACCTCGCGAACGTCGCCGCGACGATCACCGCCGGCGGCACCTGGTGCCCACCGACGCTGGTGGCGCGGGTGACCGACCGAGCCGGCCGGGACGTCACCCCACCGGCGCCGCCCTGCGAGCGGGCCGTAGCGCCGGAGATCGCCGACCAGCTACGCACGGCGCTGTCCCAGGACCACGTCGACGGCACCGCCGCCGACGCCGCCGACGAGGCCGGCTGGCAGCGGCCGATGATCGGCAAGACCGGTACCACCCAGCGCTCGGCTTCGGCGGCGTTCCTCGGGGCCACCGACCGCTACGCCGCCGCCGTCATGGCCTTCGCCCTCGACGACTCCGAGCCGGTCTGCGTCGACCCGGTGCGCACCTGCTCCGACGGCGACCTCACCGGCGGCTCCGTCCCCGCTGACACGTGGTTCGACCTCATGACCCCGCTGCACCGAGGGTCCGACACGGTCACGCCCCCCGACCCGTACGGGGACGAGGACTGAGGCACCGGTCCGGCGGGCACGCGTGAGCGTGGCCCGGATGCGCCGGCGACCGCCCCGCACACGCGTGGGGCGAGTCGTGGTGTCGGCCTCGCGGCACCGGCTCCCCGCCTTGGCGGCGGAGGCGGCGTTCTCGCGGCGCTGGCCGTGTTCCCCGGCCTGCTGACCGTCGGCACCGTGGTCGCGCTGGTGCTGCTGGTTCGAGCCCTGCGCTCGGTGCTGCACGCCCTGGCCACGATCGCGGGACGCCGGCCCCGCACCTGGCGTGCCGCCACCGCGCTCGGGGTCCTGCTGCTCATCGGCGGCGCCACCGTCACCGCCGCAGCGGTGCAGGACCCGCTGCTGGTGCTCGACGTCCCGGGTGGACACCTGCTCTGGCGTCTCCTGCGCTGGCCCGTCGTCGTGCTCGCCCTCGTCGCCTGGGCGGTCCTGGTGCTGCGCCTGGGGATGCGGCTGCGCCGAGGGACCTGGCGGGTCTCGCTCACCGGCGCGGCGATCGCCGTCGCGGGGTGGCTCACGGCCAGCGTCGTCTTCCCGGTCTACGTCTCGATCGTGGCCCGTCTCGCGACCGGGCTCGGCGCTCTCGGGGGCGGGCTGATCCTGCTCGTCTGGCTCTACCTGCTGATGCTGTCGCTCTACCTCGCCGCGGAGACGCTGTGCGAGCTCGGCGACGACGGCGCCGAGGACACCTCGCGGAGCCCGCTGTGACCAGCAGCATCCCGCGACACGGAGGTCGCGGGACGCCGTCTTTCGTGGGTCGTGCTCCGGCCCTCGCAGCGGTCGGCGCCAGAGTCGTCGGGGCGTTCTTCGTCAGGGACCGCCCTGGTCCCGGTGCCGATCACGGCCGCGGCTTCGGCGGTTCGATCAGGCGGGTGACCGGGGCTCGCCCGCCTCCTCGTCGCCCGTCACGCCGTGGCTGCGCAGGGACTCGGTGACGCTGCGGGCGACGGCGACGAGAGGGACCGCGATGACGGCACCCGCCACGCCAAACAGCACCCATCCGGCGGTGACCGCCAACAGGATGACGACCGGGTGCAGCTTGACCGCCCGGCTCTGCACGAACGGCTGGAGGAGGTTGCCCTCCACGTTCTGCACCAGGAGCACGACGCCGAGCACGAGGAGGGCGACGACCGGGCCGCGGGTGACCAGCGCCACCAGGACCGCGACGGCCCCGCTGAGGGTGGCGCCCAGCAGGGGTACGAAGGCTCCGAGGAACACGAGCAGGCTCAGCGTGAGCGCGAGCGGCACACCGAGGACGACCAGACCGATCCCGATCAGAACGGCGTCGGCCACGGCGATGACGACCACGCCACGGATGTACCGGCTCAGCGTCTCCCAGCCACGCAGCCCGGCCTCCTCGAGGCGCTCTCGGTGTGCCGCTGGCCCGACGGCGACCACGGAGCGCCACATCCCCGTCCCGTCCTTGAGGAAGAAGAACAGGACGAACAAGGCGATGAGGAGCCCGGAGAGCACCGATATCACCGTGTTCGCGGCGGTGACACCGCTCGGCGCGGCGCCCCGGAGGGCGTCGACGAGCCGGGCGCGCACCTCGTCGACCTGCTCGGGTCGCAGCGCGAGCGGCCCCGTCACCAGCCAGTCGCGGATGCTGTTGATGCTCGCCGTCAGCGACGACGCCAGGTTCTCGAGCTGCCCGCGAATCCGCTGTTCGAGGAGGTACCCGGTGCTTGCGACGGCCCCGACGAGGAACAGCACGCTGAGGCCGGCGGCGAGCCAGGCCGGCAGCACGCGGTGCAGCAGGCGGGCGAGCGGGGAGAGCAGCGCGGCCAGGAGCAACGCCGTGGCCACCGACAACGTGACCAGGGCCAGCTGTAGGGCGATCCACCCGAGCACCCACACCGTCGCACCGATGACCAGCAGGCCGGCGCAGACGACGACGGCGCGGCGGAACCATCGCGGGACGAGCTCGCGCTCCGCGTCCTCGACGCCGGCGCCGGTCATGTCCGGCTCCCGCGCGCCCACAGGAGCAGCGGGACGGCGGCCAGTACAGCTGGCCCGATGACGAACCACATGGCGTTGTATCCCTGGGTGGCGGGGAAGAGCGGGGCGGCCAGCGATACCGCGGCGCCGACGGCGAGCGGCCCGAGCAGGCAGCCCGCGCCGCGGCTGAGCAGGAAGAGACCGGCGGCGCCGCCGTGGTGCTCGGCGGGCAGCACCTGCATCAGCGCGGAGTAGTTGAGGGTCATGACCACCCCGGCGCCCGCTGCGGGTAGGGGGACGAGCGCGATCATCCACGCGCTGTGGGAGAAGCCGGCGCCGATCAGACCGGCTCCGTACACGGCCGAGGCGACGGCGAGCACGCGCCGGTGCCCGACGGTGTCGGCGACTCGCCCCGCGAGGGGTATCGCAACGACGAGACCGAGCGCGACGAGGGGGAACACCACTCCGGACACGAAGCTGGCGCTGCGCCCGAGCCCGACCGTGAAGAACAGGACGACGAACGCTTTGAGGCCCTGGAGGGCGACGTTCCACAGCAGGGTCGCCCCGAGGACGACCGCGACCTCCCGATCACGTACGAGGCGGACGACCGCCCGTAGCCCGCCCGGCGAGGCTGCCGCATCCGCCAGCGGCTCCCGACGGGAGGACCAGAGGCCTGCGAGGAGCGCGACCGTGCCGATCGCCACGGCGCCGGCCGCCACGAGGAACACCGCCGGCGCCCACAGGTCGAGCAGGAAGCCGCCGCCGACCAGGGCCGCCCCCAGCCCGGCGAAGCGCCAGGAGGAGGCTGCGGTCCGGGAACGGCCGCTGACCTGCTTCGGGACGAGGTCGGGGTAGAGCGCCTCGTAGGGCGTCAGGTACGCGAAGTGCCCGACGAAGTACGCGGCGGCCCCGACGATGAGCACGGTACGGTTGAGGTCGGTCGCCACCAGCAGCAGTCCGGTCAGACACAGCGGCACCGCGACGAGTACGAACCAGAGCCGGTGGGCCACCGAGCGCGCCGCCCGGTCGTTGGCCAAACCCACCAGCAGCGGCAGGACCAGCCCCGCGGCCCCTTCCCCGCCGATGACCAGGCCCGTTACGAGCGGGCTCGACTCCGCTCCCAGCAGGCTCGGCAGGTAAGTGGTCAGCGCCGTGATGGCGAACGTAGTGCCGAACGCCGGGGCCCCGAGCACGATCAGGAACGGCCACCGGACGCGTCGGTCGACCTCGCCCTCGACCGCGCGATTAGGCTCCGCGCCGCGGATTGGCCTCGTCACCAGCACCTCGCTCGACCCGTCGTCGGCCGGACATTCTCCCTTCGGAGACCACCTGCTCCAGCGCGCGGGTTGCCGACCGCCCGGTGGCCGCAACCTTGCGCAGGCCTGACGATGCGGGTCCTTCACCGGTGGTCCTTGCCGCCCGCCGCCGATCGCCGACGCCTCCGCCACGCCCTCGACCTGGCTCACCCTCTGGCCGGGGGTGTTCTCGTCGCGGCCTGCTCTCGGTGGTCGACCTGTGATCGACATCTGTGGCGCCGGTGACGTCAACAGGCGGGATCACGGAGCCGGTCCGACGTTTCGAGGCGCTCAACGGGAGGCCACTGACCTCGCGGGCCGACCGCTGCTGGGGCACCTCCGCGGGAGCCGTTGGCGGTTGCGGAGGACGTTCACGAGTCGCCGCCGCCGTCGTCGCGGCGGGTGTCGGTGGCACTCGGGGTGCGCCACCGGGGTGCCGGCCGCACGCTAGATGACATGGCCGCGGGCACCGAGTCTTCCTCCTCAGCGCCACGATCGTCGGCCCCATGTCCCGAGAGGACGCCCCCCGTCAGTAGGTCATCGCTGATGCGGCGACGTGGAGGTCTGGTCCCCCTTCTCCCGAGCGTCACGGGCCTGCTTCGCGGCCGGCGCGCGCTCCTCGTCGTACTGGTCCTCGGGCGTCTTGGCGTTCTCCTGGGCGTGCTGGGCGGCGCGGGGCGCCTCGGGCTCGGTCATGATCCACCTCGCTGTAGGTCATCGGAGGGCGCAGTCACTCGTGGCGATACCTAGGCAGGCCGCGTCGCTGCGGGAAGGTCGGGCGCGGTAGGTAGGGCACCGCGGTGACGGTGGTCCGGCCGGTGACGGCGGCGTCTCTCGATCCGCCGTCGTCGGGATCGTGCGGCGCATCGGTCTTCGTGCTCCGCTGCTCCTCGTCGAGCGCTGGGTGCCGTCGGCCCGGAACCGCGCCGGTAATGGACGATCCCCGCTCGCCGCGCGGACGAGGGCACCCCCGAGAGCGCGTCGCACCGAACGGCGGTGCACGTGCGGTTCCTTTCTTCGGTGTCGTCCCCGAGTTCACCTGTGCCGCACCCCATCGCGCTAGCGACACCGTCGGACGTCAGGGAATCGCAAGTCGAGCCGTGCTCACCCGGCGCTACCCCGGGCATCCATCCCCGTGGGCAGTGTGCTGTCGCCGAGGGGGTGCCGCTCCGAACCTCCCCGACTAGGAGGAGATCGAGGATGAAGGGGCCGCTCTCGCCACTCGAGCACCAGCGCCGTGGCGTCGTCCTCGAGGTCACCGCCCGCCGCGGGAGCGCAGCTCGGCGACGAGCCAGGAGGGCAGGTCACGGGGTGCGCTGCTGCGCTCGAGCCGGTGGGCAAGCACGTCGACCCCGAAGACGCGGCCGACGGAGTCACGGGCCGCGGCGACGCCGTCGGAGAGCAGCATCAGCACGTCGCCGGGGCGGAGGTCGACGGGGCCGGCGTCGTAGCGCGTGCGGTCGAGCAGGCCGAGGGGCTCGTGGCCGTTGCCGAGGTCGAGCAGCTCCACCTCGTGGTCACGACGACGCAGGGCGATCGGCGAACCGGCGTGGACCGCCGTGGCTGTGCCGGCGACGAGGTCGATCTCGAGCAGGACGACGTCGACGGCTGCGTGTCCGTGGTGGCGGTCCCACAGCGCCTGGTCGGCCAGCGCCGCCTGCTCCGCGATCGACAGGCCGCTGCGCCGGGCGTTGCGGAGGGCGGCGAGGGCCAGGTCCCCGACTTGGGTCGCGACGAGTCCGCGCCCGGCGGCGTCGAGCAACACGACGGTCAACCGGTCGCCGTTGAGCGACCAGTCAAACAGGTCGCTGGTGACGCGCGGCGCAGGCTCGACGAGAGCGCGGAGGGCAAATCGGTCGGTGGCGGTGTCCGCGGGCGGCAGCAGGTCCCACTGCAGCTCCGCGGCGATGCTGTACTCGTAGGTGCGCCGGGCCAGCTCCAGCGCGTCGGTCGTGGTGGCCGCCTGCTGGAACAAGACTGCCAGCGTCCGACCCAGCCGCCGCCAGTCGACCGACCCGAACGCGCCGGCCGCCACGTCAGACGCCAGCGGGGTGGCCGGACGCACGATGGAGAGCACCCCGACCGTGTGCCCGTAGGCCTCGAGCGGGACGTGGTGGACGTCTCGCTCGTTCACCCTGTGACCGAGCACGACACCGGCGTGGAGCGCCTGGGCGGCCGGGCTCGTCCGGGCGTCGAGATGGGGCTCGGCGGGCGCCTGTGTCGCGTCCCGCACCGCGGCAGCTGCGAGGTGGAGGCGCTCCCGCCGCCGGTCGAGCATGTGCACCTCGACGCGGTCGGCGTCCAACACCGAGCACAGCCACGACATCGCGGTGGGCGCAGCACGGTGCCCCGGGACGTCGAGCACCCGGTCGACCAGCTCCGCCGCGACCTCCCGCGGGGTCGGTGTCACCGCCCCGCGTCCTCCGGGTCCTCGTCGGCGCGGGCAATCACCGACTCGTAGGCGCGAGCGAAGCCCTCCGCGCCGAGCAGGAGCGCGTCGCGCTCCGCCGGAGTCATCGCCTCGGTGACACGCTCCAGCGCCTGTGCGCGGGCGTCGGCGAGATCGGACAGGACCGCGCGCCCGGCCGACGTGAGATCGAGCCAGGTCGCCCGCCGGTTGTCGGGCGCGACCTCCCGCGTGATCAAGCCCGCGGCGGTGAGGCGGTCACTGATCCGGCTCGCCGTCGAGGGCGGCACCCCGAGCGCGTCGCCCAGGGCGGTCACCTTGGCGCCCCCCAGGTGATCGAGTGATTGCAACGCGCGCAGGTGGGACGGCGAGACGTTCTCCTCCATGGCGCTCAGGACGCCGACGCTCAGCTCGAGCAGCCCCCGCAGGGCGACCTCCAGGCGACCGGCGAACGTCGCAGCGATGCCCTCGTCGGCCCGCCCCGTCCCGTCCACCGTGGCGCTCCCCGCTGCCTCACCCATGGCTCCATGGTCCCACTGTGTGATCTCCCGCCCGGCGGCCACGCCCGCACTCGATGTCGTGCACCTTGCACGACCGACTGGTGCGGCGACAAGCAGCGCGCACGTCACCCGCCGCGTGCCGCCCACCACGCGGCGAGGGCGAACGCGGCGGCCACCACGGCACTCACGAGCGCACCCCGTCGATGGTCGCGGCCGAGCGCCGCCAGCCCGACCATGCTCGCCGCGTGGACGCCGTCCGCCATCGCGCCGACCCCCGGCGTGACCCACCGCGGCGCGCCGAGCCCGGCCAGTCCATGCAGGACGTGGCGGGCGCCGAGCACCCGGACGACGGTCTCCGTCCGGCCGTCGGCGGCGGCCACGTCGGCCCGGGCCGCGACGGCGGGGCGTAGCAGCAATGCCCCGCCGTGGACGACGTGCCCGGTGTGCAGGAGGTCCGCGCGCACGTCGCGTGTGGTCATGGCGCGGCCCGTCCGCGCCGGCCCAGCAGGGCGCCCACCAGGGCGGCGGCGCCGGAACCGGCGCCGAGGAGCGCGCGGCGGTGCCTCGAGGCCCACGTCTGCGGGTCGTGGCTCCACGCCTCGTCGTCGAACGGCCCGTGGGCGCCGGCGTCGGTCTCGGCGTCACGTGGTGCGTCGAGGTTCGAGCCGCGCCGGGGCAGGTCCTCGCTGGTTTGCTGGCCCGCCACCCCGTAGCGGGCGAGGTAGAGGTCGACGAGCTTGGGCGCGAGGCGCTCGCCCAGGATCGTGTAGAAAGTGGCGAGCCCGACCCACATGGAGCGGCGGGGGTGCTCGGCGAGGAAGCGGATCGCCCGAGCCGCGACCTCCGGCTGCCACACCGGCGCCACCGGCCGGGGGTGGCCCTCGACCCGGGCGAGGTTCCAAGTGAACTGCGGCGTGTTCAGCCCCGGCAGCTGCACCGTGCACACCCGCACGCGGCTCTTCTCGTGCGCCAGCTCGGTGATCACCGACTCGGTGAACCCCTTGATTGCGTGCTTCGCGCCGCAGTAGGCCGCCTGCAGCGGGATCGAGCGGTCGGCCATCGCCGAGCCGACGTTGATGACCACCCCCCGGTCGCGGGGCCGCATCCGGGCCAGGGCGGCCCGGGTGCCGTGGACCTGCCCGTAGTAGGTGACGTCGGTGACGCGGCGGAACTCCTCGGGGGTGGTGTCCCAGAAGAAGGCCAGGGAGCCGACGAAGGCGACGTTGATCCAGAGGTCGATCTCGCCGAGGTCCTCCTCCGCCTGCTGTGCGGCCCGTTCGACGGCGTCCGCGTCGGCGACGTCGCACACGACGGGCAGCGCCCGCTGGCGGGACGCCTTCACGTCGGCGACGGCGCCGTCGAGGCCGGCCTGCCCCCGGGCCAGAACGGCGACGTCGTAGCCCGCCGCGGCGAGCTCGCGAACGGTCGCCCTCCCCACCCCGGCGGTACCCCCGGTGACGACTGCGGTCCTGGTCATCGTTCCTCCATCCGATCGATCGTGGGTCCGGCCTCGAGCGGCGTCAGCACCGTCGCGGCCTCGAGCAACAGGGCGTGGACGAAGGCCTGCGGCAGGTTGCCGCGCAGCTGGCGCTGGGTGACGTCGAACTCCTCGGTCAGCAGGCCCGGTGGCCCGCAGGCCGAGCGGCCCCGTTCGAAGAAGTGCCGGGCGCACAGCGCGTCGCCCTGCTGCTGGCAGGCCAGCGCGGTGATGAAGTTGCAGAGCAGGAAGGCGCCCTCGGCGTCGCCGAGGGGACGGTCGTCGACGCGGAACCGGTAGGCGTAGCCCTCGCTGGTCAGCTCGCGCAGGTAGGCCGCGAGGGTCGCGCCGCTGCGCGGGTCGTTCGCCGGGGTCGCGCCGCGAACCGCGGCGAGCAGCAGGGCCCCGTCGGGGCGGGGATCGTCGGCGGCGCGCTGCCAGCGCCCGCTCGGGTGGGTGGAGGTGCGGGCGGTGCGGGCCAGGATCGCGTCGGCGAGCGCCGACCAGCGTCCGGCCTCGCCACCGCCCACCACGGCGGCGACGGCGCGCAGCCCGGCCACGCAGACCAGCCGGCTGTGGGTCCACTCCCGGTCCTCGAGCTCCCACACCCCCGCGTCGGGCTCGGTCCAGCGCTGCTCGATCGCCGCGACCGCGGTCTCCACGGCGCGCCACCCCTCGGCGTCCAGCCGGTCCCGCTCCGCGGCCGAGGCGAGCAGCAGCAAGAGCTCGCCGAAGGCGTCGAGCTGGAACTGGTGGCCGCCGCGGTTGCCGACCCGGTCGCCCCCGCCGGGGTAGCCGCGCACCCCGAGGTGGACCTCGTCGGGCACCGGGCCGCCGTCGACCGCGTACGCGGGCGCGAGCCGGGGTCCGTCGTCGAGCAGGCGGGCGCCGAGGAAGCACACGGCGTCGTCGAGGAGGTCGTCGAGCCCGGCGACGGCGGCTGCGCGCCCGGCGTAGCACTGGTCGCGCACCCACGTGTAGCGATAGTCGAAGTTGGCCTGGCCGCCGGGCCGCTCGGGCAGGCTCGTCGTCGCCGCGGCCACCATCGCCCCGGAGCCGGTGGTCATGCCGCGCAGCACGGCCGCGGCGTGGGCGGCGTCGCGCGGCGCGGCCCCGATCAGCCGCGATGACGCCGGAACGCTGGCGTGCCAGCGGGTCTCGGTCTCCCGCCAGGCCAGGTCGGAGTCGGGGGCCAGGTCGGGCAGCTGCGGACCGACCTCCAGCACGAGGTCGTGGTGGCGCCCGGGCGGGACGACGAGGTCGAGCTCCAGGCGGGTGCCGCCGCCGGCCGTGACCGGGACCGCGTCGCCGGCGCCCCGCCACCGCAGCCGCAGGTCGCCGACCCGGCCGGTCCAGCAGCCGTCGTCGTCGCGGCGGAGGTCGGTGAGCGGGTGGCGCCCGTACTCGCCGCGCGGGTCGAGCACGACGTGCACCGACGCCGGCACGTCGTCGGCGAGCACCCGGCGCAGCAGCACCAGCCGGGTCGTGTCGGCGGGCAGGGCCAGGGCCTCCCGGCTCTCGACAGGGCCGCCGTCCGTCATCCACCGGCTGCGCCAGATCAGCGATCCGTCCTCGTAGTGCCCACCCCACACGTAGCGCTCGGTCGGCGTCAGGTCGTAGTGCCCGGGCGCGCCGAGGAGCCGACCGAACACGGCCGGCGAGTCCCAGCGCGGGGCGCACATCCAGACGACGTCGCCGCGAGGGCCGAGCAGCGCGCCCCGCTCGCCGTCGGCGAGCAGCGCGTACTCGCGCAGCACCTGCGGCGAGTCGAGGGTGGCCGCGGCACCGTCGGGTGCGCACACGGGCGGGGCCTGTTCCTGGGTGGTCACGTCGATCTCCCGTGGTGTCGAGGTCGTAGCGGCGGAGGGCCGTCAGGCCACCCGGTAGGGCTCAAGGTCGGCGGCGCGCAACGCCAGTCCGTGGCCGAGCCGGGCGCGGTCCGGGCGCAGGGTGCCGTCGTGCTCCGGGCTCAGGACGCCGTCGAAAGCACGGGACTCGATGCGCACGTGGTCGTGGAAGTACTCGAGGTGGCGCAAGTGCCACACGGCGGTGCCGGCGTGCGCGCTGACCTGGGGGGCGCAGTGCAGCGAGAGATCCAGGCTGCGCGCGTCGCACAGGGCGGCCACGCGCGTGAGGGCGGTGTAGCCCCCGCAGCGGGTGACGTCGGCCTGCAGGCAGTCCACCGCGCCCGCGGCGAGCATCCGGTGGAAGTACGGCAGGTCGTAGCCGTACTCCCCCGCCGCGACGTCCAGCCCACCGGGTCCGTGGTCGCGGACGAGGGCCAGCCCCTCGAGGTCGTCGGAGCTGACCGGCTCCTCCAGCCACGTCACACCGCGGTCGGCGAACCGCCCGGCCCACCGGAGAGCCTGCTTGCGGGTGTAGGCGCCGTTGGCGTCGACCAGCAGCTCGACGTCGTCACCCACGGCGTCGCGGGCGACGTCGAGGCGGTGCTCGTCCTCCCCCGGGCGGCGACCCACCTTGATCTTCACCGACGTCATGCCCTCGTCGACCCAGCCCGTCAGCTGGGTGCGTAGCTGGTCGTCGTCGTAGGAGGTGAACCCGCCGCTGCCGTAGACCGGCGTGGCCTCGTGCACCGCGCCCAGCGCCACCGACAGCGGGACCTCCCGGACGCGGGCGTGCAGGTCCCACAGGGCGATGTCCACGGCGGAGATCGCCTCGGCGACCACGCCGGGGCGGCCGAGGTTGCGCACCGCGGCGTGCATCGCCGCCCATGCGGCCGGCACCGCGAGCACGTCGCGCCCCCGCACGACGTCGGCCAGGGCGCTCTCGACGACCGCGGCGACCGGCGAGCCGGCGTAGGTGTAGCCCAGGCCCGTGCACCCGGCCGCCCAGGCCCGGACCACGACGATCGTGGTCGCGTCCCAGGTCAACGTGCCGTCGGACTCCGGCGCGTCCGTGGGCAGCGTGTAGGCCGCCACGTCCAGCCCCTCGAGGGGCACCTCCGTCTCCACGTCCCAAGTCGTACCACGTGCACTTCCTTCTCTAAACACGTCGTGCGTTATGCACGAAACGGTGTCATGCTGGGGTATCGACCGGAGGGAGAGGGACCGATGCTCGTCGCGGACTTCGTTCTCGACCGCCTGCGCCGGTGGGGCGTCCACCGCATCTACGGCTATCCCGGGGACGGGATCAACGCGCTGCTGGGCGCCCTCGACCGCGCCGACGGCGACCCGGAGCTGATCCAGCCACGCCACGAGGAGATGGGCGCGTTCATGGCGAGCGCCCACGCCAAGTTCACCGGCGAGCTGGGGTGCGCGATGGCCACCTCGGGCGGTGGCGCCATCCACCTGCTCAACGGGCTCTACGACGCCAAGCTCGACCACCAGCCGGTGGTGGCGATCGTCGGCCAGCAGAAGCGGATCGGGCTGGGGTCGGCGTTCCAGCAGGAGATCGACCCGAACACGCTGTACAAGGACGTGTCGTCGGACTTCGTGCAGACCTGCATGCACCCCGCGCAGGCCCGGCACCTGGTGGACCGGGCGTGCAAGGTCGCGCTGACGAACCGCACCGTCGCGACGATCATCATCCCGGAGGACGTGGCCGAGGCCGACGCGATCCCGTCGCCCCCGCGCGAGCACGGCGCCGTGTTCTCCGGCGTGGGATGGAGTCGACCGCGGGTCCTGCCCGACCCCGGCGAGCTGCAGCGCGCCGCGGACATCCTCAACGCCGGCGGCAAGGTCGCGATGCTCGTCGGGCAGGGCGCCCAGGCGGCCGGCGACGAGGTGATGGAGGTGGCCGACGTGCTCTGTGCCGGGGTCGCGAAGACCTCGCTGGGCCGCGTCGAGCCGGCCGATCACCTGCCCTACGTCACCGGACCCATCGGCCTGCTCGGCTCCACCGCCAGCGACCACATGATGAAGAACTGCGACACGCTGCTGCTGGTCGGCACGGCCTTCCCCTACGCGGAGTGGCTGCCCGAGGAGGGCCAGGCCCGCGGCGTGGAGATCAACCTCGACGGTCGCATGATCGGCGTGCGCTACCCGATGGAGGCGAACGTCGTCGGGGACGCCCGGGAGACCCTGCGCGCGCTGCTGCCGCTGCTCGGGCGCAAGACCGACCGCTCCTGGCGCGAGGAGCTCGAGCGCGAGGTGGACGAGTGGCACCGGGTGCTCGACGACCGCGCCCACGACGACGCCGACCCGCTCAACCCGGAGCGCGTCGTCCAGGAGGCCTCGCAGCGCCTCCCCGACGGTGCGATCGTCACCACGGACGCCGGGTCGGTGGCCAACTGGTGGGCGCGCCACCTGAAGCTCCGCCGCGGGATGCAGGCCTCCCTGGCCGGCAACCTCGCGACGATGGGGCCGGGCACCCCGTACGCGATCGCGGCGCGGTTCGCCTTCCCCGACCGGCCGATCATCGCGTTCGTCGGCGACGGCGTGTTCCAGATGAACGGGATGCTCGAGCTGATCACCGTCAAGCGCTACCGGGAGCGCTTCGAGGGCGCGCCGCTGGTGTTCTGCGTGTTCAACAACCAGGACCTCAACCAGGTCACCTGGGAGCAGCGGGCCATGGCCGGCGACCCGAAGTACCCCGGGAGTCAGTGGATCCCCGACGTCCCCTACGCCGACTACGCGGAGATGCTGGGGCTGCGCGGCATCCGGTGCGACAGCCCGGACGACATCGGCAAGGCCTGGGACGAGGCGCTGTCGTCGCACGGCCCTTGCGTGCTCGAGGTCATCGTCGACCCCGAGATCCCGCCGGTCCCACCGCACCTCATGGCCGAACAGGCGAAGAAGGCCGTGAAGGCCGTCGCGAAGGGCGACCCGGAGACGCTGGGGATCGCCGAGAAGGGTGCGCAGCAGAAGGTGCACGAGTTCACCGAGTCGATCAAGTCGCACCTCCCGGGGGGTGGCCGGTGATCGTCGACCTGGACGTCCCCCGGGTCCGTCGGCCCGGGCCGGCCGACGACACGGCCCGGCTGGAGGCCGATCTCCGGCGCCGCGTCGACGGCGAGGTGCGCTTCGATGCCGGCAGCCGGGCGGCGTACTCGACCGACGCGTCCAACTACCGCGAGGTCCCGATCGCCGTTCTCGTGCCGCGGACGGTCGACGCCGCCGAGGTCGCGGTGGCGGTCTGCCGCGAGCACGGGGTGCCGATCCTGTCGCGCGGCGGCGGCACCAACCTCGCCGGCAGCACCACGAACACGGCCGTCGTCATCGACTGGACCAAGTACTGCCACCGGCTGGTGTCGCTCGACGTCGAGGAGCGCACCGCCGTGGTCGAGCCGGGCGCGGCGCTCGACCCGCTCAACGGCCAGCTCGCCGAGCACGGCCTCGGGGTCGGGCCCAAGCCGTCCACCCACGCGAGCTGCTCGATCGGCGGGATGATCGGCAACAACTCGTGCGGCTCCACGGCGCAGGCCTACGGCAAGATGGCCGACTCCGTCCGCCGCCTGGAGATCCTCACCTACGACGGGTTGCGGTGCTGGGTCGGCCCCACCTCCGACGAGGAGTACGAGCGGATCCTCGCGGCGGGCGGCCGGCGCGCCGAGCTGTACCGCGGGCTGCGCGACCTGCGGGACCGGTACGCCGAGGAGATCCGGGAGCGCTACCCGGACATCCCGCGGCGGGTCTCGGGCTACAACCTCGACGCGCTGCTGCCCGAGCAGGGGTTCGACGTCGCCAAGGCCCTCGTCGGCAGCGAGAGCACCCTGGTCACGGTGCTGCACGCCGAGATCGCGCTGTTCCCCACCCGGTCGGCCTCCGCCCTGGTGGTCCTCGGCTACCCGGACGTCGTCGCGGCCGCCTCCGACGTCCCCACGGTGGTCGCGCACGGGCCGTCCGCGCTGGAGGGCATCGACCACCGCCTGGTCGAGCTGGAGCGCAACGAGTCACTGGCCGACGAGGCCATCGCCGAGCTCCCGCGGGGCGAGTCCTGGCTCATGGCGCAGTTCTCCGGCGACGACCAGGACGCCGTCGACCGGGCCGCGCAGGGCCTGGTCGACGAGCTGCACCGCCGCGACGATCCCCCGAGCGCGAAGATGCTGGACCAGCCGCTGTCCGAGCAGCAGCTCTGGGAAGCCCGCGAGGCGGGCCTCGGCGCGACGGCCTATCCCCCGCTCGGTGCCCCCACCCACCCGGGTTGGGAGGACGCGGCGGTGGCCCCGGAGCAGCTCGGGGACTACCTGCGCGACTACCTCGACCTGCTCCGGCGCCACGGCCTCGGCGAGACCGCGGTCTACGGGCACTTCGGCCAGGGCTGCGTGCACTGCCGCATCCCCTTCGACCTCGGCACGGCGGGCGGCGTCACGGACTTCCGGGCGTTCCTCGTCGAGGCAGCGCAGCTCGCCGCGTCGTACGGCGGGTCGCTCTCCGGCGAGCACGGCGACGGGCAGGCCCGCGGCGAGCTGCTCCCGATCATGTTCGGCGAACGGATCGTGGAGGCGTTCGGCGAGCTCAAGGCGCTGTTCGACCCGGGCGAGAGGATGAACCCCGGGAAGGTCGTGCACCCGCGGCGGCTCGACGCCGACCTGCGCGAGGGCAGCGACTACCGGCCCTGGGAGCCGGAGACCTTCTTCGACTACCCCGACGACTCGCACCGGTTCTCGGCCGCGGTCTCGCGCTGCGTCGGCATCGGCCACTGCCGAGGGCACGAGAGCGGGGTCATGTGCCCGAGCTACCGGGCCACCCGGGAGGAGGAGCACTCCACCCGCGGCCGCTCCCGGGTGCTGTTCGAGATGATGCGCGGCGAGGTCATCACGGACGGCTGGCGGTCCACTGAGGTGCGTGACGCCCTCGACCTCTGCCTGGCCTGCAAGGGCTGCAGGAGCGACTGCCCGGTGAACGTCGACATGGCCACCTACAAGGCCGAGTTCCTCTCCCACCACTACGCGGGGCGGGCCTGGCGGCGGCCCCTCGGGCACTGGTCGATGGGCTGGCTCCCGCTCTGGGCTCGCCTCGCTACCCGGACGGCGCCCCTGGCTCGCCTGGTCAACCGTGTCACCGCGACGCCGGGCCTGTCACGGCTGGTCAAGAAGGCCGGCGGCGTCGCCCCGCAGCGGGAGATCCCGGCCTTCGCCGAGGAACGCTTCGTCACCTGGTTCGCCCGGCGCACCCCGCAGGTCCCCGCGGAACCGCACCCGCGGGGCCGGGTGCTGCTGTGGCCGGACACCTTCACCGACGCGTTCCACCCGGCGATCGCGCGCGCGGCCGTCACCGTCCTCGAGGCCGCGGGTTTCGAGGTCACCGTGCCCGACACCGAGGTGTGCTGCGGCCTGACCTGGATCTCCACCGGTCAGCTGCCGGTCGCCCGCCGGGTGCTGCGCCGCACGCTCGAGGTGCTGCGGCCCCAGCTACGGGACGGGACGCCGGTCCTGGTGCTCGAGCCCAGCTGCGCCGCGGTGTTCCGGTCCGACCTGCCCGAGCTGCTGCACGACGACGAGGACGCCCACCGCCTGGCCGCGCAGACGTACACGCTGGCCGAACTGCTCCAGGCCAGGGCCCCGGACTGGAGACCCGTGACCCGTCTCGACCGGCGGGCGGTCGCCCAGCCGCACTGCCACCAGCACGCCGTGCTCGGCACCGACGCCGACCAGGCCGTGGCGGCGCGTGCGGGTGTCGACCTCGAGGTGCTCGACGCCGGCTGCTGCGGCCTGGCGGGCAACTTCGGCTTCGAGGACGGCCACTACGACGTGTCGATGGCGTGCGCGGAGGACAAGCTGCTGCCGATCCTGCGCGACACCGCCCCCGACACGCTGGTGATCGCCGACGGCTACAGCTGCCGCACGCAGATCGAGCAGTCCGACGTGGACCGCACGCCGGTGCACCTCGCCGAGGTGCTCGCGGCCGCGGTTCGCGGGTGGCGCCCGCGCGAGGACCATCCCGAGCGGGACCTCACCCGGCGTACCTCGTGAGGCGGAGTCGTCCCTGCGGTGACCCGAGGACGGTCACGACGGTGCTCGTCACCGCGGTCCTGCCCGCGATGCTGGCGACCGCGTGCGCGACCGCCGGGGACGCCGGGCCGGCCCCGATCGTGGTCGTGCGGCATACGGAGGCTGCCCTGCACGAGCCGGTCTGGTCGCCGGGCACCCACGCCCTGCTCGCTCTCACCGACGACGGCCGCGTCGCCCGCGTCGGCCCCGGCGCCCCCGGAACGCTGCTGTCCCCACCGCTGGGCCGCGTGGGGGAGAACGTGGTCACCGACCCCGACGACCCGACGGTGGCCTTCGTGGCCCGGCCGGACGCCGGACAGGTCGTCGCCCTCGACACACGCGACCTGCATCCCGTCGGGACGCTCCCCCTCGGCGCCGCCCCGGACTACCTCGCCACCGACGAGGGCTCCCACGTCCTGCTCGCCCTCTCCGAGGACCGCACGACCGTGTCCGGGATCGACCTGGACGACCGGCGCGCGCTCCCGCCGCAGGAGGTGCACGCGAGCGCGGACGCGGAGCTCGACGGCCCCGCCCGCGGGCGGCCCGTGGCCTACCACGTGCTCGGCTCCGACGGGATCACCCATTACAAGGGCGCCCCCGGAGAGGTCGAGGAGAAGGGCCACATCGACGTGCGGGCGAGCCACGGCGCCGGCGACCGGGTGAAGGTCGACCGGATCTACGTCGCCGAGCGCGACAGCGACCGCCTGCTCGCGGTCGAGACCCCGCCGGACCACGAGGGTCTCTCCGTCGTCGCCACGGCCGACCTCGAATCCCCGGTGCGCGACGTCGGCACCGACGAGACCCGCGTGTACGCCGCCACCGACGACGCCCTGGTGGTCTTCGCGACCGACAGCTTCATCGGCTACCCGGACGGCCACCTGCACCGCATCGCCACCATCCCCTACCGCGACGCCCTGCCCGACGGACCGGCCCGGAGCGCCTCGGTGTCCGGGCTGGCGGTCGGCGCGGACCGCGTCTGGCTGACGTTCGACGGGCAGGACGCCCTCGTGGGCATCGCCCGACCACCGATCCCGGAACCATGAGGACACACCCGTGAGTGAGCAGGCCACCGCGCGCGACGCCGACCCGGTGGAGGGAGTAGCGGCCGACCTCGATCGGGCGTTCGCCGAGGTCGCGGCGCTGCGTGCCCTCGGCGACGCGGAGCAGCGCCGCCACGACGAGGCCCGCGTGTACGACGCCTCGATCAGCTGGGGCGCCCTGGTCGCGGGCCGGCTGCACCGGCTGGCCCTGCTGCAGCGCCGCGATGCGCTCGGTGTGACCGATCGCGCCCGCTACGAGGAGCTGGCCGCCGAGCTGCGCGGGCTCGTCCCGTTGCTCGACCGTCTCGGGCTCCCCTGGCCGCTGGACACCGCCTGACCGTCGCCCAGCAGCCCGCGCGGATCGTGCACCCGCACCGCCGCGCGCGGTGACGGGCAACCGGGCGTCGTGCAGGTCAGCGCCACCATCCACGAGTCCGCCCGCTCGCTGCGGAACAGGAAGCCCACGTAGAGCGCATCGCCGACGGCGAAGGCGGTGCCCCCGCAGGCGCCGCAGGTGACCTCCTCCCGCGCGAGCTGGGCCCGCACCCGGGCGCGCTGCCCGTCGTGGAGAGGGACGAGGTCGGCCGGGCGGGTGTCGGCGGCGTCCGAAGCGCTCATCAGATCGCGACGTCCTTGTCGTAGTAGACGTTGTCCTCGCGCCAGCCGCCGGCGCCGCGCCCGATGACGTCGTAGGCGGAGACGAGCTCGATCCGCTCGATCCACTTGACCATCTTGAAGCCGACCTGGTTCTCGATGCGCAGCCGCAGCGGCGCCCCGTGCTTGATCGGCAGCGCGCCTCCGTTCATCCCGTAAGCGAGCAGCGTGTGCGACTGGCGGGCGAGCTCGAGATCGATGACCTCGTAGAACCGACCGGCGCCGTCGGCGCTCGGCTCGTCACGGGCGTTGTCCTGCAGGGACAGCACGCAGAGGTAGCGCGCCTCGGGCATCGGCCGCACGTGGTCGACCAGCTCGCGCAGCGGCAGGCCCGTCCACTCCCCGATGCTCGACCAGCCCTGGACGCAGTTGTGCAGCACTCGTTGGGTCTGCACCGTGCCCAGGCCGCGCAGCTCATCGAGCGAGAGCCGCACGGGTCGTTCGACGAGCCCCCCGACGTCGAGGCGCCACTCGGCGAAGCCGTGCACGGCGAGGGTCTTGTAGGCGTCGCTGTCCGGTGGCTTCCCGTTGACCCGGTGCTCCGGCGAGAGCTCGGCGCGGGAGTAGTCCTGCCGGGACACGAGCGGGCGCAGCGCGAGCCGCCGCACGCGCTCGAGCACCGCACCCAGCACCCGCTGCACCGAGCGCGGGTGCCGCAGGCTCCACACCGTCGCCGCGACGTGCACGAGCACGATCGCCGCGATGATGCCGAGCGACGCGGCGACCGCCCACCGCGTGTCCCGCACCTCGCCGAAGATCATTAAGGAGTTCAGCTCGCCCCAGCCCCACAGAGCGATCATCGTGACGTGGACGACGATGAACGCCAGGAACGCCACCAGCCCGAGGAAGTGCAGGCTGCGCGCACTCTGCCGCCCGCCGAACAGCCGCACGTACCAGGGGAAGCGGGCCTCCACCGCCGGTGACTGGGCCGCGCCGGTGAGGATCTGGAACGGCGCGAGCAGGAAGATCACCGCGGCGTACGTGAGCTTCTGGATGCCGTCGAGGGGCTCACCGGGCAGCAGGGGCGGCAGGTCGAAGGACAGGTAGGTCAGGAGATCGTTCCAGGCCGTGGGAAAGATCTCCCAGGAGTACGGGATGTAGCGGTGCCACTGCCCGGTCCCGAACAGCAGCGCGATGTAGGCCACCCCGGTCGCGATCCATCCCAGCACGGCGACGAAGTGCCAGTGCCGGCCCATCCCGAGCATCTTCCGGCCGGGCAGGGAGATCACCGGCGAATAGCTCTCCTCCTCGTCGAGGGTGTCGTAGAGCTTGTCGGTCGGCATCGTCTTGCGCGTGAACCGCGCCCACTCGGTGCCGGGACGGCTGTCGTCCCGCCATCACAGCTTGGGGTGGGTGGCGAGGACCTCGTGGCCACTGCGGATGAGCAGGGTCAGGAAGAGCACGTTGAGCCAGTGCTCGACGCGCAGCCACGCCGGGAAGTCCAGGAACGTCACTTCGTCCCGCCCGTCAGTCGTGCCAGTACCGGTGTCCCGGCCGCGCGACGGTGACGCCGAGCAGCAGCGAGACGTGCAGCACGAGGTAGGCGGCCGCGAGGCCCAGCGCGGCCGTGGCGCCGGGGTGGTCCCAGCGACCGACCGTGCCGACCAGACCGGGCAGGCCCACTGTCCGGCTGAGGACCCAGAGCGTGATCGACACGGCGCAGACGGCGCTGCCCCCGAACCAGCCGAGGCCCGCCACCAGGCGGGAGCGCGCCCGCAGCATGGCCGTCACGGCGAGCAGCGCGACCCCGACGGCCAGCACGGCCCACACGCGCACCCAGCCCGGATACCTCCCGCCCAGCAGGGAGAGCTGCGGCACGGTGATCGTGCCGAGGAGGACCACACCCACACCCGTCGTGGTCCGCGGGCCCGCGAGGGCCACCCAGCGGTACGCGGTGAGCAACGCCTGCACCCGTCCGGCCTCGGCCGCCATCCGCATCCCTCCGTCCCTGTCGTCGGACCTCACGCTAGCCGCTTGTCGTGCGTTGTGCACGACGTACAATAGTAGCGATTGCGGGTGTCCCGACCACGGCGCGAGGAGGAACCGACCATGACCCTCGACCCCGACGCGGGTGTCCGCCCCTGGGACAGGCTCGTCATCGACGACGTCGACCTGCCTGCCGACCTCCCCGCTCGGCGTCGCGCCGCGGTCACCGAGGCGCGCGCCCACGTCGAGCCTGTCTCCCCTGATGGTCGGGGCGCGATGGGATTGCGCCGCTACGGCGCCGGGTGCGTCGCCCTCGTCCTGCGTGGGCGCTTCGAGCGGTGCTCCCGCGAGCTCCTGCGGGCCCTCGCCGACGAGCTGCCGAGCGCGGCGTGCCGTGAGCTGGTCGTCGACCTTTCGGGACTCGACGGGTGCGACCCGGTACTCGTGCGCGCGCTCGCCCGGTTGCGCATCCGCTGCCTCACCCGGGAGGCGCGTGTCGAGCTGTACGACCTGCCGCCGGCCCTCGCCGCCGAGCTCGGCCTGCGCCCCTGAGGTCGGGTCGGTCGCGGCGCGCCGTGCGCGGATCGATCCTCGTCATCCGGGCCGCGAGCCCACGGGACGCCACGGCAGAGACGGCGGGCGCCGCCAGCTCTGTCGCAGGAACCCCGTGGTCACGAGGCACCACGACACGAGCGCCACCCAGAAGGCGACGTGACCGGTGTCCCGCAGCACCGAGGGCAATACGCCGGTTGTCTCTCCGACGCTCGCCAGCCCCGAGCTGGCCGCGGAGTACATGCCCAGCGGGAACACCGTCGCCCAACGCGCGCGCTCGTAGTGCCACGCCGCCCGTCGCCGGCGCCGTATCTCCATCGCGACCAGGACCGGGATCCACATCGTGCCGAGCACCCAGAGGCCCACCGGTGCAGGGCCGAGCATCTCGGGCAACCCGGGGAGCGCCCCCGAGGCCCGGGTCGCGGCGACGACACCGCTCCCGGCCAGCGTGGCGATCGCGAGCCCGCCCATGAGCACCCAGAGGTCGGGACCGAGGACCTCGACGCCGCCCCGGGCCGCGACGACGCGCCGGACGACGGGCACGGCGATCACGAGGTAGACGGCCAGGCCCAGCACCCAGCAGGCGAGGGCGACACCGAGCAGGACCGGGACCAGCACCCCCGCCCCGGTGAGCTGCGCGGCGGTGAGCGCGAGCGACTCGGTCGCCACCGCCGCGAGCAACCATCCTCCGCGGGCACCGTCGGCTCGCGCCCCGCGTGGTCGCGACCGCAGTGCCGCCAGTGTCCGCGGGACGAGGACCAGCCACAGCACCACGGCCACCGCCCCGAGCACCACAGACACCACGTCGTCGGACCTGGAGCAGGCCGCCATGACGTCGCAGGCGGCTACGGCACTGAACAGCAGCAACGAGCGGGCCAGCGGGTCCGGGCCGGCGGCGATCGCCCTGCCCGTGGTCGCGACGCTGATCGCCGACCACAGCGCGAGCGCGCCCAGTGCGCCGCTCGCGGTCACCGCGAGGACGGTCGACACCACCGCGTGGTCGGTGTCCCGGGCGGCGATCGAGACGATGCCGGTCGCCATGACGACGGCGAAGGCGTCGGCGGGGAGGCCGGGGCCGCGCACCCGGCCGCGCCACGGCTCGATGATGACTCGCCGGACGACCCCCACTGCTGCGCGGAGCACAGGTCGTCACGCGTCCGCCGTCACCTGCCCGACCCCGCGCGTCGCCCAGACCTCGGCGACCCCGGACGGGAGGGCGGCGGTCGGACAGCTCGCCATGCGGATCACCGTCTGGGTGGTCGCGCCCAGGAGCGATGCCGCGAGCGCACCGTACCCCCGAGAGCAGAGGACGATGAGCCGCGCCTGCGCACGAGCTTCGTGCAGGATCGCCTCGGCGGCGTTGCCCCACACCACGGTCTCGTGCAGCGCGAGGTCGGGATGCTGATCGGGGGTTCCGGCGACGGCGTTCGCCAGCCGCTGTCGGGCGGCCTGCTCGTCGGTCCGGGAGCCGTGACGGACCCCCACGGCGACAGGCTGGAGGGGCGCGCCCCACCGGTCGGCCACGTCCGCGGCGAAGGCCACGGCGCCGATCGACTCGCGCGTGCCGTCGACGTGCACCAGCACGTTGCCGGAGTGTGCCGCGGCGGGATCCCAGATCTGCGGGACCAGCACGACAGGGCACCGGGCGTGGCCGATCGCGTGTCCGACGACGCGCCCGACCGTCAGGTCGAGGTCCCCGGCCGCGGTGCGGGAGCCCAGGACCAGGAGCTCGGCGCGTTCCGCGACGTGGACGAGCGCGGGCCCGCAGACGCCGGTCACCACGGAGAGGCGGACGGGGACGTCGGGGGCAACTGCGGCGGCGACCTGGCGGCCCTGCTCGAGCAGGGCCCGGGCGCGTCCCTGCGGCGCCCGCAGGACATGGTCGTGGTGCGACGGGGGCAGGACCTGCACAGGTCGAGGCCGACGCCACGGCGGCCGGCTTCACGGGCCGCCCACCGGACCGCCCGCAACGTTGCCGGGTTGCCGCCGACACCGGCGACGACACCGGTGGCCCTCTCTGTGCGATCGACCATGTTCCACCGCCTCCTCGTGCGGGACACGACGGTCCGGACACGGTGGCCGCGGCCGCGCCCGCCCCACACGACCTCGGACGTCGTCGACGGGGCATGAGGGACCCGCGCGCGTCGTGCCACCCACCGCTGCGCTCGTCCAGGCTAGCACGTTGTTGCGCTTGCATATCGTTCTTGCCGCACGACATTCATAATGGACGCGACGTGCGACGCTGGTGGGCCAGGGTCTGCGTCTCGGAAGGGAAGGCCCGGACATGGTTCTCGAGCGGCCGGCAGTCACAGGACTGCCACACCTGGACGTCGGCAAGCACACGGATCCCGAGCAGGGCGCGTGCCTGATGGAGTACGTGTCGGTGCTGGCCGGGCTGCGCTTCACCGACCGCCCAGCGTGCACGCCGGGCGCTGTCGCCGTCGTGGCCCGTCGCGTCAACGACGCGGTCAGCGATCGGGCCCGGCCCCGACTCGCCCCGTCGGCGCCGGACCTCATCGACATCCGTCCGCGGCAGGGCGGACTCGACGACGTCGTCGTGCTGTGCTGCACGACGACGGGGCTGGCCGTCGCCCCTGGCGATCGCCACCTGACGGCCTTGCGGCGACGCGCTCGGCGCCGGCTCGGCCACCCCTGGCTCCGGTGGCTGCGCCTGCCTGCCCATGCGGTCGTCCACGAGGCGGTCATCGCCGTCGTGGCCACGCTCGAGCACCTCCCCGCCGAAGACCGCGACGAGCGACTGATCGCGCTGCTCGCGGAGGTCGTGCGCGCCGCCCGCGGCGCGACGGCGGGTCCCCCGAGCGCAGGCCGGACGGACGACGTCCCACCGAGGGCGACCCCGGTCGCGGCGTCGGGCGCAGTCGCGAGTGCTCGAGGAACGGAACGACGATGAGCAGCACGAAGCGCGATGTCGGCGTGCCGCGCCTCCTCGCCGGGCTCGGCGGCGAATGCCTGGCCGAGTTCCTCGGCACCTTCGTCCTGATCGCCTTCGGGTGCGGCTCCGTCGCGGTGGCGGTGGTCGGACTGCCGGGCTCGGGCCGTCAGGCCGACGCCTTCGGCCCCGGCAACTGGCTGATCATCGCCTTCGGCTGGGGCTTCGCCGTCGCCTTCGGCGTCTACATCAGCGGCGGGGTCTCCGGCGCCCACCTCAACCCGGCGGTCACCCTGGCCTTCGCTCTGCGTCGAGGATTCGCCTGGGCCAAGGTCCCCGCGTACTGGCTGGCCCAACTCGTCGGAGCCTTCGTCGCTGCCGCGCTGGTCTACGCGGTGTACCGGCCCGCCATCAACGCCTACGACGTGGCGAACAACGTGCCCACGCGGACCGGCTCCCTCGACACGTTCGCCGTCTTCGCGACCTTCCCCGCCAAGTACTTCGGCGGCGGACTCGCCGGTCCGCTCCTGGACCAGATCGTCGGGACCGCTCTCCTGGTCGCGCTCATCGCCGCGTTGATCGACCGGCGCAACCAGGGCCCGGGCAGCAACCTGGCACCGCTGCTGATCGGTTTCCTCGTCGTGGCGATCGGCCTGACCTACGGCACCAACGCCGGCTACGCCATCAACCCGGCACGTGACCTGGGACCTCGCCTCTGGACCTGGATCGAGGGGTGGGGCCCGCTGGCGTTCCCCGGAGCCGGAACATACTTCGACAACTATTGGTGGGTGCCCATCGTCGGCCCCCTCATCGGCGGGGTGGCCGGCATCCTGATCTACGACGGGCTCATCGCCACGAGCCTGGCCGCACGGGCCCGGGCGGAGCAACGCGACGTCCCCGAACCCGAGGTCGGCCGGACCGGCGACTGATCCGACTCCCCGACATCCCGGCGGCGTTACGGCGGAGGCCGAAGAGACCTGGCCACGGTCAGTTTGAGGTACATCGTCGACGACGTCGTTGCGGCGATCACGTTCTACTGCGGACACCTGGACTTCTACGAGGACATGCGCCCCGCCCCACTCCGATGCTTTCGCGCGGCGACCTCAGCCTCGTGCTGTCCGTTCTCAACGGCCGGGCCGGCGGAAGCCAGGCGATGCCCGACGGGAGAACACCGCGCCCCGGAGGGTGGAACCGGTTCGTCCTCGAGGTGACGTCCCTCGGACGCGTCGTCGAGGAGCTACGCCGGGCGAGCGCCCGGTTCCGCAACGACATCATCGTCGGCGTGGGCGGCGAGCAGATCCTGCTGGACGGCCCATCGAGCGATCCCTTGGAGCTGTTCGAACAGACGCCTCTCGAGGCGAAGCCCTGAGGGACCGCGGAAGTGTCGGTCCGGAGCGTCGTGACAGTAGCGGCAGCGACGCCGCACGAGACTGCGACGCTCGACTCGCGCACGCCCCCGCAAGTCACTGCCCTCATCGGTGTCCCTGATCGACAGCGCGCCGGTGCCGGCTGGGTAGCCGGATCAGCCCAGAGCATTGAACGGACGGGCTGGTGACTCCTCCTCCCCTCCCCCGGGAGTCGCCCTCGCCCTACATGCCGTGGCCATCCGCGAGTAGCCGCCGGGGGCGCATGGCGCCGGACGAGGGACAGAGCATCTGTCGTGACTGGTCCGGCGCAGATCCAAGGGCTTCGCTCGTCCCACTTACTAGAGCCGGACCCCGCCGAACACCCGGATTCAATGTCTGCAACGCGTCGCGGTCGAGCTCGTGGAGCGACAAGGGCGCACTGAACCGGCGGGCCAGCGCGCCTGTGCACGACACTCACCGAATCGAACAAGACCACCTAACGCCACTGTATCGTGATACGATATTTTTGAGTTACAGGCCACCCTGGTCCGACGGCGACAAGTTCGAAGGAGGTACGTCGTGTTCGATCAGAGCAGTCCGGCACGCTCGTACAACGCAGACCCGCCACGACATCGGAGTGCCGGGGGAGAAACAGCCGACACCACCGGTAACACTCGTGTCCGAGTCGAGACACAGATGACACGGATGACGGGGGGCTTGACCCGAACGCGCGAAGAGTGCGAGACGGACGAAGCGGACGCGGCGCGTTCGGAGTCAGCGCTGCTGATCGCCCGACGTGGACCGAACGCCGGGTTCCGCCGTCCGCTCGATCAGGCCGTGATCACAGTGGGCCGGCACCCCGACAGCGACGTCCTCCTCGACGCCGTGACGGTTTCTCGTCGACACGCGGAGTTCCGCCGCCAGGGCGCGGACTTCGTCGTCGTCGACGTCGGCAGTTTCAACGGAACGTACGTCAACGGCGCGCTGAGTGACATGGCGGTACTGACCGACGGCGACGAGGTTCAGATCGCAAGTTCCGGCTCGTTTTCCGTGCCGCGCAGCCGAGGCACGGGACCGACGGCTCATTGACGTCCGGTCCTCCCTCGAGCCCGGAAACTCCTCCAGCAGCACAGCGAGGAAGGTGGAAAGCAATGAGCACTCGACTGCCCCGTGCGCCGGAGACGGGGGGCGATCCGGTGTGTTGGATGCACCTGTTGTGCCCGGAATGCGGGCGGATCGCCGACGAAGAGCCACCGACGCGCTGCGGGGCCTGCGGAGCTGTTATTCCTGGCGATTGACCCCGAGGAGCAGACTCGTCCGGCGGCGCCGCCGCGAGGAGTAGATGCTGCCACTCGACGTATCCCGCCGTTACGCGCGGGAGTACAGCGGCGTCGTGCACCCGACCCCGGACATTCCCGACACAGCGATGAGTTCCGTTCAGGTACTTATCGTAGGCACGCCGCCCGCTTAGCGCGACGCAGAAGTTCATGCTAGCGATCCGACTTGCCGTCGAGATGCGCACTGGCGCGCTCACAGTCAGCCCACTCACGCACCACAGTTTCCGACGGAGGAAACGACTGAGGCCGCAACTCACGAGAATCGTCTGAAGCAACCTCGATGCACCCATTGCATTCACGACACGAACCGCGGAAGTTCGTCGCTTCCCGCGGAGTCCAGACCGGAGTATCTGATGACCGTCACTGAGCCCTCCCCGTCCGCTACCGAGGTCGGTCGAGGCCGGCTGCGCAAGGAAGACCGACGACTGGTCACCGGACGGACACAGTGGACCGACAACATCGCTCTGACCGGGATGCTGCACTGCGCGATGGTGCGCAGCCCCTTCGCCCACGCCACGATCACCGGCATTGATCGCGCCGCCGCCGAACAGGTCCCGGGGGTGGTCGCGGTGTACACCGCCTCCGACCTGGCTGCCGACACGGTCGCGCTGCCGAACGCGTGGTCGGTGACCCCGGACCAGAAGGCCCCGGCGGCGCACCCGCTGGCCCCGACGACGGTCAACTTCGCCGGGGACGCAGTCGCGGTCGTCGTCGCCCGCAACGCTGCGGCCGCCAAGGACGCGGTCGAGAAGGTCGAGGTCGACTACGACCCGCTCGACCCGGTGCTCGACATGGAGGAGGCACTCGCCGCGGGGGCGACGTTGGTCCACCCCCACCTCGGCACCAACCGAAGCGCGGTCTGGAGGTTCGACTCCGGCGCGGCGGGTACCGGTGGCGACGTCGACGAAGCCTTCGAGGCTGCCGAGTCCGACCCGGACCAGATCGTGGTCCGCCGACGCTTCCGCCAGCAGCGCCTGATCCCGGCGTTCATGGAGCCTCGCTCGGTCGTGGTCGATCCGAACCCTGAACAGCTCACGATGTGGTCCGCCACCCAGGTTCCGCACATCCTTAGGACCATGACAGCGATGACCCTGGGCATCCCCGAGCACCGGCTGCGGGTCATTGCGCCGGACGTCGGTGGCGGATTTGGCGGAAAACTGCAGGTCACGCCCGAGGAAATCCTGCTCGTGCTGGTCGCTCAGAAGCTAGGAAAGCCGGTCAAGTGGACGGAGACCCGCTCCGAGTCCCTGCTGTCGGGCCACCACGGGCGCGACCAGATCCAGAAGCTCACGGTGTCCGCACGCACTGACGGCACCATCACCGGGCTCCAAGTCGACCTACTCGCCGACATGGGCGCCTACCTGCGCATCCTGACCTCGGGCGTGCCGATCCTCGGCGGGTTCATGTACCCGGGCATCTACAAGATCCCGGCCTACCGGTTCTCCTGCACCAACGTCTTCACCACCAAGACGCCCACCGACGCCGTCCGCGGCGCCGGTCGACCAGAAGCGACCTTCGGCATCGAACGGCTGATGGACGAGCTCGCTGTCGAGCTCGGCATGGAGCCGATGGAACTGCGCCGCAAGAACTGGATCACCCATGACGAGTTCCCCTACATGATGGCGTCGTCGCTGACGTACGACACCGGCAACTACGAGGCCGCCACCGAGAAGGCGCAGGAGCTCTTCGACTACGAGGGGCTGCGTCGCGAGCAGGCCCAGCGCCGCCGAAGCGGCGACACCATTCAACTGGGCATCGGCATCTCCACCTACACCGAGATGTGCGGGCTCGCGCCCTCGCGGGTGCTCGGCTCGCTGAACTACGGCGCCGGCGGGTGGGAGCACAGCAGCATCCGAATGCTGCCCACCGGAAAGGTCGAGGTCGTCACCGGAATCTCACCGCACGGGCAGGGCCACGTGACATCATGGTGCCAGGTCGCTGCCGATCAGCTCGGCGTGAGCTTCGACGACGTGGAGGTCCTCCACAGCGACACCGCGTCGGCACCTCGCGGGCTGGACACCTACGGGTCCCGGTCGCTCTCGGTCGGGGGCATTGCCGTGGTCAAGGCTGCCGAGAAGGTCATCGTCAAGGCTCTGCCAATCGCCGCGCACATGCTCGAGGCCGCCGTCGAGGACATCGAGTTTCACGGTGGCCGGTTCTCGGTGCGGGGCACCGACCTGGGCGTGACGATCCAGGACGTCGCGCTGGCCGTGTTCACCGCGCACGACCTGCCCGACGGGGTCGAACCGTCAATCGACGCCGAAGCGACCTTCGGCCCGGAGAACTTCTCCTTTCCACACGGGACACATCTGTGCGCGGTCGAAGTCGACACCGAAACGGGTTGGGTCCAGCTACGAGGTTACGTCTGCGTGGACGACGTCGGCACGGTGGTCAACCCGACCCTGGTCGAAGGCCAAGTCTATGGTGGCCTCGCGCACGGCATCGCCCAGGCGCTGTTCGAGGAAGCCGCCTACGACGACTCCGGCACCCTGCTTTCGGGCACTTTCGTCGACTACACGCTCCCGACCGCGGCTGACCTGCCCACCTTCACCACCGACCGCACCACCACCCCCGCCACGACCAATCCTCTCGGGGTCAAGGGCGTCGGCGAGGCCGGCACGATCGCCTCTCCCCCGGCGGTGGTCAACGCGGTACTCGACGCAGTACGTCAGTACGGCGTGACCGACATCGACATGCCCACCACGCCCTACCGCGTGTGGCGCGCGATCCGAGACGCCCGAGCCGGTGGACAGGGCACTGCCGGGCGCGGTGACGAGGTCGACATCGCCTCAGCCGGTGCCGGTCTCGGCTCCACGGCAAGGGACATGCCTGACGGAGGACACCTCTGACGGGCTCTTCCATGCGTCGAACCGCTCAGCCGCCGCCACCCGTGGCAGCGACAGACCGGGGTTGCGAGGCAGCCACCCGACTGAAGCGACGTCGCCCCCGCCAGCGGCGCTGCAGTCCCGCCTCGACTTCAACGGCGTGGACGCTCGTGGCGTACTCCCCACGGCCAGCCGGGAGAGCGGCCCGGTCGCCAGTTACCTCGTGACACGAGGTACCGTCCGGGCTCGCGGGTGTGGGAGGACTTGTAGCCCCGCTTCGGAAGGGGCCAGCGACGATGAGAGACGGCAGACACAGACGAGACACGGTTCCCGAAGGGGCCGGCCAGCCCCACCCTCCAGTGTGGGCCCCGGCCCTGACCCCCGTCCCTCGTACCGGCTCGTCCTCCAACGACGTTGCGTCCACGGTCTCCCTCATCCGTTCGAGTTTCGCCGCGATCACCCCGCGTTCTGACGAAGTGGGAAAGTTGTTCTACGGTCTGCTGTTCTACACGGCACCCGAGACTCGGGACCTGTTTCCCGTTGCCATGGGGGTCCAACGCAGCCGATTCCTCCAGGCGCTCATCCACGTGCTGCAGACAGTGGATCGACCGGACGACGTCGCCATCTTCCTTCGCCAGCTCGGACGCGACCACCGCAAATTCGGCGTGCTCGCCAAGCACTACGAGGTGGTGGGCGACGCGTTGCTCAGAGCCATGGCTGAGGTGTCCGGTCCAAGGTGGACTCCCCAGATTGAACACGCATGGCGGGACGCGTACGATTTCGTGGCCACGATCATGCGCGATGCAGCCGAATCCGAGCGCGGGCCCGCCGTCTGGATGGCTCGGATCACGCATCACCAGCGTCTGCTCGACGATCTCGCCGTCGTTCGGGCACAAACGAGCGTTCCGATTCCCTATGCTCCCGGACAATACCTCAGCATTGAGATACCCCAACGGCCCCGTATGTGGCGGTCGCTGTCGCCGGCGAACGCGCCCGCTAGCGACGGGATCGTCGAGTTCCATGTCCGCGCCGTTCCCGAAGGTTGGGTCAGCCGCGCGATCGTCGCCCACAGCAACGTTGGCGACGTGTGGCGCATCGGCCCTCCGATGGGCCAGCTGACCCTCGCCCCCCAATCGGAGCGCGACCTTCTGATGGTCGTCGGAGGTACAGGACTCTCCCCGGCACTCGCGATACTGGAGGAGCTAGTCAACATCCGCTCCACTCGCAGAGTCGGCCTCTTCTACGGTGGACGCGACGTCGCCGACCTCTATGCCATCGATCGCCTCCGCGCACTCTCCCACCAACACCCCTGGCTCACGGTGATCCCGGTCGTCGAACACGGGGACGAACCCGGAGACGCCGAGGTCGGAACTCTTGCCGACGTCGTCTCCCGCTACGGCGCATGGGCCGATCGCGAAACCATGATCAGCGGATCACCTGACATGGTGCGCGCAACCGTTTCAGCCATGCTCGAGGCTGGAACCCCACTCATCCGCATTCACTACGACCCCTTCACAGCAGGGTAGCTCGACCTCGCTTGCGACTGAGCGGCGCACGAGGTCGCACTGCAGTCGCTTCCTGGGCGGCGCAGGCGATAGGTCCAGCGTCTGCTTCTGGAGCGCCGACCGGTCTGACTCGTGAGTTTCGTGCCGCCCTTCGGGCTGGCCGTGCCGGGATTCTTCGAGCCGGTCGGCGCTCCGGTCGCGGCTCACTCAGCGGAAGTGTGTTTCGGAGCTTCGACGCTGGAGGTCGGCACCTCGTCCGCGGTCGCCCGCCAAGGTCGTCGAGCCAGAGGCCCGCGACGCGGTCGTCATCGGGGTCGACCTTCAGAAGCGCACCCACACCGCCAGCGCGCTCGAGCCAGACACCGACTGAGTCCTCGATAGCGTCCGAGATCGAGCCGACCCCGGTCGGCCAGCAGCAGCTCCTGCGCTGGACCGCGAGGTTCGACGCGCGGCATGGCAGGTGGGTGACGTTCCTGCGCTGCTCGGCAGGCCGTCGTCACCTCTCCGCTGTCCGCAGATCGGGCACCGACATCGCGGGCCTCCATTCGGACTCGTCACGGAGTGCGGCCGGCTCCGTCGAGGGGAACCGAGCGGGGTCTTCCTGACGTTGCGCACCGAAGGCACCGGCGTCCGGCAGCGTCGGAGGCGCAGGTGCCGGCGAGGGTGCGGCTCCCCGGGCAACGGTCGCGGCCGTAGTGGGCGCCGGCGTGCCTTGGTCGGACTCGGCGGGGGTGGCGCGCTCGAGGAAGCGGAGCAGCTCGACGGGGAAGGGCAGGACCAGGGTGGAGTTCTTCTCGGCGGCGACCTCGACGACGGTCTCGAGGAGTCGCAGCTGGAGCGCGGCGGGGTGGTCGGCCATGGTCTCGGCGGCCTCGGACAACGTGGTCGCGGCCTGCTTCTCGCCGTCAGCTGTGATGATGCGGGCACGGCGTTCGCGCTCTGCCTCCGCCTGGCGCGACATCGAGCGCTTCATCGTCTCGGGCAGGGATACGTCCTTGATCTCGACGCGGTCGATGTGCAGCCCCCAGTCCAGGACCGGGCTGTCGATCATGAGTTCCATGCCTTGGTTGAGCTTTTCCCGGTTGCTCAGCAGGTCGTCGAGATCGCTCTTGCCGATGATGGAGCGCAGCGAGGTCTGGGCGAGCTGACCGACGGCGGTGAGATAGTCCTGCACATCGACCGCGACGCGCACGGGGTCCACGACACGGAAGTAGATGACGGCGTCCACTCGGACGGTGACGTTGTCGCGCGTGATGCCGTCCTGGGCCGGGACGGGCAGCGTCACGATCTGCATGTTGATCTTCTGCATCCGGTCGACGAACGGCACCAGCAGCGCGATTCCCGGACCGCGGGTGGTTCCTTCCTCCACCCGGCCGAATCGGAAGACGACCCCGCGCTCGAACTGCTTGACCACCCGGACGCTCGACCCGAGGACCACCACGAGCAGGACCAGGGCCGCAATCAATACGACGATGGGCATCATCATCTCACTTCTCCTGCATCATCTCGTTCCCCACCGCGTGCGTCCGCACCGATGGGCCCCTGAAGATCGACGCGAACACGATCCGATCTCTCGAGAATTCTGTTCGCCACACGGGCCATGCTCCGAGCTCCATGAGGGGCCCGATGAGCGAATTCGGTGCGGATCACCGATGCTGCTCGTGTGCCGGCACTTCGCCCGACGCGTGCAGGGCGAGGGTGGAGTGCGCGTACGCGCCGCCGGCCCGCATCTCGGCCGCCACCCAGATCGCCTCCATGAGCTCTTCCGCGCTCGCCCCTTTCCGGCGGGCGAGCCGCGTGTGGCCGTCGATGCAGTACGGACATTGGGTGACGTGCGCGACGGCGACCGCGATGAGCTGCTTGGTCTTCTCAGCCAGGGCGCCTTCGGCGAACACCGCGCGACTGAACGCCTCGAATGCGGAGTGGATCTCCGGAGCGAGCGCCTTGCGCCGCTCTGAGAGCTCCGGTGTGGGCTGCGGGTAGAACGGTTGGGCCATGGCGGCTACCTCCTATGAAGGGAACGTCTCCGTGGATCAGAAACTCGGCGCACTTGCCTTTGCGGAGAGACATGTCAGCGTCCGCTGTGCGGCCGTCACGCTGCTCGGGCCGGCCCGGCAGTGGCCGCTCGCGGTCGGACCACGGCGATGGGGCAATGAGCCTCGTGCAGGAGCACCTGGCTGACCGACCCGAACAGGACCCCAGCCATGCAGCCGCGTCCTCGGGAACCGACGACGACCAGCGCGGCCCCGGCTGACTCCACGGCCAGCGCGTGCGCCGGGTCGTCGCACGCGAGCTTGGACTTGATGGCCACGGTGGGAAACTGCCCCCGCCGCCCTGCGAGCGCGCCGTCGAGGGCGCGGCACTCCGCGGCTCGGGAGGCGGCCCAGTCATCGGCAAGGCCACCACTGTCGACCGGAGGACGCGGAATCCACGCATGCAGGGCCGTGAGCCCGACCCCGCGCTGAGCGGCGGCCCGCAGTGCGAAGTCGATCGCCCGGCTCGAGAGATACGAGCCGTCGACACCGACCACGACCTGAGCTCGTGACGGGCCGGGAACCACCTCGCGCAACGGGGGGACCACCACCACCGGACACTGGGCCCGTGCGGAGACCGCGACACTGACCGAGCCCGCAAGGGCACGACGCACGCCGCTCCGACCACGACTGCCCACCACGATCAGACTGGCCCGCTGACCGAGGAGCGCTGGCACCGGACCGCCCGAGACCAGGCGAGCGGTCACCTCGACCTCAGGGGCAACCAGCCGGGCTCGTCGCGCCGCCTCTTGGAGTACGTCCGACGTGCCGGTGTACGGCGAGAGCGACGGCACCGGCCCGAGCGGACCTGGATCGATCGGAGGCGGACAGGCGTGCACGATCCACAACGGGCGGAGCCGCGTAGCGGCCTCAGCCACCGCCCAATCCAACGCGTCGCGCCCGGAGACCGAACCATCCACGCCCACGACCACCGGGGCGGGCTCACTCATCATTCCTCCCGACGTCCTTGTGGACGGCACACACCGCGCTCGCGTTGATCGACGATCCCGACTGATTCCATGCGCCTCGCGCATCTCTCACCGACTGCCCGGACGACGAGAAGGGCCGGAGGGACTCGGTCCGCCTCGACCCGGCCGGACCGGGCTCAAGCACCCGGGCTCGAGGATCCCGAGCCCGAGCCCGAACGCGAGCTGCGAGCCTCGCCAGTCCGGCGGAGCCGTCGGAGCCGTCGGATCAACCACAACAACGTCGCGGCCACCGCGGCGAAGAAGAGCGCGGGGCCCGGTGCGTGCACCGCGAGCATGAGCCCGGTCAGTGCGACGCAGACCGTCATCGCCACGACGTGGAAGGCCAGCTCGAACGCCTGCTGGCGTGACACCCGTCGGCTGGCGGCGTCGAACGCCATCGCCCAGGTCGGATCGTCGGCGAGCAGTCGAGCTTCGAGTTCGACCAGCGTCTCGCGTTCGTGGTCACTGAGCATGACGGACCTCCTGGACCGGTGGGGCGGAACGAGGGACTGATCTATTATATCGTACCACGATATTTGATGGCCGTGCGGTAGATTGCCGGGGTGACGGTGGGTCACGAGGTGATGAAGGTCGTGGTGTTGGACGTGGGTGATTCAGGCTCGATGACGAAGCGTGACTTCGAGGCGTTGGCCGACTTCCGCTTCGCGGTCCGCTCCTACCTGCGCTTCAGCGACGAGACCGTGCGCCAGCACGGCCTCACTCCGCAGCACTACCAGCTGCTGCTCGCGCTGAAAGGCTTTCCCGGCCGCGAGTGGGCCACCGTGGGCGAGCTCGCGGAGCGGCTGCAGCTGCGGCACCACAGCACGGTCGAGCTGGTCAACCGCGCTGCGGGCAACGGGCTGGTGCAGCGACACGAGGACCCGGACGACGGTCGCACGGTGCGGGTTCTCTTGACTCCGGAAGGTCAGCGGCTGCTCGCCCTGCTGAGCCCACTGCACCGCGACCAGATGCAACGGATGGCTGCGGCGTTGACCCCACCCGCGTGGGCCGACACACCCCACCCTCCGACATCGTTGGACAGCGCGACGCCGGCCTGAAGACCGCACAGCCAGAGTTCGACCCCTTCGAGAGGTCCGGCCGCCCTCGATGGCTTCCGCCGATCGGCTTCGCGATGGTCGCCGGCCCGGACGCTGCCCACGTTGGAGCTCATCCATTCCGTATGCCCCTTCGGTGCCGCCCACGCTCGACACCTCCCGCTCCGGAGACTCGCCGTCGATCGCTCAGGATGCGCTCCATCCCGCTGAAGTCCATCTACTGAATCCGACAAGGACGACCGCGCGCCTTGTTCGGAGAGGACAACAGCTTCGTCTCGGCCTCTCGGCCTCGCGGGCGGCGACGCGGCGACGCGTGCCTGCGTCGAGGCCCGGCGCAGTGATCAGGGAAAGCGGTGGAACGTGGTCTCGGCGGGGAGCTCGACGGCATCCCGCAGGCTCCGTCCCATGACCCGTCTCGCGACGAAAGGCAGCCCCATCAGTCTGATCGTCGCGTTCCGGGCCACCAGGTGCAGCGAACTCGAGGGCGCGAACGCCAGCCCCAGTCCCCGCGCCGCATCCTGCTTCGAGCGCAGCAACGCCGCCAACCGCGCGTGGTAGCGGGCGAAAGCCCCGACGTGGTCGCCGTCCGACCGGGACAACTCGGCCGCCAGCACGTACGCCTCCACCATCGCGAGCGCGGACCCCTGACCGGCGAGCAATGACGGAGACGCCGCTGCGTCACCGACGAGGCCGACCCGGCCGCGGCTCCACGCCGGCATCCGGATCTGACTCACCCTGTCGAAGTAGAACGTCCGCGCGGACGTCATTGCCTCGAGCACCGCGGAGGTCTCCCAGCCGCCGCGAGACAGTCGCTCCCGCAGCAGACTCTGCTGGGCGGCAGGGTCCTCCGGGGCGGCGCCCCCGTGCCGCGCGGTGACCAGGAACATCGTGACGTCGTCCGGCAACGACAGCCGGACCAGCTGGAACCCGACCTCGGCGTAGAGCACGGTGACCAGATCGTCGCGTGGGCGGTACCCGACAACGTCGAACGCGGAGGCGACGAGACCGAGGTTCACCTCGAAGCGCTCCGGAGTCCCGAACGCCAGCCGGCGCACCCGTGAGTGCAGGCCATCCGCCCCGATCACCAGTTCGAAGACGCGGACGGCCCCGCTCTCGAAGGTGACGTGCACCGCGTCGCCGTCGTCATCGAGCGTCCGCACCGAGTCGCCGAAGATGGTCTCGACACGTCCCTCAAGGGCGGCGTAGATGACGGAGGCGAGGTCGGACCGGGCGATGCTGACGTAGCGGTCGTCCGGACCCACGAAGGTGGACAGCTCGAAGGTCGCGATCCGTCGCCCGCTCGCGCTGACCGCCCGTGCCTCGGCCAGCCTGTGTCCCCGCCGCGTGAGCTCCGGAACGATGCCCATCCGCTCCGCGACGTCGAAGCCCGCACCCCAGAAGTCGACGAGATGGCCGCCACTGCGCGGTCCGTGCGCGTGCTCGACCAGCGTCGGTGTGTGCCCGGCACGCAGCAGCCAATAGGCCAGCGTCGGTCCCGCGATTCCTGCACCGACGACGAGCACCTCCATGACCGACCCAGCTCCGCATCGACGACGGTGACCACGGCCTTCGAGCAACAGTGTCGGCGCCATGTCCGCTCGTTCCCCAAGCACGACGTTGCGTTCGCATATCATTCGACGGGCACGACTTTGCTGTCAGTCGGCGCTGGCTTGCGCATCGAGCAGGTCCGCGAGCACCGCGGCCTGGCTGATCTCGGGCTGCCGAGTTGCTGTCAGCAGGGTCAGCGTTCGTTCGGCCGCGAGCCCGCGCAGATGCTCCAGTGCGGCCGCCCGGCCCGGTTCGTCGAGTTCTGCCCGATAGCGACCCGCGAATTCGTCGAATCGCGACGGGTCGTGGCCGTACCACCTACGCAGGGAGGTCGACGGCGCGACGTCCGCGCACCACGCGTCGAGGTTCGCGGCAGCCTTCGTCAGCCCGCGGGGCCACACCCGATCGACGAGCACGCGGGCGCCGTCCTGAGGCGTGCGCTGCTCGTAGACCCGAGCGACCCGGACGCCGGATCGTGTCGTCATCCCGGGCGCCTTTCACGCCGGCGCCCCCGTGTCCGTCCGTGAGCCGCGGCCCTGAGCAGGCGCCCGCCCTCGTTCTCCCATCTCGCCTCGGCTACCTCCTGTCGGTCCGGACCGACGCGGGTACCGCGCTCGACCTCGTCGGCTGTGGGCAAGGGGCACCCTTGAGGACGAATGACGCTGGGATCGAGCGTCCCGGCTGCCGGGTCAGGGCCACGGCGCGCCTGACCAGTCCGTTTGACGGCCATCACCACCACCTCCATGACGGCGAGGTCACCCGTCGCTCGGAGTGTGACTCTCACGACCGGGAGAGGGTCTGTATGGTCGGACATATTTGCCGCCGCGGCCTGTCCGACTCGACAAGAGGTCGGCGACGCCCAAAAGCCGGCTTCCGCGAGCTCGACCGCGGCCAGGTCCTGGATGGCGACGTCGAGACGTCCCGCGGTGGCGACCCCGGCGACTCACGGAGTCGAGGCGGTCGGGGGTTCGAGGACGAGAGACTGTCGTCGTTGGTGCACCGTGAGGTAGCTCAGCCCCTCCGGGCCGGCGGCGAACCCGCGCCGCGAGCCGCGCGGAAGCCACGCGAGGGTTCCTGATCGGAGCTCGAGCGGATCGGTCTCGGTGAGGACCCTGCCCGTGCCGGCGAGGCAGAGGATCAGGACGTCGAGGTCGGGACCCCGATGTTCGTCGATGCCGCCCCCCGGCCGTAGGCGGACGAAGTTGGCGTCGAGGTCGCGACGGCGCATCGACAGCGACCACACCGCTCCCGCGGCGTCCGGATCGTCCGCGGCGGCGGCCGTCGTGACGTCGCACAGGACGCGCGGTAGCGCAGCGGCGGTGAGCTTGCTGATCCGTATCCGCCACCTCGCGGGCCCGCGATCGAGGTAGTCCCAGCCGTAGCTGCCGGGGTGCTCGGTGTCGAACTCCTCGCGCAGGTGGCGCGGGTCGTGGTTGTTGACCAGGACGAATGACTCGCCGACGGCGAGGGCGTCGAAGGCCTGGAAGATCGCCGGGTGCTTGTCGGGCTTGCGCATGCTCCGGACGTCGAGTTCTGAGGTGGCCATGGGTTCCTCTCGTCGCTCCGCCCTATTGATACTAGAGCGTGTTGTGTAAATTCGAGCTCATGACGTACGTGATCGGCTTGCCGTGTGTCGACGTGCTCGACAGGGCGTGCGTGGACGAGTGCCCCGTCGACTGCATCTACGAGGGCGCGCGCAGCCTGTACATCCATCCCGACGAGTGCGTCGACTGCGGGGCATGCGAGCCGGTGTGCCCGGTGGAGGCCATCTACTACGAGGACGACCTCCCCGCTGAGTTCGCGGAGTACCTGGCCGACAACGCGCGGTTCTTCACCGAGCCCCTCGCCCGGCGGGATGCGCCGTTGGGGTCACCCGGCGGCGCGGCCAAGCTCGGTGCCGTCGGGGCCGACACCCCGATGGTGGCGGCGCTGCCGCACCAGGTCGCGTGATGTCTCGGACCGGCTCGCGGCGGCCCGCGTGAGTGAGGGCGGACAGCGGACGGGACGGGCATGGAGGTCTGCTGACGCCGGCGCTCGCGGCGCGCTCGTCGGACGGAAGCGGGAAGTCGTGATGCTGCTCCGGGATGCGGGATCCGAGCTGACCATCGCCGAGATCGCCGGTCGACTCGACGTACACCCGAACACGGCGCGCTTCCATCTCGAGTCCCTGGTCCGCAACGGCCACGTCGAACAGGTCGACGGCCCGGTGGACGGTCCGGGCCGCCCACCGCTGGCTTTCCGCGCCCGACGCGGCATGCACCCTGATGGCCCCCGCAGCTACCGGCTGCTGGCCGCCATCCTCGCCGGTGAGCTGGGCGCCCGGCCCGATGCCATGGTCCGGGCCGAGCAGGCCGGGCGGGCCTGGGGCGCGGACCTGATCGAGCAGCCGGCCCCGGACCAGGGGCTCACCGACGTGCAGGCGACCGCTCGTCTCGTGGGGTTGCTCGACGATCTGGGGTTCGCGCCCGAGCAGCGGGCCCCGGCCACTGACCGGCAGCTTGCGCTGCGCCATTGTCCGTTCCTGGACCTGGTGGAGACCGGCGACCGGCTCGTCTGCTCCCTGCACCTGGGACTGATGCAGGGCGCCATGTCCACCCTCGGGACACCGCTCACGGTCGAGCGGCTCGACCCGTTCGTCGAGCCCGACCTCTGCGTGGCGCATTTGCGCGCCACCGTTCCCGGGCGAGTCGACGGACCCGTCCACACCTCCGCCGACACGGAGAGGAGCGAGCCATGAATCCGGGGCTGGCGGTGGCCACGGCGGTCACATTCGTGTGGCTCGGGATAGTGCTGGCCATCTCGTTCCTCGAGACGCCGTTGAAGTTCCGCGCGCCCGAGGTGACCCTGCGCGTCGGGCTGGGGATCGGACGGGTGGTCTTCCGCGCCCTGAATGCCGCCGAGGTCGCGCTCGCCGTCGCGCTGGTCGTCGCCGGCGCACTCGGGGGCGCCAGCGGCCGCGTCGCGGCAGGCGGCGCCATCGCCGTGGTGATCTTGGCAGTGCAGGTGGGGGCCGTGCGCCCGGCCTTGGCCCGCCGGACGGACCGGGTCCTCGCCGGCGAGGACCCGCCCCGGTCGCGCGGGCATCACGCCTACATCGGCCTGGAGGTCACGAAGGTCCTCGCCCTCCTGGTCACGGGCGCCCTGCTCCTGGCCTCGTGACGCCGCGGCGACCCCGACGACCAACGGTCACGTCAGCGGTTGCGGGGGTCGCTACCGGGCAGGTGCTCCTGGCCCGTGGCACCGGCCGCGGCCTCGCCCACACTCGGTGCACCGGAGCCGATGTGGGCCTCCCTCCGCATCCGGTCGGCCATGTGCGGGTAGTGCAGCTCGAACGCCGGGCGTTCGGAGCGGATGCGGGGCAGCTCGGTGAAGTTGTGCCGCGGCGGCGGGCACGAGGTGGCCCACTCCAGCGAGTTGCCGTGGCCCCACGGGTCGTCGACCTCCACCGGACGGCCGTACCGGAAGCTGTGGAGCACGTTCCAGATGAACGGCAGCGTCGAGGCCCCGAGGATGAACGCCCCGATCGTCGAGATCGTGTTCAGCGTTGTGAATCCGTCGGTGGCCGCGTAGTCGGCGTAGCGGCGCGGCATGCCCTCGTTGCCCAGCCAGTGCTGCACCAGGAACGTCATGTGGAACCCGATGAACGTCAGCCAGAAGTGCAGCTTGCCGATGCGCTCGTTCATCATCCGGCCGGTCATCTTCGGGAACCAGAAGTAGATGCCGGCGTAGGTGGCGAACACGATCGTGCCGAACAGCACGTAGTGGAAGTGCGCCACCACGAAGTAGGAGTCGGTCACGTGGAAGTCGATCGGTGGACTGGCCAGCAAGACGCCGCTGAGGCCGCCGAACAGGAACGTCACGACGAACCCGATCGCGAACAGCATCGGCGTCTCGAAGGTCAGCTGGCCGCGCCACATGGTGCCGATCCAGTTGAAGAACTTGATGCCGGTCGGGACCGCGATGAGGTAGGAGGTGAAGGCGAAGAACGGCAGCAGCACCGCGCCGGTGGCGTACATATGGTGGGCCCACACCGCGATCGACAGCGCCCCGATGGCGACGGTCGCGTAGATCAGCGTCTTGTAGCCGAAGACCGGCTTGCGGCTGAAGACCGGGAAGATCTCGGTGACGATGCCGAAGAACGGCAGCGCGACGATGTAGACCTCGGGGTGCCCGAAGAACCAGAACAGGTGCTGCCACAGGATCGCCCCGCCGTGCTCGGGTGCGAACAGCTGGGCACCTAGGTGGCGGTCGGCCTCCAGCCCGAGCAGGGCCGAAGTGAGGATCGGGAACGCCATGAGGACGAGGAACATCGTCACCAGGATGTTCCAGGTGAAGATCGGCATCCGGAACATGGTCATGCCCGGGGCGCGCAGGCACACGATGGTCGTCGTGAAGTTGACGGCGCCGAGGATCGTACCGAGGCCGGATACCGCGAGGCCCAGACCCCAGAGGTCCTGACCCAAGCCGGGAGTGTGGGTCATGTCGGAGAGCGGCGTGTAGGCGAACCAGCCCGCCGACGCGGCCCCGCCCGGGGTGAAGAACCCGGAGACGACGATGATGCCGCCGAAGAGGAACAGCCAGTAGGAGAAGGCGTTGAGCCGCGGGAACGCGACGTCGGGCGCCCCGATCTGCAGCGGGACGATGTAGTTGGCGAAGCCGAACAGGATCGGCGTCGCGTAGAGCAGCAGCATGATCGTGCCGTGCATGGTGAACAGCTGGTTGTACTGCTCGACCGACAGGATCTGCAGACCCGGCTGGGCTAGCTCCGCGCGGATGAGCATCGCCATCAGTCCGCCGACCATGAAGAACGCGAACGACGTGACCAGGTAGAGAACGGCGATGTCTTTCGGGTCGGTGGTGTGCAGGTAGCGCACCACCGAACTACCCCGGTGCGAGCGGCGTGGTGGTGCTTGCCCAGTGGCCACCGGTCGTGGGCCGACTCGGGTCATTGGCTCCCTCCAGTCGGCTGCGGTCGTCGCACCACTGGCTGCCGCAGGATGGACATGCGACACCGCGTTCCACCTACTGGGCCGGAGCCCGCCTGCAGTTCACGAGTGCTCGCCGCGCGCGGCGCGGGCACGCTCGGTGGTACGGCCGGTCTGGAAAATCCAGGCAAGGTGGGCTTGGACGAGGTTGGCTCGACGCGGCCGGCGAGGTGGTCCTCGGCGTCAAGTAGGGCGAAGTAGGCGTCACGGTGCTGTCGGGCGTTCAGCGAGGTGAGCGCTCTCCGGATCCCGGCAGCCGCCGACAGCAGGCCGGGACCGACGCCGACTCCCGCGTGGGCGGCGTCGGTGAGTCGCCACCGCAGCGCTTGACGGGTGGCCGCGTCGAGAGTGTCGTAGGGCGGTTGGCCCCGCAGATCGCGCAAGCAGTGCCTAATGGTCCGGTCGAGGACTCGGCGCACCTGTCGATCGTCGCGTTCGAGACCGGGATCGCCGGTCCTTCGCACGCCACTGTCGATGTCGTCGAGCAATGCGAAAGTCCCAATAGCGCCGCTGGTGGAAAGGGTCGCTGTGGACGGTGTGCGCAACCCAGGACACGGCAGCACGAACAGGCAGACCACCCGCCCCGCGGCGCGAACCGCCGTGCCGGAGAGCATGCGCGTCACGAGCGTGGGCTCGAACACCCGCGCCTGGCTGAGGTCGCAGATGATTGCTGCACCCTTCACGCAGAGACACAGACGAGCCAGCAGGAGGCCGCGCAGCTCGTCGACCGCGGAGCGGTCGAGCTCCCCCGCCGCACACACCACCGACACCCCGCTGATGGTCATCGCGACCGCGAAGCACGGCGTTGCCGGATCGCACTCCACGTCTTCGCCGAACGGCTCACCGTCCGGCCTGCCCCGGTGCGTCGATCTCTCTGCCCATCCCGCCGCGGACCCCACCGTCCGTCGGTCAGCTCCTTGCGAAGTCATCGCCGTCACATCTCCTCACCGCGCCACGCCGACCTACGTACGCCGCGATGGGAGCGTCCGATTGGACGACGCGCGTCCCACGTCGACGTTTCCGGTCATGGGGCATGTCCGACCTCCCCGGACCGGCGGCAGGGCGGACGAAGTGCCGATACCTTATATCGTAACACGATATTATTGGAGCGTCTGCGGACCGGAGCCCTCCGTTGATGTAGCTCCCGGCGCCACAGACGCTCTTGTGGGGCGCGCCCGACATCTCCAGTTCCGAGGAGACCGGGACGCTCGGTCCGCTCAGGATGGCTCTTGTCGCGTGCGGTCGGTTAGTCGGATCCGCACGAATACGAGCCAACGGCTTGGTTCTTGAGGACAAGACGATTTCCCCCGAGCCGAGGTTTGTAGGCGACGGATCAAGGGGTCAACAGCAGCACGCGCAAGGTGCACCAGGTGAACTGGCGGCCCCCGGCCGCCGAGGACGGCGCGGCTCCGTGACGCATGTAGGCCAGCATCGTGCAGCGGAGGTCGTCGACCGTCGGCCGGTCGAGAGGACCGACCGAGCACACGACGGGCCTCCGGCTTCCGTCATCGCGACCGCGATCTTGAGCTGGGAGGCAGGGCAGGTCACCGATCTCGCCACCCCGACGCGAGAACCGTTGCGGCGGGTGCGACGGTGCCTCCGTCGGTCTCGTGCGCGGCTATGCGTGATCCCGGATCAGCGAAAGCGCCAGGTGGGACCACGACGACCGGGCAGGAGCAAGCCTGCAGCAGGTCCCAGCCGGTCGCCCCGAGCGGAGGACGCGCCGCACCGTGACGTCTCTGGGTACCCACCGCGACCAGCTGCGCGCGACGTGCCGCACGCAGGAGGGCCTGCCCGGCCCCGACCTCGACGACCCGGAGGCGGATGGTCACACGAGGATGGGCCGCGCGGCACGCGGCGAGCTGCGCGACCAGGGCATCCTCCACGATCTCGGGAACGGCCGCGCGGCCGCTGTTCTCGGCGGTGACCACGAACAGGTCCGCTCCGAGCCGGTCCGCGTGCTCCGCGGCGAAGCGCAGGGCACGTTCCCCGCCGAGCGAGCCGTCGGCGCCTACCACCACCGGGCCCGCAGAAGGCGCCGACCGCGGCAGCGGTACCGCCACCAGCGCAGCTTCCTCGCCCCGGTCACCCGGCGCGCCGACATCCGGGTGAGACCGGCTCCGGGTGCTGGCGTCCACATCTGTGTCGAGCATCTCCACCACCTCCGAGTCCAGCGAGGTACTGCTGACACGCCACCAGCGTGGACCGTCGACCGGGGGCGGGGATGGTGGAGAACCACAAGCTCTGAGAATCGATCTGTCCGCGCGTGACAACCCGACCGATGGATCGGGGATCCTGCGGGCCGGCTCCGAGATCCCTGCGAGAGGCAGGCGCGCATGATCACCCTTGACCGGCTGGTGAACGTGCTGGCGAGCAGCGGGGCGCGGTTGGTCTGCTGTCCGCGTTCGCGGGACGTCCTGCTGCGGAGCCTGATCGTGCACGATCCCACCGACACTCGAGTCGCCACCGGGGACGTGTTCCTGGCGGTGGGTCTGGACACCCCGGACGTAGCGGTGCGGCTCGCCGCGCGCGCTCGGGCGGCGGTCGCCCTGGTACGGGCTCCGGCCCCCCTGGAGCCGACAGTTCAAGCGTCCGCCGAGGAGGCCGGCGTAGCGGTCGTGCTCGCGGAGCCGGAGGTGTCCTGGAGCCACCTGACGGGTCTGGCGTACGGCTTGGTCCTCGAGGGTCGCGAGACCGAGGCGGGTCGCGGCCCCACCGACCTGTTCGCCCTCGCCGACACCCTGGCCGCGACGGTCGGCGGCCCGGTCGTCATCGAGGACCAGCTCTCCCGGGTCCTGGCGTACTCGAGCCTCGACGACGCCGTGGACGCGGTGCGCTCAAAGACCATCCTCGGCCGCCGCCTCCCCGAGACGATTCGCGGCGTCTTCGCCGAGCGCGGCGTGTTCCGCCACCTCGCCTCCTCCGACCTCCCGCTCTTCGTCGCGCCGTCGCCGCAGCACGGTCTCGACGGGCGCATGGTCGTGGCGGTCCGGGCGGGACGGGAGCTGCTCGGCTCACTCTGGGTGGAATCCGATGGCCCGTTCGACGAGCGTCGCTGCCGAATCCTCGAGGACGGCGCCCGTACGGCAGCACTGCACCTCCTGCGGTCGAGGGCGAGCGCCGACCTGGAACGTCAGGTCGAGTCCGACCTCGTCACGCGTCTGCTGGAGGGCACCGGCGACGGCCAGGCGATGATCAGCCAGCTCGGACTGACCAACGCGGCCCTGCGGGTCGTGGCGTTGCAGGCGCACGTCGACGAGGAGCAGCACGCCGGCGTCCTGCTGGTCTTCGAGCACGTCACCACCGGGTTCGGCTGGTCGCGGTGGGGACGGAGCGCGCTGTTCGCCAACACCGTGTACACGGTGCTGCCCATGCGTGACGAGACACCCGACGGCGCGCGCAGTTGGGTGGAGTCGGTGCGTGCTGCCATGCCGTCGCACATCTCGTTGCACGCGGGGATCGGTGGGCCCGCCGACGCCATGGCCTTGCCCGCCAGCCGGCGCGAGGCGGACGAGGGACTGGCGTTGCACGTGGCGCACCCCGGGTCGGCGCCCATCGCCTACGACGAGTCGTGGGACCGGATCCTCCTGCGCAGGTTGCGTGCTATCGCGGCCGACGGCCGCGTCCCCGAACGGGGACCCGTCGTCGAACTCCGACGACACGACGAGCAGCACGGCACCCGGTACATCGACACCCTGCGGGCCTGGCTCGCGGCGCACGGCGACATCGGCGTCACCGCCGCCCAGCTCGACGTCCACCCGAACACCGTGCGCTACCGGCTCCGGAAGATGAACACCGCAACGCACCTCGCAATCGATCGCCCCGAACAGCGAATCGCCATGTTCATCGCTCTGGCGGCGACCGACGACGAGCACGCCTGACCACTGCTTGGCGAGAGCGGCCACATTCGCACGCCAGGTTTGTCCGTGAACGACAACGGCCAGCACCAGTCGTCACCGCATCCTGGCCATCACGGAGGACGAGGTCCGTGATGGCCGGAGTGCGGAAGGGGCGGGGCGGTGGAGACGGAACCAGACACGTGGGCGCTTCCGAGCGACCACGGCGGCATCGCAACCCTCCCGCTACCCCCGCCGGCAACCTCCGCTCCCATCATGCGGTGGGGAGGCGTCCGCGACGCGGTCGTGGTCGGTGTCGACAACTCCCTGGGCGTGCTCACGGCGGTGAGCTGGGCCGCCGTCGAGGCGATGCACCGGGGAGTTGACCTTCACCTGCTGCACGTCGAGCGCGACGATCGGCCGGACTCCGTGGACCCCCGACGGTGGCTGCACCGGGCACTCGGCACGGCCACGGCGGTCGCGCCGGGCCTCGGGATCACGGTCATTCGCGAGCACGGTGCGATCGGACCGGTCCTGGCGAGATACACCCGACGAGCCAGCCTGCTCGTGGTGGGGGGTCGTCGACTGGCGGACGGCGGACCCTCCGCAGGGCGTACGGTCGCCGAGGCGCTCCGTCGGGCCGACTGCCCGGTCGTCGTCGTCCCGCCGCGCCGCACCGGGTCGTGGGCCTCCACACCGTCGAGCCGTCCTGTCGTGGTCGGCCTGATGGCGCACGACGACGGCGGCGTTCTCGACCTGGCCGCAGCCGTGGCCGCACGACGGGCGGCACCTCTCCTCGTGGTGGCCGAGGGTGGGGCAGCCCTTTCCCGAGCAGACGCGGCCGACCGCCGAGAGACCTGGCTCGCGCCGGCACAGGACCTCGTCGCCGCGCTGCGTGTCGCGGGGCGGCGTGCCCAGCTGGTCGTACTCGAGCAGCGGAGGGGCCCGACACGACGACATCCGGACATCGAGGACTTCCTGGCCCGGACTCCTTGCCCGGTGATGGTCGTAACCGAGGGAAGGTCCGCGCGCGAACTGCCCGGCCCCACGCCCCGCCTCGTCACCACCTTTCCCGCCTCACACGGAGGAACGCCGCATGACCACGAACAGGCCGGCCTGGCTGAGCCCGCAGGGATGTGAGCAGGTCCGCGACGAGCTCGAGCGGCTGCTCCTGGAACACCGCGCGGGCTTCCAGCCTGAGCACGACGCAGATGCCGACGCGGACGCGTGGGCCCGGCACCGCTGGCGTGAGCGCCGGATCCGGCACCTCCAGGAGCTCCTGCTGACCGCCGAGATCGGGAGCGCGCCACCGGACGACGGGTTGGTCGAAGCCGGGATGCTCCTCACCGTGCAGTTCGACGGGTCGTCCGAGGAGGAGACCGTCCTGCTCGGCGATGGTGACGTCCCGGCCGCCGCGGACGTCGAGGTGTACTCCACCGCGTCGCCGATCGGCCGCGCGCTGCTCGGGGCGATCGAGGGAGAGACCCGGACCTGCCAACTCCCCGCAGGGCGAACGGTGTCGGTCACGGTGCTCACCGCGAGGCCGTACCGCCATGACGTGCCTGTGCTCGAGTGACGTCGAGGGCTGAAGGAGGCCCGACCATGCTCAGTGATTCCGAACGCCGGACTCTGGCCGACATCGAGGGTCGGTTGTCGGCGGAGGACCCGAGTTGGTTCGAGGGGTTCGCCACATCGCAACGCCGTCTCGCCGCACAGGCCCGGCCGGCGTGGCAACGCGCCGTGCTCGTGGTCGGTGCGTCGGTGGCGGCCGTCCTCGCACTGCTCGCGGCCTTCGCCGGTATCCCGTCGCTGACCACGTTCTTCGTCCTCTGCACCGCGTGGTCGGTGTGGATGGTGGACCGCCCGCTTCGACCCGCGGGTCACCGGGATCGGCCCCGTCCGACGGAGGGCAAGACCTGAACGAAGGGCTCGTGGCGCCCCTGACCCGGTGGCCTTCCCGACGACCGGGTCAGGAGCGCGGCGGCAGGCCGAGCGAACCGTCCGCGAGCAGGGAGGCCACCTCACGCAGCTTGATGTTGGTGTCCTGCGACGACTCCACGAGGAGAGCGAACGCCGCACGGTCGTCCACGGAGAAGCGTTCCTTGAGGATGCCCTTGGCCTGTCCGATGACGTCCCGCGTCTCGAGCGCGCGGGTCAGACCAGTCACGCTGAGGGCGTTGTCCACCGCCAGGGCCGCGGCCCCGGCGACGAGTCGTGCGGCCAGCACGTCCTGCTGGGCGAAGGAATCGGCCCCGTAGAGCGTGACCGCGCCTCGGACGCGTCTGGTCCGGATCGGCAGCGACATGACGGTGAGGTGACCCGTCCCGACAGCCAACGCCGCCCACCGCAACCACCGGGTGCTGTGCGGCAGATCGTTCTCCGACGTGATCGTCGACCCGGTGGCCGCTTCGACGGCAGGTCCTTCCCCGAGCGTCACCTGCGCCTGGTCGAGCCCCGCGGTCGCGGGGTCGGAGGCGGACACCCCGACGGCATGACGTCGTCGATCCAGCAGGAGCGTCGAGGCGCTGCGCGCGCCCGGTACGGCACGCAACGCCGACGCGACCACGACATCGAGGATCGGCTGCGCCCCGATGGCGTCGGGGTGGTCCGCGACGACCCGGGCGATCGCCTCCACGGCCTCGACGATCGCCTCGTCCACCCCGGTCCCCGCGTCGATGCGCGAAGCCATCAGCGGAGGGGGTCGAAGGGGGTGAGCTCGGCCGGCTGCTTCCCAGTGGTGATCTGTTCCGCCAGCAGCCGACCCGTGATCGGGCCGAACGTGACTCCCCACATGCCATGTCCTCCGGCCACGAAGACACCGCGCTGCCGCGTCGCACCGATGATGGGGAGTGCATCGGCAGTGACCGGCCGGGCCCCGACCCACGGGGTGCTGCGCTCGTCCCAGTTGACACCGGCCAGGAAGGGCCGGACCGAGTCGATGATGGCGTCGACCCGCCGGGGGTCCGCCGGTTCGTCGACGTCTCGAAACTCCATCGTCCCCGCCACCCGGAGCTCGCCCCGATACGGGGTACACGCGACGCGGATGCCGGGGAGGTAGATGGGCCCGTCCACCGGGGTGTCGGTGGGCACGCTGAACGAATAACCGCGGCCGGCCCTGACGCGGGTGCGCACACCACGCGTGCGGACGAGGTCATCTAACCGCGCGCCCGTGGCGACCACGGCTACGTCCGCGGTCACCGGTGGCCCCTCGTCAGGGCAGACGAAGACGCGGTCGAGGTCGGCGACGATCCTCCGGGCCGCGAAGCGCGGTCGGATGGAGGCGCCCCGGCGGACCACGGATTGGGCCAGCCGGTCGACGAACCGGCCGGGGTCGAGGTAACGCTGTCCGTCGATCCGCAGCCCGGCCACGACACGTTCCGAGAGTTGCGGCCGTAGCGACGACACCTCGTGACGATCGAGATCGTCGAACTCGACGGGCACGCCGAGACTCCGCAGAACGGTCAGCTCGCGGCGCATCGCCGCAGCCGCGCGTGCCGACTCCATCCCGGCGACCACCGGTGCGTCATGGGTCTCGGCGTCGACCCCGTTGCTCGCGAGGGTGTCGAAGGCCCGGAGGCACTCCTCGAGCAGGGGCAGGTGGTGTCGAACTGCGCGACGCCAGTAAGCGGAGCGGCAGTGGGCGGCGAACCGGAGCAGGAAGCCCCACAGGCGCGGGTCGGCGCGGAGCGGAATGCTCAGGGGCGCTCCCGGGTCGGCCAGACCCCGTAGCCCTTCGCCCAGGACGTGGGGGGAGGTCAGCGGCACCGCGAGCGCCGGTGAGAGGTAGCCGGCGTTGCCCCAAGAGGCTCCGGCTCCGACCTCGTCTCGTTCGACGACCGTCACGTGGACGCCCCGGTCCTGCAGGAACCACGCGGTGCTCAGACCGACGATGCCGGCGCCGACGACCACCGCGCTGCGCGGGGTGATGTCGCCCCTCGACAAGGACATGCCACCTCCAGGGACTGCTGTTCGTCCCTTGACCATGGACGAGGTACGGCCACCTCGGGCTGTCGAGCAGCGACAAACGTCGGGAAGGTAGTTGTGGCCCTGTACAGGTGTCGCGCCCGCCGGGTCAGGACGGCGACACCGCTCCTATGCCGGGCGTGCGGCGCATGTCGGCTCCTGACCGATCCCGCTGCGCGCCTGCTGGAGATCGCCGGGCCGCCTCCCCACGCGGACTGCGACCGAGATGACGTCGGCACGCACCCGGACCGGGATCAACCTCCGTACGTCCCGCCGGGACCGATCGTCACCTCGTCCTCGACGACCTCGCCGTGCCCGCCGAGTAGGAACGACCGCAGCTCGGTCTCGGCGTCCGGGCCGTCGAGCGCGACGATGACGAAGTGCACGTCGGGCTGCAGGCCCATGAAGCGGACGTCCTTGGCCGACGGGTACGCCTCCGACTGCCTCCGGCCCTCGGGCAGCCGGCGGGGCATCCCGGTGTGGGAGTGCACGACAGCCACCACCTCCTCGCCCCGCGACTGCGCGTCCCGGTGGACCCGGAGCTGCTCGTCCGGATCGAAACGGAAGTTGTCGTACTGCTCGTCGGCCTCGTCGGCATTCGTCATCGGCACGTAGCGCATCGCTCGGCCGCCGTCCGCGGCCCCGAACAGCTGCCCGCACGCCTCCCGGGGGTGATCGCGGCGGGCGTGGGCGACGATCTCTTCGACCAGGTCGACCCGGATCACGAGCACGGGGCCTCCTCCTCGGTGTCCCGTGGACGCACCCCCGGGACGTCGATCGTCCTGGACCAGCCACGGCATGTTCTCAGGCTCCCGCCGCCCAGGCAGGTAGGCGTTCAGCACCGGTGGCACCCACGTCCGCCAGGACCGTCCGAGTTCGTCCGAGAGCCGGCGGAGCATCCGCGCTCCGGCGACACCGGGCCGGAGCCGAACCTGAACCGGCCCCGCCCCGAGGTACCGGAGCTCCGTGTGTTCGGAGGGCGGCGAAACGGGCCGGGCCAGGGCGTTTTCGATCAGCTCGGGCAGTCGGCGCCCGAAATGCTCGATGGCATCGAACGTCACCGAGGTCACCGTGCGCTCGGGTCGCTGCGCGCAGAAGGTGTTCAGCCGGGCCTGGAGGGCATCGGAGACGAAGATGATGTCGGAGTCGACGCCCTGGACCTCCGGATCGTCGACGCGATCCTGAATGCCTTCCCTCACCGACGCATCGTCGCCCGCTGTTGGGGCGAGCGCGCGCCGGCGAGAAGGTCGAGCCGGCCGAGACTCAGGTCGGACGGGCTACGACCGAACCGGGCGCGAGCCGCGTGTACGTGGCGACGCACCCATATCCGAGGGCGGCGACGGAGAGGAGAGGAGGTAGACGCCGTCGAAGCGACCGGCGCGAGAACCGCGGAGCCGACGGCGTAGGCGCTCACGACGAGACCGAGCGCGAGTCCCCGACCGGAGGCCACGGTGCCGGCGACCCGCACCGCGGTGGCGTAGTCGAGGCCGCTCGAGGCGCCGACCAGCACCCCGAAGGCCAGGACGACCGCGATCACCGAGCCCGCCACCGCACTCCCGAGGAGGCCCACGATCATCCCGGTCGCCGCCACGACCGCGAGGTGCCGGGGGCCGCGCGGTCGGCGAGGCGGCCGCCGAGCACGACCGCGGCCATGAAGGCGACGAGTCCGACGGAGAACACGCCGGCCAGCGCGGTGTCGGTGGCGCCGAGCTCCCACCTCAGCACGTCGGTGAAGACATCCCAGGCGAACAGGGGGCTGACGGCGAGATCGAGCAGCAGGGCGCCCGTCACCGCCCGCTTCGTGCTGACCGTCATTCCCGTCCCGTTGGACCGACGGGCTCGTGACGCGGGTGGTCCGCGAGGATTGCCACCTCTCCCCCTGACTGGTCGGAGCTTCACGTGGTCGAGGCGTGATGGCAGCCCCCCGGGTCGTCGGCATCGGCCCGCGGGGGAGGCGGACCGGCGGGCTCCGTCACAGCACACGCGTGCAGGGGGCTGCGAGCGTCTGCACGTGCGGCGACGGAGCCGCGCCGATCGGACCGGAGCCGGCGGCCGATCAGGTGGGCAGGATGTCCTTGTCGAAGATGTCGAGCGGCACCTTCAAGGTGACCGCCGCGTTCGGGATGTCGACGATGCCGCCGATGTGCATCTCGCATGGGGCGACCGAGATGATGGTGTACGCCTGCTCCGGGGAGTACCCGAACTTGCCCAGGTAGGCGATCGCCTGTTCGACGGCGTCGACGGCTGCCATCGTCGCGTCGATGTACTTCTGCTCGGTCCCCTTGGCCGACAGGCCGGTGAAGCTGAGGTAGCGAGCGCCCAGGTTCGGGTCCACGGGCGACGGGCGCAGCATCGGGGTCCGGACCCCGTATCGCGCCATGCCGTCCTTGACCACGTTGAAGCGGTACCAGCCGACGCCGTCCATCTCGATCGCGTTCCACGTGATCTCGCCGTCGCCCTCGGCGAAGTGGAAGTCACCGGTCGAGAACATCCCGCCCCCGACGAACACCGGGAAGTACACGCGTGACCCGCGCGAGAGGTTCTTGATGTCGAGGTTGCCGCCGTTCTCCCGCGGGGGCACGGTGCGGGCCGCCGTGGCCGCGACCCGCTCCCACTCCTCACCCTGCAGCGTCCGTAGCACCGCGGTCGACATCGCGTCGGCGCGCGGAGCCGCGTACCCGTCGGCGATGAGCGGGTCCTCCCGGGCGTTCCACGTCTCGAGCAGCTCCATCGAGGGTGCGACACCGATGACGCCGGGGTGGGAGATCGCCGGGATCTCGACACCGGGGATCTGGCGGCTGGTGGCGAACAGGCCGTGCAGGTCCCAGATCGTCTTGTAGCCCTCGGGGAACCAGGAGGCGAGCGGACCACCCATCCCGGGAAGGATGTTGGAGTAGCCGATCCCCGACAACGGCTGCACGTCGAGGACGTCGACCACGAGCAGGTCTCCGGGCTCGACCCCGTCCACCTTGACCGGGCCGGCCATCGGGTGGGTCCGAGTCAGGTCGAAGTCGCGGATGTCCTGGTCGTCGTCGACGTCCTTGAGCTGGTAGTCGTCGTACCCGCCCGCCTCAAGGATGATCTCGTCGCCGGGGCCGAGCTCGTGCAGCGGCGGGATGTCCGGGTGCCACCGGTTGTGCCCGAGCTCCTTCTGACCGGCCAGCGGAACGCCGACCTCGCACCGGTAGCGCGGTACGGCGAGATCACGGTCAGGGAACCGGGACACGCCGGACTTCGTGAAGTCTGTGGGGCCGGTCGACATCGTCGTCCTCCGTCCTGTGGGGTGACGAGGACGCTACTTCCATATGAAAATATGTCAATGAGTGGTTATTGCATCCGAAGCACAGCCTGGAGCGCGCCGACCTGCCACGGCACGAGCCCCTCGAACTGCGCCCCGAGCGCCACCTCGACCTCCTCGGCGAGCGAGGCGGCCAGGGCGCGCCCGCCCGGTGCGAGACGCACGAGCACCCGACGCCGATCCGGTCCGTCCAGACCGCGGTAGACGAGAGCGTTCTCGACCAACTTGTCGATGATCCGCGTCATCGTCGGCGCAGACGCGCGACACGCGCTCACCAGGCCCGACATCGACGCCGCTTCGACCTCCGTCAGGTGGTGCAGGACCCACCACTGTTCGACGGTGAGGCCAACCGGCGACACCACCGCGTGGATGGCCCGCTCGCACACGAATGCCCGGTCCGCGACCAACCGGGCGAGCTCGATCGCACTCGGTCCGTCTGATGCCACCCGTCCCCCTAGCCTTGCCTTCCCTGTCGGTCCTCGCGATACTTCCACATGAAGATATGTCGTTCCACTTCTGCGTGCCGGACGAGGAGGTCGCGTGGAGGAGCCGTTTCGCGTCGGCCTCGCGATACCCCTGCAGGGCCCGGGCGGCATCTTCGGCCCCTCGTGCGAGGCCGTCGCGGAGCTCGCCGCCGCAGAGGTGAACGCGGCAGGTGGAGTGCTGGGGCGCGAGCTGGAGCTCACCGTGATCGATGCGGGCACCTCGTTGCCCGAGATCCGACGCACCGTCCACCACCTGCTCGAACGTCGCGAGCTCGACGCCGTCACCGGTTGGCACATCTCCAGCGTTCGGGAAGCGCTCGCGCCGGTGCTGCGAGACCGGGCGGCCTACGTCTACACCTCGCTCTACGAAGGCGGCCCGATCCCGCGGGGTGTGTTCACCAGCGGAGAGGTGCCCGAACTACAGGTGGCACCCGCGCTGGAGTGGATGCGCGACAACGCCAGGGTTCGTCGATGGGCCCTGGTCGGCGCGGACTACGTCTGGCCGCGCCGCACGGCGGCGCGGGTGCGGGAGTACGCCCGCGCCGCCGGGATCGAGGTCGTGCACGAAGCGTTCGTCTCGTACGGGTGCCGAGACTTCTCGTCCACCCTCGTCGACATCGCGCGCAGCGAGGCGGACGGTGTTCTGATGCTGCTGGTCGGTCAGGACGCCGTGATGTTCAATCGGGAGTTCGCCGAGGTCGGCCTGGACTCGATCATGCCGCGGTTCGCTCCTCTCATGGAGGAGAACATGTTGCTCGCGACGGGTGCGGAGGCGACCGGCAACCTCTATGTCGCGGCCGCCTACTTCAGCTCGCTCGCAACGACGTCAGCGATGGATTTCATGTCGGCCTACGTGCATCGCTACGGCCCCGATGCGCCGGCGCTCAACAACGCTGCCGAGTCCTGCTACGAGGGTCTCCTGGCGTTGACCTCGCTCACGCGGGCAGCCGGGTCCGTCCGCGTCGACGACGTCGCGGCGGTCGCGGCCGGAACACGGGTGACCTACGAAGGCCCGCGAGGCACCGTGGCCCTCAGCGGAGGAGGGCGCGGGGAGAGCCACCAGGCCATCCATCTCGCCCGCGCCGACGGCTACGACTTCGACGTCCTGACGACGCTCTGACCGGTGGCGAGCAGAGGCACCGTACGACCAGTGCCCAACCTTCGGTAAGTATCAGGCAATGTGCCGGCCCGAGATGGTGCGGGCGATGACGAGCTGCTGGATCTGTTCGGCGCCCTCGACGATGGTTCTGCTCTTGCTGACGTCGTCGGCGACTGCGGGGTCGACGGCCTGATCGAGGGAGAATCAGGTGGTCGTGCAAGCTAGCAGCAAAGCGAGGTCGACCGCGGCGCCGCGGTGGACGATGTCGATGAAGGAACGGCTGGACGATCTCCGAGGCCTCCGGGGCTCGCGCGTCGGACTCGGTGCAGTGGCTGCTCAGCGGAGAGGAGTCGTGGTTGTGCGCCGAGGCCGGGCCGCCGCCCTCTCCCCCTCGGCGCCGGGCGAGCTGTCGCCAGGCGGACGGCGTTGACCGGCCCTCACAGAGTCCCGGTCAGCGCCTGCAGCCCGAGGCTGCTCACCGCGACGAGCACCCACAGGACCGCGCCGAGGGCCAAGGGCCAGGCGCCGGCACGCGTCTGACGGACCTGACGAACTACGAGTTTGTTCGGCCCGCGCCTTGCCCAGAGCGACATCTGCCGGAGGTCGAGCCGGCGAAGAAAGAGCTCGGCCTCGGCTCGCGCTCGCGGTCCGCGACACAGGTGGTGGCCACGAGCGACCACCTTGCGATCCCCCCCGGAGGGGTTCGCTCACTCGGCCGTGCGCAGCCGCCACCAGAGGTTGTCGAAACCGGCGATCTGCACCCGGAGTGGCGGCGCCAAGACGTTCGGGGCGGCGGCCTGCTCCCGGGTGGCGCCGAGTTCGGGATGGTCGATCACGCACACGACCAAGGCGTGGGTCGTCGACGACCGAGCCCCTCGCTGGCACTGGTCCTTCGGCGGCGCGGCGGCGACCCACACCTGACGGATCGTGCTTCACCCGATCCCCGGCGACCAGCGCCTTGATCGGCATCCCTTGGCCCGATGAAGGTGGATCTCCGCCCAGACCTCCACCTTCAGCGTCGCTCCCCATCGGCGGGTGGTCCGGTTCACCCGTCGCCCGGGGAGTCGACTTGCGGGTGTCCTCAGCAGGGACGCGCGCCATCGAGGACCTCGGTGTGGTCAGCAGCAGCGTCGGTTGGCTTCAGACCGACAAGAAGTGCGAGCTGCCTTTGGCAAGAAACTCCAACGGAGCCGGCTCGACGCCACCCCATGCTGGGTGCAGCGGAGAGGGAACGCTGCGCGCCACATTCGCGCGGCCGCCCCGGGCGGAGATCGAGCGAAAGGCGCGAGAGTGAGCCGGAGGAGCTGGAGGCCGACCCTAGAACACGAATCACGAGGCGGCCTGATGAACGTAGTGGCGACGCGCGACCGAGTTTTGGGCCGTCGAGGCGACGGTTCGGTGCTGCTCGGTTTCGACGGGTCTCATGCCGCCATGACCGCCGTCTCGATCGCTGCGGAGCTGATGCCGCTTCGTCACGCCCGGGTGGCCCACCTCTGGACCGCGCCCGGCGCCGATTCCACCATGCATCGCCGGCTCGCGCGGCGGGCCTGGAACGGCGATCATCTGTGGAGGCTGGTGCGGCGGGAGGCGGCCTCAACGGCGAACAGCGTGGCCGCGAGGGGAGTCACCCTCGCCGAGGCGGCGGGCTGGACGGCAGAACCATTCGTGCACGAGGTCCACGGGGGCGAAGGCCTGGCACTCGCGGAGCTCGCCGAGCGGTTCCGGCCCGCGGTTGTCGTGGTTGGCTCTCGCGGCGCCTGGGGGCTCCCAGGCTTGTTCAGTAGCGTCTCGCGCACCACGGTCAACTACAGCTCGACGCCAGTGCTGGTCGTACCGCCATTGCTGGCCGAGGAGCGCGCCGCCGCCGTGGGCGGCGCGGTGATGATCGCGCACGACGGGTCCCCCGCCGCCGATCGAGCGCGGGTCGTCGCCGCAGACCTGTTCCGCGACCGACTGCAGCTCGTCCGCTACGTCGGGACCCCAGCGATCTTCGGCGGGCCCAGCCCACGGGTCGCGATCGAGCCAGAGGTGGCGGGCCGAAACAGCGAGGAGGGGCTACCGCCGGAGACGGTCAAACTAGCCACCGAAGAGTTCGGGCCGCGCAGCGTGGCCGACACTCTCGCCGAGGAAGCCGCAGCGCAGGGCGTCGGCGTGATCGTGGTCGCCTCCCGCCGACGATCGACATTGCGAGAGCGTCTGCTCGGCAGCAACGCCAGGGCATTACTCCGCCACGGACACCGAGCGGTGCTGGTCGTGCCTCCGGACACCTGATCGTCTTCGACTCCGACCGAAGGGCACAGCGGTGAGCTGCGCGGCCCGTCACGGCGCGAATGCACCGATGGGGGCGCGCAGCGCGATGGGAGTAGGTGCCCATCCGTTGCAGGGGCTCTGGTCCTGCGGACAGGCAGCCACGGCGAGCAGCGTGTTCATCGTGGCCACCAGCGACAGCCGGTCGCCCGCCCGACTCGTCGGGGCGATCGTCTCGATCACTCCGTCTGCATCGACCGTCGAGTTCTGGAACAGGTTGATCGGGTCCGGAATTCGGTGGACGGGGATGCCGTACGGCAGGAGAACTCGAGAGAGCGCCTCGCGGCAGTTGGGATGTTCGGCTATACCGTAGCCGAGCAGGTAGCGCTGCCTGTCGCACGAGGCAAAGGTCATGTCGTGGACTCCGACGTCATTGTGGACGAGCTTCAGGATCATTCGCCGGAAATTGGTCAGGAGTGGGTCTAGACGACGTAACTTGAGCCGACCCAACGACGACCGGGTGTGGGTGGGTGACAGCCACTCACGGTCGACGTTCGTCAGCGAGAACGCGACCAGGTCGGCGACCTGTTGCCCCTTGACGTCGATGATGTCGACCGATTGCCCTGCGTCCAATTCGAGCGAGCACGCTGTTCCCGGCATGATAGTTCGCTCTTCTTCGGCCACGCCCACCCCTCGTCATCGGAAACCTCTGACTGCGAACTTCTCGTGTTCGACGCTCCTTCGGGTTGTGCCAACAGCACAATCTGGAGGGCTGGTCCCGTGCCGCCACGACAAGAACGCTCTTCCACCACCACCAGCACCTCGCTGCCCGCAGCGGTGGGTGGCGATCGATGACCGTTCGCATCGGAGCAACGACCTTCTCGTTGTGGTCGCCGACAGCTCCCGTGCGACGTCAGGCGCTGTCGGCGTCCTCGGCAGCGGGTTCCGTTTCACGGACGCAGCGGCCCCACCACACGGCGCATCTGGTCTTGGTGCAGCGGGCTCACCACAGCCGGCACCCGCTGCCCCGGTCGGTGTCAGCCCGACCCGCACGGTGGGACGGTCGCCGGGGTCCACCTGCCGTTCGGCGAGGCTGTTGGCCCTGCGCGCGGTCGACGAGCTCGACGGTGCTGCAGTTGAGGACTTCGAGGCGTTGGCCCGTTCCCGGTTCGGCGTGCGACCCTAGTTGCGCTCCAGCGAGGAGACCGGTGCGCGAGCACGGCCTGATTCCCCACAACGAAGTGCGCTCAGCGGACGGCTCGGCGTCGATCTGAGCCCGCGACGGTCCGTTGCCCTGCAACCGCTGATCTCTCACGGGAAGCTACTGTCTGCATCTATATCGTGTTACGATTCTTTATTCCTGGCGGAACCCGTTCGTCGGAGGTGTTCGCGTGGGCGAGCCGGTGGTCGTCGGCGTCGATGGGTCACGCTCGGCGTGGGACGCGCTGGACTGGGCGGCCGCCGAGGCCGCGGCGCGCGGCTGCCCGCTCCTCATCGTGAACGCGTGCTCGCCACCGGTGGCGCCAGGGCCGTTCGTTCCGGTCTCGGGCACAGACGGTGCGAGCGTGGTGCTGCTGCGCCGAGCCCAGGAGCGGGTCCGAGTGACCACTCCGGACATCGAGGTGACCAGTAGGACCATCGTCGGAGGCGCCGCACCGGCCCTCGCATCGCAGCCCGCGCAATTGCTCGTGGTGGGCACCCGCGGCCTGGGGCCGGTCCGTGCCGCACTGGCAGGCTCGGTGAGCATCGCGACGTGCTCCCGGGCGGCGTGTCCCGTCGTCGTGGTCCCCCCGGCCCGCGAGCGTGGACACGGTCCGTCACGCACGCGGGTGGTCGTCGGCATCGACGGCTCCGACCGGTCGAGAACCGCGATCGGCTTCGCGTTCGCCGCAGCGGCCCAGCGCGGCGTTGGGATCACCGCTCTGCACGCCTGGACCCCGAGACCGCCAGCTGACTTCGAGGGTCGCGGGGAGGACTGGACCGCGACCGAGGCCGTCGAACGACACCGGCTCGCGGCCGCCCTCGCGCCGTGGCGGAACCGGTTCCCGCGTGTCGACGTCCGGCCGACCCTCGTGCTCGAGGAACCCGCTCGTGCCCTCGCCCTCGAGTCGATCGGCGCTGCGCTCCTGGTGGTCGGATCTCGCGGACGCGGCTGCGTCACCGGAGCCCTCTTCGGTTCGGTCAGCCACGCCGTCCTGCACCACGCACCCTGTCCGACCGCGGTGGTCAGACCGATGCCGATCATCGAACGATCGTCGGCGGCGTGAACCGCATCTACCCACCCATCCCGCGCTCCTCGCGGGACGACAAAGGAGCGCGACCACGTTGGTCGTCCCTACAAAGCCCATCATCGACTCGCGGATGAAGCTGGGGGCCACGGCATCTGCGGCACGACAGGATGGAGGCGGGCGGACGTGGGGACCTCGGCACACCAGGATCTGCTGACGGGTGGCGGGAACTCGTGAGCGGCCTGCCGTCGCCCGCGGTCGTCGTCGGCACCGACGGGGGTGCTGCCGGACTAGCCGCCGTGGAATGGGCGGCCGCCGAGGCAGCAGCCCGTTCCTGCGACCTCAGCATCGTGCACGCGCAGCCGGCGCTCGTGCGCGCGCACCAACGACGGACAGGCGACGGGCCGCCCGCGCACACCAGCAGTGATCCGCTGCTCGAGGAGGCGGTCGGTCGCGCCCGCGCCATTGCATCCGACACCACGGTCCATGCCCGCTCGGTGGTCGGCGCAGCGGTCCCCGCACTTCTCGGCCAGCGCGCAGACCTACTCGTCGTCGGGAACACAGCCCGCCGGACGGGTTCACGGTCCGGGGGGCCGGTGTGCCTCGGGGTGGCGGCCTACGCGATGTGCCCGGTCGCCGTCGTCCGGCTGAAGTCTCCCGAGTCCGCCGCAGCACCGGGCATCGGTACGCGACGGCGCCGGGAGGCGGGGCGGGTCGTGGTGGGCATCGGCGGCTCGTCACCGTCGGTATCCATGCTCGAGTTCGGGTTCCGCGCCGCCGCGCAACGCCGCGTCGACCTGACGGCGCTCGTCGCGCGGCCACCCGACCTTGTCGACGACGTCCTTCACGAGGTCGCCCCAGCGGTCGGCGTCGAGAGTTTGTCGTGGCCCCGACTTGTGACCGCCATCGCCCGACTGCGCCTGGCCTTCCCCACCGTCAGCGCCACCACCGTCTGCCGACACGGCTCCGCGGCCGACGTCCTGGTCGAGGAGTCCGACGGCGCGGCGCTGCTGGTGGTCGGCCAACGGGACCGCAGCGTGCTCGGGCGGCGACTGTTCGGCTCGGTGACCCACTCGGTGCTCAACCGGGCCGATTGCCCAGTTGCGATCGTCCGCAGGTAGGCCATCTGGCACGGGGGTCGTGGGAGGTTAGCGCCCCGGGGCAGCGGACGAGCGCGCAAACGCCGCGCTGCGGTCATCGTCGTCCCGCAACCCTCGCTCGCCGGCCTCGCGAGACCACGATCAGGCCTTTCTCCGCGAGGAGAGCGACGGCCCGGTGACCCGTGCTGAAGGCGACTTGGTACTGAGCGGAAAGGTCCTTGATGGTCGGGAGCTCATCGCCCGGCTTCAGGACCCCGCAGCGCATTGCCGCCTTCAGGTCGGCTGCAATCTTCCTGTATGGATCGGTCGGCGCCTCCTCCGGCGGCGTCGGGAGCACTGGATTGCCGATCGGGGTGCTGCCGTCTCCCAACACCGGGTTGGGAAGGTCCGGCATGCGGGCCGCCAGCGAGGTGGAGGCTCGCTGGTCTGCCTCGGCGACCCACGCGCTGTAGACACGAAGGGTCGTGACTCCCCCTCCCCCGTGTCCCAGGCGGCCCGCCACCGTGCGGATGTCGACACCGCCACTGATGAGCTCGGTCGCCGAGTAGTGCCGGAGCTGGTGAAGGTGCATGCCGTATCCGAGTCGGGCGCACATGCGGGAGTAGCGCTGGGTCGCCGTGCCGGGCTTCGGCCAGCTCGACCCGTCCGGGCTTGGCGAGAAGACGAACCCGTCCTCTGGCAACGCAAGCTCGAGTGCGGCCGCTTGTTCTGCGGTGTGTACGAGAAAGGCGCGCAGGAGAGCGAGTGTCTGTGCATCAAGGACGATACGGCGCTGCTGGTGGGTTTTCGTGTCCTTCTCCCACGACCGACCCCCGACCTCGGCGATGCTCCCTCGGATCGAGAGCACGCCCGTTCCGAAGTCGATGCGCTTCCAGCGAAGCGCGCACAGCTCGCCACGCCTGGCTCCCGTGGTCATCGCAAGCCAGACGAACAGGCCCCACGCCGGGTCCTTCCACGCCTCGGAGGCGATGCGGGCCGCCTGTGAGGCCGTCGGCGGCTCAGGGTTCGGCGCCGGCATGGTCGGCGCCACGGCCGTCGCGACCGGATTCGTGCCGACCCACTCCCATCGCACGGCCAAGGAGAATGCTCCATTGAGCAGGTTGTGAGCGTGGCGGATCGTACCCTCGCCCAACGGTCGGCACCGATGCGGACGACAGCGCTGATCGCACTGGTGCTCGACCTGCGTGCGGTGATCCACGATTGCTCGACCACGTCGGCAGTGCACACGGCACCGCCGGAGCTCGGCGTAGAAGGAGTCCAAGACCTCTCCACGCACGCGGCCGACCTGCTGGTCGCCGAGCAGCGGAACGATGTGGTTCCGCACGAGACCCTCGTAGCCCTGGCGCGTGGAGGGTTCGACGCGCGCGATCTCCAGGTAGCGCTCCATCAGCTGAGCGACGGTCGCGGACGTCCGCGGCTGACGTCCCGCATCGACCTCAGCGGCCAAGCGGGTCCGGACCTTCTCGGCCTGCGCAGCTGCCTTCGGTCCAGCCGGAACGACCTCTGTGAGGTAGTGCCGTTGCTGCGTGACCGAGTCGTACCCGGCGTACACCCGCACCCTCAGCGACCCGCTGGGCAGCTTCTGAACCGTCCCGCGTCGACGCCGCGTCGAGGCCGAGGAGGACGTCATGGTGCGACCGTAGCGCCTGCTCGCACCACGTTTGATGACACGAGACCCCTAGGTGGGAGGCCGATAAGCCTCTGACCTGCGTGGGCGCGGCAGGATTCGAACCTGCGACCGACGGCTTGTAAGGCCGTTGCTCTTCCGCTGAGCTACGCGCCCGGTCCGGAGCGAACGGGAAGGTCGTCCGCCTAGAGGCAGCGAACAGCAGGTTCGCTCCGGAAGCCAGGGAGTTCGGTCAGGCCAGCTGCTTGAGCGCGTCGCGCCAGCCCTGCTGGTCGCGGGCCTCGCCGGGGCCATTGTGCTCCGCGAAGCGCACGACGCCGTCGGTGTCGATCAGGAACGTGCCGCGGAAGGCGAAGCCCAGGTCGGCGCTGAAGACCCCGTAGGACTCGGACACCGCGCCGTGGGGCCAGAAGTCCGAGAGCAGCGGGAACTCGTAGCCCTCCTGCTGCGCCCAGACCTTGAGCGCCCAGGTGGTGTCGCAGGAAACGCCGACGACCTGGACGTCGTCGTTCTGGAACGAGGGCAGGTCGTCACGCACCGAGCAGAGCTCGCCGGTGCAGATCCCGGAGAACGCGAAGGGGAAGAACACCAGGAGGACGGCCTTGTCGCCGCGGAAGTCGGCGAGCGAGACCTCCTGCCCGTCCTGGTTCTTGAGCGTGAAGTCGGGGGCCTTCGAGCCCACCTCGACGGTCATCTGACCAGTCTCCTGTTCCGTCCGGGTCGAGAACCCGGACAGCCTAGCGAGGAGCGCAGGTCACCGACGTCGCTGGGCCGACGCCTTCGGTGCCACGAGGCGCGTGGCCACCCACGCCTCGGAGAGACTGATGTTCGAGGTCTGCGAGAGCCCCGCGGTGGGGGCCGCCTCCGCGATGTCGGACGGCTCGACGTGCCCGTCGGTGCCGGTCTTGGGAGTGAGCACCCAGACGACGCCGGTGTCGGTCAGCGGGGTGCGTGCGTCGACGAGGGTGTCGACGAGATCCCCGTCCCCGTCGCGCCACCAGAGGAGCACGACGTCGACGACCTCCTGGGCGTCCTCGTCGAGCAGGTCCTCGCCGCAGCGGTCCTCGACTGCGGACCGGACCTCCTCGTCGACGTCCGAGTCCCAGCCCAGCTCCTGCACGATCATCCCCGGCTCGATGCCGAGCTTCCCGGCGAGATCGGACTTGTCCGCATCTCCCGTGGCCGCGACCACGCCTGGTGCCCCCTCCTCGTCCTCGGGTGCCGCTAGGTGCACGTCACCCGTCGAAGCGCTTAGAGAACACGGCCGCCGCACGCAGCGCAACCAGGCACGCGGGGACGGTCGATGTGGGCGCGCCCGTCCTACCGGTCGGTACCCGTGACGGCGGGGGCGCAGCAGGTGACCATGGGACCCACGGAGCACCCGGCGGCGCACCGGACGGGACGGCGCGGGCCCGGACGACCGGGCAGAATCGGTTCCGAAGCACCGGCCAGGCACCCCGTGATCCGGACCCGGCCCGGGCCGTCGACCCACCAGCGACAGGGAGATCGAGCCGTGACCACCCAGAAGGGCACCGCGAACGCGGACACCGGCCGGGTCCACATCATCCGCGACGGCCTCTCGTCGCACCTGCCCGACATCGATCCGGACGAGACCGCGGAGTGGATCGAGTCCTTCGACGCGATACTCGAGGGGCAGGGCGAGCAGCGCGCCCGCTACATCATGTTGCAGCTGCTCCAGCGCGCGCGGGAGCGTCGCGTGTCGGTGCCGTCGCTGTACTCCACGGACTACGTCAACACCATCCCGACCGACCAGGAGCCGTGGTTCCCGGGCGACGAGGAGACCGAGCGGCGCTACCGGGCGTGGATCCGGTGGAACGCGGCGGCGATGGTGCACCGCGCGCAGCGTCCGGGCGTCGGGGTCGGCGGGCACATCTCGACCTACGCGTCGGCGGCGTCGCTGTACGAGGTCGGCTTCAACTGGTTCTTCCGCGGCAAGGACCACCCCGGCGGCGGCGACCACGTCTACATCCAGGGCCACGCCTCCCCCGGCATCTACGCCCGCGCCTTCCTCGAGGGCCGCCTGGGCGCCCAGCACCTCGACGGCTTCCGCCAGGAGCTCTCGCACGCCGGGCAGGGCGGGGGTCTGCCGTCGTACCCGCACCCGCGGCTGATGCCGGGCTTCTGGGAGCACCCGACGGTGTCGATGGGCCTCGGCCCGATCAACGCGATCTTCCAGGCGCGCTTCGACCGCTACCTGCACAACCGCGGGATGAAGGACACCTCGCAGCAGCACACCTGGGCGTTCCTCGGCGACGGCGAGATGGACGAGCCGGAGTCGCGTGGCGCCATCCACGTCGCGGCGGCCGAGGGCCTCGACAACCTGACCTTCGTCATCAACTGCAACCTGCAACGCCTCGACGGGCCGGTGCACGGCAACGGCAAGGTCATCCAGGAGCTCGAGTCGTTCTTCCGCGGCGCCGGCTGGAACGTCGTCAAGGTCATCTGGGGCCGTGAGTGGGACCGGCTGCTGCACGCCGACCGCGACGGCGCGCTGATCAACCTCATGAACACCACGCCGGACGGCGACTTCCAGACCTACAAGGCCAACGACGGCGCCTACGTCCGCGAGCACTTCTTCGGCCGCGACCCGCGGACGAAGGAGCTGGTCAAGGATCTCTCCGACGCCGACGTCTGGAACCTCAAGCGCGGCGCGCACGACTACCGCAAGGTCTACGCCGCCTACCAGGCCGCGATGGAGCACCAGGGCCGCCCGACGGTCATCCTGGCGAAGTCGATCAAGGGCTACACGCTCGGACCGACGTTCGAGGGCCGCAACGCGACCCACCAGATGAAGAAGCTGACGCTCCAGGACCTCAAGACGTTCCGCGACGAGGTCCGCGTGCCGATCACCGACGCCGAGCTCGAGCGCGACCCGTACCTTCCGCCGTACTACCACCCCGGCCCGGACGCCCCCGAGATCGAGTACATGCTCGACCGGCGCCGCCAGCTCGGCGGCCCCCTCCCGGAGCGCCGCACCCACGCGAAGCCGCTGGTGCTGCCCGGCGACAAGGTCTACGACGTCGTGCGGCGCGGCTCGGGCAAGCAGGAGATCGCCACGACGATGGCGTTCGTCCGCCTGGTCAAGGAGCTCACCCGCGACGCCGAGATCGGCAAGCGCGTGGTCCCGATCATCCCGGACGAGGCGCGCACGTTCGGGATGGACTCGTTCTTCTCGAACCTCAAGATCTACAACCCGCAGGGCCAGCTCTACACGTCGGTCGACCACGACCAGCTGCTCGCCTACCGCGAGTCCGAGGCCGGCCAGCTGATGCACGAGGGCATCAACGAGGCCGGCTCGGTGGCCTCGTTCACGGCCGTCGGTACGTCGTACGCCACCCACGGCGAGCCGATGATCCCGATCTACATCTTCTACTCGATGTTCGGGTTCCAGCGCACCGGCGACGGCATCTGGGCGGCCACCGACCAGCTGGCGCGCGGCTTCCTGCTCGGCGCCACCGCGGGCCGCTCGACCCTGGTCGGCGAGGGCCTGCAGCACAACGACGGCCACTCGGTGCTGCTCGCGGCCACCAACCCCGGGATCGTGCACTACGACCCGGCGTACGGCTTCGAGATCGCGCACGTCGTGCGCGACGGCCTGGCCCGCATGTACGGCGAGCCCGACCCGCACCGCGACCCGAACGTCAGCTACTACCTCACGGTCTACAACGAGCCCTACCAGCAGCCGGCGGAGCCCGAGGGCCTCGACGTCGACGGGCTGCTGCGCGGGCTCTACCGCTACGCCCAGGCCCCCGGTGGCCCGGGCCCGCGCGCCCAGATCCTCGCCTCCGGCGTCGCGATGCCATGGGCGCTGAAGGCGCAGGAGATGCTGGCGCAGGAGTGGGGTGTGCAGGCCGACGTGTGGTCGGCGACGTCGTGGACCGAGCTGCGCCGCGACGGCGTCGAGACCGACGACCACAACCACGCGCACCCCGACGCCGACCCGCGCACGGCGTACGTGACGCAGGCGCTCTCGGACGCGGCCGGCCCGGTGCTCGCGGTGTCGGACTGGATGAAGGCCGTGCCGGACCTGATCCGCAAGTGGGTGCCGGGCGACTTCACCGTCCTCGGCACCGACGGGTACGGCCTGTCGGACACCCGCCCGGCGGTGCGGCGACACTTCGGCGTCGACGCCGAGAACATCACCGTCGGCATCCTGGCGGCGCTCGCCCGGCGCGGCGAGGTCGGGCACGACACCGTCGTCCGCGCCGCGGCGCAGTACCGGATCGACGACCCCCAGGCGGCGGGCCCGCAGACCTCCGACTCCGGCGTCGCCTGAGCCGCCCCCACCGGGCCGGCGGTGACACGCCGACCCGGTGGGAGGGGGCGCGTCGGCGCGCCCGGCGTAATCGCCCGATGACCGTTCGTCGCGGGAGTCGATGTCGGGGCTGGTCTCCCACCCCGTCCTTCCGGATAGGCTGTCGCCGTCACGCCGCCCGGACGCCCCCGGACGATCCTGGCGGCGCGGCTCCGACGTTCCGGAGCTCCCGGCTCCGGCGGCGGATCTGAAGGTCGGGGCTGATCGACGCCTCGTGACATCGGTATGAGGAGCAAGAATGGCAGAAGGCACCGTCAAGTGGTTCAACAGCGAGAAGGGCTTCGGCTTCCTCGCTCCCGACGGTGGTGGCGCTGACGTGTTCGTCCACTACTCGGCCATCCAGGCTCGCGGCTTCCGCACCCTGGACGAGGGTCAGCGCGTCTCGTTCGACGTCGAGCAGGGCCAGAAGGGCCTGCAGGCCGTTCAGGTCACGCCGCTGTAAGGACTCGGCGGAGTCACCTCACGAATCGGGGGCGGGGCGTCGGGAGACGCGCCGCCCCCGTCGTGTGTCCGGGGTCGGGCGCCGGCTACGTGGAGCGAGGGTCGCCCCGACTGCGTTCAGCGCCCCCAGGGACGCCCTCGCTGCGCGATCCCGCGCGCTTGCGGGTGGAGCGAGGGTCACCTTCACTGCGTCCCACGCACCCAGGGACCCCCTCGCTGCGCGACCCCGCGCACTCAGGCCGTGGTGACGACGGCCAGCTCGGCGCCGTCGGGGCCCGCGCGGAGCTCGACCACCCCGGTGCCGGTGATCTCGAGGCTGTCGTCGGCGGCGGCGCCGGTCGGGTCGGTGAGGGCGCCCCGGGCCACGTGCACGTGCCGGAACTCCCCGTCGGCCGGGGACCACGCGTCGCCGGCGGCGAGCCGCGCGACCGTCACCGTCACGCCGGGACGGCGCAGCCCGAGTACGAACGGTCCGGTGGCGAGGTCCGGCCGGTGGTGGGTCAGCGACGGCTCCCCCGCCGGCGGGTCGTCCATCCCCGGCGCGATCCAGATCTGGACGAGGTGCGCGGTCGCCTCCGGGGCGGCGCGCTCGTCGTGGTGCCAGCCGGTGCCGGCGACGAGGTGCTGCAGGGTGCCGGCGGGCGCGGGCGTGTCGACGCCGTCGGGGCCCGTGTGGATCATCGTCCCGTCGACGACCCAGGCCAGGATCTCGACGTCGCGGTGTTCGTGGGCCCCGTACGCGACGCCCGCGGCGAGCTCGTCGTCGTTGTGCGCGACGAGGGCGCCGAACGAGGTGCGCTCCGGGTCGTAGTGCGCCCCGAAGGACAGCCCGTGGCGCGAGCGCACCCCGTCGCCCCCGCTGACCGGGCGCTCGTCGCGCGGACGGATCCGGACGGTCGCCATCCGTGCCATGCTCCCCGTCCATGACCAGCGCCGCGGTCCCGGGGCTGCCCGGCCGCGCCGCGGGGGGTCGCAGCCCCGTCCGGGCCACGACGCTGCGCCGCCTCGAGCGCTCCTCCGGGGAGGTCGCGAACGCCGGTGTCGCCGCGATGGCGGCCCGCCTGCCCTGGTTCACGCGCCTGACCGCCGAGCAGCGTTCCGGGGTCCTGCTGGTCACGCAGACGGGCACCGCGAACTTCGTCGCCTGGCTGCGCGATCCCGACGCCACCCCTCGGCTCACCGCCGAGGCCTTCCGCAGCGCCCCGCTCGACCTCGCCCGCCGCGTGACGCTGCGCCAGACCGTGGAGCTGGTGCGCATCGCGATCGCGGTGTTCGAGGAGCGCATCCCCCGGCTGGGCGTCGACGAGGCCGAGCAGGCCGCGCTGGAGCACGCGGTGCTGCGCTTCGGGCGCGAGGTCGCGTTCTCCGCCGCGACGGTCTACGCGAGCGCCGCCGAGGCCCGCGGCGCGTGGGACGCCCGGCTCGAGGCGCTGGTGGTCGACGCCGTCGTGCGTGGCGAGGCGGCGGAGACGCTGCTCTCGCGCGCGTCGGCGCTGGGCTGGGACCCGGCCACCGAGACCACCGCGCTGGTGGGCGAGCCGCCCGCCGAGGAGCCGCCCGAGCCGCTGCACGCGGTGCGGCGCGCCGCCCACCGCGCCGGGGCGACGGTGCTGCTCGGGACGCACGGCGCGAAGCTCGTCATGATCGCCGGGCCGGGGGCGCCGCTGGACGAGCTGTCGGCGTCGTTCGGGCCGGGCGCGGTCGTCGCCGGGCCCACGGTCGCCGGGCTCACCGAGGCCCACCTCAGCGCGACGCGCGCGCTGGCCGGGCACCGCGCGGTCCGGGCATGGCCGGGTGCCCCGCGCCCCGTCGCGGCCGACGACCTGCTCCCCGAGCGGGTGCTCGACGGCGACGCCGGGGCCGTCGAGCAGCTGCGTCGCGAGGTCGCGGCGCCGCTGCGCGAGGCGGGCGGCGAGCTCGCGGCCACCGTCGAGTGCTACCTCGACGTCTCCGGCGTGCTCGAGGCCGCGGCCCGGGCGCTCTACGTGCACCCCAACACCGTCCGCTACCGGCTGCGGCGGGTGTCCGAGGTCACGGGCCGTCACCCCGGCGAGGCGCGCGGCGCGCTGGTGCTGCGGCTCGCACTCGTCCTCGATCGGTTGCACTCCGGAGCATCACCGGGATGAGGCCCTGACCTGCATCGTCGTGGTCCGCGTCGCCCCTGGCGGGGTGTGTGTGATCCGGGGCATTGTGGGAACTCCACAACCACGGCGGACGCGAGTTCGTCGCCCCGACGCCTTCGGCCCGACGTGGGGTCGTGATGAGGTGGCTACGTGATCGCGATCCTCGCCCCCGGTCAGGGCGCCCAGAAGCCCGGCATGCTCGCCCCGTGGCTCGACCGCCCCGAGGCCCGTGGGCGGCTCGAGGCGTTCTCCGACGCGGCCGGGCTCGACCTCGTGCACCTCGGTGTCGAGGCGGACGCCGCCGCCATCGAGGACACCGCGGTGACGCAGCCGCTGCTCGTGGCGTCCGCGCTGCTCGCCTGGGACCAGCTCCGGCTCGAGGTGACCGTCCCCGACGACGCGGTGGTGGCCGGGCACTCCGTGGGCGAGCTCGCCGCCGCCGCGATCGCCGAGGTCATCGATGCCGAGCAGGCCGTCGCCCTCGCGGCCGTGCGCGGGCGGGAGATGGCCGCCGCGTGCGCCGAGGAGCCGACGTCGATGGCCGCCGTGCTCGGCGGCGACGCCGACGCCGTGCTCGCGCGTCTCGCCGAGCTCGACCTCGAGCCGGCCAACCGCAACGGGTCCGGTCAGATCGTCGCCGCCGGCCGCAAGGACGCCATCGACGCGCTCGTCGAGGCCCCGCCCGAGGGCGCCCGGGTTCGCGCGCTGTCGGTCGCCGGCGCGTTCCACACCCGCTTCATGGAGCCGGCCGAGAAGGCGCTGGGCGCCTGGGTCGGCGAGCACCGCGACCAGCTCGCCCCGGCGGCCCCCTCGCACCCGCTGCTGCAGAACGCCGACGGCGCGGTGGTCACCGACGGCGGCGAGTTCCTCGACCGCCTCGTGGCCCAGGTGACGCGCTCGGTGCGCTGGGACTCCTGCATGGACACCCTCGCCGAGCGCGGCGTCGGCGCGGTCATCGAGCTGACGCCTGCGGGCACGCTCACCGGGATGGTCAAGCGCGCGATCAAGGGAACGGCCGTCGTCAACGTGAACGCACCGGACGACCTGGAGAAGGCCGCGCAGACGGTCGGGGAGCACGCGTGAAGATCCAGTTGACCCCGCCCGTCGCCGGCGCCCGCATCCTCGGGCTCGGCAGCATGCAGCCCGACACCGTCGTCACCAACCACGACCTCGAGAAGCGCGTCGAGACCAACGACGCGTGGATCCAGAGCCGTGTCGGGATCATCGAGCGGCGCTTCGGCACCGAGAAGGATTCGGTGGTGTCGATGGGCGTCGACGCCGGGTCGAAGGCCCTGGCCGACGCCGGCCTCTCCCCCACCGACCTCGACGCCGTCATCGTCGCGACCTGCACGATGGCCAAGCCGATCCCGAACGCCGCGGCGCAGACCGCCGACCGCATCGGGGTGAACGGCATCGGGGCGTTCGACGTCAACACCGCCTGCGCCGGCTTCTGCTACGGCGTCGGCATGGCCGGCGACATGATCCGCTCGGGCACCGCGCGCCACGTGCTGGTCATCGGCTCGGAGAAGCTCTCCGACTGGCTGGACATGGACGACCGCTCGACCTGCATCATCTTCGCCGACGGGGCGGGCGCCGCGGTGCTCGGACCGGCGACCACCGAGGACGAGGTCGGCGTCGGCCCGGTCGTCTGGGGGGCGGCGGGCGACCTCGTCTCCACGATCCACATCGACGAGACCGACGCCCTGCGCCAGGAGGGTCAGGCGGTCTTCCGCTGGGCCACCACGAAGATCGCGCCGGTCGCGCTGCGCGCCGTCGAGGCCGCAGGCCTGACCCCCGCCGACATCGACGTGCTCGTCCCCCACCAGGCCAACCTGCGCATCGTCGAGGCGATCGCGAAGCGCCTGCGCCAGGCCGGGGCCCGCGACGACCTGCGCGTCGCCGACGACATCCAGTACTCCGGCAACACGTCGTCGGCCTCGATCCCGATGGCCATCGACCACATGCGCGGCGCCGGGCGTGCCCGTTCCGGTGACGTGGCGCTGCTCGTCGGCTTCGGCGCCGGCCTGTCGTACGCGGGGCAGGTCGTCGTCCTGCCCTGAGACGTCCTACGGTGCGCACCGCACGGCGCGCACCGAACGAAGAGAAGCACGAGAAAGGGAGCCAGTGGCGACCAACGAAGAGATCCTGCCCGACCTCGCGAGCATCGTGGAGGAGGTCGCCGGCGTCGACGCCGCGGAGGTCACCTCCGAGAAGTCGTTCGTCGACGACCTCGACATCGACTCGCTCTCCATGGTGGAGATCGCTGTGCAGGCCGAGGACAAGTTCGGCGTCAAGATCCCGGACGACGAGCTGGCCAAGCTGACCACGGTTCAGGACGCCGTCGACTACATCTCCTCGCACTCGTGAGCGCCACCGGCCAGGGGGTCGTCGTCACCGGCATGGGAGCGACGACCCCGCTCGGCGGCGACGTGGCGACCACGTGGGACGGCCTCCTGGCCGGTCGCAGCGGCGTCTCCACCATCGACGAGGAGTGGGTCGACACGTTCGAGCTGCCGGTGAAGATCGCCGCGCAGCTCGCGACGGAGCCGACCGAGACCATCAAGCGTGTCGAGGCCCGGCGCCTCGACCGCAGCGAGCAGACCGCGATCGTCGCGGCCCGCGAGGCCTGGGCGCACGCGGACCTCGGCGACTACCCGTCCACCGAGGACGGCTCGCCGAAGGTCGAGGGTCTGCGGCTCGCCGTCATCATCGGCACCGGTATCGGCGGCGCGCTGACCCTGCTCGGACAGGACGACATCCTCGAGCAGCAGGGCCTGCGCAAGGTCTCGGTGCTCACCATCCCGATGCTCATGCCGAACGGCCCGGCCGCGCACGTCGGGCTGGAGTTCGGCGCCGCGGCGGGCGTGCACGCGCCCGTCTCGGCCTGCGCGTCGGGCGCCGAGGCCATCGCGTGGGCGTGGCGGATGCTCAAGGCCGACGAGGTCGACGTCGTCGTCGCCGGCGGAACCGAGGCGTGCATCGCCCCGATCACGATCGGCGGCTTCAGCCAGGCGCGCACCATGGCGCTGCGCAACGACGAGCCCGAGCGCGCCTCGCGGCCCTTCGACACCGGCCGCAACGGCTTCGTCCTCGGCGAGGGCGCCGGCATGGTCGTGCTCGAGCGCGAGGAGTTCGCGCAGGCCCGCGGGGCCACGGTGCACGGGCGCATCGCCGGCATCGGCACCAGCGCCGACGCGTACCACATCACCGCGCCCGACCCCGAGGGAACGGGCCAGTCCCGCGCCATCGCGGCCGCGCTGCGCACCGCGGGTATCGACCCGTCCGACGTGGGTCACGTGAACTGCCACGCCACCGCCACCTCGGTGGGCGACGTGGCCGAGACCGTGGCCGTCAAGAAGGCGATCGGCGAGCACCCCGTGCTCACCGCTCCCAAGGGCTCGCTGGGTCACCTGCTCGGTGCCGCCGGCGCCGTCGAGGCGATCACGACGATCCTGTCGGTGCGCGAGGGCCTCGTGCCGCCCACCGCGAACCTCGAGGAGCTCGACCCCGACGTCACCCTCGATGTCGTCGCGGGCGACGCGCGCAAGGTGTCGCTCGACGCCGCGATCAGCGACTCGTTCGGCTTCGGCGGGCACAACGTGTGCCTGGCGATCACGCCTGCCTGAGTCCTCTAGCAGGGCGTCCGCAGCTGGCTGCCGGGTCGGGGGTCGACGAGACGGGGCTCGCCCTGCTCGGTCTCGACGACCGCCCCGACCTGCCAGCACAGCCGCGGGACCCGGACGTCCGCGGGAGCGTCGGCCGGGTCCTGGGTGGTGACGTAGCCCAGCGGCACGACCAGCTCGCCGCCGGCCACGGGGTCGATGCGGCGGACCACGACCGACCCCACGCGCTGGGTGCGCGCGACCGCGGCGAAGGCGGCTGCGTCCACGCGCGCGTCCGCCACGAGCGTCGCCCGGTAGGCGGACAGGTCGCCGCTGTTGCGGGCGTCGGTCCAGCGCTGGAGGAGGTCGCGGACCGCGCCCGATTGCGGGTGCGCGGCCGCCGACGCGGAGAGCACGACGGTCGGCGGGCCGGCGGAGCCGTCGGCGGGCAGCTCCGCGCCCACGAGCACGGGCCCGGTGTCGCCCACCGCGGCCCGGGCGACGGTGGCGGCGCGGGCGCCAAGCACGGCCCCGGCCACGACGACCAGCATCAGGGCGAGGGCGAGCGCGACGGGCACCACGATGCCGGGACGCAGGCGGTCGGCGAGGGCGCCGTCCCGCAACCGACCGAGCATGGCTCCCAGCCTGCCAGTACCCCCCGACACGCTCCCGACGGTAGGTGGGGAGGCCAGGACTAGCCGACCTGGTGCAGGCGGGCGGACGCGGCGCCGTCGCCGGCGTAGCGGAACTCCTCGAGCGCGGCGTCCCACCGGGTGCCGAGCATGTCGTCGAGGCGGCGGGTGAGCGCCTCGCGGGTGCCGGCGCCTGCCAGGGCGGTCCGGACCTGGTCCTCCCCGAGGACGATGTCGCCGTTCGCGCTCGTACGGCCGTGCCAGAGGCCCAGGCCCGGGACGTGGCTGAAGCGCTCGCCGTCCGTGCCCGGGGAGGGGTCCTCGGTGATCTCGAAGCGCACCATCCCCCAGGCGCGCAGAGCGGTCGCCAAACGGGCCGCGGTGCCCGTGGGACCCACCCACGTGCACTCGGCACGCACCGTCCCTGGTGCCGCGTCCTGCGCGGACCAGTTCAGCACGACCCGAGCGTCGAGGACGCTCGAGAGCGCCCACTCGACGTGCGGTCCGACCGCAGACGGCGACGAGTGGACGTAGACAACGCCACGGGTGCTCACTGCTGACCTCCGGCTCGACGAGAAGCGCCTTCCCCAACGTCCTCGTCCGAACTTCGGCCCTCTGGATCACCCAGCGCTGCAGTGTGCACCGTGGGACGGGTGTGGCGCCAGTGCCCCCCGGATCTCGGGCGTGTCGACCCCGCGGCCCGTAGAGTCGTCGTACCGTGACCGACGATCACCGTCCGAACACGGGCGGTGCGCGGTTCGGGGACGTCTTCGCCGACGCCCAGTTCCGGGCCCTCTGGGCGGCCCAGCTGCTCTCGGTCCTCGGCGACCAGGTCGCCCGCGTCGCCCTCGCCGTCCTCGTGTTCACCGAGACGGGGTCGGCGGGGCTGACCGCGCTGACCTACGCCCTGACCTTCCTGCCCGACCTCGTCGCCGGTCCCCTGCTCTCCGGCATCGCCGACCGCGCTCCGCGCCGGCTGACGATGGTCGTGAGCGATCTCCTGCGCGCCGGGGTGCTCGTCCTCATGGCCGTGCCCGGGATGCCGTTCGCGGTGCTGTGCGCGCTGGTCGTGGCGGGCCAGTTGATCGCCGCGCCGTTCGCCGCGGCGCGGGCGGCGATCCTGCCCCACGTGCTCAGCGGGGAGCGCTACGTCGTGGCCTCGGCGGTGTCCGGCACGACGTACCAGAGCGGGCAGGTCCTCGGCTTCGCGCTCGGCGGGCCGCTGGTGGCCCTCGTCGGGGTGCCGGTCGCCCTGCTCGCCGACGCCGCGACGTTCGTCGTCTCGGCGCTGATCCTGCAGGTCGGGGTGGCGGAGCAACGGGCGACGGGCGGGGTCCCCGACGACGCCGGCGTCCGCCTGCGCGACGGCGCCCGGATCGTCGCGGGCGACCGGCGCCTGCGCTCGCTGGTCGCGCTCGCCTGCGTGTCGGCGTTCGTCGTGACCGTGGAGGGCCTGGCCGCGCCGTACGCGGCGTCGCTGGGCGGCGGGCCGGTGACCGTGGGCCTGCTGCTCGCCGCGAACCCGCTCGGAGCGGCGCTCGGCATCGTCCTGCTCGCCCGCCTCGTCCCGCCGGCGCGGCGCGACCGGCTGCTCGGGCCGCTCGCGGTGCTGTCCTGCGTCCCGCTCGTGGCGTCCGCGCTCGATCCGCCGCTGGGCGGGGTGATCGCGCTGTGGGTCGTCTCGGGGCTCGCGTGCGCCTACCAGGTGCCGGCGAACGCCGCCTTCGTCGCCGCGGTGCCCGACGCGCACCGCGGCCAGGCCTTCGGGCTCGCCGTGACCGCCCTGCGCGTCACGCAGGGCGTCGGGGTGCTCGTCGCGGGCCTGCTCGCCGAGCGGACCGGGCCGGCGACGGCCGTGGCCCTCGCCGGTGCCCTCGGCGTCGTCGTGGCGCTCCTCTGTGCCGTCGCCTGGAACCGCGCCCGCGGATCCTGATCGGGCCCGGGCGTCGTCACTGGCTGGTATCGCTCGCCTGGCGAGCGATACCAGCCAGTAGCACGACGGCCGGGGTCCGGGACTAGTGCCAGTTCGAGTCCCGGTGCCAGTTGGAGTCGGCGAAGTGCCAGTTGGAGTCCGCGAAGTGCCAGTTCGAGTCCCGGTGCCAGTTCGAGTCGGCGAAGTGCCAGTTGGAGTCGCGGTGCCAGTTCGAGTCGGCCACGGGGGTTCCCTTCGGATCTCTGGGGCGTCGGTCGGACGGGTCGGGCCCGCCGCCACGGACGTGGCCCAACGCACACGCTGTGTGGTGAGCCGGCCGCGACGTCGGTGCGATCACCGACCTCTCTCCGCGTTGACGGAGAGCGACCGGACTGTCACATCCAGCGGTGCATCGCGGCGCATCCGCCCCTCGATGCTCGCCAAGGGTGCTGTGCGTGACCAGACGGCGACTGGGCGTCAACCATCGGAGTGATTACTGCCCAACGGGTGATGCGGGATGACGAGATCCACAATCCGTCGGTACCGTGTTCCGCACGCGGAGACCGCCCCTGCGGCGCTCCGTCAGCTCGGAGGAGGTCACTCATCGTGACGGCGCGTGAACCTGTGAGGGGTCCTGGCGACCCCGGGTCCGCGCTCTCTCCCGCGTCCGGAGCAGCACAGCCCGAACATTCGGTACGTCCTGTGACGGAGGGGTCCATTCAGACCGGGGAGGGCGACGGGGTGCGGCCGGTACGTCCGGCCCGCCCGACCGCCGACGGCCCGGTGGACGGTCCGGACGTCGACGTGTCCGACGTCACGGCCTCCGCAGCCGCCACGGGGCCCGGACGCGCCGCCCTCCCCCGGGTCGACCTCCGTCGTCTCGACCCGCGCCGCTGGAGCCTGTGGCAGGCGCCGCGCCGGGTCGTCGTCGCCGTCCTGCTCGTCGACCTCGTCGCCGTGGGCCTGTCCCTCGGCGTCGCCGGGACGGAGGCGATCGGGCCGGCCGACTGGCGTGCGCTCGCGCTCCTCGTGCTCGGCCTCGTCATCCACGTCGAGACCGCCCGCGGGATCGAACGACGGCGAGAGGTCGTCGCCGACGGCCAGCCCTACATCGAGCTGAAGTCCGTCTGGAGCTTCGCGGGGCTGCTCCTGCTCCCCATCGGCCTGGCCCTGGCCCTCGTGGTCGTCACGTTCGCGTACTGGTGGCTCCGGGTCAGTCAACGCCCCGTGCCGCACCGGTGGACGTACTCCGCCGCGACCGTGCTCATCGCCTCCGTCGCGGCGTGGCAGGTCCTCGAGCTCGTGCCCGGCGGGGTCCTGGTCAAGGTCGCAGGCCCGCTCGGGCTCCTCGTCCTCGTGGCGGCGGGCGTCACCCGCTGGGTGGTCAACCACGGGCTCGTCGTCTTCATGATCTGCCTCAGCGCGCCCGGGACGCCCTGGTGGAAGCGGCTCGGGTCGCCCACCGACACGCTCATCGGCATCGGCGCGCTCGCGCTCGGTGCCGCGCTGGCCGTCGTCGCCGTGACGACGCCGTGGCTGCTGCCCGTGCTGCTCATTCCCGTGATGGGCATGCACCGCGGCTTCCTGATCCAGCAGTTCGCCCGCGCCGCGCGCACCGACCCCAAGACGGGTCTCGCGAACGCCACGGCGTGGCGCGACCAGGCCGACCGCGAGCTCGCCCGTCTCCGCCGCCGGGGCGGCGAGCTCGGCGTGATCATGGTCGACATCGACGCGTTCAAGGCGATCAACGACCGGCACGGCCACCTCGTCGGCGACGCGGTCCTGCGCGCCGTCGCCGACACCCTCCGGGCCGAGGTCCGCCCCTACGACGCCGTCGGGCGGTTCGGGGGCGAGGAGTTCATCGTGCTGCTCGCCGAGGCGAACCCCGAGCAGGTCGTGCGCACCGCCGAGCGCCTGCGGCGCAGCATCGCCGAGTGCGAGGTGGTCGTGGCCCCGACCCTCGGCGGCGGCACGGTGCGGGGCCTGACGGCCTCGATCGGCACCGCCTCGTTCCCGCAGGCCTCCCACGACCTCGACGGCCTCATGGTCAGCGCCGACGCCGCGCTCTACGCCGCCAAGCACGGGGGCCGCAACCGGGTGGAGTGCGCGCCCCCGCGCTAGGGGACGTCAGCGGAACGCGGCGATGCCGGTGACCGCCTGGCCGATCGAGAGGGCGTGCATCTCCTCGGTGCCCTCGTAGGTCAGGACGGTCTCGAGGTTGGTCATGTGGCGGAACACGGGGTACTCGAGCGTGATCCCGTTGCCGCCGAGCACGGTGCGCGCCGTGCGGGCGACGTCGAGCGCGGCCCGGACGTTCGCCATCTTCCCGAAGCTGACCTGCGCCGGGTGCAGCTGCTCGGCGTCCTTGAGCCGCCCGATGCGCGAGGCCGTCAGCCCGGCCTGGTTCACCGCGACCACCATGTCGGCGAGCTTGCGCTGCGTCAGCTGGAACCCGGCGATCGGCTGTCCGAACTGCTCGCGGTCGATCGAGTAGGCGCGCGCCGACTCGTAGCAGGCCCGCGCCGCGCCCACGGCACCCCAGAGGATCCCGTAGCGCGCCTCGTTGAGGCACGACAGCGGGCCCTTGAGCCCGCGCACCTCGGGGAAGGCGGCGTCGGCGGGCAGCCGCACGCCCTCGAGGACGAGCTCGGCGGTGAGCGACGCCCGCAGCGAGAGCTTGTGCTTGACCTCGTTGGCGGTGAAGCCGGGGGTGTCGGTGGGGACGACGAACCCGCGTATGCCCTTGCTGCCCTGCTCCGGGTCGGTCTGCGCCCAGACGACGGCGACGTCGGCGAGCGTCCCGTTGGTGATCCACATCTTGGAGCCGTCGAGCACCCAGTCATCACCGTCACGGCGGGCGCGCGTGCGCATCGAGCCCGGGTCGGAGCCGGCGTCGGCCTCGGTGAGCCCGAAGCAGCCCAGCGCCTCGCCGGTGGCCATCGACGGCAGCCACCGCTGCTTGTGCTCCTCGGAGCCCCACCGGTGGATCGCGAACATCGCGAGCGACCCCTGCACGCTGACGAAGCTGCGCAGCCCCGAGTCGACGGCCTCGAGCTCGCGGCAGGCCAGCCCGTAGGAGGTGGCGTTGGTGCCCGCGCAGCCGTAGCCCTCGAGGTGCATGCCGAGCAGGCCGAGCGAGCCCAGGCCCTTGGCGATGTCGCGGGGCAGGGTGTTCGACTCGTACCACTCGGCGATGCGGGGGCTGAGCTCCGCGGCGGCGTAGTCGCGCACCGCGTCGCGGATGTCGCGTTCCTCGGCGCTCAGGTCGGCGTCGACGCCGAGGAAGTCGCTGGGGTCGGGAGGAGCGGTCGCCATGGGTTCACGGTAGGGGTTCCAGCGCGTCCGGACCCGCCCAGAACTGCGCGAATCCCGGGTGCAGTGGCAGGTCCGACACCTGCTCGACGGGCGTCCAGCGCAGCTCGGTGGCCTCGCCGTCGGTGGGCTCGAGCGCCGGCGGGACGTCGGTCTCCAGCCGGGCGTGGACGGTGACGTAGGACCATCCGCCGTGGTCGTCGACGGTGTCGCCGGTCAGCCGCACGCGGGCGGGGTCGATGCCGGTCTCCTCGACGGCCTCCCGCAGCGCCGCGTCCCGCGCCGTCTCGCCGCTGTCGCGCGCGCCGCCGGGGATGCCCCACGTGCCGCCGTGATGGCTCCACCACACCCGGTGCGCGAGCAGCACGCAGTCGGCGTGTCCGCGGTGGCCCGCGTGCCGCAGCAGCAGCCCCGCGGCACCGAACCGGCCCCAGTGCCGGTGCCCGGCGTCGCAGACCACCCAGCCGTCACCGTCACCGCCCACGCAATCACGGTAGGCCGCCGACGGTTCCCGCGCCGGGCAGGTGGGAAGCTCGCAGCATGAGCGAGGTGCCCCCGTTCGGGGCGGAGGAGGAACTGCTCCTGGTCGACCCCGGGAGCGGCGCGCCACGGGGCTGGTCGGGCGCGGTACGTGATGCGGCCGACGGCTCGCTCGACGGCGAGATGCGCACCGAGCAGGTCGAGACCGCGACCGCACCCCACACCAAGACCGACGACCTCGCCGCGGACCTGCACCGACGGCGGATCGAGGCCCGCGAGGCCGCCGCGGCGCAGGGCGTCGACGTGGCCGGCCTCGCGACCTCGCCGTTGGCGGCCGAGGACGGGGGCGGGTCGGGACCGAACCAGGAGGGCCGCTACGGGCGCATCGCCCAGCGCTTCGGCGCGATCGCCACGTCGCAGCTCACGAGCGGGCAGCACGTGCACGTCGAGGTCGGCTCGCCGGAGGAGGGCGTCGGCGTCCTGGACCGGATCGGTCCGTGGCTGCCGGTGATGCGCGCGCTCGCGGCGAACTCGCCCTGCTGGCGGGGCCGGGACACCGACTACGCCAGCTACCGGTCGGTCGTCTGGTCGCGGTGGCCCTCGGCGGGCCCGACGCGGGTGTTCGGCTCGCTCGCGGCCTACGACGAGGCCGTCGCGGCGATGCTCGCGACCGACACGGTGCTCGACGACGCGATGGTCTACTTCGACGCCCGGCTCTCGCGCGAGCTCGGCACCGTCGAGGTGCGGGTGACCGACGTGGCGCTCGAGGTCGAGGACGCGGTGCTCGTGGCCGTCCTCGCCCGGGGGCTCGTCGCCACCGCCGCGCGGGACCACCGTCGCGGGACGCCGGTGCCGAGCACGCCCGTCGAGGCGCTGCGGCTGGCGCACTGGCGTGCCGCGCGGTGGGGCCTGACCGACGCCCTCGTCGACCCGCGCGACGGCCGGACCGCCGCCGCGGGCACGGTGCTCGACGCCCTGCGCGAGCACGTGGCGGACGCCCTGACCGACGCCGGCGACGCCGACCGGGCCGCCGACGGCTGCGCCCGCCTGCTCGCCGACGGCACGGGCTCCGAGCGCCAGCGCGCCGCGGCCCGGCGCGCCGACGGCGACCTCGCTGCCGTGGTCCGGGACGCCCGCGAGCGCTTCCTGCCCTGACTCTCGTGCGTGATCTTCTCACCTATCACCGGGAAGGTCACGCACGTGCGGCGATGCCCCGGGCCATGGCGCCGAAGATCGCGGGTGCGCCCGCCTGGATCGCGCGGCCGTAGAGCACGCCGGGCAGGCCCGAGGCGGCGAAGCGCACCGCCAGGCGCAGGTGCGAGCCGTGGCCGGAGACGTCGGGGTCGACGGCGAGCTCGAGCCACATGCGCCCGGGCTGGCGCAGCTCCGAGCGCAGGAGCAGCGAGGAGCCCGGCTCGACGGCCGCGACGCACCAGCCGTCGACGACGTCGCCGGCCCGCAACGGGCGTCCGTGCGGGCGTCCCCGGTAGGCCCCGACGCCCCCGAGCAGCTGGTCGGTCCAGCCGCGCACCGTCCACGCGCCCAGCGGGACGTACCAGCCGGCGTCTCCCCCGATCCCGTCGACCACCGCCCACAGGGCGTCCGCGTCCGCGGCGCACGGCTCGGTGGTGCTCCAGCGGTACACCGCTCCCCCGGAGCCCTCCGGGTCGGTCGGGCCCGCGAGCGCCGGGTCGTCGACGGGGACGGGCTCGGTGCGGTCGCCGTCGCGCGGGCGACCCAGCGCCGCCCGCACCGCGGCGTCGTAGGTCGTGCGCCCGCCGGGCGGAGCCCCGATCACCACGAGCACGTCGTCCTCGGCGCACACGAGCTCCTGGGCCAGCGACTCGATCAGCGGGGTGACGAGCTGCCGCGAGAGCGGGGTGAGCGCCTCCACCACCCAGCTGGCCAGCGCGGGCGCCCCGGGCGGCACCGGTACGGGGAGCGGGACCGCGGCGCTCTGGGGCAGCCCGGCGAGGCGCAGGTAGCGACGGATGAGCTCGAGGTAGCTCAGGACGTCGGGCCCGCCGACGTCGAAGCGGCGGTTCACCTCCGGCGGCAGGTCCAGGGCCCCGACGAGGTAGTGCAGGACGTCGGCGATCGCGATCGGCTGGGTGCGGTGCGCCAGCCACGGGACGGCCGGCAGGACGGGGACGCGCTCGGCGAGGTAGCGGATCATCTCGAAGCTCGCCGAGCCCGAGCCGACCACGATCGACGCCTCGAGCGCGACGGTCGGGACCGGGCCGGCGAGGAACACGTCGGCCACCTCGGCCCGCGACGTGAGGTGTCGCGACGACGGGCCCGACGGACGCAGCCCGCCCAGGTAGACGATGCGCCGCACGCCCGCGTCCGACGCCGCGGCGACCACCGCCCGGGCTGCGTCACGGTCCTTCTCGGGGAAGTCGGGCTGGTCGAGGGCGTGCGCGAGGTACACGACCGCGTCGGCACCCGCCACGAGGGCGGCGATCGCGGACGGGTCGGCGAGGTCGCCGGGGACGACGTCCACACGGGCGGCCCATCCCGTCGCCGCGAGCTTGTGCGGGCTCCGGACCAGGGCGGCGACCTCGTGGCCGCCGTCGAGCAGCCGGGCCACCAGCCGGACCCCGACGTAGCCCGTGCCCCCGATCACCGCGCAGCGCATGCAGCCCATGATCTCGGCGCGCGCACCCCGGGGGCACCCCCGGGTCGGGTCAGCTGACGGTGGGCTTGCCCGGGCGGTCGGCGCGGCGCTGGTCGACGAACAGGCCGCCGCCGCGGCGGGCCACGAGCACCAGCTGCCACAGCGCGAACGCGAGCAGGACCGCGCCGATGATCGACGCCCCGAGCACCAGGGCGACGATGCCCGCCGTGGCCGCGATCCAGATGACGGTGTCGCGCGCCGTGCGCCGTGCGCGCATGACGTCCTCCTCTGATCCGGGACCGGACCCCCACGATCGTGCGTCGCCCGATCGTGGCCGGCGACGCGGCCAGTGTGGCCCGTCCGGGCCCGGATCGCAGCCGAGCGTGCCCGGCGGGAGGCCCGGCCACCCGATCGTCCGAACACCATCGGCGCAGCGTGAGCAGCACCTGTGACGAGTAACACACGGTTGCGACCGGGTGGTGTGGATCCAATGCGTTTGCCCGACGCGCTGTACGGCTAGATCATGGTGTTCGGCTGACGCGGTGCCCCCGCACGCCCGGGGACCCGCTCCGCGACGACACGTCGTCGCGGGTCGAGGGAACCGGTACGGGGACCCCGACGTCATACCGAGTACATCGAGTGCTCCGGTCCCCGGAGACGTCGGCCCCCCGCGGGTCGCCGTCGAGGACCGTCACGCAGGACCTCCGGATACGTACCGACGCCCGGCGCACGACCGTGCCGCAGGGTCCGTCGCCGGGTGCGCATGCGCCCGGTGCCGGACCGCGGCGCCTGGCCGCCCGGCGCGGACAGCACCGACCGACAGCTTCGACCACCACGAGCGAGATTGGATGAGCAGGATCATGGACTGGGAGCTCGCGGCTTGCCGCGACCACGACCCCGAACTCTTCTTCCCCCTGACCGCCCACGGTCCCGGCTCGGCCCAGCTGGCCGAGGCGAAGGCCGTGTGCGGCGGTTGCCCGCTCCAGCGGGGCTGCCTCCAGTGGGCGATGGACACCGGCCAGGAGGCCGGCGTCTGGGGCGGCACCTCCGAGGACGAGCGCCGCGCGATGCGTCGCGGGGCCCGGATCGGCAGCTCCGCCCGCGCCGCCTGAGGCGGGCACACCACACACACGAAAGGGCCCGTCCCCCGAGGGGGACGGGCCCTTCGTCGTGCGTGGGGTCGCCCGTCAGCGCCCGGTGACCTTGCGGGCCGCGAACTGCAGCACCTGACCCCCGGTGGAGATCACGGCGCCGGCCACACTGAAGCCGGTCTTGACGGCGATCGCGGCGGCGTTGCCGACGATGCGCACCGGGTTGTAGCCCGGCGCGTTGTCGCGCACCTGGTCCGCGGCCTGGCGGACGTTGCGGTCCACCTGCTGGGCCGCGGCCTCGCTCGCGCGCCCGACGCGCTGCGCGGCGGCGTCGCCGGCCCCGTCGAGCTCCGAGGCGATGCCCGAGGAGACGGTGTCGGCGCGGTCGCCGGCCTTCGCCACCTTCTCGCCCGCCTCGTCGGCGCGGACCTTGGCCTCCGAGCCGGCGTGCTGCGCGACCCGGGTGGCGTCCTTCGCGACGCGCTCGCCGGCGCGCGAGGTCGTGGTGGCGACCTGGTCGCCGGTGACCTGCGCGACGGTGGCGGCGTCCTTGGCGGCCGCGGACACCGACTTGTCGCCGTCCGCGGCCTTCTTGGCCTCGTCCGCCAAGCCCGACGCGCCGGCCTCGGCCTGAGCCGCGGCCTTCTTGCCCGAGGCCTGGACGCGGTCGGCGTCCTTCTGCGCGGTCGCCTTCGCGTCCGCGCCGACCTTCTTGGCGCTGCTGGAAGCCTTGTCCGAGGCGGACTCGGCCTTGGCGCGCGCGCCCTCGGCGGTGGCCTTGGTGGTGGCCTTGGCGGCCTCGGCGGTGGTGTTGTCCTCGCCGGAGGCGACGTTGTGGGTGTCGCGCACCTTGCCGTCCGTGCCGTGCACGACGACCTTGCCGCCGCCGTCCTTCGACACGATCTCGGTGGCGCGGTCGACGGCCTCGGCCTGCGTGGCCGCCTTGGCGCTGGCTCGCTGGGCGCCCTTCTTCTGCACCTGCCAGCCGTCCTCGGTGGGAACGACGTACCGGTCGGCCATGACGGTCTCAACTCCTGTCTGACGGCTTCTTCAAGCGTCTTGTTTCCCAGGCCGCGACCTGCACAAACGCGCCGGAAGCCGAGCTTGTTATCACCCGTTCAGCGCAGCCGCCGCACGGTCCTGCAGCTCGACGTACCGCCGGGTGGCCTCGTCCCGGACCTCCTCGAGGCGGGCGATCCACGACTCCTGGGGCGATCCCTCGGGTACGAGCACCGGACCGTACCGGCGCACCAGCCCGGGTCCCACCACCGAGGCCGCGGTGGCGACCGTGGCCGATCCGGCGGCCTGCGCCCAGGCGACCGGGCCGAGCGGCGTGCACCCGAAGAACTGGCTGATGCCGGGGGTCTGGACGACCGCGAACAGGGCGCCCGCCGAGACGACGCCGGCGCCGATCACCAGCGGGCTGCGACCGCCGCCGGCGACGACGGTCTGGCCGAGCTGGGTGCCGACGAGCGCCGTGAGCGCCACGGTGCGCGAGCGGGCCGGGCTGCCGTACGGGGTGGTCTGGGCCGCCAGCCACCCGAGGCTCGCGCCGCCCGCGGTGGCCATGGCCCGCAGCCCGATCTCGCGGTTGAGGGCCTCGCCCAGCGACGCGTCCGGGCCCTCGGCCAGCAGCGCGGCCGCCGACCCGGGCTCGGGCGCGCGCACCGCGAGCGCCAGCGAGGGCACCAGGTCGGTGAGCAGGTTGACCAGCAGCAGCTGGCGGGCGTTGAGCGGCGACGTGCCCGTCGTGCTCGCCCCGAGCACCGTGAACGCGATCTCGCCGAGATTGCCGCCGACGAGCACGCCCAGCGCCTCGCGCACCGACGCCCACATGGCCCGGCCCTCGACCAGCGCCGCGAGGATCGTCTCCAGCCGGTCGTCGGTGATGACGAGGTCCGCCGCGGCGCGGGCGGCGGGCGTGCCGCGACGACCCAGCGCGATGCCCACGTCGGCCAGCCGGATCGCCGGCGCGTCGTTGGCGCCGTCGCCCGTCATCGCCACCGTGCGCCCGAGGCGCTGGAACGCCTGCACCGCGCGCACCTTGTGCGACGGCGTGCCGCGCGCGATGACACGGACACGCGGGATGAGCGCGTCGAGCGCGTCGTCGTCGAGGGCGTCGAGCTCGGTGCCGGTGACGACGATGCCGCCGTTGTCGTTCCCCGTCGCTCCGCTCGCCCGGCCGAGGACGTCGAGCTCCTCCGCGACGGCCTCGGCGGTGCTCGGGTGGTCCCCGGTGATCATGACGACCTGGACACCGGCGTCGCGCAGGTCGCGCACGGTGGCCTGCGAGCCGGCGCGCACCGGGTCGGTGAAGCCGACGAACCCGGTGAACTCGAGGTCGGCGACGTCGGCGTCGTCGAGGGTGTTGTCGTCGGCGCCGTCGGTGTCGCGGTCCGCCGCACGGGCCGCGTGCTGCTCGGCGGTGAGCACCCGCTCCGCCACCGCGAGCACACGCATGCCCTGCCCCGCGAGCAGCTCGGTGTGCTCGAGGAGGCGCTGGCGGGCCTCGTCGTCGAGCGGGGTGCCCGCCCAGCTGGTGGCGCGGGCGATGACCACCTCGGGCGCGCCCTTGACCGAGATCAGGCGGAACGGACCCCCGTCCTCCTGCGGGTCGTCGACCTCACCGAGCGTCGCGTGGTACCCGCGGGAGGGGTCGAAGTCGAGGGAGGCCACCGGCCACCAGCCCGGCCGCTTGTGGGCCGGGTCGACGTCGAACTGCTGGCCGCCGTAGACCACCGCGCGGTCGGTGAGGTGGGCGAGGCGCTCCCCCGGCGCCGGGCGCGGGGTGGCGCGTAGCGCGGCCGCGAGTACCCGGCGCTGGCGCTTGCGCAGGCGGTCGGTGGGTCGCAGCTTGACGCCGTCCGAGATCGCCGAGAGCGCGAGGCGTCCCTCGGTGAGGGTGCCGGTCTTGTCGAAGCACAGGACGTCGGTGCGCCCGACGGCCTCGATCGTCTTGGGGTTGCGCACCAGGGCGCCCTCGGCCGAGAGGCGCCGGGCCGACGCGAGCTGGGCCGCCGAGACGACGAACGGGAGGCCCTCGGGGACGCTGGCGACGGCCAGACCGACCCCGGAGTGCAGGTTCTGCTGGAACGGCAGGCCGCGCACCGCGCCCGCGAGGACCACGGCGCCGGCCGATGCGATCGCCAGCGGCGTGGTGACGCTCGTGAGGCCGGCGAGACGCTCGTCGACGCCGGCGACCGGGGCGGCCGCCCTCGCCGCGGCGGTGGACCGGCCGACCTCGGTGCTCGACCCGGTGGCGACGACGACCGCGCGCCCGCGGCCGGTGGCCACGGTCGAGCCTTCGTAGAGCATCGAGCGGCGGTCGGCGACGGTGCGGGCGATGACCGGCAGGGGCGACTTCGGCACCGGCAGGGACTCGCCGGTCAACGACGACTCGTCGATCTCGAGCCCGTCGGAGTCGAGCACGCGGCAGTCGGCGGGCACGACGTCGTCGGGCCCGAGGTCGATGATGTCGCCGACGACGACCTCGTCGGCGCCGACGCCGCGCGAGGTCCCGTCGCGGACGACCCGGGCGCGGATCGACGACCGCTCGAGCAGCCCGGCCACGGCGCGGTCGGTGGCGACGCGCTGCACGCCGCCGATCAGCGCGGAGAACGCGGTGACGCCGACGACGATGGCGGCGTCGACCACGGCGCCGATGGCCGCCGAGAGCACCGCGCCGCCGGCGAGCACCGGGGTGAGCGGGTTGTTGAGCTCGTCGAGGAACGCGCGGCCCAGCGAGGTCTCGGTCTCGGCCGCGGCGGGGTCGTCGCGCTGGCGGCGGTGCGCCTCGGCGGAGGTCAGGCCGCTCCCGGTGACGTCGAGGCGGGCGAGCACGGTGCTCGTCGGCATGACGTGCCAGGGCGTGCGGCTCACGCCCGGCACGACGACGCGGCGCCCCAGCTCCGTCGCCGACCAGGCGCCGTTGCCGAGCGACACCGCGGCGGCGCCGTTGACGGCGAGCCCCGCCAGCCCCGGGCCGCGCGGGGCGGTGCCGGCCGTCGCCATGATCGTGCCGAGCACCGTGCCGGCGCGGGCGAGGTTGACCGAGCGCGAGGACACGCCGCGCGCGACCTTGACGCCCTCGATGAGCAGCGCGGCGGTGCCGAGGTCGTCGCCGACGAGCACGTGGGCGCCCCAGGGGGCGACGCCGTCGGCACGCGAGACGCCGATACCGAGGTCGGCCGCGGCGAGGGCCTGGCGGTCGCGGGAGACGACGAGGACGCCCGACCCGGCGGCCTGCAGCGCGCGCACGGAGCTCCGGAGGGCCTCGCCCCCGGGCACCGCGCGGTCGGCGACGCCGGGGCCGGTGCCCTCGCTGTCGCCGAGCACGAGGGTCAGCCCGGCGCGGCGCGCGGAGGCGGCGAGCGCCTCGGCGGCGGACGCCGGCTCGGGCAGCACGCCGACGACGGCGGTCAGCCGGTCGTTGCGGCGCAGGCCCAGGACGTGGGTGGCGCCGTCGGCACGCAGGGCCTCGCCCGCCTCGACCGCCCGCGGGTCGTCGCCGCCGGGGATGTCGTCGAGGCCGGTGAGCAGCCAGTGCTCGCCGTCCGCGCTCAGACGGCGCGGCGCGGCGGCGTCCTCGGGGTCGAACAGCTCGTGCACGCGCGGCACGAGCTCGTCGAGGGCGTCAGCCGTGCCGTCGGCTCCCGGCAGGGCGAGCAGGTCGCCGAGCATGAGCACACCGGTGGTCAGTGCCTCGGCGTCGAGCACGACGGTGTCGAGGCGGTCCATGCGGCGCAGCGCGCTCGGCTCCACCACGACGGCGCCGCGGCGGGCGAGCACCCGGCCGAACGTGGTGGCGAAGCCCTCGCGGCCGAGACGCCCGGCCTTCGGCAGCGTCGAGAGCGCGACGCCGGCGCCCTTGCGCAGGGTGGCGGTGACCGCGGAGGCCCCCGCGAACCCGGCGAGGGCGGCGGCGCCGACCACGTCGCCGTGGCGCTCGATCGGACCGAGGGGCAGCGGGACGGGGCGGGGCTCGGCGAGGGCGTCGTCGGCGGGGGCCGCCGCGCACTCGGCGCTGGAGAGCAGCCGCGGCTCGGCGTCGGTCCAGGTCTGCTGACGTGCGCGGGCCTCGGCCACCTGCATCGCCCGGTAGGCGGCGTCGACCAGCAGGCCGGCGTGGCCCTGGCCGAGGGCCTGCGCGGCGGCGTTGGACAGCGCGAGCAGGACGTCGGCGCGCTCCTGACCCAGCGCGCGCTCCACGGCCTCGCGCAGGCGGGGCTGGTGGTCGACGAAGGTGGCCGCGGAGGCGAGCTCGGTGGGCAGCGGGGTGCGCCGCAGGATGCTGCCGAGGGCGGCGACGCCCAGGCCGGCGATGTCGGCGGCCAGGATCGTGAACGCCTGCTGCGCGGCGTTCATCAGCGGCGCGGTCGCGACGTCGACCGCGTCCCCGCCCTCGCGCTCCTCGAGGATCTCGACGAGGTCGATCAGGTCGTCGACGGTCTCGTCGTCGGGCAGACCGACGGGGCCCTCACCCTCGTCGGCGAGGCCGACCACGACCGCACCGAGCGCGGCGTTCACGGCCGCCCAGGCCACCTGCGGGTGCGCCGCGAGCGCCTTCTCGACCGCGCGCGCCAGCTCCTCCCCCGACTCGCGCACGACGGCGGGCACACCGATCTGCACGCGACCGGCTCCGCGCCACACACGGCGTCCGCGGTGGCGGAACGGGTCGACGCGGTCGAGCACGCCGCCGGCGACCCCGAACGGGTCGACCACGCGGGCCAGCAGGCCGCGGGACGGACGGGGCGCGGGGAGGGAAGCCATGAGGGTGGCTGACGTCCTCTCGTCGAGGGGGCGAGCGGGTCGGCGCCCGTGGTGTCGAGGGCCTCGCGACGTCTCCGCCGGGGCACACGCTCGGCCCAGCGCCGACACCGGCGGCGACCAGCTTACGGGCGACCCAGAGCAGGAGGCCCCATCGCACGCGTCCCGGACGTGGCGGTCGGGTGAACGTCGCCCCGATCGGGTGCCCGTCCCCTGCCGACGGGGGCGCCGATCCCGGTGTCGTCGCCTGCGCCACCCGGTCGACCGGGGCCGCCCGGTCCCGTCGCCCGGGACGCCAGGGCGTGCAGCACCCGGCCGGCCGGCGGCCACGACGCGACGCGCAGCGCGCCGCGGCGCACGCCGGCCACGAGGCGGTTGCCGGGCAGGAAGAAGTGGCGTGACCGGCGGGCCGCGCTGCCCGCCGCGAGCGCCGCGGGCCGGTGGGCCTGCTCCCACTCGGCGAGCCCGGCCTCCGGGTCGTCGGGGTGCGCGGCGAGGTGCGTGCCCAGCGTCTCGCCGCCCACGAGCGCGAGCGCCGAGCCCTGGCCGGAGTAGAGCGTCGGGCACCACGCGGCGTCGCCGACGAGCACGACGCGGCCGCGCCGCCACGACCCGATGCGGATCTGGGCGACGGTGTCGACGTGGGTGGTGCCGGCCTCCTCGACGCCGTCGAGGATCTCCGGCATGAGGCCCGCGAAGTCGCCGTAGACCCGGCGCAGCGCGCCCACCGGGTCGTGGGCCGCGCGGGACGCGGCGTCGGCGCCGTCGACCCCGAGCAGGTCCGCCCGGAAGGTGAAGAAGACGACGGGGTCGTGCTCCGCGACGGCCATGAGGTGCGCGGTGCGACCGACCTCGGCGGGGACGACGTAGTCGCCCTCGCGCAGCTCGCCGGGCAGCCGCGGCAGGATCGCGGAGATCACGACCTGGTCGAACTCGTGGCGGAAGTGCTCGTCGGGGCCGAAGACCATCCCGCGGACCGCCGAACGCACGCCGTCGGCCCCGACGACGAGGTCGAAGCGCTCGCGCGTCGAGCCCTCGGATCCGTCGAGCACGACGTCGACGGTGTCCCGGCGCGGGTCGAGCCGGCGGGGCGCGGTGGCGAAGCGCACCGTCACGTCGTCGGGACGCGCCGCCCAGAGCGCGGCCTCGAGGTCGCCGCGCACCAGCGCCAGCGCGCGCGGGTCGTCCGCCAGCGACGCCTCGACCCGGGAGACGGTGCGCCCGCGGCCGTCGACCCCGGTGATGATCCCGTCGGCGGGCAGCCGGGTGCGCAGCCCGCCGGAGACACCGAGGCGGTCCGCGGCGGCGAGACCCTCGGGCGCGAGCCGCACGAAGTACCCGCCGGTGCGCCGGGCGGGAGCGCGCTCGCAGACGTCGACGGTCCAGCCGGCGCGGTCCAGCGAGGCGGCGGCGGCGAGCCCCGCGACGCCGGCGCCGACCACGAGCGCCCGTGGCGGTCCGTCACGCCCGGTGCGCTCCACGATCTCCACAGTAGGCGTCGCCGGACGGCCGGACCCGTCGGCGGTCGCGTGGCCCCGCTCTCACCACGGCCGGACAGCACGCGGCCCCGCCACCCGCGGGGGGTGACGGGGCCGGGAGGAGCTCAGCTGCGTGCCGGCTCGCTGCGCCGGAAGTGCGCGCACTCGCACTGGGCGCAGTGGTCGCCGAGGTAGTAGTGCTCGTGCGACTCGCGCGGGTGCCGACAGCTGCAGAGGTCCACGAGCGGGACCCGGGCCAGGGACGGCGGGATGGGGGCGCGGAGGAAGGGACGGTGTGACCGACGGTGGTCGATGAGCTTCATGTGGAGGAGGTCCGTTGAGGTGGAGGGGTCGGCAGGGGCGGTCGAAGAGCGGTCGTGGGCACTTCGGGCCCGCGCGCACGGTGGGTACGCGCGGACGGCACGGGGCGGGCCGTGATCCCGCCCCGGGCCGCGACGAGCTCAGCCCGGACCCGTGACAGTTCGCGTCGGGCCCGATCGAGCTCGTCGTGGGCCTGATCCCGCTCGCGCGTGACCAGGGCCACCTCGTCCTGCAGCGACACGACCATCGCAGCCGCGGTGAGGGTCAGCCCCTCGTCGAAGAGCTCGCGGATCCGGGCGGCGAGGGCCAGCTGCCGACGCGACCAGCGCCGGTGTCCGCCGGCGGAACGATCCGGGCGGACCATGCGACCCGCGTCCAGACTCCGGAGGAACGCCTGCCTCACACCCAGGAGCTCCGCTGCCTGACCGGTGGTCAGAGCGGGGGTCTCCTCGTCGTCGAGGCTCTCGGCGCCCACGGCTTCCGTCGCGTCCTCAAGGTCGTGCACTACGTCCGTCCGCACCGCAGTACGCAGGGCGGACGTCCCGAAGTTCTACTCGGCACTGCAATTTCTGTCAACGCTCCGGGACGCGCGAGCAGGGCATGTCACCCGGAGGGAGTGGTCCGCCGGCGACGGTCGGACGACGGGGTGCCCACGATCACCCGAATTCGTGGAGTCGGTATGTCGATGTGGCCCGATCCGGGTATGCGTGGTGGAAGGATGGGACTCGGTGTCGAGTAGGGGGGGTGGAGGATGGACCAGTCGGATCCGTCCATGCCTCCGCCCGTGCCGACGTCGGCTCCGGGCCCGCTGCCCGAGCGTCTCGGGCAACGCTTCACCCTCGGTGAGCTGATCGGCCGGGGCACCTGCTCCGAGGTCTACCGAGCCCACGATCTCCTCCTCGACCGAGACGCCGCCGTCAAGATCTTTCCGGTGGCCGACGACCCGCGCATCGAGCGCGAGGTCTCGCTCACCGCGTCGATGGACCACCCGAACCTCGTGCCCGTCTACGACGTCGGCGGCGTCAACGGCCGGGCGTTCGTGGTGATGGCGCTGCTCGAGGGCGGCAACCTGGCCGACCGGCTCGCCGACGGCCCGCTCCCGGTCGCCGAGACGCTGCTGGCGGTGGCAGCGGTGGCCGACGCGCTCGGTCACGTGCACCGGGCGGGCGTCCTGCATCGCGACGTGACCCCCCGCAACGTCCTCTTCGACAGCGACGGGCGGGCGCACCTGTCCGACTTCGGTGTCGCCTTCGTCGCCGACGCCCCGCGCATCACCGACACCGGCATCGTCGTCGGCTCGGCGCCCTACCTCGCCCCCGAGCAGGTCCGCGGGGAGACCGTCGGCCCGCCCGCCGACGTCTACGCCCTGGGCCTCGTGATGATCGAGGCGCTCACGGGACGCCCGGCGTACGAGGGCGCTCCCCTGGCCGCCGCCCGCGAGCGCCTGGAGCGCCGTCCCGAGGTCCCCGAGGGCCTCGACTTCGAGATCGTGACGCTCCTCGAGGCGATGACCGCGGACGATCCGGCCCACCGCCCGCCCGCCGAGAACGTGTGCATCGGCCTGCGCCGGGCCGCGCTCGCCGCGGAGACGCTCCCCGCCAACGGCGCGCCCCTGCCGTTCGCCGGGCTCGGTCTGTCCGGCCTCGTCCCCGCCACGACCGACACGTCCGCCACCACGGACACCTTCGCGACGGCGGGCGCCGCGGCCCCGCACGAAACCCCGGGCCGCGAGCCCCGCCCCGTGCTCGCCCGGTCCGGTGGTCTTGTCGTCGCCGCCTCGGTGGCCGCGGCCGTCCTGCTCGCCGGCGGCGTCGTCGTGGCCTCGGCCTGGACCGTCGACGGCGTCGCCGCGTCCGGCGCGCCGGCGGCCACCCTGGCCCCGCCGACCGCGGAGATCGTGGCCGACCCCGGCCCTGGGTCGCTGGTCGGCCGCGGGTCGGGTGGGTCCGAGGTGCGTGACGAGAGCCGGGGCTCCCGCGGCGAGGACGAGCCGGTGACGGTGCGCCGCGGCTCGAGCGCGTCGCAGCGCGCCGCCGCGACCACCTCGACCGACGGAGGCGCGGAGTCCTCCGCGCCCCGCCGGTCCACGTCGGCCGCGCCCACCACGGAGACCTCCCCCGAGCCGACCCGGGAGACGACCCCGGAGACGCCGTCGTCGGAGCCGAGCGAGAGCACCGAGCCGTCGCCGCCGTCGCTCGCTCCCGGTCTGCCGCTGCCGTCGGTGTCGCTCGCCCTCCCCACAGGGACGTCGTCGACCACCGGCCCGGCGCCCTCGTCGAGCAGCACGTCGAGCAGCACCTCGTCGAACAGCACCACGTCGAACAGCACCACGTCGAATGCAGCGCCGTCGTCGACCACCGGCGTCGACGCGACGAGCAGCAACCTGGCGTCCGGCAACCTGGCGTCCGGCAACCTGGGGTCTGGCAACCGGGCGCCCGGCAACCCGACGTCCCGAACCGGGGCGAGCAGCGACGGGCCGTCGAGCACCACCACGAGCCCGACGGCGCCCAAGCGCGCGGCCGCCCGCACCGACCCGGCGGTCGAGGCACTCGGCGGGGTGCTCGGCAGCCGCTGACTGACCCCCTCCGACCGACCTTCAACGCAGCGAGGCCAGCGACCGGAACTCGAGGCGTCGCAGCACCCGGTCGGCCACCTCGGGGTTGACGCCCGGCTCGCGGCGGGCGGCGAGCACCTGGCGGCGAGCGCAGCAGGTCATGCGGCCGGACCCTGCCAGAGCGCCGGCGGACCGACGCGGCATGCTGATCCCCATGGCGGGATTCCGGGACCTCGTGGGGCGGGCGCTGCAGGCCGGGCTGGACCTGCTGAACAAGCAGACGGACGGCCAGAACCGGCAGCAGGGCCGGGAGCAGGGCCGGGAGCAGGGCCGGCCGGGACCGTCGCCCGCGAGCGGTGTGCGGACCGCACCGGCGAACGAGCAGGCCGGTGCGATCGCGTACCAGCCCGACCTCGACGGTGCCGCCGATCCGGGCGAGGTCGTGTGGACCTGGGTGCCCTACGAGGAGGACGCCTCGCAGGGCAAGGACCGTCCCGTGCTCGTCGTCGCCCGCGCTCAGGGCGGCGACCTGCTCGGCCTGATGCTCTCGAGCCAGGACCACCGCCGCGACGACGCGCACTGGCTGAGCGTCGGGTCGGGACCGTGGGACCGCGAGGGCCGCGAGTCCTTCGTCCGCCTCGACCGCGTCCTGGAGATCCCGGAGGACGGCATCCGGCGCGAGGGCGCGATCATGCCCGCCCGGGCGTTCGAGCACGTGGCGGACGAGCTGCGCAGCGGCTACGGCTGGCGCTGACTCCGCGACGAACAGCTACCCTCCAGCCACCGACCCGGCGACCTCTCCGGGTTTCGTTCGTCCTCCGTCACCGCGTCGCGGCTGCTCGGCCGGGCCCGAGGGTGTAAGGAGTGCCCGTGCCGATCGAGCCCGCGTCCGTCTCGCCCTCCGTGTCCTGCGGAGCCTGCGGCGAGCCCACCACCGGAGAGGACGCGCGCTGCGAGGCCTGCGGGCGCCGTCCCGCCGGCGTCGAGCACGCCGAGGACGTCCTCGAGAGCCCCGAGGCGGGGACCGCCGCCCTGATCGTGCTGGGGGCCGGCGTCACCGACCGCGGACACCGCCGCCGGCGCAACGAGGACGCGTTCGACCTGGTCCGCGTGGCCACCGACGCCGGCGACGTGGTCGTCGCCGTGGTGTGCGACGGGGTCGCCTCCGTGCCCGGCGGGGCCACGGCCTCGCGCGCGGCCTGCGACGTGGCCGTGGCTGCCGGCCGGGAGGCGCTGGCCGGCGGGCAGGACCTCGACGAGGCCGCCGCGACCACGGCCGACGCCGCGCGCCGGGCCGTCGCGGCGCTCGCGCCGGGCGCCGGGCAGGCCCCGGCGTGCACCTACGTCGCGGCCGTGCTCGACACCGAACGCGCGGTGGTGAGCTGGGTCGGCGACAGCCGTGCCTACTGGCTCTGCCCCGCGACGCCCGAGGACTCGGCGGTGCTCACCGAGGACGACTCGTGGGCCGCCGAGATGGTGGCCGCCGGCGTCGTCGGCGCCCAGGACGCCCTGTCGGACCCGCGCGCGCACGTCATCACCCGCTGGCTCGCCGCCGACGCCCCGGACGTTGTCGCCCGCCACCGCAGCTGGGTGCTCGACGACACCGGTGTCCTGCTGCTGTGCAGCGACGGGGTGTGGAACCACCTGCCCGACCCCGCCGTCCTCGCCGCGGCCCTGCCGTCGGCGTCGACGCCCACCGACGCGGACGGCGTGCACGCGGGCGCGCTGGCCCTCGTCGACGCGGCCCTCGACGACGGTGGGCACGACAACGCCACCGCCGTCCTGCTCACGGTCGGCCCGGCCCCCGGCACCTGAGCGGTTACAGCGGGGTGCGCGACGCCAGGTGGGTCGGCGTCATCGACAGGGCGATCATGACCTCGCCGGCGTCGACGTAGGGCCGGTCGGGGATCTGCTCGAGCTTCGTGCGCGTCCGCGGGTCGACGCCGTAGTCGTCGGCGACGGCGAGCACCTGCCACCGCCGCAGCGGGAAGCGCTCGGCGTCGAGGACGGCGCGGAATCCGGGCACCCCTCCACGGGTACCGGGGCCCGCCGCGATCGACAACGTGAGCGTTCCGACAGCTCGCGTTCACGCCACGGGTAACGCCCGTGTCCCGTGCAGCAACGCCCCCGTCAGCCGGGCCCGGGGGTCGGCGGCCACGTCCAGGGGGTCGGGCTCGACGTCGGCGCGCACCAGCAGGTCACCGAGGGCGGCGATCATCGCGCCGTTGTCCGTGCACAGCCGGATCGGCGGGACCCGCAGGGTGAGGCCGGCGGCGGCGCACCGCTGTTCCATCAGCGCGCGCACGCGGGAGTTCGCCGCGACCCCGCCGACCATGAGCAGGATGTCGGCGCCCTGGTCGGCGCAGGCGGCGACGGCCTTGCGGGCGAGGGTGTCCGCCACCGCCTCCTGGAACGACGCCGCGACGTCGGGCACGGGCACGGTCCCGTCGTGCGCCTCGACCCACCGGGCGACGGCGGTCTTGAGCCCCGAGAACGAGAACGTCCACGGCGGGTCGGACGGGCCGGTGAGCGGGCGCGGGAACGCGATCGCGTGCGGGTCGCCGTCGCGGGCGGCGCGGTCGATCGCCGGACCGCCCGGGTAGGGCAGGCCGATCAGGCGCGCGACCTTGTCGAACGCCTCGCCCGCGGCGTCGTCGACGGTGTCGCCGAGGTGCACGATCTCGTCGCGCGCCAGGTCGCCGACGCTGAGCAGCGACGTGTGCCCGCCGGACACGATGAGCGCGACGCAGCGCTCGGGCAGCGGGCCGTGGTCGAGCACGTCGACCGCCGCGTGCCCCGCGAGGTGGTGCACGGCGTAGAGCGGCACCCCGGCGGCCAGCGCGTACGCCTTCCCCGCCGCCAGCCCGACCTGCAGCGCCGGGCTCAGACCGGGCCCCGCGGTGACGGCGACCGCGGTGACGTCGGCGAGGTCGACCTGGGCGCGCTGCAGGGCCGTGCGCACCATCGGCGCCATCGCCTCGAGGTGCGCCCGCGCCGCGACCTCCGGCACGACGCCGCCGAAGCGCGCGTGCTCCTCCATGCTCGACGCCAGCGCGTCGCCGAGGAGCACCCCGCCCGAGACCAGGCCCACCCCGGTCTCGTCGCAGGACGTCTCGATGCCGAGGACCAGGGGCGTGCTCACCGGAGACATTCTCCCCCCTCCCCGGCTGGTGACTCAGCCCGGGGAACTCAGGCCGGCACCAGCCGCCGGCGGGTGCGGTCGGGGTCGGCGCGGTACCAGGCGAGGGTCGCGGCGATGCCGTCGTCCCAGTCGGTCGCGCGAGTGGTGAACGAGGCGCGGAACGCGGAGTCGTCGACGAGGAACGGCTGCTCGAACTGGTAGAGCAGCTCCGCGCCCTCGCGCGCGAGCGGGGAGACGAGGCGCATCACCGCGACCATCGCCGGGGTGATCCGGCCGACCCGGGGCTCGTGGCCCGCGGCCACGAAGACGCGCTCGACGAACTGGCGGCCGGTGATCGCCGGCGGGACCGGCGTGTGCCAGACGCGTCCGGTGGCGCTCGCCGGGGCGAGAGACAGCTCGACGAGCGCGGCCCCGACGTCGGGGGTGTAGCCGGCGGTCATCGGGAGGTCGGGATCGCCCGGCCAGCGGACCGTCCGGCCCTGCGCGGCCTCGCCGAAGACCCCGCCGGCCAGGAGCGAGCGCACGCCCGGCCCCCAGAGTTCCGGCGCACGCCCGATCACGGTCTCGACCTCGCCGCGGGCGTGCGCGGCCAGCACCATCTCGGCGAGCCAGGCCCGCAGGACCCCCTTCGACGACACCGGCGCGACGGTCGTGTCCTCCCGCATCGGGGCGTCGACCCGGCCGTACATCCAGGTGTCGTCGGCGAACACCAGCCGCGCCCCCGCCGCGCCCGCGGCCGCGAGCAGCGCCCGGGTGGCCGCCGGGAACGCGGCCCGCCAGGTGGCGAACGGCGGGTTCACGCAGTGGTGGACGACGGCCGCGTCGCGGCAGACGTCCCGCATCGCGGCGGCGTCTCCGGCGTCGGCGGCGACCGCCTCGGCGCCCTCGACCGGGGTGCCGGACCGCGTCACGGCCCGGACGGGCAGCCCGCGGCGGACGAGGTCGGCGCACACCGCCCGCCCGATCCCGCCGGTGGCGCCGACGACGACGTGCGTGCTCATGAGCTCATCTCCTCCTGGTGCGGGGTGGGGGTGCCGAGCATGCGGTCGAGGCCGGCGGCCGCGACCTCCGCCGGGAGGGCCGCGACGAGCGCGTTCCGCGCGGCGACCGCGAGCGGCGAGCGCCAGAGGGCCACCACGCCCGCGCGGCGGGAGCGTCGCGCCACCGCTTCCGCGCCGGGGCGCCGGCGGGCCTCGTAGGCCGCGAGGGACGCCGGGTGGTCGGTGGCCTCCTCGGCGAGGGCCACCGCGTCGAGGAACGCCTGGGCCGCGCCCTGGCCGAGGTTCGGGGTCATGGCGTGGGCGGCGTCGCCCAGCAGGGCGATGCGCCCGTGGTGCCAGGAGCGCGGCGGGCGCAGGTCCTCGAGCGCGTGCACGAGCACCGGCCCCTCGACGGCGTCGAGCACGGACGGGATCGGGGAGTGCCAGCCTGCGAGGCGCGCGCGCAGCCAGGGCAGGTGGTCGTCGCCGGCCGGGACCTCGGCGGTGGGCACGACGGCGTAGAGGTAGGTGCGGGCGCCGGGCAGCGGGCCGAGACCGACGAGGGCACCGTCCCCCCAGCTCTCGCCGCCTTCGGCCAGGTCGTGCGCGGCGACGAGCCGGAACGCGGTCTGCCCCGTGGGTCGCGGCACGGCCTCGGGCCACACGGCGGCCCGGATCGTGCTGCGCAGGCCGTCCGCGGCGACGACGAGCTCGGCGGGGTGCTCCCGCCCGGCGTCGTCGTGGACCACCGCGGGCCGGGTGGCGTCGCCGGGGTCGACCCGGCGCACCCCCACGCCCGTCGCGACCTCGGGGGCCGCGGCGCGCAGCATCGCGTGCAGGTCGGGGCGCCGCAGCACGACGACGCCGTCGCCGTGGCGCCGGCGCAGGTCGGCCGTGTCGGTACGGGCGAGCCACCGGCCCGACATCGTGCGGATGCCGCCCCCGACCTCGACCGTGCCCGCGGCCCGGGCCTGCGCACCGATCCCCGTCGGACCGGGCCCGAGCACGTCCAGTGCCCGCAGCGCGTTCGGCCACACCGCGATCCCCGCGCCGACCTCGTCAGGCGCGAACCTGCGCTCCAGGACCGTGACGTCCCATCCGTGCCGGGTCAGCGCGATCGCGCCCGCCAGCCCGCCCAGCCCCGCGCCCACGACCACCGCTCGCGCCACGACCCTCGCTCCTCTACGTCTGTAGTAGCGGGTACTCTACGGCTGTAGAGGAAGCCGGGGAAGGGGGACGACGGGTGGAACGCCGGGACGTCCTCGCCGACGCCGCGATCGCGGTGCTCGCCCGGGCCGGCAGCCGCGGTCTGACGCACCGCGCGGTCGACGGCGCCGCCGGCCTGCCCGAGGGCACGAGCTCGTACTACTTCCGCACCCGCTCCGCGCTCCTGCAGGCCTGCGTCGACCGGATGGCGGCGCGGACGTTGTCCGAGATGGCGAGCGGGGCATCCGCGGGACCGACCACGGTCGACGGTCTCGTCGCGGCCGCCGTGGCGACGGTCGGCCGATGGCTGGCCGACGACCGGGAACGCCTGCTGGCCCGCTGGGAGCTCGCGCTCGAGTCGACGCGGCGCCCCGAGCTGGGCGCGGCCCTGCGGGCGGCAGGCGCCCGGGTGCGCGAGCGCGTGGCCGCGACGCTCGCCGCCCTGGACATCGCCGAGCCCGAGCGCCGGGCCCACGACCTCGTCGCCTGCCTCGACGGCCTCGCGTTCGACCAGCTCGCCGGCGCCGGACGGGCCCCGCGCGACACCGCGGCGCTCCGGGCCGCGATCACCGACGTCGTGCGGGGGTTCACGGGGTCGTCGTGAGGGCTCGCCGATCCCGGGCGAGGAGCACCAGGACCGCGACGGCCAGGACGATCTCGACGAGGAACGCCGACTGCTGGAGCACCGCGTCGACCAGCGGGAAGTGCTCGAGGTGCAGAGAGTGGTACACCGTGTGCGGCACGACGAACGTCAGGAGGGCCGCGATCGCCGTGATCACCACCCGGCGGTCGAGCCACCACGCCGCCAGGGCCAGGGCGACGCCGAGGGCCAGGGTGCCGGCCCCGTGGTCGCGCACGAGGTGCTCGTTGTACGGCGGGAGCAGCGCGACCCACGGAGTGCCGCCGTACGGGAACACGTCGTAGAACGACTGCGGCAGGAACAACGACCAACCGCCGATCACGAACTGGAGCGCCGCGAGGGCGCCGAGCAGGAGCCTCATCGTGCGACCCCCGCCCGGGCGGCGAGGAACTGCTCGAAGGTGACGACGCCGTCGGCGTGTTCCGGCGTGAGGTGGGCACCGTCCCGGTAGCCGCGGGCGATCGCCCCGGGCAGCCGCAGGGGGACGACGACGCGGCGCCGTCCGGAGGCGGCGAGCCAGGCACGGGCGAGGTCGGCCATCGGGCGGACCTCGGGGCCGCCCAGGTCGGTCGCGCGGCCCTGCGCGGGGCCGTCGACGAGGTCGGCGAGGCGGGCGGCGACGTCGTCGACCGCTACCGGCTGGAACGAGGTCCCGGCGAGCACGGGCAGGAGTCCGGTGCGGGCGGCCGAGGCGAACATCTGGGCCACGAGGTCGTGGAACTGCGTCGCGCGCAGGATCGTCCATGGCAGCCCCGAGTCCTCGACGACCCGCTCCACGCGGACCTTCTCCCGGTAGTAGCCGAGCGGGATGCGGTCGACGCCGACGATCGAGACGGCGACGAGGTGCGGAGTGCCGGCGCGGCGCGCGGCCGCGACGAGGTGCTCCGTCGCGGCGGCGTCGCCCCTCGGGGACGTCGCGCAGTGCACGATCGTCGACACGCCCGCGACGGCCTCGTCGAGGCCCTCGCCGGTGGCGAGGTCGCCGGCGACGCGGCCGGGTCCCGGCCGGCGGCTGAGCACCCGCGGCTGATCGAGCCGGGCGACGAGCGCGCCGCCGAGCCTCCCCGTCCCCCCGGTCACGAGCACGGTCACGATGGCCTCCCCAGGTCCGTGGGCGTCCGGTGCGGCGCCCGTCAGGGAGTTCGACCGGACAGCTCCGCGGAACGTGACAGCTGGTCGGCGAGGAAGGCGAGCTTGTCGGGGTTGCGCAGGATGCGGACGGCGCGCACCTCGTCGCCAACGGCCTCGACGGTCATCACCCCCGCCAGCTGGTCGTCGAGGAACGCCAGGACGGCCGGTGCCCCGTTGATCTCGGCGGCCGCGCCGCGCCCGTGCCACCGCGAGGGCCCGAGGATGCCGACGAGGAACCGCGCGACGGCGTCCCGGCCGTGCACGGGGCGCCGGGCCGCGCTGACCTTCCCGCCGCCGTCGGACCAGACGGTGACGTCGGCGGCGAGCAGCGACTCCAGCCCCGCGACGTCGCCGTGGCGGGCCGCCGCGACGAAGCGCGCGAGCAGGGGCCCGACGTCGGTGCGGGCCGGGGCGGCGGGAGCGGTGGCGAGATGGCGCCGGGCGCGGGTGTGCAGCTGGCGGGACCCGGCCTCGGTGACGTCGAGGACCGAAGCGACCTCGGCGTGGCTGTGCCCGAACGCCTCTCGCAGCACGTAGACCGCGCGCTCCGGGGGCGTGAGCCGCTCCAGCGTCGTCAGCAGCGCCAGGGACACCGACTCGCGCTCCTCGACCGTCGCGGCCGGCCCGGTCGCCGGGTCCGTGGTGAGGATCGGCTCGGGCAGCCACGGTCCGACGTAGGTCTCGCGGCGCACCCGGGCCGAGTCGAGGCGAGTGAGGCACAGGCGGGTGACGACGGTGGTGAGCCAGGCGGCGGGGTTATCGACCGCGTCGCCGTGGCCCGACCACCGCAACCAGGCGTCCTGCACGACGTCCTCGGCGTCGTGCGCGGACCCGAGCATGCGGTAGGCGAGCCCGAACAGCCGCGGGCGCTGCGCCGTGAACGTCTCGGTGGCGTCCCTCACGACGACCATCCTGCCCGGGAAGGCTTGCCTTCGACCGCACTCGAAGTCCTACGGTCGAGAGCGTGAGCGTGACGACCGAACGTCTGCGGGACCTCATCGAGACGACGCCGGGCGAGCTGCCGCCGCTCACCGTCGAGCTGGTGCGCGATCTCGACATCGCCGAGCACCTGGCGATCGCGGACGTCGCGGCGCTGACCGGCCTGTCGGCGCACACCCTGCGCTACTACGAGCGGATCGGGCTGGTCGACGTCGCACGGGACGCGAGTGGGCGTCGTGTCTACGACCGGGATGCGGTCGGCCGCGTCGTGTTCATCACGCGGCTGCGCGACTCGGACATGCCGATCGCGTCGATCGCGCGCTACGTCGAACTGGTCAAACAGGGCCCGGACACCGAGGCGGAACGCCTCGCGCTGCTCGAGGCGCACCGCGCCGACATGCTCGTCCGCCTCCGTGACCTGCAGGCGGCCCTGGCCGTCGTCGACTACAAGATCACCACCTACGGCGGGGCCTGCGGCGGCTAGAAACGGACACGACGCTCTCCCAAGAATTGTTCAAGAGCTGCCGTGAATCGTGGAAAGAATGGGCGTCGTGGTGGCGCGACGGGAATCGTCGGCTAATCTCCTGACATCACGGCCCGGTCACGCTCCCCCGCTCCCCGACCGGCCGTCGACGGAGGTGTCCCCGCGCCATGACTGCTGCCGTCCCGCTCCCCGCCCTCCCCCGCCCCTCGCCGATGACGTCCGTCCTCGGGATCGCGGTCGGGGCCGTCGGCGCCGCCGTGCTCGGTGCCCACGGCGGCCACGTCGCCCTGCCCGACACCGGGTCGACGACGGCGGAGCTCCGCCTGGCCGCCGGCCACACGACGACGCCCGTCGCGGCGTCGGTGCATCCCGAGGCGACGTCCGCGTCGGCGACCGTCCCGGAACTGACGAAGGCCGCGCACCGCCACCAGCACGACCAGAAGATCGAGAGCGCGATTCAGCGGTTCGAGTCGCGGATCGGCACCACGCGCTACGAGGGCTACTGCGAGCGCGCCGTCGAGAATGCCTTCGGGACGCAGGGCCACTACGGCAGCGCGATCCAGGACTGGCGCTCGCAGGACCAGCACAGCGACTGGCGGCACGCCCCGCGCGGCGCGATGGTCTTCTACGACACGTCCTCGAACGGCCACGTCGCGCTGAGCCTGGGCGACGGGCGGGTCGTGTCGTCGAGCGCGCACGGCCACGTCGGGGTCGTTCCGGTCGACCACTTCCACCGGCCCCTGGGCTGGGCGTACGCGCCCTACTGATCCTTGCCGTCGCGGCGGTCGCCTGTTCTGATCACGGATCATGGGCGTCGGAGCCGACCGTCGTCCGACGCGCACCGCGTCCGGCCTCGCGATCGCGCTGCTCTCCGCGTTCTCCTTCGGGCTCGCCGGGCCGTTCGCCGCCTCCTTGCTCGCGGTCGGCTGGTCGCCGCTCGCGGTGGCGCTGGGCCGGCTGGCCGGCACCGCGGTCCTGCTCGGGGTGCCGCTGGCGCTCGTCCTGGCCCGCGGATGGCGTCCGCGCGCCGGCCATCTGCGCGCCGTCGTCGTCTACGGGATCGTTCCCCTGGCCGGCGCGCAGGTCTGCTACTTCAACGCCGTCGACCACCTCTCGGTCGGCGTCGCGCTGCTCATCGAGTACACCGCGCCGGTGCTGTTGCTCGGCTGGATGTGGGCGCAGGGCGGCGCGCGCCCGACGCCGGCGACCCTGGTGGGCGCGGCGCTCGCCGTGGCGGGTCTCGTGCTCGTCCTCGACGTCGGCCGCGGCGCGGAGTTCGACGTCGTCGGCGTGCTGTGGGGCCTGGCCGCCGCGGTGTGCCTCGCGGCCTACTTCCGCCTGTCCGCCGACGCCGCCGACGAGAACGGGCCGCCCGCGCTCGTGCTCACCGCGGGGGGCGCGATCGTCGGCAGCGCCGTCGTCGTGCTCGTCGGGGCCGTCGGTCTGCTGCCGCTCACGGCGACGACGACCCCGATCGCCCTGGCCGGGTGGACCGCGCCGTGGTGGGTGGGCGTCGTGCTCGTGGCCGCCCTGTCGACGACGCTCGCCTACCTCACGGGGATCGCCGCCGTCGGGCGTCTGGGGTCGCGCCTGGCGTCCTTCGTCGGGCTCAGCGAGGTGCTCTTCGCCGTGCTGGGCGCGTGGTGGCTGGTGTCCCAGCGCCCCACGCTCACCCAGGTCGCGGGCGGCGTCCTCGTCGTCGCCGCCATCGCCCTCATCCGCTGGGCCGAGCCGCCTGCCGTACGTGAGTGATCTTCGGGCGTATACGCCCGAAGATCGCTCACATGGGGTCAGGCGCCCTCCGCGTCGCCCTCGGCCTCGAGGAAGGCCTCGCGGAGCTGCTCGACCATGGCGGGATCGGGCTCGGTCCAGAGCCCGCGGTCGACGGCCTCCAGCAGGCGCTCGGCCATCCCGTGCAGCGCCCAGGGGTTGGCGTCGCGCAGGAACGCGCGGTTCTCCGGGTCGAGCACGTAGTTCTCGGTCAGCGAGCCGTACATCCAGTCGCTCACCGTCCCCGCCGTCGCGTCCCAGCCGAAGAGGTAGTCGACGGTCGCGGCCATCTCGAACGCGCCCTTGTAGCCGTGGCGTCGCATCGCGGCCATCCACCGCGGGTTGACGACGCGGCTCCGGAAGACCCGCGCCGTCTCCTCGATCAGCGACCGGGTCTTCACGTTCTCCGGCCGCGTCGAGTCCCCGACGTACGCGGCGGGCGCGGCCCCGGTCAGCGCGCGGACCGTGGCGATCATGCCGCCGTGGTACTGGTAGTAGTCGTCGGAGTCGGCGATGTCGTGCTCGCGGGTGTCGATGTTCTTGGCCGCCACCGCGATCCGCCGGTACGCCGCGCGCATCTCGTCGACCGCCGACTCGCCCTGGCGCCCACGGCCGTACGCGTGCCCGCCCCAGGTCGTGTAGATCTCGGCGAGGTCCGCGTCGCCGCGCCACTCGCGGGAGTCCATCGCCTGCAGCAGACCCGCGCCGTAGGCGCCGGGGGGCGAGCCGAAGATGCGCGTCGTCGCGGCCTGCCAGTCCGACCCGCCCGCGACGTCGGCCCGCGCGTGCGCCGCGACGAAGTTGTCCTCGTCGGCCTCGTCGGAAAGACCCGCCACGAGCTGCACCGCGTCGTCCATCGTCGCCACCACGTGCGGGAACGCGTCGCGGAAGAACCCGGAGATGCGCAGCACCACGTCGACGCGGGGCCGGCCGAGCTCCTCGGCCGGCGTCACCTCGAGGCCCGTGACCCGGCGCGACGCCTCGTCCCACACCGGCCGGACGCCCATGAGCGCGAGCGCCTCGGCGATGTCGTCGCCGCTGGTGCGCATCGCCGCGGTGCCCCACAGCGACAGGCCGACGCTCGTGGGCCACTCGCCCTCGTGGTCCTCGCGGTAGCGCTCCAGCAGGGAGTCGGCGAGCATCTGCCCGGTCTCCCAGGCCAGCCGCGACGGGATCGCGCGCGGGTCGATCGAGTAGAAGTTCCGCCCGGTCGGCAGGACGTTGACCAGCCCGCGCAGCGGCGACCCGCTCGGCCCGGCCTTCACGTGCCCGCCGTCGAGGGCGTGCAGGACGCCGGTGATCTCCTCGGTGGTCCGGTCCAGGCGCGGGACGACCTCGGTGGCGGCGAAGGTCAGGATGTCGGTGACGACGGGGTTCTCGGCCCCCAGCACCTCGAGCGTGACGTCGGCGGCGTCGGGGATCGCCCAGGCCCGCTTCTCCATGCCGAGCACCAGCGAGTGCGCGGTCTCCTCGAAGCGGTCGGTGTCGGTGCGCGACGTGGTCCCGTCCTCGGCCATGCCCAGGGCCTCGCGCAGCCCGGGCAGGGAGTTCGTGCCCGACCACAGCTGCCGGGCGCGCAGGATCGCGAGCACCATGTCCACGCGCTCCTGCCCGCCCGGTGCCTGGCCGAGCACGTGCAGGCCGTCGCGGATCTGCGCGTCCTTGATCTCGCAGAGCCAGCCGTCGAGGTGCATGACGAAGTCGTCGAAGCGCTCGTCCTCGGGCTGGTCGGAGACGCCGAGGTCGCTGTCGAGCTTCGCCGCCTGGATGAGCTGCCAAATCTGGCCGCGGATCGCGGTGATCTTGCCGGGGTCCATCGCCTGGATCGACGCGTACTCGTCGAGCAGCTGCTCGAGGCGGGCGAGGTCGCCGTACGACTCGGCGCGCGCCATCGGCGGGACGAGGTGGTCGACGAGCGTCGCGTGCGCGCGGCGCTTGGCCTGCGTGCCCTCGCCCGGGTCGTTGACCAGGAACGGGTAGACGAGCGGCAGGTTCCCGAGGATGGGGTCGGGCGCGCAGGACGCCGAGAGCGCCGCGGTCTTGCCGGGCAGCCACTCGAGGTTGCCGTGCTTGCCGACGTGCACCACGGCATCGGCGCCGAACCCGTGATGATCTTCTTTGGCTTGCAGCCAGCGGTAGGCCGCGAGGTAGTGGTGCGAGGGCGGCAGGTCCGGGTCGTGGTAGATCGCGATCGGGTTCTCCCCGAACCCGCGCGGCGGCTGCATCATCACGACGACGTTGTCGCGCTGGAGGGCGGCGACGGTGATGGCGTCGTCGTGCACGAACATGCTTCCCGGCGCGGCGCCCCAGTGCTCCTCGACGCCGGCGCGGAAGTCCTCCGGCAGCGTCGCGAACCACGCCGTGTACTCGTCGACGGGCACGCGCGCGGGGTTCGCGGCGAGCTGCTCCTCGGTGAGCCAGTCCTGGTCGTAGCCGCCGGCGTCGATGAGGGCGCGGATCAGGAGGTCGCCGTCCTGGACGTCGAGGCCCGGGACGTCGCCGATCGTGTAGCCGGACTCCCGCATCGCGGCGAGCAGCCGCACCACCGAGGCCGGGGTGTCGAGGCCGACCGCGTTCCCGATGCGTGCGTGCTTCGTCGGGTAGGCGCTGAGCACCAGCGCGATGCGCTTCTCGGCGTTCGGGACGTGCCGCAGGCGGGCGTGGCCCACCGCCAACCCCGCGACGCGCGCCGCCCGCTCGGGGTCGGCGACGTAGACGGGCAGGCCGTCGGCGTCGGTCTCCTTGAAGGAGAACGGGACGGTGATGACGCGCCCGTCGAACTCCGGCACGGCGACCTGGTTCGCGGCGTCGAGCGGGCTCACGCCGTCGTCGTCGCCGAGCCAGTCCTCGCGGGAGCGCGTCAGGCACAGGGCCTGCAGGATCGGGACGTCGAGCGCCGCGAGCGCGCCGGTGTCCCAGCTCTCGTCGTCCTCGCCCGCACCGGCCGTTGCGGGCTTCGACCCGCCCGCGGCGAGCACGGTGGTGACCAGGACGTCGGCCTGCCGCAGCACCGCGACGAGCTCGTCCTCCGGCGCGCGCAGCGACGAGCAGAAGACCGGCTCGGGCACCCCACCGGCGTCGACCACCGCGCGGCACAGGGCGTCGACGAACGCGGTGTTCCCGGCCATGTGGTGCGCGCGGTAGTAGACGATCGCGACGCGGGGGCCGGCGGGTGTCGCGCGAAGGGCACCATCAGCCGGCTCCGGCGCGCGACGGTGCCCTTCGCTCGGCTCCCAGCCCTCGAGCCGGCCCCAGTTCGGCATCTCGGCCGGCGGGTCGAAGCCGTGGCCGGTGAGCAGGACGGTGTCGGAGAGGAAGTGGTGCAGCTGGGTGAGGTTCTCCGAGCCCCCCTGGGCGAGGTAGAGGTGCGCCTGGGTGGCGACGCCGACGGGGACGGTCGACGACTCCATGAGCTGCGCGTCCGGGCTCTGCTCGCCGCCGAGGACGACGACCGGCCGCGGCTGCGACGGCGCGAGCAGGGCGTCGAGGCCCGCCTCCCACGCCTGGCGCCCGCCGAGCAGGCGCACGACGACGAGGTCGACACCCTCGAGCAGGGCGTCGAGGTCCTCCACCGCGACCCGGGCGGGGTTCGCCCAGCGCCAGGTCCCCTCCTGCCCCGGGGTGCTGGCCCGCGCCGAGCGCAGGTCGGTGTCGGACGTCGACAGCAGCAGCAGCACCGGCGCTCCCGGGGGTCGGTGGCGGGCGCCCGGGAGTCCGGACACCTCATCATCTGATCAGACATCGTGACACGGGCACCGGGGTGCAGGTCCGTGTCGCCGGGCACTCTCATCTGAGCATCTGACTAGATACTGTGTCGACGATGCCCGACTCCCGACGACGTGACGGCGCCGAGACTACGGACCCGCGCACGACCCCGCGGACCGTGCCGGACGCCTGTCCGGGCGCCTGGCGACGCCACGACGCCGCCGACGGCGCCCTGGCGCGCTTCCGCCCCGTCGGCGGAGCCGTCACCGGTGCGGAGCTCCGGGTGCTCGCCGACGCCGCCGCGACCGGCGGCTCGCCGCTGGAGCTGACCTCGCGGGGATCGCTGCAGGTCCGGGGCCTGACCGCCGAGGGCGCCGACCGGCTCGCGGCGACGCTGCGCGCGCTCGGCGGGGACGGCGCGCTGCTCGACGCGCAGGGTCGCGACGTGCCCTGCAGCGTCGTGGCCTCGCCCTCGGGGGTGCTCGACGACGCGGCCCGCGCCGTCGCCGGCGCCCTGCGCGGACGTACCGACGTGCCCGGCCGGCTGCTCGTCGCCCTCGACGACGGCGCCCGCGACGTGGCCGCCCTCGACGGGGACGTCACGGTCGCCGACGGGACGCTCCTGCTCGCCGGCACCCCGACCGACCTCACCGGCGACCCCGCCGCCCTCGCCCTCGCCGCGGTCGAGGCGTTCCTCGAGGTCCGGGGCAGCGCCTGGCGCGTCGCCGAGGTGGGGGCCGAGCGGGTCGCGGGTGCGCTGCGCGCATGTGAGCACTTCGGAATGCCGGAGCACTCCGAAGTGCTCACATGGCCGGAGGCCACATCGCTCGACGTCACCCCTCGCCTCGGGGAGATCGACGCACCGACCGCCGCGGTGCTGGTCGACCTCGCCGACGAGGGCGCGACACTGCGCGTCACGCCCTGGCGCACCGTGGTGCTCCGCGACCTCGCCGACCCCGACGACGCCCTGCACCGGCTCGCCGGCCTCGTCGAGACCGGGCCGTCGCCGTGGTCGAGCCTGTCGGCCTGCGTCGGCGCGCCGCGCTGCGCCCGCTCGCACACCGACGTCCGCGGGGACCTCGCCCGCGCCGTGGCCGCCGGCCGCGCCGGCGGCCTCCTGCACGCGCACTGGGTCGGGTGCGCGCGGGCGTGCGGCACGCCGGCCGGTCCGGTCGCCGTGGTCGAGGGCACGCCCGGCGGCACCTACCGCACGATCGTCCGAGCAGGGAGGGTGACCCCGTGAGCGCCGGCCACACCACATCGGCACCGACCGAGAGGTCCGCAGTCCCCTCCTACATCGCCGACGGACCCGAGATCTATCGCCGGTCGTTCGCGATCATCCGCGCGGAGGCGGATCTCGCGCACCTCCCCGAGGACGCCCACGACGTCGTCATCCGCATGATCCACTCGTGCGGGATGGTCGACCTCGCCGCCGACACCGAGGTCTCCGCCGGCGCGATCGCCGCCGGTCAGGCCGCCCTCAAGGCCGGCGCGCCGGTGCTCTGCGACGCGATGATGGTGGCCAGCGGCATCACCCGGCGCTTCCTGCCCGCCGGCAACGAGGTCGTCTGCACGCTCCACGCCCCCGAGGTCCCGGCCCGCGCCGCGGCGATGGGCACCACCCGCAGCGCGGCCGCCCTCGAGATGTGGCGCCCCCTGCTCGACGGTGCCGTCGTCGCGATCGGCAACGCGCCGACCGCGCTGTTCCGGCTGCTCGAGATGATCGAAGAGGGCGCCCCGCGCCCCGCGGTCGTCCTCGGCCTGCCCGTCGGGTTCGTCGGGGCGATGGAGTCGAAGGCGGCGCTGGTGGGGCACCCGGCATCGTTGGAGCACGTCGTCGTCCACGGCCGCCGCGGCGGTTCGGCGATGACCGTGGGCGCCGTCAACGCGCTCGCGCTGGGATGCACCCCGTGACCGGACGGCTCTACGGCGTCGGCGTGGGCCCCGGCGACCCGTCGCTGATGACGGTGCGCGCGGTGGACCTCGTGCGCGGCGCCGACGTCGTCGCCTACCACTGCGCGCGGCACGGGCGCTCGCATGCGCGCTCGATCGTCGCGCAGTACCTCGGCACGCAGACCGAGGAGCAGCTGACCTACCCGGTCACCACGGAGCAGACCGACGACTACCAGGGCCGCCTCGACGCCTTCTACGCCGAGGCCGCCGCCCGGCTGGCCGCCCACCTCGACGCCGGCCGCGACGTCGTGGTGATCGCCGAGGGCGACCCGTTCTTCTACGGCTCGTACATGCACCTCCACAAGCGCCTCGCCGACCGCTTCCCCACCGAGGTCGTGCCCGGCGTGACCTCGGTGTCCGCGGCCGCCGCGTCACTGGGACGCCCGCTCGTCGAGCGCAACGAGGTCCTCACCGTCGTGCCCGGCACGCTGCCGCCCGACGAGCTCGCGGCCCGCCTCGCCGACACCGACGCCGCCGCGGTGATGAAGCTCGGCCGCACGTTCACCGGGGTCCGCGCGGCCCTCGCGACCTCGGGACGCCTCGACGAGGCGTTCTACGTCGAGCGCGCCTCCACCGAGACCGAGCGCACCGCGGCCCTCGCCGACGTCGACCCGGGAACGGTGCCCTACTTCTCCGTCGGCATCGTGCCCTCGCGGGTGCACGCCGACAGCACGCCGGCCGCGCGGGCGGAGACCGCCGAGGTGATCGCCGGCCGGACGCCCGGCGAGGTCGTCGTCGTGGGGCTGGGGCCGGGGGCACGCGATCGTCTGACCCCCGAGGCGGCGGCCGCCCTGGCGTGGGCGGACGACGTCGTCGGCTACGCGACCTACACCGCGCGCGTCCCCCCGAACCCCCGCCAGCGCGTGCACGCCTCGGACAACAAGGTCGAGTCCGAGCGCGCCGCGTTCGCCCTCGACCTGGCCCGCTCCGGACACCGCGTGGCCGTCGTGTCGTCCGGCGACCCCGGGGTGTTCGCCATGGCGTCGGCGGTGGTCGAGGTCGCCGCCGACGACTACCCCGACGTCCCGGTGCGCGTCGTGCCCGGCGTGTCCGCGGCCCAGGCGGTGGCTGCCCGGGTCGGTGCCCCGCTGGGCCACGACTACGCGATGATCTCGCTGTCCGACCGGCTCAAGCCCTGGGAGGTCGTCGAACGCCGGCTGGCCGCCGTCGCGGACGCCGACATGGCGATGGCCCTCTACAACCCGGGCTCGCGGTCACGGACCTGGCAGGTCGAGGCGGCCCGCGACCTCCTGCTGAAGTACCGCGACCCGTCCACGCCGGTGATCGTCGGCCGTGACGTCGACGGGCCGGAGGAGTCGGTGCGCGTCGTGCGCCTCGCCGACCTGGTGCCGAGCGAGGTCGACATGCGGACCCTGCTCATCGTCGGGTCGTCGAGCACGCGGTGGCCCGCCGTGGGCACCGTCTACACGCCGCGACGGCACGGGTAGTCCTCAGTCGCCCTCGAGCGGGACCCACATCCAGTCCTGGTCGGTCCGGTCGCGCCCGACCAGACGCCCGCACGTCGGGCAGAACAGCTCGTCGGCACCCATGGCCTCGTCGGCGACGGCCCACCCGGTCACCACCCAGGAGTGCTGGAGGCCGCCCAGGCACAGCCACCGCTCGTCGCCGTTGCTCACGGTCCCGATCGTGTCAGGCGACCTGGGTCAGCGTCGCGGATTCGAAGGGGCGGGTCTCCCACCGGTCGAGCGGGAGCTCGCCGACGGTGGCGAACAGCTCGCCCATGCCGGCCTGCATCGCCTCGGGCGACGCCCAGATCGAGACGGCGACGATGCGCGAGCCGTCGGGCTCCTCGAAGGCCCCGATCTCCTCGAGGCCCTCGATGCCGCGGGACGTCGAGCGGATGACGTCCATCGCGGCGAGCATGTCGTCGCGGTGCTCGGGCTTCGGAAAGTGGACGACCTGGAACAGGACACGGCTCACGGCGAGCTCCTCTCGGGCTGTGCGGCGGCGGCCAGGGCGGCGAGGATCGCGGCCCAGCCTGCGGGGTAACCGCCGCCTGCGGTGGTGGCGGCGGCGAACTGCTCGGCGGAGAGCTGCTCCCAGCCGCGGTGCTCGACGTCGACCTTGGTCAACGCGGGTCCCAGGGCGCGGAAGGTCAGCTCGACCTCGGTGGTGACCGGGGTGGCCTCCCAGGTCATGACGAAGCGCTCGGGCGGCTGCCAGGCCAGCAGATGACCCCACGTGACCTCGGTGCCGTCGGCCCAGGTCTCGTGGACCCGGCCGCCCTCGCGGCGGTCGAACGCGACCGCGCGGACACGCTCGCCGCCCAGCGAGTAGGGCTGCAGCGGCCACCAGTCGCCGATGGTGTCGACGAAGACGCCGAACGTGTGCTCGCGGCTCGAGCGCACGAGCGTCGACTGCCGGATCGGCGGCCGGCGCAGGGGGGTGACGGTGCTGTCGCTGCGTTCCGGCGAGCTCATCCGGTGTCCTCCTCGTGGTGGTCGTCGGCGACGCCCCGGTCGGCCTCGACGGTCCGGCGCGCGCGGTCGAGCGCCGAGGCCCACAGGTCGTCGAGCATCTCCCGCAGCTCGGCGAGACCCTCCGGACGCGCACCGTAGAGCCGGCGCGTGCCCTCGCGGCGCTCGGTGAGCAGTCCGGCCTCCTTGAGCACGGTGAGGTGCTGGCTCACGGCCGGGCGGGTCACGTCGAACGCGGCCGCGATCTCCCCCGCGGCCAGCTCGTCGTGGGCCACGAGCTGCAGGATCGCCCGTCGACGCGGCTCGGCGAGCGCCCGCAGCGCGCGGTCGCGAGGATCCTCGCCAGGGCTCACGCCCACAGCCCGACGGGGTTGCCGTCGGGGTCGGACACGACGGCGATGCGCCCGTAGCCACCGGGGAGATCCATCGGCGGGGCGAGGGTGTCGGCGCCGAGCTCGGAGGCGCGGGCGAGGCCGGCCTCGAGGTCGTCGACCCGGACGTAGAGCTTGACCCCCGTGTCGCCCGGCGCCTGGGACGGCCCGATGCCCCCGCCGATGGCCTCCGGCCCGGCGCCGGTGTCGACCATCGCGTAGCCGTCCATCTCGGGGTCGGGCTCGGCCGACCACCCGAACAGCTCGGTGTAGAACCCGCGGACCTTCTCGGGTGCGGTGCTGGTGATCTCGAAGAACGCGACCGGCCGACCCATGGTGACCTCCTGCTCGTGCTGCGTTGGACGTCGCTAACGTTAGTCTTTGCTTTCGTTAGCGTCAACGCACAGATGAGGTTTCGGGACGGGCATACTCGACGCGTGCGGCGCTTCCGCCGGTCCCCTCCCCGCCGGCCCCTCGACGCGGTCGAGCTCGCGGAGGCGGCCGCCCTCGGTGATCTCGTCGCCGTGGTCTGCGTGCTCACCCGACTGTTCCCGGTCGGCCCGATCGGCGTGGTCGTCGCGGCCTTCCCGCTGGCCGTGCTGTCGTCACGGCGGCCGGGGCGGGCGGGGCCGGTCGGGGCGCTCGTCGCCGTGGTCGTCGCGTTCCTCGTGGCCGGCGTCGGGCCGGCGGGCACGGCGGCGTCCGCGGCGTCGCTGGGCTGGCTCGTCGGCGTCGGGGCGCGTCGCAGTTGGCCGACGGTGCGCACCGCGCTCACCGGCGTCGTCGTCCTCGCCGTACCCACCTCGATGGTCGGCATCGCGCTGCTCGCCGCGTTCCCCGCCTACCGGGAGCTGGTGCTCGACCAGCTGCGCACCTCGTGGAGCGGCCTGGCCCGCCTGCTGCGCGGCGCGCTGCCCGAGTTCGTCGCGGCCGGGGACCGCGCGGTGCGGGCGATCACCGAGTACTGGTGGGTGACGCTGCCCGCGATCGCGGTGGTCAGCACCCTGCTCGGTGTGGCGGTCGCGGCCTGGATCCTCGCGCGGCCGCTGCGCTCGGTGCAGCGCCTGCTGCCGACCGACCTCGCCGGCCGCCTGCCCACCGCCCGCCCCGGCGCGCCGGTGGCGCCGCTGCCGCTCCGGCTGCGCGGGGTCGCGCTGCCGTCGGGGCCGCCGGTGGACCTCGACCTCGACGCCGGCCGGTTCGTCGTGGTCACCGGGCCGAACGGGGCCGGCAAGTCGACGCTCGGGCGCGTCGTCGCGGGGCGTCCGCCCGCCGAGGGCACGGTGATGCGTCCCGGCGAGGCCGGGCTCGGCGTGGTCGGCGGCACCGGGATGGTGTTCCAGCGTCCCGACAGCCAGGTGCTGGGCGTGCGCGTCGCCGACGACCTGCGCTGGGGCCTCCCGCCCGGTCACCCCGTGCCGGTCGACGAGCTGCTGGCCCGGGTCGGCCTCGAGGGCACCGGCGACCGCGAGACGGCGACGCTGTCGGGCGGCGAGCTGCAGCGTCTCGCGGTCGCGGCCCTGCTGGCTCGCGCGCCTTCCGTCGTCGTCAGCGACGAGAGCACGGCGATGCTCGACCCCGAGGGCCGCACCGAGGTCACCGACCTGCTGCGCAGCCTGACGCGGACCGAGGGGGTCGGGGTCCTGCACATCACCCATCACGACCCCGGCGAGGCCGACGCCGTGCTCGCCCTCCCGGGCGCACCCACGCCGCCGGGGGCGGGCGGGGGGCCGTGGGGACCTCCGCGCCCACCCGCGGGCGGGTCGCTGCGCCTGCGGGGCGTCGACGTCGTCCACGACGCCGGCACGCCGTGGCGTCGACCCGTGCTCTCCGGGGTGGACCTCGACGTCCCGGCCGGGCGCATGGTGCTGCTCACCGGCCCGAACGGGGCGGGCAAGACGAGCCTCGCGTGGGTGCTCGCCGGCCTCGCCACCCCGGCGCGCGGCACCGCGACGCTCGACGGCGCGCCGCTGCGCAACGGGCGTGACGGCGCGCTGCTGGCCGTGCAGCACGCCCGCCCGGCACTGCTGCGCCCCACCGTGGGCGAGGAGGTCGAGGACGCCGCCGGCGTCGGCCCGCGCACCGCCGACACGACCCTCGCCGCCCTGGGCCTCGACCCGGCGACCTACCGCGACCGTCCCGTCGACGAGCTCTCGGGCGGCGAGCAACGCCGGGTCCTGCTCGCGGGGCTGCTCGGTGCCGGGCCGCGGGTGCTCGTGCTCGACGAGCCGCTGGCGGGTCTCGACACGGACGCCGCGACGGCGGTGCGCGAGGCCCTGCGGGCGGCGCGGGCGGCGGGCACCACGCTGGTGGTGGTCACCCACGACATCGCGCCGCTGGCCGACCTCGGCGACGCGGTCCTGCGCGTCGAGGACGGGGCGGTGCACGGGCCGCCGGAGCTCGTGCGGCCGTCGAGCACCCCGTCCTCGATCGAGCGGGAGCGCCGACCCCGCGCCGTCGGCGCGGTGCGCACGCTGCCGGGGCCCTCGGTGCTGCACCGGACCTGGGTGGGCACGAAGATCGCGGCGCTGGCCGCGACGGCGCTGGCGCTGTTCCTCGACCCGACCTGGCCGACCCTCGGCGCCGCCACCCTGCTCCTGGTCGTCGGGGCGATGGCGGCGCGGCTGCCGCGCGGGGCCGTGCCGCGCCCGCCCCGCTGGCTGCTCCTCTGGCTGCCGGCGATCGTGCTGTCGACGATCGGCACGCGCCCGCCGTTGGTCGACGTCCTGGGTACCGAGCTGAGCCTCGGCGGGCTCGAGCGCGTGGTGCTCTTCCTCGGCACGACGCTCGTCTCGCTGCTCGGCGCGGCCCTGCTGATCGCGACGACCCCGCTCGGCGCGTTCCCGCCGCTGCTCGAGCGCCTGGCGCGGCTCGGACGGCGGGTGCGCATCCCGCTGCGGACGCCGACGACGGCGATCGCGCTCGGGCTGCGCCTGGTCCCGCTGCTGCTCGCCGAGGGCCGCACGGCGTGGCTGCTGATCGCCCAGCGCCAGCCGGTCGGGCGCGCGGTCACGCCGCTGCGCGAGCAGGTGCGCACGGCCGTGCGGGCGGCGATGCAGGCGTGCGCGATGGCCACCCGGCGGGCGGCCGAGACGGGCGAGGCGATCACCGCCCGCGGGGGCCTGGGCGCCGTCGCCGGGCCCGACCAGCGCCCGGGGCGGCGGGACCTCGCCGTCCTCCTCGTCGTCGCCGCCGTCCTCGTGGTGGGGTTGTGGATCTAGGGCCGGGATGTCAGCGAAGTGCCGTCGCAGACGTTGAGTGTCCGTATTCTTCCGTCGATCACAGGCGCTCGAGCACCTCGTCGACGGAGCTCACCGCCGTCACGCCCTCCGGCAGGGGCGGGCGGTCGACGAGCACCACGGGCAACGACCGCTCGCGGGCCGCGACCAGCTTGGCCTCCGTGGCACCGCCGGAGTCCTTGGCCACGACGACCGTGATCGCGTGCCGGTCGAGCAGGGCGCGCTCGTCGTCGAGGGCGAAGGGGCCGCGGGCCAGCAGGAGCTCGGCGTGTGGCGGCAGCACCGTCGGCGCCTCGATCGCGCGGACGAGGAACCACGCGTCGACGTCGACGAACTCCGCAACGCCCTGGCGCCCGGTCGCGAGCAGCACCCGGGCGCCGGCAGGGATGGCCGCAGCCGCCGACGACAAGGACGGCACCCGTGTCCAGCGGTCCCCCGGGCCCTCGGTCCAGCCCGGCCGGCGCAGCACGATCAGCGGCGTCCCGGCGAGCGACGCGGCCGCCGCGGCGTGCTCGGTCATCGTCGCCGCGAAGGGATGGGTCGCGTCGACGAGCACGTCGACGTCGGCCAACGCCTCGGCCAGCCCGGCGACCCCGCCGAAGCCCCCGGTGCGCACCTCGCCGGCGGGCAGTCGTGGGTGACGCGTCCGGCCGGCGAGGGACGTGGTGACGTCGAGCCCTCGCGCGCCCAGCTCCGCCGCCAGCGACCGCGCCTCCGCCGTCCCCCCGAGCACGAGGACCCGGCGCGTCATCGGCAGCCCGCGACGTTCCGGCGAAGGGCGCCCCTCGCCGCTCTATCCGGCTCACGGTGCCCTTCGCGCGGAAACCGGCGGCCCGCGACGTTCCGGCGAAGGGCGCCCCTCGCCGCTCTATCCGGCCCATGGTGCCCTTCGCGCGGTTCCGGAGCCGGAGCCCGCCGCCTCACGGCCGGGCGCGGGTCGCCGAGTAGAGGTGCGACTCGTCGCCGTCGGAGGTCCCGACCACCGCCCCCACGACGATCACCGCGGTCCGGCGGACGTCCGCGGCCTCGACCTGCTCGGCGATGTCGGCCAGCGTGCCGCGCAGGACCACCTCGTCGTCACGGGACGCCCGCGCCACGACCGCGACCGGCTCGGACGCCGACCGATGCCTCAGGAGCGTCTCCACCACCGACGCGCAGCGCTGCACGGCCAGGTGCAGCACGAGCGTCCCGCCGGCGGCGGCCCACACGTCGAGCGACTCCCCCGGCGGCATCGGAGTGGCGTTGGCGGCGTCGCGGGTGAGCACCACGGACTGCCCGACGCCGGGCACGGTCAGCTCGGTGCGCAGCGCGGCCGCCGCCGCCGCGAAGGCCGGGACACCGGGCACGATCTCCCACGGCACGCCGGCGGCGTCGAGACGACGGGTCTGCTCGGCGACCGCGGAGAACACCGACGGGTCCCCGGAGCACAGGCGCGCGACGTCGTGCCCGGCCTCGTGGGCCTCCACCAGCGACGCGGTGATCTCGTCGAGCGTCATGCGGGCGGTGTCCACCCGGCGCGCCCCCGGCGGGCACTGCCCGAGCAGCTCCTCGGGCACCAGCGAGCCGGCGTAGAGGCAGACCGGGCTGGTGGCCAGGGCGCGCAGGCCGCGCACGGTGATGAGGTCGGGCGCGCCCGGCCCGGCGCCGACGAAGCGGACGGTCACGCGGAGGGGTCCTTCCGGTGGATCAGTTGGGTCACGCCGGCCAGGGCCCGCCACGCCGAGAAGCGGCCGACGGGCTCGGCGCGCTGGATCCCGATCCGCCGCAGCGCCCCGCCGTGCACGGCGCGGAACGCGGCGAGCCCGGCCTCGCCCTCGACGGTGACGGCGTTGGCCACCAGCCGCCCGCCGGGACGCAGCGACCCGTGGGCGGTCTCCAGCATCCCGGGCACCGACACCCCACCGCCGACGAACACCGCGTCCGGCGTGTCCAGCCCCGCCAGCACCTCCGGCGCCCGCCCCACCACCACCCGCAGCCCCGGCACCCCGAGTGCGACGGCGTTGGCGCTGATGCGGGCCGCGCGGTCCTCCCGCACCTCGAGCGTCAGCGCCCGGCACGCCGGGTGGTGGCGCATCCACTCGATGCCGACGCTGCCCGCCCCGCCGCCGACGTCCCAGAGCAGCGCGCCGGGCACCGGACGCAGCGCGGCGACGGACAGGGCCCGGACCTCGGCCTTGGTGAGCTGACCGTCGTGGGAGTAGGCGTCGTCGGGCAGGCCCGGCGCGCGCCCGAGCAGCGGGTCCTCGGGGAGGTCCGGACAGGTCACGGCCACGACGGCGAGCGGGTCACCGGGCGGGTGCACCCAGCCCGCGGCGTGGCCGTCGACACGGCTCTCCCCCGGCCCGCCGAGGGACCCGAGCACCGTCATCGTCGCGGCGCCGTAGCCCCACGACGTGAGCGACTCGGCCAGCGTCTTCGGGGCGTCGCCGTCCGGTACGAGCACGAGCAGACGCCGGCGGGGGGCCAGCGCGGCGCGCACGGCCTCCGGCGGCCGGCCGACCGTCGAGAGCACCTCGACGTCCTGCGCGGCCCAACCCAGGCGTGCGCACGCCATTGCGAGCGACGACGGCGCCGGGTGGACGGTCGCCGTCGGGTCGTGGGCGAGCACCGCGGACCCGATCCCGTAGAACGTCGGGTCGCCGCTGGCGAGCACGACGAGCGCCCGGCCGGCGTGCTCGGCGAGCAGCCCGGGCAGCGCGCGCATCAGCGGCGAGGGCCAGGTGGCGTGCGACGCCGACAGCGGGGGCAGCAGGGCGAGCTGGCGGGGCGCGCCGAGCACCACCTCCGCGGCCTCGAGCGCGGCCCGGGCGGGCTCTCCCAGCCCCGGCCACCCCTCGGCTCCGATGCCGACCACGGTCACGGTCACCGCGACACCTCATCACGGACCGGGGCCCTCCCGTGCTGGGAGCCTCGTCACCCCACCTCGTCACCCCACCTCGTCACCCCCGGCGGCTCAGCCCGGGGTATAGCGCAGGCCCGTCATCGTCAGGACGGTGCGGTCGCGGTCGTCGCGCAGCAGCGCGCGCCCGCTGCGCAGGCGCCGCCCGTCGTGCTCGACCTCGACCTCGGTGCGCACGGTGCGTCCGTCGGCGGGGACGGCGCGCAGGAACGTCGCCGTCGCCTCGTCGGGCGGCCCGCCGAGCACGTCGGCGAGGGCGCGGGCGGGCAGCGACGCCAGCGCGCCGCCCTGCACCACGGCGGCGTGGTTCACGGCCTCCGGGTCGGGGGCGGCGCCGTCGCCCACCAGCGTGTGGGGCGCCCGCGCGGTGCGCGACCACTCCGGGGTGGCCGTCCGGTACTCGGCGGCCTGCTCGTCGCGGAGCATCGCGTTGCGGCCGTGGGCACGCGCCAGCGTCCGGCCGTCGTCGTCGGTGATCACCGCGGTGCTCAGCGCCACCTCGGGACTGCGCTCGTCGAGGCACCCGACGGCGTGCAGGGTCCCGTGCACGTCGTCCCGCGCGACGACGTGCAGCGTCAGCCGCAGCGTGGTGATCCGCTCGCCGGCGGCGAGCGTGCTGGTGACCGCCAGGCCGGAGACGAAGTCGCCGAGCAGCCAGAGGGCCCCGTCGACGTCCCCGTCCGGGGCCGGCATGTCGGCCTCGGCCCGTCCCGGCTCGATCGCGCGGAGCCGCGCCCCGACGGCGGCGTGGACGGGCGCGAGCGGGATGTCGTCCGCCACGCAGCGCCGCAGGACCGACAGCGGCGTCTCGTCGGCGGTGGGCGTGCTCAGGAGCGTGCCCCGGTCCGGATGTGGGGCGTGACGCCCGTCAGCTCCGCCGCGAGGTCCCACAGACGCGCCTGGACCTCGCGGTCGTGCGACGCCACCGTCGAGCCCACCGGCACCGGCGGGCCGGCGATCTCCTGGAACCCGCTCGGGCCGATGAAGGTGCCGCCGGGCAGATCGGGCATCGTCGCGGCGTAGAGGGTGGGCTGGGCGCCCGACTCCGGGCCCTGCGCGATCACCTTGTTCATCAGGCCCATCGCGGCGTCCTGCACCGACTCGGTGCGGCTCTGCAGGTTGGTCGCGCTGTAGCCGGGGTGCGCGGCCATCGACCGCAGCGGCGAGCCGGCCGCGACGAACCGGTGCTCGAGCTCGTAGGCGAACATCAGGTCGGCGAGCTTCGACTGCCCGTAGGCGAACCAGCGCTGGTATCGGCGGCGGCGCCAGTTCAGGTCGGACAGGTCGATGCTGCCGAGCCGGTGCGCGACGCTCGAGAGCGTCACCACGCGGTCGGTGATCACGTCGAGCAGCAGGCCCGTCAGCGCGAAGTGCCCGAGGAAGTTCGTCCCCACCTGCATCTCGAACCCGTCGGCGGTGCGCCGCTCGGGGATCGCCATGAGGCCGGCGTTGTTGACGAGCACGTCGACGGGGCCGTCCAGCTCGGCGACGAAGGCGCGCACCGAGGACAGGTCGGCGAGGTCGAGCCTGCGCACCTCGGTGGTGCCGGGGGCGTCCGCGCCGATCTCCGTGGCGGCCTGGGCACCCTTGTCGGTGTCCCGGACCGCGAGCACCACGTGGGCGCCGGCCCGGACGAGCGCGCGGGACGCCTCGAGACCGATGCCCGAATTGGCACCGGTGACGACGAATGTCCGTCCGGTCTGGTTTCCGATGTCAGCAGGAGTCCACGCGGCCATGTGGCTCCCGTGCCCGGCGTACGGGTGGCCGAAACGGTGGTCACGGTCGCACGAGGACCTCGGCGAGGTGCCGGTAGACCTCGACGTTGACGCCCAGCCCGACGTGGCTGCCGCGGACCTCGAGCGCCTCGGCGTCCTCCGGGCGGCACGCCGAGGGACGCACGATCCCGTCCTGCCCGCTCCAGATGGCGACGACGGGCGGGGCGGCGGGCGCGACGAGGTCGGCTCCGAACGGGCACGGGCAGCGCACGGTGAGGCAGAGCGGGCGGTGCGGGCGCACCACGTTCTGCGCAACCCGGGCCCCGCTCACCGCGGCCAGGGTCAGCACCGAGGCGTCGAGCTGCGAGGCCAGCGGGCTGCCGAGCGCGACCACCCGGCGGACCAGCGACGGGCTCCGGGACGCGAGCGCGCGGGCGAGCAGGCCGCCCCGGCTGTGCCCGATGATCGTCACGGGCGCCCCGGCGCGGTCGGCGACCTCGGCGAGGCGCCGGTCGAGGCGGCGCACCGCGGCCTCCGAGCAGTCGACGTTCCAGGCGATGCCCGAGCGGTAGGAGCGGTGGCCGATGCGCCGCAGCCAGTCGTGCAGGACGGTGAGCGTGACGTCCCCGGCGAGGAACCCCGGCACGAGCAGCACCGGCGCGCCGTCGCCGTGCGGCACGTCGTGACCGCGCCAGGTGTCGCTGACCAGCAGCCGCGCCATCTCGAGGTGCACCCGCGCCTCACCGAACGGACGGCCCCACCAGCGCATCGGGGGCGGGAGCTCGGCCACGCCCCCGACCCTACGGGCGTGATCTTCCGAGCTATAGCTCGGAAGATCACGCACGAGTGGAGCCGGGTCAGCCGCGGGCGTAGGTCTCGGCGGTCTTGGTGTCGAACTCGAGACCGATCACCGGCTCGTCGCCGACGACCCAGGCGTCGTGGCCGGGCTGGAGACGATAGGTCTCACCGGCCACCAGGTCGGCCTCCGTGCCGTCGTCCGCGACGACGTGCATCCGTCCGGAGACGAGGTAGCCGAGGTGCGCGGCCTGGCAGCTCTCGCCGCCGACGACCGGCTTGATGCACTCCGACCAGCGCCACCCCGGCTGCAGGGTCAGACGGGCCACGGAGGCGCTGCCCAGCTGGACGACCTCGAGGGTGGTCCTGTCCGGGGTGCGCGTCTCGTCGGGGGTGCTCATGCTCCGGTGCTCGATCGCGGTCATCGTGGTCTCCTCTGCGGTCTCCTCTTCTCCGCGCGGCCCGGCACACCGCGACGGGGCCGCTCAGTGTGAGCGCGCCGCGGGGAGACCGCGCCGATCTCCACTCGTCCGGCCCAGCGCCGTCGACCCTGTGTCGGACACCTATGACGGTGCGTGCCCGTAGGTGGCCCGGCGGACGAGCAGCTCGGCCGGTCCACGGTGCCCGGCGCGGGCGAGGAGGCCGGCGACGAGGACGCCGACGAGCCAGACCAGCAGCCCGGTCACCGTGGCCGTCGTGAGCGACGCGGACGACCCCAGCCCGCCCGCCACGGTCGCGAACACCGCCACGAACACCACCGACTGCGACAGGTAGAGCGTCATCGACCACGTGCCCGCAGCCGCGATCAGGTCGCGCCCCGGCCAGGACACGCTCGCGAGCAGGCCCATGACACCGAGCAGGCCGAGCGCGCCGGCGTAGCCGCCCGCGGTGTGCGCGGCGCCGGCGAGACCTGCGGCGACCCCCGCGGGCACCCACGTCCCGACGACCGCCAGGGCCAGCGGCAGCCCGAGCATCACCGAGGCCGCGAGCCCCCCGACCGCCCAGAGGGCGAGCCGCCGCCGGTGGGCCACCGGGTCGTCGAGCGTGCCGGAGCGGGCGATGACGACGCCCACGAGCACCGCCGGCGCGGTGAGCAGCGCCGAGAACAGGGTGGTCGCGAACCACTCCCCGGGGTGCGCGGCCAGGAAGGCGCCGACGGTGGGCGCCCCGATCGACGGCACGGTCGGGACACCCTGCGGCGTGCCCTGGCCGGTGCTCAGCAGGACCCCGAACGCGGCGATCGCCCCCGCCGCCGCGAGGAGCCCGCGGGACGACCCCGCTGACGGTCCCGCGGCGGGCCCCGTCGCCACGACCGGCGCGATCAGCAGGACGACCAGCCCGTACGCGCCGATGATGTCGCCCGGGAAGAGCAGCACGCCGTGCAGCGCGCCGACGCCGATCAGCACCACGCCACGCCGTCGCAGCACCCCCTCGGGCGCGCGGTCGGCCAGCCGCGCCAGCCCGTAGCCGACGAGGGCGGCGAACAGCGGGTAGACGCGGCCGTCGACGAGCACCATCTGCACGACGGCCACGACGCGGTCGCCGCCGACGAGCCCCGCCGGGTAGCCGCGGTAGCCGATCGGGCGGTCGACGAGGTAGAGGTGCGCGTTGGCCACCGCGATGAGGACGAGCATCAGACCCCGGGCCAGATCGGGGGCGGTGCGCCGCGCGGAGAGTCCCGTCGGTCCCGTCACCGCGCGCGTCCCCCCGTCCCGTCATGGCCGTCTCCGGGCACGGCCGTCTCCGGGCACGGCCGTCTCCCGGCGCCGCCACCCGGCGGCCGGGCGAGGATGACACGATGTGTCGGTGCACCTCACCGAGCCCCCGGACGGCACCGACGAGGACGCCGCACGGGCCGAGCAGCGCCAGCGCGCGCTCGACGAGGACCACCGGATCTGCGACGCCGTCGAGGCGCTGCCCGACGCCGACACGATGCACGCCTGGGTCACCCGGTTCGCCCTCCTCGCCGACCCGACGCGCCTGACGCTGCTGCTGTGCATCCACGCGGCCGGCGAGATCTGCGTGTCCGACCTCGCGCTGGCCGCCGGGCTGAAGGACACCACCACCTCGCAGGCGCTGCGCCTGCTGCGCGCGCAGGGTCTCGTCGCCACCCAGCGCAGCGGCCGCGTGGTGCGCTACCGCCTCGACGACGAGACCGTGCACGCGCTGCTCCACGAGGTGGCGGGGCAGCCCGCACGGCTCTGAGGAGCTCTAGACCCGGAAGAGCTCGCCCAGGATCTGCTCGAGCCTGCGCGCCTCGATGAGGAACGCGTCGTGCCCGTACGGCGACTCGATCCGGTGCACCTCGTCCGCGCCGGGAATGAGCTCGGCCAGCTCCTCCTGCTGGTGCAGCGGGTAGAGCCGGTCCGATACGGAGCCCGCGACGACGGTGTGCGCCGTGATCCGGCCCAGCGCCTCGCGCAGCGAGCCCCGACCGCGGGCCACGTCGTGACCGTTCATCGCCAGCGTCAGCGCGACGTAGCTGCCGGCGTCGAAGCGGTGCACGAGCTTCTCGGCGTGGTGGTCGAGGTAGCTCTCGATCGCGAAGCGCCCGCCGTCCTCCGGATCCTCACCCGGCTGGGGCCGACGTCCGAAGCGCGTGTCGTACTCCTCGCCCGTCCGGTAGGTGTTGTGCGCGATCCGCCGGGCGACGCCGAGCCCGACGTGCGGGCCCTGCCCGCGCGGGCGGTCGTGGTAGTCGCCGCCGTGCCAGCCCGGGTCCTGGCGGATCGCCGCGATCTGGGGAGCCGCCCAGGCGATCTGGTCGGCCGACGCCGCCGCCGGCGAGCACAGCAGCAGCAGCCGCTCCACCCGCTCGGGCGCCATCACGGCCCACTCGACCGCCCGCATCCCGCCCATCGAGCCGCCGAGCACGGCGGCCCAGCGGTCGATCCCCACGGCGTCCGCGAAGCGTTCCTCGACCGCGACCTGGTCGCGCACCGTCGTCCGCGGGAACCGGGAGCCCCACGGGCGCCCGTCGGGACCCGGGCTCGCCGGTCCCGTCGTCCCCTGGCAACCGCCGAGGACGTTCGGCGCGACGACGAACCAGCGGTCGGTGTCGATCGCCCGCCCCGGCCCGATGATCGCCGACCACCAGCCGGGCGTGGGGTGCCCGAGGCCGGGATCCCCGGTGACGTGGCTGTCGCCGGTGAGCGCGTGCAGCACGAGGACGGCGTTGGTCCCGTCGAAGCGTCCCCACGTCTCGTAGGCGACGCGCACGTCGGGCAGGGTCGCGCCGCTCTCGAGCGTCACGGCGCCGAGGTCGACGAAGCGACGGCCGCCGACCGGGTCCCCCTCCCGCCACGCACCGGTGGCGGGAGGGAGGACCTGGACGGACGCGTCGCCGTCGACGCGCTGGAGCGAATCCGTCACGCAGCCAGATCTCTCACTGGGCTGCCTTGGCCGCCGTGAAGCCCGCCTCGAGGTCGGCCTTCAGGTCCTCGACGTTCTCGATGCCGACGGCCAGGCGCACGAGGCCCGGTGTCACGCCCGCGGACTCCTGCTCGTTCTCGGAGAGCTGGCTGTGGGTCGTCGACGCCGGGTGGGCGATGAGGCTGCGGACGTCGCCGATGTTCACCAGCTGCGAGTGCAGGCTGGTGCCGTCGACGAACGCGCGCCCGGCGTCCACCCCGCCGCGCAGGTCGAACGACACGATCGCGCCGACGCCGCGGGGCAGGTACTTCTTGCCGGCCTCGTACCAGGGGCTCGAGGGCAGGCCCGCGTAGTAGACGCATCCGACCTCGTCGCGCTGCTCGAGCCACTCGGCCAGGGCCTGCGCGTTCTGCACGTGGCGCTCGAGGCGCAGCGACAGCGTCTCGATGCCCTGGATGATGAGGAAGGCGTTGAACGGGGCGATCGCCGCGCCGGTGTCGCGCAGCAGCTGGACGCGCAGCTTGGCCGCATACGCGCCCGGGCCGAGGGCCTCCCAGTACTTGAGGCCGTTGTAGCTCGGGTCGGGCTCGGTGAAGCCGGGGAAGCGGTCGCCGTGGGCGCCGAAGTCGAACGTGCCGCCGTCGACGACCACGCCCGCGATCGTCGTGCCGTGTCCGCCGAGGTACTTGGTCGCCGAGTGGATGACGATGTCGGCGCCGTGCTCGATCGGGCGCAGCAGGAAGGGCGTCGGCACGGTGTTGTCGACGACCAGCGGGACGCCGGCCTCGTGCGCCACGCCCGCGACGCCCGCGACGTCGAGGACGTTCGAGCCGGGGTTCGCGATCGTCTCGGCGAAGAACAGCTTGGTGTTCGGCCGCACGGCGTTGCGCCACTGCTCGAGGTCGTCCTGGTCCTCGACGAACGAGACCTCGATGCCCATCTTGGGCAGCGTGTAGTGGAACAGGTTGTACGTGCCGCCGTAGAGGCTCGGGCTCGACACGAAGTGGTCGCCCGCGTGGGCGATGTTGAGGATCGCGGCCGTCGTGGCCGCGCTGCCGCTCGCGAACGCCAGGGCCGCGACCCCGCCCTCGAGGGCGGCCACGCGCTGCTCGAGCACGTCCTGGGTCGGGTTCATGATCCGCGTGTAGATGTTGCCCGGCTCGGCGAGGCTGAAGAGGTCCGCGCCGTGCTGCGTGTCGCGGAAGACGTAGGACGTCGTCTGGTAGATCGGCGTGGCCCGGGCGTTCGTCGCCGGGTCCGGGCTCGCGCCCGCGTGGACCTGCTGGGTCTCGAAGGACCAGCCGGTGCTCGCGTCCGTCATGGGGTACTCACTCCATCGTGGGGATCGGGGATTCTCGGTCGTACACGTCGCCGGCGGGGTGCTGCCCCTCAGCGACACCACTCGTCGAACGCGTCGCCGCGCCTGCTCGGCCAGAAGCCTTCGAGATCAACCCGCACCACGTCGGCGATCCTCCCGCCGCCGGGCACGGGGCACAACCGAGACCCCCGGTCGCGGGTGTCACGTCGCGCGCACGGCGGGCGGCGGACAGTGTTGGCATCCTGCCAATCATGTCGCTCCCGACCGTCGACCTCGGTGACCGCGAGTTCTGGGCCGCGCCCTGGGCGCGCCGGTTCGAGGCGTTCGACGCCCTGCGCGCCGACCCCGGGCTGCCGTGGTTCGCCGAGCCCGAGTTCCCCGGGTTCGAGCGGGGCCCCGGCTTCCGCGCCGTCACCCGGCACGCGGACGTCGAGTACGTCAGCAAGAACCCCGACCTGTTCTGCTCGGGCCGGGGGGCGGTCTCGATCCTCGACCTGCCGTCGGAGGCCCACGAGTTCTTCGGCTCGCTGATCAGCATGGACGCCCCGCGCCACACCAAGATCCGGCGCATCGCCGCCCAGGCGTTCACGCCGCGGCGCACGGAGGCCCTGCTGGCCGACGTGACGCGGGTGGCCCGGTCGGTGATCGCGGCGGCGCGCGAGAAGGCGCTGGCCGGTGACGGCTCGTTCGACCTGGTCACCGAGGTCTCCGCCCGGATGCCCCTGCTGATCATCTGCGACATGATGGGCGTGCCGGAGTCCCGGCGCGACGAGGTGTTCGCCCACTCCAACGTCATCCTCGCCGGCGACGACCCGGAGTACGTCACCTCGGACAACCCGCTCGGCGACTATCTGACCGCCGGCGCCGGGCTCTCGGGCCTGATGACCGAGCTCGCCGCCGCCCGCGAGGCCGCCCCGACCGACGACATCACCTCGGCGCTCGTGCACGGAACGGTCGACGGCGAGCGGCTGACCCACCAGGAGATCGCGTCGTTCTTCATCCTGCTCTGCGTCGCGGGCAACGAGACCACCCGCAACGCGATCACCCACGGCGTCTGGGGCATGCATCTCGACCCCTCCCAGTGGGAGGCGTGGTCCTCGGAGGTCGACGGGGTCACGCCCACCGCGGTCGACGAGATCGTCCGCTGGGCCTCGCCGATCAACTGGATGCGGCGCACGGCGGTGGCGGACACGACGGTCGGCGACGTCGCCGTCTCGGCGGGCGAGAAGCTGCTGCTCGTGTACGGCGCGGCGAACCGGGACCCCGCCGTCTTCGCCGACCCGGATCGCCTCGACCTGCGCCGCTCCCCCAACCCGCACCAGGGCTTCGGCGCCCACGGCCCGCACTTCTGCCTCGGCGCGCACCTCGCCCGTCGCGAGGTCGCGGTGCTCTTCCGCGAGCTCTTCGCCGGCATGCCCGACCTGCGCGTCGTCGGCGAGCCCGACCGCCTGCGCAGCATCTTCGTGAACGGGATCAAGCACCTCCCCGTCGCGCTCGCGGGGACCGACGCGGCGCGGTGATCGCCGTGGTGCGCGCGGGCGGCGTCCGCGCGAAGGGCACCTTCGGCCGACTTGAGCGGTGAGGGGCACCCTTCGCCGGAACGGTCGGGGGCGAGATCTCGGTTCGTGGAGCCGCGCGTTCCGCTCAGCGGGGCATTCGCTCCACGAACCCGGGATCTTGCGACCTGGCGCCGCGCTGATCGCTGTTCGGGTGACGGAAACACGCATGTCTGCCGTTGTCCGTCACCGCTGGCGCGATCCTCGGTGACGAAAGCCGCGCTGAGCGCGGGATTCGCCACCGAGGTCTCAGGTCGCCGGCTCGGACTTCGGTGCGGCGGCGAGCCGGACCCGACGCAGCACCCGGTGGCGCAGGGCGAAGCCCGCGAGCGTGGAGAGGATCAGCACGCCCAGCACCGCAGGCGTCCCCAGCCCGCTCGGGAGGCCGTCGAGCGCCATCGCCTGGACGTCGCTCGACGTCGTGACCGGCGAGCCGGGGGTGACGCCGGTGAGGGTCCGCAGGGGGCTGCCCGCGGGCACCCGCAGCAGGCTCGGGTCGAACGAGCCGAAGCGCAGCGCGGGCACACCCGCCATCAGCCCGCCCGGCGCGAACCCGGTCAGGGCGACGGCACCGCGCACATCCGGGGCGGGCAGGGCCGCCGGCGGGAGGAGCGCCGGCGGCTCCGCGGGCCCGGCCGCCTGCGGCCCGACTGCCGGAACGGTCCTTGTCTCTGAGTCAGGTGCCGTGTTCGAGGGGGCCGTGGTCGTCGCCGGAGTCGGGACCGGCGACTCCGGAGCCTCGGGGGCCTGGCTCGGCATGATCGAACCTCCGTCGGTCGACCCAACGGAGCCGGCGCCCTCGGCTGGGTTGTTCCCCGGTGCGCCCGAATCCGCAAGCTGGACGGCCACATAGGCAGTGAGCTCGGTGACCGAAGGCGTCGTGCTGTTCAGCAGGCACTCGTCAGCCGTGCCCTTGGTCATAGCTCCGACGATCGTGAAGGTCTGTCCCTCGAGGAGGCAGGTCTCTGCCGCCCCCGCCACCCCCGCCCCCAGGGCCAGGGCGCCGGTGACGAGGGCACCGACGATCACGCTCGGCAGCAGACGACCGGATCGAACGACCATGTGCGGACCCCTTCGGCCGGACGGTGGACCACCAGGTGCGTCCGGGTGATCTGCGCGGACATCGGCGTCCGGGGACCGTCGTTACTCGCGAGTCGCACATCCTGAGGAAGTGACGCGCTTCGGCCCAGTGACACTCGGCGACCGGCCGCTGACGTTGCGCCGTCCGCGACGCTTGGTCGGCCCAACCCGAGCACCTCCCGCAGGCCAACGGGCACGACCGACCGGGCGCGAGAGGACTGCTCCGCGCACCGCGCCGGTTGCGGTGAGTGACACTGACGGGATGAGCGGCGAGTCGTTGCGCCTGGAGTTCCGGCGACAGGTGCGCGAACGGGTCCTCGAGACGGCCCACCAGCACACCGTCGAGCGGGGCTGGGAGCGGGTGCGCGTCGGCGAGGTCGCGGTCGACTCCGGGGTCTCGCGCCCGACGCTCTACCGGGAGTTCGGCAACAAGGACGGCCTGGGCGAGGCGCTCATGACCCGCGAGGCCGAGCGGTTCTTCGCCGCGATCGCCGACGCCCTCGATCAGCACGACGACGTCGCCCTCGCCGTCGCTGCCGCCACGCGCCTGACCCTGCAGGAGGCGGCGGACAACCCCCTCCTCCGCGCGGTCCTCACGGGCAGCCGGTCCGGCGACGCCGGGCTGCTGCCGTTCCTCACCTCGCGGTCGGAGTCGATCCGCGAGTCCGCCCGCGCCCTCCTCGCGGCGTGGCTCGCACGGCGGCAGCCCGAGCTCCTGCCGTCCCGGGTCGAGGAGACCGTCGACGCGGTCGTCCGTCTCGTCATCTCTCATGTGGTCGCGCCGGCCCTCGACCCGGTCGACGTCGGCGAGCGCATGGCCCATCTGGTCGCCGCGCTGTTAGCCCATCCGCGAGACTGAGACAAAAATTAGGTATTGTCTCGGAGCGCATCACCGCGCACACTTCGTCACGAGCCGTCGTGTCGAGGGAGACAGGCCCATGAGCACCGAGTACGTGTCGGACACCGCGCCCGACGAAGACACCCCGCAGCGCCCCTGGCGAGACCGCAAGCGTTACCTGTGGCCCCTGGCCACCGTGATGCCGGCGATGCCGTTCGCCGGCGCGGGGCTGTCCACCGCCACCGGCTGGGCCGGCTGGTGGTGGATCGGCCCGATGATCCTCTTCGTGATCCTGCCGGCGCTGGACATGATCTTCGGCGCCACCGACGACAACCCGCCGGAGTCCGAGCGCGAGCGCCTCGAGGCCGACCGCTACTACCGCTGGGTGACCTACCTGTTCATCCCCATCCAGTACGCGAGCCTGGTGTTCTCGTGCTGGGTGTGGGCGAGCTGGGACCTGCCCTGGCACGCCGACCTCGGTCTCGCGCTGACCATGGGCGTCGTCAGCGGCGTCGCCATCAACACCGCCCACGAGCTGGGCCACAAGCGCGAGGACGTCGAGCGCTGGCTGTCGAAGATCGCGCTCGCGAGCTCGGCCTACGGGCACTTCTACGTCGAGCACAACCGCGGGCACCACGTCCGCGTCGCGACCCCGGAGGACCCGGCGAGCTCACGGCTCGGCGAGGGCTTCTGGATGTTCCTGCCGCGCACGGTCTGGGGCAGCCTGCGCTCGTCGTGGCACCTGGAGTCGAAGCGCCGGTCCAAGGGCAGCCACACGCCGTTCGACCACGAGATCGGCGTCGCCTGGGCGATGACCCTGGTGCTGTTCGTCGCCCTCGTCGTCGCGTTCGGGCCGGTGGTCCTGCCCTGGCTGATCCTGCAGGCGTTCGTGGGCTTCTCGCTGCTGGAGGTCGTCAACTACCTCGAGCACTACGGGCTCAAGCGCCAGCGACGCGAGGACGGCCGCTACGAGCGCACCGACCCCCGGCACAGTTGGAACGCCGACCACACGGTGTCGAACCTGCTGCTCTACCAGCTGCAGCGGCACTCCGACCATCACGCGAACCCGCTGCGCCGCTACCAGACGCTGCGGCACTTCGAGGAGTCGCCGCAGCTGCCCAGCGGCTACGGCTCGATGATCGTCGTCGCGCTCTTCCCGCCGGTGTGGCGGGCGATGATGGACCGCAAGGTGCTCGCGCACTACGGCGGCGACGTCACCCTGGCCAACATCCACCCGCGCAAGCGTGAGCAGTACCTCTCCCGCTACGCCCGGACATAGAACCGACGACGCGGGTGTTGCGCCGTGGGTGACGGCACCCGCTGACAGCCTCGACCCCGTCCGCCGCGGCCGGCTCTTCGCCGCGGTGGCCGGGGTCGTCGTGCTCTTCCTGGCCGCTTCGAGCGTCCCGAGCCCGCTCTACGTCGTCTACCAGGCGCAGTGGGGCTTCTCGGCGGCGACGCTGACGGCGATCTTCGCGGTCTACGTGGTCTTCCTGCTCGCCTCACTCCTGGTGGTCGGTGGCCTGTCCGACCACGTCGGGCGACGGCCGGTGCTGGCGGTCGCGCTGGGCGTCCAGACCGTCGCCGTGGTGCTGTTCCTGCTCGCGGCGAACGTGACGATGCTGCTCGTCGCGCGCGCCGTGCAGGGGGCGGCCACCGGCGCGGCGATCACCGCGATGGCCGCGACGCTGGTGGATCTCAGCCCTCGTCGCGCCGGGCTCGCGAATGCGACGACGCCGCTGATCGGCCTGGCGCTCGGTGCGCTGGGCTGTGGGCTGCTCGTCGAGTACGCCCCGGCGCCCACCCGCCTCGTCTACGGCGTCCTGCTCCTGGGCTTCGCGGTCGTCGGCGTCGTCCTGGCGCTGCTGCCCGAGACGGCGCCGCGACGCACCGGTGCGCTCGCCTCGCTGCGCCCCCGGGTCCGGATCCCGACGGGCCTGCGCGCCGAGGTGCTCGCGATCGTGCCGACGCTGGCGGCGAGCTGGGCGCTCGGCGGGCTCTACCTCTCGCTCGGCCCGTCGGTGGCCGCCGAGATCCTCGGGCTGCGCAGCCACCTCGTCGGCGGCGTCGTCGTCACCCTGCTGTGCGGGGTGGGTGCGGTCACCGCCGTCGCGGTCCTGCGCCGCTCCCCCGCGACGCTGCTCGCCCCGGCCGGCGGGCTGCTCGCCGTCGGCACCCTCGTCACGCTGGGTGGGCTCGTGCTCGGTGTCCCGCTCGGCGCCGCCGCGGGCACCGTCGTCGCCGGCGTCGGGTTCGGGATGGCCTCGCTGGGCTGCTTCGGCACCCTCGCCCGGATCGCCGCCCCGGAGACCCGCGGCGAGCTCATGGCCGTCGCCTACGTCGTCGCCTACCTCGCCTTCAGCCTCCCGGCGGTGGCCGCCGGCATCGCGACCGTGCACCTCGGGCTACGGCCCGTCGCCGAGGTCTACGGCCTCGTCGTCGTGGCCCTCGGCCTGACGGCGGTCGTCGCGCGCGCCCTGGTGGTGCGGGGCCGACGTTCCGCGGAGGCCGGGCGCGTGTGAGATCGGGGCTCACAGAGCACTCCTGCCCGAGACCGCGCACCACCCCCGACGAGAGGACGACATGCCCAAGCCCCCGCTGCCCGACGAGGTCCAGGAACTCCTGCGCAAGCCGAACCCCAGTGTGATCGTCTCGGTGCGCCCCGACGGCCAGCCGGTCTCGGTGCCGACCTGGTACCTCTGGGAGGACGGCCGGGTCCTGGTCAACATGGACAGGGCGCGCAAGCGCGTCGAGTACCTGCGCAAGGACCCGCGGGTGTCGATCTCGATCCTGTCCGAGGACGACTGGTACACCCACGTCAGCATCCAGGGCCACATCGTCGAGTGGGCCGACGACGACGATCTGACGATCATCGACCGGTGCTCGCAGCACTACACCGGCAAGCCCTACCCGATCCGTGACCGCGGCCGTGTGGCCGCGTGGATCGAGGTGGACCGCTGGCACGGCTGGGGCGCGGTCAAGGCCTCGGACGTCCCGGACAACGCGGGCTGACCGACCCTCATCCGGATCATCGCCGATCACCCGATCGGCACGCCCTCCGCCGTGGTTAGGGTTGCCTGGGTTCGGGGCGGGAGCCGTCCACGAGGATCTCCCGCCCCGGCCCGGACACGTCGCGACGGAGGTGTGAGTGACCCTCGCCCGTGGGCCCCGACCGGGCCCCGCCGGTGATCTGGCCTGGTTCGATCGGGGTCCCCTCGATCCGGGTCCCGAGGCCGTCCACGCCTCGGTGCTCGACACGATCGGGGCGACACCCCTGGTGGAGCTCGGACGGCTGTTCGACCGGCCGGGGGTGCAGGTCCTCGCCAAGCTCGAGCTGATGAACCCGGGCGGCAGCATGAAGGACCGCTCCGCCCGCTACATCGTGGCGAGCGGGATGGCCGACGGGTCGATCCCGCCCGGGAGCCGGCTGGTCGAGTCGAGCTCGGGCAACTTCGGGGTCGCCGTCGCGATGGCGGCGCAGCTGCACGGCCTGTCGTTCACCTGCGTCGTCGACCGCAACGCCAGCGCCGCCAACGTGACGATCATGCGAGGGCTCGGAGCGGACGTCGAGGTCGTCGACGAGCCCGACGAGGCCGGCGGGTACCTGCACACGCGCCTGGCACGGGTGCACGAGATCCTCGCGACCACCGCCGACACGGTCTGGATCAACCAGTACGCCAACGAGCGGAACTGGCTCGCGCACTACCACGGCACCGGCGCCGAGCTGGTCGACCAGCTCCTCGTCCCGCCGACCCACCTCGTCGGGGCGGTGTCGACGACGGGCAGCCTGCTGGGCTGCGCGCGCCGGCTGCGGGAGGTGTGCGACCCGCTGCAGGTCGTCGCCGCCGACGCCGTCGGCTCGGTGATCTTCGGGGGCCGGGGCGGGTGCCGGGAGCTGCCGGGCCTCGGGTCCAGCCGCGTGCCCGAGCTGCACTCCCCCGACGAGATCGACCGCGTCGAGCACGTCGACGACGCGACGGCGGCCGAGGCGTGCCGCGAGCTGCTGGCCACCGAGGCGATCTTCGCCGGAGGCTCCACCGGGGCCGTCGTCACCGCGGTGGCGCGCCTGCTGGACGACGTCGTGCCGCCCGCGCGCGTCGTCGCGATCTTCCCCGACCGCGGCGACCGGTACCTGGACCGCGTCTACGACGACGCCTGGCTCGACCGGGCGCGGGCGAGGCGGGTCGCCCTGTCACGGTGAGCGCGCGCCTCGTGATGCGCGACCTGCTCGACGCCGCGGTCGCCGAGGGCCTCGTGTCCGCCCCCCTGGTCTCGGGCCGGGTGCGTGTGCCGCTCTCGGACGGCCGGGAGCTCAGCTGGCCGGCCCGGCCGGGCGGGGTCCTGCAGGCCTCGCGGTCCGTCGACGGCCCGGTGCTGCTCGACGGCGTCCCGGTCGCGACGCCGTCCGCGGTCCTCCGGCTCCTGGCCCCCGACGCCCCGTACGTCGAGGCGGTGGCGCGGGACCTCGACACGGCCGTCGACCACGCCCTCGACCCGCCGTCCGGGGACCTCACCGAGAACGTGGGCGAGGTGCTCGCCGCCGTGCGCGGACGGCCCTTCCACCCCACGGCGCGGGCGGTGTCCGGGTGGGGTGCGGACGACCTCGCGCGCTGGGGACCGGGGCACACCGTCGCCGTCGACGCGGTCGCGGTCCGGTCGGACCACCTGCGACTCGGTTCCGGCGGCTTCCCGGACCTGCTCGACGCCCCGGACGGCTACCGGGCCCTCCCCGTGCACCCCTTCGACCGCGAGCACGTGCTGCCGGTCGCGTTCGCCGCCGAGATCGCCGACGGCATCGTCGTTCCGTTGGACCGCGGGGCCGGTGAGGGACGGGTGACATCGTCGCTGCGGACGCTCGACCTCGGCGGCGGCCGGCACCTCAAGCTGCCCCTCGGGGTGACGACGCTCGGGTCGGCCCGGCTGCTCGGGGCCCGCTCGCTGGACTTCGCGCAGCGTGGCGAGCGGGTGCTGCGCGACGTGCTGGCCGCGGACCCGGACCTCGCCGCCCGCGTCGCCGTCGCCGACGAGACCGCCTGGGCCGGCTTCGCCCGTCCCGACGGCTCCGACGAGCTCGACGACCGTCCCGGGCACCTCGCCGCGGCGCTGCGCGTGCTGCCGCCCGCGACCGGCTCCCGCCGGATGCCGCTCGCCGCGCTGGCCGCGTCCGCGTGGGACGGGCCGCTGGCGGCGCTCGGGGATCCGGAGGCGGTGTTCGGGGCGGTCGTGGACGCCGTCGTCGAGGTCGGGATCGGGTTCCTGCGTCACGGCGTGCTGCCCGAGATGCACGGGCAGAACGTGCTGCTGGACCTGAACGGCCGCTCGACGAGCCTCGTCCTGCGCGACCACGACGCCGTGCGCGTCCACCCCGGCCGGCTCACGGTGGCCGCGCCGGGCTACCGGTTCACGCCCGGCGGCACCCAGTCGCTGGTGCTCGACACCCCGGAGGAGCTGATCGGCTTCTTCGCGACCCTCGCCGTCGAGGTCGGGCTGGGCGGGGTGGTCGACGCGCTCGTCCGGCACACGGGCACGCCCGAGCCGCGCTGGTGGGCGACGATCCGACGCGCCATCGAGGGCGCCGTCGCCCGGACCGCCGACGCGGGAGTCCGGGGCACCCTGCAGGCGGTCCTGCTCGACGCCGACACCTGGCCCTACCGCACGGTGCTGCGCCCGCTGCTCGAGCGCGGGCCCTCGCCCGGCACGAGCATGCCCGCCGGCGTCACGCACGTCCCGAACCCGCTGCGCACGTGAGCGAAGTTCGGGGCTATAGCCCCGAACTTCGCTCACGGGTGGGTCAGCGCAGGCCGATCGTACGGAACATGGCGCTCGGGTCGTACTGCTCGCGAACCGCGGTGAGGCGCGCCAGGGTCTCCTCGTCCCACAGCGCCCCGAGCCGCCCTCCGGACGCGGGGCCCTGGAAGTTCGGCAGCCCGCCGATCGCCCAGGGCCGCAGGGCATCGACCACACCGCGGGCCGCGGCCGGGGCGATCCCCGCGATCGGCGGGAACATCGGCGCGAGCGCGTAGAGGGTGAACGCCGCATCGCGGCCGGCGACGGCGTCGAACGCCCGCTCGGGACCGCGCGCGATCGCCCCGCCGAGCTGCCGCAGCTCGGCCATGACCAGCGGCGTCCCGACCCCCGGCCCCGCGACGGCCAGCAGCGCGTCGACGGCCTCGGCGGGCAGCGCCGACAGCGTCGCCGACTCGTCCCAGATCGGCATCGGGTCGGTGGGGTCGGCGTGGATCGCGTCGATCGCCGCGAACGGCATCTCGTCGACCATGTCGGCGATCGGCTCCGCGACCGCCCGCATGGGTGCCAACAGCGCGGCCCCCTCCTCGGCCGACCCCAGGTGCGCGAACCGCAGGTGCACCACGAACCGGCCCTGCAGCGGCGGCGGCAGCGACGGGTCCGGAGGCAGGCGCAGAAGCGCGACCGAGCTCGAGGTGTCGGTGGGCAGCGTCGTGACCCACTCCCGCCACGCGTGCAGGAGCTCCGGGGACGCGGCGCCGGGGAAGAAGATCCCACCGCCGTAGAGCCGTGCCACGGGGTGCAGCGCGATCTCGATCTCGGTGACGACCCCGAAGCCGGTCTTGCCGCCGCACAGCGCGGCGAACAGCTCGGGCTCGCGCTCGGTGTCGACGTCGCGCTCCACGCCGTCGGCGGTGACGAGGCGGACACGGCGCACCTGGTCGGCGCCCGTCCCGAACGCCCGCGACAGCGGGCCGTGCCCGCCACCGAGGCTGAAGCCGACGACGCCGACCTTCGACGACGAGCCACAGATCGGGGCGAGGCCGTGCGGGGCGGCGGCCGCGATCACCTGGTGCCACTGCGCGCCGCCGCCGACGACGGCCGTGCGCGCCTCCGGGTCGACGCGGACGGTGTCGAGGTGGCGCGTCGAGACCAGCATCGAGCCGGCGAGGTCGGAGAGCAGCTGGTGACCGGTGGCCTGGACGGTGACCGGACGACCCGCGGCGCCCGCCCACCGGACGGCCTCGACGACGTCACTCGGACTGCGGGCCGCCACGACCAGATCGGGGCGTGGGGTCAGGGTCGTGACGAACGGGGCGACGGCCGCGGCGAAGGCGGGGTCATCGGGGAGCAGGGCCGACGTGGAGGAGGTGGGGGTGGAGGTGGAGGCGGTCACGGGATGTCCTTCCGGGGTGGGGTGTGGGGAGAGGGAGTCAGCGGCCGGCGGTGGCGTCGATCTCGACCGCCATGCCGGGCAGGGCGAGGCGCGCGACCTCGACGAGGGTCGCGGGCGGGGTGGCGTCGAGGGCCTCGAGCCGCTCGGTGATCGCGCCGTAGGCCGCGAGGGCGGCGTCCATGTCGGTCACGTGGACGACGAGGCGGCTGACGTCGCGCAGGTCCATGCCGCCGGCGGCGAGGAGGTCCTCCACGTTGGCCATGGCGAGCGCCATCTGCGACGTCATGTCCCCGACGTGCAGGAGCGTTCCGTCCACGTCGAGCGAGCCCTGACCAGCAACGGTGAGTAACTGCTGCGGTGCCGGGCGGAGTTGGGCCTGGTCGTAGCGGAAGGGTGCGTTCCAGGTCGTCGGGTTGATCCGCTGCGGGGCGAGGAGCTGGGGGTTCGGCATGACCAGGAGCGTGCGCCGGCGGGACACGCCCACCCATCCCAGCCTCCTGGTGTCCTGCCCTCCCAGGAATCTGGGATACCTCGTCCGGCCCAGCCGCTACTACGCTGGGTGATGTGGCTGTCATGAGGGCCGAGCGGGTGCGTGATCAGATCGACGGGCTGGCCGCGGCGGGCCTGGACTGGACGACCTTCGGCGCGGCCGCGATCGAGACGCTGCGGCGGGCGCTCCCGTTCTCGGCGGCGTGCCTCGCGACGCTCGACCCTGCCAACGAGCTCGTCACCGCGACGGTCAAGTGGGGCGACGTCGACGACGACCACGATCTGCAGTGGTCGTACTACGAGTACGAGGTCGACGACGTCTACGACTTCCGGGCGGTGACGCGGCGGCCCGGCGCCGTGACGGCGCTCGGCACCGAGACCGGCGGCGACCTCGCGCGCTCGCGTCGGTGGGCGGAGATGTTCTCCCCGCTCTGGGACTACTCCGACGAGCTGCGCGCCGGCCTGGCGGCCGACGGGGCGACGTGGGGCGGGATCGCGCTCTTCCACCAGGGCGGGCGCACCTTCACCCCCGCCGAGCAGGAGTTCGTCAGCTCCGTGGCGGGCGGGTTCGCCCGGGGCCTGCGGGCCGGGCTCGTCGCCGGCGCGGTCGACCTCGCGGCCGCCGGGGACGGCGACGGTCCGGCGGTGCTCGTGGTCGGTGCCGACGACGAGGTCGTGTCGGCGAACGCCGGCGCCGAGGCCCGGATCTCCGAGCTCGGCGGCGGGACGCTCGGGGAGGCGCCGCTGCCGCAGATCGTGTGCGCCATCGTCGGCGCCGCCCGGAGGCGCGCGCTCGACCCGACGGCGCCGCCGCCGCGGGCGCGCCTGCGGTCGCGGTCCGGGCGCTGGCTGGTCGCGCACGCCTCCCCGTTGGTCGGACGGGGTGACCGCGGCACCGACGTCGTCGTCACCCTCGAGGACGCGCGTCCGCCCGAGGTGATCCCCCTGATCGTCGCGTCCTACGGCCTCACCGACCGCGAGCGCGACGTCGTCGGCCTCGTCCTCGCGGGCGTCGACACCGCCGACGTCGCGCAGCGGCTGCACCTGTCGGCCTACACCGTCCAGGACCACCTCAAGAAGATCTTCGCGAAGGTCGGCGTCCGCAGCAGGCGGGAGCTCGTCGCGCGCATCTACACCGATCACTACGTCCCGCGGCTGGTCGGGGGCGGCGGGCTCGCCCCCTCGGGATGGTTCGCGGGCTGATCCCGGCGTTCGGTGTCCCGGAGGGCGCCCGCGCGGTAGATTCGAGCTGACCACCCGGTGCGCAGCGCCGGAAGTCGCATCCGGGAACGACGATCGGCGCGTGTACCCCCTCGGATTCGATCCACCGTGATCCGAACCGCCGGGAGCTCCCGATGTCCGACAAGTCCCCTCGCCAGTCCTCCTCGAAGAAGTCCGACAAGAGCCTCAAGGAGAAGCGGGCGATCAAGAAGGCGAAGAAGTCCGACGACGAGGGCTCGGCCTTCCCGACGCGTTAGTTCGCCTGCCGCTGCCCGTCGATCTTCCAGATGCCGTCGGCGAAGGCCAGCCGGAACACCGTGCGCTCGTCGACCTCCCGGCCGTCGGCGTAGCGGTAGGTCACGGTGGCGTCGACCTCGTCGCCGCCCGCGGGCGACACCCCGCGGACCGTGACCTGTTGGATGGTCGCCCAGAAGCTGCGGTAGTTCTCGAACCCACCCGCGGTCGAGGACTGGAACGAGGGCGTCAGGCGCTGCCAGCCCTCGTCCAGCCGGTTGGGCAGCAGGCCGTAGTAGTCGATGATCGCCTGCTGGCGCGCCTGGTCCTCCGGCCCGCCGGCGAGCGCACCGTCGCTCCCCGCTCCTGCCTCCGAGGTCGTCGCGTTGCCGTCGCCGGCCTCCGGCGACGCCGTGCTCCCCGGGACCGAGGCCCCCGGTCGGCTGCCCGGCGTCCCGAGCAGGGCGGCGAGCACGACGGCGACGAGCACCACGAGGACCGCCGCCACCGCGACGACCCACGGCCAGCGCCGGCGCCGTCCGCCGTCCTCCGGGGGGCCGTCCTCGCGGTCCTGCGTCGCGACCGGTGCCGTGGTCGCGGGCCGCGTCGAGGGCCGCGTCGAGGGCGGGATGTCGGCGGGCTCCGTCGCCACGACCCCGTCCGGCACCACCCCCGCGGTCGCACGCCCACCGGGGCCGGACGGCTGGGGGACCCCCGTCGACGGGGCAGGCGGGACGGGCGGGGGCGCGGGCGGCCCGGACCCCGGCCCCGGACCCGGCCCCGGGGGCGGCGGAGCCTCGGGACGGACGAAGAACGGCGTGACCGGCCCCTCCTCGGTGCCGGCCTCGGCGGCGACGAGCCGGGCGAGGTCGCCGCGCACGCGGTGCATTCCCGGGCGGCTCGCGGGGTCGGGCTGCAGCAGGTGCTCGAGCAGCGGGGTGATCGGGCCCCGCGGGGACGGCGGGGCGTACTCGCCGGAGGCGACGCGGTGCAGGACGGCGAGGGGATTGTCCCCCGTGCCGAAGGGCGGCACGCCCTCGAGCGCGGTGTAGAGCGTCGAGCCCAGCGAGTAGACGTCCGAGCGGAAGTCGGCCGTCCCGCCCCGCGCGACCTCCGGGGCGAGGTAGGCCGGGGTGCCCGCCATCATCCCGGTCGAGGTGATGGTGACGTCGTCGACGGCGCGGGCGATGCCGAAGTCGGTGACCTTGGCCAGGCCGTCGTCGCCGAGCAGGACGTTGCCGGGCTTGATGTCGCGGTGCACCATCCCGGCCTCGTGGGCCGCGGCGAGGGCGTCGGCCACCTGGCGCCCGATGTGCGCGACGTGCTCGGGGTCCAGCGGCCCGTCGGCGACCAGGACCTCGGCGAGGCTGCGCGAGGCCAGGTACTCCATGACCAGCCACGGCTGCCCGTCGTGCTCGACGACGTCGTAGACCGCGATCGCGTGCGGATGGTGCAGGCGGGCGATCATCCGGGCCTCGCGGAACACCCGGCGGTGAGCCTGGTCGCGGGCCTGCTCGTCGGCCCCCGCGGGCAGCGACACCTGTTTGAGGGCCACCTCCCGCTGCAGGCGCTCGTCCTCGGCCCGCCACACGACGCCCATGGCGCCCTGCCCGACGCGCGTCCGGACGCGGTAGCGCTCGGCGATCAGCTCGCCCTCGTCCGCCACCCGCCACCCCTCGCGTCGGTCCACCGTCGGTGCGAGGAGTCTGCCCGAGACCGGCCGGGATCATGTGGGGGACGTCGGTTCAGAGCACGGGGAGCCGGAAACCACCGGTCATGAGCTCGTAGCTCATCTCGTGGACGTCCTGGGTGGTGACGAGCTCGATGCCCCGGCGCGCGGCCTCCGCGCGCGCGGCACCGAAGGTCTTCTCGGAGTCCTCGTGGGAGCGGCCCCGCGTCCAGTAACGGATGGCGTGGCAGTGGCTGCGTCCCAGTCCCCGGCCGAGGCGCAGGGTCTCGCGGATGGCCTTGACGACGTGCCCCTCCCCCGCGACCCACGCGGCGGCGCCGTCCGGGACGGGCCGGGCGCGCACGACATCGACGAGCGTCTCGCCCCGCGCGCGGTGCACCCAGCGCACCGGGCGGGCGAGCTCCTGCTCGTCGAGGGCGTCCTCCACCTCGATCGCCGTGTGCACGAGCGCGTGCTTCGGCAGCCACTCGAGCAGGGCGGCGATCGCGGGCAGGGCCGCCTCGTCGCCCGCCAGCAGGACCTCCGTGGCGTCGGCGGGCGGGGTCCACCCGCCTCCGGGCCCGACGATGCCGGCGGGGTCGCCGGGACGGGCGGCGGTGGCCCAGCGGCCGGCGGCGGAGTCGCCGTGCAGCGCGATGTCGATCGTCATCTCACCCCGGACCCCGTCGAGCGAGCGCACGGTCATGCTGCGGGCGTAGGGACGGTCGTGGTCGTCGGGCCAGCTCAGGCCGTGCGGTCCGGGGGTCGGCAGGACCACCGGCGCGCCGGGCTCGGCGAACAGCAGGCGGACGTGCGCGGCGGGCGGGACGGCGTCGAGCGCGCGGAGGCCAGGGCTGCCGGAACCACCGAGCGTCACGCGCTGCATGCGCGGAGTGAGTCGTTCGGAGGCCACGACCTCCAGGAGCGGCAGCACCGCCATCCGCGCCACGCGACTCCCCTCCCTCACCCGAATGCGAGGAAGGCTAGCCTCACTTCATCCCTGCGTGCCACCCCGCCCCGCGATCGGGGCGCCGAGCGGGAAAACCCCCGCGCCGGGCGGGACCGGTCGCATGATCGAGGTGGATTTCCTGACGTTGAACGTCAGCGTGGCCCCTGGGCTGACAACCCCCGCCGACGTCAGAGCCCGAACACCTTCCGGGCCGTCTCGCCGAGGATGTTGCGCTTGGCGTGGTCGTCGAGGAACGGCAGGGACGCGATGCGCCCGGGCACGTCGAAGTCCCAGTGCGGCCAGTCCGAGGAGTACATCAGCGAGTTCGGCGCGTCGATCGCCCGCAGCGTGGACTCGAGCAGGGCGTCGTCGGTCCACTCCATGGGCTGCGAGGTGTAGAACATCTCGCGCATGTAGTGCGACGGCGGCTTCGTCAGCAGCGGGGCGTCGGACTGGCGCATGTAGTACTCGTGGTCGAGCCGCTGCATCATGAACGGCACCCACGCGAGGCCGCTCTCGATCCAGATCGTCTTGAGCCCCGGGAACCGCTCGGGGATCCCGTTGATGACCCAGTTGGTCATGTGGGTCATGTTGCAGGTCACGAAGCTCATGGCGTGCGCCGAGAGGAACTTGTTCATCGTCGACGTCATCGAGTCGGCCTGGTTCGGCCCGGCGTGGAACCCGATCGGCAGGCCGCGCTCCTCGAGCATCCGGTAGAGCGGCATGTAGGCGTTGCGGTGCACGCCCGCGTGGCGCTGGCTCGTGACGAGGAAGCCGATGACGCCCGGATGATCGGCGAACTCCTCGACCGTGGCCAGGCACGCGTCGGGGTCCTCGAACGGGAGGCCCAGCATGGTCTTGATGCGAGGCTCGCGCGGGAGGACCTCCGCGGTGAACCAGCGGTTGTAGGCCTGCAGCAGCGCGGTGGCGATCTGCGGCTGCGGGTGCAGGCCGGTCTCGAGCATCGGCTGCGGGAACACGATCTGGACGTCGATCGACATCGCGTCCATCGCCCGGCGCACGAGGGTCACGTCGCGGTGTGCGCCGTTGTCGGTGCCGGGGGTCTCCTCGCCCAGCGCGGCCTGGTGCGGGATGCGCCCGGAGACGTCCTGCATCGTCAGGCCCGGCGAGTGGTTGTGGAGGGCCAGCCGCGCCGCGTTCGGCCAGTTCTTCATCATCTGCTCGGCCGTGTCCCGCAGGACGGGGCTGTCGAGGTACTTCAGGATCTCCGGCCACGAGTCCAGCTCCACGTGGTGGGAGTCGACGTCGACGATGAAGTACTCGTCGAGCGCGTAGCGCTCGGTGTCCCGGGCGGCGTTCGCGAGGATCTCGCGGCTGTCGGTGTGGGTGGTGATCTCCTGCGTGGGCAGGCGACGCACCTCGTCGTCGATGGTCATGACGTGCTCCTCGAGAACCACAGGGCGAGGTCGAAGGGGTTGAGGTCGTGCGCCCGCAGGGCCGCGGTGGCGAGCACGACGGACTCGGTGGGCGTCAGGTCCGTCCCGGTCGGCGGGAGCGCGCCCTCCTCGGCCGCGACGGCGTAGAGGCGTCCCGCGACCGCGACCAGGCGGCGGGCGACGTCGGGGTCCAGCGCGGCGATCGCCCCGTCACCGAGCCCGGCGTCGACCTCCGTGCCGAGCTCGTCGACGAGGCCGGCGATGCGGGCGGCCCGCTCAGACGGTGACACGGATCCGCCCGCCCTCCTCGTCGACCGACACCCCGCGCAGCGCGTAGTCCGGCCGGCCGGGATGGCGCCCGGTGGTGACGTCGTACTCGAAGCCGTGCCAGGGGCAGACGATGTGCATCGTCGTCTCGTCGAACACCGTGCCGAGGCTGCGCTGCTGGTCGTCGAGCCGCTCGCGCACCCGGGAGACGATGCGGCCCTGGCAGGCGGGACCGCCCTGGTGGGCACACCGGTTCTCGTAGGCGTAGAGCGTGCCGCCGAAGCGGAAGACGCCGATGGTCACCGCGTCGGGTCCCCCGCCGAGCGTGACGACGAGGCGGCCGCGCTCGGCGACCTCGTCGGACGCCCCGACGTCGTAGGTGCGGGCCGGCGGGGCCGGATCGCCTCCGGGGCCGGCCGCCGAGCCGTCGAGCGTGGTGGTCATGGGACCACGGTGCGCCGCGCCACATCCCTTGTAAAGTTCAGGTATGTGGGCTGATACATGAGTAATCCTGCGTATTCGCTCCGGCAGCTCGCGTACTTCGTCGCGGTCGCCGAGGCGGGCACGCTGGCCGGGGCGTCGGCGACGCTGCACGTCTCCGCCTCGGCCCTCTCGCTCGCCCTCGACGAGCTCGAGCGGGCCCTCGACGCCCAGCTCACCGTGCGCCGCCGCGCCCACGGCATCCGCCTCACCCCGGCCGGCCAGGAGACGCTGCGTCGGGCGCGGCGCCTGCTGCGCGAGGCCGACGAGCTCGCCGACGCCGCCGGCGGCGATCCGGGCGAGGTGGCCGGCACCGTGCGCGTCGGCTGCTACACCACGCTCGCCCCGGGAATCCTCCCGGCGACGATCGGTCGGTTCACCGCGCGGCATCCGCGGGCGCGCGTCGAGTTCGTCGAGGGGTCGCAGGACGTCCTGCAGCGGGGCCTGCTCGACGGCGAGCTCGACGTCGCCGTGCTCTACGACCACCGTCTCGACCCCGTCCTCGAGCTCACCCCCCTGTCGTCCAACACGCCCCACCTCGTGCTCCCGCGGGACCACCGGCTGGTGCACGGGTCGGCGCCCGTCGCCCTCGCCGACCTCGTCGACGAGCCGATGGTGCTGCTGGACCTGCCGCCGAGCTCCGAGCACGCGCTCGGCGTGTGTCTGGCCGCCGGGCTGTCGCCGCGCATCCGCTACCGCACCTCGAACGCCGAGACCGCCCGGGCGCTCGTCGGGCAGGGGCTGGGGTTCACGGTGCTGGCCCAGGCCGAGCCGGGCGGTCGCGACGAGGTGGCCGCGGTCCCGATCGCCGAGGACCCTTCGCCGCTGCCGATCGTGATGGGGTGGTCGGGGCACGTGGCACCGACAGCGACCGCCCGGGCGTTCGCGGACGCGGCGCGATCGGCGTGAGGGTTGCCCGAGGGTTTCGGAGGCCCCCTCGCGGCGGAACAGACAGCGTGGGACGGGCAGCGTGGAACAGCAGGGCGAAGAGCACGGCGTGCGACGAGACTGGAGGGCCACCGGTGGCGGAGCTGTGGGACGACGACTACATCCCGGCACACCTGCGTGACGACCTGACCGACGAGCCGCCGCCCTGGCCGCCGCACGAGATCGTGCCGGGCATCTGGCAGTCGGGCAGCCCGGAGCCGGGCGAGCGCTGGGACGCCGTCTTCGACCTGCACGGCAGCGCCCCGCCGCTCGAGGACGTCGAGTTCTACGTGCACTGGCTGATCGAGGACGGGCCGGCGCCGGACTTCACGACGCTGCGGAGCCTCGCCGACCTCGTCGACGACCTGCGCCAGGACGGCAAGCGTGTCCTCGTCCACTGCGCGGCCGGCATCAACCGGTCCGGGCTGCTCTCGGCCGCCGCGCTCATCCGGGGCGGCTACGACGCCGAGGAGGCCATCGCCCTGGTCCGCGAGGCCCGCACCGGCGCGCTGAACAACGTCAATTTCGTGGATCTGCTCCACGACTCGCGATGGGAGCCGCGCTCGTCGGGCTGAGGGCGGTGAGCTCGTCGAACAGCGCCAGGAGCTCGCCGACGTCGGTGGGGCCGAGGCGCTGCTGGTGGCCGATGAGCACGGCGAGGGTGAGGTCGGCGAGCCGCTCCGCGCGCTCGGCTTCGACCTCCGCCCCGACCAGCGCCTCCGCGACGACGCGCCGGCGCTGCTCGTCGACGCGCGCCTGCACGACGGCCACCCGCTCGTCGCCGTGCGCCCAGGCGCGGATCGCGGTCTCGGCCTCGTGCGGGAACGTCAGCGCGAGGTGCTTGAGGACGTCCAGGCGTCCCTCGGGGTCGGGCTCGCGCGCGGCCAGCTCGGCGAGTCGTCGGGTGTCGACGGTCTCCCAGTGCTCGAGCAGGGCGTCGACGAAGCCGTCCCAGCCGCCGAAGTGGTGGTAGAAGGACCCGCTGGTCACCCCCACGTCGCGGCACAGCGTCGCGAGCCGCAGACCCGAGCGACCGTCCCGTGCCAGCAGCGTCATCGCCGCGGCGAAGAAGCCGTCGCGGTTGGTCACCGTCACGTCCCCACCCCCTTGCCGCCGGAACGTAGCAGCTTCTATGTTCTCCGGCAGTCGAAGATAATCGCCCTTACGTTCCTGGGGGACGCGCCGTGGACCGCTTCGCCTGGCTGCGCCACATCGCCGCGCTCGACCCCGCGCACCCCGTCGAGGCCGAGGAGATCCACAAGATCACCGCGGCGATCGAGTTCCCGTGGGACGTGCGGCAGGCGCTCGGGCTCGCGCTGTTCCGCACCTACGCGGTGCCGTCGGTGGGCGAGCTCCTGGCGCGCACCGGCGAGTTCACCGCGCACACGCAGAAGCGCTACGACGACACGGTCCTGTTGCTCGGCGCCACCGTCGACCGCGGCTTCGACGACCCCGACTCCCGTACCGCGATCCGGCGGATGAACCAGATGCACCGCCGCTACGGGATCAGCAACGACGACATGCTCTACGTGCTGTCGACCTTCGTCGTCACCCCGTTGCGCTGGCTCGACGAGTTCGGTTGGCGGCGCCTGCACCCGCACGAGCGCCAGGCCGCCGTGACCCACTACCGCGCGCTCGGCCGGCGCATGGGCATCCGCGACATGCCGCAGGACGAGGCGGGCTTCGCGGCGCTCATGGACGACGTCGAGGCCGCGCGGTTCGCCCACACCGCCGGCGGGCGGGAGGTGGCCGACGCGACGCTCGCGCTGCTCGCGACGTTTCCCCCCTTCTCGGCGCTCCCGGCCGCGCTCGTCCGTCGGTCCACCACCTGCCTCATGGACCCGCACCTGCTGCGCGCGCTGCACTACCCGGTGCCGACGCGGGCGGAGCGGGCCGCGACCCGGGCCGGCATGCGGGTGCGGGCCGCGGTCGAGCGCCGCATGGCTCCGCGCACGACCCCGATCACCGTCGACGACCTGCCGGAGGTGCGCTCCTATCCGGACGGCTTCGACCTCGCCCGCCTCGGCACCTTCGCGTCGACGGTCAGACCGTCGTCCGCCGCGGCAGATCCATCCCGTCGGTGAAGTGCTCGGCCGCCGCGCGCAGCCACATCTCGCGGCGCTCGTCGCCGTCGGGCACCGGGAAGCGCTCGCACGTGCGTGCCCGGCCGGCCGCCGGCGTCTCGGCCGGCCCCCAGACCTCGGCGAACTCGTAGGCGTGCGCCGTCGTCACGGCCTGCGCGACGACGACGGCGTCGTCGTGCGTCGCGCTCCACGCCAGGCTGTGCCAGCCCTCGACGTCGCGCCGGCGCCCCGGCGGCTCGGCCCACCCCCGGACCTCCCAGGCCAGGGCATCGTGCTCGTGGGGACGACGATCGGACAGGGGACGCTCGCTCACGGCGATCACGCTCCTCGCACGGACTCGGGCGGCAAGGGCGGCCCGGTCGGGTCCGACGGACCGGGTCGTCGTGGTCCGGAATACACCTCCCGGCCACCGCCGTCGAGTACGACGAACCGCACCCGCGGGGACACCCCGGGACGCCCGGGCACAACGTGATCAGGTCGCGCCACCCAGGTGGGTCCGGGCGTCGGCCAGGTCGACGACGTCGGCGTACTTCGCGTCGAGATCGGCGAGGTTCTGCTCGTGGAGCGCCGCGCTCCGGTCGGCGCAGGCGCCGGCGACGACGATCGGACGGAAGCCCGCGGCCGACGCGTCGGTGGCCGTGGCGCGCACGCAGCCCGACGTCGACACCCCGGCCACGACGACGGTGTCGACACCACGGGCCCGCAGGCTGGCGGCCAGCGACGTGCCCGCGAACGACGAGGCGTGCTGCTTGGCGACGACCGTCTCCCCCGGCCCGGGCGCGAGGGCGAGCTCGCCCCACCCGCCGGGCGCGCCGTCGGCGAAGCACGCGAGTGCGGGCACCTTCGCGGCGAAGAAGCCCGCGTCGCCCATGTCGGCGGCGAACCGCACGATCGTCCACAGCACCGGGTGGCCGCCGGCCCGGGCGGCGCCGACCAGCTCCGCGCAGCCGTCGACGACCGAGGGCGCGTCGAGCCAGAACGGGCCGTCGGGCTCGGTGTAGGCGCGGACGAGGTCCACGACGACCACCGCGGGCCGGGCGCCCCAGCCGACGCGGCCGGCGAAGCTCGATCCGTGCGGGTTGCTCACCGCTTGTTCCCTCCCCACCCCACCACCATCACCGCGCGGGCGTTGCCGATGTGGCTCGCCATCACCGCGGCCGCCCAGTCGCCGTCGCGGGCGCGCAGGGCCGCGACGATCTCGGCGTGGTGCGCGAGGCTCCGCGCGAGCGAGGCGGGGTCGTAGGTGTGGAAGGTCCGCGTCACCACCGGCGTGTGGACGACGCCGGCGAGCGCGGCGGCCAGCGCGGGCGCCTGCGCGAGGTCGAGCAGCCGCGCGTGGAACGCCCGGTTCAGCCCGACGAGCGCGTCGAGGTCCTGGTCCGGGCCCGGGGCGCCGATCCCGAGCATGCGCTCGGCCAGCGCGGCGAGATCGTCGAGGTCCTCGGGGGTGGCGTGGTCCGCGGCCCGAGCGGTGGCGCGCGGCTCGAGGGCGCGACGGACGTCGAAGATGGCGTCGAGGTCGTCGTGGGAGAACGACGTCACCCGGGCCCCGCGGTGCGCCGTCGTCTCGACGAGCCCCTCGGCGGCGAGCCGGGTCAGCGCCTCCCGGACGGGGGTGCGCGAGAGACCCAGACGCTCGGCGAGCTCGACCTCGCCGAGGTGGGCGCCGGCCGCGAGGTCGCCGGTCAGGATCGCCTCGCGCAGGTCGGCGAGCGCGCGCTCGGACGCGCGTCCCGCCCCTCGTTCCACCACCCTCGCCATGACCCTCCCCCTCGAAGTTGTACGCAACGTAGGGTGCGCAGCCGTCCGCGACAAGGCACGATCGCCACGCCCCGTCCCGTCGTTGTGCACAAGGAGCCGTGCCGTGGGAGATCTGCTCAGCCACCCCGGGAACCGCCGCGCCCTCCTGCGGGAGCTGCTCGGTTCCGGTCGCCCCGTCCTCGCCCCCGGCGCCTTCGACGCCCACTCGGCGCGCCTGGTCGAGCAGGCCGGCTTCGACGTCGTCTACATGACGGGCTTCGGCACCACCGCCTCGTTGCTCGGCCGGCCCGACGTCGGGCTGCTCGGCCAGGCCGAGATGGTCGACAACGCCCGCCGTCTCGCCGGGGCCGTCGACGTGCCGCTGGTGGCCGACGCCGACACCGGCTACGGCAACCCGATCAACGTCGTCCGCACCGTCCGCGAGTACGAGCAGGCGGGCGTCGCGGGCCTGCACCTCGAGGACCAGGTGATGCCCAAGCGCTGCGGGCACCTGGCGGGCAAGGTCGTCGTGCCCAGCGAGGACATGGAGGCGAAGATCCGGGCGGCCGTCGCGGCGCGCACCGACCCGGACCTCGTGATCATCGCGCGCACCGACGTCGCCGCCGTCGAGGGCCTCGACGCCGCGATCGACCGCGCCCGTCGCTTCGCCGACGCCGGCGCCGACGTGCTCTTCGTCGAGGCCCCGACGTCGGAGCAGGACATCGAGAAGGTCGCTACGGCGCTCGCCGGCCACCAGCTCGTCTTCAACTGGGCCGAGGGCGGGCGCACCCCGCCGCTGTCGTTGGAGCGGCTGACCGAGATGGGCTTCGCGCTCGTCCTGTTCCCCGTCTCGACGCTGCTGGCGGCGGACACGGCGATGCGCTCGGTGCTCGCGCGGCTGCGCGCCGACGGCACCCCCGCGGGCGTGCTCGACGAGATCGGCGGCCTCGACGGCTTCGCCGACCGCGAGGGCCTCGCCGAGATCCGGGAGATGGAGACGCGCTTCTCGAGCTGAGCGCGCGGCGACGGTGGGGAGCGAGGGACGCCCCGGCTGCGTCCTGCGCACCCGGGGTGACCCTCGCCCGGTCAGTCGGGCGCCGCTCCGCGGGTCGTCACGCCCCCGTCGCGACGCCAGACGTCGCCCTCGACGTGGTCGAGATCGAGGTCCGCGGCGGCCTGCAGGGCCGCGGGCGAGCGCGCCACCAGCAGCGCCATCCAGATCGGGTAGTGCTCCTGCTGGCGCAGCGCGACCTCGTGCTGGCCCGCGATGAGCATCCCGGGCTTCGGCGGGCGGCACCAGCAGCGCGCCTGGTCCGGCATGGTCGCGTCGGGGTGGTGGGTGCAGAGCACGACGTGGTCGAGGAGGTTGGCGACGCGTTCGCGCACCGTCCAGAGAGTGCGCACCGCGGTCTGCTCGTCGGTCTCGCCGAGCGCGACCCCACCCTGGTGGCTGAACCCGACGATCCGGCCGCCCGCGCCCTTCCACAGCCGCAGGCGCTCGACGGCGTCCGGGAAGACCTCGATGTCGAAGGGCCCCCGCCACGGCCGTCCGAGGTCCTCGGGCGTCTTGCGCAGCACGCCCTCGACCTCGACGAAGAGCATCGGCACCGCAGGCCGCGACGGCGGAGGGCTCATGGCCCGGCGATGCTAGTCCTCATCGCGCGCATTGCCTCGATCTCGCCGGACTGGGCGACGACGAGCGTCCGGGCGTACCGGCGCAGCGTGTCGTCGGTGCCGGTGGCGAGGTAGTCGCGGGCCATCATCAGGGCGCCGTCGTGGTGGCTGATCATGGTGTCGAGCCAGAGGCGCTCGAAGGCCGGGCCCCGCGACGACCGCAACGTCGCGAGCGTCGCCGGGTCGGCCATCCCGTGCATCATTCCGGGCATCATCCCGGCCGCCACCGGCGCGAGCCCCCGGGCGCGCATCAGCCCCTGCATCTGGCCGATCTCCTCGACCTGCTCGCGATCGATGCGCAGCGCGATCGCGTCGAGCCCCGGCGAGCCGTCCCGTCCCCCGACCATCGCCGTGAGCTCGAGGGCCTGCTCGTGGTGCGGGATCATCCCCGACAGGAACGCCGCGTCGGGATTCGGCGCGGGCGTGGCCACCGGCGCGTCGGCACACCCCGCCAGGACGAGGGCGAGCAGCACGGCGGCGAGCACACGGAGCATCGCGAGCGATCGTCGCGGACTCCGTGTGACGCCGCCGTGCGGGGTCAGGACCGCAGGGCGCGCCTCAGCAGCTTGCCGGTGACGGTCTTGGGGATCTCGTCCATGAGCTCGACCTGGCGCGGGTACTTGTAGGCCGACATCCGCTCCTTGCAGAACGCGATGAGCTCGTCCGGGTCGACCTCCTGCCCCGGGCGCACCGAGACGAACGCCTTCACGGTCTCGCCGCGGTACTCGTCGGGCACGCCGACGACCGCCGCCTCGCGGACCGCCGGGTGCTCGTAGAGCACGTCCTCGACCTCGCGGGGCCAGACCTTGTAGCCGCCCGCGTTGATCTGGTCCTTCTTGCGGTCGACGACGTAGAACCAGCCCTGGTCGTCCATGTAGCCCACGTCGCCGGTCTTGAGCTCGACCGAGCCGTCGGGAGCGCGCAGGGCGTTCTGCGTCTCCTCGGGCTTGTTCCAGTAGCCCGGCACCACCTGCGGGCCGCGGGTGACGATCTCGCCCACCTCGCCGACGTCGGCGTCGGTGCCGTCGTCGCGCACGATGCGCACGACGGTCGAGAACACCGGCACGCCGACCGAGAGCGCGCCCGACGCGGTGTCGACGGGTGCGTCGGCCTCGCGCGGCACGCCGTGCGAGGGCGAGCTCGTCTCGGTGAGCCCGTAGAAGTTGTGGATGTAGAGCCCGAACTGGTCGGAGAACGCCTTGATCGTCGACGGTGGGATCGGCGCGCCGCCGGAGTACAGCCGGGTCATCGACGCGAGGTCGTCGCGCTGGGCGCCAGGGGCGTTCATCAGCGCGATGAACACCGTGATCGAGCCGATCGAGAAGGTCGGCTTGTGCTCACGGATCGCGTCGAGCACCACCTGCGGCTCGAAACGGTAGGCGAGCACGAGCGGGATCGGGACGAGCAGGGCGATCGCGAGGTGGCCGATGACGCCCGTGATGTGGAACAGCGGGGCGACGCCGAGCACGGAGTCCTCCGGGCCGAGCTGGATCCAGTCCCGGTAGGTACGCGCGTTGAACACCACGTTGCGGTGGGTGTTCATCGCGCCCTTCGGAGGGCCGGTCGTCCCCGACGTGTAGCCCAGGAACGCGACGTCGTCGAGGCCGAGCTCCACCGGCTCGGGCCTGCGGTCCCCGACGGCGGCGAGCACCTCGGTGAGGTCCTCGGTGCCCTCGTGGCGCACGCGTTCGACCGACGCGAACAGCCGGGGGTCGTGGCGCGTCTGGTACTCCAGCGGCGAGGTCGTCCACGCGATGCGCAGCGACGGGATCGTCGGGACGACCTCGGCGGCGACCTGGCCGAAGAGGTCCTCCTCGGCGAGCAGCGCGGTGGCCTCGCAGTCGCCGAGCAGCGTCGTCAGCTCGCGGGTCCGGCTCATCGGGTTGATGGAGACGACGATGCCGCCGGCCTTCCACGTCCCGATCACGGCGATCAGCACCTGCGGGATGTTCTGCAGGTAGGTCGCGAGACGGTGGCCCTTCTCGAAGCCGCGGTCGGCGAGCGCGACCGCGAACTGGTCGGAGAGCCGGTCGAGCTCGCGCAGGGTCAGCGTGCCGTCGAAGTACCGGACGATCTCGGTGTCCGGCGAGCGCTCGAGCGCCGCCGAGAACATCGCCAGCGCGTTCGGGTACTCCGGCTCCACGTCGTGCGGGTAGTCGTCCCGGTAGCGCGGCAGCCAGGGTCGTTCATCGTAGATCCCCATCAGCGGATCACCACCGGATTGACCGGGGAGCCCGTCGCCTCGTGGATCTTCAGCGGGGCCGCGGTGTAGAGGAAGTCCCAGCGTCCGTCGGCGGCGCAGGCGTCGGCGAGGTCGTCCAGCCAGATGATCTCGGCGAGGCTGACGCCGAGGTTGCGCAGCAGCGACGCGTGCAGCGGCAGCAGCACCCCGGTCTCGGGGTTCGCCGTCACCTCGTTGGCGATGGTGTCGGTGACGAGGTTCGGGATCTCCTTGTTCTGGAACCACTCCACGAGCTCGCGCGAGTAGGTCAGCCCCGGCTCGATGAAGCCCTCGTAGAACTCCTCGGCGGGCGTCGCGTAGAAGTACTTCAGGAAGCCGGTGCGCACGAGCAGGATGTCGCGGTCCTCGATCGTCGTGCCCTGCTTCGCGGCGGCGTCCTCGAGGTCGGTATGGGTGAACGTCTCGCCCTTGTCCAGCCAGTCCTTGCCGCGGTGGCGCGCCATGTCGATCAGCACGCCGCGTCCGGCGACGCCCCGCTCCGCGATCGGGAGGATCGACGCCCAGCTCATGCCGCCGCCGTTGGTGGTGTCGGCCGAGCGCCCGTTCCAGAGCGTGTCGTCGTACCAGGCGTGGCCGAGCGCGTCGTACTGCGACGACCCCTGGAGGAAGATCTCCGCCTTGTCGTCGGTCGCGCGGATGCCGCCCGGGAAGCTCGGGCCGTTGCCCGACTCGAAGAGCTCCTGGTCCCACACCATCTCGCGCTTGATGCCCTCGCGGCCCGGGAAGACGGGGTCGCCGTGCGGGTGGCCCATGGGGCACTGGAGCGTGAAGACCTGACCGTCGCGCACGCTCGCCACGCCCCGGAGCACCTGGGCGGGGTCGAGGTAGTTCAGCGAGCCGACCTCGTCGTCCGAACCCCATTTCCCCCAGTTCTGAGGGGGGTTGTCGCCCAGCAGTTCCCGCATCGACGGGACGTCGGCCATATGTCTTCTCCTCTTCGAGAACGTGGTCACCACGCAGGTGATCCGGACCACCGTGCCCCCTCGGGCGAGGCCGGGACAAGGGGCCGGCACATCGGCCGTCGAGATCGACGAGGGGGCCGGGCGGGTCCCCCGTCCGTGATCGGCTCGTACGGTCCCCGGCGCTTCGACGAGGTTGCTGTGACGCACCACCTGGGGGACCGATGACGAACTCGCTGCTGCTGCCGGAGGAGACCGCCACCGCCGCCGGACGCGGCGTCTGCCCGCTGCGCTGCCCGGACTGCCGGGCCACGCCGACGTTCACCCCCACCCCCACCCAGCCCCTGCCCGGCGGGTGGTTCGGGGTCCTGCGCTGCGACTGCCACGTCGATCCCGTGCTCGACTCGATCCCGATCCTGCGGCGCGGTCACGTCGACGTGCAGGACCACGTCACCGGACGCACCGAGATCGAGGGCCCCGACCACGACACGCTCGTGGCGATGCTGGAGGCCGACCGCGGGCTCGACGCGCTGGTCGAGATGCTGACGTTCCCGCCGGCCGTGCCGTTCGGCCTCGCGCGGCACCGGGGTCTGCGCGTGCCGTTCACGCGCGGGCCGTGGCCGCGCCTGGCCCGCGAGGCCCGCCGCGGCGAGGTCGCGGAGATGCTGGCCGACGTCGGGGCGCTCACCGCCCAGGACTGGATGGAGCTGTGCTACGCGCGCTCGTCCGAGCAGATCGCCGGCGACATCTTCCCGTACTTCTTCGCCCGCTTCGGCCAGCCGCGCTACGTCGCCTCGATCGCGATGGCCCGCCACCTGCCGGTCGGCCGCGGCCCCGTGCTCGATCTGGCCTGCGGCTTCGGGCACCTCATGTACCACCTGGGCGCCCGCGACGAGGCCGTCGAGACGGTCGGGGTCGACCGCAACTTCTTCCAGCTCTGGGTGGGCCGCCGTTACATCGCCCCCGACCAGCGGTTCGTGTGCGCCGACCGCGTCGACGCCCTGCCCTTCGCCGACGACGCGTTCGCGGCGTCCCTGTGCTCCGACGCCTTCCATCTCTTCGACGCCCAGCAGGGCGCCGCGGACGAGATGCGCCGGGTCGCGGCCGACGACACGATCATCCTCGACCGGCTCGGCAACCGGCTCCTCGAGCCGTACGACAGCACCTTCGAGCGCTCCCCCGAGGGCTACGCCGACCTCGTCGGCGACGCCCCGGTGCGCCTCACCTCCGAGGACGAGCTGATCAGGGCCTACCGCGCCGGCCGGGGGCTGGACCTGACCGCGGAGTGCGACACCGCCGGGCTCGCCGAGCAGAAGTGGCTCTACCTCGTCAGCTCGCGCGACGACCGGGTCTTCGCCGACACCGACGAGATCGCCGGCACGCCGCACGGCGCCGGGTCGCTGCGGGTCAACCCGATCTTCCGCGTCGACCGCGAGGAGGGCGACGACGGGGCCGTGCACCTCGTCTTCGACTACCCCTCGGCCTGGTACGCCTTCGAGAACGCGGTCATGCGCACCTACACCTCGGCGGGCGAGCGCCTCGATCCCGACGCCTTCGAGGAGGTCGCGGCCGGGCGCCCCGTCCCGGAGACCCCGCGCCTGCTGCGCCGGTGGGTGGTGCTCGGCATGCCGCCGCGCTACGCCCGTCCGCCGGGCGAGGCACCGGCGATCGGGTCGGTCGTCCATGGCCTGTGGCGGGGTGCCATGGGCCGTCTGCGTCGGCGCCGGAGTTCCGATCGGGTGCGCTGATCGTCAGGAACGCTAAGGTTCGACGATGCGGCCGACGGTCGAGGAGATCGGACAGATCGAGTGGTTCCGTCGCCTGGAACCCGGTCACCTCGCCGCGGTCGCCCGCCTCTGCACGGTGGAGACGCTGAGCCGGGAGGCGGTGCTCTACACGTCCGGCCACGCCCCGGACGCGTTCTTCGTGCTCCTGCACGGGCGGGTCGGGGCGTGGCGGGGTCAGCCGACGGATCCCGAGTCGATGCTCTACTTCGTCAGCGACCGCCGGTGCGAGAGCCTGTGCCTGGAGAACGTCGTCGCGGACATCCCGTACTACGCGACGATGCGCGCCCTGGTCGACGGCACGCGGGTGCTGCGCGTCCCGGCGTCCGTGCTGCCCGGGCTCCTCGAGGCCGACCGCGAGCTGGGGATCGCGATCGCCCGCCACATCGCCGAGCGTCTGCAGGCCTTCACCGAGCAGATGGCCGACCTCGGCTCGTTGCCCGTGACCCGCCGGGTGGCCAAGTTCCTGCTCGCCTCGCAGCAGGCCGGCTCCGACCTCGTCGTCATCCCGCTGCGGCAGGCGGAGCTGGCCAGCCGGCTCGGGGCCGCGCGACAGTCGGTGAACCAGGCGCTGGCGGCGATCGCGGCGCGCGACATCGTCGAGCCGGTGGGGCGCGGCGTCTACCACCTGCGTGACCGCCCCGCGCTCGTCGCGCTGGCCCGCGGCGAGCCCGCGCCCGGGCCTGGCTCCCGGGCGCGCGGCGTGGTCGGATCATCCCGTGCCCGCGACGCATGAGATCTCGAACCAGGTGCCCGATCTCGTCGGCCACGACGTCGCGGCCGACCCGCCGCTGCTCGAGGGCCTCGAGCGCGAGGGCGCCGGGTGGGCCCGCGAGGACCTGCACGTCGTCGGCCGGCTCGCGGGCTCGGCCCTCGCGGCGGAGTGGGCCGACGCCGCGCACCGGAACGAGCCCCGGCTGCGCACCCACGACCGCGTCGGGCACCGCGTCGACGAGGTCGACTACGACCCGGCGTACGAGGAGCTGACGCGCGTCGCCGTCGAGCACGGCTTCGCCGGCGCGCCCTGGGCCGACGAGCGCCCGGGGGCCCACGTCGCGCGGGCGGCGGGCTTCCTGACCTGGTCGCAGCTCGAGGCCGGTCACGGCTGCCCGATCTCGATGACCTACGCCGTGCTGCCCGCCCTGCGCGCTGCTCCCGAGCTGCTCGCGACCTACGGACCGGGGCTGACGAGCCGGACCCACGACCCCGGCCTGCGGGTGCCGTCCACCAAGCGGGGCCTGCTCGCCGGCATGGGCATGACCGAGAAGCAGGGCGGCTCGGACGTCCGGGCGAACACGACGAGCGCCGCGCCCTCCGCCGACGGGACCTACCTCCTCACCGGGCACAAGTGGTTCACCAGCGCCCCGATGTGCGATCTCTTCCTGGTGCTGGCGCAGGCGCCCCACGGGCTGACCTGCTTCCTCGTGCCCCGCGTGCTGCCCGACGGCACGCGCAACACGTTCCGCATCCAGCGCCTGAAGGACAAGCTCGGCAACCGGTCGAACGCGTCGAGCGAGCCCGAGTTCGAGGACACCGTCGCCTGGCGGGTCGGCGACGAGGGCCGGGGCGTGCGCACGATCATCGAGATGGTCGCCTGCACGCGGCTGGACAACGCGCTCGGCTCCGCCGCCGGCATGAGGGCGGCGGTGTCGCGCGCGGCGCACCACGCCCGGTACCGGTCGGCGTTCGGACGGACCCTGCTCGAGCAACCGCTGATGCGCGAGGTGCTCGCCGACCTGACCCTCGAGTCCGAGGCCGCGGTGTCGCTGGCGCTGCGGCTGGCCGGGGCGCAGGACCGGGCACCGCGCGACGAGCACGAGGCCGCGTTCCGGCGGATCGGCGTGACGCTCGGGAAGTACTGGATCTGCAAGCGCCAGACCGCCGTGGTCGGCGAGGCCCTCGAGTGCCTCGGCGGCAACGGCTACGTCGAGGACTCGGGGATGCCGCGGCTGTTCCGCGAGTCGCCGCTGAACTCGATCTGGGAGGGCTCGGGGAACGTGAACGCCCTCGACCTGCTGCGTATCCTCGCCCGCGAGCCGGCCTCGCTGGAGGCGTGGCGCGCCGAGGTGTCCGGCGTCGACGACCGGATCGACGCCGGCCGCAAGGAGGTCGAGGCCGACCTCGCCCACGCCGACGAGCGCGACGCCCGGCGCCTCACCGAGCGGATGGCGGTGCTGCTCTCGGGTGCGCTGCTCGTGCGCCACGCGCCGACGGCCGTCGCCGACGCCTACGTGTCCTCCCGCGTCGCCGGCGACCACGGCCAGGCGTTCGGCACGCTCCCCCGCGGTGTCGACGTCGACGCCCTGCTCGCCCGGCTGCCCGACACCTCCAGGAGCGCCTGATGGATCTCATGCCCGGCGTGCGCGCCGCCGAGGTCGACGGACGCATCCGCACCCACTACCTCGAGTCGGGCCCCTCCGACGGCGAGCCCGTGGTGCTCGTGCACGGCAACCTCTCGACCGGTCGGTTCTTCGAGCACCTCATGCCCGGCGCGCCCGAGCGCTACCGGCTGCTGGCCCCGGACATGCGGTGCTTCGGGCGCAGCGAGCCCGCGCCGATCGACGCCACCCGCGGGCTCGGCGACTGGGCCGACGACCTCGAGGGCTTCCTCGACGCGCTCGGCATCGACCGCCCCGTGCACCTCGTCGGGTGGTCCACCGCGGGCGCCGCGATCGCCCTGGTCGCCCGGGCCCGGCGGGTCGCGTCGCTGACGTTCCTCGACCCCGTCTCGCCGTTCGGGTTCGGGGGCGTGTTCCGCGACGGCCGTCCCTGCTGGCCCGACGTCGCGGGCTCCGGCGCGGGCGTGGCCAACCCGGAGTTCGTGCAGCGCCTGCGCGACGCCGACCGCTCCGAGGACAGCCCCCTCTCGCCGCGCAACGTCATGAACGCGACGTACTGGCGCGCCGGGCACCGCGAGCCGCCCGCACGCGAGGACGTGCTCCTCGACGAGATCCTGCTGACCACCATCTCCGACGACGGCTACCCGGGCGACGCCGTGCCCTCGGAGAACTGGCCGGGCGCCGCGCCGGGGACCCGGGGCCTGCTCAACGCCCTGTCGCCGAAGTACTGCGACTGGTCGTGGCTGCCCACGCTCGCCGAGAAGCCGCCGGTGCTCTGGACCCACGGCGGCGCCGACATCGTCGTCGCCGACCACTCGGCGCTGGAGCTCGGCACCCTCGGAGCGGGCGGCGTCGTGCCCGGCTGGCCCGGCGCCGACGTCTTCCCGCCGCAGCCGATGGTCACCCAGATCCGCGATGTCCTCGAGGCCTACCGCGCCGCCGGCGGCCGCGCCGAGATCGAGATCTTCGAGGAATCGGGCCACGGCCCGCACGTCGACGACGCGCAGCGGTGGTCGGCGACGTTCTTCAGCTTCCTGGACTCGGTGCGCTGACGCGCATGTGAGCACTTCGGGGTGCTGGAGCACTCCGAAGTGCTCACATGCGCGAAGCGCACCCGAGGAAGACCTCGACGGCGTGGTCGGCGGTGGCGCCGATCTCGGCGTCCGACGGGGCGGTCGCCGGGACGTGGAACATGCCGTGGTCCAGCGGGCGCCCGAGCACCAGGAAGGCGAAGTCGTCGGCGGCCCGCCGGGGGTCGTCGACGGTGATCAGCCCGACGTCGGCGAGCCGGCCGAACCCGTCGGCGAGGGCCGCCAGGACCCTCGCCGGCGAGCGGTCGTAGTACGCGGCCGCGACCTCGGGGAAGCGGGCGGCCTCGCCGATCACCAGCCGGCGCAGGGCCAGGACCTGCGGGTCCATCACCGCGGCGAGGTAGCGCCGCGCCAAGGCACGCAGCACCGGCGCCACCTCCTGCTTCTCGGAGACGTCGGCGAGGGACGACGTGAGGTCGGCGGCGAAGGCCTCCGCGGTGGCGGCGACGCCGAGCACGATCTCGCGGAACAGGCTCTCCTTGTCCCCGAACCGGCTGTAGACGGTCTGCTTCGACACCGCGGCCGCCGCGGCGATCTGCTCGGTGCTCGTTGCCTGGTAGCCCTGACGGAGGAAGAGCTCCGTCGCGGCGCGGACGATCACCTCTCGCTTCCCCGCAGTCATGTCACCCTCCCGACGAAACTGGACGGTACGGTACCAGGACCACTATCGTGCGCCGGCATGACCGGACCCTCGGGAAGCCCACTGGTCGGGCGCGGTGACGCGGATCGTCACGCCGCGGTGACTCGCTCGCTGCTCGGCTACGGGGTGCTGGCCGGACCGTTCTACCTGGTCGTGGGCCTCGCCCAGGCCCTCACCCGCGACGGCTACGACCTCGCCCGCCACGACCTCAGCCTGCTGGCGAACGGACCGTGGGGCTGGATCCAGATCGTCGACCTCGTCGTCACCGGTCTGATGACGATCGGTGCGGCGGTCGGGATGGGCCGGGCGCTCCGCACCCTGGGCGGCGGTCCCGGCACGGTGTGGGGCCCACGCCTCGTCGCCGGCTACGGGCTGGGGCTCGTCGGCGCCGGCGTGTTCGTCGCCGACCCGATGAACGGCTTCCCGCCCGGCACCCCCGACGGGCCGCCGGCCGTGGTCACCGTCGGCGGGATCGGCCATCTCGTCGTCGGCGGCCTCGGCTTCCTCTGCCTCGTCGCCGGCACGCTGCTCCTCGGACGCCACTTCGGCGGGCAGGGCCGGCCGGGGATGGCGTGGTTCTCCCGCGCCACCGGCGTCCTGTTCCTCGTCGCCTTCGCCGGCATCGCGAGCGGTTCGTCGTCGCCCGTCGTCGTGCTCGGGTTCTGGGCCGGCGTCGTCCTCGTGTGGGTCTGGCTCGCCGTGACCTCGGTCGACCTCTACCGGCGCACGCCGCTGCTGACCCCGGCGCCCTAGCCGAAGACCTGGTCCAGGCCCGTGAGCTTCAGCGCGCGGGCGGGCTGGCCCTGCGCGCCCTGCAGGACGAAGGTGGCGCCGACGTCGCGGGCGCGGGCCTGGGCGCCGAGCAGCACCCGCAGTCCGCAGGAGTCGCAGTAGGTGACGTCGGCGAGGTCGACGACCAGCCCGGACGGCGGTCCCCCGTCGAGCGCGGCGTCGAGCGCCTGCTCGAGGCGGCCGTGGGAGTCGTAGTCGAGGTCGCCGCCGACGGACACGATGGCGTCACTGTCGGTCCGCTCGGTGCGGATGGTCAGGTCGGCCATCACGCCACCGGCGTCGGCAGTCCGCCGTGGGCACCACGCAGCAGCGCCGCGGTGCGGGGCGAGTCGGCCAGCGCGGCGGCGAGCGCGTCGAGCACCGGGCCGACCTCGCCGAGCCGCAGGCCCGTCGGGATCGCCACCGACCCGACCCAGCGCACGAACCCGTCGAACAGGGCCGGGTCGTCGACGAACACGGCGGCGGCCAGGAAGTCGACGAGGTGCCCGAGGTCGTCGGCGAGCTCGTCGGGCACAGCGTCGGCATCGGGACGGACCGCCGCGGCGGCGAGCCGGACGAGCTCGGCGCGACGGGCGTGCAGCACGGCCTGCTCCTCGCGGGCGGTGCGGTCGACGGGGGTCCCCTCGGTCGACTCCTCGCCGAACCAGGGCCCCTCCGGGTCGGCCGCGAGCATCGCGGCGGCGGCGCGGGCGTCGGGCGCCCACCCGTCGGCGCCGACGGCGCGGGCCCAGCGGCCGTCCTCGCCGAACGCCGGCCCGCCGGCGAGCACGGGCGTGCCGGTGGCCCGGCACGCCTCGACCATCCGGCGCGCCGCGGGCAGCCGTGAGGCCAGCGAGCTGGAGATGGCCACGACGTCCGGGCCCGCGCGGTGGACGTGGGTGGCGAGCTGCGCGGCGGGCACCGAGGCGCCGAGGAACTCCACCCGCCAGCCGTGGCGGGTGAGCACCTCGGCGAGCAGCCGCGCCGGCAGGCCGTGCCACTCGCCGTCGAGGCAGGCGACGGCGACGGTGTCCGCCCCGGCGGGCGGGGCCGGGGCGTGCCGCGCGACGGCGGCGACCACGCGTTCGCTGATATGGGTCGCCACGTGCTCCTGGACGACCGTCCACTCCCCCGCGGCCCAGCGCTCGCCGACCTCGCGCTGCGCCGCGGCGACGACGTCGAGCAGCACGACCTCGGGATCGACGCCGGCGTCGAGCGCACCGACGGCCACCGCGACCGCGCCGGCCTCGTCGGAGACGGCGACGCGCTCGAGGTAGGCGATGCGCAGGTCGTCGGCGGTGGTCACGCGGGCGCCTGGATCGCCAGGAGGGCGACGTCGTCGTGGTCGTGGCCGTCGAGCCACTCCACGACGGTCTGCTCGAGGTACTCGCACACCACCGCGGCCGGCGCGCCGGCGCAGGCGGGCAGGGCCGCGGCCAGGCGCTCCTCGCCGAAGAAGTCGCCGGGGCCGCGTGCCTCGACCACGCCGTCGCTGTAGAGCAGGCAGGTGTCGCCGGGGCCGAGCAGCACCTCGGCCTCGCCGAACCGGGCCTCGCGCAGGCCACCCACGAGCATCCCGGCCACCGGCACCGTCTCGACACCCCCGTCGGCGCGCAGCACCAGCGGCGGCGGGTGCCCGCCCGTGGCGAGCCGCAGCGCGACCGAGCCGTCATCCTGCGGCCGGGCGTCGCCGAGCACCATCGTCGCGAAGCGCGGCCCCTCGTCGCGGGTGGCGACGGCGTCGAGCAGCGCGGTGTTGAGCAGCGGCAGCAGGCGGGCCGGGCGGTCCTCGAGCAGGCGCAGCGCGTGCCACGACTGGCGTACCCGGCCGGAGAGCACCGCAGCCTCGATCCCCTTGCCGCACACGTCGCCGAGCAGGAAGGCCGACCGACCCTCCTCGCCCCGCGGCCCCACGACCTCGTAGAAGTCGCCGCCGACCCGCATCGTCTCGCGGGCCGGCCGGTAGGCGGCGCCCCACACGACGCCGTCGGTCTCGGGCAGGCGCGGGGCGGCCAGGCTCTCCTGGAGGACCGCGCCGAGGTGGGCCTGCTCCTCGTGCAGCGCCGCGGCCGCGAGGGCGGCACCGGCGCGAGCGACGTAGGAGGAGAGCAGGTCCTCCTCGGGGTCGGTCACGTCGCCGCCGGCCGCACGCGGGCCGGCGAGGACCACGAGCGCGTCGACGACCCCGGTGACCGGCACCGGGCAGGCGCGCAGAGGGGCCCCCGAGCCCGGGGCGTCGAGGCCGGTCAGCGTCGCGAGCTCCTCGGCGAGCCACGGGTCGACGTCGACGCCGCCGCCCTCGTCGGCCAGCGCCGCGGCGACGCGCGGGACCCGGGTCAGCGCGGACGCGGCGGCGTGCCCCAGGCGCGGGCGGCCACCGCCGAGCTCCGTGGCCGCCCAGATGACCTGGTCGTCGTGGCGCATCACGAGCACGGCCCCCGCGGCCAGGCGCGGCACGGCCAGGGCGACGACGCGGCGGGCCGTCCGGTCGAGGTGCAGGACGCCGTGCAGCGCGCGCCCGGCCTCGGCGAGGAACGCGGCGCGCTCCTGGGCGGCGAGCAGGGTGTCGGTGCGGGCGTGCTCGCCGGTGACGTCGCGCAGGAACCAGGTGGAGTCGCCCTCGCCGGGCTCCGGCGGCGGGGGCGGCGTGGGCCCGAGCACCGGGCCACGGCGGCCGCGCACGTGGCGCTCGCCCTCGGGGTGCTCGACGACGGCCTCGAAGCTGCCCGTCCCCGGGCCCTCGCCGTGAACGGCGCGGGCGAGGACCTCGCAGCGGGCGACGTCGACGACCTCGCCGACGCGCAGGTCGGGCAGCAGGTCACGGGCGGCGGCGTTGGCCGCGCGCACGACGCCGGCGCGGTCGCAGACGACGACGCCCTCGTCGAGCCCGTCGATCAGACCCGGGCCGACGGCGGTCGGCGGAACGGGGGCCGGGGCCGTTGAGGGGGTGTCGTCCGCGGTGGTGCCCACGTCGGCGACGCAGGTGGGGACGCCGTGACGTCCGTCCATCGCCGTCGCCTCCCTCCGTGACGGTCCCGAAGACCCTAATGGACGCCGATCACCCCCGGCCTGACTCACGCGCGACGGCACGACGAACCGTCGGCGAGGAGAGGACGAGCGGCGGGCAGACGGAGATCGTCGGGGACCGCCACCCGATCGCGCAGGGCGACCGACCGGTGACGCGACGTCGCCGCGCGGCGTCCGGTGTGACACGCGGGCTCGGCGTGGGTACCGGCCCGCCATGAGCATCCACCTCGAGCAGGCCCAGAGCATCGTGTCCGCCGCGCTCGCCCACGCCCGGGCGCAGGGCTTCAAGCCGCTCACCGTCGTCGTGCTCGACCCCGGGGGCGCGCCGGTGGCACTCGGTCGCGAGGACGGGTCGGGCTTCCTGCGCCCCGACGTGGCGACCGCCAAGGCCTACGGGGTGCTCGGCCTGGGCATGGACAGCCGGGCCATCGCGGCGCGGGCGGCGGACTCGGCGGAGTTCTTCACCTCGGTCGCCTCGCTGACCGGCGGCAAGGTGTTCTCGGTGCCCGGCGGGGTGTTCATCCACGACGAGGCGGGCGAGCTGCTCGGCGCGGCCGGGGCCAGCGGCGACGCGTCCCTGGCCGACGAGGAGGCCGTGGTCGCGGGCATCCGCGCCGCGGGCCTGGTCCCGCGCACGGGCGCGGAGTAGCCCCCAGGTGCGTGATCTTCTGAGCTCTCGGAAGATCACGCACGTCAGGGCTCGAGCACCGTGCCGAGGTCGCGGGCCAGGGCGGCGTCGTGCACGTCGGCGGCGAGGGCGACGTCGAGGACGCCCATGCCGAAGGGGTTGCTCAGGACGACGTCGGTCGCCTCCGCGCGCCCCGGGTGCCGGCCCGCGACCACGTCGGCGAGCGTCGCGTCCACGGCGCGCGCCCCCGGCCGCGACTCCCCCGGCCCGCACAGCGTGCCCTCGCGCAGCATCCGGCCGAACAGCCGGCGGTCGTCGGCGGCGATGAGGGGCCAGTCGTCGACGACGACCAGGTCGGCGCCGGTCACGACCTCGGGCAGCACGTCGTCGAGGGACACGTGCGCCACGAGCGCACCGGGCGCGAGCCAGTCGAGCGCGATGTAGCCGGTGGTGGTCGTGGTCGTGCAGACGACGAGCCCCGCCCCCTCGACGGCGGTGCGCGGGTCGTCGCTCACCTCCGCCCGCCGCAGCGCGGCCAGCGAGCGCGCCCGGGCGGGGTCCTGGTCGTACACCACCACCGAGGCGTCCGGGTACTCGCCGCGCAGCAGGTCGAGGTGGGACTCGGCGAGCGCGCCGCAGCCGAGCACCGCGATCCGGTCGAGCCCGGGCGCGGCGAGCCGGCGGGCCGAGAGCACCGTGTAGGCCGCGGTCCGGGTCGCCGAGATCCACGCGGCCGACAGCATGGCCACCGGGCGGGCGGTGTCCGGGTCGAACAGGAACGTCCAGCCCTGCGCGCGGGGCAGCCCCCGCGACGGGTTGTCGAGGCTCGAGTTGATCACCTTGAGGCCCACGGCCGGTCGGTCGCCCCACACCGCGCCGGGCAGCGCGAGGCTGCGGGCGAAGGCACCGGACGCCGTGTGCCACGGGAGGTAGGCCTCGTCGGGGAGGGTCGTCGCGCCGCGGGCGTGCAGGAGCAGCGTCGCCTCCACGCTCGCGACGGGGTCGACGTCCACCGCCGCGGCCAGCACGTCGTCGCGGCGCAGGACGCGCAGGGCCGGTTCGGAGCTCGGGGTCGCCACGACCGTCGATCCTCCCCGCCCGCGCCGGCCCCGTCACGCACCAGCCCGTCACGCACCAGCCCCGTCACGCACCAGCCCCGTCACGCATCAGCCCCGTGAGCGAAGTTCGGGGCTATAGCCCCGAACTTCGCTCACGTGCGCCGTTCGGCCCAACCGCAGGAGCGCCGTCCGGCCTCTTTCCGTCCGGACCCGGGCGAGTCGGGCATCGGACCGGGCACAGTGCGTCACGACCTGTGGAGGAGGTGGCGAGGTCCGGTGACGGGCGGAGGCGGCGGGCTGCATCGTGGACGCGTCACGGGCGGGCCCGGCACGGGCGCGCACTGGTGGGGCGGCCGGGGCCCGGCAGGCGGCGGCACCCACGCGGCGCGGGTCGGCGGCCGGCGGGGCGTGCTGCTGATCGCCCTGCTCGCGGTGCTGCTCCTGGGCGGGGTGGCCGTCGCCGTGGCACTGACGCGGACGTCGAGCACGCCCTCCCCGGCCGCGGCGACGCCCGGCGCGCCGCCCCCCGGGACGTCCACCACCTCCCGCGCCGCGGGCGCCCCCGACGTCGCCGTGCTCCAGGCGACGATCGACGAGGTCCTCGTCGCGACGCCCCTGCGCTTCCCCGCCGACAGCGCCACGCCGAACGCCGCGGCGACGGAGGCGGTCGACCGGATCGCCGCCGTGCTGAAGGCGAGTCCCGGGCCGGCGGTGACCGTCGAGGGCCACACCGCGCCCACCGGCGACGACACCGGGGACGCGCAGACGCTCTCGCAGCAACGCGCGGAGGACATCGTGCGCCGGTTGGAGGCCGCCGGGGTGCCCGCCGGGAGCCTCACGGCCGTCGGCGTCGGCCCGCGGGACCCGCTCGGGTCGCTCGAGGCCAGCCGGCGGGTGGAGCTGCGCGTGGGATAGGTGGCCGGTCACGTCGGTGATCCCGGCCGCTGCGAGACCCGGAGTGACCATCAAGCCCCGCCGGACAGAGCCCGCAAACCCACCGACGGGGTTTGTCGATCCCTCGGATCACCCACCTCTGAGGCCGACACGTGGGGGACACCCCGCCGGACACAGCGGAGGCAGGCCGATGAGCCAGGACACGAGCGACCAGGCCGAGGACCAGCAGGACCAGCAGGACCCGGACGCCGGCCACGAGGGTCAGCCCATCACCCTGACGCTCGGGAACCAGGAGCTCGTGCTGAGGCAGCGCTTCGAGCTGCTCAGCATCATCAACGACATCGGGATCTTCATCTTCTTCACCGTCGGCAGCGTCGCCTTCTACTGGCACGAGCTCTTCAACGTCGGCGTCACGCTGTTCGTCATCGGCAGCGTCCAGCTCGGCATCCGGCCGCTGATCCGGCTCACCCGGCGTGTCCAGCTCCGCAGCCTCACCAGGGGCACGCCGAACGAGGTGGCACGGGACTTCTGACGGGCGCGACCGGAGTGCCCGTGAACGGGGACGTCGGAGCCCCGGGTCGAGCGAGCAGCCCGGAGCACCACTGCCACCGGTTCCTCGTCCAGCTCACCTCGGAGGGCTCGAGCTGACCGACGACGTGCGTGGTCGTCCCGGGCACGACCGGGACGACCACGCACGTGGTCAGCGGCGCAGGATCTCGTCGTCGATCTCGTGGTGGTAGACGGCGGCGCTGCGGTCGAGCGTGGTCACCAGGCGCTGCCACCAGGGCTGCTCGGGAAGCATGTGACCCGGCTCGGGCGGCGCATCCCCCGGCGTCGGCAGCAGGCGGTCGAGCAGGGCGAGCGCTTCCCCGACGTGGCTACCGACACCGCGACGGCGGTTTGCGCCGCTGCTCACCGGATAGCCCTCACGCAACGGGTTGAGCAGCTCAGCCCCGTCCAGCGGTCCGTCCGCCACCCCCGTCACGACATCGGCGGTGATCCCGCGGCGCTCTGACGTGTCCTGACTCGAGGGAGCCCCCATGAGCACACGCAACACCGTCCTGCACGCCATGCACGACGTCGGCCTCGCCGCCTGGTTCGGTGGCTCGTTGTTCGGCCTCGCCGGCCTCAACGCCGCGGCCGAGGAGTCGGGCGACCGCCGCACGGCCGACCGCGTCTCGAGCATCGGCTGGGCCAAGTGGAGCCCGGTGAACGCCCTCGCCATCGGCGCGCACGTCATCGGCGGCGCCGGCCTGCTCGCGGCGAACCGCAAGCGGGCGGTGGCCCAGAAGGGTCACGCGGGCACCGTCAACGCCAAGCTGGCGCTGACCGTGGCCGCCCTCGCCGCGTCGGGCTACACGCGCCTCGTCGGCAAGAAGGTCGAGGACGCCGTGGTCCACCAGGCGAACGACGTCTCGTCGTCGACCACCTCGCCGGTGCCGTCGGGCACCGCCAAGCAGGGCGGGGCGAGCGACGCGACCGAAGCCGTCCGCGAGGCCGACAAGCGCATCGGGCAGTCCGTCAGCGCCGCGGCCGAGTCGCTGCCCGTCGACGTCGCCCGCGCCAACCGGCAGCTGCACGCCCTGCAGTACGCGATCCCGGCGCTCACCGGTGCGATCGTCGTGCTCTCCGCGCAGGCCAGCGAGCAGCAGCGTCCCGGCGACCAGCTCCGCGGCATCGCCCGCCGGGCCTCCGAGGCCGTCAGCGGCATCGGCGCGGCCGTCGCCGCCTGACCCACTCCAGCACTCAGCAACCCAGCAACCCACCTCCGGCCGGGACCGCCTCGCGCGGTCCGGCCGGTGGTGTGTCTCAGCCCGGCCGCACGACCGCCTTGATGGCCTCGGGGTCGTGGCGGGCCGCGAGCAGCGCGTCGACCGCGCCGTCGAGGTCGTGGTGCGAGGTCACCATGTCGTCGAGCCGCACGGCTCCGGACGCGGCGAGGGCGATCGCGGCCGGGTAGACGTGGGCGTACCGGAACACGCCCTTGAGCACGAGCTCGCGGGACTGGACGACATCGAGGGGCAGCGTGACCTGCGCGCCCGTGCCGACCAGCACGACGGTCGCGGCCGGGGCGGTCGCGGCGACCGCGAGGTCCACGGCCGGCTGCACCCCGCTGCACTCGAGCACGACGTCGACCGGCGGCACGTCCTCCGCGGCCTGCACGGACGGGTCGAGCACGGCGTCGGCCCCGAAGTCGGGCGCGACCGCCCGCCGGCGCTCCACCGGGTCGGACACCGTCACGTGCCCCGCGCCGCGGGCCCGCGCCACCTGCAGGCACAGCAGGCCCACCGGTCCGCCGCCGGTGACGAGCACCCGCGTCCCCGGCCCGATGTCGGCCTTGCCCGCCGCGTGCACGGCGACGGCGAGCGGCTCGATCATCGCGGCGGCGTCGTCGGAGAGCGCGTCGGGCACCGGGTGTGCCCTGGTGGCGGGCACCACGACGTACTGCGCGAACGACCCGTCGACCGGGGGCGTCGCGAAGAACGCGATGTGCGGGCAGAGGTGGTAGCGCCCGCGGACGCACTGCTCGCAGCGACCGCAGTTGCGCTGCGGCTCGACGGCCACCCGCGTCCCGACGACCGGCTCCTCGACGCCATCGCCGACGGCGCTCACGACGCCCGACGTCTCGTGACCCAGCACCAGCGGGGCGTGCATGACGAACCCGCCGATGCGCCCGTGGTCGTAGTAGTGCACGTCCGAGCCGCACACGCTCACGGCGCGGACGGCGACCTGCACCTCGCCCGGGCCCGGCGTCGGCACCGGCCGGGTCTCGACGGTCATGTGCTCGGGCTCCTGGAGCACGGCCACGCGCTGCTGGTCGCTCATGGGCCCCGTCCTACACGGCCGTCGGGGCTCAGTCGACGGCCGCGCGGACCTTCCGGGCCGGCGTGAAGATCCGGAGGTCGAGCAGACCCGGCGGGTCGGCCACCCCGGGCCCGCCGGCCTCCACCCACGCGACGACCTCCGCCTCGGTCTCGTCGTCGAGCACGCCGAAGAGCCACACCGGGCGCGCGCCGGCGGCGCGACCGGCCGCCGAGGGCGACACCACGACGACGTTGGAGTAGGCGCAGGCGTCGAGGCAGTCGCTGACCCGGACGCGGCCGGGGGCGCCGCGGAAGCGCTCGAGCTGGGCGCGGTGATCGACTCCGGGGTGCTTGCGCGAGGTGCCGCAACAGCAGTCGCGGCAGACGGTCAGGGTCGGTCCGGCGCTCATCGAGCGGGAACGCTAGCCGCTGGGGCGGTCAGCGCCAGGTCGATGTGAGGCACGCCAGGCGCCCGCCTGCGGTGCCGGCCTGGCCCGGGGCGGTCGCCGTCATCTCCTTCTCGTGCACGACGACCGAGGCCGGGGCGCGGTCGGGGAACGCGAACGGCACGGTGGCCGTCGCCGTCCCGGCACCCTCGGCGTCGGTGCTCAGGTCCAACCAGACCTCGTTCTGCGGGTTGGCGTAGGCGGGGTCGGACGACGGGGCCTGCGGGGTCGCGGCCGGGTCGACGCGGTTCTGGAAGTGCGGGCCTGCGTCGTTGCCGGTCGGCCCGCACGGGCGGACGTGCGCGTGCACGGCGTAGCCGCGGTCCGGGAGCATTCCCGTGACGCGGAAGGTCGCCGTCGTCGACCCGTCGCCGGGGACCACCTCGAGGGCAACCTGCGCCCCTTCGGGCGCGGTGGCCGGCGCGTAGGTCATCGCGGGGCCGCCCTGGGCCGGCGTGGCGAGGACGCCCTCGGTGACGAGCGGGCCCGCCGCGTCCGCGGATCCGGAACAGGCGGCGACGAGGGAGGCTCCGCCGACGAGCAGGGCGAGACGGGCGAGACGGGCGATCGGGCGCGACACGGGACGATCCTGGCACGCTGTGTGTCCGCGCTCTCACTCGGTGTGTCCGGTCGCGTCCCGTCGACCTCTCCGACGGACGCCCGACGGCGGTTACCGTGGGCCGACCGACCCGACGAAGGGGCGCGCCATGAGCACCACCGCCGTACCTCCGGCCGCGACACCGGCTCCCGTCGTGGGGGCGCTCCTGGCGGCGCTGCCCGCCGGTCGCGTGCTCGACGACCCCGACGTGCTGGCGAGCTACGCCCACGACGACGCGGAGTGGGCGCCGCACGCGGTGCCCGCGGCGGTCGCGCGCCCGCGCACCGCCGAGGAGGCCCAGGCCGTCGTGCGCGCCTGTCTGGAGCACCGCGCACCGCTGGTGCCGCGCGGCGCCGGCACCGGCCTGTCGGGCGGGGCGAACGCGAGCGAGGGCGCCGTGGTGCTCTCCACCGAGCACATGACCGACATCGTGGAGATCGACGGCTCCGAGCGCCTCGCGGTCGTGCAGCCCGGTGTCGTCAACGACGACCTCCGCGCCGCCTGCGCCGAGAGCGGGCTCTGGTACCCGCCGGACCCCGCGAGCTCGCCCTGGTCGACGATCGGCGGCAACGTCGCCACGAACGCCGGCGGGGTGTGCTGCGTCAAGTACGGCGTCACCCGCGACTACGTGCTCGGCATGCAGATCGTCAACGGGCTCGGCGAGCTGGTGCGCCTGGGCCGGCGTACCGCCAAGGGCGTCGCGGGGCTCGACCTCGCCGGGCTGATGGTCGGGTCCGAGGGCACGCTCGGGGTGATCACCGAGGTCACCGTCAAGCTGCGCCCGGCCCGCGCCCCCGAGCACACGGTCGCGGGCTACTTCGACTCCGTCGTCGACGCCGGCCGCGCCGTCGCCGCGATCACCGCGGCCGGGCTCACGCCGTCGGCGCTCGAGCTGGTCGACCGCACCTGCCTCGAGGCCGTCGACGCCTGGAAGAACATGGGTCTGGCCGCCGAGGCCGACGTCGTGCTGCTCGGGCGTTCCGACGCCCCCGGGGCGGCGGGCGACGCCGAGGCGGCCGAGATGCTGGCGCACTTCGAGGCGGCGGGCGCGACGTTCGCCGCGCAGGCCGCCGACCCCGAGGAGGCCGACGCGCTCTTCGCCGCCCGCCGGCTGGCGTACCCGGCCCTCGAGCGCCTCGGCCCGGTGCTCACCGAGGACGTCTGCGTGCCCCGGGCCGCGGTGCCCGAGATGCTCGGTCGCATCCAGGACATCGGGCGGCGCTACGAGACCACGATCGCCAACATCGCCCACGCCGGCGACGGGAACCTGCACCCGCTGCTGATCACCCCGGTCGGCGACGAGCCGGCGCGGCGGCGCGCCCAGGCCGCGTTCGAGGAGATCCTCGCGGACGCGTTGTCGCTCGGGGGCACGGTCACCGGCGAGCACGGCGTCGGGCTGCTCAAGCGCGAGGGGCTCCAGCGCGAGCAGAGCCCCGAGGTGCTGGCGATGCAGGGCGCGGTCAAGGCCGCCCTCGACCCGCACGGCATCCTCAACCCGGGCAAGGTCCTGTGAGCGTGGGTGCACGGGTCCGATGCGGCAGGGGCGACGGCACCGGGCGCTGAGTACCCACGGCGTGTCGCGCTCGCGACCATGTGGCGATCCTGACGTTGAGTGCCAGCGTGGACGCAGGGCTGGCACCGGGGGTGTCAGGAACCGGGCGCGCTGCTCGTGGTCGTGCTCGTCGCGGTGGCCGACGACCCCGCGGGCGAGGGCGTCTCGGCACCACGGCACGGCTCGCCCCAGACGCCGCGCTCGGCCAGCCTCGCGCGGTCCTGGGCCGCGCGGACGGCGGTCATGGCCTCCGGCCGGGCGTCGGCGGCGTAGGCGCGCGCGATGCCGGCCTCGGACGCGAGCACCGCGTAGTCGGAGCCACCGACGAGGGACACGGCCGCGAGCCGGCGGTCGAAGCGGTCCGTCGCGGGGCCCGCCCCGGCGCCCAGGATCACTGCGCGGCCGTCGAGCACCTGCGCCGCGAACGCCCGGGCCTGCGCGCCGTAGCAGGCGCCGGGCGGCTGCACGCCCAGGGCGCGCACCCGCACGACGGGCCCGCCGTCGGGCAGGCGCGCGTCGAAGGTGACCGCGTCGACCACGGTCTGCACGACCACCCGCTCGCCCACCGGCGCGTCCGCCGCGCCGGTCAGCACGGCGGCCGGATCGGGTGCCGGCACGGTGGCCATCACCGGCCCGCGCAGGGTCACCAGGGTGAACACGGCGGCCGAGGCGCACACAGCGACGGCGACCCCGAGGACGAAGCGCGCGAGCGCGGCACGGGACACGCCGTCATAGTGACTGATCGTGATCAGTAATCGACGTTCGGTCACCGGGGCCGGCGGTCACCCGATCAGGTCGCGACCACCGGCAGTCGCCGCGTCCCGAGCACACGACCCGTGTACGGGCGTTGCTCCCCCTCGCCCACGGACACCCCAGCCCACCGGGAGGTCATCTCCTCGAGCGCGACGCGCGCCTCGAGACGGGCCAGCGGGGCGCCGAGGCAGAAGTGGATGCCGTGCCCGAACGCGAGCTGCGAGCCGCCGCCGATGCCGGCGCGCGTCGGGTCGAAGCGCTCCGGGTCGGGGTGGGCGTCGGGGTCGTGGTTCGCCGAGAGCAGCCACGGCATGACGATCGAGCGCGCCGGCACCGTCGTCCCCGCGATCTCGACGTCGCGGGTCGTCGCGCGGGCGGTCATCGGGAAGGGCGGGCGCAGCCGCAGCACCTCCTCGATCACCGACGGGATCGCCGAGGGCTCGGCGCGCAGGCCTGCCCAGGTGCCCGGGTTCTCGTCGATCACCCGGACCGCGTTGCCCAGCAGCAGCGTCGTGGTGATGTGCCCGGCGAGCAGCAGGAGCATCGAGAAGTTGGCGGCCTCCTCGTCGTCCAGACGCCGCCCGTCGACCTCGGCGGTGACCAGCGCGGAGATCAGGTCGTCGGTGGGGTCGGCGCGTCGTGCCCGGCACCAGTCGCCGAGGTAGGAGGTGATCTCGCCCATCGCGTCGCGGACCGCCGGGTCGGCGACCGCCTCCTTCGGGTCGTCGACCTGCATCGAGAACAGGCCCTCGGCCCACCCGCGGAAGCGTGGACGGTCCGAGGCGGGCAGCCCGAGCATCTCGGCGATCACCGTGACCGGCAGCGGGAAGGCGAGCGTGTCGACCAGGTCGAACGACGCGCCCGCCCCGTCGAGCATCGACCGCGTCAGCTCCCGGATCCGCGGCTCCAGGGCCGCGACGCGACGGGGCGTGAACGCGGCGCTGACCAGGTGCCGCAGGGCCTTGTGCTCCGGCGGGTCGAGCCGCGTCAGCATCCCCTTGCTCATCGCCTCGGAGCCCGGCATGACCGCCGAGAAGTCGGAGCTGAAGGTGGCGACGTCGCGCAGGACGACCTCGACGTCCGCGTGCCGGAAGACGTGGTGCAGGCCGTAGCGGTCACGCCAGACGGGGGCGTCGGCGCGGCGTGCCGCGAGCCAGTCCAGCAGGACGGGCAGGTCGGCGGTGTCGGGAGGCAGGTCGGGTGGCAGGTCGACAACGGCGTTCGTGCTCATGGCTCCTCCGGGAGGGCCGCGGTGAGGTGGTGGATGGTGCGCTCGTAGAGCGCGGCGAGCTCGGGCGCAGCCGCGGCGAGCGCGGCCGCGTCGGGCTCGCCCGGCGGGGCGAAACCCGCACGGACGAGGGTGGCCAGGGCGTCGGCCCGGGCCGCGAGACCCATGCCGTCGGTGGGCACGAGGTCGTCGAGGAAGAAGCCGATCACCGCGGCGCGCAGCCGGTAGGTCAGGTCCGGCGTCGTCGCGGGGTCGTCGGCGAGCAGGCCGTGGCGGTGGAGCATCGCGAAGTGCTCGGCGGCGAACTCCGTCTTGTCGGTGACGACCTCCAGGCCCGCCTTGGTGTCCGTCACGACCGCGCCGAGGATCTCGACATCACCCGTGTGCAGCGCCCGGCTCAGGGGCCGGCGATGCACGGCGAGGAACGTCGAGCGCAGGGTCGTGTCGAGAGCGGCCTCGCGCGGGTCGGCGTGCAGCGCGGCCAGCAGGTCGCGCGTCGTGCCGATCGAGTCGCGGACGAGGACCCCCGCGAAGAGGTCGAGCTTGCTCGCGAAGTGCAGGTACACGGTGCCCTTGCCGACGCCGGCCCGGCGGGCGACGTCCTCGATCGTCACCCGGCGGTAGCCGTGGGCGAGCAGCAGCTCCCCCGCCGCGTCCAGCATCCGTGCCACCCGGCTCACCCGGGACCTCCTCGTGACTCGTGACTGGAATTCATTTCCGGTCACGGGTCACGTTAGACCTCCGGCGAGCGCGGCGACAGACCGTGCGTCGTGATCGTCGAGGCGGCAAGCTCTGCGGTCATGACGAGGACGGTGCGGTTCTCCGAGCTCGGCGACCCCGACGTGCTGCGGATCGAGGAGGAACCCGACCCGACCCCGGGGCCGGGCGAGGTGGCCGTCGACGTCGCCGCGATCGGCCTCAACCGGGCCGAGTCGATGTTCCGGCGCGGCGAGTACATCGAAGCCACGCAGCTGCCGGCCCGCCTCGGCTACGAGTGCTCGGGCACGGTCGCGGCGCTGGGCGAGGGCGTCACGCGCTGGTCGGTCGGCGACCGGGTCAGCGTCGTCCCGGCGTTCTCGATGAACGACTACGGCGTCTACGCCGACCGCGCCGTCGTCCCCGCCCGCGCGCTCGTGCCGCTGCCGGACGCGACGAGCTGGGTCGACGGCGCCGCGGTGTGGATGCCGTTCCTCGTCGGGTACGGCGGGCTGGTCGAGACGGGCGGGCTCCGGGCCGGCGACCACGTCCTGATCACCGCCGCCACGTCGAGCGTGGGGCTCGCGGCGATCGCGGTCGCGAACCGCGTCGGCGCGGTCCCGATCGCCACCAGCCGATCGAGCTCGAAGGCGCCGCAGCTGCGCGACGCCGGCGCCGCGCACGTCGTCGCCACCGGCGAGGAGGACCTCGTCGACCGCGTCCTGGAGATCACCGACGGACGGGGCTGCGAGCACGTCTTCGACGCCGTCGCCGGTCCCGCCGTCGCCGATCTGGCCCGGGCGACCGCGGCGGGCGGCATCCTCACGATCCACGGCCTGCTCTCGGGGCAGCCGACACCGTTCCCGGCCGAGACGCTGCCCGATCTGTGGATGCGGACCTATACGTTGTTCGCGATGACCCACGATCCCGAGCGGCTCCGCCGCGCCGGCGCCTTCGTCGGCGCCGGCCTGCGTGACGGCTCCTTCTCCCCGCAGGTGGACCGCGTGTTCGACGGCCTCGACCAGGTGGTCGACGCGCACCGGCACCTCGAGTCCAACACCCAGGTCGGCAAGATCGTGCTGCGCCCGGGCGGTGCGTCATGAGCGCCGAGGAGGTCCCCGACGTCGTCGTGCGCTGGTTCCGCGACCACATCGACGAGATCGAGGGCGCGCTCGAGTTCACCCGGATCACCGGCGGGCGCTCCAACCTGACCTACCGCGTCACCGACGAGGCCGGGCACGCGTGGGCGCTGCGGCGCCCGCCACTGGGCGGGGTGCTCGAGACGGCCCACGACATGAGCCGGGAGTGGCGGTTCCTCTCCGCGCTCAACCCGACCGACGTCCCCGTCCCGACGCCGCGCGCGTTCTGCGACGACCACGACGTCTGGGGCGCCGACCTCTACGTCATGGACTTCGCGCCCGGGAAGGTCCTCAACGACACCGAGTCCGGCGAGAAGGTGCCGCAGGAGGCGCGCGCGGTCGTCGGCACCTCGACGATCGACGTCCTCGCCGCCCTGCACGCGGTGGAGCCCGGCGAGGTGGGGCTCGACGACCTCGCCCGGCCCGGCAACTTCGTCGCGCGCCAGCTCAAGCGCTGGCACCGGCAGGCCCACTCGTCGGCGATGGAGGACCTCTCCGCCCTCGACGCGGCCCACGACGCCCTCGCCGCGCGCGTCCCCGAGGGCGCGGTCGGGATCGTCCACGGCGACTACCGGCCCGGCAACATCGCCTACTCCCCCGACGGGCAGGCGGTCGCCGTCTTCGACTGGGAGCTGGCGACGATCGGCGACCCGCTCTGCGACCTCGGGCACCTGCTCGTGTCGTGGAGCGAGCCGGGCGACACGGTGCCCGAGGCCCTCCCGAGCCCGACCCCGGCCGGCGGATACCCCACCCGCGGCGAGCTCATCGAGCGCTACACCGCGGCGACGGGCACCGCGGACGTCGACATCGCCTACTACCTGGCCTTCGCACGCTGGCGGGCCGCGTGCATCCACGCCGGCGTCTGGACCCGCTACCGCGCGGGCGACATGGGTGCCGACGCCGACCCGGACGAGGTCACGGGCCCCGAGGCGATCATCGTGCAGGCCGAGACCGCGCTGGCGGAGCTGGACGGCTGACCCCTCGTGCGTGATCTTCCGAGTGATAGCTCAGAAGATCACGCACGTAGGGGTGGGCGCGCGTCACACCGTGGGCGCGGTCACGGAACGGGGTCGCAGGAGCACGGCCGGGAACCACACTGGCAGCGTCCCCGCGCTCGGCGTCGACGCGCGGGGCCGTTCCCTCTGAGGTCGCCGACGTGCCCGGAGTTCCCCGATGATCACTGGCGAGTGCCACTACTGCGAGTCCGTGCGGGTCTGGAAGCTCTACCCGCTCCGCCACGAGGACGGTTGCCCCACCGGCGGGCGCCGACCGCAGCGGCTGAGCCCCGACGAGTCCCTGCTCTTCCGGCACCCCGACCTGGCCGAGCTCGACCTCACGGTCAGTGCCTGGTACCCGGAGCTGGCGTCGGCGCTCTGAGCGCCTCGTCGGGCAGCGCCGCGGGCGTCGATCGTGACCCGCCGGCCCGCCGGCAGCGTCGTCCTCCGCAGGAGGTCATGGGCGCCGAGCAGGAGCTCGTCGGCCGCGACGGGGTCGTCGGCCTCGTCGCCGCGCTCTGACCCCGTCGCGCACGCCGCGAGCAACTCTCCGTACTGCTACTACCGTGGCATTCGAGTGGGGACCGAACGTTCGAGGGTTTTCCCTGATGCAGAGAGCGACCGACCCTCTCTACCGTCCGGCGACGACGACCCCGGTGTGGGCCGTTCGGGCGAGGGGGGATCGATGGGGGACGACGAGCACGCGGTCCAGCACCGGGAGGCGGCGCCGCACCCGCGGCCCCCCGCCGACGACGCGGCGGCCGGCACCTCTGCGCCACCCGGTACGCGTTGCGAGTGGGTCCGGGCGCTCGGGCAGGTCTCGGGCCTGATGCTCGCCCTGCGCGAGGCGGAGGCCGACGGCGCGACCCCACCCGACCCCCTTGCAGGCGGCCTGGCGCTGCGGGCCTGGAGCGGGCTCACCCGGCCGGTGCTCCGCGACCCCGACCGCATCACGCTCCCCGACGCGCGACCCGAGGAGCTCGCCCTCGTGGCGCGCTCGGCCCGTGTGCTCGCGACGTCGCTGTGCCGCTGGCGGGTGAGTGGCGTCGTCGACCTCGTCACGGCGGTCCTGCGCGAGGAGGCGTCCGTGCACGAGTGCGAACCGGAGCGGCTCGTCGCGCAGGTCGCCCGCCTGCACGGCGTCCTGTCGGCGCCGGACGCCGTCTCGGCCGGGGTCGTGTGGCACGCCCTCGACGACGAACCCGAGGAGACCCCGTGGACTACGTGACGATGCGTGGCCTGTTCTTCGCCCCGCCGGACCGTCCCCGCCCCGCCGACCCGCCCGCCGGCCGCGAGCCGTCGCCGGCCCGGGCGCTGCGCGACGCGATGGAGCCGCTGGCGTGCCTGTCGATCTGGTCGCCCGAGGCCGCCGAGGGCTACGCCCGGCTGGGACTGGACGACTACTTCGCCGCCTATGTCCGCGAGCGCACCGCGCCGCTCGGCACACCGCCGACCGCCGTCGCGGTGGCGGCGCTCGGTGTCTTCGCGCCGGACCTCGTCGGGCCCGAGTACGAGGCGGGCGTCGCCGCGGTCCCGCTCGCCGACCTCGTCCGGGTGCGCATCGACGCCCCGGGCGCCACGTTGCGTCGCCTGCTCGGGGACGTCGACGCCGAGGCGGCGTCCGTGGTGGAGGGGCTGCGCCGAGGCATCGACGCCGCCGACTCCACCGCCCGCCTTCTGTTCACCGGCCTGACCACCGAGCCGTGGCCGACCGACCCGCTCGCGGGCGTCGTCCACGCGTGTCACGTGCTGCGCGAGCACCGTGGCGACTCGCACCTCGCGGTCTGTGCGGTGGACGGGCTCGACGCGGTGCAGATGAACGTGCTCACCGAGCTCTGGTGCGGCTATCCGCTCGGCGCCTACACCGCGTCGCGGGGCTGGGGCCCCGAGCAGATCGACGCCGCCGTCGCCCGCCTGCGGGACCGCGGCCTGGTCGAGGAGGACCGGCTCAGCGCGGCCGGCCTGCGGCACCGCGCGGACCTCGAGGGGCGCACCGACGCGATGCAGCAGTCCGTGGTCGAGGCGATCGGCCCCGACCTGCCGGGGATCACCAAGCAGCTCGACGACTGGTCGGACGCCCTCATCGCCCTCGACGCGGCGCCGTCCGACCCCGCGAAGCGGCTGGCCGGCTGATCAGCTCTCCGGCTCGGGCTCCGGGCCGTCGATCGGTTCCTCGTGGTCGGAGCCCTGCACCGCGCCCGGGACGTCGCCGCCCGGCTCGATCGTCGGGCGGTAGGCGGGCTCGCCCTCGGTCGGCGGCTGGTCGGCCGTCGCGAGCGGGTCGGTCCGGTCGCTGCGGTCGCCGGCCATCTAGAGCGCCGCCTGCAGGGCGCGGCCCTCGCCGACACGTGCGGAGGCGAGCTCGCGCAGCCGGAAGCGCTGGACCTTGCCGGTCGCGGTGCGCGGGACCTCGTCGATGGCGATGACGTGGCGCGGGCGCTTGAACGACGCCAGACCCTCGCGGCACCAGGCCACGAGCGCCTCGGGGTCGACGGTGTGGCCCTCACGCGGGACGACGCACGCCACCGGGACGTCGAGGCCGTCGTCGTCCGACACCGCGACCACCACGACCTCGGCCACGCTCGGGTGCGCGACCAGGCGCTCCTCGACCTCGGCCGGCGTCACCCAGATGCCGCCGACCTTGAGCACGTCGTCGGTGCGCCCGAGGCAGGTGTAGGTGCCGTCGGCGTTGCGGATGTAGGTGTCGCCGGTGCGCAGCCACTCCCCCTCGAACACGAGGCGGTTGGTGGCGGTGCGGCACCAGTAGCCCGTGCAGATCGAGTCGCCTCGGACGTAGAGCGTCCCGGTCTCGCCGTCGGGGACGGGCCGGCCGTCCGTGCCGCGGATCTCGACGTCGTAGCCGGGGACGGGCACGCCCGACGTCCCGGGCACGACCTCGCCGGGCCGGTTCGACAGGTAGATGTGCAGCGCCTCGGTGGACCCGATGCCGTCGAGCACCTCGACGCCGAACACCGAGCGCATCCCGTTCACCATCCGGGCGGGCAGCGCCTCGCCCGCGGACGCGCCCTGGCGCACGGTGGCGAAGGCCGCGGCGTCGATCTGCCCGGACTCGGCGGCGGCCAGCAGCGGGCCGTAGGAGCTCGGGGTGCCGAAGAACATCGTCACCCGGTGGCGGGCGGCGAGCTCGGCGAGCAGCGCCGGGGTCGGCCGGGACGGCTCCAGGACGACCGCCGCGCCCACCGACAGCGGGAAGAACATCGAGTTCCCGATGCCGTAGGCGAAGAACAGCTTGGCCACCGAGAGGCACAGGTCTCCCGCGCGGATGCCGAGGACCTGCTGGCCGTAGGTCTCGCACACCGTGCGGATGTCGGCGTGCCGGTGCATCGCGGCCTTGGGCTTGCCGGTGGTGCCCGAGGTGTAGAGCCACAGCGCCTGGGACTCGTCCCACGTGTCGTACGCCGGCGGGATGCCGCCCAGCGCCTCGCCGGCGGCGAGCATCTCGGCCCACGTGCGCGCGCCCACCTCGGGGCCGAAGCCGGAGGGGTCGTCGCCGGTGACGACGACCTCGCCGACGTCGCCGCCCCGCTGGCGTGTCGCGAGCACCGCGGCGCGGGTGACGTCGGCGAAGGTCGCGGAGCACAGCACGAGCCGGCTGCGCGAGTCGGCCACGAGCACCGAGAGCTCGGGGCCGCGCAGCATCGTCGACACCGGCACGGCCACCGCGCCGAGCCGCATCGTCGCGAGGATGCCGGTGAACAGCTCGACCTCGTCGACCATGCACATGACGACCCGCTGCTCGGGCTGGACGCCCAGCGCCGCGAGCCCCGCGGCCACGCGGCCGACCTCGGCGTCCAGCTCGGCGTAGGTCAGCGTGCGCGAGGGCGCCCGCACCGCCACCCGGTCGCCCTCACCGGCCGCCAGCCGACGACCGACGAGGTAGTCCGTGGCGTTGAACGACTCCGACATGGGCGCCAGCTCCGTGGTGGTCGGCGTGACGGGTGGTGACGGCGAGGATGTGGCTTTCCTGGCACTGAGTGCAAGCGTGGACGCAGGGCTTGCACTCAACGTCAGAAAAGCCCCCGGCTCGCCCCGGGCGGGGTGACGCTCAGTTGAAGTGCACGTACTCGAAGTCCATGGGCTTGTCGTTGATCCCGTTGGACGGCGGGGCGATCCAGCCGGCGATCTTGCCCGGCTCGAGGACGGGGTGCATGAGCCCGCGCACGTGGGTCTTGTCGACCTCGGTGGGCAGCCACTTCGACTCCTGGGCCTTCCAGTCCTCCGCCGAGATCATCTTGCCCTCGGGGGTGATGTGGCTGCCGGCGAACGCGCCCACCTGCCGGTTGAAGCCGACGTGCGGCAGGGACAGGCGCGCGTCGATCCCGTGCTTCTCGAGGATGCGGTTCCAGCGCTTGAGCCCGCCGCGGCAGTCGCTCATGTACTCGCTGCGCAGGTCCTGGTTCAGGGCCAGCAGCGCCGGCACCTCGGTGGTCGTGATCTGCCCGTCGCGCACGGCGTCCACGGCGCCGGCGTCGTCGGTGAGCAGGTGGTCGTCCTTGCGGCGCTCCTCCTGCCAGCGACCCTTGATGCCGGCGGTGAAGTAGTTCGCGGCGTTGGTGGACGACTCGTTGCCGAAGAGGTCCAGCGAGACCGTGTAGTGGAAGTTGATGTACTTCTGGATCATCTCCAGCGGGATGCCGCCGGCCCCGGCGACCTCGTCGGAGTCGTGCTCGTTCATCAGCTGCGCGGTGCGGGTCACGACGCGGTCGATGCCGGTGGTGCCCACGAACATGTGGTGGGCCTCCTCCTTGAGCATGAACTCGCAGGTGCGCGAGAGCGGGTCGAAGCCCGACTCCTTCAGCGTGCCGAGCTGGTACTTGCCGTCCCGGTCGGTGAAGTACGTGAACATGTAGAACGACAGCCAGTCCGGGGTCTCCTCGTTGAAGGCCCCGAGGATGCGTGGCGAGTCGTCCGAGCCGGAGTTGCGCGCCAGCAGCTGGTCGGCCTCCTCGCGCCCGGCGCGGCCGAAGTAGGCGTGCAGCAGGTAGACCATCGCCCACAGGTGACGGCCCTCCTCGACGTTGACCTGGAACAGGTTGCGCATGTCGTAGAGCGACGGGGCGGTGGCGCCGAGGAAGCGCTGCTGCTCGACCGACGCGGGCTCGGTGTCGCCCTGGATGACGATCAGGCGCTGCAGGTCGGCGCGGTACTCGCCGGGCACCTCCTGCCAGACCGGCTCGCCCTTGTGCTCGCCGAAGGCGATCTTGCGGTCCGGGTCGTGCTCGGAGAGGAAGACGCCCCAGCGGTACTCGTTCATCGGGACGTGGTCGAAGTGCGCCCAGCCCTCGCGGCCGACGTCGACCGCCGTGCGCAGGTAGACGTCCTTGGTGTCGACGGCCGGGCCCATGTCGCCCCACCAGTCGAGGAAGTTCGGCTGCCAGCGCTCCAGGGCGCGCTGGAGCTTGCGGTCGGACGCGAGGTCGACGTTGTTCGGGATCTTCGCGTCGAAGTCGATCTTCGGGCGTGCGGAGGTCATGGTGGGGTCACACTCGCTTCTGGTCGAAGTCGGCCTTGCGTCCCGTGCCGTAGCGGCGCAGCGCGCCCTCCGGTCCCGAGGCGTTCGGGCGGATGAAGATCCAGTTCTGCCAGGCGGTCAGGCGGCCGAAGATCCGCGTCTCCATGGTCTCCGGGCCGACGAAACGGTGGTTCGCCTCCATGCCCGTGAGGGCGTCCGGGCTCAGCGAGGCGCGCTCCTCGAGAAGGATGCGGATCTCGTCCTCGTAGTCGATGTCGTCGGGGGCGTCGGTGACCAGGCCGGCCTCCTCGGCCTGCGCGCCGGTGAAGCGCGAGCCGGCCTCGAGCGCCGCGAGCGTCTCGTCGTCGCCGTAGAAGCGGGACTGCAGGCGGGTGAGCCCGTTGCCCATCGGGAACGTGCCGAAGTTCGACGCGGTGAGCACGATCTGCGCCGGGTCCTGCTCCTCGTCGTGGTCCTCGAAGGTGCCCTCGAGCATGTACTGGCGGTCGCACGCGAGGGCCAGCTCGAGCAGGGCGCCGGCGAAGCAGCTGCCGGGCTCGATCAGTGCGATCAGCGTGCGGCTGGTGACGTCGAGGCGCTTGAGGGTCCGCTTGAAGTAGTGGCGGATCTCGTTGACGAGCCAGTCGGACGACGAGTGCTCGGCGATGACCCGCTCGAAGGCCAGCGCGCCCTCGATCGAGCCCTGCGTCTTGATCAGCCAGGTGCCGATCTCGAGCTCGTTGGTGCGCAGCCGCAGGATGAGGTCGTCGAGCTCGCGGGTCATCGCCAGCGGCCAGAAGTCGGCGCCGAGGGCGTGGATGCGCTCGAGCGACTCGGGCACGGCGTGCGGCTCGGGGCCGAGCACCGTGATCGTCGCGGTGCGCGCGCCGCGGTCGATGTCGCAGCGCACGTTGGGGTAGCGGATCGAAGCCAGAGAATCAGACTCAGCGGTGACCTCGCGGGCCAACGGCGGCAGGCTGATTCCGTGACCGTCGACGGGCCGGTGCGACCCGGCCGCGGCCTCCGCCGCGCGCTCGCGCACCGTGGCGTCCCACTGCTTGCGCGAGACCGTCTCGTCGACGAGCTTCCAGTCGACGGCCTTGGGCCCCTGGAAGCCCTCGGACTTGGTGGCGAAGATGTCGGCGCGGTCCTTGCGGACATGGCGCTTGTCGGTGACGCGGGTGAGCCCGCCGGTGCCGGGCAGCACGCCGAGCAGTGGTACCTCGGGCAGCGCGACGGCGCTGGACCGATCGTTGACCAGCAGGATCGTCTCGCACGCGAGGGCCATCTCGTAGCCGCCGCCCGCCGCGGTGCCGTTGAGCGCGGCCAGCCAGGTCTGACCCGAGTTCGCGGTCATGTCCTCGATGCCGTTGCGGGTCTCGTTGGTGAACTTGCAGAAGTTCACCTTCCACGAGTGGCTCGACTGGGCGAGCATCCGGATGTTCGCCCCGGCGCAGAAGTTGGACTCCTTGCCGCTGGTGAGCACCACGCTGCGCACCTCGGGGTGGGAGAAGCGCAGGCGCTGGGTGAGGTCGTAGAGCTCGATGTCGACGCCCAGGTCGTAGGAGTTGAGCTTGAGCTCGTAGCCGGGAACCAGCCCGCCGTCCTCGGCGACGTCGAGGTAGACCCAGGCGGTCTCACCCTCGACCTCGTACCGCCAGTGGCGGTAGCGCGTGGGGTCGGTGTCGAAGTCGACCTGCGGCGGGGCGTCGGCACCGGCAGCCTGCGGGGCGGCCGGAGCGTCCTCGAGAACGGTCACGGTGGTGGTCCTCCCTTGTCGTGCGGGCCACAGTCTACGAGAATTCGACGCCGATGCATAGAGCTGTAGAACGTTGGAGGACCGGATGACGTGGCAGTGGATCGCCGAGCAGGAACCCCGCTGGGACCAGGGCAAGGCCGCCGCACTGGGCGACCTGCCGCCGACGCTCTTCGGGCTGGGCTACCCCGAGGTGGGCCAGCACCTCGGTGACACGTGGTGGCGCGTCGAGGACGACGCCGGTGCGGCGGTCGGCTACGGGCGCCTCGACGACACCTGGGGCGACGCCGAGATCCTGATCGTGGCCGCGCCCGAGGCCCGCGGCACCGGTGTCGGGGCGTTCGTCCTGGAGAACCTCGAGCGCGAGGCCGCGTCGCGGCAGCTCAACTACGTCTACAACGTCGTCCCCACCCGTCACCCCGACGGCGAGACCGTGCGGGAGTGGCTCGGCGCGCACGGCTTCACGGCCACCGAGGTCGGCGAGCTGCGCAAGAAGGTCGCGTCCGGAGCGGCGCCGGGCCGGGCGTGACCCGGAGGCCGCGCGCGGGAGATCAGGTGGACCTTGTCTGCTCGGCACGGACCTCCCTACGTTGTGATCTGCGTCGCACGAGCGGCGCACGACGAGGGGACAGCGGATGAGTGACCAGCTCGCCGGCCGGAGAGTGCTGATCACGGGCGGCGCCCGGGGGCTCGGCGCCGGGATGGCATCGGCGATGGCCGCCGCCGGCGCCTCGGTGATGCTCGCCGACGTGCTCAAGGACGTCGGCGAGCAGGCCGCGGCCGAGATCCCGGGCGCACGCTTCGTCGAGCTCGACGTCACCGACGACGCGCAGTGGGAGGCGGCCGTCGCGCACACCGTCACCGCGCTCGGCGGGCTCGACGTCCTGGTCAACAACGCCGGCATCGAGGTCACCTCGCTGCTCGTCGACACCGAGCCCGACGACGTCCGTCGCATGCTCGAGATCAACGTCCTGGGCACGATGCTCGGGCTCAAGCACGCCTTCCGCGCCATGCGCCCCGGTGGCGCGGCCGGACACGGCGGGTCGGTCATCAACATCTCGTCGGTGGCCGCGACCATCGCCTTCCCGGCGATCGCGGGCTACTCGGCCACCAAGTCCGGCGTCGACCGGCTCACCCGCGTCGCCGCGATGGAGTCGGGCAAGCTCGGCTACGGCGTCCGGGTCAACTGCCTCTACCCCGGCCTGGTGCCCACCGACATGGGCGTGAAGCTCGCGGTCGAGACCTCCGCCCTCGGCCTCTTCGAGAGCCCCGACGCCGCCGTCGGCGCGGTCGTCGAGCTCACCCCGTCCGGGCGCCTCGCCGAGGTGTCCGACATCGCCGACGCCGCGGTGTTCCTCGCCTCGGACGCGTCCCGCTTCGTCAACGGCGTCGGCCTGCCGGTCGACGGCGGGATGGGCATGTAGACGTGGCCCTGACGTCCTGGTTGGACAAGGGGGCGTCGCTCGGGTCGGACGCCCCCTGCCTGACCCTCGACGGCACGTCACTGTCCTACGGCGACGTCGTCGACCTGAGCCACCGGGTCGCCCGGGCGCTGCGACGCTCGGGCGTCCGGCCCGGGGACAAGGTCGGCATCCTCTCGGCCAACGATCCCGTCGCGTTCGCCTGCGTCTTCGGCATCGCCCGTGCCGGCGCCGTCTGGTGCCCGATCAACCCGCGCAACGCGGGCGACGAGAACCGCGAGCTGCTGGACCTGTTCGACTGCGCCGCGCTGATCTTCCAGAGCGGGTTCGGCGAGCTCGTCGCCTCCATCGCCCCGGCGCTCCCCCAGCTGCACACCGTGGTGTGCCTGGACGGGCCGCGCGGCGACGCCCCGGGGTTCGCCGACTGGCTGGCGGCCGCCGACGGCGACCCGCCCGCCGAGGCGGAGCCGCCCGACGACGTCGTCGCCCTCGTCGGCACCGGGGGCACCACCGGGCGACCGAAGGGCGTGATGCTGACCGACCGCAACCTCGAGGCGATGTCGGCGATCACGCTGATGAGCTATCCGTTCGAGGGGCGGCCGGTCTACCTCGCGCTCGCCCCGCTCACCCACGCCGCGGGTGTGCTCTGCTTCCCGGTGATGGCCCTCGGCGGCGAGATCGTCGTGATGGCGACGCCCGACGTGGGACGGTTCCTCGCCCTCGTCGAGCACCACCACGTCACGCACACCTTCCTGCCGCCGACGCTGATCTACATGGTGCTGGGGCACCCCGACCTGGACCGGACGGACCTGAGCTCGCTGCAGTGCTTCTGGTACGGCGCCGCACCGATGTCGGTGGCGCGCCTGGAGGAGGCGCTCGAGCGGATCGGGCCGATGGCGCAGCTCTTCGGGCAGTCCGAGGCGCCGATGATGGTCTCGACGATGTCGCCCGCCCAGCACCGCCTGCGGGACGGGTCGGTGGCCCGGTCCCGCCTCGCGTCCGCGGGCCGGCCGTCGCCGCTGGTGACGGTGGCGATCATGTCGGACGCCGGTGCTCTGCTGCCGGCCGGTGAGCGTGGCGAGATCGTCGTGCGCGGGTCGCTGGTGATGGCCGGCTACTACAAGAACCCCGAGGCCACCGCGGAGGTGTCCGCGCACGGCTGGCACCACACCGGCGACATCGGCTACCTCGACGACGACGGCTACCTGTTCATCGTCGACCGGGCCAAGGACATGGTCATCACCGGCGGCTTCAACGTGTACTCCGCCGAGGTCGAGCAGGCCCTCATGGCGCACGAGGCCGTCCGCGACTGCGCGGTGGTCGGGCTCCCGGACGAGAAGTGGGGCGAGCGGGTGACGGCGGTGGTCGAGCTCGTGCCGGAGCGCGCGGTGTCCGGCGACGACCTCGTCGCGTTCGTCAAGGCGCGGATCGGCAGCGTGAAGGCGCCCAAGCAGATCGAGTTCTGGGACGCCCTGCCGCGGTCCACCGTCGGGAAGATCCTGAAGACCGACGTGCGGGCGACCCTGACCGGGAGCCGATCGCCGGCCCGGTGACCTAGCGGTGCCCGGCGACCCCGCGGGGCTCGTAGCGCTCCTCGAGCGCACGGATCTCGTCGTCGTCGAGACGCAGGTCGACGGCGGCGACGGCGTCGGCCAGGTGGTGCTCCTTCGTCGCGCCGATGATCGGGGCGTCGACGACGGGGTTGTTCAGCACCCAGGCGAGCGCCACCTGGGCCCGGGAGACGCCGCGCTTCTCGGCGATCTCGGCGACGGCCTCGACGATGTGCCGGTCGGTGTCGCGGTAGAGCGACTTGCCGACCTCGTCGGTCTCCTGCCGGCCGGTCGAGTCGTCCCAGTCGCGGGTGAGCCGGCCGCGCGCGAGGGGGCTCCACGGGATGGCGCCGACGCCCTCGTCGCCGCACAGCGGCAGCATCTCCCGCTCCTCCTCGCGGTAGAGCAGGTTGTAGTGGTCCTGCATCGTGACGAAGCGGGTCCAGCCGTTGACGTCCTGCAGGTGCAGCGCCTTCGCGAACTGCCAGGCCCACATCGAGGACGCCCCGATGTAGCGGACCTTGCCCGCCTTGACGACGTCGTGCAGCGCCTCGAGCGTCTCCTCGACCGGCGTGCCGTAGTCCCAGCGGTGGATCTGGTAGAGGTCGACGTAATCCATGCCGAGGCGCCGCAGCGAGGCGTCGATCCCGGTCATGATCGCCTTGCGCGAGAGGCCGCCGCCGTTCGGGCCCTGGCGCATCGGCATGAAGACCTTGGTGGCGACGACGACCTCGTCGCGATCGGCCATCTCGCGCAGCGCGCGGCCGGTGATCTCCTCGCTCGTGCCGTCGGAGTAGGCGTCCGCGGTGTCGAAGAAGTTGATGCCGGCGTCGAGGGCCTGGCGGAAGAAGGGTTTCGAGGCGTCCTCGTCGAGGGACCACGGGTGGGTGCCCCGGTCGGGGACGCCGTAGCTCATGCACCCCAGGCAGATCCTCGACACGTCGACACCGGTCATGCCGAGCTTCGTGAACTCCATGCCGTCAGCCTGCCCCACGAACCGCCGATCGATTCACACGTCCACGCGGGAATCGACGGGACCCCGTCCGCGCTCGACTCCACAGCGTCGGCAGCCAGGGACATCGCCGTTCCCGACTCGGTCGAACCCCCCAAGAATCGCCCCAGAACGGTCGTACGCCACGTGAGCACCCCCGAAGCACCACCCGTCCGGCGACGCTGGCTGATCCTCGCCGTGATCGGGATCGCCCAGCTGATGGTCATCCTCGACAACTCGATCGTGAACATCGCGCTGCCGTCGGCGCAGGCCGACCTCGGCTTCGACGACGCGCAGCGCCAGTGGATCATCACCGCCTACGCGCTGGCGTTCGGCAGCCTGCTCCTGCTGGGCGGCCGCCTCTCCGACCTCTTCGGACGCAAGCGCGCCTTCCTCGTCGGCCTGGTCGGCTTCGCCGTAGCGTCGATCCTCGGCGGTCTCGCCCCCGGCTTCGAGCTGCTGGTGGCGGCGCGCGCCCTGCAGGGCGTGTTCGGCGCGCTGCTCGCCCCGGCCGCCCTGTCGCTGCTGACGACGACGTTCACCGAGGGACGGGAACGGGCGCGCGCCTTCGGGGTGTTCGCCGCCCTCGCCGGCTCCGGCGCCGCGATCGGGCTCCTGCTCGGCGGAGCGCTCACCCAGTACGTCGACTGGCGCTGGTGCATGTACGTCAACGCGGTCTTCGCGGCGGTCGCCTTCGTCGGCGCCTCGCTGCTGCTCCCGGCGCAGCCGGTCGAGCACCGGCCGCACCTCGACGTCGTGGGCACGGTGCTGGCGTCGGCCGGGTTGTTCAGCGTGGTCTACGGCTTCGCGAGCGCGGAGACCGACAGCTGGACCTCGCCGCTGGTCTACGCCTTCCTCGCCGCCGGCCTCGTGCTGCTCGTCGCGTTCGTGCTCGTCCAGCGCCGGGTCAAGGCCCCGCTGCTGCCGCTGCGGGTCGTGCTCGACCGCTTCCGCGGCGGGTCGTTCCTGACGATCCTCGTGCTCACCACGGGCATGTTCGGCGTGACGCTGTTCCTCGCCTACGTCATGCAGCAGGTCTTCGGCTTCTCGCCGCTGATGACCGGGGTCGCGTTCCTGCCCATGGTCGCCTGCATCGTGCTGGCGGCGAACACCGTGCCGGCGATCCTGCTCCCGCGGACCGGGCCCAAGCCTCTCGTGGTCGTCGGAATGCTGCTCGGCGCGGGCGGGCTGTTCTGGTTCTCGTTCCTCACCCCGGAGTCGGGCTACGCGGCCCACGTCCTCGGCCCGCTGCTGATGATCGGTCTCGGCATGGGCACGGCGATGTCGACGTCGATCAACACGGCCACCTACGGCGTCGAGCCCGGCGACGCGGGCGTCGCGTCGGCGTCGGTGAACACGATGCAGCAGGTCGGCGGGTCGGTCGGCACCGCGCTGCTCTCGAGCATCGCGGGCACCGCGGCCGCCGGCTTCGCGGTGCCGCCGCTCGCCGCCGCGCTGCACGGCTACACGACCGCGTTCACGGTCGCCGCGGGCATCTTCGTCGTCGGCGCCGTCGTCGTCGGGTTCCTCATCCCCGCCGGCCGGACCACCGCGCGGTCCGCCGTCACCACCCGGACGGCCTCCACCGAGGCCGGTGAGCCCGCGGAGCCTGCGGAGCCCGTCGGCACGGGGCTGGTGGGAGCGGTGCGCGACGGTGGCGGGCGCGCGGTGGCCGGGGCGACGCTGACCCTCGTCGACACGGCGGGCCACGAGGCGGGCCGTGCGGTCACCGACGACGCCGGCGACTACACGCTGCGCGCGAGGCCCGGCGACCACCTGCTCGTCGCCGGGGCCGCGGGACGGGCCCCGACCGCGCAGCAGATCGTGCTCACCGACGGGCTGACCACCCGCGGCGACGTGGTCCTCGACCCGACCCCGGAGCCCGCCCGCACCTGACCGGGCGAACCTGGCCCTCCGTCTGCGCGCGCCCTGAACGAACGGCGCTTTCGCTGCTTCGGAAGCAGCGAAAGCGCCGTTCGTTCGTCGGGCGAGGCTCGCTCACGAGGTGTGGTGCGACTCCTGGAGCTTGTGCACCGGGGTCGGGATGCCGACCGAACGGGCCTTGAGCTGCAGCGCGAGGTAGAGCGAGTAGAAGCGCGACTGGTGCAGGTTGCCGCCGTGGAACCAGAGGTTCTCCTGCTGGGTCGGCTTCCACATGTTGCGCTGCTCGCCCTCCCAGGGACCGGGGTCCTTGGTGGTGTCCGAGCCCAGGCCCCACACCTTGCCGACCTTGTCGGCCACCTCCTGGCCGACGATGTCGGCGGCCAGCCCGTTCATCGACCGGTAGCCGGTGGCCCAGACGAGGAGGTCGGCCTCGAGACGGGTGCCGTCGTCGAGCACGACCTCCTTCTCGGTCAGCTCGGTGATCTGGCCCTTGGCGAGCTTGACCTTGCCGTCGGCCACGAGCTCGGCGGCGCCCACGTCGATGTAGTAGCCCGAGCCGCGGCGCAGGTACTTCATGAACAGGCCGGAGTCGTCGTCGCCGAAGTCGAGGTCGAAACCCGCCTCCTCGAGGCGCCGGTAGAAGTCGGCGTCGACCTCGCGGGCCTTGTCGTACGCCGGCTTCTGGAAGTTGTGCATGATCCGGTACGGCAGCGACGCGAAGATCATGTCCGCCGTGTAGGTGTCGACGCCGTTGCGCACGGCCTCCTCGGAGTACAGGTCCCCGAGGGCGTAGGTCATCAGCGTCTCGGACCGGATGATGTGCGTCGAGCTGCGCTGCACCATCGTGACGTCCGCGCCGACCTCCCAGAGCGAGCCGCAGATGTCGAAGGCCGAGTTGTTCGACCCGATGACCACGACCTTCTTGCCCTTGTAGGCGTCCGGGCCGGGGTGCTGCGACGAGTGCTGGATCTCGCCCTGGAAGACGTCCTCGCCGGGGACGGACGGGATGTTCGGCTTGCCCGAGACGCCGAGGGCGAAGACGAGCTGGCGCGGCTTGAGCGTCACCTGCTCGCCGGCACGGTCGACGACGACGCTCCACTGCCCGGACGCCTCGTCGTACGTGGCGCTCTGCGCCGTCGTGGAGCCCCAGTAGTTGAGCTCCATGACCTTGGCGTACATCTCGAGCCAGTCGCCGATCTTGTCCTTCGGCGAGAAGACCGGCCAGTTGTCCGGGAACTTCAGGTAGGGCAGGTGGTCGTACCAGACCGGGTCGTGCAGGGCGAGGCTCTTGTAGCGCTTGCGCCAGGAGTCGCCGGGCTTCTCGTTGCGCTCGACGATGATCGTCTCGACGCCGAGCTGGCGCAGCCGCGCACCGAGGGCGATGCCGCCCTGGCCGCCGCCGATGACGACGACCTCGGGCTGGCGGGTGTAGCCCAGCTCGGCGGCCTCGGCCTCGCGCTGCTCGGCCCAGGTGACGCGGTCGGGGTTGGCGCCGTGCTCGGTGCCGAAGGGCCGGTCGGCGTTCGGGCTCGCCGGCTCCTCGTGGCCCTTGATCTCGTCGAGGGTGGTGAGGAACGTCCAGGCCTTGTCGTCGGCGTTCAGCCGCAGGTGCCCGGTGCCGCGGCCGATCGCGGTCTCGAACTTCAGCCAGGCCTCGGTGACGCCGTCCGCCTCGGTCGGCTCGCCGCTGACCTCGAAGGACACCGGGGTGGCCTGCCGGGCGGCGTCCGAGGACACCAGCTCGGACACCCCGCCGGGGCCCTCGACCGTGATCAGGTTCCAGGTGAACGACACGAGGTCGCGCCAGTAGGACTCGTCGGCGAACAGCGACGCGGCGCGGTCGGCGTCCCCGGCGTTGAGAGCCTCGGTGAACTGCGTCAGCCAGGCATCGACGCGGGTGCCGGCCTGGGTGCGGCCACTCTCGACCGTCTGGGTCACTGCTACCTCCACGCGGGCGACGTACGGCCGACCGCGGGCACTCGCCCACACCCGCCCGCGGTCGTGTGGCGTGAGGGACAGTGAAGCCGCTCACGCGCGCTCGCGGCAGGGGTTGCAGCCAGGTTGCAGCGGCGTTCAGGCGCGCCGGCTCCCCCGGACCACCAGCGCGACCCCGCCCAGCAGCACCACGAGGCCGACGAGGGTGCCCGGCGCGAGCCGCTCCCCCAGCCAGAGCGCCGCGACCAGCGCCGCGCCGGGCACCTCGAGCAGCGAGACGACGGCGACCACCGGCGCGCCCACGGTCCGTAGGGCGCGGTTGAGCAGCGAGTGCCCGAGGAACTGCCCGCAGAGCGTGATCGCGACGAGGGACAGCCAGCCCGCCGCGGGCCACCCCGCGAGCGGCACCCCCGCGACGACGACGACGGCGAGCAGGACCAGCGCCGCAGTGGCGTAGCAGAGCAGCGTGTAGGTCGAGGTCGCCAGACGTTCCCGCGCCGCCGCGCCGACCAGGAGGTAGCCCGCCATCGCGAGCCCGCCGACCAGGGCGAGCGCATCGCCGAGCAGGGCACGGGGCGAGCCGGCGAGGTCGACCCCGGCAACCAGCAGCACGCCCGCCAGCGCCACCGCCACGCCCGCCCACTCGGCACCCGCGACCGGCCCGCCGCGCACCCGGGTCAGCACCGCGGTCCACAGCGGGGCGGTGCAGACCAGGGCCGTGGAGGTGGCCACCGAGGTGAGCACGAGGCTCGGCACCCACGTCCCGAAGTGCACCGCGAGCAGCACCCCCGCAAGGGCGCAGGTGCGCGTGTCCCGGGCGCCGACCCGGCGACGGTCCGGACGCGCCCCGACCACCGGCGCGAGCACCACCGACGCCATCGCCGTGCGCCAGAACGCGATGGCCAGCGAGGGGACGGCGGCCGCGGCCGCGAGCGGCGCGGAGAACGAGATGCCGACGACCGCGAGGAGCAGCAGCCCCGCCTCGGCGAGCACCTCTAGAAGATCGAGTACGCGCCGTCGACGACGATCTCGTCGCCGGTGTGGAACCCGCCGACGCCGCCGGCGAGGTACACGGCGAGACGCGCGAAGTCGTCGGGCTCGCCCCAGCGCCGCTGCGGCATCCGCGCCATCACCGCCCGCTCGAAGCGCTCGTCGTGCAGCCGCGGCGAGGCCAGCGGGGTCTCGGTCCAGCCCGCGACGATCGAGTGCGCGTGGATGCCGTGCCGCGCCAGCTCGACCGCGCAGCCCTTGATCAGCGCGGTCAGCCCCGCCTTGCTCGCCGCGTAGGCCTCCGCGCGCGGGGCCCCGTGGACGGTCGAGACGCTCGAGGTGCCGACGAGCACGCCGCCTCCCCCGCGCTCGACCATGTGCCGGGCGGCGGCCCGCAGCGTCAGGAACGCGCCGTCGAGGTTCACGCGGGTCACCGCGCGGAAGTCCTCGAGGGTGGTGTCGACGAAGCGCGCGCCGGAGCCGGTCACCCCGGCGTTGGCGAAGCAGGAGTCGATGCGGCCGAAGTGCTCCAGTGTCGCGGCGAAGGCCTCCGCGACGGCTGCCTCGTCGCCGACGTCGCAGCGCAGGGCCCGGACGCGCGTGCCGTACCCGGCGAGCTCGTGGGCGGCCGCCGCGTTGCGCTCGGCATTGGTGCCCCAGACGCAGACGTCGGCGCCGCAGCGCGCGAGCCCGCGCGCCATCCCGAGCCCGATGCCGGAGTTGCCGCCGGTGACGAGGGCGACGTGGCCGGTGAGGTCGAAGAGCCCCGTCACCGGATCGACCACTCCCCGGTGAAGTCCGGCTCGCGCTTCTCGGTGAAGGCCGCGAACGCCTCGGGCGCGTCCGCGGTGGCGAAGTTGACGGCCTGGGTACGCGCCTCGCTCGCGAGGGCCTCGCGCAGCGTGCGGTCGGCGTTCTCGTGCAGCAGGGCCTTCGACTGCGCCGCCGCCACGGGCGCGACGGACGCGAGCCGGGCGGTGAGGTCGGCGACGAATGCGTCGATCTCCTCGGGCGGCGTCACCCAGGTCACCAGCCCGAGCCGTTCGGCCTCGGTCGCGTCGATCATCTCGGCGAGCAGCGCGAGCCGCTTGGCCTGCTGCATCCCCACGAGGCGGGGCAACAGCCACGACCCGCCGAAGTCCAGCGAGAGCCCGCGCCTGGCGAAGATCTGCGAGAAGCGCGACGTCGGGGTGGCGACGACGAGGTCGCAGCCGAGGGCGAGATTCCAGCCGGCCCCGACGGCGACGCCGTCGACGCGCGCGACGGTGGGCTTCGGGAGCTCGTGCAGCAGGAGCGCGATCTCGTTGATCGAGCGCATCCGGTCGAGCGGGTGGCCCTCCCGTTTCACGGAGAGATCGGCGCCCGCGCAGAACGCCCCGCCCGCGCCCGTGATCACCACGACCCGCGTCTCGGGGTCGTCACGCGCGCGCTCGAACCCCGCGCGCAGCGCGTCCCACGTCGGGCCGTCGATCGCGTTGCGGCGCTCCGGCCGGTTCAGCGTGAGGGTCAGGACACCGCTCTCGCGGTGGGCGAGCAGGACCTCGTCGGCCATGGTGCGGAACCTATCGATCGATCGTTCAGGATGCCAGGCGATCGCCTTATGCTGACCCGATGAGCAGCGCCGCGCCCGTCCCGCGCGGGGGCGGCCGGGACGCGATCACGCGCGCGGCGCGCGAGAGCTTCGCCGAGCAGGGGTACCACGGCACCTCGATCCGCGACATCGCCCGCCGGGCCGGGCTGTCCCTCTCGGCGCTCTACCACTGGCACTCCGGCAAGCAGGACCTGCTGGTGCTGCTCATCGAGGAGAGCACCGCCGAGTACTTCCGCCGCTGCGAGGGCGCGCTGGACGAGGTCGGCAGCCACACCGCCGACCCCGCCGAGCGCCTGCTCGCGCTCGTGCGCGCCACCGTCGAGTACCGCGTGAGCCGCCGGGTGGAGAGCACCATCGCGGCCGCCGAGTGGGGCAACCTCGCCCCGGAGCACCGGGCGCGGCTCGACGGGCTGCGGGAGTCGGCGGGCCGGCTCTGGACCGAGATCGTCGACGACGGCGTCGCGCGCGGGCACTTCCGCTGCGCCCACCCCGAGGACGCCCGCCGCGCGATCGTCGCCGCCTGCAACGCCATCGCGCAGTGGTACGACCCGGCGGGCGACCTCGCCGTGCCCGACCTCGTCGAGCGCTACGGCGAGATCGCCCTGCGGATCGTCGACCACCGGCCTTAGCCGCTGACGGCCGCCGCGTCCAGCAGGTGCGCGAACTTCCGCCGCGCCGCCTCGCGACGGGTCGGCACGTGCTCCGTGGGCACCTCGCGGGGCTCGTAGTCGCGCAGCACCCGGCGCGCGACGGTGACCTTGTGGACCTCGTCGGGGCCGTCGTAGATCCGCGCCGCCCGGGCGTGGCGGTACATCGACTCCAGCGGCAGGTCGGTGGTGTAGCCGAGCGAGCCGTGCACCTGGATCGCGCGGTCGATGACGTTGTAGAGCACCGAGGCGCCGTAGAACTTGATCATCGCGATGTCGGTGAGCGCCGCCTCCGTGCCGCCCTGGTCCATCTTCCAGGCGGCCTGGAGCGTCATCAGGCGCGCCGCGGTCATCTCCGCGGTCGACGTCGCGATCCAGTCCTGCACCATCTGCTTCTCCGAGAGCAGCGACCCGTGGGTGTGCCGCGAGACCGCGCGCTCGCAGAGCATGTCGAAGGCGCGGCGCGACTGTCCGAGCCAGCGCATGCAGTGGTGGATGCGGCCGGGACCCAGCCGCTTCTGGGCGAGGAGGAAGCCGTCGCCCTCGGCCCCGATGAGGTTCTCCCCCGGCACGCGGACGTCGCGGTAGAGCACCTCGGAGTGCCCGCCGGCGTAGCCCGTGCCCTCCTCGGGGTGCTCCATGGTCGGGATGTCGCGCACGACCTCCACCCCGGGCGTGCCGACCGGCACGACGAACATCGACGCGCGCCGCCGCGGCGCCGCGTCCGGGTCGGTGACGGCCATGACGATGAGGAAGTCGGCCACCGAGCCGTTCGACGTGAACCACTTGTGCCCGTTGATCACGTACTCGTCGCCGACGCGCTCGGCCCGGGTGGTGAGCAGGGTCGGGTCGGCGCCGGCGTTGGGCTCGGTCATGGAGAACGCGCTGCGCAGGCGGCCGTCGAGCAGCGGCTCCATCCACTGCTTCTTCTGTGCCTCGTTCGCCCCGAGCGCCAGCAGCTCGGCGTTCCCCGAGTCGGGGGCGTTGTTGCCGAACACCGACGGCGCGTACACGCACTGCCCGAGGATCTCGTGCATCAGACCCAGCTTGACCTGCCCGAACCCGCCCCCGCCCAGCTCCGGGGGCAGGTGCGCGGCCCAGAGCCCGCGGGCCTTCACCTCCTCCTGCATCGGCGCCGTCGCCGCCCGGAGGGCGGGTCCGTCGAGGTCGAGGGTCTCGAGCGGGAGGATCTCCTCGCGGACGAACGTCCGCATCCACGCGAGCTGCTGCTCGAACTCCGGCTCGGTCGAGAAGTCCCAGGCCATGTGTCGCTCCTTCAGGCCCTGAAGGCCAGGTCGAGCCCCGGGGTGTCCCACTCCAGGGCGTAGAGGACGCCGCGTCCCGACGAGGTGACCCAGGCTGAGTGCGAGTCCGCGCCGGCGAAGCAGATGTTGGTGACGTAGGGGTCCGGGTCGGGCACGGGCACCTGCCGCAGCAGCGTGCCGTCGGGCGAGACGACGCTGATCGCGCCGGTCATCAGCGTCGCGACGCAGACGTTGCCCTCGCCGTCGACGGCCAGCGAGTCGAGCGGCTGGTGACCCTCGAACCCGTGCAGGAGCCGCCGGGCCCGTCGAGGCGTCCGGGGCCGACGACGTCCCAGGCCCACAGCCGGCCCGGCCCCGTCTCGGCGACGTAGAGCCGCGACATCGGTCACCGCGCCGGCGTCCGGTCCGTCGAGGACGACGCGTTGGATGCGCCCGCCGAGGTAGTCGGGCGGCTGGTGGCCGGGCGCGGTGATCCCGCCGTCGCGGTCGTGCCACACGAAGCCGCCGTTGTTGCAGACGTAGACCGCGCCGTCCGGGCCGATCGCGGCGCCGTTGGGACCGCCGCCGAGGTCGGCGACCACCGTGGTCGTCCCGTCGGGCGCGACGCGCGTCAGCGTGCCGCGGCGGATCTCGACGACCAGGACGTCGCCGTTCGCCAGCGCGATCGGTCCCTCCGGGAACCGCAGGCCGGTCGTCACCGCGCGCATGTCCGGAGCCTCCTTCGCGACGGCCTCGCCGCGCAACGTCGCGTCATCCGGGCCGGTCATCCGGGCTGGGCCAGGTAGCGCGGATTGGTGACGGCGAGCCGGTCGGTCGTCGCCGCGCGCACGGCCGCGAGCAGCGCGGGGTCGGTGTCGTCGATCTCCCCGGCGCGGATGGCCGCGGCCAGGGCGGCCTGGTCGGCGTACCCCAGCGCGGCGAGCCGCTCGCGGTGGCGACGCTCGTGCTCGGGGCCCAGCCGCAGTTCCCGCCCGACGCCGCCGAGGACGTTCGCGGCGACGCGGGCGAGGAACGCCACCCGCTCGTCGTCGCCGGTCACGACGTCCTCGCGCAGGAAGGACGTCACGGCGTCGACGAGGTCGACCGCGCTCGGGCGTCCGTAGAGGTCGGAGGGCCCCGCCTCGACCGCCTCCCCGACGGCCTCCTCCTGCGCCGGGAGGCCCAGCAGGAGCAGGAGGTCGTGCTCGTTCTCGGCGACGCGCCGGCCGATCGCGGCGAGCTCGACCGACGGCGTCGTCCCGTCGAGGTGCCGCTGCGCCATCTCCCGGCACCCCAGCGCCCACCACGTCGTGCGGTGGAGCTGCCACCAGCGCACGGCCTCCGGGTCGGGCCGGTACCCGGCGACCTCGGCGTAGCCGTCGAGCAGCTGGTCGACGGTGCCGAGACCCGCGACGGGCAGCGGCGAGCCGAAGCGCCAGCACTTCACGCACAGCCAGCCGAGGTCCTCGCGCGGGTCGCCGCGGTGCACCAGCTCCCAGTCGAGCACCGCGCGCAGCCCGGTCTCGTCGACGATGAGGTTGCCGAGGCGGAAGTCGCCGTGCACGAGGGTGTCGGGCACCGGTGCGGGCCGGTGGCGGTCGAGCCGGCGCAGCGCGATCTCGACGACGGGCAGCGGCTCGTCGAGGGCGTCGTAGGTCGCCCGGAGGTCCTCGACCGGGTCCCCCGCCGCCAGCCCCGGGAGCGCGTTCGGCCGGATCGTGTGGATGCGGGCGAGCGTGCGGCCCAGCTCCGCGGCCAGCCCCTCCCGGGCGTGCGCGTAGCGCTGCTCGCGCAGCAGCCGCGGCCCGAGCGTCTCGCCGGCGACATGCTCGGTGATCAGGTACGGCGAGCCGACCGTCGCGGTGTCGGCGCCGCTGTCGACGAGCCGCGGGACCCGGACGCCCGCGTCCGCGGCGGCGGCGATCGCGGTGGCCTCGAGCGCCATGCCCTCGGGCCGGTCGTTGCCCGGCGGGTCGCGGCGCAGCACGAGGTCGCGCCCCCCGTGGGCGGATGTGGCGGTGAACGCCCACGTCTCGCGGCTGGCCCCAGCGGTGAGCCGGCGCAGGTCCGTCACCGTGACGGCGGTGCCGGTGATCTCCGCGAGGCGCCGTGCCAGTTGATCGCGGAGGGCGCTCATCGGACCTTGTTCGGCCCCGCGAAGCCGAACAGGTACGCCGCCACCTTGCGCATCTGGACCTCCTCGGCGCCCTCGGTGATCCGGTAGCGGCGATGGTGGCGGTAGATGTGCTCGAACGGCGTGTGCCGCGAGTAGCCGAGACCGCCGTGCACCTGCATCGCGCGGTCGGCGGCGTCGCACACGAAGCGGTTGGCCCGGTAGTTGCACATCGAGACGCGGTCGCTGATCTCCGTGTGCGGCACCCGGTCGAGCTCCCAGGCCGTCTTGCGCACCAGCCCGCGCAGCATCTCGGCCTCGGTCTGCAGCTCGACGAGCGGCCACTGGATCGCCTGCCGGGTGGCCAGCGGTTCGCCGAACGTCCGGCGCCCGCGGGCGTAGGCGACGCTGCGGTCGACGCAGTACTGGCCGGCGCCGACGCCGGACGCGGCCTGCCGGATGCGGTTCTCGTGCACGAACGTCTGCGCGACCGCCAGGCCGCCGCCCTCCTCGCCGAAGATCGCGGAGTCCGGGACGCGGACGTCGCGCAGGGTCACCTCGGCGTGGTCGGTGGGCATGTTCAACGTCCACCAGTGGAAGTCGACCGAGAACCCCGGGGCCTGCACGGGGACGAAGAACGCGGTGATGCCCCGCGCGCTGCCGTCCGTCCCGGATGTCCGGGCGAACACGACGTCGTGCGTGGCCGAGTGCATTCCGGAGTTCCAGCGCTTCGTCCCGTTGATCACCCAGTCGCCGCCGTCGCGAACCGCCGTCGTCTCCATCCACGTGGCGTCGCTGCCGTGGTCGGGCTCGGAGAGGCCGAAGCCGACTCGGGCGGTGCGGGTCAGCATCGGCTCGAGGAACTCCTCGCGCTGCTCGGCCGTCCCGTACTCGAGCACCATGTGCACGAAGGGGAAGTTGCCGACCACCGACGACTCGTTCTGCAGGTCGTTGTGCAGGCCCAGCCCGCGGTGGGCGAGGTGCTCGCGGATGACGGCCATGTCGAGGTTCGTGCCGTCCGACCCGCCGACCTCCGCCGGCAGCCCGTAGCGCAACCAGCCCGCGGCGTCGGCCCGGCGGAACATCTCGCCGAGCAGCTCCTCCCAGTCGTGCCGCGGGACCCCGCCGCCCTCGAAGTCGGTGCGCGCCCACTCCCGCCGGTGGTCGAAGAAGCGCGCGTTGTCGTCCTGCTCCTCGAGCGGGCGGATCTCGGTCTCGATGAAGTCGTCGAGCGCGGCGAGCCGCTGGGTCAGCTCCGCCGGGAGTGCGAAGTCCACACCGACCTCCTCCTGAACGATCGTTCAGCGAGCATGCCAGCGCCGGCTGCGCGGACGGAAGGGCGCGCCCGCGTTCGGAGATCACGGGCGCGTCCTCCACGTCGCCGCCCACCGCGAGGTGCACCAGGTGCCCATGATCTCCGCGTTGCGGGCGAAACTGGGGCCATGAGCGAGCAGCGGGTCCGGGTCGAGATCACCGACGGGGTCGCCGACGTGCGGCTCGCGCGCCCGGAGAAGCGCAACGCGCTGGACCCGGCCATGTTCGAGGGGCTCGTCCACACCGGCGAACGACTGAAGGCCGACCCCGCGGTGCGCGTCGTCGTCCTCTCCGGGGAGGGCCCGGACTTCTGCGCGGGCCTCGACTTCGGCTCGTTCCGCGCGATGGCGAACGGGGAGCGCCTGTCGGCGTCCGCACAGCTCCCGCCGTCGGACGGGCCGGCGCGGGCCACCGGGCAGCGCGCGGCATGGGTGTGGGCCGAGCTCGAGGTCCCGGTGATCGCCGCGATCCAGGGCAACGCGCTGGGTGGTGGTCTCCAGATCGCCCTGGGCGCCGACCTGCGCATCGTCGCCCCCGACGCCCGGCTCTCGGTGATGGAGGTGAAGTGGGGCCTGATCCCGGACATGACCGGGACGCAGGTGCTCCCCGAGCTCGTCGGCCGTGACGTCGCCAAGGAGCTGACGCTGACCGCGCGGGTCGTCAGCGGCACCGAGGCCGCGGCCCTCGGGCTCTGCACGCGCACCGACCCCGAGCCGCGCGAGGCCGCGCTCGCACTCGCCCGCGAGATCGCCGGGCGCAGCCCGCACGCCGTGCGCGCGGCGAAGCGCCTGCTCGACGTCGCCGGCCGGGTGGACCTCGCCACCGGCTTCGCGGCCGAGCAGACCGAGATCGGCGCGCTGATCGGGAGCCCGAACCAGGTCGAGGCGGTCACCGCGGGCTTCGAGAAGCGGGCGCCGGTCTTCAGCGAGGTGGAGTGACGTGAGCGAAGTTCGGGGTTATAGCCCCGAAGTTCGCTCACGTCAGCCGTCGAGCACCGGCAGGAGCACGGCGGCGACGTCGTCGCCCAGCTCGCGCGGCGAGCGCGGACCGGCGGGGTCGAACCACTTGTAGGTCCAGTTCGCGGCGCCGAGGCACGCGTTGACGTAGGTGCGCGGCGTCATCGGCAGCGTCCGCCCCGTGGCGCGCAGGTGGGCCTGCACCGCCTCGAGCACGAGGTCCTCGAAGGCGCGCCGGCGCGCGAGGATCGGCGCGGCGAGCTCGTCGGGCAGCTCGGACTCCTCCTCGAAGCAGATCGTGAGCAGGTCACGGTGCTCGCAGGTGTAGGCGACGCGCTCGACGATGAGCCTCCGCACGGCCTCGCGCGTCGACGGCGCGCCGGCGACGATCGTGCGGGCGCTGGTCAGGCTCTCGTCGAGCACCTCCTCGTAGACCGCGACGAGCAGGTCCTGCTTGGTCCGCACGTAGTGGTAGAGCGTCGGTTTCCGCAGGCCGACCTTCTCCGCCACGTCGTTCATCGACGCCGCGCGGTACCCGCGGCGACTGAACACCTCCACGGCAGCGGCGAGGATCCGCGCGCGGACCTCGTCGGCACGACTCACCGCGGCCTCCCCCCGGTCCGTGCGGTTGACCCGGACTCCTGTGATGTGGGGTACTTTCGTCCGACCGGTCGGTCGAACGCAAGCGAAGGAGTCCGCGTGAGCCACGAACTCGACGAAGTCCACGAGGACTTCCGTCGCAGCGTCCGCGCGTTCACCGACCAGCGGGTCCGCCCCGTCGTCGACGAGGCCGAGCGCGAGGGACGTCCGCCCGAGCGGCTGTGGAAGGAGCTCGGCGACGCCGGGCTCCTGGGCCTGCTGACCCCGGCCGAGTTCGGCGGGTCCGCCGGCGAGGGCGGCGAGGCGACCGCCGTGACGGTGCTCGCCGAGGAACTCACCCGCGCCTGCGGCGGCATCGCCGTGAGCGCGCTGGTCAGCGCCTACATGGCCGCGCCCCATCTCGTGCGCCACGGCACCACCGACCAGCAGGAGCGCTGGGTCGCCGCGCTCGCCGCCGGCGAGGCCATCGCCGCGATCGCCGTCACCGAGCCCGGCGCGGGCTCCGACGTCGCGGGCATCTCCGCCCGCGCGCGGCGCACCGACGAGGGCTGGGTGCTCGACGGCCGCAAGATGTACATCACCAACGCGGGCCTGGCCGACGTCCTCGTCGTCGGCGCGAAGACCGACCCCGAGGGCGGGCACCGCGGGATCACGACGTTCGTGGTGCCGGCCGGCACGCCCGGGCTCTCGTTCGGCGCCCCGCTGCAGAAGATGGGCTGGCACTCCTCGGACACCCGCGAGGTCGTGCTGGACGGCGTCACGCTCGGGGAGGACGCGGTGCTCGGCGTCGAGGGCCGCGGCTTCCACCAGATCATGGACGCGTTCCAGCTGGAGCGCGTCGTGCTGGCCGCGATGGGCGTCGGCCACGCCGCCGAGGCGCTCGAGACGGTCACCGAGTACCTGCGCGGCCGCGAGGTCGCCGGCGAGCCGCTCACCGCCCGGCAGGCGATCCGGCACCGCATCGTCGCGATGGAGATCGAGCTCGAGGCCGCACGCGTGATGACCTACAAGGCCGCCGACCGTCTCGATCGCGGCCACCCCGAGGCCGGCCGGTCCGTCGCGGCGGCGAAGTACTTCGCGGCGAAGGCGGCCGCGTGGATCGTCGACGAGGCGGTGCAGCTCTACGGCGGCGCCGGCTACCTCGAGGAGACGCCGATCGCCCGCCACCACCGCGACGTGCGCATCCTGCGCATCGGCGGCGGCACCGACGAGATCCAGCTCGAGATCCTGGCGAAGCGGCTGGTGCCGTGACCGGGACGGCAGCTCACGGCGCGGGTCCCGCGTGGGAGGTGTCGGCGCCTCATCCCCCCGGGGCGCCGGCACCTCCCTCGGGGGATGACGTGCTCGCGGCCGCCGACCGGGCGCGCCTGGGCGGGGACGCCGGGCGCTGGCCCGAGAAGCTTCCCGTGCGCCAGCGCCTGGACGTGTTGCTCGACCCGGGCAGCTTCGTCGAGGACGGGCTCCTGGCCGCGGCGACCCAGCCCGGGATGCCGGGCGACGGCGTCGTCACCGGCGTCGGGACGGTCGAGGGCCGGCCCGTGGCGGTGATCGCGCACGACTTCGGCGTCAAGGCCGGGTCGTGGGGCGAGCGGACCTGCGAGAAGCAGATCCGCATCCTCGAGCGGGCCGACCGGGACCTGCTCCCGGTGTTCTACCTCGTCGACTCGGCGGGCGGCCGGCTCACCGAGCAGATGGGCTTCTTCCCCGGGCGCCGAGGCGCCTCGCGGATCTTCCACCTGCAGGTCCGGCTGTCCGGGCGGGTCCCGCAGATCTGCTGCCTGCACGGCCCGTCGGCCGCGGGCGGGGCCTACATGCCGGCGTTCACCGACTGGGTCGGGATGGTCGAGGGCCGCGGGTCGATGTATCTCGCGTCGCCGCGGGTCGCCGAGAAGGTCACCGGCGAGCACACCACCGCCGAGGAGATGGGCGGCGCGCGGATGCACGCCGAGGTCTCGGGCTGCGGCGACTCCGTGTTCGAGGAGGACTGGGAGGCGCTCGCCGCCGCCCGGCTGCTCCTGACCTACCTGCCCGACGACTTCACCGGGACGCCGCCCGAGGTCGAGCCCGCCCCGCCCGAGGCCACCGGCTGGGACGGGCTGGTCCCCGAGGACCCGAACATCGGCTACGACGTCATCACGGTGATCGACCGGCTCGTCGACGGCGGCACGTTCTTCGAGATCAAGCCCGACTGGGCGCAGGAGCTCGTGGTCGGGTTCGCGCGGCTGGAGGGGCGCGTCGTCGGCCTCGTCGCCAACCAGCCGCAGGTGCGCAGCGGCGCCATCCACGTCGACTCCGCCGACAAGGCCGCCCGCTTCATCGCCCTGTGCGACGCCTTCAACGTCCCGCTGCTCTTCCTGCAGGACGTGCCCGGCTTCATGGTCGGCGTCGCCGTCGAGCGCCAGGGGATCATCCGCCACGGCGCCAAGATGATCCTCGCGATGTCGTCGGCCGAGGTCCCGAAGTTCACGATCGTCCTGCGCAAGGCCTACGCCGCCGGCTACTACGCGATGTGCGCGCCGGGCTTCGAGCCGCGGGCGACCCTCGCGCTGCCCAGCGCGTTCATCGGCGCCATGGGCCCCGAGGCGTCGGTCAACGCCGTCTACGCCGGCAAGATCGCCGCGATCGAGGACGCGGGAGAGCGCGACGCGTTCCTCGCCGCCCGCGTCGAGGAGCACCGGGCCGAGGTCAACCTGCTGCGCATGGGCGACGAGCTCGTCGTCGACGCCGTCGTCCCCGGCGAGGGCCTGCGCGACGAGCTGATCACCCGTCTGCGCCACGCCGACGGCTGGACCCGCACCAGCGGGCGCCGTCACCACCCCGTCAGCCCTGTGTGATCCCCACGGAGGAGACCCGATCATGGACGATCGCGACACCCTCGCCACCCTGATCTCCGCGCCGCTGCAGCCGCTGGACGAGCGATGGCGCTCGGCCGACCGGGTCGACGAGCTCGCGACGGCCCGTGCGCGCCACGACACCGATCCCGACGACTACTGGGTCTGGGTGGCCGAGAAGCACCGCTGGCTCGAGCCCTGGCACACCGTCCGCTCGGGCGAGCTGGGCGACTTCCGCTACTTCGAGGGCGGGCGGATCAACGTCGCCGACAACTGCGTCGACCGCTGGGCCGAGGACCCGGCGACGGCCGACCGCGCCGCGATCGTATGGGAGGGCGAGCCCGGCGACACCCGCACGGTGACCTACGCCGAGCTCGCCGACGAGGTGAACCGGCTGGCCGGCGGCCTGGTCGCCCTGGGCATCGGGCGCGGCGACGTCGTCGCGGTCTACATGCCGAACCTCGTCGAGGCGTTCACCGCGATCCACGCCTGCAACCGGATCGGCGCGATCTACACGGTGCTCTTCTCCGGCTTCGGTCGCGACGCCGTCGCCTCGCGGCTGGCGGCCGCCCGGGCGAAGGCCGTCGTCGTCGCCGACGCGATCTACCGGCGCGGCAAGCCCGTCGAGCTGCTCGAGACCCTGCGGGCGGCGCGGTCGGACGCCCCGACGGTGGAGCACGTCGTCGTGGTCGACCGCACCGGCCGCTCCGTCCCCCTGGAGGGTGACGAGGTCTCCTACGCCGCCCTGCTCGCCGAGCACCCCGAGGGTGCCCCGATGGCGTCGCTCGACCCCAACGAGGCGGCGTTCCTGATCTTCACCAGCGGCACGGAGTCGAAGCCGAAGGGCGTCGTGCACTCCGTCGGCGGATTCCTGCTCGGGACCTGGGCGAACGTGCACTGGCAGGCCGGGCCCGTCGAGGGCGACGTCTACTGGGTGGCCGCCGACGTCGGCTGGCTGACCTTCCCGATCCAGGCCGTGATCGGCGGGCTGGCGCACGGCTCGACGATCGCCTGCTACGAGGGCGCGCTGGACACCCCGTCGCCCTCGCGGTTCTACGACGTCTGCGAGCGCCACGGCGTCACCCAGGTGCTGTGCGCACCGACGGTGCTGCGGATGCTGCGCAAGTTCGGTGACGACCTCGCCGCGTCCCACCCGCTCCCCCGCCTCGCGCTGATCACCGTGCAGGGCGAGCCGCTCGACGGGGAGACGTTCACGTGGGCGACCGAGACGTTCGGCGTCCCGATCGTCAACGCCTACGGGCAGACCGAGACCGGCTCGACGTGGACCTATCCCGTCACCGGCGTCGACGACCTCAAGGCGGGCTCGGCGGGCACCCCCGTGCCGGGCCACGCCTTCGACGTCGTCGACGACGACGGCGCGCCGGTGGTGCCGGGGGTGAAGGGCAACCTCGTGATGACCCGGCCGTTCCCCACCCTCGCCCGCACCGTGTGGGACGACCACGACCGCTACCTCTCGACCTACTTCGGGCGCTTCCCGGGGCGCTACGCCACCAACGACGAGGCCGTCGTGGACACCGACGGGCACCTCTGGGTGCTCGGGCGCGCCGACGACGTCATCAACGTCGCCGCGCACCGCCTCTCGACGATGGAGATCGAGGCCGTCGTCGGCACCCACCCGCGCGTCGTCGAGGCCGCCGTCGTCGGGGTGCCCGACGCGACCAAGGGCACGGTGCCGGTGGCGTTCGTGACCGTGTCCGGCGAGACCGAGGGCGTGCCCGACGAGGTGCGGGACCTGGTCGGGGAGACCATCGGCGGGCTGGCGCGGCCCGACCGCGTCATCGTCACCTCGGCGATGCCCAAGACCCGCACCGGCAAGATCATGCGTCGGCTGATGCGCGAGGTCCTGCTGCACGGCGAGGCCCGCAGCGACACCAGCGCGCTCGAGGACCCGGGCAGCCTGGACACCCTCGCCGCGGCGGTACGGGCATGAGCGGCCTCTGGTTCGAGGACCTCACCGAGGGGCTCGTCGTCGAGCACGCCGTCCGGCGCACGGTCACCGAGACCGACAACGTGCTGTTCACGACCATGACGATGAACCCCGCGCCGCTGCACCTGGACCACCAGTACGCCGAGAGCACCGAGTTCGGGCGCCCGCTGGTGAACAGCATGTTCACCCTCGCACTGGTGGTCGGGCTGTCGGTGCCGGAGCTGACGCTCGGGACGATCGTCGCCCAGCTGGGGCTCGACGACGTGACGTTCCCCGCGCCGGTGTTCCAGGGCGACACCGTGCGGGTGACCACCGAGGTCGTGTCGGCGCGCTCGTCGAGGTCACGCCCGGACGCCGGCCTGGTCGTCTTCGAGCATCGGGCGCAGAACCAGCGCAACGAGCTGGTGTGCTCCTGCAAGCGCACGGGGCTCATGCATCGGCGGCCGGCATGAGGGTCCCCCGGAGCCTGCTGTTCGTGCCCGGCGCGCGGCCCGACATGGTGGCCAAGGTGCCGCGGTGGTCGCCCGACGCCGTGGCCGTCGACCTCGAGGACGCCGTGGCCGCGGGCGACAAGGAGTCCGCGCGCGACGCCGCGGTCCGCGCCGTCGCCGAGCTGCCCCGCGACGGCAGGACGCTCGTGCTGATCCGCGTCAACGGCCCGACGACGCCCTGGTACGCCGACGACGTCGCCGCGGTCGCGGAGTCGGCCGCCGACGGCGTCGTGCTGCCCAAGCTGGAGTCCCCGGAGCAGCTCGAGGACCTGCGCTCCCGTCTCGGTGACCACCCGGTGATCGGGGGCCTGGAGTCGGCGCGGGGGGTGGCGCAGTGCCGGGAGCTGATGAACGGCCTGCTCGCCGCCTACTTCGGCGCCGAGGACTACATCGCCTCGGTCGGCGGCCGGCGCACGGCGGGCGGGCAGGAGGTGCTGTTCGCCCGCAGCGAGGTGGTGCTCGCGGCCGCGGTCGCCGGCGTCGGGCTGCTGGACCAGGCCGTCGTCGCCGCCCACGACGCCGAGGCGTTCCGCGTCGACGCCGCCGTCGGCCGTGACCTCGGGTACGACGGCAAGATCTGCATCCACCCCTCGCAGGTCGCGCTCGCGCACGAGACCTTCACCCCGACCGACGAGGAGATCGCCCACGCCCGCCTCGTCATCGAGGCCGGCTCGTCGGGGGTGGGGGTCGTCGACGGCGAGATGGTCGACGCGGTGCACCTGACGATGGCTCGTGCCGTGCTGTCCCGGGCGGGCGTGGAGGCGTGAGGGTTGGCTTGGTCCTGCCGCCCGCCGGCGACCCCGCCGACGTCCCGGACACCGCCCGGCGTGCCGAGGAGCGGGGCTTCGACCTCGTCGCGAGCGGCGAGCACGTGCTGTTCGGGAGCCCGACGCCCAACGCGTTCGTCGCCCTCGCCGCCGCCGCGAGCGTCACCACTCGCGTGCGCCTGCTCAGCGCCGTCACGCTGCTTCCGCTGTATCCCGCGCCGCTCGCGGCGAAGATGGCCGCGACGCTCGACCGGATCTCCGGCGGCCGCTTCGAGCTCGGCGTCGGGGTCGGCGGCGAGAACCCCGTGGAGTTCGCGGCGTGCGGGGTGCCGGTGAAGGAACGGGGCCGGCGCACCGACGACGCGCTCGACGTCCTCGTCACGCTCTTCGCGGGCGAGCCGATCGACGTCGACGGCACGCCCGCCACGCTCGACCCGCTGCCGATCCAGCGTCCGCGACCCCCGATGTGGGTCGGCGGGCGCTCCGAGGCCTCCATGCGCCGCGCCGGGCGCGCCGGGGACGTGTGGATGCCGTACCTGGGCAGCCCGGACCGCGTCGCCCGGGGCCTCGCCACCGCCCGCGAGGAGGCCGAGCGTCACGGCCGGGACCCCGCCGAGGTCTCCGGGGCCTACTTCGCGTGGACGGCCGTCGACGCCGACCCCGCCGTCGCCCGTCGCCGCGCGCGGGAGTCGCTCCTGGCGACCTACGGGCAGGACATGGACCGCATCCTCGACGCGGTCGTCCCCCACGGCGCCCCCGAGCAGGTCGCCGCCCGCCTCGCCGAGTACGCCGACGCCGGCGCCGACTCGGTGGTCCTCGCGCCGGCGGTCGAGGACGCGGACCGCGAGCGGATGCTGGATCTCGTGGCCGGCGAGGTCCTCCCCCGCCTGCCCGGCGCGTAGGCCGTGCCGGTGGGCGGAAGCCACCGTGACGGCGGGTCCCGCGAGGCGCAGAGTGCCGAGCTCTTCCCCCTGCCTACCGCAATGAGTTCCACCACGATGTCCGCCTCCTCGACTGAGCCCCCGAGCGAGCCCCCGAGCGAGCCCCCGAGCGAGCCGCCGAACCTGCCCCCGCCCGTCCGCGCCGACGGCGTCACGACCTGGCGCGCGGTGGAGTACGCGGCCGTCCCCGGGTACCGGCCGCTGCTGCTCGACCTGCACCGACCCGACGGACCGCTGCCGGCACTGATCGTCTTCCTGCACGGCGGCGGCTGGCGCGGCGGCAGCCGTGCGGGCTTCGGACCGGCCTACGCCGGGTGGTCGCCGTCGCCGTTCCTGCAGCTCGCGTCGCACGGGTTCGCGGTGGCGTCGCTGGACTACCGGCTCAGCGGCGAGGCCCGCTTCCCGGCGCCGCTGGAGGACGCCGCCGCGGGGCTGGGCTGGTTGCGCACCCACGCCGAGCACCTCGGGATCGACCCCACCCGCATCGCGCTGTGGGGCGAGTCCGCGGGCGGGCACCTCGCCGCCCTGCTCGGCCTCACCGATCCCGGCGTCCGCGCGGTCGTCGACTGGTACGGCCCGGCCGACCTGACGACGGTCGCCGCCGACGCCGCCGCCGGGGGCATCAGCGCCGTCGACCCGGGCGCTCCGGACTCCCGCGAGGCGCTGCTGCTGGGTGTCGCGCCGTCGTCGGACCCCGAACGGGCCCGGGCGGCGAGCCCGGTGACGCACGTCCGCGCCGGCGCGCCGCCGTTCCTGCTGCTGCACGGCACGGCCGACCGCCTGGTCCCGACCCGGCAGTCGGAGCGCCTCGGCGCGGCCCTGCACGCCGTCGGCGCTGCGATGACGCTCGAGCTCCTCGACGGCGCCGACCACCTGTGGCTCGGCCGGCCCGACGTCGCCCGGGCCGCCTTCGACCGATCCGTCGACTTCGTGCTGGAGCACCTCACGAGCTGATCGCGCTGCTTCCGGTGCGTGCTGATGTGGTGACGAGCCGTGTCCGGGGCGTTAACATGTGGCGCTCAGGCGGCCGCACTCGGCCGTACCGCGCCCCGGACCCCTGGCGCTGAGTCATCGCTGCGTCGCGTCCAGGGGGGCCGCCGAGATGAGCCGGATCACCGTCAGCCGCACGAGCTCCTCGCGCTGGGTGGGCGAGCACCACCGCAAGACGATCTTCGTCCTCGGCGGTGCCGTCGACGGCGCCGCCATCCCGGCGCTGCGCGCCAGGGCGGAGTCCGAGGCCCGCGAGGGGTCGACGCGTGTGGTCCTGGACATTCGCGCGATCGTGTCCTGCGACCGCGCGGGTCTCCTGGGTCTCGTCCGGCTCCGCGGCCGGCTCGAGGCCCATCCCGACTGTGTGGTGGACGTGGTCGGTGCGCGCTTGCCGCAGTTCGCCGACATCCTGGCCCGCGAGGCCGCCGAGGGTGCCGACATGCTCCGGGGGACGGTCCGGGAGCTCCGCCGACCACTCATGATCGACCCGCACCGCGTCCCGGTCGTCGCACCCCCCGTCCCGGCGCCCCGGACGTCGACCCCGACCGCGACGCGCCCGGCCGACAGCTGATGATCACCAACCGCGATCTCGAGTGCATGGGGCTGGCCACGGGATGCGTGTGCCCGGCCGGTACGGACACCGCCGGGGTCCGCGGGGCCTGGCTGTGGGAGCGGCGTCCGGCGCGACCGGAGACGGTCGTCGCCCTCCGCCGTCTCGTCCGGCGGTGGACGGTGACGACCGTGGTGGACGAGGAGATCGGCGAGTCGATCGTCCTGGTGGTCGACGAGGCGGTGAGCAACGTCGTCGAGCACGCCTACCGGGGTCCCGTCGGGGACGTCTCGGTGTTCGCTGCGCCCCGCCCGTGCGGGAACGGCGTGGTCGTGGTCGTCGAGGACCAGGGGGTGTGGTCGCCGCCGGGCGCGGACCCGGGCTTCCGCGGCCGCGGGCTCGACCTCGTGCGCGAGCTCTCGGACCACCACGCCGTGCTGGGGTCGGATCTCGGCACCACGGTCCGGATGTGCTGGCGGGCCCTCGTCACGAGCTGAGCTCAGCGCAGGAGCGGGGTGGTGTCGAGGGACCCGTCGGTCACGGCGCGGGCCAGGTCGGAGAGACGCTGCTGGGTCGAGCGGGCGTGTGACCGCAGGCGCGTGAACGCCTCGTCGAGGGGGATCTGACCTCGCTCGGCGAGGACGCCCTTGGCCTGCTCGATGATCACACGGCTGGTCAGCGCGGCCTGGAGCTGCTCGGTGAGCCGTTCGCGCTCGCGGGTGTTGCGGTCCGAGAGGATGGCGATGGTGGCGACGTCGGCCAGGGCCTGACCGATGGCGAGCTCGTCGACGCTCATGTCCGTGCGGTTGCGGTGGAACAGGTTGAGCGCGCCGATGGTCTCCCCCCGCAGCCGCATCGGCAGCGCGTGCACCGCGGTGAAACCGTTGTCGTCGGCGAGCGCGGCGAACCGCGGCCAGCGGGTGTCGGTCGCGAGGTCGCCGGCGTGGACCTGCGCCGACGTGCGGAAGCAGTCCAGGCACGGGCCCTCCTCGGCCTGGAGCTGGAACAGCTCGACCAGGTTGGCGGCCTCGGTGGACGCGGAGACGACCTGCAGGGCGCCGCGCTGGTCGGTCAGCAGCAGGCCGGCGGCGTCCGCACCGAGGAGCGCGACGCAGTCCCCGCACAGCGCGTGGAACAGCTCGATCACGTCGTAGTCGGCCACCAGGGTGTCGGCGAGGCGGACGAAGGCCGTCACCAGTGCCTGTTCACGGACGGCTGAGGGTGTACTCATGACTTCTCCTCGTCGTCCCGGCTGCGAGGGTCAACCGGGTCGTCACTCGGGGTCGCGCGGTCTGTGGGGTTGCCGCCACCTGTGGTGCTCCACACTCCGTCGGGGCTCAGCCGGAGGCGGCGGGCGACGACGTCGTCCGCCACCTCGGTGATCGTGCGTCCGACGCGGAAGGAGTGCGCGCGCAGCCGGGCCAGCGCGTCCGGCGCGCCGAGTCGGGCCTGCGCCATGATCATCCCCGTCGCCTGGTGCACCTCGGCGCGCGTCAGTGCGGAGCCGTCCACCGCTCCGGCCGGCTCGGGCTCGCCGTCGCTCCCGGTGCGGCCGTGGTCGAGCAGGGACCACACCGCGGCGTCGGCCGTGCGCAGGGCCCCGGTGACGTCCTCGTCGGTCAGCGGGCCGGGGACGTCCCGGTAGCAGTCGAGCACCCCGATGCGCGCACCACCGACCTGGAGGGGGAACACGAACATGCCGCGGGCGCCCGTCGCGGCCGCGGCGGACGCGAACACCGGCCACCGGGTCTCGGCCGGATCGGCGATATCGGGCACGAGCACGGCGCGACCGGTGCGGAAGGACTCGACGCACGGGCCGTCGCCCAGCCCGAACTGCAGCTCGTCGATGCGGGCGGAGACCGCGTCGGTGGCACAGACCGGCTCCTGCACCTCGGCCACGGTCATCATCGTGATCGACGCCCCGGTCATCGGCAGCCATTCCACGCAGGCCCGGCACACGGCCAGTGCGGACTCGGCGCCACCCGCCGCGACCGCGTCGGCGAGGGCCTGGCTCAGCCGGGCCTGATCCACCTCGCACCCGCCGCCCATGGTCGCCGTGTGGGCGGGCTCTCCCGCTCACGCCCCGACGAGGTCCAGGCCGGGCCCGCCCCCACCGAGAGCTCTCGGGGGAACGGGTCCGGCGAACCCTACACCTGGGTACGGGCCCCGCCCCGGGCCGTGCTCACCGCAACGCCACGACTCGCGGCGAGGTCCGGGGCTCCTCGGCGTCAGGATGGTCGCGACGGAGGCCCTCGCCTCCGGGTGGGCCGGGTTCCATCCCAGGACGTCGATCCCGTGGACGGACAGGACGCGGACGGCCACCGCCGGGCCATGGCTCTCCCGGTGCGTCGACGGGCCCCCGATCTCGGCGGGGCGGGTCGGCGACGGGGTCCTGGTCGACCGCCTCCACGATCGCGCAGGACCGCGACGACGTCCAGCCGATACGGATCGCGATGCTAGGAAGGGCGGCATGGCCCCGCCCTCCACGCTCGTCCTCGGGCTCGACCCCGTCACCATCGCGGGCTACGACCCGGCGCCGGTGCTCGAGGCGCTCGAGCGCGGACGTCGGCGCTTCGACGAGCTCGGGATCTCCCACACGATGTGCCTGGTACCGCTCGACGGCAGCGCCGAGGGGACGATCGTCGAGCACCTGCGGCGCGAGCCGTGGGAGTGCGTGGTCGTGGGCGGCGGCCTGCGGAAGGACGAGGAGCTGCTGGGGTTCTTCGAGGTCGTCGTCAACCTCGTCCGGCGTCACGCCCCGCAGGCCGCCATCGCGTTCAACTCCACGCCCGTCGACTGCGCCGACGCCGCGGCGCGGTGGCTGACCCCGCGCTGACCCTTCCCCACTGTTCAGTCATCGCTGTACGGTTCAGCGCATGCTGACCGGCGAGACCCGTGACGCCGCCCTCGCCCGGGTCGGGCGCGCGCTGGCCGACCCCACCCGGTGCCGGCTGCTGGTCGCGTTGCTCGACGGTCCGGGCTATCCGGCACAGCTCGCCGGGGCACTGGGGCTGTCGCGGTCCAACGTCTCCAACCACCTGGCGTGCCTCCGGGGCTGCGGCCTCGTGGTCGCATCGCTCGAGGGCCGCCAGACCCGCTACGAGATCGCCGACCCCCACCTCGCGACGGCCCTGCGGGAGATGGCGCGCGTCGTCCTCGCGGTGTCGACGTCCGAGGAGTGCCTGGACGAGGCGGTCCGGTCGTGAGCGCCGGGCACCAGCCACGGCACTCACTGCCCCTGGCCTCGGGGGCGGAGTGCGACAAGGAGTGCTGCGCCGGCCCCGTCGCGCAGCGCGCCGGTGGCGACGCCGAGCGCCGCGCCGTCCTCACCCGACGGGTCCGCCTGCTGGTGGCCGCGACGATCACCTACAACGTCGTCGAGGCCATCGTCGCGATCGGTGCCGGCGCGGTGGCGTCGTCGTCCGCCCTCATCGGCTTCGGCCTCGACTCCATCATCGAGGTCGCCTCGGCCGCCGCCGTGGCCTGGCAGTTCTCCGGCCGTGACCCCGAGGCCCGCGAGCGTGCGGCGTTGCGGGTCATCGCGGTCTCGTTCTTCGCCCTCGCCGCCTACGTGGGCGTCGAGGCGGTGCGGACCCTGCTCGGCGCGGCCGACCCCCGGCCCTCGACCGTCGGCATCGTCCTGGCCGCGGTGAGCCTGGTGGTCATGCCGTTCCTCTCCTTCGCGCAGCGACGGGCCGGCCGGGAGCTGGGCTCGAACTCCGCGGTGGCCGACTCGAAGCAGACGCTGCTGTGCACCTACCTGTCGGGCGTGCTGCTCCTGGGCCTCGTCCTCAACGCCACCCTCGGGTGGAGCTGGGCGGACCCCGTCGTCGCCCTCGTCATCGCCGCCGTGGCCGTGCGGGAGGGGATCACCTCCTGGCGTGGGGAGCACTGCTGCTGATCTCCCGCCCGGGATCGCGATCCACCGCCGTCAGGCCCTGATCAGCGGCCGGTAGCCGAGGACGGACGCGGCGCCGTCGAGGTAGGTCCGGCGGTGGGCCCGCGGGACCCACTCCTCGACGGGGTGGACGGTGAGCATGCCCCCGCCGGCGATGCGCCGGTGATCCTCCTCGGCCAGCGCGATCGCGGCGTCCTGCTCGCCCTGGGCCTGGGCCTGCTCCCGCTCGGTCATGTCCGGCACGGTGCCCGAGCTCGCCGACGGCGTCCAGCGCGGCCGACCTCTCAGCCGCGGTCGGCGCGCGGAGGGAGGCCGTCGAGGTCGGTGGCGAACGACCCGATGCCGAAGGCGAGGGCGTTGAGCATGCGTCCGTACGCGACGCGGTCGATGTTGCTCGTGGTGTCGCACGCCCGGTGGTAGCAGACGTCGAAGGGGACGCCGGCCCGGCCGCCCCAGAGCGCGGCCTGCTCCGGCGTCTTGCTCGGGGCGTCGCCGGTGAAGATCCCACCGGACGGGATCGCGGCCTCGACGAACGGGCCGTAGTCGGAGTCGCCGTTGAAGGGGGTCCCCTGCGCCGGGACGCCCAGCGAGGCGAGGCGGTCGACGAGCAGGCGTTCGATCGTCGCCGATCCCGCCGCTGCGTCCTCGGTGCTGCCCGGGTCCGACCCGTCGCCGTCGTAGACGAAGTAGCCGGCGTTTGGGGACGCGATCATGTCGGAGTTCAGCATCAGGGCGACGTCCCGGCGCTGGTCGGCCGACAGCCCCTGGACGTACTGCTGCGAGCCGACGAGGCCTTCTTCCTCGGCCCCGAACCAGACGAAGCGCACCGCGTTCGTCACCGGCGCGGCGGCACCCAGCCGCAGTGCGATCTCGAGGTTCGCGGCGACCCCACTGCCGTCGTCGTTGATGCCCGGCCCCTCGGGGACGCTGTCGAGATGGGCTCCGCTCAGGACGACCTCGTCGGTCCGGCCCGTGGTGGTCTGGGCGATCACGGTGCGGGTGGTCCGGGCGCCGACGGCGCCCTCGGTGCCCTCGCCCTCGTCGTCCTCGCTGGTCACGACGATGGTGGGGGTCTCCACCCGGAAGCCGGCACGGCTCAGCGTGGACGCCACGTACTCCACGCTCTGGTCGTAGCCAGGGGTGCCCACGGCGCGGTTCCCGCCGTTGCGGTCGGCGATGGCCTGCAGCGCCTGGAGGTGGCCGACGGCTCCGTCGACGGTCGCCTCCGCAGCGAGGCGTTCCGCGAGCGGGCCGCCGCCGACCGGACCTCCCGGGGCCGGCGCCGATCCTGTTCCGCTCGCGCAGCCCGTCAGGACGAGAGACGCCATCACCGCGGCGACCAGGGCGCGAGCACGTCCCGCCCGGCCCGGACCGCCCATGACGGGGTTCCCTCGTCGCCGGTCAGGCTGTCGTACGCCGCTCGACACCCGTGCTCCCGCTCTCGGATCTCCGCTCCTGACGTCGCAGGCGCCCGCCGACGACGCCGACGCAGACCAGCGCGGCCACGGCGAGAGCGACATCGACCCACACCCGAGGACTCGCCGGGGTATCGGTGGCTTCGGCCCAGCTGGAGCCGATCAACCCGGCGGTCAGCACCGTCGCGGCGAGGAGCCACCGACGCAGAGATCGGATGGTGGCGAGGTCCATGCCTCCAGCGTGGCCGCCGCCTCCGGCGTTGACCAGGTGGCAGGCGTCGATGACCACCGTCGAGGGATTCGGCCGAGGGCGGCCTCGATCGTGCGCCGACCCGGCGTCTCGGTGGGGCAGGTCGGGCTCGAACCGACGACCTGACGGGTTCTGGTTGACCCGTTCTGGCCGGCTGCGGGCAGTGGCAAACCCGGCCTCTGAGCTGGTCGGACGCCGGTGGCGCCATTCCGAGCGTGACGGGCTCGGGCACCCTCTCCCCCATCATTCCGTGGGGGAAAAGTGTGGGAACGATCTTGCCCCGTCAGGCCATGATCAGCGGGCGGTATCCGAGAACGGAGGCGGCGCCGGCGAGGTAGGCGCGTCGGTGCGCTCGCGGGACCCATTCCCCGAATGGGTGCACGGTGAGCATGCCGCCGCCGACGATCTGCCAGTGGTCCTCCTCGGCGAGCGCCATCGCGGCGTCCTGCTCGCCCTGGGCCTGAGCCAGTTCTTCCTCGGGCATGTCCGGCACGGTGCCCGAGCTGCTCGAGGTCGTCCAGACGTGACGGCTGGCGCGCGGTCGACCCGTCGGCCAGGTCCTACCGATAGGTCCACTTTCAACGGCTCAGTGGAGCACCGACGCACTGAACAACCCGCCCATTGGCGGGCGCTGGGCCCTCCGGGTGGCCGGCAACAAGAGCTCTTCCCTGCCCCGGCCCGCGCCCGAAGGTGACGTTCGCATTTGCTCTCCGGCAAACCTCGATCCTTGACAACTCCATCAGCGACCTGGGTGTCCGACGTCGGTCCGTGGCGAGAAGGGAGCAGCAACCCTCTTGATGCTGCCACGGTAATCTCATCCCGTGGCACTCCAGGACATCACCGCCGCCTCCGTCAACGCTGCCATCGCCGAGTACGACGCCGTTCGGCGTCGAACTTGCCGTCGATGGTGCTCAACCGCTCCTAAGTAGCAGCGCGAAGACCTGGCGCGCCGGGATAGACGGGCTCTCAGCCCAACTTTGACCCAGGACGGCGGGGGCGAGGAGCGGCACGTCAGCCCATCTTCATTTGCCCGACGCGGCCGTGCCCGAGGTGCGGGCACGCGGGCAAAGTGAGCGGCCCGCGGTCCTCAGATGGTCCCCAGAGCAGTCCTTGATCTTTGACAAGTACATGCTTACTGTGGGCCGGCTAGGGCCAAGGAGTTGAGCGCTTCGGTGTGACGGTCCTCCAGCTTGCTGCCGCCGATCACATCAGGGGCACAGCGCTCGCCGGGCAGAGGTCCAGCTCGTCTTTCGCTTCGGGTGCTCGCTTAGGTTCCTGCCTTGCCGCGCCTTGGAAGACCTGACGGGCGGGGAGACCTGGCTGCCTAGGTCCACCGCGGCGCATCACGCCGGACAACGGGGTGCCGGACGGGGACCGGTGATCGCTCATCTCGGTCGGCACGAGGCCATACTTCCAACGCCGCAAGTCCAAGTGCTTTCTACGGTCAACTCGAGTAGACTCGGCCCCCGGCAACCCACTCAATCGACCTCCGCAAAGATTCGCCAGGCAAGTAGGATCAAAGGATTTTAGCATTGGACCCAGGGTCTCTCGCCACCGCAGCCGCAACCGCAGCAGCGAAGGCCCTCGGCGCGGGGCTTTTCAAGTCGGCAATCCCATCATGGCGGTGGATCTACGAAACAATAGTTCGCGATCCGAAAGCGATCCGGAAGTTCGAGACGTGGAGCGAGACGAAAGCGGCGAGGCACCATCAAGACAAGATTGCTTCCTACCTAAGAAGCCGAAAATGCGCAAGCCTGTTGCAGATGATGGCCTACCTCGAAGTCGCAGATCACGCGCAGTACCAGGAGGTCGAGCTGCGGAAAGACGGCGAAGAGAAAAGAATCAGGCGACAGGCAGAGCGAGATCAACTCGAATTCGCGTTTATTACGGAGCTCGCGCGCAAGTTACGCATGACGATCAAGGAAGTCGACCCCATCGCCGCGCCTCTTTGGCAGACACTCTGCGGGGACATAGCTGCCCGCACAAAGGCAGGACTGGCGAAAGGTGAAGGCACGAATCAGCGCGCTATGCATATGGTCCGTGTCATGCGTCCTGTAGGGGCTCCCGGGAGCACGACGAAGACATCGGCCGCCACACTGCGAGCCGAAATTCCGCTCAGCGAGTTGATGGCTGATCGAGTTGATGTTTTGCATTCAAGGATTCGCGAGCAGACTCGCCGGCAATACAAGATTGTCGAGATGCCTCACTCTACCACAGAGCACTTCAGCTCGGTCGATTCAGTATATGTCCGGCGAACTCTAACCATGCTACCTGAATCCGCGAGCGCCGTCAGAGCTGGAGGGGGAGTATCGGGCCTAAGAAACATCACTGAACCCGATATCGCCGATACATCTTGTGTGGTCGTTGGAAATCCAGGAGCAGGTAAGAGCACATTCGTCCGAAAGAGTCTCTACGACTCATCTGTCGCGTCGGCATGGGATGATGAAGGGCCCTGCTCGATCATGATCGAGCTCAAGAACTACCAAGACAACTCAGAGACGATTACAGGTGCTCTAGCAAGAGAAATAGCAAGGCTTCTACAAGAGGACGTTACCAAGGATGAAGTAGTCAGCCTGTTAAGAAGCGGGCTAATGAACGTCGTATTCGATGCCCTCGATGAAGTGGCAAACCTAGAAGGTCGACGTCGCACAGCAAAGGCAATTCAAGCCTTTGCGTTCAACTACCCATTGGCCAATATACTAGTTACCTGTCGCATCGAAACGTACTCCAGCGCTCCGCTCGAGAGGAAAGAGTTTCCCGTCTATGAGCTGAATGAATTTGATCGAGCCCAGGTGGCCGAATACTCGCGGCGCTGGTTCACAATCGTTGAGGGCTCAGGTAATCGCGGATACGCAGTCTCGACGCGATTCTTAAATCAGACAGATCACCTTAGGGATATCAGAAGCAACCCGCTGTTGCTTTCACTCTTGTGTTTGCTGCAACGTTACGACGGGGCAATACCAGACTCTCCTTCGGCTGCTTATGCTGCGTGCGCTGAACTGCTTCTTATTCGATGGGACCGACTCCGCGGTGTGCAACTCACCGTCCCCGCTGAGAACAGACTCCGACGCTTGGTGGAAGAGCTAGCCAGCTTCTTCTTCCTGAGTGAACATCCCCGTGATCGCGCGAGCGAGCGCCTACTACGAAGAGTAGTTCAAGCTGCGATATCACGTATCGTGGTCGCAGACGAGGAGTCGAACCATGAACTAGAGGAACGATTCTTCGAGCATTGCTCGGGCCGCGGCTGGGTTTTGACTCAGTTTGATCGGGATGAGAGAGGTGACCGGGTATACGGTTTCGCGCATCGCACGTTGATGGAGTACTATGCAGGACGCTACTTAGCACGCAATGCGAGATCGACGAAGGACCTTGCCGATGATTTGCGAGAGATGATTGTATCGGGAAGGAGCCTAGTCGCGCCCGACGTCGCATTGCGGGCGTACGATGCGACCGGAGATCTTGAAAGATGCGTGAGGCTGGTAGCAAACTCAACAACGGAAGTCGCCGCTAGTACGTCCCTTGCCCTCTTTCTTCTTCGATTTGTCGCTCGCGAAGACTTGGCGTGGGACGTCGTAAAGCTGGTTTTCTTAGGCTCTTTGGCTGTTGTTGCATCTTCACCGGACTACACTTTGCGGCAAGAGGTCCTCGCGTACAGCAGGCAGTTCTCGAATCGAACCCGCGGAGAAGCAGAAAGGGTACTTGCGGAGTTCGACGCGGATGGCCATCACTACTCAGCAATGCGATACGGTGCGGCTTACGTACTCCGAATTCACGAGACTCACCCAGAATTTGTACTGCACAATCTAAGATTAGGTCTGACAACGATATCGTCCGTCATCTCGGATCACGGGCCCGGTGTCTTCGTTGCCGTGCCAGTCTACCGGCCTAGCTCCAAGCAGGAGAGGTCTCCTACCTACACGGTTGGAGCTTTGGTCGACTCGCTCGATGAGTTATCCACGACTGGGCTGTTCCCAGCGAGCTTCAGTGAATTCGCGGGCACTGTTGGTTCGGACATGTGGCGCATCAGGATTCCTAATAAGGTGGTAGCTCAGCGCCTGAAGGATGGGTTAGAGAAAGCCCTGAGCAGCGAGAAGTCCGCCTGGAGATTGAGGCTCCATCATTGGGAGCTGCAATACGAGGTCTCTGCGTTCTACTCGCTGGGTTGTATCGCTGCTGCCGCCCTTTGGGAGCTCGGCTCGTCCTTCGAGGCCGAAAGACTTGTCCGCGAGATGTGGCAAGTCGCAGGCCTCCCGCGCACATGCGATCTAAGCTCTATCGGGGGCCTAGGGGAATGCCTCTCCGAACTGTGCGCACGGAGTGGAGCGTCTCGGAGAGGTGAAGATATGTTCGACATGTGGTCGGATAGCACCATCTCCGTCTTGGGTGTGACGACCACTACCTCGCGGAAAATATGAACCACCCGGCAGATCGACGTCTCGTCTACCGTAGCATCGCAGATATGTGGATTCGGCATAACGCTCCGTCTAGGACGCACCCCTGACGGGCAGGTTGTGCTCGCAACCTAGTGCTCCTCCGCTGGAGAAGCGGGGTCCAAATACCTCGTTGACGAGGGGCGAACAGCGGGCCGATAGCCCCGGCTAGCAGCCTTTAAGCCGGAGCGTTTTCACGAGTCAGGGCGACCAGGACCACCGCCGGCTATACCAGCCCTGACCTGGCTGTTGACCTTCTGGTGGTTCCGGTCGTCTCCGGGCTCGTCGAGGGCTCCCGTGCCCCAAGCGTGACCCGACAGTCGATCTCAGGACCAACCGCGAGCAACCGCCCAGAGGCTGAGTCGGCGACCGTCGCGACGGAGGGCAAGCGACGTCCGGAGAAGCTTCACAGCGATAGAGGCTTGAGCACCGAGGGCACCGCCCTTGATCTTGGTCCCGTTGCCCCAACGCTGGGTCCCTGCTCTCCCCGTCGGCCAGGTCCTCCCGAAGCGCGCCAGGGGCAGGGGGCCAGGTGGAGCACCCGGCGGCTGAACGACCTGGCCCCCTGCCCCTGGGGTGCTACGCCTCCGGTGGCCGACGGGGAGACTTGCCCCCTCCCCGGAGGTCGCCTGGGGTGCGGGGGCGGCGAGCGCCCCGCCGGGATATCAGACACGGTCCGACCGGGCCCTCAGATGCGAAGACGACTTCAGCCGGACAGCAATGACGCTACGGCGCCTGCGGCCGCACCAAGAAGCGTTGAGAGTGAGACAACAGCCACCTCGAACTCCTTCTTACGCACCTCATCTAGTGCCACGACCGTCTCGCGAGCTGACTTCAGATCATCGAGCTGCGAAAATTCTGCAGCCTCCTTCATCTCGCCTAGAATTGCCACCTCCTCCCCCTGGCTCTCGAACTCACGCAACCCGTTTTCGTACTGCCGCTTATGACGCGACTCGGTATTCTCAAGTTCGATTACCAAGATTAGAGTATTGCGAGCCGCCCTCCCGGAGCGAAAGAGTCGGTATAAGAGGGCCCCAAGACCGTGCGCTCGATACCGTTTGACGAGTTCCTCTCGCGCTCTCTCGGCAACGTCAGCGTTCTTGATTCTGATGGCCCGCGCGACACTTAGAGAGTAGAAGAAGGCCAACTGGCGAGCCAAAATCGGCGGTACACTTCTTGCAAATTCTGCCACAGATTCAGCACTGCGCTCCTTATGGAAGAGGTACTCGGCGTACCCAAGCTGCCCGCGGCGCTCGAATAGCATGTTGCCGAGAGGAGACGCCTTGCCTTCGTTGAGGTCTGCGGCATCATCAACAACAGAGAAGTTCGCGTGAAAGGGACTGGGGCCGACAGTGACCAGTTTTAGACGCGACTCGCGACGGGTCCGCAGCTCGTTCTCCAGGAACTCACGAACCAGAAAGACGGCGTCGCTAGGATCGTTCTCGGCCAAGTCACCCTCTAAACAACGAACAATGGTGGCCGGCCCTTCAAACTCGTAGTAGGTGATCAGCCTGAATTGGGTGCAGTCGAGAATGGGAGCGACCGCGCCGAACAGGCCCTCCTGAACCCGCAAAGGAATCGTTACCTCGAAGGTGAGCGTTCCACCTCCAGGCTGAATCACTTGAAGATCGTCAGGTAAATCGCCCTCAAGTACCTTAACTTCATCAGCGCCGACCCAGCCACCGTCTAGGGCGAACTCGATCTCTGAAACGGAGGGAATCTTCTCCAATTCTGCCTTTACGAACCTCTCCCACGACTGAGCGTCGCGCGCAATCCCCAGCGGCACGAAGTAGAAGCACCCCGCCCCAAACCGTGCGACTACTGTCATAGGTAGGTTCTCCCCCCATCCGGCGCACACAGACCATGCCATCCTGTTAATCTCAACTGTAGATGCGTCCTTATCGTGTCAGCTGCTCGCCCCGTTACAGTTGGACCACGCCCCCACGTGCCACTGGGAACTTCAGGCGCGTCCCAACCATTTGTGTGTGCGGCGTCTAGTGGCCTGTGCCGACCTGCGGTTGGCCGGGCGTGCCCGCGCCAGCCGCCGGGCCGAAGGCAGGAGGCGGGCTGGCAGCGGAGCCGCCCGGTCCGGCCCGTGAGGGCCGGCTTGAAGACGTAAAGAAAGTTCTCACCGCTTAGCTGGGCGGCGAGTCCGGCAAGATCGCCGAACTTAGTCATCGTGGAGGGAACAGGTCGAAGGGGGCGAGGGCGCCAGTTGGGCCTCTTCTGCGCTGCCCTATACTCACGTGGAGGCATTGCAAGCTAGGAGACGGTTGCGCGACGAGGTCGCCAGACAGATGGAGGCTTTGATTGAGCGATCCTATCCGTCGGACTCGCAAGCAGCTCACAGAAATGTTGTTCGAGAGCCTTGAATTCCTTCGAGTGTCCGCGGACGCCTACGACGAGGGCCACGAGGCAGAAGCCAAGCGTCTCGCAGTCACGTTGCGCGTACTGTTCTTCGATAAGGGAACTTCTCACTCTCTATTAAGACAGCTAGGCCTCAAAGAGCGGTTGGCATATTTCGATACGGCCCCGGACATCAACCCCCAGAACATACTTGCGACGCTCGGGCTCGCCCAGACGTACAGGACGCTCCCCAAGTCTCCAGGTCCCTACTTCGCCGGACTCGACGAATTGCCACCGCCCTTCCTGAGCAGGCGAAGCAATTTCGACCACTGGTGGACGCGTTCGGTCGCGAAAGAGCAGGATGGCACGGAGTGGAGCCGCGAAAACTTCGTGCTTACCCTCGCAAACAAGGAAGGTGGTGCCCACGTTCACCGGAACGTCTACGCCCCCTACCACAAACTTGCAGAGGAGAATGGCCTTGGCATGGCCTTCTTTGACGAGCACGGACGCGAGCTGGAGCTGAAGAACAACTTCGCTTTGGCCTCTGTAAGGCAGATAGCTCACGAGTTCATGAAGACGGCGAAATCCCCTGCATACATTCGCAATAGCTAGGAAGACCGCGAAATCGCATTTGTCACGACTGACAGGGCCTACAATGCTGGCTACTATATCGGCGACGGCACTCGTGGTCGCTCTCGCCTCCCTTCTCGTTGCGTTCAGAACTTACGTGCGCGCTGGACCGTCGCTGCACGTTCTCGTATGGAAGCGGGCTGGCGTTGGCCGTGGAGGGCGCACCTTTGTAGTCTTAGTTGCCAATGCAGGTCATCAAGCGACGACTGTTGCAGACATTGGCCTAGAGTCGCACGCAGACGGCAGACGACTATCAGCTAAGAACCTTCGGGAGAATCAAAAGGATGTGGCCGGACCCTCGTTCGGACATCGAATTGAGGGCATGGACTACGCGGAATGGGAGATCGAAGGAATCCATCCAGCGCAGGCCTTCGGTGCCGAAACCCCGGTTCGCGGTGTTGTACAGTACATCGAACCAAAGCAAGGTTTGGTGTTTACGTACGGCGAGTCGAAGAACGCCGAATTTAATGCGAGCCCAGGCCCGGACGCCGTGGAAGCAGTGCTCGCCCGCCCACAGTCCCTCCTAGTACGGGTTGTGAAGTACGCCGGGAGAAATAGATGAGCCGTCTGCACGCCGCACGTCGGGAGTGTATAGAGTGGCACCGTGCCGACCTTCGCCGATGCTCGAGCTCTCGCGGAGCTGGCGCTTGCAGAGCATCTGCCGAATCGGTGGCGTCATGTGCAGTCAGTCGCTAGAGAAGCGAGGCGCATTGTCGATATTGACGGGGTAGATCGCGATTCGCTGATCCAGTCGGCCGTCCTCCACGACATCGGATACTCACCTGTTGTCGCGCGGGTGGGATTCCATCCGCTCGACGGAGCACGATTTCTCGGCGCACGTGGATACGGCAGCGAGGTCGTCGGTCTGGTCGCGCACCATTCAGCAGCGACGATCGAGGCGGAACTCCGAGCGGTTGACGGACTGGCCGCCTTCGAGGACGAGCAGAGCCCGACGCGCGATGCGCTTTGGTACTGCGATGCGGTGACTGGCCCGACCGGTGAGCGGTTGAGCCCAGACGAGCGATGGGCAGAGATCAGGCGGCGTTACGGACCGGATCACGTCGTGACTCGGTTTCTCGATCTGGCGGAGCCGTCACTGCGGGCGGCGGTCGATCGGACCGTTTCTCGGATGCGGGCTGCTGGAATCGCTCAGTCGATGTGAGGAGCCCCGGCGTTGAGGCCGTGCTCGACGCGCAGACGCATGGTCGGGTGCATCTCGAGTTGGTCGAGCTGGCTCGGATCGACCCACCGTACGACGCGGCTCTCAGTGCTGGTCGCCAGGTCACCCGCTAAGGGTCGGGCGCGGAGGCAGACCGAGAACTCCTGGCGCACCTCGCCGTCGTCGTAGCTGATGACGTGGCGCGGGTCCGAGTAGACCCCGACGATGCCGGTCACCTCGACCTTGAGGCCGGTCTCCTCTCGGGTCTCGCGCACCGCGGCCTGGCTCACCGACTCGCCGAGGTCCTGTGCACCGCCTGGGAGTGCCCACAGACCGTTGTCGGTGCGCTGGATGAGCAGGACCCGCCCATGGTCGTCGAGGACCACCGCGGCCACGGCCACGACGAGGCTGTTGGCAGCGGGAGCCGCAGGATCGTCGTAGTAGTCGGTCTTGCCCACGCCACCAGACCTACCACTTCGGAGGCTTGGCGGCCTCCCACACGGTGTCGAAGCTCTGCGCGTAGGTCTCGAACATCAGGCCCGCCGAGAGCCGGCGCAGGTGCATCGCGGGTGCATGCGGTGCGGGGGCGCCGTAGACGTGTGGGTTGACGATCATCTCGTCGTCATAACGGTAGATGGAGTTGTAGAGCGTTGTGCTGTGGCAGCGAATCTCGATGCCGGGAGCGTCGGCGATCCGGCCGAAGAACGCGAGCGCGTTGCGAATCTTCGCAGAGATGGCGTTGCGTCCGATCCCTTCGTCGGTGCTGCGGCGCATCACTTCGCGGCTGTTCGGGTCCCCGAACAGCAGCCTTATGCGCCCGCCGGCTGAGCCCTTCTCACGGAGCGCGGGAAGCAGCGCGGGGTTCTCCGTTAGGAACATCCCGACGTAGACGAGGATGTCGACTCGCGAGCCAGCTTCGCTGAGCAGGCGATCCCACAGCTCGCGAGGGACGGCGTTGCGACTCGGGTAGACCTTGACGACTTCGGAGTTCGACGCCTCTTCGATCTTCTGGTCAGAGTTCGCCGAAGGCCAGAGGTAGGACTCGGCTTCGGCCAGCACGGTCGCGACAGTCCGACGGTGCCGCGGGTAAGGCACGCGGTCCTGAGTGATCCAGCGCTCGACGGTCTTTGGGTCAACGCCGGTGCGCTGGGCGATGTCCTCCAGGGTGGTCCCGCCTCGATGTAGCGCGTCGCGTAGCCGCTCGTTCGCCATGACCAGGACCCTCCAGGGGACGTCTTGGACGTCTGAGACTCTCAAGGACGTCCGGAGATGTCCAGCCATGTGGTGTGGTCGTCCTTCTGATTCCCGGAGTCTTCGAGGTGCCCCGATGCCGGGGCCATCACCTCGAAGTCCCTGGGAGGACGACATGGCAACGATCAAGGTGGACATCTCGGAGGATCGCTACAGCGTCGGTGCGGCGCCCAAGCCAAAGACTGATATGCAGGGCCGCCAGCGCACCGACCGCCTCAGCGGTATCGGACTGTCGGTCACACAGCTGGTCAAGATCGGCCCCGAGGGTGCCGAGGTTCTCAATTGCACCACCGCCGGCGTGCCCGACGTAGCTGTTGGCGACGAGGTCCGGCCGCGCAACCTGATTGCGATTCCCTGGCAGCAGGACGGCCGCTCGGGGGTGTCGTTCAAGGCCGACGCGATCGAGACCATCCCGGCCGGCCAGACCCCGAGCGCGAAGGGCGCCGGCTCGTGACTGCCGCCGATACAACCCGGTCCGAGGCGCTGTGGCAGGGCCTCAACCCGAACCAGGCCGGCGGCAGCGAGTGCGTCATGTGCGAGCGGTCCTTCACCTGGCCCGCGCTGCCCGACCCGTACCGGCCCGAGCCGATCCCCGGCACCCGCACTGGCCCAGCAGGCATCCCCGCCGTCCCAGTCGGTTGCTCCGAGACCGGATCGCAGGTCTTCGCCTGCGCGGGCATCTGCGCCGCTCTCGCCTGGCCCGACTGACCGCTCACTCGTCCGCTCCCGGGGGTCGGGGCTGGCTTCCCCACAGCCCCGACCCCTCCTCTCGTCTCGCCCACGGTCGGCGATGCCCGGCCTGTCTGCTCCGGAGTGATCTGTCATGGCTCGCAACACCGCCGGCCGTCCCGCCACCCGCCCGATCGTGCGCCGTGCCCGCACCGACTCGTTCGAGGTCATAAGCAACCCCGTCACCCACCCCTCCGCCAGGCTCGCCGGCCTCACCATCCGGCTTCGCGCCGAGCTGACCGCCCTGGCGCTGGTGTTCGCGTTTCTCGCCGTCGCCTACTCCTGGCTCCCGCCCGCCGCCGCGTCAGCGGTCATCGCCATCACGGTGGCCGCTGTTCTCGCGGTGCCAGCGTTCCGGCGCTTCGTCTCGCGCCGGGCTTCTGCGGTGATGACCCGCCACCGGCTCCGCCAGGTCCTCGTCGAGCGCCGCTGCCTGAACTTCTCCCGCCACGCCCCGCTCTTCCTCTGGTCCCGTCCGAACAAGGTCGGCGACACCGTGTGGCTGCTGCTCCGGGCCGGGATTAGCCCCTCCGACGTCGAGGACGAGGTCGAGTGGATCGCCTCGGGCTGCTTCGCCCGCGACGCCCGCGTCACGCCGACGAGGCGCATGACCGCCCTGGTGAAGGTCGAGGTCATCCGCCGCGACCCGCTCGCCAAGGAGCTGATCGCCTCCGAGCTGGACGACTGGACCGCCGCCACCGGCCAGGCGCCCCCGCGCGGGGCCATGATCGTCCCGCCGACGCCGGCCAATCAGCACCACTCCGGTACCGCTCGGGCGGCTGCCACGAACGGCGTGCCGGTCCCGCGGCCCACGCTCGACGAGCGCGACGACGTCCCGGTTGTCATCGACCAGGCCGAGAACGCCGAGCCGGAGCGCTCGAAGGAAGACCGGGCGGTCGTGCACGACCGTGGCGGGGACTGGTCGGACTATGTCTGAGCCGACCCGCTTGCGCGCCCTGCTGCGCGACTGGCGCACCGCCGTCACCACCACCGCCAGCCTGTGTGACGAGGCCCCGGAGCCCTCGGCGCTCTCGATCTGGGAGCCAATCCACCTCGGGGTCGACGAGTACGGACAGCCGGTCCGCGTCATCTTGACCTACCGCAACATGCTCCTGGCCGGGGAGCCCGGCGCGGGCAAGTCGGTCGGGCTGAACCTCCCGGTCGGCCACGCCGCCCTGTCCACCGACTGCGACCTGTGGCTCTTCGACGGCAAGCTCGTCGAACTCGGCCTCTGGCGCTCGTGCGCGCGGCGGTTCGTCGGCCCCAACCTCGACGACGCCCTGAGCGCCCTGGGCGACCTCCAGGCCGAGATGGATCGTCGCTACGACCTGCTCGACGCCCAGCGTCGTCGCAAGATCACCCCCGACGACGCCAGCACGCACGGCATCTCACCGGTGGTGGCCGTGTTCGACGAGGTCGCCTACTACTCGGCGACCGTGGGCGCCAAGGCGCAGCGGGAAGCCTTCTCCGTGGCCGTGCGCGACCTGGTAGCCCGGGGCCGTGCCGCCGGGATCATCGTCGTGGCCGCCACTCAACGACCGTCGTCGGACATCATCCCGACCAGCCTGCGGGACCTGTTCGGCTACCGGTGGGCGTTCCGCTGCACCACCGACAGCAGCTCGGACATCGTCCTCGGGGCCGGCTGGGCCACCCGAGGCCACACCGCCGTCGCCATCGCCCCGGAGGACAAGGGCGTCGGCCTGCTGCTCGCTGAGGGCGGCGAACCGCGCCGCATCAAGTCCGCCTACCTGTCCGACGAGCAGGTCTATGCCCTGGCCGAGCGCGCCGCGTCCCTGCGGCACGGCCACGGGAGCGCGGCGTGAACGCCCCGGCACGCCGTGAGGTCGGGGTCGGCGATATCCCGGTGGACCGGGTCACTCGGCTGTGCGCGGCGAACATCGCGCCGGTGATGGACGCCGCCGCGGTCGTGCTTGTCGTGCGCCTGACGATCGGGCCGAACCGCACCATCGAGGTCCTGCTCTCGCCCGACGAGGCCGACCTGCTCGGGCGCGACCTGCGGGCCAACGCCCGCTATCTCGCCAGCTGCGACCCCAGCATCGACACCCGCATCTCGGACCGGCGATGACGACCACCAGGGCGCGCGTGGCGCGGTCGGAGACGGTCGAGGAGCTGGGTGCTCGTCGACGAGCTCGCGACGCCGTCACTGCCTCCCTCGCCGAGGTCGCAGCTGCGGTCCGCGACGACCACGACCGGTGGATGAGCCACATCGCCGGCGCCGCCGGCTGCTCGCACCCCATCCGGCTGGTCGGAAACGTGACTCACGTCGAGGCCTCCACCTGGCGCATCACCCGCGACGTCCACACCACCGAGATGCCCGACGGGGTGCTCTACACCCCGTGCGGCAACCGCCGAGCCTCGGTGTGCGCCGGCTGCGCAGAGACCTACCGCGCCGACACCTACCAGCTCGTCGCGGCCGGACTCGTCGGCGGCAAGGGCGTCCCCGCCTCAGTGTCGGAGCACCCGTGTGTGTTCCTCACCGTCACCGCCCCCTCCTTCGGCCCGGTGCACGCGCACCGCACCGACCGCGCCGGGCGCACCATCGCCTGCCGCCCGCGACGCCACCTCGAGCACTGCCCGCACGGCGCCCCGCTGGCCTGCTTCGACCGCCACGACGACGACGCCCCGGAGCTGGGTCGCCCGCTGTGCCTGGACTGCTACGACCACCCCACCCAGGCGGTGTGGAACCTGCATGCCGGAGAGCTGTGGCGCCGCACGATGATCGCCGCCCGACGCGGGATCACAGCGCTGGAGAAGCGCCACCACATCAAGCTGCGACTGAGCTACACCAAGGTCGCCGAGTTCCAGGCGCGCGGCGCGGTGCACCTGCACGCCCTGGTCCGCCTCGACGGCCGCGACCCCACCGACCCCGACGCCGTCCTGGTCCCGGACGCCCGCGTCGGCGCCCACCACCTCGCCACCGTCCTCCGCCGCGCCGTGGAAGAGACTCGGTTCGTCACCGCTCCGCATCCGGCCCGCGAGCTGGGCTGGCCTATCGTGTGGGGCGAACAGGTCGACCCCCGCCCCGTCCGGCTCTCCCGGCTCGACCTCGACGACTCCGGCGAAATCACCACCGGCGCCGTCGCCGGCTACCTCGCGAAGTACGCCACCAAGGCGACCGAGCTGGCCGGCCACGCCTCGACGCGCCTGCGTCCCGACACCGTGCGGGACTACGCGCGCCTCGACACCCACCCCGGCCGCCAGATCGACGCCTGCTGGCACCTCGGCACCCGTCCCGAGACCGTCGACGCCGAGGAGTGGGCCGCCGGCTGGGGCCGGCTCCGGCGCTGGGCGCACATGCTCGGGTTTGGCGGCCACTTCTCCACCCGGTCCCGCCGCTACTCCACCACCCTCGCTGCCTTGCGCCAGGCCCGCCGCGACTGGCGCCGTGAGCACGCCCCACATCCCGACGAGGACGACGAACTGGCCGACGAGGACACCACCGAGGTCATCGTCAACTCCCTGGCCTTCGCCGGCATCGGCTGGCACACCAGCGCCGACGCGCTGCTGGCGAACACGTCGGCGGCCAACGCGCGGGCAAGGCGGCGTGCGGCGAAGGAGGAGACCACGACGCCTGCATGATCGAGGAGGAGTGATGGCAACAGGAGTGATGAACCCGCGGCTCGCGAAGCTGTGGACGGTGCAGGACGTGGCGACGTTCCTGGGCGTCCCGGTGAAGACGATCTACTCGTGGCGTTCGACGGGCTACGGCCCTCGTGCGCGCAAGGTCGGCCGCTTCCTGCGGTACGACCCGGAGGAGGTGCGCCGCTGGTTCGACGCCCTTACCGACGAGGTGGCCTGACCCGTGGGCCGCCCACCGCTGCCGGTCGGAGCCCACGGCAAGATCAGGTTCTACGAGCTGGCCTCCGGTGGTGTCCGAGCCATGACGAAGGTCCGGGATGCGGATGGCGTCACCCGTCCCGTCGAGCGCTCGGGCAAGTCCCGTGCGGCGGCGGAGCGGGCGTTGAAGTCCCACCTGCGGACTCGGCAGGCGCCGACCGGCGGGGAGATCACCGCGGACACCCGAGTCGAGAAGCTGGTCGAACGGTTCCTGGCCGAGACGAAGCGCCGCCGCAAGGGCACGACGTACGACACCTACGAGATGCACGCTCGGAACCACGTCGTGCCGGCGCTGGGCCAGCTCCGGGTTCGTGAGGTGACGGTGGCTCGAGTCGACGTGTTCCTGCGCTCGTGCGAGGCGCGGCTGTCGGCGAACACCACCCGCAGCGTCCGGACGGTCATCTCCGGGGCGATGGCGCTGGCGGCACGGTTCGGCGCGATCTCGACGAACCCGGTCCGGGACGCCGGCCACATCGAGGGCTCGCCGAAGGATGTGCGGGCGCTGACCCGGTCGGAGCGGGTGGAGCTGCTGGGCAAGCTCGACGCCGACGAGGATGCGTTCCGCTTCGACCTGCCCGACCTCGTGCGGTTCATGCTCGCGACGGGTTGCCGCATCGGTGAGGTTCTGGCCGTGCAGGACCACGCGATCGACTGGCAGGCCGAGACGGTGGCGATCGTGGCGAACATCGTGCGGGTCAAGCGCGTCGGCCTGGTCCGCCACGAGGGGAAGACGTTCGCCTCGCAACGGGTCCTGCCGCTCCCGGCGTTCGCGATGGCGATGCTGACCGAGCGGCGGCCGGCTGACGTGCTGCCGGACTCGATGGTCTTCCCGAACTCCCGCGGTCACGGTCTGGGGCGGGACTCGTGGCGCGATCCGCACAACACCGGCGCCCGGTTGCGGACCACGCTCGACCTGGCCGGCTTCGAGTGGGTCACAAGCCACGTCTTCCGCAAGACCGCGGCCACGGTGCTCGATCAGCACGGCCTCTCGGCGCGGGCCATCGCCGGCCACATCGGGCACGCCCGGCCCTCGATCACGCAGGACGTCTACATGGACAAGCGAGCCGCCGGCCGCGAGGCCGCCGACGCCCTCGACAGCGCCTGGGGATCAGCGGAAGCCGACGAAAAGTGAGGGAAAAGAGTGGTTCGATCTTGAGCGTCGGTCGCGGATCGCGCGCTGACCTGCGGAGATGGTGGGGCAGGTCGGGCTCGAACCGACGACCTGACGGATTATGAGTCCGCTGCTCTGACCAGCTGAGCTACTGCCCCCCGGGCCGCGGACCTCCGGAGACCCGCCCCGGGCGTCGCGGCGGGGCGAGCGTACGACACCGCCGGGTGAGGCAGGCGCGACCACCGCGCTCGGCCGTTCATCCCGCGCGGGGGGCACCTTGCGCATGATCGACGAGCCGGAGCGCCTGCCGGAACGTGCCCCTCGCGGGGCGAGGCACCGCCACCATGTCGATCACGTGACCCCCCGTTACCGAGAAGTGACATCTCGGAGATCCGCGAGTACGCGACCGGACACCGCCTCGACATGCGACATCGACGACGAGGCGCGACGAACGGTCGTCACGGCTCGTGATGATCTCGTTACCGAGCGACCGAAGGAGCCGTTCTGGCTTGAATCGGGCGTCTGACGGCGGTCATGGTTCGGCCGTTCGGTCCACTGCTGGTCCGAACGTGTTCACCGTCCTGATCGGGAAGGACCCCTCATGAAGAAGAGCACGATGCGTCTCGCGTTCGCCGCTGTCGCCGTCCCGGCGGCCGTCACCGGCTTCACCGCCCCGGCGGCCAACGCGGTCGAGCTGGCCCCCTACGCCCACCAGCTCGACAAGGACGTCGCGGCCACCGAGGCCGAGGTCGGCGCGGTCGTCGACGACCTGGGCTTCGCGGCCGAGTAGGACCGAGCAGGAACCGGCCGGCACCCGCCGGAGCACGACCAGCACGACGAGCCGCTCCCCACAACAGCTTCCGCGAGGGCCCGGGCCGGGCCAGTTCCCCACGGGAGCCCGACCCGGGCCCTTTGCGCTGCGCGCTCGTGAGCGCCTCTCGGTGTCCTGGCACGGACACGCACTCACGAGCGCGCAGCGCAAAGGCTGGACACGGTCGCGATCGCCGACGAGTCTGGGTGGGAACGTCACCCCGAACGCTCGGAGGCCGCCATGCGCCTGGGACGTCGACTCTCCGCCGGCATCGCCGAAGACCCGCCGGACACCCCGGAGGTCCCCGTGGACGAGGTCGCCCCGATCAGGGCCGACCAGGTGAGAGCGGACCAGGTGAGGGCGGAGCCGCGTGAGCCGGCCGAGCAGCTGGTCGATCGCTAGGCACCGCGGGCCGGAGGGTCCGCTGACCGGGTACAAGATCGCCTACCCGATGATCTCGGCGGACTCACGGCGCGTCGGCTTCAACGGCGTCGCCCTGGGGCGCACCCAGGTCTACGGCCAGGTGGCCGACGCCGTCTGCATCCAGAGCCCCCGCCACCACCCGCCGTCGTCCTGGTGCGACTGCGGGTTCTACTGCTTCCACACCCTCGAGGACGCGCGCGACCTCGCCTGCGACCCGCAGTACCAGCACTGCGTGCTGCTCGAGATCGCCGCGTCCGGCCGCTTCGTCCGGTACGAGCTGGGGCTGCGCTACGCGCGCCAGACGGTCCGCACCGTGCGCCTCGGCCGGTGCGGCTGCGGTCGGATGTCGACGGCCCTGGCCGACGGCGGGCCGGGCGTCGTGGGCTGGCGGCGGCTGCACCCGGTGTGCGGTCTGTGCGCCGGACCGCGGCCCGTCCTCACCCTCGCGGCCTTCGCGACGCTGAGCGGTGGCGTCACGGTCTGCAGCGACCAGGCCGGCGACGATCCGGACGCCGTGTTCGCTCCGCTCGCCGGCGTGGCCGACGACGTCGACGAGGCCTCGCTGGTCCCGCTGCTCTCCGCCGAGGTCGCGCTCCTGCAGGCCCGCCTCGACCAGGTGCAGAGCCGCCTGGAGCAGCTGACCCACCGCTCGGAGTGACCGCGCCACGCCCGGCCCCCGGACGACGTGCTGCGATCCCCCGGCTGGGGTAGGCAGGACCCGTGAGCACCCTGGAGCTGGGCCCCCTCCTGCGCCACGTCGGCACCACCACCGCCACGATCTGGGTGGAGACGAGCGAGGCGTGCACCGTCGAGGTGCTGGGCGCGTCGGCGCCCACCTTCCAGGTGTGCGGGCAGCACTACGCGCTCGTCGTCGTCGACGGGCTCGAGCCCGGTACCTGCCGTCCCTACGAGGTCCGCCTCGACGGCGAGCTCGTGTGGCCCCTCGAGGGCACCGGGACCCCGCCGAGCTACCTGCGCACGCGCACGGAGGTCGAGGACACCGGTCGTCTGCGGTTCGTGTTCGGCTCCTGCCGCTACCCCCCGACCGACGACGCCGAGCTCGAGGCGTCGCTGGGGATCGACGCGCTCGACGCCTTCTCCGTGCGCCTGATGGAGGAGGTCGAGGCGACCGACGACCCGTCGACGGTGCTGCCCGACGCGCTCTGCCTGCTCGGCGACCAGGTCTATGCGGACGAGATCACCCCGCGCACCGAGCAGTGGATCCGCTCCCACCGCGACCCCGACGACGAGTCCGGTCCGGGCATGGAGATCGCGGACTTCGGCGAGTACGCGCACCTCTACAGCGAGTCCTGGACCGACCGCGAGATGCGGTGGCTGCTCTCGACGGTGCCCACCGCGATGATCTTCGACGACCACGACGTCCGCGACGACTGGAACACCTCGCAGGCCTGGCGCGACGAGATGGCGAGCAAGCCGTGGTGGCCGCAGCGCATCCGCGCGGGGCTGTCGTCGTACTGGGTCTACCAGCACCTGGGCAACCTCGACCCGGCGACGCGGGACGCCGATCCGCTCTACCGCAAGGTGCTCGAGGCCGACGGCGACGTCTACGACCTGCTCGCGGACTTCGCCGGCCGCGCCGACGCCGAGGTCGGCGAGCCCACCGGCGTGCGCTGGAGCTACCGCTGGGACCTCGGCAGGACCCGGCTGCTCATGGTCGACTCGCGCTGCGCCCGGGTGCTCAACGAGAACGACCGCCTGATGATCAACGACCACTCGTTCGCCTGGATCGAGGAGAACGCGACCCCCGACGCGGGAGAAGAGGTCGACCACCTCCTGCTCGGCTCGTCGATCCCGTGGCTGATGCCTCCCGCGGTCAGCCACGTCCAGTCGCTCGACGAGTGGGCGGCCGCGCGGGGCAGCAAGCTCGCCGAGACCGTCCGCCAGGCCGTCGACCTCGAGCACTGGCCGGCGTTCCGCGCGTCGTTCGACCGGCTCGCGGACCTGGTGCGCGGCGTCGCGTCCGGCCCGGACGCGCCCGCGACGGTCTGCGTGCTCTCCGGCGACGTCCACCACAGCTACGCCGCGGAGGTGCGCTACCCCTCCCCGACCCGCTCGCGGGTCTACCAGCTGACCTGCTCGCCGGTGCGCAACGGCGTCCCCTGGTTCATGGAGTACGTGTTCGCCCTCGGCTGGTGGCAGGGCCTCACCTCGGCGCTGGCCCGCGTCGCCAAGGCGGCCGGGATCGGTGACCTGCCGATGAGCTGGTCGCCGATCGGCGGGCCGTGGTTCGGCAACGCCGTCTCCACGCTCGAGGTGAACGGCCGCGCGGCGCGGATCCGGGTGGAGCGCTCGGGCACCCGCGGCGGCCTCGAGGCGGTCGCGGAACTCCCTCTGACCTGAGTTTCGGGGGGTATCAGCCTGGGGGCCATGGCGACGTTCATCGTCAGAAAGCCCCCAGCTCGAACGAGTCGACGAGCACCGGGAACCGTCGGCGCCGTCGCTGCGTCGAAACCCATGTGCCGGATCGGGTGCGATCCGGCGCATGTCGCTACCTGCCCGGGTCGCGGCGTCGTTCTACGGTCGAAGGTCGAGCAGTGGAGGGAGGCGAGCGTGCGGTTCGTGCACACCGCCGACTGGCAGCTCGGCATGACGCGCCGGATCCTGGGCGCACGCCCGCCCAAGGAGGCCGGCGGGCTCACGGGTGAGGCGCAGGCGCGCTTCGCGGAGGCCCGGCTCGACGCGGTCCGGGCGCTGGGACGCCTCGCCGACGCGCAGGACGCGGCGTTCGTGCTGGTCTGCGGCGACGTGTTCGAGTCCAACCTCGTCGGCCCGGACGTCGTCGCCCGCGCCTGCGAGGCGCTCGGGTCGTTCCGCACGCCGGTGCTGCTCCTGCCCGGCAACCACGACCCCGCCGACGCCGCCTGCGTGCTCCGCAGGCCGGACTTCGTGCGGCGACGCCCCGCCCACGTCCGGGTGCTCGACACCCCCGGGGTGCACGAGATCGTGCCCGGCGTCGAGGTCGTCGCCGCGCCGTGGCGCTCCAAGTACCCGCTCACGGACCTCGTGGGCGAGCAGCTGGCCGTGCTCGAGCCGGCGCCCGCGGGCACGCTGCGGGTCCTCGCCGGGCACGGCGAGCTCGACGTGCTCGACCCCGACGACGACGAGCCGGCCCGCATCCGCCGCGACGGCGTGCTCGCGGCGCTGGCCGACGGCCGCGTGCACTACGCCGCGCTCGGCGACCGGCACTCCGCCTGGACCGACGCCGTCGACGACCGCATCCGTCACGCGGGCACGCCGGAGGTCACCGACTTCGACGAGATCGACCCGGGCCACGTCCTGGTGGTCGACCTCGACGAGCGCGCCGCGCGGGTGACCACGGAGACCGTGGGGCGCTGGCGGTTCGTGCGCCACGACGCCGCGCTCGACACCGACGCCGACCTCGACGCGCTCGACGCCCGGCTCGCCGCGCTGCCCGACAAGGAGCGCACCGCGGTGCGGCTCGCCCTGGTGGGCACGCTCTCGCTGCGCCAGCGCTCCCGCCTCGACGACCTGCTCGCCGGGCATGGGCTCGCCTTCGCGGCGGTGGAGGTGGTCGAGCAGCACTCCGACCTCGCGACCGTGCCCGACGACGCCGACCTCCACGAGCTCGACCTGCACGGGTTCGCCGCCGACGCCGCCACCGAGCTCTTCGCCGCGGCCGCGCCCGCCGAGGGCACGGGGGACGCCGAGTCCCGGGACGCGCTGCGGCTGCTGCACCGCCTGGTCGGGAGCCCCCGATGAGGCTGCACCGGGTCCGGCTGCGCGACTTCCGCGGCGTGCACGACCGCGAGGTGTCGCTCGCCGAGCACGGGGTCACGGTGCTGCAGGGCGACAACGAGGTGGGCAAGACCTCCACGCTCGTGGCGCTCGACCTGCTCTTCGACGCAGCCGACTCGTCGCGCCGCGCGGAGATCCGCGCCGCCCAGCCGGCGGGGGTCGACGCCGGGCCCGAGGTCGAGGCGGAGGTCTCCACCGGCCCGTACCGCTTCGTCTATCGCAAGCGCTGGCTGCGCCGGCCGCGCACCGAGCTGCACGTCACGGCGCCCGCCCCCGAGCAGCTCACCGGTGCCGACGCCCACGCCCGCGTCACCGCGATCCTCGACGAGACGATGGACCGGGCCCTGTGGCGGGGCCTGCGCGTCGAGCAGAACAGCGTCGTCGGGCAGGCCGACCTCGGCGGGCAGGACGCGCTGACGCGCGCACTGGACCGCGCCGCCTCGGGGCCGGGCGTCGCCCGCGCCGACCCGAGCGTTGACGACGGGCTGATCGAGCGCGCCGCCGAGGAGCTGCGCCGCTACCGCACCCCGAGCGGCCGGGCCACTGGCGAGCTGCGGGCCGCCGAGGTGCGCCTCGCCGACGCCGAGGCCGAGGAGGCACGCTGTCGCGCCGCGCTCGATGCGGTGGAGCGCGATGTCGCCGCCCGCGACCGCCTCGACGCGGACGCCGCGGCCCTCAGGGCCCGCAAGCACGCGCACACCGCCGAGGTCACCGGCCTCGAGGACACCTGGGCCGCCCTGCAGTCGCGGCTGCGCGAGGTCGACGCCGCCCGTCAGCACGCGGTGCTCGCGCGGGAACGTGCCGACGCGGCCCGCGAGCGCCGGGAGACCCGCGACGCCCTGATCGCCGCCGCCGAGGACGAGGCCGCCACTGCGGCCCGCGCGGCCGAGGCGGTCGCCGCCCACGAGGCAGAGCACGCCGCGGCCCGCGACGAGCGCGACGCCCGCCGCGCCGCCGACACCACGGCCCGCGCGCGGGCGGGCGAGGCGCGCAGGGCCGCCGACGCGGCCGAGCGCGCGGTGTCCGCCGCCCGCGACCGTGCCGAGCTCGCCGACCTCGCCGAGCGGCTGCGGCGCGTCGACGAGGCCGCCGCCGGCCTGGCCGTCGCCGAGCGGGCGCTCGCCGCGAGCACCGTGAACGCCGACGCCCTCGACGAGCTCGAGGACCTCGCGCGCGACGTGGTGCGCGCCGAGGCCGCGCGCGACGCCGCCGCCGCGCGGGTCGAGCTGGCGGTGCCCGAGGACGCCGGCGAGCTGACCGTCGTGGTCGACGGGGAGACCGTCGTGCTCGCGCCCGGCGGGTCGCGCACGCTGCCCGTCGCCGGGTCGCGGGCGCTGTCGCTGCCCGGGGTGCTCGACGTGCGGGTCACCCCGGGTCTCGACGACGCCGGCCGCGACGACGCGGTGCGGGAGCGCTCCCGCGCCCTCGCCGAGGCGTGCGAGGAGCTCGGGGTCGCCGATCTGGACGCCGCCCGGGCCGCCCGCCGGGACGCCGAGGACGCGGCCCGCCGGGCCGACGAGCACCGCGCCGCCCTCGCCCGCGAGCTCGCCGGGCACGGCGACGCCCCCGCGCTGCGCGCCGCCCACGACGCGGTGCGGAGCCGATTGCCGGACGACGGGACGCCCACGACCCCGGCGGACGTGACGGAGCTGCGCGCCGCCGCCGACACCGCGCGCGCCGACGCCGAGGACGCCGCCCACCGGGCCGACGAGGCCGACGCCGCCTGCCGCAGCGCCGAGGACACCGTGCGCGAGGCCGACACCCGCGCCGCCGTGCTCGCCGAGCGCGCCGCCGAGGCCCGCCACGCGCACACCCGCCGGCTCGAGGAGCTCGACGCCGCCCGCGTCGCCGAGCCCGACGCGACGCTGGCCGAGGCCGAGACCACGCGGCTCGCACGCGCCCGCGTCGCCGAGCGCGAGCACGAGGCGATGGCCGCCGCGCTCGCGGACGACGACCCCGACACCGTCGAGGCCCGCGTCCTGAACGCCCGCGCCGTCGCGGAGCGCCTCTCGGGCGAGGGCGCGCGCCTGGAGCGCGAGCACGCCGAGACCACCGGCCGCCTGCAGGCCGCGGGGCTCGCGGGCTGGCACGACCAGCTGGCCGCCGCTGAACTCGAGCTCGACGCGGCGGTGCGCGAGCACACCGCCGTCGCCCGACGCGCCGCCGCGGCGCGACGGCTGCACGAGACGCTGACCCGGCACCGCGAGCGTGTCCGCCGCTCCTACGTTGCGCCGTTCCGCGCGCAGGTCGAGCGTCTGGCGCGCATCGTGTTCGGGCCCTCGCTGGCGCTCGAGATCGACGAGGACCTACGGATCACGCACCGCACCCTTCACGGCACCACCGTGCCCTTCGGGGCGCTCTCCAGCGGCGCCCAGGAGCAGCTCGGGCTGTGTGCGCGGCTGGCCTGCGCGGCGCTCGTCGACCCGTCCGAAGGCGTCCCGGTGGTCATCGACGACGCGCTCGGCCACTCCGACCCCGAGCGGCTCGCCCGGCTCGGTGCCGTGTTCACCGCGGCCACCTCGGCGCACGGCGCGGCCCAGGTCGTGGTGCTCACCTGCACGCCCGAGCGCTACCACGGCATCGGCGCGGCGACGGTCGTGCCGCTCGCGCCGTCCCGCCGGCCCGGCGAGCGCGCCGCGTCGGAGCGCTCCGGCCCCGAGGTCATCCGCGGCGCCGAGGACACGCCGGCCGCGACACCGGGCACGGTCCTCGACCTCCCCCGCACCCACCGCGCGGGCTGAGCCCGGCGCTTCCCCGCGACGCCATCGGCGCGCGCCCGGAAGGAGCGAAGGACGCCCTCGCTGCATCGTGCGCACTCGAGGTGACCCTCGCTCCTCCACTCGGAACGCCCGCTCAGCGCCCCCGACGCAGAGCCCGCCGCAGGCGCGCCCACCCCGATGGTGCTGGGACGTCCGCCGGCGGCTCCGGCACCGGCGCGGGCAACGTCCGCGCCGCGCGCCCGGCCCGCCAGGCTTCGACGACGTCGTCGGCACGGGGCATGCGGACGCTGATCCGGGGACCGTCGGGGAAGCGCAGCCACTCCGCGACCCGGCGGGCGAGGGCGGCGACGGTGTCGCGGACCTCGCGCTCGGTGTCCATGTCCCGCACGGTCTCGGGGAGGCGGTCGATCTCGCGGCGCAGGCGCAGCGGCGTCGGCAGCAGGACGTCGTTGGGCAGGCCCTCGCGCTCGAGGTAGGAGCGCAGCCACCAGTTCTCGTCGTGCGGGCCGTTCAGGCCGCGCAGGGGACGCCCGGCGCCGCGCAGGTTCTCGAACGCACCCTCATCCTGTGCGTCGCGGATCCGCTGCTCCACGACCGATTCGTAGCGTTCCCAGTAGGCTTCGTCCGCCATCGGAGACCACGTTACGACGAGCCGGCTCCCACGGCGATGGCCGTGACCACCAGGCCCTCGCGCACCACCCAGCGCCCGGTGAACGCGGTGATCTCGGCGTCGTCGACCACCGGCCCGGGCACGCGCAGCGACGCCCGGAAGGTGCCGTCCGGGGCGGGCGCGAGGTCGGCGTCCTCGAAGCCCAGCCACCGCCCGGTCAGCGGGAACCAGGCCTTGTAGACGCTCTCCTTGGCACTGAAGAGGATCTTGTCCCACCGCACCTCGGGCCGCTCGCGGGCGAGGCGCTCGAGCAGCGCGCGCTCCCCGGCGTCCGACACCGCCTCGAGCACGCCGTCGGGCAGGGCGGTGTGCGGCTCGGCGTCGAGCCCGACCGTGCGCACCTGCGCGCGCCACGCCACCGCCGCGGCGCGGAACCCGGCGCAGTGGGTGATCGCGCCGACCACGCCGTCCGGCCAGACCGGCGCGCGCTTCTCCCCCACCGGCACGGCGGGGGCGGCCAGGCCGAGCCGGGTGAGGGCGTCGCGAGCGCACGCCCGCGCGGTGGTGAACTCGGCGCGACGGGTCGCGACGGCGTTCGCGACCGCCGGCTCCTCCTCGGGGGCGAGCACGGCGTCCGGGTCGTCGTCGGTGCGCGCGGCGACCACCACGGCCGAGGGCAGGACATCGGCGAGGGAGCCGAGGACGTCGGTCACGACCGTGCCCATCGGGCATACCGCTCGGCCGCCCAGGCGGTGAAGGGGTCGGGGCCCTCGTCGACCGGGCCGGGCAGGATCTCGCGCAGCGCGCCGCGCACGAGCCCGTGGCGCTGCCACTCGCGCGGATAGCCGACCGACACCTCCTCGAAGCGCACGCCGTCCTCCTCGGTCGTGCGCGGGATGTGCAGGTGGCCGTAGACCACGGCGACGGCGTCGTGGCGGACGTGCCAGTCGGCGCTCGCGGTCGTCCCGCACCACAGCGAGAACTCGGGATACCGCAGGATGCGCGTCGGCTCCGGGGTCAGCGGCCAGTGGTTCACCAGCACCGTCGGCATCCCCGGTGGACGCTCGGCGAGGCGCGCCTCGGTGATCGCGATCCGGTCGGCGCACCACGCGGCGGCGTCGGGGAACGGGTCGCTGGACATCAGGATCTCGTCGGTGGCCACGACGCCCGCCTCGCGGGCGACCTCCAGCGCCGCCTCGTTCGACCATTTCGCGGGGATCGACGACGGGCGCACCGAGTAGTCGTAGAGCAGGAACATCGGGCAGACGAGCACCGGCCCGCCCGCCCCGTCCCACACCGGCCACGGGTCCTCCGGCGTGAGCACCCCGAGGTCGCGGGCGGCCTTGACGAGGTGGTCGTAGCGGGCGGGACCCACGAGGTCGACCTCGTCGCCGGGCGGGGTCCACAGCTCGTGGTTGCCCGGCACCCAGATCACCTGCGCGAAGCGCTCGGCCAGGATCTCCAGGGCCCAGGTGGTGGTCGCCACGCGGTCGCCGACATCCCCGGCCACGATCAGCCAGTCCCGGGGGTGGGTGGGGTGGAGGTCCTGGACCAGGCTCTCGTTCTCCGAGCGGTTCACGTGCAGGTCGCTCGTGGCCAGCAGGCGCGGGCCGCTGCTCATGGGGTCCTCCCTGTCTCCGACCCGCACGCTACGTGCCTGCTCTTCCGGGACATCCCCCTCGTGAGCGGACTCCCACACCCTGACCCCACCTCGCATGTTTGGCACCATGAGCCGGTGCCGCCCCGCCACCGCACATCGCTGCCGATCCCGGCGCGGATCCGGGCCGTGATGGCCGAGGGCGACTACGAGCGGGCCGGTCTCCTGGACGGCCTCACGGGCGAGGACCGGCGCACGCGGGTGTCGGTGCTCGAGTCGCTGGCCGCCGACGGCGTCGCCATCGACGCGATGCGCGACGCCATCGACGGCGACCGTCTCGGCCTGCTGCTGCTCGAGCGGACCCTGCGGCCCGAGGACGGGCACTCGTTCACCGACGTCTGCACGCTGACCGGGATCGAGCCCGACGTCGTCCGGCTCTGGTTCCAGGCCCTCGGACGACCGCTCGCCCCGAGCCCCGACGATCCGATCTACACCGACGAGGACGTCGAGATCGCCCAGCGGATCCACCGCTACCGCAGCCTCGGCTTCAGCGACCAGGAGATGATGCCGGTCGTCCGCGCGATCGGACGCGGCGTGCTGAACATCGCCGACGCGCTCGGCGGGCTGCTCGGCGAGGCCCTCCTGCGACCCGGCGAGCCCGAGCCGGAGCTGGCGCTGCGCTACGCCACCGAGGCGCGCCGCATCGTCGAGGACGACTCGCTGCACCTGGTGCACCTCGTCGCCGCCGCCCTCGCGGACCGCATCCGCTCGCACGCCCTGGCCGTCGAGGAGTCGAACGCGGGACGGCTGCGCGGCGCCCAGGAGGTCACCGTCTGCTTCGCCGACCTCGTCGGCTTCACCGACCTCGGCGAGAGCGTGTCCGCGGTCGAGCTCAGCGAGGTCGCCGAGCTGCTGTCGGCCACCGCCACCCAGGTCGCGGCGTGGCCGGTGCGTCTGGCGAAGGTCATCGGCGACGCCGTCATGCTCGTCTCGCCCGACCCGACGGCCCTGCTGCGGGCCACGCTCGACCTCGTCGAGTCCTGGTCGGAGGCCGACGACGGCCGGCCCGCGCTGCGCGTCGGGGTCGCGATGGGGATCGGGGTCCCGCATGCCGGCGACTGGTTCGGGCCCCCGGTCAACCTCGCCAGCCGTGTCACCGAGACCGCGCGGCCGGGCCACGTCACCGTCACCGCGGCCGTCCACGACGCGATCGTGGCGAGCGCGCCGGACGACCCGCCGTTCCGCTTCCGGGCGGCGGCCCCCCGCAAGTTCAAGGGCGTCCGGGGCGCGCAGCGGCTGTACCGCGTCCAGCGTCGCCCGTCCGGGTCGAACGGCAACGCCACGCTCACCGATCCGGTGAACTAGGTCGTCGGCACGTGGTTTCTTAGGCCATTCGGTCTACCTCCTGTCCGGAACGTCGGGGAAGTACCGACGTCGGAAGGAGTGTTCGACGTGGAGACCACCACCAAGAGGCGCCTCGGCGCCATCGCCGGGGGCATCGCCCTCGCGTGCGTCGCGGGCGTCGCGCTCGCGGCCTGGCTCTCGAGCGGCGCCGGCACGGCGGAGGGGACCTCGACCACCGCCGTCAACTCGACCATCGCCCCGAACGGGGGCGGCGCCGGCCTCTACCCCGGAGCCACCATCGACACCACGGTGACGGTCAACAACCCCAACCAGTACCCGGTGGTGGTCGCCTCCATCTCACCGGGCACCTCCGACGCCACCGCGGGCAACTGCCCCGCCGGCACGGTCACCACCGGGGGCCTGACCAACCCGCCGGGCACCATCGCGCCCGGCGCGACGCGCACCTACACGCTGCCCGCGAAGATGATCAACGACCCGAGCAACACCTGCCAGGGCAAGACCTTCGACCTGCCGCTGACCGCCAGCCTGGCCTCTGCGGTCGGCTGACCGGTGTCCCCCCGTCGCGCCCGCTGGTCCTCGGACCGCCGGCTCTCGTGGCGGTGGTGGCTCCGCCGCCTCCCGGCCGTCGGGGTGATCGGTGTCGTCGTCGCCGTCCTGCTCGGTGCCGGGCTCGCCTCGGCCGCCTGGCTGTCCAGCGGCGGCGGCACCGCGACGTCGCGGGCCGGGCAGGCCCTGCCCCCGACGACGACCACCGTGGCCGGGTCGGCGGTCACCTCCGGCCTGCTCTACCCCGGCTCCAGCGGCGATGTGAAGATCACGGTAAACAACCCGAACGCCTACCCCGTGACCCTGACCTCGGTGACCGCGAACGGCTCGCCGACCGCCACCGGTGGCACGGGCTCGTGCTCGACCACGGGGGTCACCCTGACCTCCGGGTCGTCGGGCACGACGATCCCCGCGAACGGATCGGCGACGCTGACCCTGACCAACGCGGCGTCGATGTCCAGCGCGTCGGACACCGGCTGCCAGAACGCGACGTTCACGATCCCCGTCACCGTCGCGATCACGAGCGCATGAGGCGTCCGGCTCTCGCGGCCGTCGCCGCCGTCGTCGTCACGCTGCTGCTCGCCGGCGGCGGCGTGGCGGCCGCGGCGTGGCGCACCACCAGCACGGGCACCGCCACCGCCAGGGCCGGCCAGATCGGCACGCCCGCGAACGTCACCATCGGCGCGATCACGTGCACCACGAGCGGGCTCACCACCACCGCGACGATCCCGGTGAGCTGGTCGTCGGTGACCGGGGCGACGCAGTACACGGTCGAGTCGGGCCGGGTCCTGAACCTGGTGCAGGCCGAGAGGAAGACCGTCACCGGCACGTCCACCACGCTCACGACCACGACGCTGCTGGTGAACGTCCACGTGCGCGTCACAGCGAGCGCCGGGAACTGGACAGGCACGCCGAGCAGCACCGTCAGCAAGCCCGTGACCTGCCCCTGAGTTGCGATGATGGTGGGCCGGGGCCCGCTCCCCAGCTGCCTGATCCGGCCCACCACCACGCGGACGGTGCCCCCGGGCACCGGTCACCGGGAAGGTCCTCACCGGTGTACGGAGAAGCGTGCCGGGCGGTTCGGCCCGGGCACCAGGGGTTTTCCCAGAGGTTCACTCGACGAGGGCACGGGTTCACTCGACCTGGCTAATGACGGCGCCGTCCCCAGGCGCTGACCAGCGGTGACGTGGCGGGGTCGGGGAGCCGGCCGGCGGCGAGGTTGTCGAGGCGCTCCTCGACCTCGGCGGCGTCGCGACGCCGCCGGCGACCAGCCGCTCGCGGATCCCGGCCTGGGCCTGCTGGTTGTCGAGCAGACAGCCCTCGTCGGACTCCAGGCCCGGAGATGCTCGGGTTGAGCAGACGCCGCGTCGACTGATACATATATAGGACTACTTGGTTCTCAGGAGTACTCATGACGTCGCTGCCGCTGCCCGACAGCGCCCTACCGCCCATCGTGGCGCCGGAGGAGTGGGCCGCCGCCCACGAGGCCATGCTGGTGGAGGAGAAGGCGTTCACGCGGGCCCGCGACGCGCTGGCCGCGCGGCGCCGCCGGATGCCGATGACGCCGGTGGAGACCGACTACCGCTTCGTCGGCCCGGAGGGCGAGGTCGGTCTGCTCGACCTGTTCGCCGGCCGGCGCCAGCTCGTGGTGTACGGCTTCTTCTACCAGTCCGACGTCGACGGCTGGCCCGAGAAGGGCTGCCCGGGATGCTCCTACCTGGCCGACCACGTCCCGTACCTCGACCACCTCCGCGCGTGGGACACGAACTTCGTGATGGCCTCCCCCACCGACCAGGAGAAGATCGTCGACCTGCGGCGGCGCAGCGGCTGGGACCACGTCCCCTGGTACACGCTGGTCGGCGAGGCGTTCAGCCACGACTTCGGCGTCGCCGAGATGTTCGGCCTCAACGTGTTCCTGCGCGACGACCACGATCGGGTGTTCCGCACGTACTTCGTTAACGGCCGCGGCGTCGAGTCCGTCCTCCCCACGCTGGGGATGCTCGACATCACCCCGCTGGGGCGGCAGGAGACCTGGGAGGACACCCCGGAGGGCCGCCCGCAGCTCCCGCCCTATCGGGCACAGCGCCGCGGGGAGTACCCCTGATGCTGATCATCGCCGGGCACGTCCGGGTCGCGCCGGAGCGACGGGACGCGCTGGTCGCGGGGTTCGGGGACCTCGTGCGGCGCGCCCGGGCCGCCCCGGGCTGCCTCGACGTCGCCGTGACCGCCGATTCGATCGACCCGGGGCGGATCAACAACTTCGAGCGCTGGGAGTCGCAGGAGCACCTGGACCGGTGGCGGGCCGCGGCGGACGCACCCGATGTCGGCGACGAGTTCGTCGCGGTCGAGGTCGGCCTGTTCGACGTGTCCGGCGAGCGCCCGCCGTTCTGAGGGACCCGTACCACGAGAAAGCCCCAGGTCAGCGCTGTGACCTGGGGCTTCGGCTGCCCGCTCTGCCCCCCCCAGGCGAGGAGGACGATCTCCAGCAACGGTGCCGGCCGTCAGATCATCCATCGAGGGTGAGGCAGTGGTCCTGCCCACCGGGGGACGGTGTGGCTCTTGATCCCGCTGTCCGCAGCACCCGGCAGACGACGGCTCCGTGGGCCGAACGCGAGCCGGCCGGCGGATTCCGTTGAGCGCCGACCACCGAAGGACGATCGATGAGCGCACAAGACGTGCTGCCCTTCCCGCCGACCCCGTCAGCGAGCACGGCGGGTCGAACGATGCAGGAGTCGGTGTACGCGCAGCGCGTGCGCCCGAGGCGACTGCCGGACGACGCGCCGAACATCCTCATCGTCCTCATCGACGACGCGGGCCCCGGGCTGCCGAGCACGTACGGGGGCGAGGTCCGCACCGACACGCTGAGCCGTGTCCACGACGGCGGCATCGGCTACAACCGTTTCCACACGACAGCGATGTGCTCCCCGACCCGCGCATCGCTGCTGACGGGACGGAACCACCACCGCATCGGCAACGGTCAGATCGCGGAACTGGCGAACGACTGGGACGGCTACGCGGGCGAGATCCCCAAGAGCAGCGCACTCTGCGCCGAGGTCCTCAAGGAGTACGGCTACTCGACCGCCGCGTTCGGGAAATGGCACAACACCCCCGCCGTCGAGACCACCGCCGCCGGGCCGTTCCACAACTGGCCCACCGGGAACGGCTTCGAGTACTTCTACGGCTTCCTCGCCGGCGAGGCCTCGCAGTACGAGCCCAACCTGGTGCGGGGCACCACGATCGTGCCGCCGCCCAGGACCCCCGAGGAGGGCTACCACCTCAGCGAGGACCTCGCCGACGACGCCATCGGCTGGCTGCACCAGCACAAGGCGCTGGAACCCGACAAGCCCTTCTTCATGTACTGGGCGAGCGGCTGCCTGCACGGTCCGCACCACATCATGAAGGAATGGGCCGACAAGTACGCCGGCAAGTTCGACGACGGCTGGGACGCCTACCGGGAGCGGGTCTACCACCGCGCGAAGGAGATGGGGTGGATACCGCCCGAGGCGCAGCTGACGCCCCGCGATCCGCGGATGGCGGCGTGGGACGAGGTCCCCGAGGAGGAGCGGCCCTTCCAGCGACGGCTCATGGAGGTCGCCGCGGGCTTCGCCGAACACGTCGACGTCCAGGTCGGGCGGCTGATCGACGAGGTCGAGAACCTCGGCTACGGGGACAACACCCTGGTCTTCTACATCTGGGGCGACAACGGTTCCTCGGGCGAGGGCCAGAGCGGCACCATCAGTGAGCTGATCGCGCAGAACGGCATCCCGACGACGGTCGACATGCACATCGCGGCGCTGGACGAGCTCGGGGGCCTCGACGTCCTCGGGTCTCCCAAGGTCGACAACATGTACCACGCGGGCTGGGCCTGGGCCGGCAGCACGCCCTACAAGGGCTTGAAGCTGCTCGCCTCGCACCTCGGTGGGACGCGGAATCCCATGGCCGTCCGGTGGCCGGCGAGGATCACGCCCGACCCGACCCCGCGCGCCCAGTTCCACCACTGCAACGACCTCGTACCGACGATCTACGAGGTCGTGGGCATCACCCCGCCGCGAGTGGTCCACGGCATTCCGCAGCTCCCGATCGACGGCGTGAGCATGGCCTACACCTTCGACGACCCGGCCGCCGCCGGGCGGCTGATGACCCAGTACTTCGAGATCATGGGCAGCCGGGCGATCTACCACGAGGGTTGGATGGCGTCGGCGTTCGGACCCCGTCCCCCGTGGGTGCCCGGGACACCCCCCGGGATCGCGACCTGGACGCCCGACCAGGACGTCTGGGAGCTCTACCACCTGGACGAGGACTGGACCCAGGCCCACGATCTCGCCGCCGAGCACCCGGACAAGCTCGCGCAGATGAAGGAGACCTTCTCCATCGAGGCCGCCAAGAACAGCGTCTACCCGGTGGGCGGCGGGCTCTGGGTGCTGGTCTTCCATCCGGAGATGAGGATCTCGACGCCGTACCGGGAGTGGAACTTCACGGGCGACATCACCCGCATGCCGGAGTTCTGTGCGCCGGCTCTCGGCAACCGCGCCAACCTCGTGACCATCGACCTCGACGTCCCGGAGCAGGCGCAGGGTGTCCTCTACGCGCTGGGCGGCGCCGGCGGCGGGCTGACCTGCTACATCGAGGACGGCGTCCTCTGCTACGAGTACAACCTGTTCCTCCTGTCCCGCACGAGGATTCGGTCCGAGCGACGCTTGCCGGTGGGGCCGGCCACCATCCAGATCGCCACGGCCCAGCCCGACCCGAAACCGGGTGGAGCGCTCGACGTCGCCATGACCGTCGACGGCGACGAGCACGGCGTCGGACACGTCCCGGTCAGCGCCCCGCTGCTCTTCTCCGCCAACGACTGCCTCGACATCGGCACCTGCCTCGGAGGACCCGTGTCCCTGGACTACGCCGCCAAGGCACCCTTCCCGTTCAACGGCCGCATCGACCGCGTCAACGTCCGGTACTCGACCTAGGGGCGGGGCCCGGGGGAGGCGGACGGAGGGTGGTGGGTGAGCGGTGGGCCGATCATGAAACAAGCCCCAGGTCAGCGCTCTGACCCGGGGCTTCGGCTCCTCCGACTGGACTCGAACCAGTAACCCTTCGATTAACAGTCGAATGCTCTGCCGATTGAGCTACGGAGGACCGTCGTGTCCGGACCGTCGTGCTCCCGGACGAGAAACACGCTACAACACCCGCCCCACCGCCTTCCCGCTCGGGGTGGGGCAGGATGGGTCTCGGAGAGACGATGTCGGGGAGGAGAACGTCAGATGGTGATCCCGTTCCTGTTGGGCGCCGGTGTGGGGTACGTCCTCGGCACGCGGGCCGGCCGTGAGCGCTACGAGCAGCTCTCCCGCGCGTACCGCCGGGTGGCCGACCACCCGAGCGTGCAGGGAGCCGCGGGTGTGGCTCGTGCGAAGGCCGGAGAGGCCGTCCAGGTGGGGGTGTCGAAGGCCCGCGAGCGGGTCGCGCCCACCGGTGGTCACGAGCCGGCGGCGCCGGGTCGCGCCGCGGCCAACGGGTCGCACGCCCCCGGGCGCTGAGCGCCCGAGACGTCAGGGCCCCCAGGAGTCAGCGCGCGCCGAGCACCGCGAAGACGCGGCGGAACCCGAACCAGGTGACGCCCGCGTCGTCCGGGGGGTAGGCGGCACGGAGGCGCGGGGCGAGCTCGGCGCGCAGGCGGTCCCACGCCGCGTCGTCGAGCACCCCGCGCACGGGCCGCAGCGTCGACCCCGCGATCCAGTGGCCGACGGGATCGTCGCCGGTCAGGGGGTGCAGATAGGTCGTCTCCCAGCAGTCCACGTGCGCGCCCGGCCGCGCGCCGGCGAGCAGCCGGGCGTACTCCTCGGGGGTGCCGACGCCGTACGCGGGCAGGCCCTCGGGGACGAGCCCCGACCACTCCGGGGACGCGAGCAGGTCGCGGGCGATGGTGTGCGACGGCGAGACCTCGTTGCCCGGCACCTGGATCGCGAGCCAGCCCCCGTCCGGGAGCGCCGCGGCCCAGCGGGCGAGCAGGTCCCGGTGCTCGGGCACCCAGTGCAGCACCGCGTTGCTCACCACGACGTCGGTCTCACGGCCCGGCGCGAAGTCGCGGACGTCGGCGAGCTCGGCGTCGACCCCGTTCTCCCGCGCGGCGGCGACCATGTCCGGTGACGCGTCGGAGGCGCGCACCCGAGCCGCGGGCCACCGCTCCGCGAGCAGCCCGGTGAGGTGCCCCGGCCCGCAGCCGAGGTCGACCACCTCGCGCGGCGCCTCGGCGCCCACCCGGGCCACGAGGTCCAGGAACGGGCGCGCCCGGTGGTCGTCGTGGTGGCGGTAGAGCGCCGGGTCCCACGTGTGGGTCACGACCGGCCCACGCCCCGGAGCTTCTCCCCCACCCCTGCCGCGACGGTGCGCACCGCCTCCGGGTCGGCGCCGGGGTCGGGGCGCACGTGGAGGACGATCCCGGCGCCCGGGACGCGCCGCTGCACGAACCACGCACCCCCGTCCCCGAGCTCGTGGTGCTGGCTGTCCTTCACCGCGGCGGTGACCCGGCGGTGCACGGTCTCGGGCAGGCGACCCGGCGTCACGAGCGGCACACGGCGGGGCGGGCGGTCGGCGAGCAGGACGACACCGCCCTCGAGCTCCTCGACCTCGTCGGCCTCGATCACCTCGAGCGCGCCGCCCGACCACGTCGCCTTCGTCACGAGGTGCCAGTCGACGCGCTGCGAGCCCTCCCCCGACGCCGCGGGCGGCAGCCAGAGCCCGAGGTCGGTGGCGAGCACGACCGACCCGCGCGGCCCGAGGCCGTCGGCGAGCACGCGCTCGTCCGGCTCGAGCGTGCCCGTGAACCCCTCCGGCACGGGCTCGCGGCCCGTCAGCAGGGCGGCGAGCCGCGCGCGCACCCCGCTCACAGCGCCACCACCCCGGCCGCCTGGCCGCGCAGGGCCTTCTTGTACTGCTCGAGAGCGACGAGGTCGCCGAAGAGCTCGTGGTACTCGTCGGCGTCGGTGACCGGCGAGAGCCGCTGGAGCCGCGACTTGATCTCGGCGACCTGCTTGCCGACCAACGACTCCTGCAGGCCCGCGAGCATTCCCGAGATGTAGCGGTGGTCGTCGGACTCCCGCGACTGCAGCGCCTCGACCGCCAGCTCGGAGACCAGCGGGCGGAAGCCGGTGGGGACCTCGTCGGCCACCGCGTTCAGCCAGCTGTGGCCGGAGAGCCCGGACGCCGTGCCCCCGGCGGCGAGCACCGCCTGGTGGACCGCGAGGTAGCCGGGATGACTGAACGCGTCGTCGGGCAGCGTGTCGTAGACCGGACCGGCGAGCGCGGGGGCCTGGAGCGCGGCCTTGATCACCTCGCGCTGCACCCGCAGGCGCGGGTCGCGGCGATCGGGCATCTCCGGGCCGTCGGTACGCGTGGCCTGGGCCTGGGTGCGCCGCTGGGTCCGGCGGGCGGGGGCGTCGACGGGCGCGCCGGCGCTCTCGCGCACCCGGCGCACCACGGTGTTCTCGTCCGGCCAGCCCGTCCACCCCGCGAGGCGGCGGGCGTACCCGTCACGTAGGTCCTCGCGGCGGATCCGCGCCACCAGCGGCACGGTGCGCTGCAGCGCCGCGGTCTGGCCCTCGACGGTGGTGAGGTCGTGCTCGGCGAGGATCGTGCGCACCGCGAACGCGAACAGCGGTTGGCGGCGGGCCACGAGGTCGCGCACCGCGACGTCGCCGGAGGCCTGCCGCAGCTCGCACGGGTCCATGCCGTCGGCGGCCGTCGCGATGTAGGTCTGCGCCGCGAACTGCTGGTCGCCCTCGAAGGCCTTGATCGCGGCGGCCTGCCCCGCGGCGTCGCCGTCGAAGACGTAGATGACCTCGCCGCGGTCGAACGAGTCGTCCATGAGCAGGCGGCGCAGCACGGCGACGTGGTCGTCGCCGAACGCGGTCCCGCAGCTGGCCACGGCCGTGGGGACGCCGGCGAGGTGCATCGCCATGACGTCGGTGTAGCCCTCGACGATCACCGCCTGCCGGGTCTTCGCGATCTCCCGCTTGGCCTTGTCGAGCCCGAAGAGGACCTTCGACTTGTGGTAGACGGGCGTCTCGGGGGTGTTGAGGTACTTGGCCTCGATGCGGTCGTCGTCGAACAGCCGGCGCGCGCCGAAGCCGACGACGTCGCCCCCGAGGTCGCGGATCGGCCAGAGCAGCCGGCGGTGGAAGCGGTCGATGTGCCCGCGCTGGCCGGGGCGCGACAGCCCCGCCTTCTCGAGCTCGTCGAGCGTGTAGCCCTGGGCGAGCAGGTGCTTGGTCAGCCGGTCCCACCCCGAGGGCGCGAACCCGCAGCCGAAGTCCTCCGCCGAGGCCTGGTCGAACCCGCGCTCGGCGAGGAACTCGCGCGCCTTCTGCGCCTCCCCCGGCGTCCGCAGCTCGGCGGCGTAGAACTCCGCGGCCAGCTTGTTGGCGGCCAGCAGCCGGGTGCGGGTGCCGCGGTCCTTCTGGACGCTCGACCCGCCGCCCTCGTAGGTCAGCCGGAAGCCGACGCGGTCGGCGAGCTTCTCCACGGCCTCGACGAAGCCCAGCTGCTCGATCTTCATGATGAAGTCGATGACGCTGCCGCCCTCGCCGCAGCCGAAGCAGTGGAAGGTGCCGTGCGTGGGGCGCACGTTGAACGACGGCGACTTCTCGTCGTGGAACGGACAGAGCCCCTTCACCGAGCCCGCGCTGGCGCGCCGCAGGGCGACGTACTCGCCGACGACCTCGTCCACCCGGTTGCGGTCCCGCACCTCCGCGATGTCCGCGTCCCGGATGCGTCCCGCCATGGCCCCGAGTGTAGGGACCGACCTCGGGAAGGGTGGGGCGTCCCGTGCGGTTGCAGGCCCCAGCACCGCTCACGCTCGCGAGGAGGACCCATGCAGCTCGACCTGTCCGGGCGGACGGCCCTGGTCACCGGCTCGACGGGCGGCATCGGCCGGGCCATCGCCGCCGACCTCGCCCGCGCCGGCGCCCGGGTGGTGGTCAACGGGCGGACCGAGCCGCGGGTGGACGGCGCCGTCACGCACCTGCGCGACGAGACCGGCGGCGAGGTCGTCGGGGTGGTCGCCGACGTGGCCACAGCCGAGGGCGCCGAGGAGGTCGCGGCGCGGGAGCCCCACGTCGACGTGCTGGTCAACAACCTGGGCATCTTCGGCCCGCAGGCCGCCCTCGAGATCACCGACGACGACTGGCGGCGCTACTTCGAGGTCAACGTGCTGGCCGCGACCCGGCTGATCCGTACCTACCTGCCGGGCATGACCGCCCGCGGCTGGGGCCGGGTGCTCGACATCGCCAGCGACTCCGCCGTCGTCATCCCCGCCGAGATGATCCACTACGGGATGTCGAAGACCGCCCTGCTCGCGGTGTCGCGCGGCTTCGCGAAGGAGGCCGCGGGCACGGGCGTCACCGTCAACTCCGTGATCGCCGGGCCCACCCACACCGGCGGCGTCGAGGGGTTCGTCCGACAGCTGGTGGGTGACGAGCTGCCGTGGGACGAGGCGCAACGAGAGTTCATGATCAAGCACCGGCCGCAGTCGCTGATCCAGCGGCTGATCGAGCCCGAGGAGATCGCCCACATGGTGACGTACCTGGCGTCGCCGCTGGCCTCGGCCACCACCGGCGCGGCCGTGCGCGTCGACGGCGGCTACGTGGACTCGATCATCCCCTGACGGATCGGGCTCACTGTCCGAACGATGCCGCGTCGACGACCGCCCGGTCGATCTCGCCGTCGCCGACGACCTGGCCGTCGCCGTCCTCGGCCTTCACGGTGAAGGAGAGCTTCGCGCCCTCGCGCTCGCGCAGGTCCGCGGTGACCTCGATCCGCCCGCCCACGCGCGTCGGACGGCGGTGGCGGATGCGGACGCCGGTGCCGACGGTCGTCTCGCCGTCGGCGAGCAGGGGCTTGGCGGCCTCGACGGTGGCGGCCTCGAGCCAGGCGAGCAGCCGCGGGGTGCCGAGCACCTCGATCTCGCCGCTGCCCAGCGCCCGGGCGGTGTCGTCGTCGGTGACCTCGTGTCTCATCGGCCGGACCCTAGATCGGCACCCTCGTCGACGACCATCGGCCTGTCGTCGACCGAGCGCGGCAGCGCCAGCACGAGCACGCCGCCGACCACCAGCACGACGCCGAACGTGTAGAGGCTCGAGGCCGGGGAGCCGGTGAGGTCCGAGAGCCAGCCGACCAGCGACGTCGCCACCGCCCCGCCGATGTTGCCGATCGAGTTGACCAGCGCGATGCCCGCCGCCGCGCCGGCGCCGGTGAGCAGCGCGGACGGGATGCTCCAGAACGCGGCCTGGGCGGTGGAGACGCCGGCGGCGACGAGCACCATCGCGCCGACCGCGAGGGCCGTGCTCTGCAGGAACACCGCGGTGAGGACGAGACCCAGGCCGGTGATCAGGCACGGCACCGTCGTGTGCCAGCGGCGCTCGCCGGTGCGGTCGCCGTGCGCCGACCACGTGATCATCGCGATCACGGCGACGACGTACGGCACGGCCGTCAGCAGCCCGATCGTCAGCGGGTCGGCGACGCCGCTGCCCTTGATGATCGTCGGCAGCCAGAAGCTGACCAGGTAGATGCCGAGGGCGATCGTGAAGTAGATGCCGCAGAGCAGCCAGACGCGCCCGCTGGTCATCGCCGCGCGGATGCTGCCGTGCCCGCCCTCCCGGGAGGCCTCCTCGGCCGCGAGATCGGCGCGCACGACGTCCTTCTCCGCGTTCGAGAGCCAGCGGGCGGCGTCGACGGAGTTGTCGAGGTAGCGCAGCACCAGCAGGCCGAGGACCAGCGAGGGCACGGCCTCGATGAGGAACATCCACTGCCAGCCGCCGAGACCCCCGACCTCGTCGAACGCCGTGAGGATCCAGCCCGAGAGCGGTCCCCCGACGATGGTGGCGACGGGGATCGCAGCGAGGAAGATCGCCGTCACCCGGCCGCGGCGCTGGGCCGGGAACCAGTAGGTGAGGTAGAGCAGGATGCCGGGGATGAAGCCGGCCTCGGCGACGCCCAGCAGGAACCGCAGGATGTAGAACATCGTCGCGGAGTTGATGAAAGCCATGGCGCCGGAGATCAGGGCCCAGGTGACCATGATCCGCGCGATCCACCATTTCGCGCCGATGCGGTGGAGCACCACGTTGCTGGGGACCTCGAAGAGGATGTAGCCGACGAAGAAGATGCCGGCGCCGAGGCCGTAGACGGTGTCGGAGAACTGCAGGTCGTCCTGCAGCTGCAGTTTCGCGAAGCCGACGTTCACGCGGTCCAGATAGGCCGCGGCGTAACAGACGAACAGGAACGGCACGAGGCGTCGCGTGATCCGGCGGTAAACGGCGTCCGCGTTCATGGGGTCCTCCCGGGAGGGGCCTGCGGCCCAGGTGAGTGATGTGGGTCGTCGGAACGACCCACATCACTCACGTGGCCGTCAGGCCCTCACATCGTCGGCGCGTCCGCGTTGCTCGGCGTCGTCTTCTGCGAGGTGATGTGGTCGTAGTTGCGCAGGATGTACTCACCGGTGCGCTGCGAGAGCGCGCCGATCGTGGAGGTCGGATTGACCGCCGCGCCGGTGGTGAGCGTGCTGCCGTCGACCACGAACAGGTTCGGCAGGTCCCAGGTCTGACACCACTTGTTGAGCACCGAGTCGTCGGGCGTGTTGCCCATCCGGCAGGTGCCCATGAGGTGCCAGCCCGGCGGCGGGTAGAGCACGCCGGTGTCGTTGGTCTCCACCGCACCCACCGCGCGGGTGGCCTCGAAGATCTTCTCGATGCCGTACTCCGCGAGCGCCACGTCGTTCTGGTGGAGCTCGTAGTTCACGTGCGCGGCCGGCAGGCCCGACGAGTCCGTCACGTCCGTGTCGAGCGTGACCCGGTTCGTCGCCACCGGCAGGTCCTCACCGAACATGAAGACCATGAGGTGGTTGGCGAAGTGTCCGTCGAAGAACTCGCGGTGCTTCTCGCCCCAGGGTGCCGTGTACCCGGTGTGCGTGCCCATCGCGGCGTAGCCCGGTCCGAAACTGCGCGCGACCTGCATGCCGAAACCGTTGACGAATCCTCGGCTGACGTCGGTGTGGTAGAACTCGTGCGAGTAGAGCGGGGCCCCGAACGAGCCCTTGAAGCCCTCGATGGGCTCGTCGAACCACGAGTCGCAGAACGCGAACACGTGGTGCATCAGGTACTTGCCGACGATGCCGTTCGAGTTCGCCAGCCCGTCGGGATGGCCCTTCTGCGCGCTCTGCAGCAGCAGGCGCGGCGAGCCGATGCCGTTCGCCGCGAGCACCACGATCTTCGCCCGGATCTCGTGCCGCTCGCCGGTGGTGCGGTCGACGTAGGTCGCGCCGGTGGCCTTCCCGCCGTCGGCGTTGATCGTCTCGACGCGCGACATCGTGCGCAGGTCCGCCCCGTACCGGATGGCGTAGGGCCAGTGCGCGTTCGCCGGCGTCGACAGCGACCCCGTCGGGCTGCCGGAGAGCTCGTTGCCCATCGCCTGGTCGGCCTCGCGGTTCTCGCGCGGCACCGTGATGACGGCGTTGTCGGACGGCCACCAGTGCCAGCCGAGGTCGCGCGACGCCTTGGCGTACTTGAGGCCGAGCTTCCCGGGCAGGACCTCCGGGTCGCGGACGGCCTGCTTGCGGTCGGGATAGGACGGGTCACCGATGCGGCCGGAGATGCCGTAGATCTCGTCGTTCTCGTCGTAGAACGGGGCGAGGTCCTCGTAGGAGATCGGCCAGTCGATCGTGCCCTCGAGACCGTGCTCGGTGCCCTTGCGGAAGTCGACCGGCTTGTAGCGCGGCCAGTGACCCGCGTAGTGGATCGTCGAGCCACCGACGTTGTTCATGAGGTAAGGCGTCGTGGTGCCGGTGACCGGATAGTCCTCCGGCAGTTGGCGGACGTTCGGGTCGTAGGCCCAGCCGCGCTGCTTCTCCAGCTCCCACTCGTCGTGGTAGTGCGGGTGGTCGGTCGGCTTGACCCACGGACCCTGTTCCAGGCACACGACGTTCATGCCGGCCTTCGCGGCCTTGAGCGCGATGCCGGCCCCTCCGGGGCCCGAGCCGACGATCAGGAGGTCGGTCTCCTCGTACGAAGCCATCGGGTACTCCTCACTTGGTCCAGGAGAGCTGGGACAGGTCGACGCGGGTGACCTCGTCGGTCTCGAGGTAGGAGCCGTTCTCCTGGGCCTGCGTCAGCAGTTCCTCGTCCCAGGGCTCCGTGGTCTGCAGGTAGCCGTAGGGAAGGGGCGGACCGTGGTAGTCGCGCCCGGCGGGGAGGTTCTTGTTGATCGCCAGCGTGACCACCGGGCGCGAGTAGTAGCCGTAGTAGACGAGCGCCCGCAGCTGCTCGAAGAGCGGGTCCTCTGCTTTCTCGAGCGCTGCGATCGCCGCCGTCCTGTCGGCGGCCGACCCGTCCACGAACGACTGCCCGAGCCCGTCGAGCCCGGCCTTGAACTGGTCCTCGGTCGCGAACGGGAAGTGCTTGTTCTGGTAGCCGCTCGGCGTGACGTAGCGGCCGACGAAGGTCACGAGATCGACCTCGCTCGCCGTCGGCCAGTCCGGGTGTGGCGGGATGATCGTGTCCGCGGCCGCGTTGATCACCGCAGCCTGCGTGTCGTCGAAGCGGATCGGGTTCTGCAGCCCGCCCAGGCGCGGGCGGCCGGTCTCGAAGTAGCCCCCCGCCTCCCCCGGCGCCGCGGTCGTCTCCGGGGCGCCGAACGGTGCGGCCTTCTCTCCCAGGGCGTTGTTCACGGTGTCTCCTCTCCTGTGACGTGTGCGCGCGTGCCCGTGCCAGGGCACGGGCGAGAGCGCACGGGACCGACGGTCAGAGCGGCGCGCCGGCCCAGTCGGTCGCCGCGCGCAGCGGGTCGAGGTTGATCGCCACGTGCTTGACCTGCGTGTAGCCGTGGATGGCCTCCAGCCCCTCCTCGCGGCCGGTCCCGCTCTGCTTGTGGCCGCCGTGCGGGGTCATCGGGAGCTCGCCGAACCAGTCGTTGATCATCACGCCGCCGACCTGCAGGCGGCGGGCGGTGGAGAGCAGCCGGGTGACGTCCTTGCCGAGCAGCACCGCGAACAGCCCGTAGATCGAGTCGTTGACCTTCTCGACGAGCTCGTCCTCGGTCGACCAGGAGAGCACCGAAGCGACCGGTCCGAAGATCTCCTCCTGGGCGATGCGCGAGGAGTTGTCGACGCCGGTGAACACCGTCGGCTGGACGAAGTACCCGCCCTCGGGCGTGCCCTCCGGCCGTCCGCCGCCGTAGAACAGCGTCGCCTCGGACTTGCCGATCTCGATGTAGGAGTTGACACGGTCGAACTGCTTCTGCGACACGAGGGGTCCCATCTGGGTGCCCTCGGCGAACCCGTCGCCGACCTGCGTCTGCTCCAGGCGGGCGGACAGCTTCGCCAGGAAGTCCTTCTCGACGTCGGCGTGCACGAACAGCCGCGTCCCGGCGACGCAGACCTGCCCGGTGTGCGAGCAGAAGCCCTGGACCGCGGCCTCGACGGCCTCGTCGAGGTCGGCGTCGGGGAACACGATCGTCGGGCTCTTGCCGCCGAGCTCCAGGTTGACCTGGGCGATGTGGTCGGCGCCGAGCTTCGCCACCTGCTTGCCGGTCTCCGTCGAGCCGGTGAAGGTGATGCCGGCGACGTCGGGGTGCGCGGCCAGCGCGGCGCCCGCCTCGCCGCCGTAGCCGGTGACGACGTTGAACACGCCGTCGGGGAAGCCCGCCTCCTTGACCAGCTCGGCGAACTTCAGGGCCGAGAGCGACGTGTCCTCGGCGGGCTTGACCACGCACGTGTTGCCCAGGGCCAGCGCGGGGGCGCAGGACCGCACGAGGATGAGCAGCGGGTAGTTCCACGGCACGATGTGCGCGGTGACCCCGAGCGGCTCGAGGATCGTGAACGACAGCTTGTTGCCGGGCACCTCGATGGTGCGCCCGCCGACCTTGTCCGCGGCGCTCGCCCAGTAGTCGAGCCACAGCGGGATCGCGCCGACCAGCTCCTGGGCCTTGGCCAGGTAGTGCCCGGAGTCGAGCGCCTCGAGCCGGGCGAGCTCGTCGGCGTGCTCGGTGACCTTCGCGGCGAGCGCGCGCAGCAGGCCCGCCCGGGCGATCGCGTCGGTGAACTGCCACTCGACGGCGACGCGCTTGGCCGCGGCCACCGCCCTGTCGACGTCCGCGGAGTCACCGCGGGGCACCTCGGCGATGGTCGTCCCGGTGTTCGGGTCGACGGTCGGGAACCTGGCGCCGGCACCGGCCGCCGTCCATCCGCCGTCGATGAACATCCGGGCGTCGTCGACCTTCCGTGCGGTCGCATCGAAGGCCAGGGTCATGGGTCACCTCTCTGCTCGGTCGTGAGCGAAGTTCGGGCCCATAGGCCCGAACTTCGCTCACGTAGGGGTCAGCGCTTCGTGTGCTCGCGTTCGTCGACCACGCGCCGGGACTTGTGCTCGGCGCGCTCGAGGGTGTTGGCGTCGACCGACTCGAAGGTCACGCGCACGCCGAGCAGGGACTGGAGCCCCGACCCGGTATCGCGCTCGAAGGCGTCGCGCTGGCCTGCGGGGTGGGTGGTCTCGGCGCGGACGATCATCTCGTCCATCGACCCCGTGCGACGCACGACGATCTGGTGCTCGCCGCCGTAGCCGGAGACCCCGCGCAGGTAGTTGTCGACCTCGGTCGGGTACACGTTCTCGCCCCGGATGTGGATCATGTCGTCGATCCGGCCGTACACGCCGTCGGGCAGCTTGGGATAGGTGCGCCCGCAGGGGTTGTCCTCCAGGACCCAGCGCGTGAGGTCGTTGGAGGCGAGCCGGATCATCGGCTGCGACGTGCGCTCGAGGTGGGTGTAGACCGGCGTGCCCTCGGAGCCGTACGGGACGGTGCGGAAGCTGTCGGGGTCGCAGACCTCGTGCCAGACGATGTCCTGCCAGAGCAGCATGCCGTCGGGCGTCCCGGCGGTGGCCGACGCCGACATGAACGGCGTCATCTCCGCCATCGTCCCGCAGTCGATCACCGTGGCGCCGAACGCGTCCTCGATCGCCTTGCGGACCGCGGGTACGGACGCGCCGGGCTCGCCGGAGAAGAACATGACCTGCAGGCCGAACTCGCGCGGGTCGATACCCTCGGACTCGGCCACCTCCGCGAGGCGCAGCGCGTACGACGGCGTCGCATAGAACGCCTTGGGCTTCGTGCGGGCCAGCCAGGTGACCGCGCGGGCGGTCATGCCCTGCGCGCCGGCCCCGAACGGCAGCACGCGGCAGTGCAGGCGCTCGGCGCCGGCCAGCGCACCCCACGAGCCGAGGTAGAGGCTGAACAGCGCGGCGACGAACACGGTGTCGCCGGGCCGCACGCCCATCCCCCACAGGATGCGGGCGTGGTTGTCGGCGATGACCTCCCAGTCGCGACGGCCGATCGCGAAGGCCGTGGGCGCCCCGGTGGTGCCCGACGTGCCGTGGATGTGGTGGATCTCGGAGGAGTCGCAGCACAGGTAGTCGCCGAACGGCGGGTGGTTCGCCTGGGACTCCCGCATCTCGGCCTTCGTCACGACCGGGACCTGCTCGAACGCCTCGAACGACGTGATGTCGGCGGGCTTCACACCCGCCGCGTCCCACTTGGTCCGGTAGAACGTCGAGGTCGAGTACGCGTACTCCATGACCTCGCGCAGCCGCACGAGGACGGCGGCGTCGCGCTCCTGCGGGTCCATCGTCTCGCGGTGCGGGAACCAGTACGGCGAGTCCGGGTCGGGCAGATAGCTCTGGTCGTACCGGGCCGGGAAGTGCCAGTTCTCCATCTGTGCACCCATCTCAGGCCTTCCTCCGCTCGATCTCGGCGTCGTTCCAGGGCGTGAGGGCCTGGTAGTCGGGCACGAAGCCCAGGCCCTTGTCGGCGTCGGGGGACGGCGCCTCCTGCGTCGTGACGACGTCCACCACGGCGGGCGCGTTCTCCAGGGCCCGCTCGATCGCGGCCGGGAGATCCGCCGGGTCGGTGACCCGCTCGCCGTGGGCACCGAGGCTGCGGCCGAGCGCCGCGTAGTCGGAGTCGGCGAGCTCGGTGCCGACGACGAGGCCGTAGTTCTCGGCCTGGTCGTAGCGCTCGATGTTCCACGCGCGGTTGTTGGAGACGATCACGACGATCTTCGCGCCGTGGCGCACCGCGGTGTCGATGTCGGTCGCGGTGATGCCGAACGCGCCGTCGCCGGTGACCGCCACGACGGGCCGGTCCGGGAACGCCAGCGACGCCGCGATCGCGAACGGGGTCGCGACGCCGAGACAGCCGAAGGCGCCGGGGTCGAGGTAGCGCGCGCACCGGGTGATCCCGAGCCGCGCGAACGACAGCAGGTCGCCGCCGTCGGCGATCACGACCGTCTCGCCGAGGTCGAGTGCCGACCCGTCCAGGGCGTCGAGCGCCGCGAAGATCTGATTGGGGTGCATGCCGTCGGCGTGCGTGGGCGACTCGGCCAGCGCGGTCTTGTACTCCGCGGAGCGCTTCTCGTGCTTGGCGCGCAGCTCGTCGCGCCAGCTCGTGTCGGGCTCGAAGCCGCGGAGCGCCTGCGCGAGGGCGTCCATCGCGGCCGCCGGGTCGGCGAGGATCTCGACCTCGCCGCGGCGGTTGTCGATGAGCTCGCTCGCGGTGTCGGCGATCCGGACGACCGTCGCGTTCCTGAAGACCGCCGGCGAGCCGAAGCCGAGCTGGTAGTCGAGCTGGCGGCCGACGGTGATCAGGAGGTCGCAGTCGCGCATCACCGCCGAGCGCGCCGAGCCGACGCCCGCGGGGTGGTCGGCGGGGACGAGACCCCGGCTCTCCTGGGTGTCCAGGTACGCCGCGCCGGAGGCGTCGAGGAAGCGCACCAGCTCGGTGCCGTCGGTGACGCGGGCGCCGCGACCGGAGATCACGGCGGGCTTCCGCGCGCCGCGCACCAGGTCGGCGACCGAGGCGACGTCGTCGGGGTGCGGCTGCGGGCGGCGGCGGGGCTTGGCCCGCAGGTGCTCGTCGGTGACGAGCGCCGGCGGCACCTCCTCGCGCAGCACGTCGGTGGGGATCTCGACGTACACCGGTCCGGGCTCGCCGCGGTCGCCGGCGGCGCGCGCCCAGGCCTCGTCGAGCTCGCGCAGCACCTGGTCGGCGACGCGCAGCGTGCGGGACAGGCGGGTGACCGGGGCGAGGATCTCCGTGTGCGGGATGTCCTGGAGCGGGCCCATGTTCGACTGCTGGCGGGGTGGGCAGCCGCCGAAGACGAGCAGCGGGATGCGGCTGATCGAGGCGTTCGCGACGGCGGTGACGGTGTTCGTGACGCCGGGGCCGGCGGTCACGAGCGCGACCCCGGTCTCCCCCGTCAGCTCGCAGTGGGCGTGCGCCATGTGCACCGCCGAGCCCTCGTCCCGGACGTCGACGATGCGCACGCCGAGCCGGGCGAGCTGGTCCCAGACCGGCTGGATGTGGCCGCCCTGGAGGCCGAACACGCGGTCCACGCCGTGGTCGCGCAGGAAGCGCGCGACCAGGTCGGCAACGACGGACCCACCCCGGGCTGTCTGCTCCGGCATCCGATCCCCTCCTCGATGAGTGATCCACAGCACGTGATGCAGCGCACTCACACCGTGACGGATTCTGAATTCAGAAGTCAAGGGTTCGAGGACAATCGGTTGGCGCGCTACGCTGGGTGTCCGGAACGTTCGTTCGACAGACGCCGAGGGGGTTGGTCGTGCCGCGTGAGCTCCCGGCACCGCGACGGGGCCGACGAGGGCGACGATGACCGCGTTGCCGACGCCGCCCTCGCGGACCGAGCAGGTCTTCGACGCGATCATCGACGACATCTGCACCGGACGACTCACCCCCGGCACCCCTCTGCGCCAGGAGCAGCTCGCCGAACGCTTCAACGTGTCTCGCCAACCGGTGCAACAGGCACTGCTCCTCCTGCGCAACCAGGGCCTGGTGCGGGAGTTCGGCCGACGCGGGCTCGAGGTCGCGCCGCTCGACAGGGAGTTCGTCAGCCACCTCTACGACCTGCGGGAGCTGCTCGACGGGTACGCGGCGCGGCTCGCGGCCGAACGACGCACCGACGCGTGGCTGAAGGACGCCGCCGAGGTCGTGCGCTCCGGCGAGCGGGCGTTCGCCGAGAGCGCCTTCGCCCGGATGATCTCCGCCGACGTCGAGTTCCACCGCACCGTCGTCGAGGCGGCGGGCAACCCGCTGCTCACGGAGAGCACCGGCGTGATGTGGCGGAACGTCCAGCGGGTCATGGGCGAGGTGCTGCTCCAGGGCGGCTCACCGGCCTGGGTGTGGGAGGACCACGCGGCCATCCTCGAGGCGATCGAGGCCGGCGACCCGGTCCGGGCCGAGTACCTCGCCCGCCGCCACGCCGCCCACGGCGAGCAGCTCATCCTCGACGCCATGGGGCCGGCGCCCGAGGCCTGACCCGACGGTCATCCTCCCGGGGTGATGCGGCGCGCCCCGGAGGCCGCGATCGTCTCCGTCCTTCCCGTTCGCACGGCTCCGGGAGGTCGGGATGGTCACCGCGGGCGCCCCACCGGTGCGGGACGGTGCGGTGCGCGGCGGGCCGGCGTGGGTCCGGTTCCTCGTCGGGTTCGCGGTGCTCTGGACGGTGCTCGCGGGCGCCGCGCAGCTCGACCCGACGGCGGCGTGGGGCGTCGCGGTCCTCGCCGCGGTCCTGGTGGTCGGCGTCGTCGTCGAACGGGTGCTCCACGGCCCCGGGCACGCGCTGCGCCGCCTCGGGTTCGGGCGCCCGACGACCCGCGGCCTCTGGCTCGCCGCGGGCGTGTCCGCCGGGGTCCTGCTCGTCTACCCGCTCACCATCGCGCTGACCGGCGCCCCGATCGCGCTGCGTCCCGGGTGGCTGTGGCTGCTCGTCGGCGTCTTCGCCCTGCACGGCCTGGCGGAGGAGCTGGTCTGGCGGGGCTACGTCTTCCGCCGGCTGCGCGTCGGCCGCTCGTTCCCGGCGGCGGCCGCCCTGTCGATGCCCCTGATCGCCGTCACGCACGTCCCGATCGCCGTGGCGTCGGGCCCCGTGATCGGCCTCGGCGCCATGGCCGTCGCCGCCACCACCGCGGTGCCGCTGGCCTACCTGTTCGAGACCGGGCGCGGCACGCTCTGGGCACCCGCGATCGTCCACACCGCGATCGACTCGTTCAAGCTCGTGGTCATCCCGGTCGCGGCCCTCACGACCTTCTCGCTGCTGCTGGTGGCCGTCTCGCTCCTCGTGCCCCTGCTGGCGCTCGCCGTCCCCCGACGCGTGCTGGCTCGTTGACGTGCTCGCCACCTACGGCCTGATCGCCTCCGTCGTCGCCACCGCCCTGTGGTCGGGCCTGCTCCTGATGCTCACGACCGTCCTGCACCCGCTCTACGCCCGGCGGGACGCCGTGGGCTTCGCGCGGGACATGCACCGCTTCCTGCCGATCGCCCGGCGCTCACCCACCAACTACCTGCTCGTCGTCGCGATGATCGTCGCCCCGGTCGTGGCCCTCGTGGGACTGTGGCCGCCGCCGCCCGGGGTCCCGTTCGTCCTGACCGCCCTGGGCCTGGCCCTCATCGTCGCCGGCCCGCTGTTGACCTCCCGCTTCGGTGCGGAACCGAACTACGCGGTGATCCTCGCGTGGGACCCGGAGGCGCCGCCGTCGGACTGGCGCGAGGTCCGGGCGCGCTACCTGCGCCTGAACTGGATCCGCGGCGCGGCCACGTGGACGGCGCTGGCGCTGTTCGTCGTCGCGGCGCTGTGGCCTGCGGCCTCGTGAGCGCTTGTCCGGGCCAGGGCACGGACAAGCACTCACGAGAGCGGAGCTCAAAGCGCCGAGCGGTGCACTCCGAGCAGGTGGCGGTACGTCGCGGCGCTGGCGGCGATCATGGCGCGCTCGTCGTCGGTGACCTCGCGACGGATCTTGCCCGGCACGCCGGCGACGAGGGAGCCGGGCGGGATCACGACGCCCTGGGACACCACCGCACCCGCGGCGACGATCGAGCCGCGGCCGATCGTCGCGCCGTTGAGGATCACCGCGCCCATCCCGATCAGGCAGTCGTCCTCCACCGTGCAGCCGTGCACGACGGCGCGGTGCCCGACGGTCACGTTGTCGCCGATCGTCGCCGGGAACCCCGGGTCGGCGTGCACGACCGTGCCGTCCTGCACGCTCGTGCCGGCCCCCACGGTCACCGACTCCATGTCGGCGCGGACGACGGTGGTGTACCAGACGCCCGTGTCCGGCCCGAGGCGCACGCGGCCCGCGACGACCGCGCCGGGCGCGACCCACGCGGCCTCGTCGATCTCGGGGGTGTGGCCGTCGACGGTGATCAGCTGCACGCGCGGCAGCCTAGCTTCACGAGGCCGCGGCGCGGCCGGCCGTGACCTCGCCGACCGCGTCGTCGAAGCACGTCCTAGACGCCGGCCGAGGCGTTCGGGCCCGAGCTCGCCGTCGCCGCAGGCGGGGAGTTCCTGCTCGACTGATCTCGCAGACGGGCCCACCACCGCTCGGCGCCGGCGTCGGTGAGCACCGAGACCTGGTCGACGACGGCCCGCAGACGGCCGGCGTCGTCGTCGGCGCCCTCCCACGCGGGCACGAACGCGGGGTCGAGGGTGTGCGGGGCGCCCGCCAGCAGCCGTTCGACCAGCTCGGTGACGACGTCACGCTGCCGCGCCTGCACGGCGAGCCGGGCGGGATCGCGCATGACCCAGCGCAGCGCCGCGGCCTTGAGCACCGCCACCTCCGCGCGCAGCGGGGCCGGGACCACGAGGTCGGCGTCGTAGCCGGCGGGCACCACGTCGTCGCCGAGCTCGGACCGGGTGGCCTCGACGGTGCCGGTGACGAACCGCCCGACGAGCTCGCTGGTCAGCCGCTTGAGCGACGCGGTGGCCTCGAGCGAGCCGTCGTGCGCGCCGTGCGCCGCGGCGGCCCGCACGGACGGGAGCTCGGCGAGGGTGCCCGCGGCGTCCTCGAGGTCCCGGAGCGACGCGCTCGAGAAGGCCTCCGCGGCGAGGGCCGCGAGCTCGGCGCGCTCGGCCGGGCGCGCGAGCCAGCCGAGGACGATACGGCCGGCGAGGATGCCGTCCTCGAGGTCGTGGACGGAGTAGGCGACGTCGTCGGCCCAGTCCATGATCTGCGCCTCGACACACCTGCGGTCCGCCGGCGCCCCCTCGCGCACCCAGGTGAAGACCGGCAGGTCGTCGGCGTAGACGCCGAACTTGCGGAGGCCCGGGCGCCGGGGCCACGGGTACTTGAGGCATGCGTCGAGGACCCCGCGGGTGAGGTTCAGCCCGCGGCAGCGCTCGTCGTCGAGCATCTTGGGCTCGAGCCGCGTGAGGATGCGCAGCGTCTGCGCGTTGCCCTCGAAGCCGCCGGCGTCGGCGGTGATCGCGTGCAGGGCCCGCTCGCCGTTGTGGCCGAACGGGGGGTGGCCGATGTCGTGGGCGAGGCCCGCGGTGTCGACGACGTCGGGGTCGGCCCCCAGGTCCTCGGCCATCCCCCGCCCGATCTGGGCGACCTCCAGCGAGTGCGTCAGCCGGGTACGGGGCACGCCGGTGACCTCGGCGTCCTCGTCGGGACCGACGACCTGCGTCTTGCCGGCGAGACGGCGCAGCGCTGCCGAGTGCAGGACACGTCCCCGGTCGCGGGCGAAGGGCGAGCGACGGTCGCGGCCCGGCTTGGGCGCCTCGTCGAACAGGCGCGCGGCGCGGTGGGAGAAGGTGCTCATCCCAGCCCGGGGTCGGAGAAGTCCGACGAACCGTGCGTGAGGTGGTAGTAGATCAACGCTCCGGTCTCGCGGACGATGTAGCGGAGCTGGGTCTCGCGGGTCTGCACCACCGGGCCGCGCTTGGTCGGCGAGGTCGTGGCCTCCAGCCCGACATCGTCGGCCATGGTGCGCGACCGCAGCGAGTGCCACGGGTCGCTGACCAGCACCGCGGAGCGCCAGCCCCGTTCCTCGGCGACGGCGGCGACGGCCTCGAAGCTGCCGTAGGTGTCACTGCCCTCGTCGACGGGCATCAGCGCCTGACCCGGCACGCCGTTCTCGACGAGCCACTGCTCGCCGGCCTGGGCCTCGGTGAAGGCGTCGCCGGCGGCGGCCCCGCCCACGGTGACGATGCGGGGCGCGACACCCTGTTCGTAGAGCTCGAGGGCGTGCTGGAGCCGGGCCCGGAACACCGGCGAGGGCTCGCCGTCGTACTGCGCGGCCCCGAGGACGACGATCATGTCGACGGGCTCGCGCTCGTCGACCCGGCCCAGCTGCCACACCCGGAACGCCGTGCCGCCGACGAGCAGCAGCGCGACGACGAGGGCGCCGAGGACGATCCGGGGCGCCCAGGCGACGGCCTTGATCGCGGACCCGGACGGGGTGGGAGCGGGGCGGGGACCCGGCATGCGACTCACGCGCCGATCGGCCCCGCCGCCACGCCGAGCGCCGAGGGGTCGCGTCCGCTGCGGACGGCGAGCACCTCGCCGACGATCGACACCGCCGTCTCGGCCGGCGTGCGCGCGCCGAGGTCGAGCCCGACGGGGCCGTGGATGCGGGCGAGCCGCTCCTCCGTGACGCCGGCGGCGAGCAGGCGCTCGCGGCGGGCGGCCTGGGTGCGCCGCGAGCCGAGCGCGCCGAGGAACCCGCGACCCTCCAGGCCGGTGCGCAGGACGGCGTCGAACGCGGGGTCGTGGTCGAGCAGCACCAGCACGTCGGCGTCGGTGAACGCGGCGACCGCGGCGTCGGCCTCGGCGACGGTGTCGGCGCGGCCTGCGACCCAGCCGAGCAGTGCGGCCTGCGCGATCAGCGCGTCGGCGATCGCCCCGGGGCCGACGATCACCATCGTCGGCACCGGCACCCAGAGGTCGACGAGCACGTCGGCGCCCGCCTCGAGCGTCACACGCTCGGTGACCGTGGCGCCGCGCCGCAGCAGGTGCCGCACGCGGGACGCCGCCTCGGCGTCGACCGTGGCGAAGCCCAGCGAGCCCTCGACGTCGTCGAGGTCGCCGCCGGTGATCGCGAGCGACGCCGAGCCGTCGGCGCGCGTCACGAGCGCCGCCGGCACCCCGGCCGCGAAGGCCTGCGCGAGCGCGCGGGCCGGGGCGGCGTCCAGGGGGTGACCGAGCAGCGTCGCGCCGCCGGCGCAGGCGAGGCCGGCGGCCACGGCGTCGTCCTCGGCGACGTGCGCCTCGATCACCGACGGAGCACGCCGGGCGTCACGGACGAGGGCCGCGGCGCGGTCGTCGAGCGCCCCGCGCAGCAGCACCCCGCCGAGCGTCCCGTCGGCGCCCGCGACCAGCAGCTGGCCGGGTTCGACGGTGCCGAACCCGTGCCGGTCGAGCACGCGCACCACGGCCCGGGCCTCGTCGCCGCGGGCGAGGACGTCGGCTACCTCGCTCAGGTCGCTCACGCCTCCCAGGGTAGGCGAGCGTGCCTCAGCAGCCGATGAGGCGGGCGGCGAGGTAGGACTCCAGCTGGTCGAGGGCCACGCGCTCCTGGGTCATGGCGTCCCGGTGGCGGACGGTGGCGGCCTGGTCCTGCAGCGAGTCGAAGTCGACGGTGACGCAGAACGGGGTGCCGATCTCGTCCTGGCGCCGGTAGCGACGGCCGATGGCGCCGGCGTCGTCGAACTCGACGTTCCAGTGCTTGCGCAGGGTGGTCGCGAGATCGCGGGCGACGGGCGAGAGGTCGGCGTTGCGGCTCAGCGGCAGCACCGCGGCCTTGACCGGGGCGAGGCGCGGGTCGAGGCGCAGCACCGTGCGCTTGTCGACGCCGCCCTTGGCGTTCGGCGCCTCGTCCTCGGTGTAGGCCTCGAGCAGGAACGCCATCATCGGGCGCCCGACACCGGCGGCCGGCTCGATGACGTAGGGCTTGTAGCGCGAGTCGGTGGCCTGGTCGTAGTAGCTCAGGTCGACGCCGCTGTGGTTCGAGTGGGTCGTCAGGTCGAAGTCGGTGCGGTTGGCGACGCCCTCGAGCTCGCCCCACTCCTGGCCGGCGTTGAACTGGAACTTGTACTCCACGTCCACCGTGCGCTTGGAGTAGTGCGAGAGCTTCTCCTTGGGGTGCTCGTAGTGCCGCAGGTTCTCCGGCGCGATGCCCAGGTCGGTGTACCAGCGGGTGCGCTCGTCGATCCAGTACTGGTGCCACTGCTCGTCGGAGCCCGGCTCGACGAAGAACTCCATCTCCATCTGCTCGAACTCGCGCGTGCGGAAGATGAAGTTGCCGGGCGTGATCTCGTTGCGGAAGCTCTTGCCGATCTGGCCGATGCCGAAGGGCGGCTTCTTGCGCGCCGCGGACATGACGTTGGCGAAGTTGACGAAGATGCCCTGGGCGGTCTCGGGGCGCAGGTAGTGCAGCCCCTCCTCGGACTCCACCGGGCCCAGGTAGGTCTTGAGCATCATGTTGAACTCGCGCGGCGCGGTGTACTGCCCGCGCACGCCGCAGTTCGGGCAGGGCACGGTCGACAGGTCGTAGCCGACCTTGCCCTCGGCGTCGACCGACTCCAGCGACGGGCCGCCGGTGCGCTCGCTGAAGTCCTCGGCGAGCTGGTCGGCGCGGAAACGGCGGTGGCAGTTCGTGCACTCGACGAGCGGGTCGGTGAACACGTCGACGTGCCCGGAGGCGACCCACACCTGGCGCGGGAGGATCACGCTGGAGTCCAGGCCCACGACGTCCTCGCGGCCTGTGACCATCGTCTTCCACCACTGGCGCTTGATGTTGTCCTTGAGCTCCACGCCGAGCGGGCCGTAGTCCCAGGCCGAGCGCGTTCCGCCGTAGATCTCCCCGGACGGGAAGACGAAACCGCGGCGCTTGCAGAGGTTGACCACGGTCTCGATGCGGGCGCTGCCGGTGGGGGTGGGCACGGTGGTACTCCGGGATCGCTGGGTGAAGGGATCGCTGGGTGAAGCGGGTGCACCCAGCGTAGCGAGCGCCCCGCCCTGCTCCGTGGCGCGGCTCGTGCGCCGCGTCAGCGGTCGGTGAGCAGGCTCGGGTGCTCGGTGACGCCGTCGGCGTCGGCGACGAGGGCGCGTTCGTGGGCGGCGGGCTCGTCGGTCAGCGCCTCGGAGAGCAGCGGCACCACGTGCTCGCGCACGTCGAACGGCTGCAGCGCGCGACGGTAGGCGGTGACCGTCGTGAAGCGGGCGACGAGCACCCAGTGACCCGGTTCCTCGACCGCGCGGCCCAGGTCGACGCCCTCGCACCCCGGCTGCGCCGCGAGCAGGGCGACGGCGCGCCGGGCACGCGCGAGGAACGCCTCGCGCTCCGCCTCCGCGGGCACGAAGCGACAGACCAGCAGCATCGCGGACCCTCCTCGCTTCCCCCACGGTCGAGACGGCATCGACAACGAGTGCCATTATCGGGAGTGACACACCGACGAGCAGCATCGGGAGGCACCCGTGAGCGACGGGAGGACACCCCGCCCGGGCCGCGTCCGGACGCCGTTCGCCCGGCGCGGGCCCATGGTCCCCGGCGAGGGCCCGCTGGCGCGCGTACCCCCGGTGGTCGTGTTCCTGAGCGTGGTCGTGGTGTTCACCGCGGCCGTGATCCTCGGCGGCGTCGTCGGGGCGCTCCTGCTCGGGCTGCTCGCGCTCGGGGTGGCCGGGCTGCTGGCCGCGACGTGGCCGCGACTGACGCCGGGTGCGCGGGCCGTGCGCGTGCTGGTGCTCGTGGTGCTCGTGGCCATCGCCGTGGGCCTGGTGTTCCGGTGACCGCCGCCGGCCCGTCCGCGGTGGGACTGCACGACGACCACGTCGTGGAGCCGCCGTCCGAGGCACCCGATCCCCCCGGCTCCGACGCGCTCGTCGCCGCCGGCGACCTCCTGCGCGCCCTGGCCGCCCCGGTCCGCATCGCGATCGTGCTGCAGCTGCGCACCTCGCCGCGCTGCGTCCACGAGCTGGTCGACGCTCTCGCCGTGACCCAGCCGCTGATCAGCCAGCACCTGCGGGTGCTCAAGGCCGCCGGCGTGGTGCGCGGCGACCGCCGGGGGCGCGAGGTGGTCTACCGCCTCGTCGACGACCACCTCGCCCACATCGTCATCGACGCCGTCGCGCACGTGGAGGAGGAGTCGTGACGACCTCGAGCTCGCGCACGCCCTCGGTGCCCGGCCTGCGGGCCACCCGCCAGCGCGCGGCCGTCGCCGGGCTCCTCGACGAGCTCGCCGACTTCCGCTCCGCCCAGGAGATCCACGAGGAGCTGCGCCGCCGCGGCGAGGGCATCGGGCTGACCACGGTGTACCGCACGCTGCAGGCCCTCGCCGACGCCGACGAGATCGACGTCCTGCGCACGGGCACCGGCGAGGCGTCCTACCGGCGCTGCTCCGAGCACCATCACCACCACCTCGTGTGCCGCGTCTGCGGCAAGACCGTCGAGGTCGAGGGCCCGGCCGTCGAGCACTGGGCCGACCGCGTCGCGACCCTGCACGGCTTCGCCGAGATCTCCCACACCGTGGAGATCCTCGGCGTCTGCGCGGGCTGCCGCGCGACGGGCTGACCGGGCCGGCCACGAGCAGCGAGGGCGTCCCTCGCTGCCTCCCACGCAGCCAGGGCGTCCCTCGCTCCTCCACCGGACCCGCGCGCGGGCTGACCCCGGACACGACGGGAGCCGGGCCCCCGCGAGGGGACCCGGCTCCGTCTGCCGTGGTGCGCGCCTACTCCCGGTCGGCGCTGGGCCGGCCCGCGGTCTCGGCCCGGGACCCCGGCCCGGTGTCGACGATCTCGGTACCGCTCGGGTCGTCGTCCTTGGGCACGGAGCGGGCCCGGGCCCGCGCCTCCTCCGGGTCCGAGGGCACCGCCGGGGTCTCCCCCGTCGAGAACGGGTCCTGCACGCCGTAGACCTCGGCGTACGTCGGCCCGGTGGTCTCGCCGGTGGCCCGCTGCCGGGCCCTCGTCGTCGGGTAGGCCTTCACGTTCAGGTAGAAGTCCTCGCCGTGCTTGTCGGTGCCGTGGTCGATCGCCTGCTCCATGACCTCGAGGCCCTTGCGCTCGCGCAGGATCACGGGGTCGTGGTTGAGGTCGCGCATGAACGCGATGCAGAGGAACACCATGATCACGACGAACGGGGCCGCGACCAGGATGGTGAGGCTCTGCAGGCCGGACAGGGCGTCCTCGCCGCCGACCAGCAGCATGATGATCGCGACGGCGCCCATCACGGAGCCCCAGAAGATCACGACCCACTTGGACGGCTCGTCCGTCCCGCGCTGCGAGAGCGTGCCCGTGACGATCGACGCGGCGTCCGCGCCGGACACGAAGAAGATCGCCACGAGGATCATGACGAGCAGCCCGGTGAAGGTCGCCCACGGGTAGGCCTGGAGCACCGCGAACAGCTGGGTCTCGGTGTCCGCCGCCGCGGGGTCGAGGCCCGCCTGCTGCTGGGTGATCGCGGTGCCGCCGAAGATCGAGAACCAGACGAGGCTCACGAGGCTGGGCACGAGGATCACGCCGCCGACGAACTGGCGGATCGTGCGGCCCCGGCTGATCTTGGCCAGGAACATGCCGACGAAGGGCGTCCAGGAGATCCACCAGGCCCAGTAGAAGACCGTCCAGCTGCTCAGCCAGTCGAGCATCGCGGCGCCGCCGGTGGCCTCGGTACGCCCGACCATCTCCGCGAAGTCGCCGAAGTAGGCGCCGACCGCGGTGGGCAGGAGGTCGAGGATGATCACCGTCGGGCCGACGACGAACACGAACAGCGCCAGGATGCCGGCGAGCACCATGTTGATGTTCGACAGCCACTGGATGCCCTTGGCCACGCCGGACACGGCCGACAGCACGAAGGCCGCGGTGAGCACGATGATCAGCGGGACCAGGACCTCGTTGCCGGCGCCGGGCAGGAAGCCGGTCGCGTCGAGGCCGCCGCCGATCTGCAGGGCGCCGAGGCCCAGGGACGCCGCCGAGCCGAAGATCGTCGCGAAGATCGCGATGATGTCGATGACCCGGCCGACGACCCCGTTGGCCGCCTTCTCACCGATGAGCGGGATGAACGCGGAGCTGATGAGCTGGCGACGGCCCTTGCGGAACGTCGAGTACGCGATCGCGAGGCCGACCACGGCGTAGATCGCCCAGGGGTGCAGCGTCCAGTGGAACAGCGACGTCGCCATCGCCGTGTTCAGGGCGCCGACCTGGTCCCCCGGCACCACCGAGCCGGGCGGGGGCTCCGTGAAGAACGACAGCGGCTCGGCCACGCCGTAGAACATCAGTCCGATGCCCATGCCGGCGCTGAACATCATCGCGATCCAGGAGACGGTCCTGAACTCGGGCTGCTCGTCGTCGCGCCCCAGCCGGATCCGGCCGAAGCGGCTGAAGGCCAGCCACAGCGCGAACACCACGAAGCCGGTGGCCGCGAGGATGAAGCCCCAGCCACCGCCGCGGATGACGCCGCTGAGCATGGCGCTCGAGGCGGCGCTCAGGCTCTCGGTGCCGATGACCCCCCAGGCGACGAAGATGACCGCGAGCCCCGCACCGACGCCGAACACGACCCAGTCGGTGCCGTGCTTGCGGTCGGCCGCGGATTCGGCCGGGACGTCTCCGGGGGCGGCCCCGGGATCACCGGCCGGGGGGCCCGGCGGTGATGAGAGATCCTGTGTCATCGCGAGTCGCGCCTCCCCGTCGGGCTCCCGACGAGAGGCGCCCCTCCTCTCCGGATGGACGGCAGATGCGGAGTCTACGGGTCATTCGGACGGGTTCGTCCCGCTTTCGGACGTTCACGAACCCCGCGCGTCGTTTCGGGTCAGTATTCGTACACCGGATCAGGCGTCGCAATAGGCCACCACGTCGTGACCGACAGTGTCGGCACATGGCCGTCGGCCGCCGTCCCCGTCCCGCCGACGATCCGACCCCGGATCGTGATCCAGCGATCGCCCTCCGCACCGCCCGGTGTGACGCCGCTGAGCCGCCCGGTGGGGTCGGCGAGGTGCAGACGGACCGCCGAGGCGTCGGCCGCGCAGCACGAGATCACCAGGCGCGCGAGGTCGAGGCCGGTGGCGCCGGCGGGCGGGGTCGCGGCGGACGGAGCGACGAAGCCCGCCACCGTGATGTCGCGCTCGGTGACCGGCCCGTGAGGGTTCGCCGCGGTCCGCGAGACGACGTCGAGCAGGCCGAGCGCGGGCGCCTCCCCCGGCGGCAGCGGGTCGTCGGCGGGCGTGACGACCGCCGGGGCCGCGCGCGCTCCGAACCCGGCGAGCGCCCCCGACCCCAGCGCCGGGGGCACGACCAGCAGCAGCGCGAGGACCGGGAGCACCAGCAGCCAGGCGGCGGGACCGGCACGCCCGTGGGAGAGGTCGTGCCCGTGGTCGCCCGACGGAGGCGGGCCTCGCAGGTCGCGCACCAGCGCCACGAGGGCCACCGTGACGAGGACGACACCGGCGACGAGCACGGGCGTCGCCGACCAGGACCGCACGTAGCGCAGGTACGAGCCGTCGAGCACGATCTTGATCAGCACGCCGCCGACGAGGACGAGCAGGACGTGCTGGGTGTCGCGCGTCATCCCGTCGCCCCCTGGCCCCCGAACACCAGCAGGCCCGCCAGCACGGCGCAGGACACGGCCACGACGACGGTCAGGGGCGCGAAGCGCAGCGCGAACGCGCGCCCGAAGGTGCCCGCCTGCAGCGCGATCAGCTTGACGTCGACCGCCGGCCCGACCACCAGGAACACCAGGCGCGGCAGCAGCGGCAGCGCGGAGAGCGACGCCGCGACGAAGGCGTCGGCCTCGCTGCACAGGGCGAGCAGCACCGCGAGCAGCGCCATCACGGCGACGGCGAGGACGACGTGCCCGGCGAGGCCGTCGACCCAGGAGCGGGGCACGAGCACCGTGAACGCCGCCGCCGCGAGACCGCCGAGCACGAGGAACCCGCCGGCGTCGACGACGTCGTGGCGCACGGTCTCGGAGAACACGGCCCACCGCGGCGTGCCGTCGTCCGGCGGCGGGCGACGCGCCCGGGCGGCGATCCAGCCCGGGCGCCCGACCCGCGTCCAGATCCACCCGACACCCACGGCCGTGGCGGCGGACCCGAGCAGCCGGGCGCCGACCATCTCGGGGTGGTCGGGGAACGCGACGGCGGTGGCCACCAGCACCACGGGGTTGATCGCCGGGGCCGCGAGCAGGAACGCCAGTGCCGCTGCCTCGGGCACACCCTGGCCGATGAGCCGTCGGGCCACCGGCACCGACGCGCACTCGCACCCGGGAAGGACCAGCCCCGCGGCGCCGGCGACCGGTACCGCGAGCGCCGGGCGCGCGGGCAGGACCCGGCGGAGCACGGCCGGCGACACCCACGCCGCGAGCGCCCCGGACAGGAGCGTCCCGAGCACGAGGAACGGCAGCGCCTGGACGCAGATCGCGACGAACACGGTGGCCCCGGTGCGCACGGTGGAGGCGTCGAGCAGGCCGACGAGCGGGCCCTGCAGGAGCGTCGCCAGCAGCAGCGTCGCGCAGAGCGCCACGAGAGACGCGGTCCCACGGGACGTCGTCGTGGCCGGGCCGGGAGCGCTCACGGACGGCGATGCTGCCAGCCGGCACCGGACCCGACCGCACCCCGCCGAGCGGCCTGTGGACGGCCGGGGTGGGTGTGGACGGTCGCGGTCCCCGCCGGGACCGGCACGGGACCGTTCAGCGGATCAGGTCTCCGCCAGCAGGTCGTCCCGCACCCGCTCCGCCGTGGACACGACGAGCATGAGCAGCGTCCCGAGGGGGCCCGCCGCGAGGCCCTCCGCGGGGAACGCGTAGCGCAGCGTCACGTCCCACCCGCGGTCGGTCGCGACGGCGCCGAGGGTCCCGAACAACCCCTGACCCGCGCGTTCGGCGACCCGGCGCGGGGTGTCGGCGTCCTCGAGATCCCAGGCGACCACGCAGGTCAGGCTCAGGACGGCGAGGCCCTCGACGAGCTCGACCCCCTGCACCGCGCACGGCACGGTGCCGGACCGGAACGACAGGGCGCCGTCGTCGTCGACGTGCACCTCGACGAACTGCTCCAGCGACTCCCGCGCGGTGATGAGCAGGCCGGCGGTGGTCGCCGCCTCGCGGCTCACGACGTCCCGTTCGTGTCGGTGCGGTCGAGGGCGCCGCCGTAGCGGCGGTCGCGGCCGGCGTAGATCTCGCACGCCTCCCACAGGTGCCGGCGGTCGAAGTCCGGGAACAGCGTGTCCAGGAAGACCATCTCGGCGTACGCCGACTGCCAGAGCAGGAAGTTCGAGGTGCGCTGCTCCCCCGAGCTGCGCAGGAACAGGTCGACGTCGGGCATGTCCGGCTCGTCGAGGTGCCGGGCGAGGGCCTTCTCGTCGATCCTTTCGGGGTCGATCTCGCCGCGCGCGGCCCGCCGGGCGAGCTCCTTCGCGGCGCCGACGATCTCCTGGCGCCCGCCGTAGTTGACGCACATCGTCAGGGTGACGACGTCGTTGTCGCGGGTCAGCTCCTCGGCGATCTCGAGCTCCTTGACGACGCTGCGCCACAGCCGCGGCCGCTGGCCCGACCAGCGCACCCGCACCCCCATGGCGTGCATCTCGTCGCGCCGCCGGCGGATCACGTCGCGGTTGAACCCGAGCAGGAAGCGCACCTCGTCCGGGCTGCGCCGCCAGTTCTCGGTGCTGAACGCGTAGGCGGAGATCCACTTGACGCCGATGTCGATGCACCCGCGGACGACGTCGAGCAGCTGCGCCTCGCCGTGGCGGTGGCCCTCGATCCGTGGCAGGCCCCGCTGGTTGGCCCACCGGCCGTTGCCGTCCATGACGAGCGCGACGTGGTTCGGCACCAGCTCGGCCGGGATGTCGGGCGGGGTGGCGCCGCTCGGGTGCGGCGTCGGCGCCATCACCGTCGGGTCGTCGCGTCCGCGCAGCGCGCGGCCGGTCGAGCGTCCGCGCTCGGGGCGCAGGCGGGGGCTCACAGGGTCACTCCCGGTTCGTCTCGGAGGGCCGGCTCGTCGTCGTGCGCACCCTCCACCGTCGCCGGGATGCCCCCGGCCAGGTCGACGCGGGGGATGCCCCCGCGGCGGTCGACGAGCGGGAGGGAGCGCAGGGTCCGCTCGAGGTGCCACTGCAGGTGGGCGGCGACGAGGCCCGCGGAGTCGCGGCGGGCGGCGGGGTCAGTGCCCTCCGCGGTGCCCCAGTCGCCGTCGCGCAGCGCCTCGAGCAGCCGCCACGTCTCCTCGGACGGGACGACGGCGCCGGACGGGCGGCAGCCCTCGCACACCGCGCCGCCCGCGGGCACCGAGAAGCGCCGGTGGTACGGCTCGCCCTCGATCCCGCAACGGGCGCATTCGGTGATCGCGGGCGCCCAGCCGGCGATGACCATCGCGCGCAGGAGGAAGGCGTCGAGCACGAGGTAGGGGTCGCGGACGCCGCCGGCGAGCCCGCGCAGACCCCCGACGAGCAGCAGGAACAGCTCGCGGGCGGGCTCGCCCTCCTCGGACGCGAGCCGGTCGGCGGTCTCGAGCAGCGCGCACCCCGCCGTGTAGCGCGGGTAGTCGCCGGTGAGCCCCCCGCCGAAGGCGTCGAGGGTCTGCACCTGGGTGACGATGTCGAGGCTGCGGCCGGTGTGCAGCTGGAGGTCCACGTGACCGAACGGCTCGAGCCGGGCGCCGAACCGCGAGCTGGTGCGCCGCACGCCCTTCGCGACCGCGCGGACCTTGCCGTGACGGTGGGTCAGGAGCGTGACGATCCGGTCGGCCTCGCCGAGCTTCTGCAGCCGCAGCACCACGCCGGTGTCGCGATAGAAGCCCACGCGGTCATCGTCGCACGGGGTGGTTCGCGATCACGTCCTGTAGGAGGCTCCGGGGGATGAGCGGAACGATCGCGCGGCAGGTCGTCGAGGCCCTGGCCGATCCGTCGTCGACGCCACCGGAGGGCCTGTTCGCCCCCGGGGCGGTCACCTGGCACTCGTTCGACGAGGTCGAGGCCCCGACGGTGCCGGACACCTTCGCGTCGCTGGTCGCGATCCGGGCGGTGGTCCCCGACTTCACGATGACCGAGCTGCGTACCGGCGACGGCTACGCGCAGTACGTCGTCACGGGGACGCTGCCCGACGGGTCGACGCTACGGGCGCCGGCGGCGCTGGTCGTCCACGTCGACGGCGGGATGGTCACGAGGATCGAGGAGTACGTCGACACCGGCCAGCTCGCGCCGCTGTTCGCACTGCTGGCGTGACCGTGGGGCTTTTCTGATGATCAACGTCAGCATGCCCCCCGGGCTGGCACCGCCCTAGAAGCCCAGGCGGCGGAGCTGGCGGGGGTCGCGCTGCCAGTCCTTCGCGACCTTGACGAACAGGTCGAGGTGCACCTTCTCGCCCAGCAGCGCCTCGATCTGGCGCCGGGCCTCGGTCCCGACGTGCTTGAGTCGCGAGCCGCCCTTGCCGATCACGATCGACTTCTGGCTGTCGCGCTCCACGAAGATCTCGGCGCGGACGGTGAGGACCTTGCCGGGGGTCATCTCCTCGACGACCACGGCCAGCGAGTGTGGGAGCTCGTCGCGCACGCCCTCGAGCGCGGCCTCGCGGACGAACTCGGCGATCATCGTCGTCTCGGGCTCGTCGGAGAGGTCGCCGTCGGGGTAGAGCGGCGGGCCGGGCGGCATCTGCGCGAGCAGCAGGTCGGTGAGCAGGTCGATCCGCACGTTCCCGGCGGCCGAGACGGGGACGATCTCGGCGAACTCCGCCAGCTCCTGCAGGGCGAGCAGGCGCTCGGCGATCACCTCGGGCTTCACGAGGTCGGTCTTGGTGAGCACGCCGAGGACCGGGGTGCGGCCCGCGATCTCGCGCAGCTCGCCGGCGATGAACTTGTCGCCGGGCCCGATCGTCTGGTCGGCCGGGACGCAGAAGCCGATGGCGTCGACCTCGGCCCACGTGGTGCGTACGACGTCGTTGAGGCGCTCCCCCAGCAGCGTGCGCGGGCGGTGCAGGCCGGGGGTGTCGACCAGGATCAGCTGGCCGTCCTCCCGGTGCACGATCCCCCGGATCGCGTGCCGCGTGGTCTGCGGGCGCGACGACGTGATCGCGACCTTCGACCCCACCAGCGCGTTCGTCAGCGTCGACTTGCCGACGTTGGGCCGGCCGACGAAACAGGCGAACCCGGACCTGAACTCAGGCTGCGTCAACAGACTTCCCCTCGAGCCGCGCGACGATCTCGCGCCCGATGGGCAGCGCCGCGGTCGCCGCCGGCGAGGGGGCATTGAGCACGTGCAGGACAGCCGGCCCCTCGCCCGTTCCGGAGTCCGTGTCCCCGTCCTGCACGAACAGGAAGTCGTCGACCAGCGACCCGTCGGGCCGAACGGCCTGCGCGCGCACCCCGGCGCGGCGGGCGACGTCGTGCGGGGGCCGCAGGTCGTCGGCGGTGACGCCGGGCAGCATCCGGGCGACCGCGGCGGCCATCGCGCTCCTGGACAGCGAGCGGTGCATCTCCCCCAGTCCGTAGCGCCACTGCTTCCCGGCGAGCTTCACGAACCCGGGGTCGACCAGCGTCCCGGCGAGCTCGCGCACCCGCAGCGTCCGCCAGTCGTAGCCCTCGCGGGCCAGGGCGAGCACGGCGTTCGGGCCCACGTGGACCGACCCGTCGACCCCGCGCGTGGCGTGCACACCGAGGAACGGGAAGGCCGGATCGGGCACGGGGTAGACGAGCCCACGGACCTGGTCGGCCAGCGGCCCGACGAGGTCGGAGTACTCGCCGCGGAACGGCACGATGCGCACGCCGGGGTCGAAGCCCGAGGCGCGCGCGATCTCGTCGGAGCGCAGGCCCGCGCACACCACGACCTGGCCGGCGAGCAGGTCGCCGCGGTCGGTGTGGACGACGGCGTCGCGGCGCCGCCGGGTCACCGACGTCACCGCCCGCCCCGTGTGCACGGTGGCACCGCGGTCGACGGCGAGGCGCGCGAGCGTGCAGGTGATCGCGCCGTAGTCGCAGATGCCGGTGGACGGCACCCAGAGCCCGGCGAGCGCGGCGACGGCGGGCTCGCGCTCGCGGACCCCGGCCTCGTCGAGCTCGGTGACCTCGACGCCGTTCGCGCGCCCGCGGCGCACGAGCTCGGCCATCCGCGGCAGCTCCGCGGAGTCGGTGGCGACGACGACCTTGCCGCACTCCGACCAGGGCAGATCGTGCTCGGCGCAGAACGCCTTCGTCTCCGCGCAGCCCGCGACCGCGAGGCGCGCCTTGAGCGACCCGGGCGCGTAGTACAGCCCAGAGTGGATCACGTTGGAGTTCCGGCCGGTCTGGTGCGTCCCGGGGGTGTCCTCGCGCTCGACCAGCGCGACCGACATGTGCCCGGCCGCGAGCAGCTCGTGCAGCACCGCGAACCCGACGATCCCGCCGCCCACGACGACGACGTCGTGACGCGGACTCCCCGTCACCGGGAGGGTCGTCGGCCCGGTCACGCGGAGCCCTCCACGCGGTGGACCGCCGACGCGTCCGGGCCCGCGACCAGCACCGTCGCCCCGGCCGTGACGTCGGCGACGGCGGCGAGCCCCGGGTCGTCGAAGCCGTTCCCGAGGTCCGCGACGCCGACCACCGCGGCGGCCTCGAGCCCCGGCGCCCCGGCGGCGACGGCGGCCGCGACCGCGGCCTGCAGCGCGGTCAGCGACAGCGAGGGCAGCGCGACGGTGCAGGCGGCGTAGGTGCGGCCGTCGAGGTCGCGCACCGCGGCGCCGTGGGCCGCGCCGGTGCGCGCGCGGGCGGAGCGCGCCAGCGTGACGATCTTGGCGTCCTCGGCGTCGAGCGCGTCGGGGGCGACGGGCTCGGTGAGGGTCGCAGCGGCGTCAGCCACGGTCGTCCTTTCCGTCGCGGGCGCCGGTCTGGGCCAGGTCGCCCGGGGTGGGGTCAGCGGTGTCGGGGCGTTCCGCGTCGTCCCCATCGTCGCCGTCCCGGTGGGCACCGTTCGTGGCGGCTTCGTCGGCGGGACGCGCCGGGGCGTCGTCGGTGGGCACCGGCTCCTCGTCCGGCGCGGGACGCCAGACGAGCAGGCTGCGGATCCGCATCCGGCCGCGGGCGTCCTCGCCACCCTCGGCGCGCAGGCGCAGGCCGGCGATCTCGGCCTCGGCGCCGGGCAGCGGGACGCGGCCCAGGCGCTGGGCGAGCAGGCCACCGACGGTGTCGACGTCCTCGACGTCGAACTCGACGCCGCAGGCCTCCTCGAGGTCCTCGACGGGCAGGCGCGCCGCGACCCGCCACGTCGAGGAGTCGAGGTGCTCCAGCGGGCGGTGCTCGGCGGAGTCGTACTCGTCGGTGATCTCCCCGACGATCTCCTCGATCAGGTCCTCGATGGTCACCAGGCCTGCGGTGCCGCCGTACTCGTCGACGACGAGCGCCATGTGGTTGCGGTCGCGCTGCATGTCGCGCAGCAGGGCGTCGGCGCGCTTGGAGTCGGGGACGAAGTTCGCGGGGCGCATGACCTCGCCGACCGAGCCGGCCCCCGCGCCCCCGCCGCGGGGGGTCTCCCCGTGGTCGACGGTGCGCCGCACCAGGTCCTTGAGGTAGACCACGCCGACGGTGTCGTCGACGTTCTCCCCGATGACGGGGATGCGGGAGTACCCGCTGCGCAGCGCCAGCGCCAGCGCCTGCCGCACGCTCTTCTCGCGCTCGATCCACACCATCTCGGTGCGGGGCACCATCACCTCGCGTACGCGGGTGTCCCCGAGGTCGAACACCGACTGGATCATCGCCCGCTCGCCGTCGTCGACGAGCCCGCCGGCCTCGGCCATGTCGACCATCTCGCGGAGCTCGACCTCGGAGGAGAACGGCCCCTCGCGGAAGCCGCGCCCGGGCGTGATCGCGTTGCCGAGGAGGATCAGCAGCGTCGCCAGCGGGCCGAGCAGGCGCGCGAGCATCCGCACGGGCCCGGCGACGGCGAGCGCGAGCCCGTAGGGGTGCTGACGGCCCAGGGTGCGCGGCCCGACGCCGATCAGCACGTAGGACACGAGCACCACGATCAGGGCCGCGACCAGCAGCGCGAGCCCGTCGGGCCCGATCAGCTGCAGCGAGACGAACGCCCCGAGCACCGCGGCGGTCGCCTCACAGGCCACGCGCAGCAGCAGGAGCAGGTTGAGGTGGCGCGGACGGTCGGCGACGATCGCGGCCAGCGCCTTCGAGCCCGTCGCCCCCTCGCGGACCAGGGCGTCGACCCGGGCGCGGGACACCGTCGACAGGGCCGCGTCGGCCGCCGCGAACACCCCGGCCAGGGGCACCAGCAGGATCGCCGCGACGAGCTGGCCGACCAGCGACCCCGTCACCGCGACGCGCCGCCGGCGGCGGCGTCGTCCCCGAGGCCCACGGTGCCCAGCAGACGGTCGTCCGCGGCCCGCTCACGGGCGGAGCGCGCCGCGGCCGCACGCTGGGTGCGCCAGTCGGCGAGCAGCTCGGCCTGCAGGCCGAACATCGTGCGCTCCTCGTCGGGCTCGGCGTGGTCGTAGCCGAGCAGGTGGAGCACGCCGTGGACGGTGAGCAGGTGCAGCTCGTCGTCGAGGCCGTGGCCGGCCGTGGCGGCCTGGTCGGCGGCGAACGCCGGGCAGAGCACGATGTCGCCGAGCAACGCCGGGCCCGACGAGGGCGCGTCGGGACGGCGCGCCGAGTCGTACTCGTCCATCGGGAACGACATGACGTCGGTGGGCCCGGGCTCGTCGAGCCACCGCTCGTGCAGCTCGGCCATCGGCTCGAGCTCGATCAGCATGATCGAGAGCTCGGCGAGCGGGCTCACGCCCATGCGGTCGAGGGCGTAGCGGGCGACCTCGACGATCGGGCCCTCGGCCACGGCCACGCCGGACTCGTTAGCGATCTCGATGCTCATGTCGGTCCCGTCGTGCTCGGGTGCGGTCATCGTCCCCGGCGCTCGCGGTTGCGCGGGCCCACCGGCGGCCCGGTGCGCGGGGCGCTCGAGACGGCCTGGGGGCGCCGCTGCTCCTGGGCCTCGTCGTAGCGGCCGTAGGCGTCGATGATGTCCGCGACCAGGCGGTGGCGCACGACGTCCTGGCTGGTCAGCTCGGCGAACTCGACGTCGTCGACGCCGTCGAGGATCTCGCGGACGATGCGCAGCCCGGACGCCGAGCCACCCGGGAGGTCGACCTGGGTGACGTCGCCGGTGACGACCATCTTCGAGTTGAAGCCCAGCCGCGTCAGGAACATCTTCATCTGCTCGGGCGTGGTGTTCTGCGCCTCGTCGAGGATGATGAACGCGTCGTTCAGCGACCGGCCGCGCATGTAGGCCAGGGGCGCGATCTCGATCGTGCCGGCCGCCATCAGCTTGGGCACCGACTCCGCGTCGAGCATGTCGTGCAGCGCGTCGTAGAGCGGGCGCAGGTACGGGTCGATCTTCTCCGACAGCGTGCCGGGCAGGAACCCGAGCCGCTCACCGGCCTCGACGGCCGGGCGGGTCAGGATGATCCGGTTGACCTGCTTGGCCTGCAGCGCCTGCACGGCCTTGGCCATCGCCAGGTAGGTCTTGCCCGTGCCGGCGGGGCCGATGCCGAAGACGATGGTGTTGACGTCGATCGCGTCGACGTAGCGCTTCTGGTTCAGCGTCTTGGGCCGGACGGTGCGCCCGCGGCGGGAGACGATGTCGAGGCTGAGGACCTCGGCCGGCGACGGGCCGGTGTCGCCGCCGTCGTCGCTGTCGTCCTGCAGCATGCGCACCGAGCGGCGTACGGCATCGGGGTCGATCTGCTGGCCGCGGCTGGCCAGGACGACCAGCTCGGCGAACACCCGCTCGGCGAACGCCACGTCGGCCGGCTCGCCGCTGAGGGTGAGCTCGTTGCCGCGGACGTGGACGTCGGCGGCCAGCAGGCTCTCGGCCTCGCGCAGGTTCTCGTCGCGCTTGCCCAGCAGCGCCAGCAGCGCCGCCTCGGGCACCACGATCCGGGAGGTTCCGTCACCGGTCACGTGCTGAACAGTCCCGCTTCCTCGCCGTCGTCCGTACCCCGTCATCGTACCGCCCGGGCCCCGGGCTCCGGACCGCCGCTCACAGCAGGCTCTCGACCTCCGCGCGCACGGCGGTCCACGCCGGCTGCGCGGGGTCGATCACGGCGAAGTGGTCGGCGCCGGGCACCACCCGCAGGCGGGCGTCGCCCCGGGCCGCGGTCGCGGCGGCGACGTACCGCTGCGACTGGTCCAGCGGCACGGTCGTGTCCGCGTCGCCGTGCACGCAGACCACCGGGCCCGCGGCCGGCACGAGCGCCGCGGGCGAGGCGAGCGCGTAGCGGTCGGCCACCGTCGCGGGCGTGCCCCCGAGCAGGTCGACCACCGCGCCACCGCCCAGGCCCTGGTCAGCGCCGGCGACGAGGTCGAGCACCCCGGCCTGGGCGACCGTGCCGACCGGCCGGACGCGGGGTGCGGCCGCCACCGAGCCGTCGCGCAGCCGGTCGCGGCTCGCGGCCCACGTGGCCAGGTGCCCGCCCGCGGAGTGCCCGAGGAACACGACCCGGTCGAGGTCCAGGCGGCCCACCGCCGCCTCCTGGACCGCCTGGGGCAGCAGGTCGATCGCGGCGGCGACGTCGGTGAACGTCGCTGGCCAGCCCCCGCCGGATCCGACTCTGCGGTACTCGATGTTCCAGGCCGCGATCCCGCGGTTGGTGAGGTCGACCGCGAGCGGGGTGCCGAGCTCGAGCCCGTACGCCGCCCGCCAGTAGCCGCCGTGCACGACGACGACGACGGGCAGGGACTTGCCGTCACCGGGCGGGAGGTGCAGCACCCCGTACTGGGCGGGGTCGGTGCCGTAGGTCAGCCGGCCGGGCGTCGGGGTGCCGGGCTGGGTGGCGGGGATCTGCACGCCGCCGCCGGGCGTCGGGACGGTCGAGCACGCCGCCGGGCCGAGCGCCGCGCCGAGACCCCCGAGCCCGAGCCCACCGAGCAGGGTCCGTCGCGGCATGCTCACCCCCACCGCGCCGTCCGGGCACCCAGGGCACCGAGCGCGACCGCGGCCGCGGTGGAGGTGCGCACCACGTCCGGGCCCATCCGCACCTCGCGGGCCCCGGCGCCGGCGAGGACCGCGCGCTCGTCGTCGGTCACCCCGCCCTCGGGGCCGACGACGAGCACCAGCTCGCCCTCGCCCGGGAGCGGGACGCCGGCCAGCGTCTCGGCCGCGGTGGCCTCGAGGACGAGCATCGCCGCGCCGCGGTCGGCCAGCTGGCGGGTCGTCACGGGGGCGGCCACCTCGGGCACGCGCGCCCGCCGGGCCTGCTTGGCAGCCTCGCGAGCGGTCGTGCGCCAGCGCGCGAGGGCCTTCTCCCCGCGCGGGCCCTCGTCCCAGCGGGCGACGCTGCGCTCGGCGCGCCAGGGCAGCACCGCGTCGACCCCGGCCTCGGTGGCCGTCTCGACCGCGAGCTCCCCGCGGTCGCCCTTGACCAGCGCCTGGGCGAGGACGACGCGCAGGGCCGGCTCCTCGTCGTGGCGCCGCTCGAGCACCGTCGCGGTCACCCGGCCCTTGGCGACGTCGACGACCTCGGCGCGCGCCCGCGTGCCGGCGCCGTCGCCGAGCAGCACGACCTCGCCGGGGCGCGCTCGGCGGACGTCCGCGGCGTGCCGCCCCTCCGGCCCGTCGAGGACGACCTCGCCCCCGGCCGGCACGTCGTCGACCCAGAACAGCGCCGGGCGGGTCCAGGCGGCCGCCGTCTGCGCCTGGGGGCCACGCTGACGTCCAAGGTCAGGGAATCCCCCCGCTCGATCGGCCGGGCTCACCGAGCGCGGCCACCCGACCGCCGCCGGCCGAAGAGGCCGTTGCGGTGCGCGGCGAGGTCGGGGCGCTCCTCACCGCGGAGCTCGGCGAGCTCGCGGAGCAGCTCGGTCTGGCGGGCGTCGAGCCGGTCGGGGACCTGGACGTCCAGGTGCACGAGCAGGTCGCCCCGCCCGTCGGTACGCCCGGTGGACCGCAGGCGCGGCATCCCCTTGCCGCGCAGCGTCATCGTCGTGTTCGCCTGCGTGCCGGGCTCGATCGAGATCTCCTCGTCGCCCTCGAGGGTGCGCTGCGGGAGCGTGGTGCCCAGCGCCGCCGCAGTCATCGGCAGGCTGACGTGGCAGTGCAGGTCGACGCCGTCGCGGGTGAAGTACTCGTGGCGCTCCTCGGAGACCTCGATGTAAAGGTCGCCCGCCGGCCCGCCGCCGGGGCCGACCTCGCCCTGGCTGGCCATCCGGATGCGCATGCCGTCGCCCACGCCGGCCGGCACCTGCACGGTGACCGTCCGCCGCGACCGCACGCGCCCGTCGCCACCACACTGGTTGCAGGGGCTCGGGATGATCTCGCCGGTGCCGCGGCAGACCGGGCAGGCCCGCGCCGTGACGACCTGGCCGATGAACGAGCGCTGCACGTTCTGGATCTCGCCACGGCCGTCGCAGGTGTCGCAGGTCTCGGTGTGCGTGCCCGGCTCGGCGCCGCCGCCATGGCACTTCTCGCAGAGCACGGCGGTGTCGACGGTGAGGTCGCGTGCGACGCCCGTCGCGCACTCCTCGAGCGTGAGGTCGATGCGGATCAGCGCGTCCTCGCCGGGCTGGACCCGGCTGCGCGGGCCGCGGCCACCTGTCGCGCCCGCCGCGCCGAAGAACGCGTCCATGATGTCGCCGAGCCCGCCGAAGCCGGCCGAGGAGAAACCGCCGCCACCGCCGCCACCACCGCGCGCGGTCTCGAGCGGGTCCCCGCCGAGGTCGACGATCCGCCGCTTCTGCGGGTCGGTGAGGACCTCGTAGGCGCTCTTGACGTCGTGGAACTTCGCCTGGGTCTCGTCGTCCGGATTGACGTCGGGGTGCAGTTCCCGGACGAGCTTGCGGTACGCCCGCTTGATCTCGCCGTCGTCAGCGTCCCGGGACACGCCCAGGATTCCGTAGTAGTCCTTCGCCACGCTGGTCCTCGTCCGTCCTGTCGTTACGTGCTGTCGCCGCCCTGCGAGGCGAGCGTTCAGCGTCCCCCGACGATCTCACCGACGTAGCGGGCCACCGCACGCACCGCCGCGATCGCACTGGGGTAGTCCATCCGCGTCGGCCCGACGACGCCCATGCCGCCGAGGGCAGTACTCCCCGCTCCATAGCCGATCGACACCGTGGCGGCGCTCCACAGGTCCTCGGACTCGTTCTCCTCGCCGATGCGCACCGTCACGGTGCCCGGGTCGCTCGCCGAGGTGAGCAGACGGAGCACCACCACCTGCTCCTCGAGCGCCTCCAGCATCCCCCGCAGCGCTCCGGCGTCGGTGCCCGCCCGGGTGAGGTTCGCCGTGCCGCCGAGCACCAGGCGCTCCTCGGGCCGCTCGAGCAGGGCCTCGACGAGCACCGCGGCCACGCTGAGCAGCGGGGAGCGGAGGCCGTCGGGGGCGTCCTCGGGCAGCTCGGACATCCTCGTCGAGGCCGTCGCCAGGGGCTCGCCGACCAGCGAGTTGTTGAGCAGGGCCCGCAGCCGTGCGACGTCCTCCTCGTCGAGCACGTCGCCGAGGTCGACGACGCGCTGGTCGACCCGACCGGTGTCGGTGATGAGCACCAGCATCAGACGGGCCGGGGTCAGCCGGACGACCTCGAGGTGGCGCACGGTCGAGCGGGACAGCGTCGGGTACTGGACGACGGCCACCTGGCGCGTCAGCTGGGCGAGCAGCCGCACGCTGCGCTTGAGCACGTCGTCGAGGTCGACCGCGCCTTCGAGGAACTGGGTGATCGCCCGGCGCTCGGCCCCCGAGAGCGGCTTGACCTGGTGCAGGCGGTCGACGAAGAGCCGGTAGCCCTTGTCGGTGGGGATGCGCCCGGCGCTGGTGTGGGGCTGGGCGATGTAGCCCTCCTCCTCCAGCGCCGCCATGTCGTTGCGCACCGTCGCGCTCGAGACGCCCAGGTTGTGACGGTCGACGAGGGCCTTCGACCCGACCGGCTCGTTGGTGGCCACGAAGTCGGCGACGATCGCGCGCAGGACGGCGACGCGGCGCTCCTCGGCGTTCACCGCGTCCACCTCCTCGCCCTGGCCTCATGTCCGCTTCCGACCCTCCATGGTAAGCGAGCCGCGCCGGTACGGCCGTGGAGTGCCGGGGCCTCTGTCAGCAAACTGGCGTCGCCGGGGCTCAAGGCCGCGCCGGGCCGGGCGGGTCGTCGACTCACGGGAAACCCTTCGGAAACCGAAGCGTTCCCGCTGCGGCGACGAGGACCTGGCGAGTATTCGAGGCCTCACGCCCCCGCGAGCGAGATCGCGATGCCGTCCGCGAGCAGGCGCCCCCGACGCGTGAGCACCGCCCGCCCATCTGCCCAGGCGTCGGGGGCGAGCAGACCCTCGCGCGCGGCCTGCTCACCGGCGGCCCGGCCCGGCCCGTCGAGGGCTTCCGCGGCGAGGCCGTCCACCGTGCGGAGCTCGAGCAGCACCTGCTCGAGGTGGGCCTCCTCCGGCGTGACGCGCTCACGGGCCTCGGCGGGCGAGCGTCCCTCGGCGAGCGCGGCCGAGTAGCGCGCGGGATGGCGCACGTTCCACCAGCGCGTGCCGCCGACGTGGGAGTGGGCGCCCGGTCCGGCACCCCACCAGTCGCCGCCGCCCCAGTAGATCCGGTTGTGGTGGCAGCGGGCGTCGGTCGAGCGCGCCCAGTTCGACACCTCGTACCACCCGAACCCGGCGGCACCGAGCGTGTCGTCGACAATCTCGTAGCGGTCGGCGAGCACGTCGTCGTCGGGCATCGGCAGCTCGCCGCGCGCCACCCGGCGGGCCAGCGCGGTGCCCTCCTCCACGATGAGGGAGTACGCCGACACGTGGTCGGCGCCGGAGGCCAGCACGGCGTCCAGGGAGCGCCGCAGGTCGGCGTCGGTCTCGGTCGGGGTGCCGTAGATGAGGTCGAGGTTGACGTGCCCGATCCCCGCGTCGAGGGCCTCCCCCACGACCCGCGCCGCCGCGCCGGGCGTGTGCCGGCGGTCGAGGACGGCGAGGACGTGGTCGACGTCGGACTGCATGCCGAGGCTCAGGCGGGTGTAGCCGGCGTCGGTGATCGCGGCGAGGAGCTCGGGGGTCGTCGACTCGGGGTTGGCCTCGGTGGTCACCTCCGCGCCGGGGCGCAGGCCGAACGAGCCCCGGACGGCGTCGAGCACCGCGACCAGGCCCTCCGCGCCGAGCAGCGAGGGGGTGCCGCCGCCGAGGAAGACGGTGTCGGCCGACGGCGGCATCCCGAGCACCCCGGCGGCGAGGTCGAGCTCGCGGCGCAGGCCCTCGAGCCACGAGGCGGGCGAGGCGGGGTCGTCGCTGCCGGTCAGGCCGAGGTCCGACGCCGTGTACGTGTTGAAGTCGCAGTACCCGCACCGGGTCGCGCAGAACGGGACGTGCACATAGATCCCGAACGGCCGCGTGCCGAGACCCGTCAGCGACGACGCCGGGAGCGCGCCGTCGGGGGGCGCCGGCTCTCCGGACGGGGGGACGGAAGACACGCACCCCAGTGTGCCCCTGCTCCCGACAGGACAGTCCGGCGCAATCAGTAGTCCCGCCGGACGCGTGCCGTAGTCCACCCCGACGATCACGGCACTAGCGTCGAACGGCATGCCGACTGGGCTCCGCATGGCTCTGAGCTGCACCGTCGCCGTCGTCGCCCTCGTGGCGTGCGGCGCACCGGCGGCCGGCCCGCCGCGACCGTCGGCGACGATGCCGGCCGAGGGCGGGGGCCTGTTCCGCGGTGTGCAGCCGTGGACCGAGGACGTCTCGGGGGCGCCGGCCTCGGAGCGCAGCGCCGCGATCCTCGCCGCGCTGAACGACGCGGGCGGCTGGGGCAACGGCAACGTCCTGCAGATCGACTTCGCGATGCCGGTGCTCACCGCGGGCCCGGACGCCCCGCGCATGACCGTCACCGGGAACGCCGACTACTGCTCCGGCGGGGTGGACTGCGACCCGGTGCCCGCCGAGATTCCGGTGCCGCCCGGCGCCCACCTGGAGGGTTCGCAGGACCTGACCTGCGACGCGACCACCGAGGACTGCCACCTGCTGGTCGCGGACCCCGGCGCGCGCCGTCTCTACGAGATCTACCAGGGCACGCAGGCCGGCGAGGGTCTGACCGCCGGCGGCTTCTTCGTCTGGGACCTCGACCGGACCTACACCGACGAGCTCCGCGGCCCCCAGTGCACCAGCGCCGACGCGGCGGGCTTCCCGATCGCCGCGCTCACCCCCACCGCCGACGAGGTGGCGGCCGGGCGGATCGACCACGCATTGCGCTTCATCCTGCCCAACGACCGGATGAAGGCCGACGTCTACGTCCCGCCCGCCACCCACGCCGGCGGTCCGGAGAGCACGAACCCCGACGCCCCGCCCTACGGCGTCCACCTGCGCCTGCGCCCCGACGTCGACGTCTCCTCGTACTCGCCCGCGCAGCGCGTGGTGATCACCGCGCTCCGGACCCACGGCATGTACCTCGCCGACGGCGGCGAGATCGCGCTGACCTTCGCCGACGACCGCACGAGCACCGCGAAGTGGGCCGACCTGGGCATCGACGCGCAGAGCTTCGCGGGCGTGCCGGTCGACGCGTTCGAGGTGATCGACCACGGGCCCGAGGTGCCCGTGACCTACGAGTGCGCCCGTGTGCCGTAGCGGGCCCGTGAGCGATTGCCCGTGCCCCGGCACGGACGACACTCACGAGGCCGCAGGCCAAACGCCTCTGCGGTGAAGCTCACCCGACGCGCGTCCGCGGTGGAAACGCCCGCCCCCGGGATGGCACGGTTTTCGCGTGCCCGCCTTCCGCCCGTTCCTCGTGGCCCGTCGCCACGTCGACCTCGGCCGGCTCGCGAGCGCCCTCTGCCGCGCGGGCTGACCCCCGCCCGCCCACCGAGCAGAGGACCCCCATGACCACGTCCGCCGCTGCCACGCGTCCCGTCGACGGTCCCGACACCAGCCCGCGCACCGTCCTGATCGCGTCGCTGATCGGCACCACGATCGAGTGGTACGACTTCTTCCTGTTCGCCACGGCCGCGGGGATCGTCTTCCCGCAGCTGTTCTACGGGAGCCAAGAAGGAGGCGGACAGAGCGACCCGACGGTCGCGACCCTGCTCTCCTTCGCCACCTTCGCGATCGGCTTCGTCGCCCGGCCGATCGGCGGCCTGATCTTCGGGCACATCGGCGACCGCGTCGGCCGTCGCGAGACGCTGATCGTGACGATGGCGCTGACCGGGATCGCCACGGCCGCGATCGGCTTCCTGCCGACCTACGCGGCGATCGGGGTGGCGGCGCCGATCCTGCTCGTGGTGCTCCGGGTGATCCAGGGCATCGCGATCGGCGGCGAGTGGGGCGGCGCGGTGCTCATGGCCGTCGAGTACGCCCCGCCCGGCAAGCGGGGCCTCTACGGCGCCACCCCGCAGATCGGTCTGGGGCTCGGCCTCGCGCTGGGCACCGGCGTGTTCGCCCTGCTCGGCCTCGTGATGGACGACGCCGCGTTCCTCTCGTGGGGCTGGCGCGTGGCGTTCATCGCGAGCCTCGTGCTCGTCGCCGTCGGGCTCGTCGTGCGCCTCGCGGTGATGGAGACCCCCGCGTTCCGACGCATGCAGGCCGCCGCCGAGGTCTCGCGCGTCCCGGCCGTCGACGTCCTGCGCGACCCGCCGTCGCGGCGCAACCTCGGCTGGACGCTGCTCGCCCGCTGGGCCGAGGGCGCGTCGTTCAACACGTGGGGCGTCTTCGTCCTGACCTACACGGTGGCGACGCTGAAGATGCCGCGCACCGACGTGCTCGTGGCGGTGACCATCGCTGCGGTGGTCAGCGCGATGGTCGTCCCGCTGGCCGGGGCGTGGGGTGATCGGATCGGGCGCGGGAAGGTCTTCGCCGTCGGGTGCGTGATCCTCGTCGTCGGCGTCTTCCCCGCGTTCGCCCTGCTCGGGACGAGGTCGATCGTCGCCGTCACGGCCGTGCTGATCGTGATGCTCGGCCTGTCCTACGGCCTGGCCAGCGGCGCGGAGTCGACGCTCTTCGCCGAGGTCTTCCCCACCCGCACCCGTTACACGGGCATGTCCCTGGCCTTCCAGAGCGGCGGGATCTACGCCTCCGGCCTGACCCCGCTGATCCTGACCTCGCTGCTCGCCGCCGCCGGCGGCACGCCGTGGCTCGCCGCCGGCTACCTCGCGCTCGCCGGGGTCGTCAGCGCGGTCGCCGCCCTGCGGGCGACGCCCCTCGAGACGCTCTAGGAGATTCATGAGCCTCACCGCCCACTGGTTCCTGCCCACCTACGGCGACTCGCGCGGCCTCGTCGGCGGCGGTCATGGCGTCGCCACGCGGGCGGCCGACGCCGTCCGGCCCGCCGAGATCGGCTACCTCGCGCAGATCGCCCGCGCCGCCGAAACCGTCGGCTTCGAGGGCGCCCTGACGCCGACCGGCGCCTGGTGCGAGGACGCCTGGCTCACCACGGCGATGCTCGTCGCCGAGTCCGAGCGGCTGAAGTTCCTCGTCGCGTTCCGGCCCGGCGTCCTGTCCCCCACGCTCGCCGCGCAGCAGGCGGCCACGTTCCAGCGGCACTCGCAGGGCCGACTGCTGCTCAACGTCGTCACCGGCGGGGAGCCGTCCGAGCAGCGCGCGTACGGCGACTACCTCGGCAAGGACGACCGCTACACCCGCACCGGGGAGTTCCTCGACGTCGTGCGCCGGCTGTGGGCCGGCGAGACGGTGACGCTGCACGGCGAGCAGATCCACGTCGACTCCGCGGCGCTGACCCGCGTGCCCGACCCGGTGCCGCCGCTCTACTTCGGCGGCTCCTCGCCCAAGGCCGGCGAGGTCGCCGCACAGCACGTCGACGTCTACCTGACCTGGGGCGAGCCCCCTGAGCAGGTGCGCGAGAAGGTCGAGTGGATCCGTGGGCTGGCGACCGCGCAGGGCCGTGAGGTCCGCTTCGGCATCCGCCTGCACGTCATCGCGCGCGACACGTCCGACGCCGCCTGGGCGCAGGCCGAGCAGTACCTGGCCGGTATCCCCGACTCGATGATCGAGGAGGTACAGGCGGGCCTGTCGCGGAGCGAGTCCGAGGGCCAGAAGCGCATGCGGGCGCTGCACTCCGGGGGCTCGACGACCGCCGCGGACCTCGAGGTCTCCCCCAACCTGTGGGCGGGCGTGGGCCTGGTGCGTGGGGGCGCGGGAACGGCGCTGGTCGGCAGCCACACCGAGGTCGCCGACCGGATCCAGGAGTACTACGACCTCGGCATCACCGAGTTCGTCCTCTCGGGGCACCCCCACCTGGAGGAGGCGTACTGGGTCGGCGAGGGCGTCCTGCCCGAGCTCGGTCGTCGCGGGCTGTGGAGCCACCCCGCCGGTGAGCAGGAGAAGGCCCCGGCCGCGATCCCCTTCGCCCAGTAGCCGACAGGCAACCCCCTAGGCCAAAGGTCACGTGGAAAAGGATGCCCTGCTCATGGCACGCTCGTGGGTATGTGCGCGCCGGGTGAGCTCCTCGTGAGCCGACGTCACGTCGACCTCGCGCGCCAGGCCAGCGCCCTCTGCCGGGCTTCCTGAGCGCGCCCGCACCGCCACCACATCCCAGCGGGACCCGCGCACCACCGCATCGAGGGCCACCTCGTCATGCCCGTGCGCGCCCGTGCACCACCCCGGAGGAACCCCGACCCATGGCTGACGCCCCCTCGTCCGAGAACGCCACGACCTCGGAGGAGTCGTACGCGGAGACCACTCCGCTCCGTCACCCCGGGGCCACCGAGGACGCCCCGCCGAAGCCCAAGCCCGCCCGGGCGCGCAAGGGTAAGGCCGAGGGCCAGTGGGCGCTGGGCTACCGCGAGCCGCTGAACAAGAACGAGCAGTCCAAGAAGGACGACCACCCGCTCAACGTGCGGGCGCGCATCGAGAACATCTACGCCCACCGCGGCTTCGACTCGATCGACCCGGCCGACCTCCGCGGCCGTTTCCGCTGGATGGGCCTCTACACCCAGCGCGCCGAGGGCTTCCCCGGCACCGCCACCGGCCACGTCGAGGAGGAGGAGCTCGACGCGTCGCACTTCATGCTCCGGGTGCGCGTCGACGGCGGGGCGCTCTCCACCGAGCAGCTGCGCGTCATCGGCGAGATCTCCCAGACCTTCGCCCGCGACACCGCCGACGTCACCGACCGCGAGAACATCCAGCTGCACTGGATCCGCGTCGAGGACATGCCGGAGATCTGGCGCCGGCTCGAGGCGGTGGACCTCTACACCACCGAGGCGTGCGGCGACTGCCCCCGCGTCGTCCTCGGCTCGCCCGTGGCCGGGATCAGCGCCGACGAGATCATCGACGGCACGCCGGCCATCGACCAGATCGTCGAGCGCTTCATCGGCGACCGCTCGCTGGCCAACCTGCCGCGCAAGTTCAAGACGGCGATCTCCGGCCAGCAGGACGTCGCGCACGAGGTCAACGACGTCTCGTTCGTCGGGGTGGACCACCCCGAGCACGGCCCGGGCTTCGACGTGCACGTCGGCGGCGGGCTCTCCACCAACCCGAAGCTCGCCGTGCGTCTCGGCGCCTGGGTGCCGCTGGACGAGGTCGCCGACGTCTGGCACGCCGTGGTGCAGGTCTTCCGCGACTACGGCTACCGGCGCCTGCGCACCCGCGCGCGCATCAAGTTCCTCATCGCCGATTGGGGCCCCGAGAAGTTCCGCCAGGTCATGGAGGACGAGTACCTGGGCCGGAAGATGCTCGACGGGCCGGCGCCGGAGGCGATCGCCGGCACCATCGACCACATCGGCATCCACGACCAGATCGACGGCAATCACTACGTCGGGGTGGCGCCGCCGGCCGGCCGCACCAGCGGCTCGACGCTCGTGGGCGTCGCGAAGGCCGCCGAGGAGGCGGGGTCGGGCCGCGTCCGGCTCACGCCGTACCAGAAGATCCTCGTGCTGGACGTGCCCGGCGAGAAGCTCGACGGGCTCACCGCCGCGCTCGACCACCTCGGCCTCCCGGCCCGCCCGACGCCGTGGCGCCGGGCGACGATGGCGTGCACCGGCCTGGAGTTCTGCAAGCTCGCGTTCGTCGACACCAAGAATCGCGCCGGCGAGCTGGTCGAGGAGCTCGACCGGCGCCTCGCCGACGTCCAGGACTCCCTCGAGCACCCGGTGTCGATCCACCTCAACGGCTGCCCGAACTCCTGCGCGCGTGTCCAGGTCGCCGACATCGGGCTCAAGGGCCAGATCGTCAACGACGCCGAGGGCAACCCGGCCGCAGGCTTCCAGGTGCACCTCGGCGGCGGCCTCGGCCTCGACGCCGGCTTCGGGCGCAAGCTGCGCGGCCACAAGGTGCTCTCCGACGACCTCGGCGACTACGTCGAGCGCGTCGTGCGCGCCTACGCCGAGCAGCACGAGGCCGGCGAGCGCTTCGCCCAGTGGGTCGTCCGGGCGGAAGAAGGACAGCTGACATGAGGTTGGCACTGCAGTACTGCCCGTACTGCGGGGAGCAGGACCTGCGTCCTCGTGAAGAACCGGACGGCGCGTGGGAGTGCTCCGACTGCCGCAGCACCTTCGTCGTCACCCCGGCGTCCGCGAGGACAGAGCCGGTGAGAGGACCAGCATGACCACCACGGACACCCGAGAAGACCTCCGCACCGCCGCCCTGGAGGCCGGTGCGCGGTTCGCGGCGCGCGAAGGCACGGTGAGCCACGAGGAGCTGACCCGCGAGATCCTCGCCTGGGCTGCGGAGACGTTCGGCGAGGGCCTCATCGTCGCCTCGAACATGCAGGACGCCGTGCTCGTCGAGCTGGGTGCCGCCGCCCGTCCGGCAGTCGACGTCCTGTTCCTCGAGACCGGCTACCACTTCGCCGAGACCCTCGGGACCCGCGACGCCGTGGCCCAGACCTACGGCGTCACCATCGTCCAGGCCGAGCCCGAGCTCACCGTCGCCGAGCAGGACGCGGCGTTCGGCACGGACCTCTTCGCCGTCGACCCCGGCCAGTGCTGCAACATGCGGAAGGTCGAGCCGCTGAAGAAGACGCTCGCGCGCTACGACGCCTGGGTCACCGGCGTCCGCCGCGTCGAGGCCCCGACCCGCGCGGCGACGCCCCTGGTCACCTGGGACGAGCGCCACGACCTCGTCAAGATCAACCCGATCGCCCACTGGACCGACGAGCAGATGGACGCCTACATCCGCGAGCACGCGGTGCTCGTGAACCCGCTGGTCGAGGCGGGCTACCCCTCGATCGGCTGCGCACCCTGCACCGCCAAGCCGGCCCCGGGCGCCGACCCGCGCAGCGGGCGCTGGGCGGGCTTCTCCAAGACCGAGTGCGGGCTGCACGGATGACCGCCACGGAGCCGGCGACCAGCACGGATCAACTCAGCGCCCTCGAGTCCGAGGCGATCCACATCATGCGCGAGGTCGCGGGCGAGTTCGACCGCCCGGTGATCCTCTTCTCCGGCGGCAAGGACTCGATGCTGCTGGTGCACCTCGCGCGCAAGGCGTTCTGGCCCGCGCCGATCCCGTTCCCGGTGCTGCACGTCGACACCGGGCACAACTTCGACGAGGTGATCGAGTTCCGGGACGCCGTCGTCGAGCGCTACGGGCTCGAGCTCGAGGTCGCGCGCGTCCAGGACTACATCGACGACGGTCGCCTCGAGGAGCGCGCGGACGGCACCCGCAACCCGCTGCAGACGACGCCGCTGCTCGACGCCATCGCCGAGCACCGCCACGACGCGGTCTTCGGCGGCGGACGCCGCGACGAGGAGCGGGCGCGCGCCAAGGAGCGCGTGTTCAGCCTGCGCAACGCCTTCGGCCAGTGGGAGCCGTCGCGCCAGCGGCCCGAGCTGTGGAACCTCTACAACGGACGTCACAAGCCCGCTGAGCACGTGCGCGTGTTCCCGCTGTCGAACTTCACCGAGCTCGACGTCTGGCGCTACATCCAGCGCGAGGGCGTCGAGCTCCCGTCGATCTACTACGCGCACACGCGCGAGGTGTTCTCCCGCGACGGGATGTGGCTGACCAGCGGTCCGTGGGGCGGACCGAAGGACGACGAGGAGGTCGTCACCAAGACCGTGCGCTACCGCACGGTCGGCGACGGCTCCTGCACGGGCGCGGTCGAGTCGGACGCCCTGACGCTCGACGAGGTGCTCGACGAGGTGCGCGAGAGCCGCCTCACCGAACGTGGTGCGACCCGGGCCGACGACCGCCTGTCGGAGGCCGCCATGGAGGACCGCAAGCGAGAGGGCTATTTCTAGCGATGACCGATCTGCTGCGTCTTGCCACGGCCGGGTCCGTCGACGACGGGAAGTCCACCCTCGTCGGGCGTCTGCTCTACGACACCAAGTCGGTGCTCGCCGACCAGATGGAGGCCGTCGAGCGCGCCACGCAGGGCGGTGGCGACCCGGACCTGTCGCTGCTGGTCGACGGCCTGCGCTCGGAGCGCGAGCAGGGCATCACGATCGACGTGGCCTACCGCTACTTCGCCACGCCGAACCGCTCGTTCGTCCTGGCCGACACCCCCGGGCACGTCCAGTACACGCGCAACACGGTCACCGGCGCGTCCACCGCGGCGCTGGCCGTGCTGCTGGTGGACGCCCGCGCCGGGATCGTCGAGCAGACCCGCCGGCACGTCGCGGTGATGGGCCTGCTGCGCGTCCCGCGCCTGGTGCTCGCGGTCAACAAGATGGACCTGGTCGACCACGACGAGAACACCTACTGGCGCATCGCCAAGGAGTTCTTCGGGCTCACCGAGGCCCTCGGCTACGCCGACGAGGACGTCGTGGCGATCCCGCTGTCGGCGAAGAAGGGCGACAACGTCGTCCTGCCGTCGGAGAACACGCCCTGGTACGAGGGCCCGACGCTGCTCGAGCACCTCGAGTCGGTGCCGGTCGCCGGCGCCGACCACTCCGCGCCGCTCCGCTTCCCGGTGCAGTACGTCGTGCGCCCCCGCACCGAGTCCCACCCCGACTATCGCGGCTACGCCGGCCTCATCGCCGCGGGCACGGTGCGCGCCGGCGACGAGGTCACGGTCCTGCCCGACGGGCAGCGGACCCGGGTCGAGGGCATCGACACCTTCGACGGCGAGCTCGACGCCGCCCACGACGGGCAGAGCGTCGTGCTGCGCCTCGCCGACGACCTCGGGATCGCCCGCGGCGCCGTCATCGCCGCGCCGGGCGCTCCGGAGCCGGTCACCGAGTTCGACGCGACGCTCGCCTGGCTGCACGAGAAGCCGCTCAAGCCCGGCGCGCGCCTGCTGCTCAAGCACGGGACGCGCACGGTGCAGGCGATCGTGGGCGCGGTGACGCACCGGCTCGACACCGAGACCCTCACCCTCGACGAGGACCCCGGCGAGCTGGCGATCAACGACATGGGCCAGGTGTCGCTGACGGTGTCCGAGCCCCTGCCGCTCGACGACTACGACGTCGTCGCCGCCACCGGGTCGTTCCTGCTCGTCGACCCGCAGGCCGGCGACACCCTGGGCGCCGGTCTCGTCGGGCGGCCGCTCGTCACCCGGCCCCTGGACCTGCCGGAGACGGACGACCAGTGAGGGCCGGGCCGGGGTGGCGGCTCACCCGGCGCCGCCACGTCGACCTGCGGCGCACCGGGGCGAGCGGCTGTCGGGCGAGCTCCCCGACACCCGACCCCGAGCCGCCCCGGAGCGACCCGCCATGCCGGACGAGAACGCACACCACTTCCAGCCACCGCACGAACACCCCTGCGCCGGTGGCGCCACGATCTGGCTGACCGGCCTGCCCAGCGCGGGCAAGTCGACGATCGCGGGCGGCGTCGCCGCCCGCCTGCGCCTCGAACGCTGCGGGGTCGAGGTGCTGGACGGCGACATCATCCGCGAGAACCTCTCGCGGGGTCTCGGCTTCTCCCGCGAGGACCGCGCGATCAACATCCGCCGGATCGGCTTCGTCGCCGAGATGCTCGCGCGCAACGGCGTGATCGTGCTGGTCGCGGCGATCGCTCCGCACGCCGACGTGCGGGAACAGGTCCGCGCCAGCCACGTCGGCGGCGGGACGCCCTTCCTCGAGGTCTACGTGTCCACCCCCGTGGAGGTCGCGGGTGAGCGCGACGTCAAGGGCCTCTACGCCCGCCAGCGCACCGGCGAGGTGCAGGGGCTGACCGGCGTCGACGACCCCTACGAGGTGCCCGAGTCCCCGGACCTCGAGATCCCCAGCCACGCGCAGTCCGTCGACGAGTCGGTGGACCTGCTCGTGGATCATCTGTACCGGCGGGGTCTCACGCAGCAGCCCGCGACACCGACGTCGGCGAGGACGGCACCATGAGCGTCACGAGCATCCCGGTCCCCCTGGGCGAAGGCACGGTCGTCGTCGCGCCGCCCGTCGACGCACCGGGGTACTGGGCGGGGGCGCCCACCGTGCTCGTCGTCGACGACGCCGTGTACCTGTCCTACCGGCTGCGCCAGCCCGAGGGTGTCGGGCGCGGCTACGCCAACGTCGTCGCCCGCTCGGCCGACGGGGTCGCGTTCGAGACGCTCGCGGTGGTGGAGAAGGACGCGTTCGGCGCCGAGTCGCTGGAGCGTCCCGCGCTCGTGCGGGCCGACGACGGCCGCTGGCGGCTCTACGTCAGCTGCGCGACGCCGGGCACCAAGCACTGGTGGGTCGACGTCCTCGAGGCCGACACCCCCGAGGGGCTCGCCCTGGCGCCGCGGCGGACGGTGTTGCCCGGCGACGCCCTGCACGCCGTCAAGGACCCGGTGGTGCTGCGGGACGCGGCGGGCTGGCACCTCTGGGCGTCGGTGCACCCGCTCGACGACCCGGACGCCACCGACCGCATGACCACCGAGTACGCGACGAGCCCGGACGGGCTGGCGTGGACGTGGCAGGGCACGGCGCTCGCGCCCCGGCCCGGCACCTGGGACTCCCGCGGCGTCCGGATCAGCGCCGTGGTGCCGGTCGGCGACGAGATCGTCGCGACGTACGACGGGCGCGCCACCGCGGCCGAGAACTGGGAGGAGCGCACGGGCCTGGCCCGCGCGACCGGTCACGGGCGCTTCGTGGCCGAGGGCGACGCCCCGGCCGCCGAGTCGCCCCACGCGGGCCGCGGCCTGCGCTACGTCGCCGTCGCGGACGTCGCCGGCGTGCGCCGCCTCTACTGGGAGGCCACCCGCGCCGACGGCGCCCACGAGCTGCGCACCGAGGTGCTCCTCGAGGCGGGCCTGCCGGACGCGGCATGAGCCTGCCCGACTTCCTGATCATCGGGGCGCCGAAGACCGGGACCTCCGCGCTGCACCGCGCCCTCGCCGAGCACCCGGAGCTGTTCCTGCCGTCGGTCAAGGAGCCGAAGTTCTTCCTCACCGACGGTCCGCCGCCGTCGTCCGGGGGCGGCCCCGGGGACGTCGAGACCTGGGGCGAGCACGTGTGGCGCCGGGCGGACTACGAGGCGCTCTTCGACCCCGCCCCGCCGGGGACGCTGCGCGGCGAGGGCACGGTGTTCTACCTCTACGACCGGGACGCGCAGGAACGTATCGCCGACCTGCTGCCCGCGGTGCGGCTGATCGCCGTCCTGCGTGACCCGGTGGAGCGCACCCACTCGAACTGGTCGCACCTGCGCCAGGCCGGGCTCGAGCCCGAGGCCGACTTCCTCGCGGCCTGCCGGGCGGAGGGCGCGCGCCGGGACTCCGGCTGGGCGCACTTCTGGCACTACGTGGCCCAGGGCCGCTACGGCGAGCAGCTCGACCACCTCACCGGGCTGGTCGACCCCGCGCGGATCCTCCTGCTGCGCTACCGCGACCTGCGCGACGAGCCCGTGGCCACCGCCGACCGCGTCTGCGCGTTCCTGGGCGTCGAGACGGGGCGGATCACCGAGGTCCCGCGCCACCACGTGCGCCCCGACGTCTCCGGGCGCTCGGGCGGCGGCCCGTCGGCGGCGGAGCGGGCGGCGCTGCTGCCGGCCTTCGCCGACGACGTCGCGCGCGTCGCGGCCCACACCGGCTGGGACCTCGCGGACTGGCGCCGCTGAGGCCCGGGGTGTGGGAGCGAGGGACGCCCTGACTGCGCCCCACGCAGTCGGGGCGTCCCTCGCTCTCACACCCGATCGCTAGCTGACCTCGTTGAGCTTCCCGGTCGCGACGTCGAGGACGAAGCCGCGCACCGAGCCCTTGTTCTTGACGAACGGGCTGTCGGTGATGCGCTTGATCGAGTCGCGGACGTCGCCCTCGACGTCGGGAAAGGCGTTGGCCGTCCACGTCGGGCGCTCGCCGGCCTCCTGCTCGAGGATTCCCGCGAACTGCTCGTCGGTGAAGGTCACCATGCCGCAGTCGGTGTGGTGGATCAGCACGATCTCCTCGGTGCCGAGGAGGTGCTGGCTGATCGCGAGCGAGCGGATCGTGTCGTCGGTGACGACGCCGCCGGCGTTGCGGATGACGTGCGAGTCGCCCTCGGACAGGCCCAGCGCGCCGTAGGGGTTCACGCGCGCGTCCATGCAGGCCACGACGGCGGTCTTGCGCGCCGGCGGCAGGGGTAGCTCGCCCGGGAAGTTCTGGACGTAGGTCTCGTTGTTCTTCACGTACTCGTCGGTGACGGACACCGGGGTCCTCCGCAGGCTGGATCGATTCTGACGACACACGGGCAGCGCGGTGCGGCCGCGGAGCGGCTCGATCCCTACCGGGTACGGGCGCTCACGCGGCCCGTCGACACCATTGATCGAACTCCTGCACGCGCCGGCTCGGCCAGAACGGCTCGAGGGCGCGGGGACTCATGCGCACATCTCACCGCAGGCATCCGTCCGGCCGCAACGAGGGTGGTCCGTCCTGCACTAGTGCGTGATCTTCCCGGCGATCGCCGGGAAGATCACGCACGGAGATAACCCGCGCTACACCGCAGTTGCGTCGTCACGGACCGTCGCTCACGATCGAGCGATGAGCCGGGGGCGGGATCTGACGCGGCGTCGCCACGTCGACCTCATGCGCACCGCCCACGGCACCTGTCGCTGACACACGCCTCCCACCCCATCCACTCCTGTCCCGGGAGCACGTGTGTCCACTCTCGAGTCGAGCGCGCCCGCGCGCGCGCCGTCGGGCCATCCGCACCTCGAGGAGGCCTACCAGGTCGGCGAGGGCGTCCTGCCCGAGCTCGCGCGTCGTGGCGCGCTCGCCCCGTGGCCGTGAACAGGGCTCGCGCCGGAGATCACGGGCACCTGGTGCCCGTGCGCGGGCCCCGACGAGTGGATGGAGCGCCCGTGATCTCCGCGAGCACCGCGCCTCCACGTCCCGGGGTTCCGACGAAGGGCGCCCCTCACCGCTCTATTCGGCCGAAGGTGCCCTTCGCGCGGAACCCCCGACCCGCCAGGGCACCGACGGCTCCGTCGTGAGCGGGGCCGAGGACATCGTCGACGGCGTCACACCCCTGCTGCGGGCCGTGGACTGCTCGACCCGCGCGTCGCGGGGTAGCCCGGTGCGCCAGCCCCGCGTTCGAGGAGGAGCCCGCATGGGCGTCGAGTTCATCGGCCAGATCAGCACCCAGTTCGCCTCGGAGATCCACCCGTCGTCCGGCCCGGCGATCGACCCGGACTTCGTCCGCCGGTTCGTCGCCGCCCACGAGGACGCCGGGTTCGACAAGGTGCTGGTCGGGCACAGCGCGTCGTCCGCCGACGGCTTGCAGGTCGCGGCCTTCGCCGCGGCGCACTCCGAGCGTCTCGGGTATCTCGTCGCGCACCGGCCCGGCTTCATGGCCCCGACGATGGCCGCGCGCGCCTTCGCGACGCTCGACCGGTTCTCCGGCGGGCGCGTCGCCGTGCACACGGTCTCCGGGGGCAGCGAGGCCGACCAGGCCCGCGACGGCGACCACCTCGACAAGGAGGGGCGCTACCGGCGCACCGACGAGTACCTCGAGGTCATGGAGCGCACCTGGACAGAGGAGGAGCCCTTCGGCCACCGGGGCGAGTTCTACGACGTCGCCGACGTCCACGCGATCGCGCGCCCGGTGCAGCAACCGCACATCCCGATCTACTTCGGCGGCTCGTCGGAGGCGGCCTACCGCGTCGGCGGCAAGCACGCCGACGTCTTCGCCCTGTGGGGCGAGCCGCTGGCCGAGACCGCCGAGCAGATCGCCGCGGTGCACCAGGCCGCGCGCGCCGCCGGCCGGTCGACGATGCCCCGGATCAGCGTCTCCTTCCGCCCGATCCTCGGCACCACGGAGGAGCAGGCCTGGGAACGCGCCCACGACGTCCTCGACCGCATCGTCGCCGCCGACGGAGGCGGCGGGTCCTTCACCGGGCGGACCGCCCACCGGCAGGGCCACGAGACCACCCGCACCAACGCCGGCTCCCAGCGCCTCCTCGCCGCGGCCGAGCGGGGCGAGCTGCACGACCGCGCGCTGTGGACCCCGACGGCGGCCGCCTCGGGCGCCGCCGGGAACTCGACGGCGCTCGTGGGCACGCCGGAGACCGTCGCGGCGGCCCTGCTGGACTATGTCGACATCGGCGCCACCACGTTCCTGCTGCGGGGCTACGACCCGCTGGACGACGTCGCCGACTACGGCCGGCGGCTGCTCCCCCTCGTGCGCGAGGAGATGGCCCGGCGCGAGAGGGTCCCGGCGTGACGACGCCCTCCACCCCCGTGAGCGCCGCGGCCCGCTCCCCCGACGTCCGCGCGCTCCTGGCCGGCATCGCCGAGGGCGCCGCGGAGCGCGAGCGCCGCGACGAGAGCCCGGTCGCGCAGGTCGCGGCGGTGGCGAAGGCAGGGCTGGGTGCGTTGTCGCCGCCCGTCGACGAGGGCGGGCAGGGCGCGTCGGTGCGCGAGCTCCTGGCCTTCGTCATCGACCTCGCCGAGGCCGACCCGATCGTCGCCCACGTCCTGCGCACCCACTACAGCCAGGTGCTCGGGTTCCTGCGCAGCCCGGACCCCGACGTGCGGCGTCGCTGGCTCGATCGGATCCGCGCCGGGACGGTGCTGGGCAACGCGATCTCGGAGACCGGCCCGTCCGCGGCGGGCGGCCACGAGTACGACACCCGCCTCGACGAGGTCGACGGCCGCCTCGTGCTCAACGGCACGAAGTACTACAGCACGGGCACCCTCTACGCGGACTGGATCGCCGTCGCCGCCCGCGTCGAGGGCGACCTCGTGGCGACCGTGATGGTCCCGGCCGACCGTACGGGCGTCTCGGTGGTCGACGACTGGGACGGCATGGGGCAGAGCCGCACCGGCACGGGGACGACGACGTTCACCGATGTCGTGGTCGACCCCGACGACGTCCTCTCGCGGCGCCCGCGCCTCGAGCCGCGGGCCCCCGGCGACGTGGCGTTCCTGCAGCTCTACCTGCACGCGCTGGTCGCGGGAATCCTGCGCTCGGTGGTCACCGACGCGACCGGGGTGGTGCGCTCGCGCAGCCGCACGTTCGAGCACGCGCCCGCGCCCCGGGCCGTCGACGACCCGATCCTGCACGAGAAGGTCGGCACCCTGGCCGCCACGGCGTGGGTCGCCGAGTCGGCGGTGCTCGCGGCGGCGGACGCCGTCGCGGCCGCGATGGACGCGGCGGCGCGCGGCGAGCCGACCGACGAGCTGCGCACCGCCGCGGCGCTGGCCCACTGCTCCGTGAAGATCCACCTGGACCCGGCGTCGCTGGCGGCCGCCTCGGACCTCTTCGACGTCGGCGGCGCGTCGGCGTCGAGCCGCACGCGCAACCTCGACCGGCACTGGCGCAACCTGCGCACGCTCACCCTGCACAACCCGGCGTCGTACAAGGCCGCCGCGGTCGGGCGGCACCTCGTCACCGGCGAGCCGCTGCCGGTGAACGGCTACTTCTGACCCACCTTCGCCACCGTCAGCAGGACGACCGCGTCCTCCACGGCCTCGAGGCGGTGGCGGGAGTCGGGCATGACGAGCAGGTCGCCGCGCCGCCCGTCCCAGGAGTCCGTGTCCGACACCAGCCGCACGCGCCCCTGCAGCACGACGAGGGTGGCCTCGCCGGGGTTCTCGTGCTCGCCGAGCTGGCGACCCTCGGTCAGCGCGATCACCGTCTGCCGCATGACGTTCGAGTGGCCGCCGACGACGGTGTGGGCGGCACGGCCCGCGGTGCTCGCGCGCGCCCCCGCGAGCTGCTGGCGTGCCATGGCGTCGAGCGAGAGCTTCAGCATGGTCGTCCTCGTCCTGCTTCGGTGGTGGACGACCATGCTCGCTGCTCCGAGCCCCCGTGAGCGAACTTTGCGCCTATCGGCCCAGCGTTCGCGTCGCGGGGACAGGAGGCGGCGGTCCCGGATCCCGGGTCCGCGCCCTCGTCGGAGCCGGCACGCCTCAGTGCTTCCGAAACTGAAGCAATTCGCCGGTAGGTGCGGCCTCGGCCGCGCCACGACATCGCACGGGCTCGGATGTAGGCGCTCCCGCACCTCGGAATGACGTCCGGGACGGGGCGGTTGTGCCGGAGGTGGCATCCGCAGCGACAGGACCGCTCGACGACCCGGTCCGGGCCGCCCTGCTCGGTCCGCACACGCACCTCGCGCAGCGCCACGGGCTCGCGATCCGCTACGAGCCCGACGTCTCCCCGTTCCTCGCGGAGCCGCACGGCGTCGCGGAGTGGGACGACGTCGCCGCCCTCGTCGGCGACGGTCGCTCGGTGATCCCGGCGTTCGCGCCCCTCGACCCGCCCGATCCCCTCGAGATCGGGATGTTCCTGCCCGGCGTGCAGATGGTGGGCGATGGTGTCGTCGGGCGCCCGGACCCCGAGGCCGTCCGCCTCGGCCCCGACGACGTCCCCGCGATGCTCGACCTCGTCGCGCGCACCCGCCCCGGGCCGTTCGGCAGCCGCACCGTCGAGATGGGCACCTACCTGGGCCTCATCGTCGACGGCGTGCTCGTCGCCATGGCGGGTGAGCGCCTCCACCCGCCGGGGTACACCGAGATCAGCGCGGTGTGCACCGACGCGGACCACCGCGGGCGGGGGCTCGCGACCCGGCTCGTCCTCGCGGTCGCGGCCGGCATCCGTGCCCGCGGCGAGGTCCCGTTCCTGCACGCCGCGGCGGACAACACCACCGCGATCCGGCTCTACGAGCACCTCGGGTTCCGGCTGCGCGCCCGGCCGGACTTCGTGGCGCTCACCGTCCCGAGCGACGTCACCGCCCGGGCCTGAGACAGGAGGACCATGACCTTCCACCTCGCGGTCGCCCTCGACGGCACCGGCTGGCACCCCGCGTCCTGGCGTGAACCCGGCGCCCGCGCCGACGAGCTGCTGACCGCGGGCTTCTGGGTCGACCAGGTGCGCGAGGCCGAGGCCGGGCTCGCCGACCTCGTCACGTTCGAGGACGCCTTCGCCCTCCCGGGCAGCGAGCGCCCCGATCGGGTGCAGGGGCGCGTCGACGCGGTGCTGACCGCGCTGCGGGTCGGCCCCGTGACGTCGCACATCGGTCTGGTGCCGACGGTCATCGCGACCCACACCGAGCCGTTCCACGTCTCCACCCAGATCGCGACGCTGGACTGGGTCACCTCCGGGCGCGCCGGGCAGCGGATCAAGGTCTCGTCCGACCCGGCCGAGTACGCACTGTTCGGACGGCGCGAGCCGGAGGACCGCGAGTCGCTCTTCGGCGAGGCGGCCGACCACGTCGAGGTCCAGCGCCGGCTGTGGGACTCGTGGGAGGACGACGCCGAGATCCGCGACGCCGCGACCGGCCGGTTCATCGACCGCGAGAAGCTGCACTACATCGACTTCGAGGGCACGCACTTCTCGGTGCGCGGCCCGTCGATCACGCCGCGCCCGCCGCAGGGCCAGCCGGTGGTCACGGCTCTCGCGCACGTCGACACCGCGTACCGGCTCGCCGCCCGCGGCGCCGACGTCGTCTTCGTGACCCCGGACGGCACCGGCCGCGACGGCCCGACCGGAGACGCGGCCTCGATCCTCGCCGAGGTCCGGGCGGCCGAGGGCGCGACCGACCGCACGACCCCGCTGCACGTCTTCGGCGATCTGCTGGTGTTCCTCGACGACACCGCCGACGCCGCCCGCGAGCGCCTGCGCCGCCTCGACGCCGTCGACGGCACGGAGCTGCGCAGCGACGCCCGCATCCTCGCCGGCACGGCCGCCGACGTCGCCGACGTCCTCGCGTCGTGGCAGGACGCCGGCCTGACCGGTGCCCGGCTGCGTCCCGCCGTCGCCGCCCACGACCTGCCGCGCATCACCCGCGAGCTCGTGCCCGAGCTGCAGCGCCGCGGCCTCCACCGCACCGCCTACCACGCCGACACGCTGCGGGGTCTGCTCGGTCTCGAGCACCCCGCCGACCGTTACGCCACGGCCTGAGGAGGACCCCGTGCCCAAGCAGATCCACCTCGCCGCCCACTTCCCCGGCGTCAACAACACGACCGTCTGGAGCGACCCGGCGGCCGGCAGCCACATCGCGTTCGAGTCCTTCCGGCACTTCGCGCAGACCGCGGAGCGCGCGAAGTTCGACTTCCTCTTCCTCGCCGAGGGCCTGCGCCTGCGTGAACAGGGCGGCAAGATCTACGACCTCGATGTCGTCGGGCGCCCCGACAACGTCTCGATCCTCATGGCGATGGCCGCGGTCACCGAGCGGATCGGCCTCGCGGGCACGGTGAACTCCACGTTCAACGAGCCGCTCGACGTCGCCCGCAAGCTCGCCTCGCTCGACCACCTCTCCGGCGGCCGCGCGGCGTGGAACGTCGTGACCAGCTGGGACGAGTTCACCGGCGAGAACTTCCGGCGCGGCGGCTACCTGCCCAAGGACAAGCGCTACCTGCGCGCGCAGGAGTTCCTGGCCACCGCGAAGACGCTGTGGGACGCATGGGACGTCGACGAGGTCGTCGCCGACGCCGCGTCCGGGCGGTACCTGCGCCACGGCGACGCCGGCCGGTTCGAGGTGCACTCCGACCAGTTCGACATCTCGGGACGGTTCGCGACCCCGCGCAGCCCGCAGGGCCACCCGGTGATCATCCAGGCGGGCGACTCCGAGGAGGGGCGCGAGTTCGCCGCCGCGAGCGCCGACGCGATCTTCACCCGTCACGCCGAGCTGGAGGCGGGCAAGGAGTTCTACGCCGACGTGAAGGCGCGCCTGGCGAAGTTCGGGCGCCGCCACGAGGACCTCAAGATCCTGCCGGCTGCGACGTTCGTCCTCGGCGACACCGAGGAGGAGGCGGCGGAGAACGCGCGCCAGGTGCAGTACCAGCAGGTCGGGCCGCAGACCGCGATCGCCTTCGCCGAGCAGATCTGGAACCGCGACCTCTCCGACGTCGACCCCGACGGCCCGGTGCCGTCGTTCGACCCGAAGACCTCCGACGACGTCGACAGCGGCGCTCACATCTCGAAGGGCCGCGCGAGCGTGCGCATGTACAAGGACCCGGTCGCCATCGCGCACGAGTGGCGCGAGCTGGGCGAGCGCGAGGGCCTGTCGCTGCGTGAGGTCGTGATCCGCAAGAACGGGCGCCACACGTTCGTCGGCACGCCGCAGCGGGTGGCCGACACCATCGACGAGTTCGTGCAGTCCGACGCCAGCGACGGCTTCGTCCTCGTCCCACACGTCACCCCGGGCGGGCTGGACGTCTTCGCCGACCAGGTGGTGCCCCTGCTGCAGGAGAAGGGCTCGTTCCGCACCGAGTACGAGGGGACGACGCTGCGCGAGCACCTCGGCCTGAAGCCCTCGCCCACCACCGTCGGCCCGGCGGAGGCGCGCGCCTGATGCGTGGCTGGAGTGGGTGAGACGATCCGCGGCGTGGCCGACCCCCGTCCGGACAAGGAACGCCCCGAGTCGCTCGGCTTCGCGACCCAGGCCGTGCACGCCGGCAACGCCGTCGACGCCGGCAGCGGCGCCATCCGCACGCCGCTGGTGATGGCGAACTCCTACGCGCTGCCCGAGGACCCCTCGGAGCTGTCGTGGTCGGGGTTCGACGTGCCCCTCTACACCCGCAACACGGGCGCCAACCAGCGCGCGCTGCAGCAGAAGCTCGCCCACCTCGAGCAGGGCGAGGACGCGGTCGTGCTCGCGTCGGGGGTCGCCGCGCTGCACGGGGTGTTCTTCACGTTCCTGCGCACCGGTGACCACGCGGTGGTCTCCGACGTCACCTACGAGGCGTCGTGGCGGCTCTTCGCCGACATCCTCCCGGCGCGCTACGGCATCGAGGCGACGTTCGTCGACACCAGCGACCCGGACGCCGTGCGCGCGGCGATGCGGCCGACGACGCGGCTGGTGCACACCGAGGTGATCGCCAACCCGACGACGCGGGTGTGCGACGTCGCCGCGATCGCGGAGATCGCACACGAAGGCGGCGCGCTGCTGTCGGTCGACTCGACATTCACCCCGCCCCCGCTCTACCGCCCGCTCGCCGACGGCGCGGACCTCGTCGTGCACTCGCTGACCAAGGTGATCAACGGGCACGGCGACGCCATGGGCGGGGCGGTGATCGGGGCCCGCGAGCACATCGACGCGATCCGTGCCGAGGCGATGGTCGACGTCGGCGGCGTGGTGTCGCCGTTCAACGCGTGGCTCATCGCCCGCGGGGCGATCACCCTGCCGCTGCGGCTGCGCCAGCACCTCGCCTCGGCCCAGCGCGTCGCGGAGTTCCTCGCCGGCCACCCGGACGTCGCCTACGTCGCGTACCCGGGGCTCGCCGGTCATCCGCAGCACGAGCTCGCGACCCGGGTGCTCGGCGGGCGCGGGTACGGCTGGATGCTCGCCTTCGCCCTCGACGGGGACGCCGACCTGCAGAACCGCTTCGTCGCCGACCTGCGCGTCATCACCTCGGCGGTCTCCCTCGGCCACGACGAGAGCCTGATCGTGCACGTCGGGACGACCGGGGCGCGGGCCGCACGCTGGCCCGACGAGTTCCGGCGCCACGGGCACCTGCGGTTCTCCGTGGGCCTCGAGGACCCCGCCGACCTGATCGCCGATCTCGACGCCGCCCTGGCCACGGTCCGTGGGTGATCGAGCCCGCAGGGTACTGGTCCGGTTGTGCGCGATCGGGTAGGAAGGTGGGTGTGAGCTCCGGCCTGGTTCGACGTCTGCACGTCGACCTCTGCCGCCTCGCGACGTGCACCTGTCGTCGCGGCTGATCTGCTCGCTGTCTCCCCCCTTCTCACGCCCGGCCGTCTCGCGCGTCCGGGCGCTCCCACACGCCTCCAGAGAGGTCTCCCGATGGCCGTTCGCCCCAAGGAATCCGTCGTCCCGTTCGCCGTGCACGGCGAGGGCACCGGCGTCGCGCAGGAGCTGACCGCCGGCGGTCACGTCTTCACCACCGACGCCTACCCCGCCTTCGGCGGCGCCGACGAGGCCCCCAGCCCGCTCTTCTACGCCCTCGGCTCGCTGACCTCGTGCAACCAGGTCACGGCCGCCCTCGTCGCCAAGGACCTGGGCATCCAGCTCGGGAAGTGGACCTTCGACATCCAGGGCGACCTCGACACCGCCGTGCTCGTCGGCGGGGCCGAGGGCAACGCGAACTTCGACAGGGTCGAGGTCCGCGCCACGGTGGAGACCGACGCCAGCGAGGAGCAGTTCGCCACGCTGATCTCCGAGACCGCCCGCCGCTGCCCCGTGACACAGCTCTTCGCGCGCTCGGGCCTCGAGTTCGAGAACAACTGGACCCGCGCGGAGCTCCCCGCCGCGGTCTGACCGTCCGTCCCGGACGGAACGAAGGCGCCGTTCGCTGCCATCGAAGCAGCGAACGGCGCCTTCGCTGCTTCCTGGGAAGGCCGTCTTGAATCGCGCCCGAGCCCGGTGCAGGGTGGATCGTGCGACGGCGCGAGCGAGGGAGGTGAGCGGACCGTGGATCGGTGCCCGCTCCCCCGCGAGACCGCGCTGACGCCGGTGCACCTCGTCGCGCGCCTGCACGTCGATCTCCTGCGCCTCGCCGGCGCGCTCTGTCGACGCTGAGCCGCCCGTCCCTCCCCGTCGCCGTCGGCGACCCCTCCCCGCCCCGGAGCGCGATGCCGCGCGCTCGCCCCGGGCGGCACCCGCTGCGTAGGAGCACCCCCGTGTCGATCACCACGACCACCGACATCCGCCGCGTCTCCGGGGCCCTCGGCGCCGAGGTCACCGGGCTGCGGCTCGGCCCCGACATGCCCGAGGACGAGGTCGCCTCGCTGCGGGCGACGATCCTCGAGCACAAGCTCGTGGTCGTGCGGGGCCAGGACCACCTCGACGACCGCGCGCACGCCGGGTTCGTCCGCCGACTCGGCCCGCTCACCACCGCCCACCCGACGATCACCGGCGGCCAGGAGGAGGCGGCCGTCCTGCCCGTCGACTCCGAGCACGGCAACAAGGCCAACAGCTGGCACACCGACGTGACGTTCGTCGACCGCCCGCCGGCCTTCACGACGCTGCGCGCCATGGTGCTGCCGCCCTTCGGGGGCGACACCCTGTTCGCCAACGCCGCGCGGGCCTACGCGAACCTCCCCGAGGGGCTGCGCACGCTGGCCGACGGGCTGTGGGCCGAGCACTCGAACGACTACGACTACGCGACGACGCACGGCACCGAGGGACCGACCGGCGCGACGGCGGACTACCACCAGGAGTTCACCGCCACCGTCTACCGGACCCACCACCCGGTGGTGCGCGTCCACCCGGAGACCGGCGAGCGCGTCCTGCAGCTCGGGCAGTTCGTGTCGCGGATCCTCGGCGTCAACGGGCAGGACAGCCGCGACCTGCTCGCGCTCTACCAGCGTCACATCACCCGCCAGGAGAACATCGTGCGCTGGCGCTGGGCGCCCGGCGACTTCGCGGTGTGGGACAACCGCGCCACCCAGCACTACGCCGTCGACGACTACGGCGACCTCCCGCGCCGCATGCACCGGGTGACGGTCGCGGGCGACGTCCCCGTCTCGGTCACCGGGCGGCGCAGTGTGGCCGTGCAGGGCGACGCCGCCTCGTACGCCGGCTCATGACCGGCCTCCCGGTCCTCGACCTCACCCGCTTCCGGTCGGCGCAGCGGGACGCGTTCCTCGACGACCTGCGCCGCGCGGCGCGGGACGTCGGCTTCTTCACCGTCGTCGGCCACGGGATCGCGCCGGAGCTGACCGCGCGGCTCGACGAGGAGGTGCGCCGGTTCTTCGCGCTGCCGCTGGAGCAGCGGCTCGCCATCGAGAACACCGCCTCGCCGCACTTCCGCGGCTACAGCCGGGTCGGCACGGAGCGCACCGGCGGCGAGGCCGACCAGCGCGAGCAGATCGACGTCGGGCCCGAGCGGTCGCCCGTCACCGGGGACGGGCGGTACTGGGGCCTCGTCGGGCCGAACCAGTGGCCGCCCGCGCAGCCCGCGCTGCGCGAGGCGGTGCTCGCCTGGCAGGACGAGGCGCTGCGGGTGAGCCGGGAGATCCTCCGCGCGCTGGCGGCGTCGCTGGGCCAGCCCGAGGACCACTTCGACCGCTGGTTCGACGACGAGTCGCACCTGCACCTCAAGGTCGTGCACTACCCGGGCGGGGCCTCGACCGGGCAGGGCGTGGGCGCGCACAAGGACTACGGGTTCCTCGCGCTGCTGCACCAGGACGACGTCGGCGGCCTGCAGGTGCAGGTCCCGGGCACCGACGAGTGGCTCGACGCCACGCCCGTGGCGGGCGGCTACGTCGTCAACATCGGCGAGATGCTCGAGGTCGCGACGCGCGGCTACCTCACCGCGACCCGCCACCGCGTCGCGAGCCCGCCACCGGGCGTCGATCGCTACTCGGTGCCGTTCTTCCTCGGCCCGCGCCTCGACGCCGTCGTCGAGCCGGTGGACCTGCCCCCGGCGCTCGCGGCCGAGACCGCGGACTGGGACCCGAACGACGACCCCGACAACCCCCTGCTCGCGGCCTACGGCGAGAACGCGCTGGTCGGCTGGCTGCGCTCGCACCCGGCCGTCGCCGCGCGGTACTGGAGCTAGCGCCGACCTCCGTTCCGCGCGAAGGGCACCTCCGCGCGGATACAGCGGCGAGGGGCGCCTTTCGACCGAACGCCCAGGCCCACGAAGGGCCCGTTCAGCATGATCGTCAACGGGATCCGGCGGCGGAACGTGCCCGTCGTGTGGTCCGGGGCCCTCGGGACGCGCCGTCGATCTCGTCGGACCCCGTTGACCCCTCCGGCAGCGCGGAGGAGCGTGAAGGACGTGGTCCTCCTCGTGTCGCGCCGGCACGTCGATCTCGAGGGACGCCCGCGCGGGCTCGGGACGCGCTCCGCGGCCTGAGGTTCGCGGCGGCCACGCCCGCGGGGCAGGATCACCGCCGTGGCGAGGATGCGTGCCGTCGTGCTCGACGGGCCGGGTGACCTGACCGCGTTGCAGCTGCGCGACCTGACCGTCCCCGAGCCGGAGCCCGGGCAGGTCCTGATCTCCGTGAAGGCCTTCGGGCTCAACCGGTCCGAGCTGCACACCCGACTCGGCCTCGCCGAGGGCGTGACGTTCCCGCGGGTGCCCGGCATCGAGGCCACCGGGGTCGTCGCCGTCTGCCCGGGCGGCGAGTTCGTCCCCGGCCAGCAGGTCGTCGCGATGATGGGCGGGATGGGCCGCACGTTCGACGGCGGCTACGCCGAGTACACCTGTGTGCCGGCCGCCCAGGTCACCGCCTTCTACAGCGACCTCGACTGGCCCACGCTGGGCGCGGTCCCGGAGATGCTCCAGACCGCGCACGGGGCGCTCACCGACGGGCTCGACGTGCGGCCCGGCCAGTCGCTGCTCGTGCGCGGCGGGACGTCGTCGGTCGGCATGACCGCCGCGGTGCTCGCCCGGTCGCGGGGGCTCACCGTGCTCGCGACGACCCGCGACCTGGCGAAGGGTGACCGGCTTCGCGCGCTCGGGGTCGACCACGTGCTGGTCGACGACGGTGACGTCGCCCGCCAGGTGCGCGACCTCCTCGGTGACGGTGTCGACGTCGCGCTCGAGCTGGTGGGCACCCCGACCCTGCCCGACACCCTGCGCGCCACGCGCCGTCACGGCGTCGTCTGCTTCGCGGGGATGCTGTCGAACCGGTGGACGGTGCCGGACTTCTACCCCATCGAGTACCTGCCCCGCGGGGTCCGGCTCACCGCGTACGGCGGCGACGCGAGCGACCTGCCGGCCGCGGTCCTGCAGCAGTTCCTCGACGACGTCGCGGCGGGCCGCGCCACCGTTCCGCTCGGCCAGGTCTTCCCGCTCGAGCGCATCCGCGACGCCCACGCGATCATGGAGGCCGACCGAGCGACCGGGAAGCTCGTCGGGCTCCCCCGCATCCTGCGTTGGCGCTCGAGCCGCTGAGGGAACGCGCCGTTCGCTGCTTCCGGCGCAGCGAACGGCGCGTTCGTTTCGACGAGGCAGGCGACGTCAGCTGTACCAGGTCGGCTCGGGGAGCTCGTCGGTCAGCACGAACCGGCCGACCTCGCGGCGCTTGTACGCCACCGGGTCGTGCAGGGTGTGCGTCCGCACATTGCGCCAGAAGCGGTCGAAGCGCAACGAGGACGCCGTCGAACGGGCACCGGTGACCTCGAAGATGCCGCTCGTGATCTCGAGCGCCACCTCCGTGGCGCGCGCCTTGACGGCCGCGACGCGCACCTCGTGCTCGCCGCGCGCCCGCTCGGTCACCGCGTCGGGCTCGCGGTGGATCGGCAGTGCCTCCTGCGCGACCGCGTCCGCGAGCGCCTCCACCGCCCACAGCTTGGCCGTGTAGTCGCCGTAGAGGTCGATCACGTACGGCTCGTCGACCGCGCTGGACTGCCCGCCGTGCAGCCACGGCCGCGTCGTGGTGCGCGTGTACGCGGCGGCCTCGTCGAGCGCCCCGCGGGCGATGCCGAGGTAGAAGCTGACGAAGACCAGCTGGATCGTCGGCACGTTCAGCGTGTTGTAGACGCGTGGGGTGAAGACCTTGTCGCGGAACCCGGCGGCCTCCGCCCACGAGACGCGCACGCCGTCGAGCGTCACGCTGCCCGACTCGGTGAGGCGCTGACCGATGTTGTCCCAGTCGTCGTGGAACGTGATCGCCGGCTGCTCCGACGGCACGATCGCGAAGACGTGCGTCTCGGTGCCCTCGAGGACACCCTCGAGCACGGTCACGTCGGAGACCCGGCTGCCGGTCGAGAACGACTTGCGGCCGGTGAAGGTGATCTCGTCCCCCTCGTCGCGGATGACGACGTCCGCGTCGCGCGGGTTCACCGCGCCGCCGAAGAACCACCGCTGCTTCGTGGCCTCGGCCTCGACGTGGGCGATCTGCTCGGGGGTGCCCACCAGGCGCGCGGCCCAGAACCAGAGCAGGTGGTAGCCCAGGAGCTGGCCGATCGAGCCGTCGCCGGCGGCCACCTCCCGGATGACGCGGTAGGCGGTGGGCCACTCCTGCCCGCCGCCGCCGTGCTCGACGGGGCCGAGCAGCGTGACGAGCCCGGAGTCCTTGAGCAGGGCGACCTCGGCGTACGGCGTCTTCCCGGCGGCGTCACGCTCGGCGGCGTCGGCGGCCAGGACGGTGCGCACGAGGCGCGCCCGCTCGAGCCACTCGGGCTCGGTGCGCGGGGTGGGCAGGGTGCTGAAGTCGGGAGCGGTGGACGGGGTGCCGGTGAGCGTGCTGGTCACGGTTCTCCTCGGGCTACGCATGACGGGCTACGGGGTACGGGTGCGTCGGCGAGGAGGTCCGACAGGCCTGGGCGAACACCCGCCCGTGGTCGATGTGCCGGCGACGCGTGAACGGCGCCGGCGCGGACGACGGCGTCACCGCCGGGTGGGCAGCGGGTGGCGGCGCAGGTCGTCGCGCAGGCGCGCGAGCGTCGTCGCGACCTCGGCCGCGATGCGCTCGGCGTCGCGGTCCCAGTGCTCCGCGCCCGCGCCGTCGCGGGTCACCTCACGCCGGACGAGGCCGTCGAGGTCGGTCAGGAGCTCGGCGACAGCGGCGCCGCGAGGGGTGAAACGGGGGATGACGGTGGCCATGCGGGGTTCCTCCGGTGGACCTCGGCGGGCGCGGTGGGGGCGCACGGCGAGGAGGTGTGGACCAAGGCGAGCAGCGGCGCGTGACGACACAGGTCGTCGACCAGGCGCGTGCAGATGGCCCGGAAGGGCGTCATGTCGGCTCCGACGAGCAGGAGGGCGGCGCCCGGGGATCACCCGGGCGGTGCTCATGCGGTCAGGGTCGACAGGTCGCGGCGGAGGTCCGGCAGAGATCGACATGACGGCGCCACGCGTGCCACACGGTGGACGGCGCCTCGGTCACGGACAAGACGGTACGCACCGCCCACGCCCCGGCGCCACCACCGTGTGAGCGAGATCGGTCGGCTGCCACAGTGACGGTCATGAACGACGAACTGGTGCACCTCGAGGTCTCGGGCGGCACGGCGACGGTCACGCTCGACTCGCCGCGCAACCGCAACGCGCTCTCCGCGCAGGTCCGCCGGGAGCTCTCCGCCCACCTGGACACCGCGACCCTCGACGAGGCCGTGCGCGTGATCGTCCTGACGCACACCGGGCCCGTGTTCTGCTCGGGGATGGATCTGCGCGAGTCGCGCGGCGCGGGGTCGGACGACCAGGGCGTCAACGAGTTCCCCGCGATCCTCAGCACGCTCTGGACGTCGGACACGCCCGTCATCGCCCGGGTCGCGGGCCCGGCCCGCGCCGGCGGTGTCGGCCTCGTCGCCGCCTGCGACATCGCGGTGGCCGCGCGCGAGGCCACCTTCGCGTTCACCGAGGTGCGCGTCGGCGTCGTCCCCGCCGTGATCTCGTCGGTGGTGCTCCCCCGCCTGCTCCCCCGCGCCGGTAGCGAGCTGATGCTCACCGGCGAGACGTTCGACGCCACGCGCGCCGAGGCGGTCGGCCTGATCAACTCCGCGGTCGACGCCGACGGTCTCGACGCCGAGGTCGCCCGCTACGCCGACATGCTCGCCCGGGGCGGGCCCCGGGCCCTCGCGGCCACCAAGGCGCTCCTGCGCCGGGACCGCGGAGAGCACCTGCAGCAGGACCTCGAGGCGATGCTCGGGCTCTCGGCCGAGTTCTTCGCCTCCGAGGAGGGCCAGGAGGGCATGGCCGCGTTCGCGGAGAAGCGGGCGCCGTCCTGGGTGCCGGACCAACGCTGACCTCGTCAGACGAGGTTGAGGACGATCACCAGCACGAGCAGGGCCAGCAGCGTGGCCGTCACCCAGATCCGGGCGACCCGGCGGTCCATCTCAGGCCTCGGGCGCGGTCGTGGCCTCGGCGCGCCGCCGCTCCCGCCGCTCCTGGGCCTCCAGGCGCGCGGCCACCGAGCGCTCGACGACCGTGTCGATGATCGCCGCGGCGCCCCAGCACACCGGGCCCACCACGGCGACGACGAGGACGACCTGGACGGTGAAGTCGAGCTGGGTCAGCCACAGCTCGACGCCGTCCCACCAGGTCGCGACGGCACGCAGCACGGTCTCGACGGTACGCGGGAGGCCGTGGCCCCGGTCCGCCGCCCATCGGTCAGGGGGCGAGGAAGTCCTCCAGCAGGGGTGCCACGAGGTCGATGCGGCTGACCAGCTCGGTGTGCTTCGTCCGGGGCAGGACCGCGAGACCGGCGTCGGGGATCGCGTCGGCCATCGCCACGGCGGCGTCGACCCGGACGAAGTCGTGGTCGCCGACCATCACCAGCGTCGGCGCCGTGACGCGCCCGAGGTCGGCACGCGACCAGTTCTCCTCGGCAGTGACGATCGGGTCCAGCTTGGCCACGACGGTCTCGAAGCTGCTCAGCCCGTGGCGCTCGTACTCGGCGAACATCGCGCCGAACTCGGCCTCGGTGGGCATGCGGGTCGACGTCGCGTACTGCGTGGGGTCGTGGATCTCGGCGTGGTAGTCGTCCTTGCGCCGGTGCACGGCGCCGAGCACCAGGCGGTCGACGCGGTCGGGATGGTGCACCGCGGTCTCGAGGGCCACGAGCCCGCCCCAACTGAACCCGAGCACGTCGGCGCGCTCGAGACCGAGGTGGTCGAGCACGCCGACGACGTCGCCGGCCTGGTTGGCGAGGGTGATGTCACGCTCGATGTCGGCGGTGCGCCCGTGTCCCTGGAGCTCGATCGGGATCAGACGCCGCGACGGGGCCAGACGCGGCATCAGCGCGCCGAAGCTCAGGTCGAGCGTCATCATCCCGCCGTGGAGCAGCACCAGCGGCGTACCGGTGCCGTGGTCCTCGTAGTAGACGTCGATGCCGGGCAGCGGGGCGTACACGGGTCCTCCACGGGGTTTCGTCGGGGTCTCACCGATGGAACTGCTCCGTCACCCCGAACTCATCGGGCAGAACTCGCCCGGCAGGGGGCAACTCGTCCCGGATAGGTTGCGGGGCATGTTCGCGGTCTACGCCTCCGAGCCCAACGCCGACGACCCGATCGCCTCCCTCGTGGTGGGCGAGCGGCCCGATCCCGACGTCCCCGAGGGCTGGGTACGGGTCAAGGTCGAGGCGGCGAGCCTCAACATGCACGACCTCTGGACGCTGCGGGGCGTCGGGATCAAGTCCGACCAGTTCCCGATGATCCTCGGCTGTGACGGCGCCGGGACGCTCGACGACGGCACCCCCGTCGTCCTGCACTCGCTGATGGGCGACCCGGACTGGAAGGACGACGAGACCCTCGACCCGAAGCGCAAGATGCTCACCGAGTGGGCGCAGGGCAGCTTCGCCGACTACGTCGTCGTCCCGAAGCGCAACGCGCTCCCCCGCCCGGAGGGCATGACCGCCTCCACCGGCGCGGTCATGGGGACGGCCTGGCTCACCGCCTACCGGATGCTGTTCACCAAGTCGGGGCTGCGCGGCGGGCAGACGATGCTCGTGCAGGGCGCCTCCGGCGGCGTCTCGACGGCGCTGATCCAGCTCGGGCGCGCGGCCGGCATGCAGGTGTGGGTCACCGGGCGCTCCGACGAGAAGCGCGAGCTGGCCCTGCGGCTCGGCGCGCACCAGGTGTTCGAGTCGAACGCGAAGCTGCCGGGCAAGGTCCAGGCGGTGTTCGAGACCGTGGGTGAGGCCACCTGGAAGCACTCGCTGCGCTCGCTCGTCCCGGGCGGCACGATCGTCTGCTCCGGCGCGACCTCGGGCAACGCGCCCAGCGCCGACCTCGCCCAGGTCTTCTTCCTGCAGAAGAACGTCGTCGGCTCGACGATGGGCACGCTCGCCGAGCTCCGCGACCTGCTCGAGTTCGTCGCGGCCACCGGCATCGTCCCGGAGATCGGCCAGGAGATCCCGATGGCCGACGCGAAGGACGGGTTCCAGGCGATGCTCGACGGCGTCACGGCCGGCAAGATCGTCTTCACGCGCTGACCCCTACGTGAGTGATGTTCGGGGCTATAGCCCCGAACATCACTCACAGCACCTCAGGCGGAGAGCCGGCCCTCAGCGGGCGCGGACTCCGCGAGCTGGGTGAGGACGGCGCGGGCGAGGGCGTCGTTGGCCCGGAAGCTCAGCGCGTTGGTGTTCGGGCGGGTGAACGCCCCGGGCAGCCGGACGTTGGTGTGCGGCCCGATCGCGAAGCGGCACGGGTCGGGCCGCCCCTCGGCGTCGACGAGGCGGAAGTCCGAGGCGCGCACGCGGACGAGGCCGGTGTTGTGCAGGGTGACCGCGGCGCCCGAGTGCGCGACCGCCGCGTCGGCGGCGTGCACCGCCGGCGCGGAGTCGGTGTGCTCCTCGCGCAGGGTCTCCTCGTCGAGCAGGCCCTCGGCGTGCAGCCCGGCGAGCATCGGGTCGTCGCTGCGGCTCACGCTCGGGGAGGACAGGCGGGCCTCGACGAACGTCCGTGCGGTGACCGCGACGCGGTCCAGCGAGGCGCTCGTGGCCCGGAAGCCGCCGTCGACGGGGTCCACCTGCAGGCCCGCGCCGAGGAAGACGACGTAGCCCGCGCGCGAGAGCGCGAGCAGCTGGCGCAGCCGCGGCCCGGGCGGGCCGCTCGCCAGCGAGCTGAAGAAGTTCTGCCACCACGCGAGATCCTGGGCCCGCGAGCGCGGCGTCAGGGCCGGCGTGCCCGCGAGCTCCGCGACCTGCGCGAACACCGACAGCAGGCCGACGAACGCCCCGAGCTCGGCGGTGTAGCGGTCGTCGACGTGACGCGCGAGGTCGTCGAGCACGTACGACCGGAGGCGCTCCTGCAGGCTCGCGAGATCCGGCGCGCTGACGTCGTCGAGGGGACGGTCCATGCGCTCGAAGTCGAGGCGGTCGGACGGGTCGGGCACGAACCCGGCGACCAGTTCGTGCATCGCCGGCGTGTACCAGTCGAGCGCGGCGAAGCGCAGGGCGAAGTCGTCCCACACCCCGCGCACGCGGTCGGGGTGGCCGGCGAAGAGCTCGTGGTAGTACGCCCAGCCGACCTCCTTGGCCATGAGCGGCCACACGTCGCGCCGCAGGTCGACCGACCCGCGACGGACGAACCCGGCGATCTCGTCCGGGCCGAGGAACCGCGGCAGCGGAGGGCGCGGTCCGCGCAGCGCGTACTCGGTCTTGGCGTGGTACGGCACCCCTCGTCCCGATCCGACCTGCACGACGGGCTCGCGCCCGGACGGCTCGTAGTCGAGCGTGCCGTCGCCGCGGTCGTGGAAGCGGCCGCCGCGGCCCTCGAAGAGCAGGACCATGAGATCGATGAACGCGAGGCCCATCCCGCGCGCGATCACCGTCTCCCCCGCCGGGATGCGGTCGAGGTCGGAGTCGGTGGTCTGCTCGGGCGGGAAGTAGCGCAGGCCGTGCTCGTCGGCGTGCGCCGCGAGCGCGGCCTCGGCCTCGGTCGGCGCGGCGTCGAGGTGTCCCGAGGCGAGCACCAGCACGTCGGCGGGCAGCTCCGCAGGGATCTCGTCCGAGGCGCCGTCGAGCAGCACCACGTCCGGCGCGCCGCGGCGCAGGCCTACCGCCCGGGTGCGGTGGCGGTGCACCCGGACCTGCGGCGGGAGCGTGGCGAGCACCCGGCGCAGCACGAAGTCGAGGTAGTGGCTCTGCAGGCGCCGGGTGGCGAACGTGGCCGGCCCGAGCGCGCGCAACTCGTCGCCGACCGGCCCGTCCGGCACCGACTCGCCCTCGAGCTCGCCGTCGCGGACCGCCACGGCCCAGTCGTAGAGGGACGGACCGGGCACGATCGGGCCCTCACAGCGCACGCTGTCGTCGGTGAACATCGTGACGTCGGCGGCCATGGAGTTCATCCACAGCAGCGCCGACTGGTCCTCACGCCAGATGCGGCCCGCGCCGTCCGGGTAGGGGTCGACGAGGTGGACGTCGAGATCCTCGACGAACTCGGGTGCGCTCGCCGCGAGGCGTTCGAGCACACCGGTCCCGCGAGGCCCGCCCCCGACGATCACCACCGACCGCGTCATGACGCTCCCTCCGCGTGCTTCCACGGTAGGTCGGCGCCCGGAGCCCGGCCACTTCGCGCTCCGCGCTTGTGAGCGCTTGCACGTGCCTGCGCACGCGCACGCGCAAGCGCTCAGCCTCAGCGGCGGGGGCGGCTCGGGCGCGAGGACGGGCTGGCCGCCTCGGCACCCGACGCGCGGCGCAGGCCCATCGGGCGACCGGCGACGCGGGCGCGCTGCAGGCGCTTGACCACGTGCCCCGGCACATCGGCCGGGAGCTCGACCAGCGTGTGGTCGGGCCGGATGTCGATGTGACCGATGTGCTGGGAATCGAGGCCGGCCTCGTTGGCGATGGCGCCGACGATCGCACCGGGACGCACCCGCTGGTTGTGGCCGACATCGATCCGGTACGTGTCGGTGCCCGAGCCGACGGTCCACTCGGGCGCCTTGCCGCTGCGGCCCTGGCCGCGGTCCGGCTTGCCGCCACCCTCGCGGGGGCTGCGCTTCTCGCCGCGGGGCGGCGCGACGGGCAGGTCCTCGACGAGCAGGGGCTTGGTGCCCTGCACCATCTTGGCCAGCGCGGCGGCCAGCTCGAGGGGGTCGGCGCCGGTCTCGGCGACGTAGTCGCCGACGATGCCGCGGAAGACGTCGAGCGGGTCGCCGCCGGTGACGGTGCCGTCGAGCGTGCCGGTGATGCGCTCGGCGAAGCGGCGCTTGCGCACCGCGTTCACCTCGTCGGTGCCCGGCACCGACATCTCCTCGGCCTTCTGCTTCGTGGCCGACTCGATCATGCGCATCGTGCGGATCTGGCCGCGGGTGACGAACGAGATCGCCTCGCCGCTGCGCCCGGCCCGCCCGGTGCGCCCGATGCGGTGCACGTAGGACTCCGAGTCCGGCGGCAGGTCGTGGTTGACGACCAGCGAGATCCGGTCGACGTCGAGCCCGCGGGCGGCGACGTCGGTGGCGACGAGGACGTCGATCTCACCGGAGCGCAGACCGTTGATGGTCTTCTCGCGCTGCGGCTGCGACAGGTCGCCGGAGATCGCCACCGCCGAGAACCCGCGCCGGTTGAGGGCGTCGGTGACGTCGGTGGTGTTCTGGCGGGTGCGCACGAAGACCAGCGCGGCGTCGAAGTCCTCGACCTGCAGGATGCGCGCCAGCGCGTCCGCCTTCTGCCGCTCGGGCAGCACGACGTAGCGCTGACGGGTGTTGATGCCCGTCTGCGTCTTCGACTTGATCGACACCTCGGCCGGCGAGTTCAGGTGCCGGCGCGAGACCTCGCGGATCGCGCCGGGCATGGTCGCCGAGAACAGCGCCACCTGACGCTCGGTGGGCAGCAGCTCGAAGATGGCCTCGACCTCTTCGAGGAAGCCCATCTGCAGCATCTCGTCGGCCTCGTCGAGCACGAAGTGCGCGACGCCGGACAGGTCGAGGGTGCGCTTCTCGAGGTGGTCGGCGATGCGGCCGGGGGTGCCGACGACGATCTGGCCGCCGCGGCGCAGCCCGTGCAGCTGCGGGCCGTAGGGGGCGCCGCCGTAGAGCTGGACGACGTTGAGCCCGGGCACGCCGGCGCCGAGGCGCTCGATGGCCTCGGCGACCTGGATCGCGAGCTCGCGGGTGGGCGTGAGGACGAGGGCCTGCACGCGCCGCTGCGCGGGGTCGATCGCCGAGAGCATCGGCAGCGCGAACGCGGCGGTCTTGCCGGTGCCGGTCTGCGCGAGGCCGAGTACGTCGCGGCCCGACAGCAGCAGCGGGATGGTCTCGGTCTGGATCGGGGTCGGGGTGTCGAACCCGGACTCGACCAGGGTGGGGAGCAGGCGCTCCGCGACACCGAGCGCGGCGAACCCGGTGGCGGGCTCGTCGAGGGTGGCGTCGTCGGCGACGTCGTCAGTGGCGTCCTCGGGCGCATCGACGGCCGGCTCCTCGGAGCCGGTGTCGTCGGGGGTGTCGGTGACGGGGGCCTCGTCGGCGGACGTCGCGTCCGCGGGGCTCTCGTCGGTGGAGTGGGAGATCACGTCGACGAGCTCGACGTCGTGATCGGACAGGACAGCAGCGTTGGTCACAGATCTCTTTCAGGAAGGGTACGGCGGACACGTGAGCTGTCCGCGGACCCGGTGACACGCAGAGTCCTTCCCAGGCCGACAGCTCGGCGTTGGTAACCACTCTACGCGAGCGGTTGTTCCCCGCCGATCACGGGCGCCGTCGGGACTACTTCTTCTTGGCCTTGTCCACCGCGTTCTGGTCGGTCGACAGCGCCGCGACGAAGGCCTCCTGCGGGACGTCGACACGGCCGATCGTCTTCATCCGCTTCTTGCCCTCCTTCTGCTTCTCGAGCAGCTTGCGCTTGCGGGTGATGTCCCCGCCGTAGCACTTGGAGAGCACGTCCTTGCGGATCGCGCGGATCGTCTCGCGCGCGATGATCTTCGCGCCGATGGCGGCCTGGATCGGCACCTCGAACTGCTGGCGCGGGATGAGCTCGCGCAGCTTCGTGGCCATCGAGTTGCCGTAGGCGTAGGCGGCGTCCCGGTGCACGATCGCCGAGAACGCGTCCACCGGCTCGCCCTGCAGCAGGATGTCGACCTTCACCAGGTCGGCGGCCTGCTCGCCGGCGGGCTCGTAGTTCAGCGACGCGTAGCCGCGGGTGCGCGACTTCAGGATGTCGAAGAAGTCGAAGATGATCTCGGCGAGCGGCATCGTGTAGCGCAGCTCGACGCGGCTGTCGGACAGGTAGTCCATGCCCTCGAGCTGGCCGCGTCGCGACTGGCAGAGCTCCATGATCGGGCCGACGAAGTCCGACGGCGCCAGCACCGAGACCTTGGTGATCGGCTCGAAGATCGTCGCGACCTTGCCCTCGGGCCAGTCCGCGGGGTTGGTCACCTCGACCTCGGAGCCGTCGTCCAGCTCGAGGCGGTAGACGGTGTTGGGCGCGGTGGAGATCAGCTCGAGCCCGTACTCGCGCTCGAGGCGGTCGCGGGTGATCTCCAGGTGCAGCAGGCCGAGGAAGCCGCAGCGGAAGCCGAAGCCCAGCGCGGCAGACGTCTCGGGCTCGTAGGACAGGGCGGCGTCGTTGAGGCGCAGGCGGTCGAGCGCGTCGCGCAGCAGCGGGTAGTCGGTGCCGTCGATCGGATAGAGCCCGGAGTAGACCATCGGCTGCGGGTCGCGGTAGCCGCCGAGCGGTTCCGTCGCGCCCTTGCGCTCCCACGTGACGGTGTCGCCGACCCGGGACTGGCGGACGTCCTTCACGCCGGTCATGAGGTAGCCGACCTCACCGACGCCGAGGCCCTGGCAGGGCTTCTGGTCCGGCGAGATGATCCCGACCTCGAGCAGCTCGTGCACCGCGTTGGTGGACATCATGCGGATGCGCTCGCGCGGGGTGATCTTGCCGTCGACGACGCGGATGTAGGTGACGACGCCGCGGTAGGTGTCGTAGACCGAGTCGAAGATCATCGCGCGGGCCGGCGCGTCGGCGTCGCCCACCGGCGCGGGCACCCGCTGGACGACCGAGTCGAGCACCGCGGGGACGCCGTCACCGGTCTTGGCGCTGATGCGCAGGATGCTGTCAGGGTCGCAGCCGATGAGGTGGGCGATCTCGGCGGCGTAGCGCTCGGGGTCGGCGGCCGGCAGGTCGATCTTGTTGAGCACCGGGATGATCTCGAGGTCGTGCTCCATGGCCAGGTAGAGGTTGGCCAGGGTCTGCGCCTCGATGCCCTGCGCGGCGTCGACCAGCAGGATCGCGCCCTCGCACGCCGCGAGCGAGCGGCTGACCTCGTAGGTGAAGTCGACGTGGCCCGGGGTGTCGATGAGGTGCAGCACGTGGTCGCGCATCTCGCCGTCCGGGCCGGCGGCGCACCAGGGCAGGCGCACGTTCTGCGCCTTGATCGTGATGCCGCGCTCGCGCTCGATGTCCATGCGGTCGAGGTACTGGGCGCGGTAGGCCCGGTCCCCCAGCACGCCGGTCATCTGCAGCATGCGGTCGGCCAGCGTCGACTTGCCGTGGTCGATGTGGGCGATGATGCAGAAGTTGCGGATACGGTCCGGCGGCGTGAACGTCTCGTCGGCGTAGCCCTTCGTGCCCGGCCGTCCGGGGTTGCTCGCGGACTGCTGGGTGGTCTGGGTCAACGGGATCCTCACGTCTCGCACGGTCGGGCTCACCCACCATCGTCCCATGACGCTGCTGCGGGGCCGGTCGGCGGAGCGTCGGGGTGAGGTTGGTAATCTGGGCGGCACTGCGTGGTGCGGTCGAGCGCCCCCGCGCGCTCCCGTGCACAGAACTCCGACGGACGAAGGTTCGAACACCCCGTGGCGAACATCAAGCAGCAGGTCAAGCGCAACCGCAAGAACGAGGAAGCGCGCCAGAAGAACAAGGCGGTCAAGTCGCGCATCAAGACCGCGATCCGCCGCTACCGCGAGGCCACCGAGGCCGGCGACGTCGACCTCGCCGGCGAGCGCCGCCGCGAGGCCGGCCGACTGCTCGACAAGGCCGTCAGCAAGGGCGTCATCCACAAGAACCAGGCGGCGAACAAGAAGTCGCGCATGGCCCACCGCGCCGAGCGCTTCTCGGTGGACGCCAAGGCGGGCAAGACCCCGGCCTGAGCCACCCACACGTCACACGGCCCGTCCCCGGTTCGCCGGGGGCGGGCCGTTGTGGTGGGTCCGACATGTCAGCGAAGTGCCGTCGCTGACGTTCAGTGTCCGTAGACGCACTTCGATCACCGCCGCCGAGGTTCAGCGGAGCGGTCAGCGCCGCGAGCTCCCGCGGGCCGCGAGGACCTGCTCGACCGCGTACTCCAGGGCGTAGGCCGGGTCGGCGGCGGCGCCCTTGACGTTCGCGTTGAGGTCGGCCACCACGCCCATTGCCCGCGTGAGCCCCTCGTCACCCCAACCCCGACCCTGGCCCTGGGCCTTGCGCACCTTCCACGGCGGCATCTTGAGCGACGACGCCATGGCGTACGGGTCGCCGCGCCCGGCGGCGTTGACGCGCGCCACGGTGCGCACGGCATCGGCGAGGGCGTCGGCCAGCAGCACGTGCGGCACGCCGGTCTCCAGCGCCCAGCGCAGCGACTCGAGCGCCGCCGTCCGGTCCCCCGTGATCGCCCGCTCCGCGACCGCGAACCCCGTGACCTCGGCGCGGCCCCGGTGGAACGCCCGCACGGCGTCGGCGTCGACCTGACCGCCCGAGTCCGACACGAGCTGGGAGGCGGCCGCGGCGAGCTCGCGCAGATCCGAGCCGACGGCGTCCATGAGCAGCCCGAGCGCGTCGCCGGTCATCCGCCCACCGGCCTGGCGGACCTCGCTGCGCACGAAGTCGGCCCGCTGGTCGTCGGAGAGCCCCGCCGCCGAGGCCTCCGTGGCGCCGGCGCCGCGCAGGCCCTCCAGCAGCGCGTCGCCCTTGGCCCCGCCACCGCCCTTGCCGCCCTTCGTTGGCTTGCGGCCCTTGCCGCCGCCCTTGGGAGGGCCGCGGTGCACGACGACGAGCGTCACGCCGTCGCTCGGGGCGCGGGCGTAGTCGAGCAGCAGCGTCGTGACCTCGGCGCTCGCGTCGTGCGCGTTCTCGATCACGACGACCCGCGACTCGGCGAACAGCGACGGGCTGACCAGCTCGCCCAGCACGCCCGCGGTGATCTCGCCGACGGGGAGGTGGGCCACCTCGACCGCGGGGTCGGCCTCGCGGGCCGCGGTGATCGCCCGCGCGACGGCCCGCTCGACCAGCAGCGACTCGTCGCCGACGACGAGGTGCAGCGGCGCGGTGACCTCGGGCGCGCTCGTGGGGCTCACGGACCGATCGTGTCACGGGGGTCCGACGGCCCCGGGCCGTGCCGTCGTGAGGGCTGTCGCGAGGGTTGTCGTGAGCGACGTCTCCCCTAGGCGCGCTCGGTGGTCGAGGTGTGACTCGTGCCGTAATGTGCTCCGCCGGGCGTCCAGGGGACGCTCGACAACCGAATACGGCTCATCCAGAGGGGTAGAGGGAACGGCCCGACGACACCCCGGCAACCGGCGCAGCGCGCTCCGCACGCAGCGATCACGGTGCCAATTCCGACCCGTTCGCGGGGAAGATGAGGAAGGATTTTCCTTTCATGACGCTCACCGCCCAGCCGACGACGACCACGTCGTTCGATCTCGGCCCGGCCACCGCACTCGCCTGTCGCGCCTGCGGTCACCGCATGGACCTCGCCGCCGAGTTCGCCTGCCCGCAGTGCTTCGGGCCCCTCGAGATCGCCTACGACTTCGGCACCGTCACTCGCGAGGACATCGAGCGCGGCCCCCGCAGCATCTGGCGCTACAGGTCGCTGCTGCCGGTGCCCACCACCGTCGAGTCGCACCCGAACATGGACCCGGGATGCACGCGCCTGCTGCGCGCCGACCGCCTCGGTGCCGAGCTCGGCATCCGCAACCTGTGGGTCAAGGACGACACCGGCAACCCGACGCACTCCTTCAAGGACCGTGTCGTCGCCGTCGCCCTCGCCGCCGCCCGGGAGCTGGGCTTCACCACGCTCGCCTGCCCGTCGACCGGCAACCTCGCCAACGCCACCGCCGCCGCGGCGGCCCGCGCCGGCTGGGACTCGGTCGTGCTGATCCCCGCGTCGCTCGAGCGCGCCAAGATCCTCATGACCGCGGTCTACGACACCAACCTGCTGGCCTGCGAGGGCACGTACGACGACGTCAACCGCCTGGCCACGGAGCTCGCCTTCGACCAGGAGGACTGGGCGTTCGTCAACGTCAACGTCCGGCCCTACTACGCCGAGGGCTCGAAGACCCTCGGCTACGAGGTGGCCGAGCAGCTGGGCTGGCGCATCCCGGCGCAGACGGTCATCCCGATCGCCTCGGGCTCGCAGCTGACCAAGGTCGACAAGGCCTACGGCGAGCTGATCTCGCTCGGGCTCGTCGACGACGCCGAGTACAAGGTGTTCGGCGCCCAGGCCGCCGGCTGCTCGCCGGTGTCCACCGCGTTCCGCGAGGGCACCGACGTCGTCCGCCCGCAGAAGCCGGACACGATCGCCCGGTCCCTGGCCATCGGGAACCCCGCCGACGGGCCGTACGTGCTCGACGCCGTCCGCCGCTGCGGCGGCTCGATCTCGGACGTCACCGACGAAGAGGTCCGCGACGGCATCCGGCTGCTCGCCCGCACCGAGGGCGTGTTCGCCGAGACCGCCGGCGGCGTCACCGTGGCCAACGCCAGGAAGATGGTGGAGTCCGGCGACCTCGACCCGGACGCCGACACCGTCCTGCTCATCACCGGCGACGGCCTCAAGACCCTCGACGCCATCGAGCACCAGGTGGGCCCGAAGGCGACGATCCCGGCGACGTCGAAGGCGGTCCGCGAGGCGCTGGGGCTCTGAGCCGGCTCCGCGAGGGGCACGCTGCGCAGCACCGGCGGGCCTGACCGCCTGCCGGACGTGCCCCTCGCGCCGACACAGGCGTCACCGTCGCCTCGGGTCCGGACGCGGGTCACCGCGCGCGACGACGGCGGCGCCGGCGCGCGGATCGGCGCCGACGACCACGGCCAGGTCGCCCGACTCGTCGGTGCGCCGGACGAGGGCGCCACTGCCGGCGAGCAGGCCCATCACGCCCGGGTTCGGGTGGCCGTAGGTGTTGCCTCGCCCCACGCTGACCAGCGCCAACGAGGCCCGTGCCGCGGTGAGGAAGGTCGGCAGCGACGACCGCGAACCGTGGTGCGGCACCTTCAGGATCTCCGCGTGCAGGTCGCCGGCCGTCCCGAGCAGTGACGACTGGGCCGATCTCTCCGCGTCGCCGGGGAGGAGCACGCGCCCGACGGGAGTGTGCGCCCGCAGCACCACCGACGTGTCGTTGACCGCGCTCCCGTCCTCGCCGTCGACGTGGGCCACGGTGCGGACGGGCCCGAGCACCTCGAGCACCAGGCCGGGCCAGCGCAGGACGGTGCCGCGACCGAGCCCGACCAGGGGCGCGCGGGCGGTTGCGGTCCGTCGGACGACCTGCGCCAGGGTGTCGGCGGGCTCGCGCGCCGGCCCGAGCGCGACACCACCCACCGCCCGGCCGGCCAGCGCCCCGGCGAGGCCGCCGACGTGGTCGGCGTGCAGGTGCGTCAGCACCACGAGGGCCAGCGACCGGACCCCGAGGCGGGCGAGGCAGCCGTCGATCGCGCCCGCGTCGGGGCCGACGTCGACGAGGACCGCCCGGCCCGGCTCACCGGTGGCCAGCACCAGGGCGTCGCCCTGACCGACGTCGCACGCCACCAGCGACCACCGCGCGGGCGGCCACCCCGGCGGCACGACCCGGGTGGGCACGAGCACCAGCAGCGCGCCGACGAGCACGGCCGCCACCACCACGCGGAGCCGGCGCCACCGCAGCGCCGCCCCGACGAGCACCACCACACCGGCGAGGGCGAGGGCGCCCGGCACCCCGCCCGGCCACGTCACCGTGGCGCCCTGGACGGCCGCGCACCGCCGGGCCACCCACACCAGCCACGACACCCCCGGCCCCGCAAGCCACACCAGCGCCTCGGCACCCCCGGCCCACCACGGCGCGACTGCGGCGGCGAGGACGCCGAGCACCGTGACCGGCGCGATCACGGGCGCGGCGAGCAGGTTGGCGACGACCGCGACGAGGCTGACCTCACAGGACAGGCCCGCGATCACCGGCGCGGTGACGACGTGCGCGGCCACGGGTACCGCGAGCGCCTCCGCGATCCCGGGCGGCACCCCGCGGGCCCGCCACCGCGCGACCATCCCCGGTGCGAGCAGCACGAGCGCCCCGGTGGCGAGCACCGACAGGGCGAACCCGGGATCGGTGGCGAGCCCGGGGTCGACGAGCAGCAGGACGATCACGGCCGCGCACAGCGCCGGCACCACCGAGCGACGCCGACCCACCGCGAGCGCGAGCACCGTGACCCCGCCCATCACCGCCGCCCGCAGGACACTCGGGGACGGCCGGGCGAGGACGACGAAGCCGGCGAGCGCCAGGGCCGCCAGCACCGCCACGGTGCGCGGACCGGCCCGGGCGAGGCGCGCGAGCAGCAGCACCGCACCGCAGATGATCGCGACGTTCGTGCCCGACACGGCCGTGAGGTGGGTCAGGCCTGCGGTGCGGAAGTCGTCGGCGAGCCCCGGCGAGACGCCCGACGTGTCGCCGACCACGAGGCCCGGGAGCAGGCCCGCCGGGTCCTCGGCGAGCACGGCGCGGGCGGCGTCGCGGAGCCCGCCCCGCAGGTCGCCCGCGACCCGCTGGACCAGCGGCACCGGCCCGACCTCCCCGGGCGGACCGCGGACCTGCAGGACCGCGACGGTGAGGTCCGCGCGGTCGGGCGGACCGAGCCGGCCGCGGGCGGCGACGACCTGGCCCGGCAGCAGCCCCGCCCAGTCCTCGGCGGGCGCGAGGAGCACGACCCCGCCGCCCGCGCGCCACGGGACGCCCGCCCCGACCTGCCCGCCGAGCAGCTCGCCCCGCACCACCACCCGGCCGGGGCCCGGCACCGTCGACCGGACCGGGCGCGGGTCGGCGGTCACCACGACGTCGAGCCGCGCGGACACCCCGTTGCCCGTGGCCGGGCGCAGCGGGTGGCTCGCGACGGCGAAGGCGCCGAGCCCGGCCACCAGCCCGACCGCCGCCGCGCACCCGCCGGTCGCGATGGCCACCGCGCGCACCCCCGACCGGGACCCCGTGCCCGCGGGCCGTCGCGCGGCGATCACCGAGGCCGTCGCGCCGGCGAGGACCAGCAGCGCCGCAGCGCCCCACCCCGCGGTCAGCGCGGCGATCGCGACGCCCCAGGACGCGAGCGCCGCGGGCACCAGGCGCAGGTCGGGCGGCGGCGGCAGCTCCGGCTCACCGGGCGCCGGCGGGGGCCGCCCGGTGCTCACACCGAGACCAGGTCGCGGAGGGTCGCGAACCGGGCGTCGCCGATGCCGCTGACCTCCTGCAGCTGCTCGACCGCCGCGAACCGTCCGTTCTGCGTCCGCCACTCGAGGATCCGCTGGGCGGTGACCGGCCCGACGCCGGGCAGCTGGTCGAGCTGCTCGAGGGTCGCGGTGTTGAGGTCCACCCGTCCGCCCGGGGCGCCGCCCGCTCCCCCCGACCCGCCGGCCGACCCCGGCGCAGCCCCGCCCGCGGCGGCCCCCGCCGGCGGCGTCACCGGTGTCGGCACCCCGACGACCACCTGCTCGCCGTCGGTGACGCGCGCGGCGAGGTTGAGCCCGGTGAGGTCGGCGTCGGGCGTCGCCCCGCCGGCGGCGTCCACGGCGTCGCCCACCCGGCTGCCGGGGGCGAGCCGCACCAGACCGGGGCGGGCGACGCGTCCGGACACCGAGACCACGAGCGGCCCGGTGTCGGCAGGCGCCGCCACGGGCAGCACCGGGCCCGCCGGTGGAGCCCCCGCGACCAGGGGCAGCGACGGCACCGGCTCCGGCACCGGGCGCTCCGCCCACACGCCCACGGCCGCGACCACCGCCGCCACGGCCGCGACCGCGGCGAGGGCGAGCGCACCGGTCCGGCCCGGGTCCCAGCGCGCGCCGGCCCAGGAGGCGGGCAGCCACCGCGCCACCCACCGCTGCGCCCGTCGGCCGCGCTCCGGTGGGTCCCACGCGCTGCCGACGCGCGCCGACGGCGGGTCGTCGTCCTCGTCGTCCCACCAGTCGGGCTCGGGGTCGGCGGCGGGCCGGGAGCCGCCGACCGGCACCCGGAGCCGCGCGGCCGGTGTCCCCGGCGGCGCGCCCGGCCAACCGACCCGCACGGGCCCGTCGTCGCCGGGGCCGCCGGGATCGTCGGGCTCGCCGACCTCGACGTCCTCCGGCCCGCCCCATCCCGCCGCCGCCACCGAGGAGGGGCGCTCACGGGTCCCCTCGAGGGAGCGGAGCCGGGTGCGGGCGCCGCCGGTGGCGGGCGCGGACGGGTAGCGCATGCCCGGGACGCTAGGAACGCGCCGACCATCCGGGACAGCACGCGGGAGCCGCCTGGGGACAACGGGACGGGATGGGGACGGACGCCGGTCACGGCGGGCGCGCTCCACACCCGCCCGGCCCACGGCGCTGGACACTTCGAACGATGGGCCCCTCGGACCGGGCGCCCTCGAGCACGGAGCTCAGCCCCGGTCGGCCAGCGCCTTCTCCACCGTGCGGCCCACCGCGTCCCCCACCGCCGCGTGCGCCGCCCAGCCCCAGTGGATGCCGTCGGGGTTGCCGCGGCCGCGCAGGACGTGGTCGGCCACCAGGGGCGCCGGGTCGACGAGGGCGACACCGCGCCGGGACGCCCACGCGGTGAGCGCGGCGACGTGCCGCTCCCGGCCCGCGTGCACGCCGCCGTAGGCGGGCGCCCGGTGCACCGCGGGCAGCATCCCGACGACGGGCAGGCCCGGGATCAGCGTCGTCACGGCGACGCGCAGGCGTTCGAGGTGCCGGACGGTCTCCCCGGGCGGCAGCGCCACCGGCCCGGCGGCACCGAGCAGGCGGGCCGCCCGCGGCGTCAGCCAGCCGTGCGCGTCGCGGACCGCCCGCCGCAGCGGGGCCGGACGCAGCGCCGGGATCGTCTCGCGCAGCGCCGTCGGCACCGGCGACGGCAGCGTGTCCATGCCGCCGACGCCGAGGACCACCGCGTCCGCGTGCCGCAGCGACGCCCAGATCCGCGGGTCGCCGACCATCGCGCGCCACGCGTGCCGCGCGGTCCATCCGAGGCCGGCGTGCAGCTCGGCCCGGCCGCCCACCACCGACGCGGCGACGTGCGGCCACAGCCGGGGCTCGTCGGCCGGCTCGGCCCGGTCGGGTCCGTGGAACGCCAGCGAGTCGGCGATCACCACGAGCACCCGGCCGGAGCTCACGTCGCCGCCAGGCCCCAGGCCCGCAGTCGCCACCGGTCGAACCGCTGCTCCAGCACGGCCCACGCGCAGTTGTGCAGCGGCTGCAACGAGTGCCACGCCGACACCGGCCAGCCGAGCGTCGAGGCCGTCAGCGCGCTGATGGTGCCGCCGTGCGCGACGACCATGGCGGTCTGGCGCTCGTCGGTGTCGGCCAGCTCGTCGACCAGCCCGGCCAGCACCGGGAGGGCGCGCTCGGCCACCTCGACCCGGGACTCCCCGCCGGGCGGCGCCCACTGCGGGTCGCTGCCCCACGACGCGAGCCCGCCGGGCCAGCCGTCCTCGACCTCGCCGCCGGTCAGGCCCTCCCAGTCGCCCAGCGACGTCTCGCGCAGGCGCCCGTCGGGACGCGGGACGAGACCCGCCTCCTTGGCGATCGCGTCGGCCGTGCGCCAGGCCCGGACCTGGTCGGACGCCACGAGCAGCACCGGCTCGTAGGTCGCGAGCACCGGCGCCGCGGCGAGGGCCTGCGCGCGGCCGGTGTCGTCGAGGTCCGGGTCGAGACGACCCTGCATCCTGCTCTCGGCGTTCCAGGTGGTCCGACCGTGCCGGACCAGGACCAGCCGGTGCAGGCTCACTCGCCGGCGGCGGTCTGGTCGCGGGGCGGGCCGTACACCTCGTCCGGCAACGGCACCGTCGGGCAGTCCTTCCAGAGCCTCTCGAGGCCGTAGAACTCGCGCTCGTCGCCGTGGAACACGTGGACGACGACGTCGCCGAAGTCGAGGAGCACCCAGCGGGCCTCCTGCGTGCCCTCGCGGCGCACGGGCTTGGCGTCGAGCGCGCGCAGCTTCTCCTCGACGTTGTCGACCACGGCCTGCACCTGGCGCTCGTTGGGCGCCGACGCGATGACGAAGCAGTCGGTGAGGGGCAGCCGCTCGGACACGTCGATGGCGACGACGTCCTGGGCGAGCTTGTCGGCAGCGGCGAGTGCGGCGGTCTCGGTCAGACGGCGCGCGCGGTCGGTGGCGGGCACGAAACCCTTCGAGGTCGTGGAGCGGGGCGACCCGATCCTACTCGACGCCGTCCGCAGGCTCGTCGCCGTCGCGAGCCCGCACCCCGGCGGGGCTCACCGCATACTGGGGCGATGACGGATTTCGGGGACGGGCTGGCCCAGGGAGCCGATCTCGTGGCCGCCGCCGAGGACGCCGTCGCCCAGGCCACCGCTCCGCTGGGAGGCCGGCGGCCCGACCTGCTCGCCGTCTTCGTCTGCCACCCCGATCCCGACGAGATCGGGCGCGCCGGGGCCCGGGCGATGGAGGTGGCGGGCGCGCGCGTCGCCGTCGGCTGCAGCGCGGGCGGCGTGATCGGCGACGGCCGGGGCGTCGAGGCGCGGCCCGCGGTCGCCGTCTGGGCCGCCGCGCTGCCGGACGCGACGCTGACCCCGTTCCGCCTCGACGCGAGCCGCACCGAGACCGGCCTCGTCGTCGGCGGCATGCCGAAGAACGCCGGCGCCGACGAGGTCGGCCTCCTGCTCGCCGACCCGTACACCTTCCCCATCCAGGGCTTCGTCGAGCAGTCGGCCGACGTCCTGGGCGGCCTGCCTCTCGTGGGCGGCCTCGCCTCCGGCCCGGGGGGCCCGGGCGGCACGCGCCTGTTCCTCGACGGCGTCGTGCACGAGCGCGGCGTCGTCGGTGTGACGATCGGCGGTGGCGTGCGGGTGCGCACGCTGGTCAGCCAGGGCTGCCGGCCGATCGGGCCGACGATGACGGTCACCGCCGCCGAAGGTCCGCACCTGCAGGGACTCGCGGGCACGCCGGCCTACACGAAGCTCGAGGAGATCGTCCGCGGCCTCGACGAGGCGGATCAGCAGATGGTCGCCCGGGGTCTGCACCTCGGCATCGCGATGAACGAGTACGCCGACGACCACCGCCAGGGCGACTTCCTCATCCGCGGCGTGGTCGGCGCCGATCCGGAGCAGGGCACCATCACCGTCGGCGACGTCGTCGAGGTGGGCCGCACCGTGCGGTTCCAGGTGCGCGACGCGGCGAGCGCCGATGCCGATCTCGACTGGCTCATGACCCGCTTCCGCGGCGAGGGCGGGACGGCCGGCGCGCTGCTGTTCTCGTGCAACGGGCGGGGACGGGCGATGTTCCCGGACGCCGACCACGACGTCGACGCGGTGCGCCGCGGCCTGTCCCCCGAAGGCGTCGCCGGGTTCTTCGCCGCCGGCGAGATCGGGCCCGTCGCCTCCCGCAACCACCTCCACGCGTTCACCGCGTCGGTGCTCGCCTTCGGGGACTGACGGCGCGGAACCGGGGGCCGCTGCGAGTCCGCGACGGGGCTCTCCTACCGTTGTCGGGCCCGCCAACCACCCGCCCGGAGGACCACGAGCGCCCGATGAGCCTCGCGTACCCGCAGGCCGAGCCCCTCCCGGAGGACGTCGTGTCCCTCCTGAGGGGCCCGAACCGCTGCGTGGTCGCGACGGTCATGCCCGACGGCTCCCCGGAGACCACGGAGACCTGGGTGGACACCGACGGCACCCACATCGTGATCAATTCGGTGGAGGGCTTCCAGAAGGTCGCCAACGTGCGGCGCGACCCGCGCATCTCCGTCGCGGTGGCCGACGCGGGACGCCCGCAGCGCTACGTCACGCTGCGCGGCCGGGTCGTCGAGGTGACGCCCCAGGGCGCGGCCGAGCACATCGAGGCGCTGTCGCGTCGCTACCTGGGCGGTCCGTACCACTGGAACGACGGCCCGGGGCACGCGCGCCGGATCCTGCGCATCGCGCCCACGGCCGTCCACCGCCCGGGCTGATCCCGCCTCAGCGGTGCACCGCGGTGCCCTCGCTGCCGCCACTGCGGGCGAGCCACCTGGCGAAGCAGTCGTCGGCGCCGAAGCCCTGGCGGTCGCACCAGGAGTTGGCCCCGCCGGCCGAGGACGACGGCATCGCGAGCACCGTGACCCAGTAGTCGTCGCTGCCGAAGACCGGCCAGTCGCCCGACCACAGCAGCCGCGCCCCCGGATGGCGGGCCCGGAGCTGCTCGTGCTCGGCGAGGATCGCCGCCGTGTCGTAGGTGCGTCCCGAGGCGACGGTGCCCGGCCGCTTGGACGACAGCTGCGGGACCCAGGCGTTCTCGACGGCCGCCGTTGCGGCCGCGTCGGACCGGGCGAGGCGCTGCAGCTCGGCCGTCGGGTCGACGGGCGCGCTCGCGACCGGCGAGGACGTCGCGCCGGACCCGGGAGCCGCCTCCCCTGAGGCCGCGAAGGGCGACCCGGCCGAGAGCCCGACGAGCTCCGGGCGCACGAGCCCCACGCCGAGTCCGACGAGCAGCACGACGAGCAGCACGACGAGCACCGCCACCGCCGCGACCATCCGGCCGCTCGGCCCCCGGCGCCGCAGCGGCGGGCCCATCGAGGGTTCTGGCGGCCAGGGCCCCCACACCACGGGCGGCGCCGGCCGGGGCGGGAGGGCCGGGAGCGCCGCCTGCGGGAGGGTGCGCGGGCCCTCGGCGCCCATGCGGGCGAAGCTCCCGGGGGCGTCGGCCCACTCCCGGCGCACCTCGGCCGGCAGCGCGATCCCCGTCCGGGGCGTGATCGGGTCCCGCGTCGGGCGCGTGATCGCTCCGGGTGCTCCGTCGAGCCCGCTCCGAGGGCCCGCAGGAGCAGTCGGAGCGATCATGCTCCGCCGGGCCGTGACGATCGTGAGTGCGTGCCGGGTGCCGGAGGCCTCCTCGGCGACCTCCTCCGTCGGCGTCACCGGCTCCGACGCCGCCCGCGGCTGCGGCACGGCGACCTCCGGCGGCAGGGTCAGCGGCCCGGTCGGGGGGTCGACGGCGGCGCCCGCGGGCGCCTCGTCCTCGGGCTGACGGTGGCGGCTCACGACGACGTCGAGGTGAGCGTGCAGGCGGGGACCTGGCTGTCGGTCCATGTCGTGGGAGACGCCGCGTCGTCGGCCGTGAAGGTGATCGAGGTCTGATCGCCAGGAGGCGTCAGGATCAACTGCGAGCCGGAGCGGGTGTACGAGCCCGCGGTCGCCGTCCTGCTGCTCACGGAATAGCCGCCGCTCCCGTCGAAGACGAGCGGCCCCGGACCGAGATCGCACGCCGGGCTCTGCTGCCACGCCCCCGTGAGTCCGGAGGTGGTCCCGGACGTCGTCGACGGCGTCGTGGTCGAGGTCGAGGTTCCGGGGCTCGTGGACGTCGTCGGGTCGGTCGGGCCCGGCGTGACGCCGCCGCTCGGAACCGACCGGCTCCCCGTCTCCGCCGTGCTCTCCCCACCCGCCGACCCGACATCGACCGAGCCTCGGCCCTCCGCACCACCGGCCTCCTGCTGCGCCTCGTCCCCGAAGGCCTCCTGGACGTCCCGGTTCTCCCGATCCCGCTCGCCGTCCGTACCCCGCGGACGGTCGTGGCCGCGTCCGGTGTGGACGTCGATGATCGTGTAGTTGTCCGTCACGGTCGTCGTCTGGTGGTTGATGATCGTGACCGAGTCCGAGGTGAACGAGGACCAGCGCGGGCCGACGTAGGCGACGGTGGTGAACGACTGCGGAGCCGTCAGCGGGTTGCCGCAGAAGCAGCGGGTGACGGGGTTGCCGTACGGGTCGACGAGCACGGCGGTGCCGGCCTGGAGCACCGCGGGCCACGACGTGACGCTGCCGTCGCTCCAGCCGTGGTTGGTGACGTAGGTGTCGGAGCGCAGCACCACCGAGGTCAGCCCGTCGACGTAGCTCGAGATGGTCGACGACGACCCGTCGCGCAGGCCGAGGACCGAGGCCCAGCCGGCGGCGCGGTCGGGGTGTGAGCTCAGGTAACGGGTGAGCTGGGACCGGTCGCACGACGAGTCGTCGCCGCTGCCGCCGTAGAGGCCCGGGGTCGTGCCGGAGTGCCGTCCGCCGGTGTTCGCGACGGGCCGGACGGCGGGGACGTCGGTGCCGACGCTGTCCATGAACGGGTTGGTGCCCGCGGTGGCCACCGGCTCGAGGGCGACCTCGGCCGGCGCGCTCAACTCGCGGGCGACGATCACCCCGCCGAGGGCCGCCACGAGCAGCCCGAGGACGACGATCACGGCGATCGTCCCGCGGGAGGGGCCCCGGGCCGGCGGCGCCTGCGGGACGACGGGTTGCGGCGGCACCAGCACCGAGATCACTCTCCCCCGAGCGGCCGGGCCCCGACCGGGCTCCGACGTTCGACCGGATCTCGGAGATCGGACACGGCGCGTTAGTCGATGCGCACCACCGTCACTCGTTCGTACGGAATCGGCACCGGACGGCGCAGCCGATGGCTACTCGGAGGACACGAGCTCCGTCGGTCCGAGCGCCGCACCGTCACCTCGCCGGCGGTACAACCCGCGCTTGGCGATGTACTGCACGACGCCGTCGGGCACGAGGTACCAGACCGGTTCGCCGGCGGCGACACGATCGCGGCAGGCCGTCGACGAGATCGCCATGGCCGGCACCTCGAGCAGGCTCACCGAGCCGCTCGGGAGGTGGCCGTCGTCGAGGTCGAACCCGGGTCGGGTGACGCCGACGAAGTGCGCGAGGCGGAACATCTCCTCGGCGCGGTGCCACGACAGGATCTGCTCGAGCGCGTCGGCGCCGGTGATGAAGAAGAGCTCGTCGTCGGGGAAGATCCTCGCGAGGTCCTGGAGGGTGTCGACGGTGTAGGTCGGCCCGTCGCGGTCGACGTCGACGCGGCTCACCGTGAACCGCGGGTTCGACGCGGTGGCGATGACGGTCATGAGGTAGCGGTCCTCGCCGGCGCTGACCGACTCGCTCTCCTTGCGGTAGGGCTGCCCGGTCGGGACGAACACGACCTCGTCGAGCGCGAACCGGACCTGGGCCTCGCTGGCCGCCACGAGGTGCCCGTGGTGCACGGGGTCGAAGGTGCCGCCCATGACCCCGATCCGGCGCTGTCCCACCCGGTCAGCCTAGTGATCTCGACTAGACCGGCAGGAGCCCGGAGACGACCCCGGCGAGCTGGGCGGCCGTCCGGCACTCGTGCATCGGCACGACCTGGCCGTAACGGCGGGCCGCGGAGTCACCGGTCCCCCACTGCGCCTGCGGCTCGGGGTTGAGCCAGTGCACGTGACGGGACCGCTCGGCGAGGTCACCCAGGACCGCGAGGTTCGGGTCGCGGTAGTTGGTGCGGCCGTCGCCCAGCAGCAGCAGCGACGTGCGCGGGCCGACCACGTCCGGCCAGCCCTCGCGGAAGCGCCCGAGCGCCGAGCCGTAGTCGCTGTGCCCGTCGAAGGCGATGAGGCCCGGGCGCGCGGTGATCTCGGCCATCACGCCGCCGAGGTCCGACCCCGGCCCGAACAGGTCGGTGACCTCCACGCACCCGTCGACGAAGCAGAAGATCCGGACACGGGAGAACTGCTCGCGCAGGGCCTGGACCAGCATCATCGTGAAGTGGCTGAACCCCGCCACCGACCCCGAGACGTCGCAGAACAGCACCAGCTCGGGACGCCCCGGACGCGGGCGCCGGTACGCCGGGCGCATCGGCACCCCGCCGGTGGACATCGAGCGGCGCAGGGTCCGGCGCAGGTCGATCGGTCCGCGGCGGGCCCGCCGGCGCCGGGCGGCGAGCCGCGATGCGAGGTGCCGGGCGAGCGGGGCGACGCGGCGGCGCAGGTCGGCGAGCTGCTCGGAGTTGGCGGTCAGGAAGTCGACGCGGTCGCCCTGCTTCGGCACGCCGGTGCGCGCGGCCGCCTCGCGCCCGCGGACCTCCGCGCCCCGCCGGCGGGCCTCGTCGGTGACCATGCGTCGGAACGAGGCGATCCGGTCCCGCACCTCGCGGCGCGAGACCTCCTCGGCGAACGGGCTGTCCCACGCTGCGTCGGCCCCGCCGCGCAGATCGGCCAGCACGCGCGCCAGCAGCGTCTCGGGCCGGACCGCGTTGAGCGCCTGGTACGCCGACCACGTCGACGGCTGTCCCCCGCTACCTCGGCCCCCTCCGCCCTGGCCGCGGTCGCCTGCCCCGCCCTGGCCCTGACCACCCTGGCCCTTCCCGACCGCGCCCAGCCCGTCGACGATCGCGCGCGCCAGCTCGGCCATCGCCGCCGTGTCGCCGTCACGCAGCAGCCCGGCGAGCAGGTCGCGCAGCGCCTCGACGTCGACCGACCCGTCCTCGGTGTAGGGCAGCGCGACCTCGCCGAGCGCCGCGCCCTGCCCGAGCGGGAACCACAGGTCGAAGAGCGCGTCGAACACCGCCCGCTGCCCCGAGCGACGCAGCATCGCCGCCGCGAGGCCCTCGCGCAGCTGTTCGCGGCGCAGCAGGTCCAGCTCGGAGATCACCGCCGCCGCGTCGACCGACTCCCCCGGCCCGACCGCGATCCCGGCGCGGCGCAGCGCCCCGACGAAGTCCACCAGGTGGGCGGGCAGGCCGCCGTGCACGACGGGAGAGGCCATCAGTTCAGCCCCATCAGTTGAGGCGCAGCTCGGCGACGGCGCGCTCGGTGTCGGACTGGTGCTTGAGGACGACGCCCAGCGTCGCGCGCACCGTGGCGTCGTCGACGGTGTCGAGCCCGAGGGCCAGCAGCGTGCGCCCCCAGTCGATCGTCTCGGACACCGACGGCGCCTTGCGGAGCGCGATGCCGCGCAGCACCCCGACGATGCGGACGAGCTCCTCGGCGAGCGCCTCGGGCAGCTGCGGCACGCGGGTCAGCACGATGCGCCGCTCGAGCTCGGCGTCGGGGAAGTCGAGGTGCAGGTAGAGGCAACGGCGCTTGAGGGCCTCGGAGAGCTCGCGGGTGGCGTTCGAGGTCAGCAGGGTGAACGGGCGCTGCGCGGCCACCACGGTGCCGAGCTCGGGGACGGTCACCTGGAAGTCGCCGAGCACCTCGAGCAGCAGCCCCTCGACCTCGACGTCGGCCTTGTCGGTCTCGTCGACGAGCAGGACGGTCGGGTCGGTGCGCCGGATCGCGGTGAGCAGGGGGCGCGGGAGCAGGAACTCCTCGGAGAAGACGTCGTCGCGGGTGTCGTCCCACGCCTCGCCCTGGCTGGCGGTGATCCGCAGCAGCTGCTTGGCGTGGTTCCACTCGTAGAGGGCGCGGGCCTCGTCGATCCCCTCGTAGCACTGGAGACGCACCAGTCCGCTGCCCGTCGCCTCGGCCACGGCGCGCGCCAGCTCCGTCTTGCCCACGCCCGCCGGGCCCTCGACGAGCAGCGGCTTGCCCAGGCGGTCGGCGAGGAAGACGGTGGTCGCGACGGCGGTGGAGGCGATGTAGCCGACGTCGGCGAGCCGGGTGGCGACGTCGTCGACGGAGTCGAACAACGCCTTCTGGTCGACCGGCTCGGTGCTCACGCCCCGGCATCCTGCCCGGTGATCGGGCGCTTGTCCCGGCGTGGTGACGCGTTGGCCATCGTCGTCGTGGACGGGACCCACGGTCGCCCGGCGTGGGTATCCTCGTCGTCCGAACCGTCCCGTTCCCCGCGCGGCGCCCCCGTCCCGGCCCGCGAGGGCAGCCACGGGCGACGGCCGGTCGGTCATCGACGACGCGCCCGGCAGCCCGAACCGTGCTGCTCCCCCGAGGAGGACCGGGCCCCATGGCCGACGTGACGACGACCCGCCCGCCGGTGTGGCGGGGCGTGCTCGACCGCATCGAGGCCGCCCGTCGTGGCGACTCGAGCGAGTCGCTGGCGGCCGTCTTCGTCCTGGCGGCGACCGTGATCGCGCTGGTCTGGGCCAACTCCCCCTGGGGCTGGACCTACGACGCGTTCTGGGACATCCAGCTCGCCATCACGGTCGGCGACGCGGGCATCGACCTCGACCTCCAGCACTGGGTCAACGACGGCCTGATGGCGCTGTTCTTCTTCGTCATCGGGCTCGAGGTCAAGCGCGAGTTCGCGATGGGCGAGCTGCGCGACCGGTCGAAGGCGGCGGTCCCGCTCGCAGCGGCCGTCGCGGGCCTCGTCCTGCCGGCGCTGCTCTACCTGCTGCTCAACCCGTCGGGGGCGGCGGCGTCCGCGTGGGGCGTCGTGATCTCCACCGACACCGCGTTCCTGCTCGGCGCGCTCGCCGTGGTCGGGCCCGCACGCGCGGAGCGCCTGCGGATCTTCCTGCTGACCCTCGCCGTCGCCGACGACGTCGGCGCGCTGGCCGTCATCGCCGTCGTCTACACCGACGAGCTGTCGCTCGTTCCGCTCGCCGTGGGTGTGCTCGGACTGCTCGCGATCTGGCAGCTGCGTCGCCTGCGGGTGTGGCGGGGCGGCGGCTACCTGATCGTCTCGCTCATCACCTGGGTGGCCTTCTACGAGTCCGGCGTGCACGCCACTCTTGCCGGGGTCCTCATCGCCCTGCTGCTGCCCGTCTACCCACCCAAGCGCGCACTGGTGGAACGTGCCGCCGCGCTCACGAGGGCCTTCCGGCAGTCGCCGAACCCCGACTACGCCCGCTCCGCGCGGCTCGGTCTGGAGCGGGCGGTGTCGGTCAACGAACGGCTCATGCGGCTCTACCAGCCCTACACCGCGTTCATCATCGTGCCGGTGTTCGCCCTGGCCAACGCCGGCGTCCCCCTGACCGCGGAGACGCTTCGGGCGTCCCTGACCTCCCCGTTGACCTGGGGTGTCGTGCTCGGCCTCGTCCTCGGCAAGTTCGTGGGCATCACGGGGGCGACGGCCCTGTTCGCCCGGCTCCGGCCCGGCAGCCTCGCCCCCGGACTCCGGATCCCGCAGGTCGCCGGCGGCGCGGCGCTGTCGGGGATCGGGTTCACGATCTCGCTGTTCATCGTCGACCTCGCGCTGGACGACGAGCCCCTGCTCGCCGACGAGGCGCGCGTCGGCGTGCTGGCGGCGTCGGTGATCGCGCTCGTGCTGGGCGCCGGGGTCTTCCGCCTCGGCGCACGGCTCGGGCTCGAGCCCGAGGAGCCGTCGATGGAGCTGCTGCGTCCCGTGGACCCGCACCGCGACCACATCCGCGGCCCGGTCGGCGCGCCGTTGACGATCGTCGAGTACGGCGACTTCGAGTGCCCGTTCTGCAGCAAGGCCACCGGCAGTATCCGGCAGGTCCGGGCCCACTTCGGCGACGACGTGCGCTACGTGTTCCGGCACCTGCCGCTCGACGACCATCACCCCGACGCCCGCTCCGCCGCCGAGGTCTCCGAGGCCGCCGCGAAGCAGGGCCGGTTCTGGGACGTCCACGACGCCTTCTTCGCGCACAACGACGCCCTCGGGCGCGAGGACCTGCTGCGCTACTGCGCAGAGCTCGGCCTCGACGTCGACCGCATCGAGGAGGATCTCCGCGACGGCGACGCGCAGAACCGCGTGGCCGACGACGAGATCGACGCCCGGACCAGCGAGCTGCCCGGCACCCCGACCTTCTACCTCGGCGCGAACGGGTCGCCTCCGAGGCGTCACATCGGTCCCTACGACGCCGACACCCTGATCGCCGAGCTGACGCGTCTGCGCGAGGCGGCGTCCGACCCGGTGTGAGCCACGAGGCACCACCCGGCCTGTCGGACCCGTCGTCCACCATGGAGCCATGACCGTCGCGACCGAGTCCGATCTGCGCGCCGACGCCGAGGCCACGCTGCAGCGCCTGGCCGGGCCCGACGCCGCGCTGCGCGAGGACCAGTGGTCGGCGATCCACGCGCTGGTGGCCGAGGGGCGGCGGGCGCTGGTGGTGCAGCGCACCGGGTGGGGCAAGTCGGCGGTCTACTTCGTGGCCACCGCGCTGCTCCGGGCCCGCGGGAAGGGGCCGACGGTGATCGTCAGCCCGCTGCTCGCGCTCATGCGCAACCAGATCGAGGCGGCCAACCGCGCCGGCATCCACGCGGTCACGGTCAACTCCGCCAACACCGACGACTGGTCGCTGGTCTACGGCCAGGTCCAGTCCGGCGAGGTCGACGTCCTGCTCGTCAGCCCCGAGCGTCTGAACAACCCCGAGTTCCGCGACCAGGTGCTGCCCGAGCTCTCGCGCACCGCAGGGATGCTCGTCGTCGACGAGGCGCACTGCATCTCCGACTGGGGGCACGACTTCCGGCCCGACTACCGGCGGCTGCGCACGCTCATCTCCGAGCTGCCCGACGGCGTGCCCGTGCTGGCCACGACGGCCACGGCGAACGACCGCGTCACCACCGACGTGGCCGACCAGCTCGGCGTGTCGAGCAGCCATGACCACGCGCTGGTGCTGCGCGGCGAGCTCGACCGGGAGTCGCTGCGTCTCGGGGTGCTCCCACTGCCCAAGGGCGCCGACCGCTTCGCCTGGCTCGCCCAGCACCTCGACGACCTGCCGGGCTCGGGCATCGTCTACACGCTGACGGTCTCGGCCGCCGACGAGCTGGCCGCGTTCCTGCGCGAGCGCGGGCACCCCGTCGCCGCCTACACCGGCAAGACCGACCCGTCCGAGCGCGAGCGCGCCGAGGACGACCTGCTGGCCAACCGTGTCAAGGCGCTGGTGGCGACGTCGGCGCTGGGGATGGGCTTCGACAAGCCCGACCTCGGGTTCGTCGTCCACCTCGGGGCGCCGCAGTCCCCCGTCGCCTACTACCAGCAGATCGGCCGCGCCGGCCGTGGCGTCGAGCGCGCCGAGGTGCTGTTGCTCCCCGGCCCCGAGGACCGCGACATCTGGGCCTACTTCGCCTCGCTGGCGTTCCCCGCCGAGCCGCAGGTCAGGGTCGCGCTGAGCGTGCTCGGCGACGCCGGCCGCCCGATGTCCACCGCCGCCCTCGAGCCGCGCGTGGAGCTCTCCCGCGGGCGGCTGGAGATGATGCTCAAGGTCCTCGACACCGACGGCGCCGTCCGCCGGGTGAAGGGCGGCTGGGAGGCCACCGGGCAGGCGTGGGAGTACGACGGCGCCCGCTACACCGGCCTCGCGAAGGCCCGGCGCGCCGAGCAGCGGGCGATGCTCGACTACATCGCCACCGACGGCTGCCGCATGGAGTTCCTCCGCCGTCAGCTGGACGACCCGGGCGCGACGCCGTGCGGTCGTTGCGACAACTGCACCGGCCGGCACGCCGACCCGACGATCGGCGAGGACGTCCGCGTGCAGGCGCAGGCGACGCTCGACCGGCCGGGGGTCCCGCTGGCGCCGCGCAAGCAGTGGCCCAGCGGCATGGACGCCCTCGACGTCCCGCTCAAGGGCAAGATCAAGCCCGAGGAGGCGGCCGAGGACGGGCGCGCGATCGGGCGGCTCACCGACGTCGGGTGGGGCCCGCGCCTGCGGCCGCTGCTCCACGGCGACGACCTCGTGCCCGACGCGCTGGTCGACGCGGCCGTGGAGGTCCTCAAGGGCTGGGACTGGGCACAGCGGCCGGCCGGGATCGTCTGGCTCCCCAGCCGCGGGCGTCCGGCGCTCGTCGAGAGCTTCGCGCAGCGCATCGCCTCGATCGGCCGGCTGCCGCTGCTCGGCGCGCTGGCCGACAGCGCGCCCCCGCGCTACTTCGATCCCGAGGACGACAGCGAGCCCGAGCCGCCGAACTCCGCGCAGCGCCTGGCCGAGGTGTACGGACGGCTCTCCGTGCCCGCCGGCCTCGACCTCGGCGCGGGCCCCGTCCTGCTGATCGACGACGTCGCCGACTCGGGGTGGACGCTCACCGTCGCGGCGATGCTCCTGCGGCGGGCCGGAGCGCCCGGCGTGCTCCCGTTCGTGCTGGCCACCACCGGCTGAGCCTGTCGCTGCGGGCTTCGGGGAGGGGTCTGGCACCCTTTCCCGGGGACCCGCCCGCACCGCGCACGAGGGGGACGATGAGCGCCGGGACGTCGCTCGGTGAGCACACCGAGCACCCCGTCGAGGACGACCTGCGCCCCGAGGACCCGCCCCGGGCGCCGGTCGTCGGTCGCGGGCTCCGGCTGCTGCTCGCCGTCGGGGTTGCGCTGCTCGTGGGCGCGGGGCTGCTCGCACGGCTGGGTCTGGTGGGCGGGGACGCCATCGGGGCCGCCGACAACGGCGACGCCATCCGCCTGTACTGCGTCGCCGATCTCGTGCCCGACACCTCCGACCGCGCCGCCCCCGGCCACGGGGTCGCCGTCACCGAGTACCGCACCGGCGGCCCCGGCTGCCCCCGCGAGGCGCCCACCACCTCGGCGGGCCTGCTGCTGCAGGCGACCGTCGCGGTCACCACGGCCCTCGACGCCACGCCCCCGGCCCCGGACGGCTCCGACCGCTTCTCGCTGGAGTGGCTGGCCGCGGCCTACATCGGCCTCCTCGCCGCCGGCGCGGGGGTCGCCGCGCTCGCCGCCACGTCCGCCCCCTCCGTGGCCGGTCGACGAGCCGGCCGGGTCGTCCCGGTCCTGCTCGCGGTGGTCGTGCCACCCCTGATCCCACTGCTCGCCGTCCCGTGGTGGTCCCGCTTCCTGGTCTCCTCCTTCAGCGAGGCGGCCGGCCTGCTCGGCGCGGCCTGGATGGCGTGGGGCCTGCTGACGGTGGCCGTCACCCGTCCGACCGATCGCGGCGCGCGGGCCGCGGCCCTCGGGCTGGTCGCGCTGGGCGGCGCCGTCGCGGCCACGGCCAAGCCGGGGTTCCTGCCCGTCGGGCTCGTGGCGGTCGCGGTCTGCGCGGTCGTCACGGTCGGCACCCGGCCGTGGTGGCGCCGGGCGCCGGGGCTCGCCGTCGCCCTGCTCGCCGTCGCCGTCGCCGTGCCGCCCGTGCTCTCGGGGATCGCGGCCCAGGACGCGGCCTACGACAAGGTCAACGCCCACAACCTCGCGTTCACCGCCGTGCTCCCCGAGTCGGGGCCGGCGGCGACGGTCGCACTCGGCCTGCGCCCCGAGGCGTTCCGGCAGGCCGGCCAGCACTTCTACCTCGACGGCGGGCGCAGCGTGCCGAGCTGGGCGGAGACCGTGGGCGCGCGGCCCGACGAGCTGCGCTCCGCGGCGCGCCTGTGGGTGGCGCAGCACCCGCTCGTGCTGGCCCGCATGGTGCACCGGGGCCTCGTCGCGACCCTGCGACCCCACATCCCCTACCTGGCGAGCGAGACGGGCGGGCCGCGGACCGTCAGCGGCGAGATCCCCCGGCCCTCCTACCCCGAGGGCTCGCAGCTGATGGGCCCGACGTTCGTCTACTTCGACGGGCTGCCGGGGCGGTGGGTGCCGCCGACGGTGGTCGTCCTGGCCCTCCTGGCCGCGGCGCTGGCGCTGATCGCCTCCCGCGTCCCGCGCCTGTCGGCCGCGACGACCCCCACCGCGCGGGGGCTCGCGCTCACCGCCGGCGCGCTCGCCGTCACCGCGCTCGGGATCGTGCTCGTCGCGGTGCTCGGCGACGGGTACTGCGAGCTCGCCAAGCACGTGTGGCTCGGCTCGTACGCCCTCGTCGTCACGGCCGCGACGCTGGTCGCGGGCGGTGTGGCCGCTGGCGCCGGGTGGCTCGCCGGCCGAGCGGACCGCTGAGATCGGACGGACCCGACCGCGCGGCCGGTTCCCGACGGCGCCGCCGGGTGGTAACCACTCGGATGTGACCATCGCCGCTCTGTACCGCTACCCCGTCAAGTCGATGCTCGGAGAGTCCCTGGCGCGCGCCACGTTCGACGAGCGGGGGGTGCTGGGCGACCGCGCCTACGCCGTCCTCGACGTCGAGACCGGCATCGTCGCCAGCGCCAAGGTGCCGAAGCGGTGGGCGAGGCTGCTCGAGTTCTCCGCGGCGTTCGCCGGGGAGCCCGTCGCCGGGGAAGCGGCCCCGCCGGTGGTCATCACGTTCCCCGACGGGTCCACCCGCCGCAGCGACGACGCCGACATCGACCAGGCGCTCTCCGACGTGCTCGGCCGCGAGGTCAAGCTGATCACCACGCCGCCGGACGGTGTGGCGTTCGAGGAGCTCTGGGTGGACATCGACGGCCTCGAGCGCGCCGAGCTGGGCCCGGAGCACATCATCGAGGCGACCACCAAGCGCCAGGAGGACACCGGCGAGGCGATCAGCCACTTCGACGTCGCCGCCTTCGCCCCGCCGGGCCGCTTCTACGACCTCGCCGCGCTGCACGTCGTCACCGAGTCGACCCTCGCGCGGCTGCGGGAGCTGGCGCCGGAGAGCGAGTTCGACGTGCGCCGCTATCGGCCGAACGTCGTCCTCGCCGACACCCCGCCCGGCTTCGTGGAGAACGACTGGCCCGGGCAGGAGATGACGCTCGGCGACGACGTCCGCGTCGCGTACACCTTCCAGACCATGCGCTGCGTCATGACCACGATGGCCCAGGGCGACCTCCCCGAGGACCGCAACACCCTGCGCACCGTCGCGAAGAACAACCGCATCCAGATCGACAAGCCCGAGGTCGCCGGGAAGTGGGCGTGCGCCGGCGTCTACGCCGACGTCGCCGCGGGCGGCGAGGTCGCCGTCGGCGACGCCCACGCCTGACCGCCCGCGCCGTCGAGGAGGACACGCCCGTGGATCCCCGCTCGAGTACGGTCGACGGGGTGCTGGCGCGCAGCGCGCGCCGCACCCCCGACCGTGTCGCCCTGCACTTCGCCGACCGGACGTGGACGTACCGGGAGCTCGACGACGCCGTCACCCGCGCCGCGGGCTACCTCGGCGAGCTCGGTGTGTCCGCCGGCGACCGCGTCGCCGCCTACGGACGCAACTCCGACGCCTACCTGCTCGCCTTCCTCGGGTGCGCCCGGCTCGGCGCGGTCCACGTGCCGATCAACTACGCGCTCACGGGCGAGGAGCTCGGCTACCTGGTCGAGCAGTCGGGCAGCCGGCTGCTGCTCATCGACCCGGCGCTGGCCGGACCCGTCGCCGCGCTGGACTCCCAGCCGAAGCAGGTCGTCCCGCTCCGCGATGCGGCGGGCTCCTTGTTGGAGCGCGCCCGCACCGGCGAGCTCCCGGAGCTGACCAGCACCGTCGCCGACACCGACCTCGTCCAGCTGCTCTACACGTCGGGCACGACGTCGCGGCCCAAGGGCGCGATGATGACCCACCGCGCGCTGGTGCACGAGTACGTCTCGTGCGTGCACGCCATGGCGATGGGCGACGGGGACGACCCGCTGCACCCGATGCCGCTCTACCACTCGGCGGGCATGCACTGCTTCCTCATGCCCTACCTGATGGTCGGCGCGGTCAACCACCTCATGGAGGCGCCCGACATCCCGGAGATCCTGCGCCGGGTCGAGGACGACCGGCTCGGCGCGCTCTTCCTCGCCCCGACGGTGTGGGTGCCGCTGGCCAACCACGCCGACTTCGGCACGCGGGACCTCTCGAGCCTGCGCAAGGCGTTCTACGGCGCGTCGATCATGCCCGGCCCGGTGCTCGCCCGGCTGCGCGAGCACCTGCCGGGGCTCGCGGTCTACAACTGCTTCGGGCAGTCGGAGATCGGCCCGCTCGCCACCGTGCTGCAGCCCGAGGAGCACGACGAACGCCCGGAGTCGTGCGGGCGCCCGGTGCTGTTCGTCGAGCTCCGGGTGATCGACGACCAGGGTGATGACGTCGAACCCGGCGGCACGGGCGAGGTCGTGTACCGCTCACCCCAGCTCTGCGAGGGCTACTGGGACAAGCCCGAGGAGACCGCGGAGGCCTTCCGCGACGGCTGGTTCCACTCGGGTGACCTCGTGCGGATCGACGAGCAGGGTTTCATCACCGTCGTCGACCGCATCAAGGACGTGATCAACACCGGCGGCGTGCTCGTGGCGTCCCGCGAGGTCGAGGACGCGCTCTACACCCACGAGGCCGTCGCCGAGGCCGCGGTGATCGGGGTGCCCGACGAGCGCTGGATCGAGGCGGTCGCGGCGTTCGTGGTGCTCAAGGGCGAGGTGTCGTCCGAGGAGCTGATCGCGCACGCCCGCGGGCGACTCGCGGGCTACAAGACGCCGAAGAGCATCCACGTCGTGGACGAGCTGCCCCGCAACCAGTCGGGGAAGCTGCTGAAGCGGGTCCTGCGCGACCAGGTGCCGTCCTGAGCGGCCCGCAGGTGTCCGGGCCGCCAGCGGCGTTCGAGCGGCACGGGAACTGGTTCACCCGCGGCGGTTGGTGGTTCGTCGTCCACCTGCTCGGCGCCGGGGTCCTGCTCCCGGTACCCCTGGCGCACGCCGCCGTACGCACGAGGCGGCCGTGGCACGTGGTCGCCGCGGTCGCGTCGCTCGTCCTCGTGCTCGCGACGTTCGTGTTCGTCGGCGCGGCGGATCGCGGTCCCGACGGCTCGACGACCGGTCTGTTCGCGACCCTGTCCTCGATGAGCATCCTCACGCTCTACGTGGGTGGGCTGGCCGCGCTGATCGTGGTGCGGCACCAGGTGTTCGGCCCCCGGGCCCGGCCCACCGGATGGGACCGCCCGCTGCCGGACCCGGCCGTCGCCGCCGCGCTCGCGGCGCGCGACCGCCGCGCCGAGGCCCGCCGTCTCGCCGCGCAGGACCCGATGCTGGCCCACGAGCTGCGCGTCGGACGCCCGGACCTGCCGCGCTCCTACGACGACGGCGGTCTTGTCGACCTCAACGCCGCGCCGGCCCAGGCCATCGCCCGGACCTGCGGGATCGCGCCGGAGCACGCCCAGCGGATCGTCGCGTGCCGCTCCGCGGCGGGCCGGTTCGCCACCGTCGAGGACGTGTTCGTCTGGGCGGACCTGCCCTTCGAGACCTGGGACTACGTCCGCGACCGAGCCGTGGTGCTCGGGCGCTGATCGCGTGTGGGACGGTTCGCCGCAGCCGAACCGGACCGAGGAGTGGGCGATGCAGGACGCGGTGACCGAGCACATCCGGGCGTCGCCGGAGACGGTGTGGGAGCTGGTCTCGGACGTCACCCAGACGCACCGCTACAGCGAGGAGACCTTCGAGGCCGAGTGGCTCGACGGCGCGACCGGGCCGGCGGTCGGGACGCGCTTCCGCGGGCACGTGCACCGCAACGGCCGGGGTCCGACGTACTGGTCGACCTGCCGGATCACCGCGTGCAAGCCGGGCCGCGAGTTCGGGTTCGAGGTGCTGGTGGGCGGACGCCCGATCAACAACTGGCACTACCGGTTCCAGCCCAAGGACGACGGCACCGACGTCACCGAGTCGTTCCGCCTCACCCCCAGCATCGGGACGCGGTTCTACTGGACGCTGGCCGGCTGGGCGCGCGGACGGACCAACCGGGCGAACATGCGCGCGACGCTGCAGAAGATCAAGGCGATCGCCGAGTCCGGCGGCTGATCGGCCTGTTCGAGCAGGCCCCCGTATCTCCCGTATGCCCGGCGCGTTCTCCCAGTGGACGACCGATCGGGGGGATCGTGGGCCGTAGGACGCGGGCAGCAGGGCGTTGGGTGGGTGCGGGGCTCGTGGCTCCGCTCGCGGCGGTGCTGGTGGCGACGGGGGTGCCGGCGTCGGCCGCCCCGGCCATCGGTATGGCGCCACCGTCGGGTGCGACCGAGGACGTCGAGCCCGCCCGGCTCCCGTCCGCGGCCGCCACGCCGGCGCAGGTGGAGGACGAGCGCCTCACGACGCCGAGCCCCTCCCCCGACTCGGGCGGCGCACGGCAGGCCACGAGCCCCGATCCGCTCAAGCTCGTCGCGGTGACCTGGACCGGGGCGACACCGCAGGTCATCGAGCTGCGCAGCCGGCTCGCCACCGGGCTGTTCGGGCCGTGGACGCGGGTCGATCCCGTCGACACCGAGCGCGACGGGCGGCGCGCCGCCTCCTCCGGGACCGAGCCGATCTGGGTGGCCGACAGCAAGGAGGTCCAGGTCCGGGCGAGCACGGACGGGCAGCCGGTGACCCAGCGGGTGGCGCTCACCTCGATCGACCCCGGGACCGGCAGCAACGACTCGCGGATCGCGGCGGCGGCCGTCACCCCAGGCGGGGCGACCGGCAGCCCGAGCAGCCCGGCCGTGGTGACCCGTGCGCAGTGGGGCGCCGACGAGCGCCTGATGACGTGGACACCCGAGTACACGCCCACCGTGCGGGCGGTGACGATCCACCACACGGCGGGCACGAACGCCTACTCGGCCGCCGAGTCCGCGGCCATCGTCCGGGGGATCTACACCTACCACGCCCGCACGCAGGGCTGGGGCGACATCGGCTACAACGTCCTCGTCGACCGGTACGGGACGGTGTTCGAGGGGCGGGCCGGGGGCCTGGCCCGCTCGGTCATCGCCGCGCACGCCGGCGGGTTCAACCGCGAGACCTTCGGCATCGGGATGATGGGCGACTTCACCTCGGTCGCCCCGCCGGCGGCCACCATCGAGGCGACCGCACAGCTCGCGGCGTACAAGCTGGGCGGGCTCTACCGCGACCCGAACGCCGCGGTCACGCTGACCAGCGCCGGGGGCGGCACCTCGCGCTACCCGGCCGGCCGCGCGGTGACGCTGCCGACCGTGTTCGCGCACCGTGACGTGGGCGCCACCGAGTGCCCCGGCAACACCGGCATCCGCTCCATGCCCGCCATCCGCTCGCGCACCGCGGCGCTGGTCGGCAACCTCGCGACCTACCCGATCCGTCAGAAGTGGCTGGCGCAGCGCAGCGTGCTCGCCGAGCCGTCGGTGGTCGAGAGCCCGACGTCGAAGTCGGCGCGCGTGACCCGGTTCTCCGGGAGCAACGGCGCGGTCTACTGGTCGAGCGCCACCGGGGCCTGGTCGGTACAGGGCGTCATCAACTCCCGCTACGACGCCCTCGGCGCCGCGGGCTCGGTGCTCGGCCTGCCGCGGACCGACGAGAAGGCCACCCCCGACGGGCGCGGGCGCTACAACCAGTTCCAGTCGGGCGTCGTCTACTGGACCTCGGCGACGGGGGCCTGGCCCGTGCGGGGTCCGATCCTCACCCGCTGGGGCCAGCTGGGCTACGAGCGGTCGAGCCTGGGCTACCCGAAGGGCGACCAGTTCGCGGTCACCGGCGGGGTGCGCCAGAACTTCGAGCGCGGCTACCTGCGCCTCAACACGAGCTCCGGAGCCGTCACGACGAACGCGTGAGCTACTCGGGGTGCCCGATCGCGGTCGACGCGGGGACCACGACGTACTGGCGCAGGCAGAGGTCGGTGAAGACCACCGGGCCGCGGGGGCCGGGGACGTGGTCGACGTTGATCCCGGTCTCCGGGACGCGGCGCAGTTTCACGCCGTCGAGCAGGCGGGTGGTGGCGTTCCAGAAGGCCCCGGTGCCGGCGTAGGTGTCGAGGAACTCCCGCGCCGAGGCCTCGTCGGCGGTCACGATCGTGGCCGCGAGTCCCGACGTCTCCCGGTTGGCCGTGGTGGCCGCGTCGGCCGGGCCGTCCACGGGCGCCAGGGTCACCGTCGCCTCGTTCCCGTCGTCGAGCGCCCACTCGTGCCCGAGCGCGTGCTCGTGCGGGGGCAGCGAGGCGCGCAGACCGTGCTCCTCCAGGAGCGCGACCAGGCCGGGGACCAGCTCGTCCCAGCGGTGCCGGTCGACGAGCAGGAGGTTGAGGCGGTTGCAGACGCCGAGCCGGTCGATCGACGAGGTCACGAGCGTGTGCGCGAGCTCGACGGGCGCGGCACGGTCGACGTAGAGCACGCCGCCGCCGTCGGCGTGGGCGAGCGTGCGCACCCCGTGCTGCGCGGCCTCGAGACCGAGCGAGCGCGTCGTGTCGCCGGAGCCGCGCAGGATGACCAGCGGGATGAGGCCCGGGCGGCGCACCAGCTCGACGGCGCACTCGCGGCGCGGGTCGGTGACGAGCACGACGGAGTCGGGGTCGAGGCCCGCGCCGGCGAGCGCGGGGGCGACGACGGCCTCCATGAGTGCGGTGGCCGACGCGAGCGCCGCGCCGCCGGTGCGCAGGACGCCGGCGTTGCGCGACTTCAGGAGCTGGGAGGCGACGTCGACGACCACGTTGGGACGCGCTTCGAAGTTCGCCCCGATGACGCCGACGGGCCGCCGGCGCTCGATCAGGCGCAGCCCGTCGGGGCGCTCCTCGAGCACGGTGTCGATCTCAGGCGTCGGGATGTCGGCGAGCTCCACCAGCGACCGGGCCATGCCCTCGAGGCGTGCGCGGTCGAGGCGCAGGCGGTCGACGAGCGCCGAGGTGGTCCCCGCGCTCTCGGCGGCCTCGACGTCCGCGGCGTTCGCCTCGAGCACGGTGTCGGCGGCCTCGACGAGCAGCGTCGCCATGCCGCGCAGCGCGGTCGCGACCTCGTGATCGGTCGCGGCCGCCATCCGCGGGGCGGCCGCGGAGGCCCGGCGGCCGCAGTCGGTGACGATCTCGGTGGGCGTGGTCGGGGTGGTCGCGGCCGGGCTCGTCACGCCCGCCATTGTGCCCATCCCGTCCGCCCCGGGAGCCCCGGGCTCTGGAGCAGGGAATCGTGATCGTTCCGTGACCTCGTGGGGGTCCCGGGAGCCGCTCTCTCGGCCGTCGCTGTCGGGGGTCGCCCCTCACGTCGTCCTCGTGAGCATCGACCAGGACGTCCGGTCCGGCCTCGCGGCCGAGCTGGACGCTCTCGCGCCCGGCGCGGGGCTGGTCGCCGCTCTCGAGCGGCTGTCGCCGGCGACGCTGACCGGTGAGGACCTGGCCTCCTACGTCCGGACGTGCGCACGGGCCCAGAGCCAGGCCGCGGCGGGCCGCTTCGTGATCCGCACCCGCGCCGGCGTCCACCACACGACCCTGCCCACGAGGATCCTCGAGCCGCTCCCCCCGCCTCGACCGTCCGTCCGGCCCTCGGCCCCTGCCGGAGGAGGGCTGGACCGAGGAGGAGCCCGGCTGGCGGCAGCGGTTCCTCCGCAGGACGGGCACGCTCACGACCACCGACAGACCCGCGACCCCGCCGGTGATGCACGCCGCCGACGAACCGCCGCCCTTCTGACACCCTGCGGCCGCCGGGCCGCGTCGGGAACGCGTCAGCTCGAGGGGCTGGTGGCCGCCGCCGGATCGGCGGCGGGGTCGGTGGCCGCAGGATCGGCGGCGGGACGAGTGGCCGCGGGATCCGTGCCCGCGGGACCGTTGGCCGTGGGACCCGGTGCCCCGGGATCGGTCGCGCCGCGCCCGGGGCCCGAGATCGTCGAGCCGACCGGCACCAGGTCGTCGGCGTGCACGACCTCCCGCCGGTGCTCGGGCGCCACGTCCTCGCTGGACCGCCCGGAGATCTCCGGGAGCTCCTCGGCGTCGAAGGCGACGACCCCACGGGCGACGACCTCCCCGTGCGGGTCGACGAGATCGACGACATCACCCGCCTCGAAGTCGCCGTCGGAGCCCACGATCCCGGCCGCGAGCAGGGAGCGACGGCGCCCCACCACGGCCTTCACCGCGCCGGCGTCGAGGTGCAACCGCCCGCGCGTGCCGGCCATGTGACGCAGCCAGAAGCGGCGGGCCGACAGCCGCGGACCGTGCGGCGCGAACACCGTCCCGACCTCGGCGCCGTCGAGCGCGGCCGGGGCGTCGGCGGCCGCGGCCACGAGGACGGGCACCCCGGCGCCGCTGGCGAGGTCCGCCGCGGCGAGCTTGGAGGCCATCCCGCCGGTGCCCAGCGAGGAGGTCCTGCCGACGCGCACGCCGGCGAGGTCGGCGCCGCCCGTGACCTCCCGGACCAGCGTGGCCCCGGGGTCGCGCGGGTCGGCGTCGTAGACCCCGGCGACGTCGCTGAGCAGCACCAACGCGTCGGCCGAGATCACGTGGGCCACCAGCGCGGCCAGCCGGTCGTTGTCCCCGAAGCGGATCTCGTCGGTGGCCACGGTGTCGTTCTCGTTGACCACCGGGACGACACCGAGTCCGAGCAGGCGCTCGAAGGTGCGCTGGGCGTTGCGGTAGGGCTGGCGCCGCACGACGTCGTGGGAGGTGAGCAGGACCTGGCCCACGGTGCGCCCGTGGCGGGCGAACGCGTCGGCGTAGGCGCGGGTGAGGTGCAGCTGCCCGACGCCCGCGGCCGCCTGCTGCGTCGCGAGGTCCCGGGGCCGGCGCGGCAGACCGAGCGGTCGTAGACCCGCCGCGATCGCCCCGGACGACACGAGCACGACCTGGGTGCCGGCCGCCCGGGCGGCCACGGCGTCGACGAGCGCGTCGAGGCGCCCCACGTCGAGCCCGCCGTCGACCGACGTCAGCGACGTCGACCCGATCTTCACCACCAGCCGCCGCGCCCCGGCGACGGCCTCGCGGGCAGTCATCGATCGTCGCCGCGGAGATCGGCCGGCACGTCCTCGTAGTCCTCGTGCCACGGCGCGATGCCGAGCTCGTCGTCGTCGCGGTGGCGGCGGCGCTCGTCGCGGGCCGCGCGGCGCTCGGCCGCGGACGCCCGGTCGACGTTGTCGATGCCCTCCAGGCGGGGGTCGGTGCCGCGGTTGCCGCGCATCGCCGCCACGCCGGCCGGGGTCGAGGGCTCCCAGTCGAAGGTGTTGATGCCGATCGTCACCATGTCACCGGGCACCGCCCCGGCCTCGGCGAGGGCCTCCTCGACCCCGAGGCGGGCGAGCCGGTCCGCGAGGTAGCCGACGGCTTCGTCGTTGGTGAAGTCGGTCTGCCGCACCCAGCGCTCGGGCTTCTCGCCCCGGACGAGGAACCCCTCCTCGGGGTCGCGACCGACGGTGAAGCCGGTGTCGTCGACGGCCGTGGGGCGCAGGACGACGCGCGGGGCGGTCGAGGGGGCGGCGGTGGCGCGGGCCTCGTCGACGGCCGCGGCCATCTTGTAGGCGAGCTCCTGCAGGCCGGCGCGGCTCGCGGTGGAGATCTCCACGACCGGCCAGCCGAACTCGGCGACCTCCCCGCGCACCATCTCGGCGAGGTCGGCGGCATCCGGCACGTCGATCTTGTTGAGGGCGACGATCCGGGGACGCGCGGCGAGGTCGGTGCCCAGGGCCGGGGTGTACGCCGCAAGCTCCGCCTCGAGCGCGCGGATGTCGGACACCGGGTCGCGCTCGGGCTCGAACGTCGCGCAGTCCACGACGTGCACGAGCACCGAGCAGCGCTCGATGTGGCGCAGGAAGTCCAGCCCGAGACCCTTGCCCTCGCTCGCGCCGGGGATGAGGCCGGGAACGTCGGCGACCGTGTAGGTGCTGCCGCCGGCCGAGACGACCCCGAGGTTGGGCGCCAGCGTCGTGAACGGGTAGTCGGCGATCTTCGGCTTGGCCGCGCTGATGGCGCTGACCAGCGACGACTTGCCCGCGCTCGGGTAGCCCACCAGCCCGACGTCGGCCATCGAGCGCAGCTCGAGCACGAGGTCGCGCGACTCCCCCGGCTCACCGAGCAGCGCGAAGCCCGGGGCCTTGCGCGACGGCCCGGCCAGGGCGGCGTTTCCGAGCCCCCCGCGACCGCCGCGGACCGCGACGAGCCGGGTGCCGATGCCGGTGAGGTCGCCGACCACCTCGCCGTCGGTGTCGAGCACGACCGTCCCCTCGGGCACGGCGAGCTCGATGTCCTCGGCGTTGGCGCCGTGGCGGAAGCTCCCCATCCCCGGCTTCCCGTTGCCGGCCACCGCGTGGGGCCGGTGGTGGAAGTCGAGCAGCGTGTGGACGCCGGGATCGACCACCAGCACCACGTCCCCGCCGCGCCCGCCGTTGCCGCCGTCCGGCCCACCGAGGGGCACGAACTTCTCCCTGCGGATCGACGCGCACCCGTGGCCGCCGCTCCCCGCCGTGACGTGCAGCGTCACCTGGTCGACGAACCGGGCCATCGGGTGTGCGGTGTCCTTCCGGAGTTCGAGAGCAGGGGTGGAGACGAACGAAAGGGGCGGGTCCGAGAGTCCCGGACCCACCCCTGACGGTACTGCTGCTGCGTGGTGCTCAGGCGGAGGCGGTCTCTTCCACCGGCACGATGTTGACGTTCTTGCGGCCGCGCTTCGTCCCGAAGGTGACGGAGCCCGGGACCAGGGCGAACAGCGTGTCGTCGCCGCCCCGGCCGACACCGACGCCCGGGTGGAACTTGGTGCCGCGCTGGCGGACGAGGATCTCGCCGGCCTTGACGACCTGGCCGCCGAAGCGCTTGACGCCGAGCATCTGGGCGTTCGAGTCGCGACCGTTGCGGGAGCTGGACGCACCCTTCTTGTGAGCCATTCCTGCTCCCTTACTTCGAGATGTCGGTGACCTCGAGGCGGCTGTAGCGCTGGCGGTGGCCGACGCGCCGCTTGTACCCGGTCTTGTTCTTGTACTTCATGATCTTGATCTTGGGGCCCTTGTGCTCTCCGACGATGCTGCCGGAGATACTGACCTTCTCGAGGTCGGACGCCGAGCTGAGGACGGTGCTGCCGTCGACGAGCAGGACCGGCTGGAGGTCCACGGTGTCACCGTCGAGGAGCTCCACGTCGATGACGTCGCCGACCGCGACCTTGTACTGCTTGCCGCCGGTCTTCACGATCGCGTACATCTTCCGCGTGGACTCCTGTCTGGCGTGGGGTTCCGGTCCCGGCGCGCGTCCCGTGCGGGGCGGGCGCGGCGCGCCGGTGCCGCGGGCAGCGACCCGGCGGGCACCGATCTCCTAGGGTACCCGCCCGGCCTCCGCGGGTCGGACCCCGGGTGGGGCCGACCGTCCGCGGGTGGTGCTCAGTCGCTCGATCCGCCGACCGGCGGACCGGCCGGACGGGACGCCGCCCGGCGTCGACGCGGTCGCGCCGAGCCGCTCCCGGTGGGGACCACCGCGGGCTCGGGCGTCGTGTCGTCCTCGGGCTCCGCCGGGCTCCCGGCCGGGGTGATGAGGGTGTCGCCCCCGTGGCCGTTCCCGTTGCCGGTCGCGGCCCCGATGGCACCCGTGATGCGCGGCGCGGACGAGGTGGCGGGCTCTGGGGTCGTCCCGTTGCCCCCCGGCACGTGCTCGGCGAGGTCGGCCTCCAGGGCGACCTCGGCCTCGACGGCCTCGTGGATCGCCTCCTCGACCTCCTCGGTCTCCGCCGCCGCCGGGACGTCCGCCTCGGCGGGCGCCTCGTCGGTCTCCTCGACGCTCCCCGCGCCCGGGCTCGCCTCGGCCAGCCCGGCCTCGAGGGCCACCTCGGTCTCCTCGGCGCCCTCTACGGGCACCGCGGCCGTCTCGGGGCTCTCGGCGGTCCCCGAGTCGGAGGTGTCGACGGCCTCGACGGTGGCGACGGCCTCGGTGCCCGACTCGTCGGCGTCGACCTCGTCGGCGTCGTCGTCCCGGCCGGCGGCGAGCCCGCTGGCCGCGGCGACGACGGCCGGCGAGGCGCCCTCGGAACGCTCGGCCCGGCGCCCGCGACGACCCCGGCGCGAGGACGAGCCCCCGCCGGTGCCGCTCGCGGCCTTCTCGCCCGAACCGTTCTTCTCGCCCGAACCGTTCTTCTCCGCGGAGCCGGCCTTCTCGCCGCCGTTGCCCCCGCCGGTGCCCCCGCCGTTGCCGCCGCCCTGCTCGTGGCCGATGACGGGCTCGGACGAGACGATGACGCCGCGGCCGCGGCAGTGCTCACAGGTGGTCGAGAACTCGTCGAGCAGGCCCTGCCCGACGCGCTTGCGGGTCATCTGCACCAGGCCGAGCGAGGTGACCTCGGAGACCTGGTGGCGGGTGCGGTCGCGGCCCAGGCACTCGGTGAGGCGCCGCAGCACGAGGTCGCGGTTCGACTCCAGCACCATGTCGATGAAGTCGATGACGATCATGCCGCCGATGTCGCGCAGCCGGAGCTGGCGGACGATCTCCTCGGCGGCCTCGAGGTTGTTGCGGGTCACCGTCTCCTCGAGGTTGCCCCCGGAGCCGGTGAACTTGCCGGTGTTGACGTCGACGACCGTCATCGCCTCGGTGCGGTCGATGACCAGCGTGCCGCCCGAGGGCAGCCACACCTTGCGGTCGAGCGCCTTGATCAGCTGCTCGTCGATCCGGTACGCGGCGAACACGTCCTCAGGTCCGACGTGACGCGTCAGGCGCCCCGCGAGTTCCGGGGCCACGTGCGACACGTAGCCCTCCAGCGTCTCCCACGCCCGCTCGCCGGAGACGACGAGCGAGGAGAAGTCCTCGTTGAACATGTCGCGCACGACACGGATGAGGAGGTCAGGCTCCTCGTAGACGAGGGTCGGGCCCTTCGAGTTCTTGGTGCCCGCGTCGGAGGCCGACTTGTCGATGGCCTCCCACTGCGCGGTGAGACGCCGGACGTCGCGCTCCAGGTCCTCCTCGCTGACGCCCTCGGCGGCGGTCCGGATGATCACGCCCGACTCGTCGGGGACGATCCGCTTGAGGATCTCCTTGAGGCGCTTGCGCTCGGTGTCGGGCAGCTTGCGGCTGATCCCGGTGGCGCCGCCGGCGGGGACGTACACCAGGAAGCGGCCGGGCAGGCTGATCTGGGTGGTCAGGCGCGCGCCCTTGTGGCCCACCGGGTCCTTGGTGACCTGGACGAGCACCTGGTCGCCCGAGGACAGCGCCTGCTCGATCTTGCGCTGCTTGCCCTCGAGCCCGGAGGCGTCCCAGTTGACCTCACCGGCGTACAGGACGGCGTTGCGCCCGCGGCCGATGTCGACGAACGCGGCCTCCATCGACGGGAGCACGTTCTGCACCCGGCCGAGGTAGACGTTGCCGACCATCGAGTTCTGGCCGTCGCCCGCGACGAAGTGCTCGACGAGCACGCCGTCCTCGAGCACCCCGATCTGGCTGCGGCCGGCGTGCTGGCGCACGACCATCGTGCGCTCGACGGCTTCGCGCCGGGCGAGGAACTCGGACTCGGAGAGGATCGACGGCCGCCGGCGACCGGACTCGCGCCCGTCGCGGCGCCGCTGGCGCTTGGCCTCGAGCCGCGTCGATCCCTTGACCCCGCGGATCTCGTCGTTCGAGGACTTGCCGCCCTCGGGCCGCTCGACGCGGTCGCGGACGTGGGTGACGGTGTTCGGCGGGTCCTCGACCTCGCCGTCGCCGTCGCCCTCCGAGGACCGGCGACGCCGCCGGCGCCGGCGGCGCGAGCCGCCCGACGAGCCGTCGGAGTCCTCGGACTCGCCGGAGTCGGAGTCCTCGGCGTCGTCGTCGTCGCCCTCACCGGAGCCGGCGCCGGAATCCGACTCCGACTTCTCGGAGGAGTCCGTGCCCGCCTCGGCGTCGCCGTCGGAGGTGCCGTCGCCGGACTCGGCGTCGTCGGCACCGCCCCGACCGCGCCCGCGGCCGCGGCGCCCGCGACGGCGGCGCCGGCGGCTGCCGTCGTCATCGTCGTCGTCGGAGTCGGAGGAGTCGGCTGGATCGGAGGTGTCCGAGGAGTCGGAGGACTCCGACGGGTCCGTGGCGTCGGACGTCTCGGGCGCGTCGGGGGCCTCGTCGGCCCCCGAGCGACGCCGGCGGCGGCGCGAGGACCCTCCCGTGTCGGCCGTGGACTCACCGGAGTCCTCCGGCGCGGCGGCGGGAGTCTCCTCGTCCGGCGAGGTCGGGGTGTGGTCCCCCGTGGTCTCGGTCTCGGTGGACTCACCGGGGGTGACGACGCCGGTGGAGCGGCTGCCGCGACGGCGCCGGGCTCGCGTCGGGACGGCGTCCTCGGAGGTCGAGTCGGGCGCCAGGAACATCGGTGCCGCGAAGGCCGGGGCGCTGGCCGCCGCGCCGGCGGTCGGAGTGCCGGCGCCCAGGGTGAGCGGGGCCTCCGGCTCGCTCGCCTCCTCGGCGGGCGAGGGCGTCAGGGCCGCGGCGGCCTCGGCGACCGGGTCGGCGACCGGACCGCCGGGCGGCGGGAACAGGTCGTCGATCACCTGCGCCACGACGCCTCGGTCGACGCTGGACTGCGCGCTGCGCGCCCCCACGCCGATCCGGGCGAGCACGGCGAGGAGCTCGCGGCTCGAGGTGCCCACCACACGGGCGAGGGCGTGCACGCGGACCTTGTCCGGGAGCGCGGCCAGGGCCTGCTCGTCGGGGCGTCCGGGTGCGACGGCATCCCCCGCGGCGGTGCTACCGCCGGACGGGGTGTCGGTCTCGGTCATCCATCTCCTTCGCCCCCGGGCGCGACCTGGGGGTCGCGGCCACACGGGGACCTCGCGTGGGCTCGCCGTGGCGGCCGCAGGGGACGGCCACCGACTGCGGCACGATTCGGCGGGTCGAGCCGGTGGGCCCGGGTGCCGTCGATCCGTGCGGTTCGGCGATGTGTGTGCACCGCGGCCGACCGGGGACCTTCCGCGGGGCTACGCGGTAGGTGCCGCGCGGTCCGTCGCGAACGGGTCGATCAGCTCCCCGCGCTCGTCGAGCCGACCCTGAGCCCTCCGGGTGGCCCTGACGGGTTCCGGGAACTCGAGGCCGGCGACGGCGCGGAGGGCACCGCACACGTCGTCGGGTCGTGCGGCCGGCGTGGTGTGCCGTACGACCGCCGTCAGTCTCCCACACGTCGCCGCTCGTGCATGGTCCTCCCGCTCCGGCGCCTCCGGTTCGTCCGTCCGGGTGAGCGTGAGCCGCAGTTCGGCGACGGCCGTTCGCACATCCAGCGGCTTCGGACCGTTCTTGGTGAGGCGCTCCACGATGACCTCGTCGGCGGCGTGGAACGCGGCCAGGGCCGGGGCGAGCAGCTCGTCGGGGACGCCCGGGGTCTCGATCTCCCAGTGGCTCGCGTCGATCCGGTCGGCGAGCGCCCCGGGTGAGGCGGGTACGACCTCGATCACCGAGAGCCCCTCGGGCAGCACGGCGTCCACCTCGCGGGCGACCACCAGCGGGTCGAGGTGCTCCGTCACACCGATCTCGACGTACTCGGCATCGCTCGCCGCGCCGGTGGGCGCCGCGCCGATCCAGGAGAGCCTCGGATGTGGGCTGAAGCCGTGCGACAGGGCCACCGGCACCCCGGCGCGCCGCAGCGTCCACTCCATGGTGCGGGCGATGTCGCGGTGTGAGCTGAACCGCGCGCGGCCCCGCTTCGCGTAGCGCATCCGGAGCTTCTCCACGATCGGCGCCGAGGGGTGCGCCGCCTCGCCTGCCTTCGTCGTGCGGGTCGCCATCAGGCCGTCCCTCCGGTCGGTCGGTGTCCCCCGGTCGGGAGGACCACGATCTCGTCACCGGCCGGGCTGAACCCGGCCGCACGGTAGAAGGCCGTCCCGGCCGGGGACGGACGCAGCACGAGCCGCGCGAGCCCGCGGTCGCGGGCGTGGGCCACGGCGGCGCTCAGGAGCCGGCGCGGCACCCCGCGCGGCGCGGCACCCAGGGCGACGAGGCTGCCCACGTAGCCCCAGCGCTCCCCCGGCCGCCCGGGCGCGGGCATGGCGGCCACCTCGGCGACGTCGAGGGAGCCGACGACGTCCCACGCACCGCCGGACGGCACCTCCGCCACCCACACCGCGTGGTGCGAGAGCTCCGCGCGCCACCACGTCGCGAACACGTGCTCGAAGCCCGGGTCGGCGCCGGGCCGGGCGCGGCCACGCTGCTCGACCCAGGCCCGGCGCAGGGCGGCGACGGCGTCGCCGTCCGGGGCACCCGCCCGTCGCACGCGCACCTCCGGCGCCTCCGGCCGCTCGCTCACCGGTGTCCTGCCACGCGGTCAGACCCCGCGGTCGGCCGCGAGCGCGGGGTTGCGCACCGGCGTCGACCTGCGCTGCTCGACGGGCGTGATCGGCAGCGACGGCCGGCCCGGGGGCGCGATCTGGATCTCGGTCCCCATCGTCGGGCACACGCCGCAGTCGAAGCACGGCGTCCAGCGGCAGTCGTCCTGCTCCTCGGAGTTCAGCGCGTCCTGCCAGTCGTCCCACAGCCAGCCCCGGTCGAGCCCGGAGTCGAGGTGGTCCCAGGGCAGGATCTCGTCGGCGCCGCGCTCGCGGGTGGTGAACCAGCCCAGGTCGACGCCCTCGAGCGCCTCCTCGGCCGCGGTGACCCAGCGCTCGAACGAGAAGTGCTCGCTCCAGCCGTCGAACTGCTGGCCGTCTCGCCACGCCCGCTCGATGACCCGCCCGATCCGCCGGTCACCCCGGCTGAGCAGGCCTTCGATGAGGCTGGGCTGGCCGTCGTGGTAGCGCAGCCCGATGTTGCGGCCCAGCGAGCGGTCACTGTTGATCGCCTCGCGCAGCTTGCGCAGCCGGTTGTCGACGACGTCGGGCGCGGTCTGGGCCGCCCACTGGAACGGCGTGTGCGGCTTGGGGACGAACGCGCCGATCGACACCGTCGCCCGGACGTCGCCCCGGCCGGCGGCCTTGCGTCCGGCCCGGATGACCTCGTGGGCCATCGACGCGATCTGCAGCACGTCCTCGTCGGTCTCGGTGGGCAGACCGCACATGAAGTACAGCTTCACCTGCCGCCAGCCGTGCTCGTAGGCGGTGGAGACCGTGGCGATGAGCTCCTCCTCGGAGACCATCTTGTTGATCACCTTGCGCAGACGCTCGGACCCGCCCTCGGGCGCGAACGTCAGGCCGGACCGGCGGCCGCTGCGGGTGAGCTCCTCGGCGAGCGTCACGTTGAACGCGTCGACGCGCGTACTCGGGAGCGAGAGACCCGTGCCGGTGCCCTCGTAGCGGTCGGCGAGGTCCTTGGCGATCGTGCCGATGCCGGAGTGGTCGGCGCTCGAGAGCGAGAGCAGGCCGACCTCGTGGTAGCCCGAGTTCTGCAGACCCTTCTCGACCATCTCGCCGACGCCCTGCGGCGAGCGCTCCCGGACCGGCCGGGTGATCATGCCGGCCTGGCAGAAGCGGCAGCCGCGGGTGCAGCCGCGGAAGATCTCGACGCTCATCCGCTCGTGGACGGTCTCGGCCATCGGGACGAGCGGGGCCTTCGGGTACGGCCAGTCGTCGAGGTCGCTGGTGGTGCGCTTGTGGACGCGCTCGGGGGCGTGCGCGCTGGTCGGGGTGACCGCGGCGATCGTCCCGTCGTCGCCGTAGCGGACGTCGTAGAGGCCGGGGACGTAGACGCCCGGGACCCCGGCGAGGCGCTCGAGGGTCTCGTGGCGGGTGAGGCTCTCGGCCTTGGCCGCCTTCACGACCTCGGTGATCTCGCCGACGACCTCCTCGCCGTCGCCCAGGGCCACGATGTCGACGAAGTCGGCGATCGGCTCCGGGTTGAACGCCGCGTGCCCGCCGGCCAGCACGATCGGGTGAGTCGTGTCCCGGTCGGCGGCGTGCAGCGGGATCCCGGCGAGGTCGAGGATCGAGAGCATGTTCGTGTAGCCGAGCTCGGTGGCGAAGCTGATGCCCAGCACGTCGAACGCGCCCACGGGGCGGTGCCCGTCGACGGTGAACTGCGGGACCCCGTGCTCGCGCATCAGCGCGGCGAGGTCCGGCCACACGGCGTACGTGCGCTCGGCGAGGGCGTCGTCCCGCTCGTTGAGCACCTCGTAGAGGATCATCAGGCCCTGGTTGGGCAGCCCGACCTCGTAGGCGTCGGGGTAGCACAGCGCCCAGTGGACCGGCACCGCGTCCCACGGCTTGGTCCCCGCGTTGCGCTCGCCGCCGACGTACTGCACCGGCTTCTTCACCCGGGGCAGCAGCGGTTCCAGGCTCTCGAACACGGATTCGGCCACGGACCCAGGGTAACGAGAACCCCGCCGGGCCCCGATCACCCGCCGTTCGGGCGAGCAGTGCCTCACTCAACCCGCCGTGCCGACCCGGCCCGTCGGCCGCGACGACGGCGTCCACGAGCCTGGTCCTGGTCGCGAGGTCGAACGCGGTCCTCAGAGGCGTCGTCACCCGCACCCCGTCTGCGCGCGTCGTCCGGCACACCCGCCGTCACGTACGTGTCGGACCCGACCCGTCGGAAACCCGGCCCGGTCAGCACGCCCCAGGTCACACGTCCCGCACGGACCGCGTCCGATCCCCGGAAGGGTCTGCCGTCGTCCACACGGGGTTCGACGCAGAAGCCCCCTCCACGACTCCCTCGAACGCCGACCGTGCGCTCATCATGGTCGCCGACGGCAATTGATCACGATGTGCTCACCGTCGGCGAACTGACACCCTCCCGCGACCGAAGATCGCGGCGTGGAGGAGTTCGCGGCGGTCGGCGACATCCAGCTCTGCTTCGAGGTCATCGGTGAGGAGGAGGACCCGACGGTCCTGCTCGTCATGGGTCTCGGACTCTCGATGGACTGGTGGCGGGACGACTTCTGTCGGGGGCTGGTCGACCGCGGCTTCCGGGTCGTGCGGTTCGACAACCGGGACGTGGGCCGCTCGACGCACCTGCACGGACGCGGCATCGGGCCCTGGGGCTTCCTGACGCGCCGGGCCACCCCCGTCTACACGCTCGGCGACATGGCCGACGACGCCGCAGGCCTGCTCGCGCACGTCGCCCCGGACGGCGCGCACGTCGTCGGCGCCAGCCTCGGCGCGATGGTGGCCCAGGAGATCGCGATCCGGCACCCGGGGCGAACGCTCTCGCTGACCTCGATCATGGGCCGGCCCGGCGACGGGCGCACCGGGCGGGTCGCGCCGCGGATGCTCCCGGAGTTCCTGCGCCCGCCCGCCGCCGATCCCGTCGAGGGGCTGGTGGCGTCGTTCCGCCGCATCGGCTCGGTCGGCCGGACCCCCGAGGACGACGAGGACGTGCGTGTCACCGCCCGCCGGGCGTCCGCGCGGGAGACCGGCGACGGCGGGTCACGCCAGCTCGCGGCCTGCGTCGGCGAGCGCAACCGCACCGCCGACCTCGGCCGCCTCACCTGCCCGGCGCTGGTGATCCACGGGGACCGCGACCGGGTCATCCGCCCGGACGGAGGGCGGGCGACCGCGGCCGCGATCCCGGGGTCGGAACTGCTGGAGGTCCCGGGCATGGGTCACGACCTCGCCCGGTCCTCCTGGCCCGTCGTGCTCGACGGGATCGAGCGGATCGCTACCCGAACCAGAGCTTGATCTCGCGCTCGGCGGACTCGGGCGAGTCCGAGCCGTGCACGATGTTCGACCCGGTCTCCAGGGCGAGGTCACCGCGGATCGAGCCGGGGGCGGCCTTCTCGACGGGGTCGGTGCCGCCGGCGATCTGCCGGAACGCCGCGATGGCCCGCGGGCCCTCGACGACCAGGGCGGCGACCGGCGCCGAGGTGATGAAGGAGATCAGCTCCTCGTAGAAGCCCTTGCCCTCGTGCTCGGCGTAGTGCTGCTCGGCGAGGCCGCGGTCGACGGTCTTGAGCTCCAGCGACACGAGGCGCAGGCCCTTGCGCTCGATGCGCGACACGACCTCCCCGACCAGGCCACGCTCCACGCCGTCGGGCTTGACCAGCACCAGGGTGCGCTCGCTCACTACGGATCCTCTCTCGTGGACACCTACCGGTGCGCGAGCGTAACGAGCCGCCCTCAGGCGTCCCGGTCGGCCCAGAGCGCGTGGCGACGCAGCACCTCGTGCCGCATCCACAGCATCCCGGCCCACACGAGGCAGAACACCAGGCCGAGGATGCCGAGCGCCGGCGAGACGATCCAGCCCAGCGCCATCAGCACCTGCAGGCCCAGGGCCAGGGGCAGCCCCCACGGCCGCGAGAACCTGGCAATCGCGACGATCATCCCGACGGTCAGCACGACCACCCAGGCGATCTTCGCGGGCGTCAGGCCGCCCTCGACCTTGTCCATCACGAGCAGGGCGAGCGGGACGATGACGATCTCGAGGCTCAGGGCCGCGCTGGCCGGGCCGCGGAAGGCCTTCTTCGCGGCCTCGCCCGGTGCGAGCTCGGTCATGCCGGCTCCCGCCCCAGCAGCGTCCGGGCCTCGCCCGCGGCGACCACCGACCCGACGACCAGCACCCCCGCGCCCGCCATCGGCGCCTCGTCGTCGTCGGTCTCCTCGGCGAGCCCGATCGCGGTCTCCAGCGCGGCGTCCATGCGGGTCTCGACGACGACGCGGTCGGCGCCGAAGAACCCGACCGCCAGGCTCCCGAGCTCGTCGGCGTCCATGGCCCGCGGCGACGACACCTGGGTGACGACGACCTCGTCGAGCACCGGCTCCAGGGCCGTGAGGATGCCCTCGGCGTCCTTGTCGCCCATCACGGCGACGACCCCGATGAGGCGGCGGAAGGAGAACTCCTCGCGCACCGCCTTCGCCGACGCGCGCGCCCCGTGCGGGTTGTGGGCGGCGTCGACGACGACCGTGGGCGCCGAGCGCAGGCGCTCCATCCGCCCCGGCACGCGCACCGAGGCGAAGGCCTCGCGCACGGCGGTGATGTCGAGCTTGCGCGACGCGCCGGCCCCGAAGAACGCCTCCACCGACGCGAGCGCCAGCGACGCGTTCGCCGCCTGGTGCTCGCCGAAGAGCGGGAGGTAGATGTCGTCGTACTCGCCGCCGAGGCCCTGCAGGCGCAGCTGCTGCCCGCCGACGGCGATCTCGCGCGCCAGCACGCCGAACTCCATCCCGGAGCGCGCGACCTCGGCCTCGACCTCCACCGCGCGCTCGAGCAGCACCTTGGCGGCCTCGGGAGTCTGCTGGGCCATCAGCGCGACGGCGCCCGGCTTGATGACGCCGGCCTTCTCGGCGGCGATCCCGGCGATGTCCGAGCCGAGGTAGGCGACGTGGTCGACGTCCACCGGGGTGATCGCGGCGACCACGGCGTCGGCCACGTTCGTGGCGTCCCAGCTCCCGCCGAGCCCGACCTCGAGCACGGCGACGTCCACCGGGGCGTCGGCGAAGGCCGCGAACGCCATTCCGGTGAGCACCTCGAACTTCGAGAGCCGCGGGCCGTCACCCTGGGCCCGGTCGACGATGCCGAGGAAGGGCGCGATCTCCTGGTAGATCTCGACGTAGCGGCGCGCGCTGATCGGGGCGCCGTCGATCGCGATCCGCTCGGTGGCCCGCTGCAGATGGGGGCTCGTGTAGCGCCCGGTGCGCGGACCGATGCGGGTGAGCAGCGCGTCGATCATCCGGGTGACCGAGCTCTTGCCGTTGGTGCCGGCGACGTGGATCGCCGGGTAGGAGCGCTGCGGGTCGCCCAGCACCTCGACGAGCGCCCGGATCCGCTCCAGGGACGGGGCGATCCTGGTCTCGGGCCAGCGCTCGTCGAGCTCGGCCTCGACGGCGCGCAGCGCCGCGAGCGACTCGGCGTCGTCGGGTTCGTGGCCGGGCACGTCGCCGGTGGGCCCGGTGGTGACGCCCTGGCTCAGCGCGTCGGCGAGCGCGCCCCCGCCCGGGCCGGAGCCGGAGTCGTCCGCACCACCGGCCATGGCGAGGATCTGGGCGAGCTCGTCGGCGTCGCCGTCACCGGCTGCGTCCTGGTCGGAGGAGACGGAGCCCCATCGGTCGTCGCTGGTCATCACCCACGATGCTACGGCTGGTCGTCACCACGGGCCCGCGCCGCCAGGCGGTCGGCGAAGCCCCGGGCGAGCTCCTGCTCCCCGGGGCCCGACCCCGCCGCCCGCCCGACCGCGAGGCCGAGCAGGTAGGCGGAGATCGGGGCGGCGGGCCGCGCGACGCCGTGGGCGACGTCCTTCGTCATGTCGAGCACGAGGGGCTGGACGACCTCGGGGTCGACCAGCTCCCCGAGCTCCTCGATGCCGAGCTCGCGGACGACCTCGTCGATCCAGTCGGAGAGGGTGCTCATGCCCCCGAGTGTCGCGCAACCCTCCGACGGTCGGTCGGCAGCGCGAGGAACGAGCGCTGACGGCCGCTCCGTCTTGGAGGATCCTCAGAAGAGGGCGCCGACGTTCTGCAGGAGCGAGTACACGCCGTACAGGAACGGGATCACGACCCAGAGCCACACGACGACGGTGAGCACGGTGCGTCCAGCGGTCATCGGGACACCTCCTGGCGGTCGGAGCCGGACCCGGACACCGCGGCGTCCTCGACGCCGCCGCGCTCGGAGTCGGGCACGAAGTACTTCGGGTCGACGGGACGGATGAGCTCGTTGGCGACGAAGCCGATGGCCAGCAGCACGATCATGATCGTGAAGGACACCGTGTACTTCGACGGGCCCGCGACGTCGCCCTGGGCCTCGACGACAGCGTTGACGATCAGCGGGCCGAGCACGCCCGCCGCCGACCATGCGGTCAGCAGGCGGCCGTGGATGGCGCCGACCTGGTAGGTGCCGAAGAGGTCCTTGAGGTATGCGGGCACCGTGGCGAAACCGGCGCCGTAGAACGACAGGATCAGCATCGAGGCGATCAGGAAGACCACCTTGTTGCCCTCGCCGAACAGCAGGATCACGAGGTAGAGCAGCGCCCCCACCCCGAGGTACATCCGGTAGATGTTCTTGCGGCCGATGACGTCGGAGGCCGACGACCAGACGAACCGGCCGAGCATGTTCGACAGCGACAGGATCGACACGAACGCGCCGGCCGCCGCGGCGATGAGCGGCGCCGGGCCGCTGTTGGCGAAGAAGTCCTGGTAGATCGGCTGGGCCTTCTCGAGGATGCCGATGCCCGCGGTGACGTTGAAGCACAGCACGACCCACAGGAACCAGAACTGCGGGAGCTTGATGGCCTGCGCGGCCGAGACGGCGGGGCCGGAGCCGGTGGCGCCGGGCGAGGCCTGCGGGGGGTTCGGGGGCTGCCAGTCGTCGGCCGGGACGCGCACGAGCAGCCAGCCGACCGACATGAAGATCGCGTAGCCGATCCCCATGACGAGGAACGTCTGCGACAGGCCCATCTGGGTCGTGCCGAAGGCGGCGAGGAGCGACTTCTCGATCGGCTGCGCGATGAGCGCGCCGCCGCCGAAGCCCATGATCGCGATGCCGGTGGCCATGCCCGGGCGGTCGGCGAACCACTTGATCAGCGTCGAGACCGGCGAGATGTAGCCGATGCCCAGACCGATGCCACCGACGAAGCCGTAGCCCACGACGACCAGCCAGAACTGGCCGATCGCGATGCCGCCCGCCGAGATCAGGAAGCCCGCGGAGAAGCACACGGTGGACACGAACATCGCCCAGCGCGGCCCCCGCCGCTCGACCATCGTGCCGCCGAACGCGGCCGAGAGACCGAGCATCACGATGGCGAGCTGGAAGGGCAGGGCCGTGGCGGTGCCCGAGAGGCCCAGCCCGGTGCCCAGTCCCGCCTTGAGCACGCTCCACGCGTAGGCCTGCCCGATCGCGAGGTGGACCGCGAGGGCGGCAGGGGGAACGAGCCAGCGACTCCATCCTGGTGGTGCGACGATGGAGGAGCGGTCGAAGAATCCGCCGGCCATGGATGTGGCTCCTTTTCAACGACACCGTCCAGTGACGGCCCGATACCCGATCGGGCGCTCAGTCACACACCGAACACACACAGCCACGAGGTGGGAGGATCCGGACATGGGACGCGTGACGGTGCGGCGCCCGGTGATGCGGATCGTGGACGGCGAGACCCGCCGCCGGCCGGACGTGCTGGCCGCCGAGGAGCCGCTGGAGATCCGGGTCGACGGGCAGTCGCTCGCGGTGACCATGCGGACCCCCGGCCACGACGTCGAGCTCGCCCACGGCTTCCTGCTCACGGAGGGCGTGATCGGAGCCCGGGACGACATCTCGATCGCCCGCTACTGCGACTCGGTGGACGACAGCGGCCGCAACACCTACAACGTCCTCGACATGGCGCTCACCCCGGGCGTGCCGCCGCCCGACGACTCGGTGGAGCGGCGCTTCTACACCACGTCCTCCTGCGGGGTGTGCGGCAAGGCGTCGCTGGACGCCGTGCGCACCCGCACCCGCTTCGCGCCCGGCGACGACACGCTGCGCCTCACCACGGAGGTCCTCGCCGGTCTCCCCGACACCCTGCGCGCCGCTCAGGCGGTGTTCGACAGCACCGGGGGGCTGCACGCCGCGGGTCTGTTCCGGGCCGACGGGACGCTGCTGGTTGCCAGGGAGGACGTCGGGCGGCACAACGCCGTCGACAAGGTCGTCGGGCACATGCTGCTCGAGGGCGGGGTGCCCGCACGCGGCACCGTCCTCATGGTCTCCGGGCGCGCGTCGTTCGAGCTGACCCAGAAGGCCGTCATGGCCGGCATCCCCGCCCTCGCCGCCGTCTCGGCCCCGTCGTCCCTGGCCGTCGAGATGGCCCGCGAGTCCGGGATGACGCTCGTGGGTTTCCTGCGCGGGACCTCGATGAACGTCTACGCCGGCACCGAGCGGATCGTCACGCCGGACGCCTCGCCGGTGACGGGCTGACGTTCCCCACCCTCCCCCGGCACCGACCCGTACCGTGGCGCTACGTCGCCGTCGTCCGAGTCCCGCCGAGCGAGCCGAGGGGAGAACGCCCGACCATGCCGAGCCGACGGCAGTTCCTCCTCGGCGCCGCGGGAGCCGCCGGGGTCGCCGGCGCCGTCGGACTGGGCGGGCTGCTCGTCAACCAGGACAGCCCGGCCCCGCCGCCCCAGCGCATCCCGGATCCGCCGCGCCGGCCCACGCCGACCGACGCCGTCGCCACCGTCGACTGGGTCTTCTCCCCCGCCCGCGGACGGAAGGTCCGGCTGGTCACCGTCCTCCCGCCGGGGGCCGACACGGTGGGCCTGCCGATCTGCGTGGGGCTCCACGGTCTGCGGGGCAACGCGCTGTGGTGGTCCGAGCCCGGCAACCGCGGCCTCCTGGGTGACGCCTGGGCGCGCGGGGTGCCGACGTTCGGGCTGGTCGGCGTCGACGGCGGCGACAACTACTGGCACCCCTACATCGACGACGACGACCCCCTGCGCATGCTGCTCGAGGAGCTCCCCGGCTGGCTGCGGCAGCGGGGACTCGCCACCCGGCCCGCCCCCGGCGACCTGCCCGGCGAGCCGGCGCTGGTCACGGGCATCTCGATGGGCGGGGCCGGCGCGTTCATCTACGCCCGCGAGCGGATACGCCTGCGCCGGCCGGTGCGTGCGGTGTCGGCGGTCAGCCCCGGTCTCTTCACCGATTGGCGCGTCGCCTCGCGGCGTCCGTTCGCGGGACGGGGCGACTGGGAGGCCCACGACCCGCTGCGCTTCTTCCCCGAGCTCGCGGGCGTGCCCACCGGCGTGTGGTGCGGCGACCGCGACCCGTTCGTCAACGCCACCCGCCGCTACATCGCGCTCGCCCGGCCCGAGGTCGGGACGGTGAGCCCGGGGCGCCACGACGGCGTCTACTACGCGAGCGTGCTGCCGGACATGACGACGTTCCTGGGCCGGCACGCCCGCGACAGGGCCGCCGGCGCGGCCGGCCGCGGCGTGGGTTAGACCGGCCGTCAGGCCGACTTGTCGCGGCGCTCCCGGCGGGAGGGCTGGCGCGGGACGATCGTGGGGTTCACGTTCTCCTTGACCGTCTGCTCGGTCACCACGACCTTGGCGACGTCGTCACGACCCGGGATGTCGTACATCACCGGGTTGAGGACCTCTTCCATGATCGCGCGGAGCCCGCGGGCACCCGTGCCGCGCAGGATCGCGAGATCGGCGATGGCCTCGAGCGCCTCGGGGGCGAACTCGAGCTCGACGCCGTCCATCTCGAAGAGCTTCTGGTACTGCTTCACCAGCGCGTTGCGCGGTTCGGTGAGGATCTGGACGAGGCTCGGCTGGTCGAGGTTCGACACCGACGCCACGATCGGCACGCGGCCGATGAACTCGGGGATGAGCCCGAACTTGATGAGGTCCTCGGGCAGCGTGTCGCCGAACGACTCCGCGGACTCCATCTCGGCCTTCGAGCGGATGTCGGCGCCGAAGCCGAGGCCGCCCTTGCCGACGCGCTCGGCGATGATCTTCTCGAGACCCGCGAACGCCCCCGCCACGATGAACAGCACGTTCGTCGTGTCGATCTGGATGAACTCCTGGTGCGGATGCTTGCGCCCGCCCTGCGGCGGCACCGAGGCCGTGGTGCCCTCGAGGATCTTCAGCAGGGCCTGCTGGACGCCCTCGCCGGAGACGTCGCGCGTGATCGACGGGTTCTCCGACTTCCGCGCGATCTTGTCGACCTCGTCGATGTAGATGATGCCGGTCTCGGCGCGCTTCACGTCGTAGTCGGCGGCCTGGATCAGCTTGAGGAGGATGTTCTCGACGTCCTCGCCGACGTAGCCGGCCTCCGTCAGCGCGGTGGCGTCGGCGATGGCGAACGGGACGTTCAGCAGCTTCGCCAGCGTCTGCGCGAGGTAGGTCTTGCCGCAGCCGGTGGGGCCCAGCATGAGGATGTTCGACTTCGCGAGTTCGACGACGTCCTCGCTGCGGGAGCCCTCGCGGTTCTTCTCGCCGGCCTGCACCCGCTTGTAGTGGTTGTAGACCGCGACGGAGAGCGTCTTCTTGGTGTCGTCCTGGCCGATCACGTACTGATCGAGGAACTCGTGGATCTCGGTCGGCTTCGGCAGCTCGTCGAGCTTGACCTCACCGGCCTCGGCGAGCTCCTCCTCGATGATCTCGTTGCAGAGGTCGATGCACTCATCGCAGATGTAGACACCGGGACCGGCGATGAGCTTCTTGACCTGCTTCTGGCTCTTCCCGCAGAAGGAGCACTTCAGCAGGTCCCCGCCGTCACCGATGCGTGCCATCGCAGCAGACCTGTTCCCTCCGGCGCACCCGGTCGGTGCGCTCCGTCGTGGTTGACCGTACCTGCCCGCCCGGTCGGACGGGGAGGTTCGAGCCCGGTGGATCGTGCTGGTCGCGGGCCCGGAATCCGGTCCGCGGCTCGCGCCGCACGACGCTCCCGCGACGGGCGGTCGGCCCGCTGCGCTCGGGTGCGTCGAGGGCCGCCGGCCCGCCCGGGGCGCCCCGCCGCCGGCGGCGGTGGGACGGGCCCGGGAGGGACGTCGGACCAGCGGACTACGAGCGGGTCGCGGAGAGCTTCCTGCTCGCGACGACGTCGTCGATGAGCCCGTACTCCTTGGCCTCGGGGGCCGTGAGGATCTTGTCGCGCTCGACGTCCGTGCGGACCTGCTCGGCGGTCTGGTTGGTGTGCCGGGCCAGCGTCTCCTCCATGAGGCGACGCATCCGGGAGATCTCGTTGGCCTGGATCTCGAGGTCGGACACCTGGCCGTAGAAGCCCTCGGTGGCCGGCTGGTGGATCATCACCCGCGCGTTCGGCACCGCGAGGCGCTTGCCCGGCGCGCCGGCGGCGAGGATGACCGCCGCCGCCGAGGCGGCCTGGCCGAGGCACACCGTCTGGATGTCGGGGCGCACGTACTGCATCGTGTCGTAGATCGCCATCAGCGCGGTGAACGAGCCACCGGGCGAGTTGATGTACATCGTGATGTCGCGGTCCGGGTCGTTCGACTCCAGGAACAGCAGCTGCGCCATCACGTCGTTCGCCGACGCGTCGTCGATCTGCACCCCGAGGAAGATGATCCTTTCCTCGAAGAGCTTGTTGTAGGGGTTCGACTCCTTGACGCCGTAGCTCGTGCGCTCGACGAAGGAGGGGAGGATGTAGCGCGCCTGCGGCGAGGCCGGAGCCGTACCGCCGGGCACGTGGAGCTCACTCATCTGCGTCTCCTTCAGGACTGACCGTTGCCGTTGGTGCTCGGCTGGTCTGCCGACCGGGTCACCACGTGGTCGATGAAGCCGTACTCGAGGGCCTCGGCCGCGGAGAACCAGCGGTCGCGGTCGGAGTCCTCGGTGATGCGCTCGAAGGTCTGTCCGGTGTGCTCGGCGATCAGCTCCGCCATCTCGCGCTTGAGCTTGCGCATCGACTCCGCGCGGATCGTGATGTCCGATTCCGTGCCGCCGAGGCCGCCGGAGGGCTGGTGCATCATGATCTGCGCGTGCGGCAGCGCGAGGCGCTTGCCGCGCTGGCCGGCCGAGAGCAGGAACTGCCCCATCGACGCGGCGAGGCCCATCGCGACCGTCGACACATCGGGCTCGATCCACTGCATGGTGTCGAAGATGGCCATCCCCGCGGACACCGACCCGCCGGGCGAGTTGATGTACAGCGTGATGTCGGACTTGGGGTCCTCGGCCGAGAGCAGCAGGAGCTGCGCCGAGATCTGGTTGGCGATCGTGTCGTTGACCTCCTGACCCAGGACGACGATGCGCTCCCGCAGGAGGCGCTCGTAGACCGAGTCGTTCAGCGTCATCGACCCGCCGGCGGAACGCATGACCGCCCCGGCGGGGTCGGAGAGGTGCTGGCTCACCTGTGTCCCTGCTTTCTCGTACTGAGGTATCGGTCTGGCGTCGGTCGGGCCCACCGACCTCGACAGTAACCATCGCGACCGGCCGGACAGTCCGTCGAAGGCCCGTGTTCGCTCCTGGCCGATGGATGGCCCGGGCAAGGGATGCGGATCAGGCCCGCGTGGTGGAGTCGGGCGCGCCGACGACCTCGGTGTCCGCGTCCGCGTCGGCCTCCACCTGCGAGGACGGCGAGGCGGGGTCGCTGGCGTCGCTGTCGGCGTCGGCCACCTGGCTCGCGTCGTCGGTCGGGCCGGCGGCCGCGTCCGCACCCTCGGCCTCCGGGGCCTCGTCGTCGCCGGCCGCGCCGGTGCCGAAGAGCTCGGAGAGGTCGACCGGGTCGCCGTCGGGGCCGGTGATCGTGGCCGCCTGGACCACCGTGGCGAGCGCCTTGCCGCGGCGGACGTCGGCGAAGACCGCCCCGAGCTGGTTGGCCTGCTGCGCCTGCTGGATGTACTCCTCGGGGCTCACCCCGAAGCGCTGGGCCTGCATCATGATGCGTTCCATGAGCTCGTTCTGCTCCACCTGGACGTTCGCCTCGTCGGCGATCTTGTCCAGGAGCAGCTGGGTCTTCACCGCCTGCTCGGCGTTGGTGCGCAGCTCGGAGTCGAACTCCTCGCGGGTCTGACCCTGGGACTCGACGTAGGAGTTGAGGCGCGCCTCGTCGTGGTCGAACTCGTGCACGGCCTCGTGGGCGCGGACGTCGACCTCGGACTGCACGACGGACTCGGGCAGCGGCACGTCGGCCTGCTCGAGGAGGGCGTCGAGCACGCGGTCGCGCGCCTGGCTGCCCTGCTCCATCTTCTTCACCCGGGCGAAGCGGGTGCGCAGGTCGTCCTTGAGCTCGTCGAGCGTGTCGAACTCGCTGGCGAGCTGGGCGAACTCGTCGTCGGCCTCGGGGAGCTGGCGCTCCTTGACCTGCGAGACGGTGACCGTGACCTCGGACTCCTTGCCGGCGTGCTCACCGGCCACGAGCGTCGTCGTGAACTGCTTCGTCTCGCCGGAGCTCATGCCCTCGAGGGCCTCGTCGAGGCCCTCGATGAGCTGGCCGGACCCGACCTCGTGGGACATGCCCGTGGTCTGGGCCTCCTCGACGGCCTCGCCGTCGACGGTGGCGGAGAGGTCGATGACGACGAAGTCGCCGCTCTTCGCGGGGCGCTCGACGCCGGTGAGCGTGCCGAAGCGCGCCTGCAGGCCCGTCAGCTGCTCGTCGACGTCCTCGTCGGTGACCTCGGCCGCGTCGACCGACACGGAGATGGACGAGTAGTCCGGCACCGTGATCTCGGGACGGATGTCGACCTCGGCCGTGAAGGCGAGCTTGTCGCCGTCCCCGATCTCGGTGACCTCGATGTCGGGCTGGCCCAGCGGCTGGACCTCGGCCTCCTCGACGGCCTCGCCGTACTTGGCGGGCACGGCCTCGTTGACGACCTCTTCGAGCACGACCCCGCGGCCGAGGCGCTGGTCGAGGATGCGGGCGGGCGCCTTCCCGGGCCGGAAGCCCGGGATGCGCACCTGCTGCGCGATCTTCTTGTAGGCCCGGTCGAAGTTGGGCTTGAGCTCGTCGAAGGGCACCTCGACGGCGAGTTTGACGCGCGTCGGCGACAGGTGCTCGACGGTGGACTTCACTGGTCGGTCTCCTCGGGGCAGGGCATCGTGCTGGTGTCCGGCCCGTACGGCAGGCGTACGGACCGGTCGGGTCCGTGGCGTGACGCGGGAGGCCGCCCTCACCGCTCACGGTCGAGGAGCACCGGAGAACCGGAGCCTGTACCTGCTTGGCGCGCCCGCCCGGGCGTGGCGGCGAGTCTAGACGTGACCCCCGACCGCGCGCCGTGGCGCCCGGTCCGCGGCGTGTGGCGGACCACGTCCACCGCCGATCTCCGCGCGGCGACCGCCGATCTCACGCCCCATCATCCGGGTCCCCGTCGCGTCCCCGACGCGCGGACCGCCCGTCTCCCGCACCCGGCGACGCGTCGCTCGTCCGGAGGGCGACACGCCGCGAGATACCACCGTTCGGACCACAAGGACCCTCCTCGACGCAGCGTCCGGCCCCCGCGGTCCGAGCTGGCACGGTGGTGGGGCCAGCCAGCCCCCGCCGGGCCCGCCACGAGGAGGAGCAGTGAGCCGGATGAAGAAGATCCGCGGCAGCATCGAGCGCGCGCTCGAGACCTTCGAGGTGCTCGCCGGCTACGGCACCAAGCGCCGCAAGCGCACCCGGCGCTGACGGTGTGAGCGGCGCGCCCGCGGGCCCTGCCCCGAGGTCGGCTGCCCCGAGGTCGGCGGACTGTTCCCGGTGCCTGGCGCTGTGCTGCGTCGGGCCCGGGTTCGCCGCCTCGGCCGACTTCGCGATCGACAAGCCGGCGGGCACCCCGTGCCCGCACCTGCGCGCCGATCACGCCTGCGGCATCCACGCCCAGCTGCACGAACGCGGCTTCCCGGGCTGCGTGACGTTCGACTGCTTCGGCGCCGGGCAGCAGGTCGTCGAGGTGACGTTCGGCGGCGCCTCCCGGCGCGAGCCCGCGATGTTCGCTGCGCTCGAGGTGCTGCGCCCGCTGCACGAGGTGCTCGCCCTGCTCGACGAGGCCGTGGCCTCCCCCGCGCACGGCCGCGCGGCCGCCGACCTGCGCGCCCGCGTCGAGGAGATGGTCACCCGGGACGCCGAGGCGCTCGGAACCGTCGACGTGGGCGCCGTCCGGCGCGAGGCGGGGGCGGTGTTCGACGGCATGGTGGCCGAGGCCCACGCGGGACACCCCAGTGGGGATCTCCGGGGTCGCGACCTGCGCGGCGCCGACCTCGTCGGCCAGGACCTGCGCCGGCGCGACCTGCGCGCCGCCCGGCTGCGCGGCGCGCTGCTCCTGGGCGCCGACCTGCGCGGCGTCGACCTCGACCGCGCCGAGATGCTCGGTGCCGACCTGCGCGGGGCCGACGTGCGGGGCGCGCGGCTCGCCGGCGCGCTCCTCGTGACCGGCCCCCAGCTCGTCGCGGCCCGGGGCGACGCCGCGACGACCGTCCCGGCGCACCTGCGACGTCCGCCGCACTGGATACCGTCCGCGCCGTGACGCTCCGGTCGATCGGGCTCTTCCTGCTCGCGGCGGTCCTCGAGATCGGCGGGGCCTGGCTCGTCTGGCAGGCCCTGCGCGAGGGGCGCGCGTGGTGGTTCGCGGCGGTCGGTGTCCTCGCCCTCGGGCTCTACGGCTTCGTCGCCGCCTTCCAGCCCGACGCCGCGTTCGGCCGGGTGCTCGCCGCGTACGGCGGCGTCTTCGTCGCCGGGTCGCTGGCCTGGGGCGTCGCGCTCGACGGCTACCGGCCCGACCGGTACGACGTCCTCGGCGCCCTGATCTGCCTCGCCGGGGTCGGCGTGATCATGTACGCGCCTCGCTGAGACGACGGTCGAGCTCCTCGAGGTCGTCGACGAACCACAGCTCGCGGCCCTCGTTCGCCTCGCGCACCCAGTCGGCGACGGGACCCGACGGCACGCCGTGGTGGTCCAGGGCACCCACCACGACGAGGCGCACGCGGTAGTTCACGAACTTCTGCACCACCGCGCCGGCGACCCCGCTCGCCAGGCGCGTGAACCCTGGGTCGAGCCGCGCGATCGGCACGGCGACGAGCTCGGCCTCCTCACCGAAGGCGTCCCCGATGACGTCGAGGGCGCTCTGCTCGTCGCCGATGACCGGGCCGGTCCCGGCGAGGACGAGGACCCGCACGCCGTGGCGCACGGACGTCGTGTTCGGGGTCATGCCCCGACCCCACCAGGACCGGGCCAGCCGGGCGAGCGCATTACATCGTCGGGGCGTCCGGGTCGGAGCCGTCGCCCACGAAGTGGATGTCGAACGGCTTGTTCGTGATTAACAGGAACGTGACGTCCTGGTCCTGCGTCGCCCCGTGCTGCATCACCCCGCCCTCGGGGAACCAGACGAAGCTGCCCGCCGGGTAGTCGCCCTGGTGGGTGTTGAGCACGCCCTCGAGGACGTACACGCCGTGCGCGCACGAGTGGCTGTGCCAGGGGTTGGTGAAGCCGGCCCGGTAGACCATCTTCAGCACCATCATCCCGGTGTCCGGGTCGTCCACGAGCGGGACGTGCTCGAGGTTCGCCCCGATGAACTCCACCGGGAAGCCCTGCCAGGGGGCGGACGTGGTGTCGACGACGGTCAGCTCGACGGGCGTGCTCGGGGTGCTCACGGCGGCCTCCTGGCGGGGTGCGGGGGTCCGCCCGCCTCGCCGCGAGCAGGGTGCTCACGGTGGTGGCTCCGGCTCGGGTCCACAAGGTCCGGTCGGCGCAGCATGAACTCGGTATCAGCGGCGACCCGGACGTCCAGGTGCGAGCGGGTCGGCTGACGGGGAGGTCCGTCGAACCACCGCCGTCGAACGATCTGTCGCGCGCATGATCGCTCCGGGTGCTCCGGCGAGACCGTGACATCGGGTCCGTGGAGCACCGGGAGCGATCATGAAGGAGGGGCGCCCGTACGGGGCCACGACGGCGTTCCGGGGAGCTCGTCGGGCCGGCTCAGAAGGGGCGGCACCCGGCTCCGGGCGGCTCGCCACACGGTCGGGGTGGCGGGATTCGAACCCACGGCCCCTCGCTCCCTAGGCCGTCGTGAGGCGCCGTCGCGGGGACGTCTCGTCGGCCCGGTTCGGTGTGCGCTGCGGAGGTCCGCCGGTGGTGCACGGTCGCACGACACGATGTCGCGAACTACCGTCGCGGGACCGGAAGCGGAGTCGCTCGGCGAGGTCCGTGGCCTACAGGTCGTCGATGCGCTGATAATTGTCCTCGTACTCGTCGAAGACGATGTGCGCCGGGGCGCCTTCCGCTTCGGCGCGCACGACGAGGTCCTTCTCGAGTGTCGGGGTCCGGTACGCCCATCCCTCCGGCAACGACAGGCGTTCTCCGAGTGTCGCCAGGCTGTCGACCGTGTTGTTGGGGTCGACGTGCTGAGAGGCGCTCTGCATGATGTAGACGCTCCCGGTGGGGGAGACCAGCTGGTATACCTGCTGGCCGGCATCGAAGAACCACTCCGTAGTCCGCCCTATGGTCATTTCGGTGTAGGCCGGTCGCTCGCTGGCGAGGAACAGGTCCAGGTCAGGAAGATGCATGGTGGCGACCGTGCGCATGGGAATGGGGCCGACCATGCTGATCTTCTCGTTCTCGAAGACCGTCGCCGTCATCCGGTCCATCAAGGCACGACGCGGGCCGTTCATCCAGATCACGTCTCCGCCGAAGTCCTTCTTCAGTTCCTCCGGGTCAAGAGCTCGGAAGCGGGCGTCGAACTCCTCGCCCGAGAGGTCGTCGGTCAACCCGAGGGTGTTGTAGATCATTCCGGACGCCCCGGGTCCGTCCGTGTCCCTGGTGAACACAACGATCTCGCCGTGGTGCATTCCGTGGAGGTTCTCGGCTGCGACGAGGACTGCTCCCCCGATGGTGGTCATGTGAACTCCTTCTGTGTCGGCCGTGTCGCGGTCGGCGACGGTCCGGTCGTCTGGATGGTCCCGATCTCAGTGCCAGGGATCGACGTTGGTCACGTCCTCGGTGCAGCCCTGATACATGTTCTCCAGGTCGTCGGCGACGATATGTGCCAGCCCGTTCGTGTCCAGGATCAGGTCGCGATCGAGCGTCTTCGCCTTGAATTGCCACCCGTCCGCGAGCTGCAACCTGTGCCCGAGCTCAGGGAGATCGGCCTCGGCCAGGTCGGATGCCTTGTGGTTCGTATACGTCTGCATGACGAACGTGACGCCCTCGGGTGACCGCAACAAGAAGACGGGGCGCCCGCTCAGGAATTCGTACCTACTGACACGACTGATCTGACTGGGTCGATAGGCGATAGCGGTCTGGCCACGGTCCGGTGTGAAATCGGCGGGCATCTGCATCTCGGCCACGAAGTTGAACATGAGGCCCTGGAAGTCGCGAGGTTCCCCCACCAGGGCGATGGTCAGGCGATCCATCATCCAGAACCGGCGGGGGTTCTTCCAGACCACATCCGACTCGGTCTCCTGAGCAAGCACGTCCACATCGATGGCGTTGAACTTCTCGGGTGGGCACTGGTTGAGTCCTGTGGTGTTGAACACCAGAGCATCGAGACGTCCGGGTTGGCCCTTCATCAGGAAGTTTTCGCCTTGCGCGTAGCCGCGAGCGTTATCGACGTAAGCGGTCTTCTCGGTCATGCTCGATGCCTCCGGTGTCTCATGCGGTCGTCGATAGCGTCTGCGGGTGCTGTGTAGATGTGCTCCGCGCGCGGATCGCTGTCCACCCGCGACGGGATGTGGGCCGATGCCCTTGCACGAAGGCAGTCAGCGAGGGTGCCCCGCGAAGCGTCTCCGCAGGTCGAAGCGGAGTAGGAGGGCGTCACCGTGGTGTTGTCAGGTCGACGGAAGGGCCGGCTCTGAGGTTGTGGACTCCTGGCCGTTGCCGAGATGCTTCTTGGCACGCTCCTTATTGCCTTGGGCGGACTCGGTTCGGACCCGAGCAACGCCTGGTCGCTTCGTCATGGAGTTCGCTCTCATGTCATCAACTCCTCCGATCGACGTGCACAGAAAGGCGTCGCGGTACGCCGCGGCCAAGGACGTATGCACCCGTCGCACGTTGCATTCGGTGATCAGGCGATCCGGATGATTCCCGGACAGTCCCATCTGGTCTCAACCGCTGCCCTCCTGGTCACAGACCCAGACGTGGGCGTGTCTGCCGCACGAGCCAGTTCTCCACCACAAGCTGGCTGCGCACGCAACAGGCCGGCCACAGCACAAAGTCCCCCCTCGTGCCGACATAGGTCCTGACCCCGCCTCGTGTGCCGGGTCCTTCGATCGAAGATCGCTTCGATCGTGCAACCGTTGATCGCGCCGTTGGGCGCCACTCGGCCATCCCCGCCAGCTCTTGGCGTGCCCGGTGACAACTCGGAACCCCGATCCCGCTACCGGGCCACGTCGTCCCGAGCGCTCATGCGGTCCGAGCGACCACCGGGCGGGATCGGCGCGTAGCGGGTTCGACCTCGATCCCGTAGGCCCGACACCGACGGTGCGGGTCAGTGATCTTGATCGGGGCTGGTACGGCGGGCTTCGAGGTCAGAAGGGCAAGCGCCTCCGGCGTTGCTTCGCAACGCTATCGAGGGACGGCTGGGACCCGATAAGTCGGCTCAATGTCACGGCACAACGCACTTGTCCCGGCCCCGCGACACCCCACTCTCCGGGTGGATCGTACCCGTTGACCTCGGCCACGTCCCGCGCCGACGGTCCTGGCGAAGGCCTGCTTCGAACTATGAGATACGGCCGGGGAGAACTGTGACAGCCTATCTTGCCTAGCTGATTCTGCGGTGCTTACGTTGGCACGCTCCGACGTTTCAACCTGCCGATTCGAAAGCTTGAGGCTCGCCGCCGTCAGATCGATGGACTTGCGCGAAAGTCTCAACTGCCCGAAGGTAAGCAACGCCACAACGAAGGCCGCGAACGCCGACGCAAGTGGTCCCGCAAGTGGCGACTACTTGCGGAGTGGCCGCCACGTACGAGAAGAACGCGTCTCACGGGCGCGAGACCTCCTGGGCCGGCTCCTCGCTCGAAAGAACCTGCAGGTGGCTCAAGGAGTCGTTCGTTCGCTCGTCGAAACGCGAGCCCTAGTAGCCCGCTGCGCTGCGCTGAGCACCGCGTCGAAGGAAGCTGGGTGATGGCCGCCGTCCGCTACACCGAGAATGACGGCGAGCCGCCCGATCAAGACGTCGCGCGGGTCGTCGGCGTCCGATATGGCGCGCGGACGTGTGCGGGCAGTGGTCCAGGTAATCGGGTGGCCTTCGCCGGTGAGCTCTTCGACGGCGAGCTGGGCGGCGCGGTGCATGGTCACGGGTCGCGCCGACTTCTCGGTGCCCCGGATCATCTGGCCGTCCTGCTCGAGACGGGCGCGGACACGCTCCACGAGCGCCTGGTCCGCCTCGGCGCCCTCCCCCGCGGTCACGCGGCGACGTCCCAGGACCGGAGGAGCTGGGCGGCCTGATCCGGCTTTGGGGCGGGCGGTGTAGGCGGTGGCCGGAGTGGCTCGGTCGATCACCACGTGCGCGTCATCCACGCCGCCACCGGCGAACTCCTCCGCGAGCTGGCCCACAAACGCAGTAAGCCCCGAACCCTTGAGGGTTCAGGGCTATGCGGATGTCTTGAGACACCACACGGTCGGGGTGGCGGGATTCGAACCCACGGCCCCTCGCTCCCAAAGCGAGTGCGCTACCAAGCTGCGCTACACCCCGTGCGACGGAGTCTAGGGGCGCGGCGCGGGCCGCGGAGGCGACGGTGCCTCCCGGCCGCGTGCCGTGCGCGTCGCCGCGGCGACGCACCCGGTACCGGACGTCGCGACGGCTAGTCCAGACCGCGGACGATGTGCTCGTCGTCGATGCTGTCGGTGTCCCTGATCTCCGTGTTCATCTCCGGCTCCTCTCCCGATTGCGTGCCGGTCTCCTCATGGTGACGAGGAGTAGAGCCCTACCGGGCGGTATCGGTAAGAGGTCACGTTCTACTGATCGGTCAAGTCGATCGGTCAAGACCTGACCGTGGGACACCGGGCAACCTCCGGGCCTCCGGCCGCCACAGATCGCCGTCCTGGTGACGAACCGGCGCCGATCTGCGAGGTCCCGTCACCGACGTCGTGATCATGGAGGCCGCCCGCAGCACTCCCCACCGATCGGGGTGGGGGCAGGGCGTCCGCTACGGTGGGCCTCGGGCCGATCGGCCCGCCGCGGGCGTAGCTCAATGGTAGAGCCCCAGTCTTCCAAACTGGCTACGCGGGTTCGATTCCCGTCGCCCGCTCCACACCCCTCACGGGCCGGCGCACGTGGGTTCCTCTGCTCCATTCGAGCGTGCTGGTTGAGGCTCACCCTCCATGCGTGTCACCCTTCGTGATTGGCGACTGAGTCCCTCTCACTCCCGCGCAGTGAGCGGCGATGACGTGGAGCCCGGAGGTCCGACCATGACGCTCTACCTGACCCGGTTCAGCTACACACCGGAGACCTGGGCGAGGTTGTCACAGCATCCGGAGGATCGACGCGAGGCTGCTCGCACGTACATCGAGGCGGCGGGCGGGAAGCTCCACGGCTTCTGGTACGCCCTCGGCGAGTACGACGGCTACAACCTCTGGGAGGCGCCGGACAACGTGTCGATGGCCGCGGTCGCCCTGGCGATCTCGGGCGGCGGGGCGCTCAGCAAGTACGAGACGACCGTCTTGCTCACGGTCGAGGAGACGATGCAGGCGATGGAGCGCGCCCGGGAGATTCGGTACCGCCCCCCGGGGACGTGACGGGAGCGAGGAGCGAGCCGCGCGACCATGACCTGATGGTCGGCTCTCGCACGGCGACCGTCACCGCCCAAGAGAACGATCATGACCCCCCGGTGAGCGCGGGTGTTCCTTCGGCGATGGTCGACAGCGCCGTGTCGAGGGTGAGCGCGGTCGTGAGGACTCCGACCAGCAGGGCCGGGAGTCCGGGGCCCAACATGGAAGGCGGAGCAGACGGCGGCAGCCGTGCCGCTGGCTCGCTGTGGTGGAGCCATCGTGGCGACGAGGGTGGTCCCCCCGCTGTAGAGCAGGCCGTTGGCCAGGCCGGCGATGACACAGGCCACCAGGACCGCGACGAGGGAGCCCACGCCGGGCGCGAGGACCCCCGTCGTCGGTCGAAGGCCCGGGCTCGCGCACGCTGCCGAGCCCGCCGAACCCGACGCCGAGCAGCACCAGGTTCACGCTGACGGGCAGGATTCTGGTGTCGGCGACGGTGTTCCTCCTCGGCACGGGCCTGGGCCCCGTACACCGGCACGGCGCTGGTCGCCCACGGCTTCGGCATCTTCACTGCGCCTGAGCGGAACGGATCGTGGCCGTGACCCGCGCGGGCGGCGCCGCGCAACCCGTCATCGGCCACGCGTTGACGTCGATCACGAGGGCCGCGGGGGCGATCTCCAGCTGAACTCGCGGCTCCGGCGGGCGCGACACAGACTGTCCCCGTGGCGCGCAGCCGGGTTGGCAGGAGGACGCGGCAGCTCCTCGTGTTCCTCCACGTCGCCATCAGCCTGGGGTGGATGGGCGCCGGAGCGGCGAACGTCGTGCTGGCCATGACGGCCGGCTACACGGCGAGCGCGGACGTACGGCGGGTCTGCTACCAGATGATCGAGCAGATCGACGCCGTGCTGGTGATCCCCGGAGCCGTCGGAGCGCTCGTCAGCGGTCTGGTCCTCTCGGCGGTCACGCCGTGGGGGTTCACGCGGTACTGGTGGGTGCTGCTCAAGCTGGTGCTCACCGTGGCGGTGATCGTCTACAGCACCCTCGGCGTCGGCGTGTGGGTGGAGGAGAGCATCCAGGCCACGGCGGGCGCCGACGTCGAGAGCCCGGTGGCCGGCCCGCTCGCGTACGGCGCGTTGCTGAACATCGTCGCCTTCCTGCTGATGACCTGGGTGTCGGTGGCCAAGCCATGGGGCACCACGCCCTGGGCCGCGGACCGGGGACGGGCCGGGCGCCGCGGGGCGAGGGTGGCCACCGCGAACGCGTGAGGTCGCGCGCCCTGCGCGACCATGGCCCCGTGATCGGTCTCGGAGCGGTCGTCCTCGGCACGCCGGACCCGGTGGGGCTCGCCGCGTTCTACCGCGAGCTCCTCGGCTGGACCACCGTCGAGGGCGGCGACCCCAGGTTTCTCCGCCTCCGGGCGCCCGAGCAGGAGCGCCCGGGGCTGAGCTTCCAGCTCGAGCCCGACCACGTCGCGCCCACCTGGCCGCCGCAGGCGGGCACGCAGCAGATGCAGGCGCACCTGGACCTGCTCGTCGACGACCTCGAGCACGAGGGCGCGCGCGCCGAGTCGCTGGGCGCCACCCGCGAGGAGCACCAACCGGCGGACGGGGTGGTCGTCATGCGGGACCCCCACGGGCACCCGTTCTGCCTCTTCCGGCCCGGTCACTGACCGGGACGCGGCGGGGCACACCTCCACGAACGGGCGCAGGCCACCTGGTCGAGCGGCCAGGCAGCTTCCCCGGTCCCGTACCCTCGGTGATCGGGCGACGGGACAGGAGCCGGTCTCATGAGCACCTCCCGGGCGGCGGGGACGGCCGTCGTGGACGGCCTCGGCGCGCTCGGGTGCAGCGACCTCGCCGATCCCGCCCGGCTCGAGGCCCTCGCCGACGCGGGTCTGTCGGCCGCCCCGGACCCCGACATGGAGCTGTTCGCGGGCCGGGTCCGGCGCTGGCTCGGGGTGCCCATCGGCCTCGTCACGCTGGTGACGCCCGAGGAGCAGGTCTTCCCGGGAGCGGCCGGGCTCCCGCCGGACCTCACCGAGCGGCGCCGCACCCCGCTGACCCACTCGTTCTGCAAGCACGTCGTGATGACGGCGCAGCCGCTGGTGGTCGAGGACGCGCGAGAGCACGAGCTCGTCGCCGACAACCCCGCGATCACCGACCTCGGCGTGATCGCCTACGCCGGGATGCCGCTGACCGACGGCGCGGGCAACGTCCTCGGCTCGCTGTGCGCCGTCGACGTCGTGCCGCGCCGGTGGGATCCGGGACAGCTCGACGCGCTCGAGGACCTCGCCCGCATGTGCTCGGTCGCCCTGCGGCTGCGCCTAGCCACGGTCGACGCCGACCGCGAGCGCCGGCGGCGCGACGAGCTCGACGTCCGCCTGCGCGAGCAGCTGCAGCACCGCACGACCGTGAACCACGTCCTGCAGCGGGCGATGCTCTCGACGCTGCCGCGGATCGAGGGCCTCACGATGTCGGCGCACTACGCGCCGGCCGACAGCCGCGAGGACGTCGGCGGCGACTGGTACGACGTCACCCGCCTTCCGGCGACCTCCGGGACCACCACCGACGTCGTCCTGTCCGTCGGCGACATCGCCGGACACAGCCTCTCGGCGGCCACCGAGATGGGCCAGGTGCGCTCGATGCTGCGCCAGGCCGCGTGGGACCGGCGCGGCGAGCCGCCGTCGGTCGTCGTCGCCGCCTTCGAGGACGCGAACGCCGCCGTCGGTCCCCGGGCGCGCGGGACGCTCGTGGTCGCCCACCTGCGACGGGAGTCCGACGGCACCTGGTCGATGGCGTGGAGCAACGCCGGTCACCCGCCGCCCGTGCTGGTGGTGCCCGGGGGTTTCCCGGAGGCGCTCGGCGCGCCCGACCCGATGTTCGGGTTCCCCCACCTGCTCCCCAGCCACCGCGTGGACGAGTGTGTGGCCGTCCCGGCGGGCTCGCTCGTGGTCCTCCACACCGACGGGCTCATCGAGCGCCGCGGCGAGGATCTCGACGTCGGCTCCGCCCGCCTGCTCGACGCCCTGCACCGGATGTGCGACGACGACGTCGCGACGATGCCCGAGAGACTCGTCGCCGAGCTCTCGCCCGGCGAGGACGACGTCGTGGCGCTCGCTGTCCGCGTGGGCGGTGCGGGCTGACGCCGCGCTGTCGGGGGCGTCTCCTAGCGTGCGGGGTGCCGACCGCGGGAGGGTCCGATGGCACTGGAGTGGAACGCGCTGCTGCGCGATCAGGTCGACTGGCTGTGGGCGTACCAGTGGCGGCCGCGCCTGGACGGGCTCACCGACGAGCAGTACTTCTGGGAGCCCGCGCCCGGCGCCTGGAGCGTGCGGCCCCGGGCCGAGGCGACCAGCGCCATGGCCGCCGGCACGGGTGACCTCGTGATCGACTTCGAGTTCCCCGCCCCCGAGCCGCCGCCGGTCACCACCATCGCGTGGCGGCTCGGCCACATCGTCGTCGGCGTCCTCGCGATGCGGGTCGCGGGCCACTTCGGGGGCCCGCCGGTCGACTACGGCAGCCATCGCTACGCCTCCACCGCGCAGGAGGCCGTCGCGCAGCTCGACGAGGCCTACGCCGCGTGGACGGCCGGGGTACGCGGGCTCGGGGAGGCCGGGCTGGCCGAGCCGTGCGGACCCAGCGAGGGCCCGTTCGCCGAGGAGCCGATGGCGACGCTCGTCCTGCACATCAACCGCGAACTGCTCCACCACGGCGCCGAGATCGCGCTGCTGATGGACCTGTACGACGCCCGCTCCGGCTGAGGCGCGGCACTCCGGCATCATGGCGTCGATGGCCACCGGGACGGCGGACGCGACCGACACTCTGCCGTCGTCCGGGCCCACGTCGGACGGCCGACCCTCGGGTCGGGTGCCGCTCGGCATCGGTGCCGGGCTCGCGGCGACGCTGCTCGTCGTCCTCGCGCTACGGCTGTTCTCGGGTCGCCCGCTCGGCGTCGAGGACAACGGCGACGGCTACCGCCTCTTCTGCGGCGCGGGGCTCACCCCGCTGACGGCGGACGGCTACGCGAGCTGGCGCGGCGGCTGGACCACCGACTTCGCCGTCGGCCCACCGACCTGTCCCGACCCGGTGCCCTCGTCGGCCCTGGTCATCGCGCGGGCGACCACCCTCGTGAGCGGCGGGACCTGGTCGCCGACGGCGCTCGGCTGGGCCTACGCCGTGCTCGTCGGGCTGGTGGTGGGGCTCGCGGCGTGGGCGGCGTCGGCGGGCGGACGACGCCGCGGCCTCGCGGTGGCCGTCCCGGTGCTCCCCCTCGCGGCCGCGACCTTCCCCCGGTTCTTCGTCTCCACCTACAGCGAGCCCGCGGGCCTGCTCGGCTGCGTCACCACGGCCGTCGGCGTCGCCGCCCTGCTCGTCACCCGCCGCGAGCACCGTGCGGAACGAGTGGTGGCGCTCGTGCTCACCGCGGCCGGCGGTCTGGTGGCCACCACAGCGAAGGTCGCCTACATCCCGGTGCTCGCCGCCGCGATCGGAGTGTGCGCGCTCGTCGCGGTCGGGGTCCGCCGACCGCACCGGGTCGGACCCGCCATCGCCGTGGTCACGGCGTTGCTCGCCGTCGCCCCGGTGCTCGCCGCGCTGGAGCGCCAGGCCCAGTTCTACGCGCCGGTCAACGCCCACAACCTGGTCTTCACGACCACCCTGCTCGAGATGGGCCCGACGGCGACGAGCGCGCTGGGCCTGCCGCCCGAGGCCGCGGCGCTGACCGGCAACGGCTACTTCAACGGCCCCCCGCGCCCCGACGGGGTCGCGTGGTGGGAGGGCGCAATCCTGCAGAGACCGTCCGAGACCCGGAACGCGGCCCTGCTGCTGCTCGCCGAGCACCCGGCGACGGCGGCCCGGGCGGTGGGCGTGGGCCTGCAGGCCACGACGCTCGCCGATCTCCCGTACCTCGACTCGTCGCCGGCCACGTTCGAGGCCCCGTCGTCCCCCGACGGGCACCCCGGCTGGTCGGGCGCGCGCCAGCCCGACCTCGCCCAGGTCCTCGACGACACGCGGCGCCCCCCGTGGCTGCCCTCCGCGCTCGTCCTGCTGGCCCTGGTCGCGGCGGCCACCGCCCGGTGGCAGGGACGCGCGGCGCGCTGGTCCCTCGCGGCGGGCCTCGCCGCCGGCACGGCTCTCGCGCTCATCGTGGTGGCGGTCGCGGGCGACGGCTACTTCGAGATGTTCAAGCACGCGTGGCTCGCGGCCTACCTGCTCGCGGTCTCCGGGCTCTGCCTGGCGGGCGCCGCCGTGACCGCCCTGGCCGTCCCCCTGATCGCCCGCCGGAGCCGCGCCCGGGGAGAGGGCGCACAGGGGTAGGAAGGGATCGTGCGCGCCTACGGATTCCTCGCTGTCGGTGGTCCTGACCAGGAGGCGTTCCTCGACGTCCCGGTGCCCGACCCCGGACCGGGTGAGCTGCGGGTGCGGGTGCGTGCCGCCGGGGTGAACCCGGGCGACTTCCGGATGCGCCGCGGCGAGTACGGCAGCGTGGCGCCCGCGGTGCTCGGGCGGGAGGTCGCGGGCACGGTCACGGCGGTCGGTGAGGGCGTCAGCGGCTTCGCGGTCGGCGACGAGGTCTTCGGCGGCTGCCCCGGGATGGTCGGGGGCTGGGCCGAGCAGGCCCTCGTCACGGCCTCGTTCGCCGCGCACCGACCGCCGTCGGTCTCGGCGGAGGACGCCGCGGCGCTCCCGGTGGCCGCCGGCACCGCCTACGACGCGCTCACCACCCTCGCGCTGCCCGCGGGCGCCACGCTGCTCGTCAGCGGCGCGGGCGGCGGCGTCGGCATCCCGACCGTCCAGCTCGCGCGGGCACGCGGTCTGCGGGTGGTCGGCACCGCGAGCGCCGGCAAGCGGGACCTGCTGACCGAGCTCGGCGCGGTGCCCGTCACCGGCGGCGAGGGCGTCGCCGACCGCGTCCGCGCGGTCGCCCCCGACGGCGTCGACGGCGTGTTCGACCTGGTCGGCGGGGACGCCCTGCGCGCCGTCGCCCCGCTGGTCGACCCCGCGCGCCTGGCCTCGGTGGCCGACAAGCCGCTGGTCGCCGAGCTCGGGGGTCGCGACGTCCCCCGCGACCGCAGCACGGCTGTGCTCGACGCCCTCGCCGCGCTGGTGGCGAGCGGCGATCTCGATCCCTGGGTGCGCACGGTGCTCCCGTTCGAGCGGACCGCCGAGGCGCTCGCCACGGTCGAGGACGGGCACGTCCTCGGCAAGGTCGTGGTCACGATGGACCCCGCCTGACCTCTCCCTGACCGCCCCGAGAAGGAGATGTCACGGACCGCGAACGACACGCGTGCCGTTTCACTCCAACGAGTGGCGCATCACCCCGTCGAGCGCCTCGTGACTCCGATCGATACGCGCGCCTCGTCCGTTCGGACGCCCTCCGAGGGCTGATCGTTCGACTGAGTCGACGTTCAGTGAATGCACCCTCGATGAACGAACGCTCACCGGATCGGGAGACTCCTGTCGTGCCGCGATCGCCGCGGCGACCGATCGAGAGGGGAACCCACCATGACCCGACTGCAGCGTCTCGTCGCCGCGACGGCCCTGGCCGGCGCCGGCAGCCTCGCCCTGTCCGGCGTGGCGAGCGCGAGCGAGTCGCACTCCCACGGGGACGAGGGGCACTCCACCCGGAGCGACCACAAGGGCCTCGTCGGCGGCCTCGTCGGCGCCGGCGGCGAGCTCGCCGAGGGCGTCGGCGGCCTCGTGGGCGGCGTCAACGGCGCCGTCGGCAGCGTGCTGGGGAGCGACGCCGTCGGCGACGTCGTGGACGGCCTGGTGTAGGTCCGGGCCGTCCGCTGCCGGTCCTCCGCTCGGGGGAGCGGGACGGGCAGCGACGAACCGGGGCGGGTCCCGGTGGCGCTGGAACCGCCACCGGGGCCCGCCGCGTCGATCGTCCCGGAGGCTCAGCGGTGCGGGCGACCCTCGTCGGAGGGCGACTCCTCCACCGACCCGGGCGCGCTCCAGGGCTCGGCCTCGTCGGCGCGGCCCGGGGCCAGGCGCCGCAGCAGGTGGTAGCCCGCGACGACGACGATCGTGCCCAGCGCGATCCCGGACAGCGATCCGCCGCCGAGGGTCAGAGCGACGTCCCCGATGCCGATGACGATCCCGGCCGCGAGCGGCACGAGGACCTCCGGGCGGGCGAAGTCGACCTTGTTCTCCACCCAGATCCGCGCGCCGAGCAGGCCGATCATCCCGTAGAGCACCACGGTGATGCCGCCGAGCACCCCGCCGGGCGTCGCCGCGACGACGGCCCCGAACTTGGGGCAGAACCCGATCGCGATCGCGACGAGCGCGGCCACCCAGTACGCCGCGGTGGAGTAGACGCGGGTCGCGGCCATGACGCCGATGTTCTCGGCGTAGGTGGTGGTCGGCGAGCCGCCGACCCCGCCGGCGACGGCCGTCGCGATGCCGTCCGCGGCGAGCGCCCGGCCGAGGTAGGGGTCGAGGTCCTCGCGGGTCATGCTCGCGACGGCCTTGACGTGGCCGGTGTTCTCCGCGATCAGCGCGATGGCCACCGGGACGATCAGCAGGATCGCCGACGCGCTGAACGCCGGCAGGTGCAGGCCGGGCGCCTCGGGCGTGCCGAGCGGCAGACCGATCCAGGACGCGTCGGCGACGCCGGAGAGATCGACGCGCGGGTGGGTGGAGACGACACCGGACGCGTCGGGCCCGGTGATCGGCCCGAGCACCGCGTCGAGCAGGAGCGACAGGGCGAACCCGACGACGAGGCCGACCAGCACGCCGAGCCGTCCGACCATGCCCCGCCCGGCCACCGCCGTGATCATCACGACGAGCATGGTGATCAGCGCGACGAGCTCGTCCTGCGGCCAGTACGTGCCGGCGACGACCGGGGCGAGGTTGAAGCCGATGAGCATGACCACCGCGCCGGTGACCGCGGGCGGCAGGATCGCCGACACCGTCCGCGCGCCACCGAGGTGCACCGCGAGCCCGACGAGGGCGACGACCACGCCGCACACCGCGATCGCCCCGGTGACCTCGGCGCTGGTGCCCCCGTCCGCGCGCACCGCGGCGACGACGCCGACGAACGAGGCGCTCGTCCCGAGGTAGCTCGGCACGCGGCCGCGCGTCATCAGCAGGAACAGGATCGTCGCGAGCCCGGAGAGCAGGATCGCGAGGTTGGGGTCGAGCCCCATGAGCACGGGGAAGACGAACGTCGCCCCGAACATGGCCAGGACGTGCTGCGCGCCGAGGCCGACCGTGCGCCCCCACGACAGCCGCTCCTCGGGCCGCACCACCTCACCGGGCGCGGGCGCCCGCCCGTCACCGTGGACCGTCCATCCCCTGATCACGGGCGACAGGCTAGGGCGTCGCCACGTGAAGGAAATGGGTCGCCATGGCGACCCATTTCGCACTCACGTGCGCGGCACGCGCATCCCGTCCAGCAGGAGGCCGAGGTAGCGGGGCCAGCGGCCCTCCCCGTCGGTGTGGCCCTCGGCGGTGACGACGGCCATGTGCACGACGGTCGGCAGGTCCTCGGGCACGAGGTCGTCGCGCACCACCCCCGCGGCCTGCCCGCGGCGCAGCAGCTCGCCGAGCGGGGCCAGCGTGCGGGCGGCGAGCTCGGGGGTGAACGCGCCGGTGGCCTTGGCGGCCGCGAGCAACGCGCGGTGACGGGTCACCCCGTCGACCAGACCCTCGAGCACCCCGACCAGCGCCGCCCACGGGTCGCCGACCTCGGCGGCGCGGGCGAGCAGGGGCTCGACGAACTCGGCGACGTAGTCCTCGAGCACCGCGGCCACGAGCTCGTCCCGTCCGGCGAAGCGGCGGTAGAGCGTCGACGGCGCCACGCCGGCCCGCCGAGCGACCTCCTCGAGCGCCACGTCCGGGCCTCCGACCTCGATGGCCGTCCGGGCGGCGGCGAGGATCGCGGCGTGGTTACGCGCGGCGTCGGCGCGCAGGGGACGGTCCGCACGCACGAGCGGATCGGACGGCGCGGACATCGGCGACACCGTATCGCCCGCGCTCAGTCGTCGACGAGCTTCAGCGCGCCCGACGGGCACTGGGCGACGGCGTTGCGAACCTCGCCCACCTGGTCCGCCGACGGCTCCTCCTGGAGCACCAGGACGACGGCGTCGTCGTCCTGGTCGAAGACGTCCTCGGCGGCGAGCACGCAGTTGCCCGCGCCGATGCACGCCTCACGGTCGGCCTGGATGCGCATGGGTTCTCCCTCGGTGGTGGTGGGTCACCAGGTGACGGGCAGCGCACGCAGTCCGTGCACGATGGTGGCCGAGCGGAACTCGATCTCCTCGAACGGGATGCCCGGTGCGAGCGTCGGGAAGCGCCGGAACAGGGCGGGGAACGCCACGGCCATCTCGGCGCGGGCCAGCGGCGCGCCCAGGCAGTGGTGCACGCCGTGCCCGAACGCCACGTGCGGGGCGATCGCGCGGGTGACGTCGAGGTCGTCGGGGTGCTCGACCACCGCGGGGTCGCGGTTGGCGGCGGGCAACGAGAGCACGAGGACCTCCCCCGCGGCCACCGGCACGTCGCCGACCGTCGTGTCGTGCCGGACGGTGCGCGGGATCCCGGAGTGCACCACCGACAGGAAGCGCAGCAGCTCCTCGATGGCGGGGGCGACGGCGCCCGGCTCGTCGCGCACGAGGGCGAGCTGCTCCGGCGCGCGGAGCAGGGCGAGGGTGCCGAGCCCGAGCATGTTCGCGGTCGTCTCGTGCCCCGCGATGAGCAGCAGGGACGCGATACCGATCAGCTCGGAGCGCGCGAGGTCGTCGCCGTGCTCGCGCACGAGCATGCCGAGCATGTCGTCCCCGGGCGCGGTCCGCGCCCGGTCGACCAGCTCGCCCATGTAGGTGCGCGACTCCGCGGCCACCCGCCCGCGCTCCTCCAACGGCAGGCTGAGGTCGACCTGGCGGGCCGCACGGCCCTGGAACTCGGCGCGGTCGTCGTACGGGACGCCGAGCAGCTCGCAGATGACCAGGCTTGGCACCGGCAGCGCGAAGGCGCTCACGAGGTCGGCGGGCGGCCCGGCCGCGGCCATCGCGTCGAGGTGGTCGTCGACGATCTCGACGATGCGCGGTTCGAGGCGCCGGATGCGCTTGACGGTGAACTCGCCGGTGAGCAGCCGGCGCAGCCGTGTGTGCTCGGGCGGGTCGGTGGCGAGCAGGTTCCCGGCGCGCGGGTCGATCCCGTCCTCGGGCATCGGCAGGCGAGGCAGGCCGGTGTTGGTGAAGCGCTCGGCGTCGCCGAGCACCTCGCGCACGTCGGCGTAGCGCGTCACGAGACGGGCGGGGGTGCCGAACCCCGTGCGGATCGCGATCAGGCCCGGCTCGTCGCGCGCCGCCTGCGTCTCCGGCACCGGCGCGAACCGGTCGCGCTGCATGTGGCGGGGAACCGGAGGAGCCCCGTCGGTGCTCGTGCTCATCGTCGGAACCGTACGCCAAGTGGGAGTGTGCTGCCGGTTTGGCCGCGGACCCCGCGAGGCACACGAGCGACATGAGCGAGAGCACCGAGCGGGTCGTCCTGGTCACCGGCGCGGCCCGGGGGCTGGGCGTGGAGATCGCCCGCCAGCTGGTGGACACCGGGCACCTCGTGGTGGTCGGGGCGCGCGACGCGGAGGCGGGCGCCGCGGTGGCGAAGCAGCTGGGCGAGCGGGCGTGGGCGCTGCACCTCGACGTCACCGACCCGGAGTCCGTGCAGGCCGCGGTCGAGGCGGTCGACCGTCGCCACGGACGCCTCGACGCGCTGGTCAACAACGCGGCGGTGCACTTCGACCCCGGCGCCGACCCCGTCACCGAGGACCTCGACGTCGCCGACGGCGCCTGGCGCACCAATGTCCTCGCGCCGTGGCGCCTCACGCAGGCCTTCGTGCCGCTCCTGCGCGCCGGCAGCGACGCGGTGATCGTCAACGTGACCAGCGGGCTCGGCTCGCTCGCGCGCATGGGCGCGCACTCGCCCGCCTACAGCGTCTCGAAGGCCGGGATCAACGCGCTGACCCGCGTGTTCGCCGACGCCCTGACCCGCGACGGCATCACCGTGCACGCGGTGTCCCCGGGCTGGACCGCCACCGACATGGGCGGCTCGGGCGGGCGGCCGGTCGCCGAGGGCGCGGGCGGGATCGTCGACGTCGTCCGCTCCCCCGGTGCCGCCCCCTCCGGCTCGTTCCTCCAGGACGGCGAGCACGTGCCCTGGTGACCTGTGAGCGATGTTCGGGGCTATAGGCCCGAACATCGCTCACGTGCCCAGGCTGCGCGCGACCTCCACGAAGTGGGCCACGGCGGGCGAGCGGTCGGCGCGGCGCCAGGCGACCTGCAGCGCGACCATCGGCACCGGCCCCGAGAGCGGGCGGAACACCACACCCGGCGGCCGCAGGTTCGCGTAGTACGCCGGCTGCAGCGACACCCCGAGCCCCGCGGCGACGAGCCCGAGCTGGGTCTCGATGTCGGCGCCCTCGGCGACGATGCGCGGGCTGAAGCCGTGCTCGCGGCAGTAGCTCGTGATGATGTCGAAGAACGCCGTGCCCAACGAGCGCGGCCACAGCACGAACGGCTCGTCGGCCAGCAGCGCGGGGTCGATCTCGTCCTGCTCGGCGAGCGGGTGGTCCCCGGGCAGCGCGGACAAGAGGGGCTCCGAGACGAGGTGCTCGACCTCCACGGCGGCCGTCGCCGACGCGGCGCGCACCAGCCCCACGTCGAGACGACCGTCGGCGAGGGCGACGATCTGAGCGGCCGTGTCCTGCTGGGAGACCTCGAGCTGCAGGTCGGGGAACGACGCCCGCATCGCCCGCAGGATCTGCGGCGTGATGGAGGCCAGCGCCGTGCCCACCGACCCGACGACCAGCAGCCCCACCGCCCCGTCCGCCGCCTGCGTGACCAGCGACTGCGCCCGCTCGGCCTCGAACAGCACGCGCGGCGCTGCATCGAGCAGCACCCGCCCGGCCGGGGTCAGCTCGGTGGCGCGGCTGGAGCGGTCGAACAGCGCGGCGCCGAGCGTCTTCTCCAGCGCGCGGATCTGCTGCGAGAGCGCCGGCTGGCTGACGTGCAGGCGCCGGGCCGCGCGGCTGAAGTGCAGCTCGGAGGCCACGATGAGGAACACCCGCAGCTGCCGGAGCTCGACGTCCATGACCTCGATAGTGCCCCGCGCGGGTGGCATAAGTCCGCCCTGATGACAGCAGAGGCAGGGGTGATCGCAGATCCACACCGCGCGACCGGGTGAGCGGTGACGCTGGGGACACATCCGAGAACCGACCCGGAGTGATCACCGTGCACAGCTCACGAACCCGGCCCGACCGCCGCCTCGTCGTCATCGGCTGCGGCGGCCTCGGCTCCGCCGCCACCTACTGGCTCTCCCGGGCCGCCGGGGGTCGCGTCCTCGCCCTCGAGCGGCACGGCCTCGGGCACGACCACGGCGCGAGCCAGGACCACTCGCGGATCATCCGCTACGCCCAGCACCAGGACGCCTACGCCGTCCTCGCCCCCGCCGCCTACGCCGCCTGGCGCGACGTCGAGCGCGTCTCGGCCCAGACGCTCGTGACCGAGACCGGCGGGCTCGTCATCGAGGACGTCGAGGCGCGCTCGGGCCTCGACACCGGGGGGCGCAACCTCGGCGGGTATGCGGCCGTGGCCGACCGGCACGGCGTCGACTTCGATCTCCTCGACGCGCGCGGCATCGAGGCGCGCTGGCCGCAGTTCCGCCTCGCCGGCACCGAGCAGGCGATGTACCAGCGGCGCACCGGCATCGTCGACGCGGCCCGCGCCAACGCCACCCACGTCGCCCTCGCCCGCGGGCACGGTGCGGAGATCCGCGAGCACTCCCCCGTGCGCGCCCTGCACCCCACCCGCGACGGCGTCGAGGTCGTGCTCGACGACGAGGTCGTCCGCGCCGAGCACGTCGTCGTCACCGCCGACGCGCGCACCAACGAGGTGCTCGACGGCCTGGTCGAGATCCCGCTGACGGTCCTGCAGGAGCAGGTGACCTACTACGCGACCCCGAACCTGCTCGACTTCTCGCCCGCGCGGTTCCCGGTGTTCATGTGGCACGGCGCGGACAACTTCTACGGCTTCCCCGTGTACGGCGAGGTCGCCACGAAGCTGGGCCAGCACATGGGCGGGAACGAGGTCACCGCCGACTCCCGCACGTTCGAGCCCGACCCGCTGCGCCAGAAGCGCCAGGAGGCGTTCCTCGCCGAGCACCTGCCCGGCTTCGGCGGCCCCGAGCTGTACACGAAGACCTGCCTGTACACGATCCCGCCCGACCAGCACTACGTGATCGACAGCGTGCCGGGCGAGCCCCGGGTCAGCGTCGGGGTCGGGGCCGGGCACGCGTTCAAGTTCGCGTCGCTGATCGGCAAGATCCTCGCCGACCTCGCGACGACGGGCGGCACGCGGCACCCCATCGGCGCGTTCGGTCTCGACCGACCCGCGCTGACCGACCCGACCTGGGGGCGGGCCTTCCATGTCTGACCTGGTCACGCGTTCCCCCGGGTGGTCGCTGCCGCAGGCGGCCTACACCGACGCCGACGTCTTCGCCGCCGACCTCGACCGCGTCTTCGCCGCGCACTGGCTCTTCGCCGGGCACACCGGCGAGCTCGACGCCGCCGGCCGCTACCTCACCGTCGACGTCGGCCGCGACCGCGTGATCGTCGTCCGCGGCGAGGACGGCGTCCTGCACGCCCACCACGACGTCTGCGCCCACCGCGGCTCGCGGGTGACCTCGGAGCCGCGAGGCCGGGTCAAGGCGTTCGTGTGCCCCTACCACCAGTGGGTCTACGCCCTCGACGGCTCGCTGCGCGCGGCCCGGCTGATGGGCGACTGCTTCGCCACCGCCTCCCACCGGCTCGCCCCGGTGGCGGTCCGCGAGGTCGCCGGCCTGGTGTTCGTCTGCCTCGCCGACGCGCCGCCCGACTTCGGCGCCTTCGCCGCCGCTCTCGAGCCGCGGCTCGGTCCGCACGGGCTCGCCGACGCGCGGGTCGCCGTGCGCCAGCGCTACCGCGTGGCCGCGAACTGGAAGACGCTCGTCGAGAACAACCGCGAGTGCTACCACTGCGCGGGCAGCCACCCCGAGTTCTCGCTGTCGAACTTCGACGTCGGCATGAACGGCGACGTCCGCACCAACCCCCGCTACGACCGCGCGCTCGCCGCCGCCCGCGCCCGCTGGAGCGCGCAGGGCCTGCCCGGCGAGGACGTCAACTTCCCCGCCGGCGCCTGGTACCGCGTCGCCCGCCTGCCGCTGCGCGACGGCTTCGTCTCGGAGACCCTCGACGGCCGCCCGCTCGCCCCGCCCATGGGCCGGCTCACCGACCCCGACGTCGGCAGCCTGCGCGTGGTGTCGCTGCCCAACCTCTGGGCCCACGCCAACGGCGACTACGCGATGACCACCCGCCTGACGCCCGTCGACGCCGGCACCACGGACGTCGAGCTCTGCTTCCTCGTCGCCCGCGACGCCACCGTCGACGAGGACGCGATGACCGCCGTGTGGCGGGCGACCTCCGAGCAGGACTGGGCGCTGTGCGAGGCGAACTACGCCGGCATCGCGTCGCGGGGCTACCGTCCCGGGCCGCTCTCCCCGGTGGTCGAAGCCTCGGTCGAGGGGTTCCTCGACTGGTACGTCGACGCCCTCGCCGATCCCCCACACGCCCGCTCCGCCTGATCTCCGAGTCCCCATCGGGTGGTCGTCGCGGCTCGATGGCGTGACGGCCCTCCCTCCTGTGGGCGTCGAGACCGACACTCGGCGGCGTCATCGGGTGGACGACGTGTCGGGGGTGCGGCGATGGGCCGGCGATCGGTGGGCCGGCGCTCGGTGGTGGTGGCGGCGCTCGTCGGGGCCGCGCTCGTCCTCGGGTCCGCGTCCGCCACCGGCGCGCCGGGGAGCAGCCCCGCGAGCGGCGGCGACGGGACGCGACGGGTCGCGCTCGGCGACTCCTGGGCCGCCGGGACGGCCGCGGGCGACGTCGAGGCGGCGTCCGGCACGTGCCGGCGCAGCCCGCGCGCCTACCCCGCGGTCGTCGCCCGGGCCGCCGGCGAGACCTCGTGGACCTCGCGGGCGTGCGCGTCCGCGACGGGCGGCGGGAACGGCCAGTTCACCTCGCTCGGCCCGGCGACCGAGGTCGTCACGGCCACCGTCGGCGCCGACGCGACAGGGCTCGGAGCGCTGGCGGCCGCCTGCTCGGCGACGGGCACCGCCACACGGTGCGACGGCGCGACGACCCGCTTCGACCGCGCGCTCGCCACGCTCTCGCCTGCGCTCGACGCGTCGCTCGCCGACATCCGGAAGCGCGCGCCGCGCGCTGCGGTCACCGTCACCGGCTATCCCCTGCTCGCCGAGGGACGGGCGTGCCCGAGCGGCCCCGCCGACGCGGCCCGGGCCGCCCGCCTCGACGACGCCGTCACGCGCCTGGACACCGCGCTCGCCGACCGCGTGACCGCGGCCGGGATGCGTTTCGTCGACGTCCGGTCCGCGTTCGCCGGGCACGGGGTGTGCGCCCCGGACCCCTGGCTCACCCCGCTGACCGGCCCCGATCCGCTCCTGGCCGGCGGCGCCACCGCGACCGGGCACGCGCTCGGCGTCCTGCCCGCCCTCGCCGCGACCGCCCCCACGACGCCCGCCCCCACGCGGCCGGCGACGCCCCCGTCCGACGGGCGCCGCGACGAGCCGCCGGCCCCGCTCTTCCCCGGCTGAGCCCGTTCTGGGCCCGGCCGATGCCGGGGTCAGCCGAAGACCTCGAACGACACCCGCGCCGACCCGTCCTCGCCGCCGGTGGTCATCAGGACGACCTCGCGGGCCTGCTCCTCCACCGGCCGCGGGTCCAGGGCGGCCAGGTAGGCGCGGTGCTCGGCCAGCGACGCGATCGCGACGTCGCGACACCCGGTGACGTCCACGGCGTGCGTGGGCTGCGGGGAGGCGGCGACGGCGACGTGCCGGACGCCGGACCAGGTCTCGAAGCCCTCGTCGATGAGCTCGCGGAACACCCACTCGTTGCCGGCGTCCCCCACCGCGTCGAGGGCCGCCCGGCCGACCGCACGGTGGTCGGCGCTGTTCCACGTGCCGGGGCCGAAGATGTCGCGGTGGTTGCTGACCACCACCAGCTGCGGGCGGGCCCGCCGGATCTCGCGGGCGAGGTCGCGCCGCAGGTCGAGCCCCTCCGTGACCACGCCGTCGCGATGACCGAGGAACCGGACGTCGTGCACCCCGACCGCCGCGGCGCTCGCGCGCTCCTCGGCCTCGCGCAGCGGGCCGGCGACCTCCGGCGAGGTGCCGGCGATGCCCGCCTCGCCGCGGGTCGCGAGCACGTACGACACCGAGCGCCCCGCGGCGGTCCAGGCCGCGACGGCGGCGTTCGTCCCGTACTCGAGGTCGTCCGGGTGGGCCGCGATCGCGAGGGCACGCGACCAGTCGTCGGGCAGGGGCGGCAGGTCGTTGCTCATGGTGTGCAGCCTGGGACCTCGACCTTGCTCCAGGTCAAGAGGCGTTCATCCCAGGAGGGCCACGAGCCGCCGCGGCGCGACCTGCCGGTAGGCGTCGGTGACCACCTCGCGGACCTCGCCCCAGTCCGGCCCCTGCGGCTCGACGTCGAGCCGCAGCCCCAGCCAGCCGCGGTGACCGACGTAGGGCGGGACGAAGAACCGGTCGGGCTCCGCCGTCACCATCTCCTCCTGCGCGCCCTCGGGGGCGGCGACCCAGAGGCAGAGGTACTCGTCGCCGTGGTGGCGGCCGACGTAGCTGGCGAACATCCTGCGCACGAACCAGCTCGGCGTGCCGTGGCTGATCTTCTCGGTGACCTCGGGCAGGGCGACGCACACGGCCCGCAGCCCGTCGATCAGCTCGTCGGCGTCCACGCGCGCATCGTGGCCCGCGGCGGACCGGCTACGCCAGCAGCGAGCCGACCAGGATCGACAGGACGAACACGGCCAGGATGATCACCGTCGCCACCCGCACCCAGGGCCGGTGCGGGGTGGGCGTCGAGGGCTCGGAGACGCCCTCGGTGGGGTCGCTGCGCTCGTCGGGCCGCGTCATCGGCATTCCTCACGGAAAAGGGACGGATCGGACACCGTCGAGGCTACCGGCCTGTTGCGGCCCGGCTCGGGGCCACGGGGACCTCGCCGCTCGCGTGACGTCCCGACGGCGGCTCGGCACGGTGCCGGCGCGGGCCGTCGGGGTCCTCGTCGGCCGACCGGTGCCGGGCCGGGCGCGGCACCGGGACGTCCCCGGTGGCGGCGTGCCGGCTCCGGGTGACCCGGAGCGGGCCGGACACGGGCGACGGCCCCCGGGGGGTGGGGGCGGCTGCGGCGAGGGCGGCCGCGGCCGCCGCCTCGGCCCGGACGCGCCGCAGGTCGTCGAGCGAGGCGATGGAGGTCGGGGCGGCCGGCTCCTCCTCGACGTCCGGTGCCGCGGGGACACGCGGGGGGGTGGGCAGTGGACCGGGCCGGGAGCCGGAGGCGGGCCGCGACGGGCCGAACGACAGCGCCGAGGCGAAGCCGGCGGGGGTGGCCGACCCGGACCTCGGGGTCGGACTCGCGGCGGCGCGCACCGTGAACGCGTCGGTGGTCTCCTCGGGCGCCGGGGTCGCGACGAGCTTCGGGGCCGGCTTCGGGGTGGGCCGTGCGGTCGCAGGGGTGGGGACGGCGGGGGTCGCCGCCGGGGTCGAACGGGGCGCCGGCCGGCGGGCGCGGATCGCCACCCGCGAGGTCTCGGTCGCGACGGGTGCGGGACGGGCAGGCCGGACGGCCTCGGTCGTCGCTGCGGGGCGGAGGGCTCCGGTCGCCGGTGCGGGGCGCGCGGTCGCGGTCGCCGTGGCGGGAGCCGCCGGAGCCGCGCGCCCGGTGCGAGCCGCCGCCGACGCGGTGGCGGGCTCGACCGCCTCGGCGCGGTCGGCCTCCCGGTCGGCCGCCTTGCGGGTCACGTCGGTCTCCTTGCCCACCGCCGTGCCGCCCGCCCGCTCCGCCGCCGGACGGGGCCGGGCGGGGCGCACGGGGACCGGCACGATCTCCTCGATCGGCGCGGGCACCGCCGCCGGGGCGGGAGCGGGCGCCCGGCGGCCACGGATCATCTGGCCCGCCGCGGAGATCAGGTAGGCGACGCCGACGAGACTCCAGAACGAGAGCACGAGGAGTTGCACGACCGTCGGCGGGTCGCTGATCATGGCCAGCTGCACGCCCGCGACGCCGAGCCCGGCCACGCCGAGCACGAGCGCGAACCGCGAGCGCGTCGTCATCTGCCAGCGGGGCCGCGGACGAGCGACGGATCGAGATGCGCTCCGCTTCGTCTCCCGGCCCACACATACCTCCTCGACGGATCGGACGACCCGCACCTTACGGACATGACGAACACGGGAAGGCCGACGCACCGTCCGGGTTCCCCCGCCACGGACGGGGCACGTGTCACCCTCCTGGGTGAGGCATCGAACGCGGAGGGCGAAACGTAACGGTCAGGTCGCGGCCTGACAGGTCGCGCACCAGAACAAATTCCGGGCTGCGTGCGTACGGCGGCTGACCTCCGTGCCACACACCCGACAGGGCTGGCCCGTCCGGCGGTACACGTAGACCTCCCGGCCGCAGCCGCGGCCGTGCGGCTCGTCGGGGGCGTGACCACAACCACGGTGGTCGGGGCGCACGGTGTCGATCGCACCGCGGCGCACACCGTCGGCGAGCAGGTCGGAGAGATCGGCCCAGACGGCGTCGAAGCGTTCCCGTCCGAGCTCCCGGCCCGGCAGCAGCGGGTCCAGGCCGTGTCGGAAGAGGACCTCGGCCCGGTAGACGTTGCCCACGCCCGCGATCACCGACTGGTCCATGAGCAGGGTGGCCAGCGGAGCCTTGGACCGGCCGATCCGCCGCCAGGCCGCCTCGGGGTCGGCGTCGTCGCGCAACGGGTCGGGGCCGAGCCGGGCCCGCACGCCGTCGACCTCGCCCTCGGTGAGCACCTCGCAGGCGATCGGGCCGCGCAGGTCCGCCCAGTGCGTCGGCCCGACGAGGCGCATCCGCACCTGACCGCGGGGCGGCGTCACGTCGCCGGTGTGCATCGTGAACTTGCCGTAGAGCCCGAGGTGGACGTGCACGACCAGGTCGTCGGCGTAGACGTGGAACAGGTGTTTGCCGTACGCGTCCACGGCGCGCAGCTCCCGGCCGTCCACGAGCTCGGCGTCCCGGCTGAAACGGCCCTGCGGGGACGACACGGCCACCTCGTGGCCCACGAACCGCCGGGTGTGGGTGCGCGCGAGGCGACGGATGGTGTGGCCTTCGGGCACCGGGCCTGCCTACCCCGCGACCCGACCGGTCACTCCTGTGGCCATCAGTCCTGGGGAAGGGCCGGGGGCTCGCCGGTCTGCTCGTAGGCGGTGAGCATGTCGATGCGCCGCTGGTGACGCCCGCCCTCGAAGGCCGTCGCGAGGAACGCCGTGACGATCTCGGTCGCCTCCTCCGCGGTGTGCATCCGCGCGCCGACCGAGACGACCTGGGCGTCGTTGTGCTTGCGCGCGAGCTGCGCGGTCTCGACGTTCCACGCCAGGGCGGCGCGGCAGCCCGGCACCTTGTTGGCCGCGATCTGCTCGCCGTTGCCCGAGCCGCCGATGACGACGCCGAGGGCCTCGGGGGACGCGACGGTGCGGCGCCCGGTCTCCACGCAGAACGGGGGGTAGTCGTCGACGGGGTCGAACTCCTCGGGCCCGACGTCGACGACGTCGTGACCCGCCTTCGCGAGCTCGCGCAGCAGATGGGCCTTGAGCTCGAACCCCGCGTGGTCCGATCCGACGAAGACGCGCACACCGCGCAGTCTGTCAGGTGTGAGACACGCCGCCGCAGGGGTAGTGGACGGCGGCTCGGAAACATTGCCGTGACACACCGATCGTAAGTTGGCCCGTTATGGGAACGCGACCGACGGACCGCCGCCTGACCCCCGCGGGCGAGGTCGTGATGGGTGTCGAGGAGGAGTTCCACCTCGTCGACCTGGAGTCCCGGTCGGCAGTGCCCCGCGTCCCGGAGCTGCTCGACGAGCTGCAGGCCCTGGACGGCGAGGCGTTCGCCCCGGAGCTCAAGCCCTCGATCATCGAGACGAACTCCCAGCCGACGTCGGACCTCGCCGACCTGCGCACCGATCTCGTCCGACTGCGCGGGATGCTCGCGAACATCGCCGATTCCCACGGTCTCGGCGTGGTCGGGGCGGGCAGCGTCCCACTGATCGACGGCTCCGCCGAGGGCATCACCCCGTCGCCCCGCTACGAGCGGATGCGCGACGAGTACCAGATGCTCGCCTTCGAGCAGCAGATCTGCGGCACCCAGGTGCACGTCGACGTCCCCGACCGTGATGCGGCGGTCGCGGTGATGCAGCACAGCGCGCCGTGGCTGCCGGTCCTGCTCGCACTCTCGTCGAGCTCGCCGTTCTGGAAGAACGAGGACACCGGCTACGCCAGCTCCCGCACGCTGGCGTGGCACCGGTGGCCGACCGCCGGTCCCCCGGCCCCGCTGCGCGACGCCGCCGACTACGACGCCCTGATCGCCGACCTGCTCGCCTCGGGGACGATGTCCGACCCCGGCATGGTCTATTTCGACATGCGTCCGTCGGCGCACCAGGCCACCGTCGAGGTGCGCATCTGCGACGCCAGCCCCAGCGTCGACGGCGTGGTGCTGATCGCCGGGCTCTCCCGGGCGCTCGTACGCCACGGGGTGCGCGCGCACGTCGAGGGCCGGCCGATGCCGCAGTACCGCCCCGAGCTGCTGCGCGCCGCGAGCTGGCGGGCGGCGCGCTCCGGCCTCGAGGGCGACCTCGTCGACGTCCCCGGCCGGGACCTCGTGCCCCCGTCACGGGCGGTGCGCCTCATGCTCGAGCACCTCGCCGACGACCTGGACGAGGCCGGCGACCGCGACGTCGTCGAGGAGCTGGCCCTCGAGGCCCTCGCCCGCGGCAGCTCCGCGGCCCGTCAGCGCCAGCGCGCCAACCGCAACGGCAACCTCGAGGCCGTCGTCGACATGCTCCTCGCCGAGACCCGGGGCGCGCCGGACTCGCCGGTGGACGCGCCGGTCTCAGAGACGGTCGCGCCGGTCCTGCTCGGCGACTACGCGCCGCCCGCCTACGACGAGGCCGTCGCCGAGGACGGCACCGTCCGCCCCGCGTACTCGTGGCTGATCTCGACGCTCGAGCGGATCGGCCCGCCCGGGCTGCTCGTCCACGAGAAGAGCCGCGACGCCGAGCAGCGCGCCCGCGGCATGGTCTTCCCCCAGGCCGACGACGACGAGCGCCTCTTCCCCCTCGACCTGGTGCCCCGCCTCATCACCCCCGGCGAGTGGGAGACCCTCACCGAGGGCCTCATCCAGCGGGCGCGCACCTGCGAGGCATTGCTGCAGGACCTGCACGGCGAGCGCGCCTGCCTGCACGACGGCGTGCTGCCCGAGGACGCGCTGCGCTGGCTGCCGCAGCCGCACGAGACCGCGATGAACCTGCACCCCGGGGCCGTCCGGGCCCTGGTCAGCGGCCTCGACCTCGTCTGCGACGCCGCCGGCGAGTGGAAGATCCTCGAGGACAACCTGCGCATCCCCTCGGGCATCGGCTACGCGATGGCCGACCGCCGAGTCGTGCGCAGCGTCCTGCCGGAGCTCCAGGCCCCGAACGGCGTGCTCGACGCCGACGAGGGCCCGGCGATGCTGCGCGAGGCCCTGCTCGCGTGCGCCCCGCCGGCGGCGGGCCACGACCCCGTCCTCGTCCTGGTCACCGAGGGAACGACGGACTCGGCGCACTTCGAGCACCGCATGCTCGCCGAGGAGATGGGCGTGCCGCTGCTCACACCGGGCGACCTCCGCGCCGTGGCCGGGATGATCACCGTGGCCGCCACCGGGCGCCCGATCGACGTGATCTACCGGCGCATCGACGAGGAGGTGCTCTTCAGCGCGCCGGACGCCGAGGGGGTCCCCCTGGGCGATCCCGTCCGCGACGCCGTCCGCACCGGTCGCCTGACCCTGGCCAACGCGCCCGGCAACGGCCTCGTCGACGACAAGGGCGTCTACCCCTTCATCTCGTCGCTCACCGAGTACTACTTCGGCGAGAAGGCGACGCTCGCGGCCGTCCCGACCTGGTCGTGCGCCGATCCCGAGCAGCGCGAGTACGTGCTGTCCCACCTCGACCAGCTCGTCACCAAGCCTGTCGACGGGTATGGCGGGCAGGGCATCGTGGTCGGGCCCTACGCGAGCAGCCACGAGCTCGACGAGGTCGCGGCGGCGGTGCGCGCGCACCCCGCGGCGTTCGTCGCGCAGGAGACCATCCGGATCTCCACCCACCCGACGTTCACCGGCACGACGCTGGAGCCGCGCGTCGTCGACCTGCGGGCGTTCGTCGTCCTCGCGCCCACCCCGACCGTCCTCCCGACGCCGCTCACCCGGGTCGCGCCCGCCGACTCGCTCGTGGTCAACTCCTCGCGCGGCGGGGGCTCGAAGGACACCTGGATCCTGCGCTGACCAGCGCGTTTCCCCGACCGATCGTGACCGAGGAGGCCACACGTGTGCGGCATCGCCGGTGAGTTCCGCTTCGACGGCCGGGCGGCCGAGGTCGCCACCGTGCTGGACATGGCCCGGGTCCTCGAGCCCCGGGGGCCCGACGGCTGGGGTGTGGTCGGCCACGGGCCGCTCGCGCTGGCCCACCAGCGCCTGAAGATCATCGACCTGTCCGAGACCGGCGCCCAGCCGATGGTCGACTCCGACCTCGGCCTCACCGCGGTCTTCAACGGGATCATCTACAACTACAAGCAGCTGCGCGACGAGCTGCACGCCGAGGGCTACCGCTTCTTCTCCACATCGGACACCGAGGTGCTGCTCAAGGCCTTCCACCGGTGGGGCCCGTCGTGCGTCGAGCACTTCAAGGGCATGTTCGCGTTCGCGGTCTCCGACCGCCGCACCGGCGAGCTCGTGCTCGGCCGCGACCGCCTCGGGATCAAGCCCCTCTACGTCGCCCAGGTGCCGGGCGCGGTCCGTTTCGCGTCGTCACTGCCCGCGCTGCTGGCCGGCGGCGGGCTGAACACCGACGTCGACCGCGTCGCGCTGCACCACTACATGAGCTTCCACTCGGTGGTCCCCGCGCCGCGCACGATCCTGCAGGGCGTGCGGAAGCTCCCGCCCGCGACGATCCGCACGATCTCCCCCGACGGCGGCACCACCGACTGGACCTACTGGGAGCCCGAGTTCACGCGCGACGGCGACCGCTCCGCGCAGGAATGGGCGCAGACGGCGCTCGACTCGCTGCGCACCGCGGTCGAGCGGCGCATGGTCGCCGACGTGCCGGTCGGGGTGCTGCTCTCGGGCGGCATCGATTCCTCGATCGTCGTCGCCCTGCTCGCGGAAATGGGTCAGAAGGACCTCAAGACGTTCTCCATCGGCTTCGAGGCCGAGGGCGGCGAGTCCGGCGACGAGTTCGACTACTCCGACCTCGTCGCGAAGACCTACGGCACCGACCACGTGAGGTTCACGGTCCCCAAGCACGAGACCGACGACGCCCTGGCGGGGGCCGTCGCGGCGATGGCCGAGCCCATGGTCAGCCACGACGTCGTCGCCTTCTACCTGCTCTCCCGCGAGGTCTCGAAGTCGATCAAGGTGGTGCAGTCGGGCCAGGGCGCGGACGAGATCCTCGGCGGCTACGACTGGTACCCGCCGCTGGCCGGGGTCGCCCGCGACGCCGCGCTCGACTCGTACCAGAAGGCGTTCTTCGACCGCCCGCACTCCGAGGTCGCGCAGCTGCTCACCCCCGAGGCTCTCGTGGACGACGACGTCAGCCGCGCGTTCGTCGCCGAGCACTTCGGGCGGCCGGGGGCCGACTCCGCGGTGGACGCCGCGCTGCGCCTCGACACCACGATCATGCTCGTCGACGACCCCGTGAAGCGCGTCGACAACATGACGATGGCGTGGGGCCTCGAGGCGCGCGTGCCGTTCCTCGACCACGAGTTCGTCGAGACGATGGGCGCCTGCCCGCCGGAGTACAAGCTCGCCGACGGCGGCAAGGGCGTGCTCAAGGCGGCGGCGCGCGGCGTCCTGCCCGACGAGATCATCGACCGCAGGAAGGGCTACTTCCCGGTGCCGGCGATCCGCCAGCTCTCGGGCCCCGTCCTGGAGCGGGTGCGGGGCGCGCTGACCGACCCGGCCGCCACGTCGCGGGGCCTGTTCCGGCCCGACGCCGTGGCGACGATGCTCGACGACCCGAACTCGAGCCGCACCAACCTCGGCGCCAACGCGCTGTGGCAGGTGGCCCTGCTCGAGATGTGGCTGCAGGAGCACGGCATCACGTAGGTACCGTGCCCGCGACGGTGAATCGTGCTCAACCGAAGGAGGACGCGGGCCGGTGGACGAGTGGATCAGCGCCACACGCTGCTGGTCGCCCAGCCCCTCGCCGGACGGCACCACGATCGCCTTCGTCTGGGACGGGGACGGCCGGCCGCAGGTGCGCATGCATCGCCGGGCCACCGGCGAGGAGTGGTCGCTCGACACGGGTGACGAGCTCGTCTCGACCGTCCGCTGGTCGCCGGACGGGCTGTGGCTGGCGGTCGAGACCGCGCCCGACGGCGGCGAGCGCAGCAACGTGTGCATCGTCCGGCCGGACGGCAGCGACCTGCGGCCGGTCCGCGGGGTCGGCGACGGCGACCGCGGCGCGGTGACCCTCGACCGCTTCACCCACACCGGCTCGGTGCTGGCGATCACCGAGTCCGACTACGAGACCACCACCGCGTGGCTGGTCGACGCCGAGTCCTCCCAGCGCCAGCGGGTGGGCTCGGGGCACGCCCTGCAGATCCTCGACGTGAGCCGCGACCGGCGCCGGGTGCTGCTGCGCCGCGGTCGTCGCGGGTCACGCCACGTCGGCATCGTCGACCTCGACGGCACCGAGGGCTGGCACGAGATCGACTCCGGGCGCGGACCGGGCGGCCCGCCGGGTGCGGTCGAGCACCCGGTGGCGATCACCCGGGACTCCAGCGTGGTCGCCGGCCGGTTCTGCCCCGACGGCACCCAGATGTACCTGCTCACCGACGGCGGGCGCGAGCGCGCGGCGCTGGTCCGCGTCGACGTCGCGACCGACGCCCGGCCGATGACGCCCGAGGTGCTCGCCGAGCGCCTCGACGCCGAGCTCGAGCGCTTCGCCCTCACCGAGGACGCGATGGTCGCCGCGCTCGTGTGGAACGCCGAGGGGCGCAGCGAGGTCGACCTGCTCGACATCTCCTCCGGCAAGTCCCAGGCCTACGCCCCGCCCGGCGACGTCGTCACCAGCGCGGTCTTCAGCCACGACGGCGACTCCCTGGTCATGGGCATCCAGGCCCCCGAGGTGCCCGCCGCCGTGTGGTGCCACGAGCTCTCGTCGGACACCACCGCGCTGATCTGCCCGCAGGAGGAGCCGTCCTGGTCGCCGGGGCAGCTCGTGCACCCGACGCTCGAGGTCGTCACCACCCCCGACGGCCTGCGCCTGCCCGGGTGGCTCTACCGGCCGCGGGGCCAAGCGGGGCCCCTGCCCACGGTGATCTACTTGCACGGGGGGCCGGAGGCGCAGGAGCGCCCCGTGTTCACCCCGCTCTACCAGCACCTGCTCGCCCGGGGCATCGCCGTCTACGCGGCCAACGTGCGCGGCTCCTCGGGGTTCGGGCGCTCGTTCGTCAACGCCGACAACGGCGCGGGCCGCTTCGCGGCGATCCGCGACGTCGCGACGTGCGTCGAGCACCTCGTCGACGCCGGTGTCTCCGATCCCGCGCGGGTCGGCGTCATGGGCCGCTCCTACGGCGGCTATCTCACCCTCGCGGCGCTGGTGAACCACCCCGAGCTCTTCGCGGTCGGCATCGACGTGTGCGGCATGGCCGACTTCGAGACGTTCTTCGCGCGCACCGAGCCGTGGATCGCCGACGCCGCGGTCGGCGAGTACGGCCACCCGATCCACGACCGCAACCTGCTCCGCGAGCTCTCCCCCGTGCACCGCATGGATCACCTGCGCGCTCCCCTGCTGGTGATCCACGGCAAGTTCGACACCAACGTCCCGGTGCACGAGGCCGAGCTCGCCGTCCACGGCGCCAAGGCCGCCGGCGTGCCGATGAAGTACCTGCTCTTCGACGACGAGGGCCACGAGATCCAGCGCACCGAGAACCGCGTGCGCTTCATCCACGAGTGCGTGGACTGGCTCTGCACGCACTTCGGGACGTCCTCGTCCTGACGCCGCGGGCGCCCGTGCCGCACCCTGGGCGTGTGCTCGTCCGCGCCCTCGTCCTCCTGGCCTGCGCGGTGCTCGTCGGGTGTGCGCCCTCCTCGGCCCCTTCCCCCGCAGCGTCCGCCCGACCGTCGGCCGGGCCCCCCGCTCCGACGTCGTTCACCCTCGTCGCCGGCGGGGACGTCCTGGTCCACCCGACGGTGACCGCACAGGCCCTGGCCGACGGCGGCGGTGTGCCGGACTTCGCGCCGCAGCTCGCCGCGCTCGCCCCGATCATCTCCGGCGCCGACCTGGCGCTCTGCCACCTCGAGGTCCCGCTCGCCCGGCCCGGCGGCCCGTACGCCGGCTACCCGGCGTTCAATGCGCCACCCGAGCTCGCCCGGTCGCTGGCCGCCGTCGGGTACGACGGGTGCAGCACGGCGTCGAACCACGCGCTCGACCAGGGCACGGACGGCGTCGCGCGCACGCTCGGCGCCCTCGACGCCGCCGGTGTGCGGCACGCGGGCACGGCCCGGACACCCGCCGAGGCGGCGGCCACGACGCTGCACGACGTGCACGGCGTCCGGGTGGCGCACCTGTCGGCCACCTTCGGCGTCAACGACGACGCCCGGCCCGGCGATCCGTGGAGCGTGGCGATGCTCGACCCCTCCCCGGTGCTCGCCGCCGCATCGCGCGCCCGTGCCGCCGGCGCCGACGTCGTCGTCCTGTCCGCCCATTGGGGCACCGAGAACGACCCCGAGCCGAACGCCCAGCAGCTGCGCCTCGCCCCCGAGCTGCTCGCGAGCCCCGACATCGACCTGCTCATCGGCCACCATGCGCACGTCGTGCAACCCTTCGAACGCCTCGGCGACGAGTGGGTCGCCTACGGCCTCGGCAATCAGCTCGCCGACCAGGAGACCCCGGGCACCGACGACGGCGCCCTCGGCCGCTTCACGTTCACCCGGAGTCCCGACGGGCGGTGGCGCGTCGCGCGTGCCGAGTACGTGCCGACGTGGATCGACGTCGGTCCACCGATCCGCGTCGTGGACGTCACCTCCGCCCCGCCCGGCAGCCCTGCCGAGGCCGCTCGCGCCCGCACCGACGCCCGAGTCGCCCCCCGCGGCACCGTCGCGGCCGGGCTCACGCGGGGGTGACGGGCGGCTTTCCGTGCGTGGCCGTCGACGGCCGAACGACATGTTCCGGGCGGATCGTCGAGTCCGGCGCGGAGCGCGGAGCCCCTACAGCTGGATCGACTTGATCTCGAGGAACTCCTCGAGCCCGTAGCGCCCGAGCTCGCGGCCGGTGCCCGACTGCTTGTAGCCACCGAACGGCGCCAGCGGGTTGAACGCGCCGCCGTTGACGTCGACCTGGCCGGTGCGCATGCGCTTCGCGACCTCGACGCCGCGCTCCTGCGACCCGGCGAACACCGCGCCCGCGAGCCCGTAGACGGTGGCGTTGGCGATCTCGACGGCCTCGTCCTCGGTGTCGTAGGAGATGACCGACAGCACGGGCCCGAAGATCTCCTCCTGGGCGATCGTCATGTCCGGGCGCACGCCGGAGAAGATCGTCGGCCGGACGTAGGCGCCGTGCGCGAGCCCGTCGGGACGTCCCGGGCCGCCTGCGGCGAGCTCGGCACCCTCGGAGACCCCGGTGCTGATGTAGCCGTCGACGCGCTCGCGCTGCCGCTCCGAGGACATCGGCCCGATGCGGGTGGACTCCTCGGTCGGGTCACCGACGGTGTACTTCGCCGACTGCTCCACGGCCATCTCGACCACCTGGTCGTGCAGCGACGCCGGCACGAGCAGCCGGGTCCACGCGGTGCAGGTCTGGCCACCGTTGATGAAGCAGTTGCCGAGGCCGAGCTTGACGGCCTGGGTGAGGTCGGCGTCGTCGAGGACGATGTTGGCGGACTTGCCGCCGAGCTCCAGGGCCACGCGCTTGACGGTGGCCGCGGCGACCTCCTGCACCCGACGGCCGGCGGCCACCGAGCCTGTGAACGACACCATGTCGACGTCCGGGTGCTTCGCCAGCGCCTCACCGGCCTCGGGCCCGGTGCCGTGCACGACGTTGAAGACGCCGGGTGGCAGGCCGGCCTCGGCGGTGATCTCGGCGAGGATGCTCGCGGTCAGCGGGGCGACCTCGCTGGGCTTGAGCACGATCGTGCAGCCCGCGACCAGCGCCGGCGCGACCTTGGCGACCACCTGGTGCAGCGGGTAGTTCCAGGGCGTCACGGCCCCGACGACGCCGATCGGCTCGCGCACGACCAGCGAGTTGCCGATCTCCTCGGTCCACGGGAACGACTGCGCCAGCCCGATGATGCCCTTGGACGTCGCCATCGGCATGCCGGTCTGCACCGTGCTCGCGAACTTCGTGGGCGAGCCCATCTCCGCGGTGATCGACGCGGCGATCTCGGCGCTGCGAGCCTTGATGCCCTCGCGGATCGCCGTCAGCGCCGCCACCCGATCGGCCAGCGGCCGGGCCGCCCAGGCGGGGAAGGCCCGACGGGCGGCCTGCACGGCGGCGTCGACCTCGGCCGTGCCCGCCGCCGGGACCTCGGCGAGGGTGTCGCCGGTCGCGGGATTGACCACCGCGATCGACCCGGAACCCTCCTGCCAGGCCCCGTCGATCCAGTGCCGCGACAGGGTGTCCGTACCGGTCGTCATCGCCGTGCCTCCGAGTCGGTGGGGTTCGCCCCCCACCCTGCCCGACGGGGCGACGTGCCCGCTCGTCTGACCTACCGTGTGAGCACGGACACACAGGTGGAGGCCCCCATGCTCATCGACGAGATCCGGCAAACGCCCGCGAAGGTCGTCACCGAGGAGCAGCGCGAGTCGTACTGGGAGAACGGCTACCTCCTGCTCGAGCGGCTCATCCCCGACGAGTGGCTGGTGCGCCTTCGCGCGGCCACCGACGAGATGGTCGAGCGCAGCCGCATGCTCCGTGCCTCCGACCGCGTCTTCGACCTCGAGCCCGACCACACGGCCGACGCACCACGTCTGCGCCGGGTCACCAGCCCGGTCGACCAGCACGCGGACTACTGGGCCTACGCCCGGGACTCGCTGCTCGCCGACGTCGCGGCCGACCTCGTCGGGCCCGACGTCGCCTTCCACCACTCGAAGCTCAACTTCAAGTGGGCCCGCGGCGGCGCGGAGGTCAAGTGGCACCAGGACATCCAGTACTGGCCGCACACGAACTACACGCCGCTGACGTTCGGGACGTACCTGTACGACTGCGGCATGGAGCAGGGCCCGCTCGGCGTCCTGCCCGGTAGCCACGACGGCCCGCTGTACGACCTCTACGGCGACGACGGCGCCTGGGCGGGGGCGCTCTCCGCGCGCGACGCCGCCGGCCTCGACACCACACGGACCGTCTACCTGCCCGGCCCCGCCGGCTCGGTGACGATCCACAACTGCCGCACCGCGCACCACTCGGCGGCGAACGACTCACCCATCGGCCGCCCGCTGCTGCTGAACGTCTACAAGGCCGCCGACGCCATGCCCTACACCGCGAACCCCCTGCCCTCGAGCCACGCCGAGGAGGTCGTCCGCGGGCAACGGGCCCGCTGGGCGCACCACGACCAGCGCCCGTGCCTGATCCCGCCGGACTGGTCCGGCGGCTACACGAGCCTGTTCGCGCTGCAGCAGAACGAGTCCGCGCCGGCGTCGATGTGACGCCGGCGCCCGGGGCTCAGTCGAACTTCAGCTCGGTGTCGCGCGTGCGCTTGAGCTCGTAGAAGTACTCGTAGCCCGCGAGGAGCTTGGCGCCGTCGAAGATCGTGCCGGCCTGCTCCCCCCGGGGGATGCGGGTCAGGACGGGGCCGAAGTAGGCCGAACCGTCGACGTGGATCACCGGGGTGCCGACGTCCATGCCCACCGGGTCCATGCCCTCGTGGTGGCTCTTCTTCAGCGCCTCGTCGTACTCGTCGGAGTACGCGGCCTGGGCGAGAGAGGCGTCGAGGCCGACCTCGGCGAGCGCCTTCGGGATGACGTCGTCGAAGTCCTTGTTGTCGTTGTTGTGGATCTCGGTGCCCATCGCGGTGTAGAGCGGCGCGAGGACCTCGTCGCCCTTCTGCTGTGCCGCGGCGATGGCGACGCGGACCGGGCCCCACGCCTTCTTCATCATCTCGGCGTACTCCTCGGGCAGGTCCCGGCCCTCGTTGAGGACGGCGAGGCTCATGACGTGCCAGTGGGTCTCGACGTCACGCACCTTCTCGACCTCGAGCATCCAGCGCGAGGTGATCCAGGCGAACGGGCACAGCGGGTCGAACCAGAAGTCGACGCGGGTCTTCTCAGCCATGGCGATCGGGTTCCCCTTCCAGAGAGTCTCACCGGGGCAACCGACGGCAGGGCCGGTGATGTTCCCGACCGCCTAGGGTGGCGTCGTGGCTGCCCCGAACCTGACCCGCGACGACGCCATCACGCGCGCCGAGCTGCTCGACGTCGAGTCCTACGCCATCGACCTCGACCTCACCGACGGCGCCGGCAACCCCGGCGAGTCGACCTTCCGCTCCACGACGACGGTGCGTTTCCGGGCCGCCGAGCCGGGCGCCTCCACCTGGATCGACATCGTCGCCGCCGGGGTGCGCTCGGCGACGCTCAACGGGCGCGAGCTGGACGTCGCCGACTACGACGAGGAGAAGGGCATCGCGCTGCCCGACCTCGCCGCCGAGAACGAGCTCGTCGTCGACGCCGACGGCCGCTACATGAACACCGGCGAGGGCCTGCACCGGTTCGTCGACCAGGTCGACGGCGGCGTCTACCTCTACAGCCAGTTCGAGACCGCGGACGCCAAGCGGATGTTCGCCTGCTTCGACCAGCCCGACCTCAAGGCGACGATCACCGCGACGGTGACGGCGCCCGCGAGCTGGCAGGTGATCTCCAACGGCGCGACCGAGGCCGTCACCGACGCGGTGACCGACGGGGAGCACGGCGCCAAGCGGCACGCGTTCGCCACGACCGCGCCGATCTCGACCTACCTCGTCGCCCTGATCGCCGGGCCCTACGCCCGCTGGGACGACACGTACTCCGACGAGCACGGCACGATCCCGCTCGGCATCTTCTGCCGCGCGAGCCTCGCCGAGCACATGGACGCCGATCGGCTGTTCACGGAGACCAAGCAGGGCTTCGGCTTCTACCACCGCAACTTCGGGGTCGCCTACCCCTTCGGCAAGTACGACCAGCTCTTCGTCCCCGAGTTCAACGCGGGCGCGATGGAGAACGTCGGCGCCGTGACGTTCCTCGAGGACTACGTCTTCCGCAGCCGCGTCACGCGCTACCTCTACGAGCGCCGCGCCGAGACCGTGCTGCACGAGATGGCGCACATGTGGTTCGGCGACCTCGTGACCATGCGCTGGTGGGACGACCTGTGGCTCAACGAGTCGTTCGCCACCTGGGCGAGCGTCGTCAGCCAGGCCGAGGCCACCGAGTACCGCAACGCGTGGACGACCTTCGCCAACGTCGAGAAGAGCTGGGCCTACCGCCAGGACCAGCTGCCCTCGACCCACCCCGTGGCCGCGGACATCCCGGACCTGCAGGCCGTCGAGGTCAACTTCGACGGCATCACCTACGCCAAGGGCGCGAGCGTCCTCAAGCAGCTGGTCAGCTATGTCGGGCAGGACGAGTTCCTGTCGGGGCTGCGGCTCTACTTCTCGCGCCACGCGTACGGCAACGCGACCTTCGACGACCTGCTCGGCGCCCTGACCGAGGCGTCCGGCCGCGACCTGTCTGGCTGGAGCGCGCAGTGGCTGCGGACGACGGGGCTCAACTCGCTGTCGCCGTCGTTCAGCGTCGGTGAGAACGGGCGCTACACCGCGTTCGAGGTCGTGCAGGGCGGCGCCCGGCCCGGCGCGGGCGAGCTGCGCACCCACCGGCTCGCGGTGGGGATCTACGGCGACAGCCAGGATGGGGATGAGCGGGGCAGCGGCAAGCTCATCCGGCAGCACCGCGTGGAGCTCGACGTCTCGGGCGACCGCACCGAGGTGCCCGAGCTGGTCGGCGTCGAGGCGGGCGCCCTGGTGCTGGTCAACGACGACGACCTCACCTACTGCACGATGCGCCTCGACGAGCGCTCGCTGACCACCCTGATCGACCGCATCGGCGACATCGCCGAGCCGCTGCCCCGCACCCTGTGCTGGTCGGCGGCCTGGGAGATGACCCGCGAGGCCGAGCTGCGCGCCCGCGACTTCGTCGCCCTCGTCACCGCCGGGCTCGCCGCCGAGTCCGAGGTCGGCGTGGTCCAGCGCCTCCTGCTGCAGGCCCAGACCGCGCTCGCCTCCTACGCCGAGCCGGGCTGGGCGGTCACCGAGGGGTGGCCGACATTCGTGGCGCGCCTGCTGGAGCTGGCGCACGCCGACCCGGGCTCCGACCACCAGCTGGCGATCGTCAACGCGCTCGCCGGGTCGGTGCTCACGGGCGAGGCGATCGACACCATCGTCGGGTGGCGCTCGGGCGAGAAGCCGCTCGAGGGCCTCACCGTCGACACCGACCTGCGCTGGCGTCTCCTGCACGCGCTCGTCGCGCACGGCGCCGCGGGCGAGGCCGAGATCGAGGCCGAGTACGCCCTCGACAACACCGCCACCGGCCGGCGGATGACCGAGCGCGCCCGCGCGCTGATCCCCACCCCGGAGGCCAAGGCCGAGGCGTGGCGCCGGGCCGTCGAGGACGACTCGCTCCCGAACGCGATCAACTCCGCGATCATCATGGGGTTCTCGCACCCGGCCCAGCAGGCGCTGCTCGTCGACTACGTGCCGCGCTACTTCGCGGCCGTCGACGACGTCTGGGCCCGCCGGTCCTCGGAGCAGGCGCAGCCCATGGTGCAGGGACTCTTCCCGTCCTGGGCCGTCGAGCAGGCGACGGTCGACGCGGCGGACGCCTGGCTCGAGGGCGACCACCCGTCGGCCCTGCGCCGCCTGGTCACCGAGGGACGCGCGGGCGTCGTTCGCGCCCTCGCCGCCCGGGACTTCGACCGCGGCTGAGGCCCGGTCCCGACGAACGAACGGCGCTTTCGCTGCATCCGATGCAACGAAAGCGCCGTTCGTTCGTTCAGGGGGCTGCGCCGAGCGGCCTAGTGGTGCGCGGCACCCGCCTGGTCGGCGAGCATGGTGACGCCCTCGACGATCCCGCCGACGAGGTCGGACTCCTTGAACGACGCGACCATGCTCATCACCGCGAGCTTGGCGCCGCGGTCGTCGATGCGGCGGCTGGACTCGGCTCCGGTGACGATCTCGACGACGCGCTCGCCGGGGGACACGGCGACCACGACCGCCTCGGCCGCGCTGTCGCCGAGCGAGGCGTGGAGCTCCTCGGCCCGCTCGCGGGAGCGGGGGCCCAAGGCCCCGATCCAGAGCGTGAACAGCAGCCCGGACTCGCGCGCGGCGAGCGTGAGCGCCTCGTCGAGCCGCGAGAGCTGGGACGGGGTGAACGGGGTGCGCGAGTCCTCGGCGAGCACGTCGGTGGCCTCGGAGATGCGGCCGGACAGCGTCGCGACGCGCGCCTCCCCGTAGACGGGGTCCTCGAGCATCCCGGGAGTACCGCTGCGCCGAGTGGTCTCGCCCGGCGCGTCCTGCCTGGTGGGAACGACCTCACCACGTGCCACGAGCGCCTCCTCGGGCGGTGTGCTCGGCGGCCGCACCGGCGGGCACGGCCTCGACGGTCGGTCCGGGGACACCGGAACCGCGGGGGTTGCCCATCCACCACAGCGGCTCGTGGTCCCACGCGTCGCCGGAGCGGTAGCGGGCGCCGCGCGAGGGAGGGCGGACGAGGGTCATGGCGGTGATCAGAGCGATCCCCCCGAGCGAGGTCACCCCGTAGAGCAGGAAGGTGGTCAGCGGGCTCACGCGCAGCACCGTAGTGGATCCGGCCCACGACGTCCCGTCGTAGGACTTCGCGGCCTGCCTCACATCGCGGGCGGGCGCCGCTGCGCCCACGGCCGCGCCGCCTCGACCTCGGCGCCGAGGGCGAGCAGCACCGCCTCCTCGCTGCGCCGCCCGCGCAGGGAGACGCCGATCGGCAGGCCGTCCGACCACGACAGCGGCAGGGAGAGCGCGGGCTCACCGGTGAGGTTGGCGATCGCGGTCCACGGGGTGAACGCGATCTGGCGCGCGAAGTCGTCGGCCGGGTCGCCGCCGGCGGTGAACCACCCGACCGGGCGGGGCGGCAGCGCGACGGTCGGGGTCAGGACGGCGTCGAACGCCGCCCGCTCGGCCACCAGCGCTCGGGTCGACACCTGGATGGTGTGCAGTGCCGCCATCGCCTCCCACCCGCCGACCTCGCGGCCGCGGGCGCGGAGGTGGCGGGTCAGGGGCTGCAGGCGGGGTTCGTCGGCGGGCGCCACGGGGTCACCGAGCGAGAGCACCGTCCACAACGTCAGGAACGCGGCGACCACCTCGTCGGGCAGGCGCAGCGCCACCGCCTCGACGTGGTGGCCGAGCTCGGCGAGCAGCGCGGCCGTGTCCTCCGCGGCGCGACGGCAGGCGGGGTCGACCACGGCACCGTCCAGCGGCGCGTCGACGGCCAACGCGATCCGCAGCCGCCCCGGGGGTCGGGCGAGCGCCCCCAGGAAGCCGCCGTCGGGCGGGGGCGCGGGGACGAAGGGCTCGCCGGGCGCGGACGTCGTCATCGCGTCGAGGAACGCGGCTGCGTCGGCGACCGTGCGGGCGAGCGGGCCGTGCACCGACAGCCCCGCCGGGTCGCCGCCCGCCGGGCCGGCCGGCACGCGCCCGCGGGTGGTCTTGAGCCCGACCAGCCCGCACACGGACGCCGGGATGCGCACCGAGCCGCCGCCGTCGGTGCCGTGCGCGACGGGCAGGATTCCCGCCGCCACCGCGGCGGCCGCGCCGCCCGACGACCCGCCCGCCGACCGCGTGGTGTCCCACGGCGTCACGGCCGGCGGCGCACCGGCGGGCTCGGTGTAGCAGGGCAGGCCGAACTCGGGGACCGCCGTCTTCCCGATGCTGATCGTGCCCGCGGCGCGCAGGAGGCCGACCACGTCGTCGTCGCGCGCGGGGACGTCCCCGTCGTGGATCACCGAACCCCGGGCCGTGGGCACGCCGGCGGTCGCGGTGAGGTCCTTGATCGCCGTCGGCACCCCGGCGAGCGGTCCGCCGCCGGCGACTCCGGCGCGGTCGAGCGCCCGCGCGGCATCCCGGGCCCGGTCGGGTGTCAGCACCGCGAACGCCCCGAGCACGGGTCCCAGGCGTTCGGCGCGGGCGAGGGCCGCGTCGACGACGTCGAGGGCGGTCACCTCGCCGTGACGCACCGCCGCCGCGGTCTCGAGGGCGGTCAGCTCGTGGAGGTCGCTCACGGGTGCACCATCGTGCACGCAGGAGTCCACGAGGTGTCAGGCAGCCGTCTCCCCCAGGTACGGCAGCCAGAGCGGGTCGGCGTCGACGACGCTCGCGAGCAGGCGCCAGTGCCGGCCCCGCGGTGCGGTGGGCATGGTGCGCAGCGGCCAGCCGAGCTCGGCGAGCAGCTTGTCCGCCTTGCGGTGGTTGCACCGGGCACAGCACGCCACGCAGTTCTCCCACGTGTGCGTCCCGCCCCGGCTGCGCGGGACGACGTGGTCGATGGTCTCCGCCCGCCCGCCGCAGTAGGCGCACCGGAAGCGGTCGCGGTGCATCAGCGCCGCGCGGGTCAGCGGCACCCGCGCGCGGTAGGGCACGCGCACGTAGGTCCGGAGCCGGATCACCGAGGGGACCTCGACCGAGCCGGTGGCCGAGTGCACGACGAGCCCGGCGGCGTCGCCGTGGACCACCTCGGCCTTGCCGCAGACCATCAGCACGATCGCGCGCCGGAGCGGCAGCGCGGTGAGCGGTTCGAAGGTGGCGTTGAGAAGAAGGACCCGGCGACGGCCCCAGGACGGCGCGGAGGGTGGGGAGGGCGTCGGGGAGAGCGGGGCCGGGAGCGAGGGAGCGAGGGAGAGTTCGGGGACGGGGTCGGGAGGGTCGAACGCGCCGTACGGCGGCGTGGTGGGCGGGACCTCGCTGACCAGCGGAGTCACGCTGCCGGGTTGTCGTTCGTGCACACGACCACCTCCCGGGGAGTTGGTCCTATACGACCACACAACCCGCGCGATCGCACGCGTGTTCTGATCGTCCGCGCGCGGGCGACCGGGGAGGGTCGGGGCTTGGCGGGGCACGGCGGCGCGTGCTCTAGCGTCGGGGAACGTGACCGTGCCGCCCCCGACACCGCCACCGGCCCCGAGCAGCCCCGCGCCGGCGCCCTCGGACTTCCTGGAGAACCCGCTCTCGAGCGCGATCCCGCCCGAGGCGCCCGCGTGCGCGGCCGACCAGGGCTCGCTGTGTGCCCGCGTCTACCGGCTCACGCAGACCGACTGGCTGTCCCGGTCCGCCGACGAGCTGTTCGCGCACGCCGTCGTCGTCCTCCTGATCATCGTCGTCGCGGTGATCCTGCGCCACGCGGTGCACCGCGCGATCCACCGCCTGACCAGCGGCGCCGGCGAGGGACGGGTCCCGACGCTGCTGCGGCCCCTGCGCGACCGCGCGGTGCGCACCCTGCGCGACGCCGCCCCGCTCATGGTCGAGCGCCGCACGCAGCGCGCGCAGGCGATCGGCTCCGTGCTGCGGTCGTTCTCGACGATCCTGATCTACGGCGTGGCCTTCGTGCTGATCCTGGGCGAGTTCGGGGTGAACCTCGCCCCGATCATCGCGTCGGCCGGCATCGTCGGTGTGGCCATCGGTTTCGGTGCCCAGAACCTCGTGCGCGACTTCCTGTCCGGCATCTTCATGATGCTCGAGGACCAGTACGGCGTCGGCGACGTCGTCGACCTCGGCGAGGCCACCGGCACCGTCGAGGCCGTCGGCCTGCGTGTGACGACGCTGCGGGACATCGCCGGCACCGTCTGGTACGTCCGCAACGGCGAGGTGCTGCGCGTCGGCAACTCCAGCCAGGGCTTCTCCGTGGCCGTCGTCGACATCCCCGTCGGGCACTCGGCGGACGTCGACGACGCCCTCGAGATCGCCGAGCGGGCCGCCAACGCCGAGTGCGCCGAACCGAAGATCGCGAGCAAGGTGATCGCGCCGCCCGAGATGCTCGGCGTCCAGTCGGTCACCGCCGAGGGCGTCCTCATGCGCCTGACCATCCGGACCCGCCCGGGCGAGCAGTGGGCGGTGCAGCGTGCCGTCGCCGCCGAGGTCAAGACCGCTCTCGACGACGCCGGCGTGCCGGCCCCGTACCCGTTCGGCGGCCGCCCCGGCGTCGCGGGCCCCGGCACCCCGGCGGTCTGACGGTCCGGGACGGGATCTGGGACCGTGGTGGGGTGAGTGCACCGCAGGCCGGACGGCCCGAGACCTTCTACGACGCCGTGGGCGGGCACGAGACCTTCGTGGCGATCGTGCACCGCTTCTACGAGCAGGTCGCCGACGACCCGGTCCTGCGTCCCCTCTACCCCGAGGAGGACCTGGGCCCGGCCGAGGTGCGCCTGCTGATGTTCCTCGAGCAGTACTGGGGCGGCCCGCAGACCTATTCCCACCAGCGTGGACACCCGCGGCTGCGGATGCGGCACGGCCCGTTCGCCATCGGCCCCCTCGAGCGGGACGCGTGGCTGCGGTGCATGCGCGTCGCCGTGGACGAGGCGAACCTCCCCGAGGAGCGCCGCCGGCAGATGTGGGAGTACTTCGAGATGGCTGCCACGAGCATGATGAACAAGACCTGGTGAGATGGCCCGTATGGCCGAGAACCCGCTCCAGAACGTCTCCTTCCCCAGCAACGGACGGACCGCCCACGGGTACCTGGCCCTCCCCGAGTCCGGCTCCGGGCCCGGTGTCGTGGTCATCCAGGAGTGGTGGGGCCTCACCAGCCACATCGCCGACGTGACCAACCGCCTCGCGGCCGAGGGCTTCGTCGCACTGGCCCCCGACCTCTACGGCGGCACGACCACCCACGACTCCGACGAGGCGGGCCGCCTCATGCAGGAGCTGCCCGTCGAGCAGGCCGCGACCGATCTCGGCGGCGCCGTCGACTACTTGCTCGCGCACGAAGCCGTCACCGGCGACAAGGTGGGTGCGGTCGGCTTCTGCATGGGCGGCGGGTTCGTGCTGGTCCTCGCCGCGCAGCAGGGCGACAAGATCGGTGCGGCGGTGCCGTTCTACGGCGTGCTGGGCGAGGACTACCCCAGCTTCGAGAACCTCTCCGCCCCGCTCCTCGGCCACTTCGGCGAGGACGACGAGATGGCGCCGCCGGAGGCCGTCGAGGACCTCGCCGAGCGGATCGAGAAGGAGTCGGGCGTCCGCCCGGACTTCCGCCTCTACCCGTCCGACCACGCCTTCTTCAACGACGAGAACCTGCTCGGCACCTACGACCCCGAGCAGGCCCTCAAGGCCTGGAGCGCCACGCGCGACTTCCTGCGCGCGAACCTCGGCTGACGTCAGGTCAGCAGGGCCAGTCGGGGTCGGCGGCGGCGCACGATCGCGCTGTCACCGACCTCGACCCGCATCCACGCGTCGTCCCCGGAGAGTGCGACGGTCAGCGCCGCGGGGTCCTCCGGCCACCCCATCCCCGCCACCGCGACGAGGCAGCGCGCGGGCACGCGCACCCCGCCGCCCTCCCAGGCCGTGTCGTCCAGGCCCGCCTCGGTGATCCGGGCGACCAGGGCGTCGACCTCCTCCGCGGGGATCGACCCCACCGCCCGCCACGGCCCCTCGCCCGGCAGGTCGCCACGCCAGCGGCCGTCGACCGCCGCGCCGGGATCGACCTCCGGGGCGTCCACGACGCTCAGCGCAGCGAGAAGGTCCGACCCCGTCACCGTGACGTCGCGCGGCTCCACCGACCCGCGGGTCCGGGCGGCGACGAGCACGTCGAACGGCGTGCCCGCCCAGAGCGCCACCTCGCCGCCGGTGTCCCGCAGGCGCACCACGGCCGCCGGGTCGAGCCGCACCACGCGACCGACGACGTCGGCGAGCGCCGCCCGGTCCGCCGCCTCGGGGACCGCCAGGCTCACGACGAGTAACTCGCGAGGAACTCCCGCTCCACCGTGGTCAGGCGCCGCGGTCGCTCACTGGTGAGGTCGTAGGGCACGAGCTGGGTGGTCGCGGTGACCGCGGGCTTCGCGGCGTCCCAGCCGCCGTCACCGTCGGGCAGCAGGAGGCGGTAGGCGATGCGGAAGGACGCGGCGCGCACGTCCTGCGCGGTCATCTCCACGCGCACGCCGTCCGGGGACCACGTGATCGGCCGCTTGTAGGCGACCTCCAGGGCGGACACGAGCAGGCCGCCCTCGAAGTCGCCGGCGCCCGCCTTCCTCGCGGCCTCGAACACCATGTCCGTGCGGGCGTCCTCGAGCAGGGTGACCACGCGGGCGTGGTTGACGTGCCCATAGGCGTCCTGGTCGGACCAGCGGACAGCCACGTCGTTGACGTACGGAGCCACGCGGTTGCTTCCTCCTGAGATCGGGCGGGTTTCAGCGGACCATGCTGCGGAGCTGGCGGGCGGCCACCGAGACCGTGGCCAGGTCGTCCCGGCGCTCCTTGGCGATCTCGGCGAGTGACGTGCGCGCGCGCACCAGCCGCGAGGCGTTGGCCTGCTCCCAGTGCTCGATCTTCTCGTCCACCGACTCCTCGGGGCCGGTGTCGGCCAGCACGTCGAGGGTGATCGCGCGCAACGACGCGTACAGCTCGTCGCGCAGGGAGAGCCTCGCCAGCGCGTTCCAGCGGTCGGAGCGGTCGAGCCCGGCGACCGCCGTGAGCAGCGCGTCCAGCCCGAGGTGCTCGGAGAGCGCGTAGTACAGCTCGGCGACGGCGAGCACCTCGTCGTCGGTGACCTCGCCGTCGGCGGCGTGCACCCCGCCCTGCTCCTGCTCGGCGATCTCGGTGATCTCGACGACGTCGAGCAGCCCGAACGCGTACAGGCCGCCGAGGGCCCGCCGGGCGAGCTCGACCGGGGTGCCGGCGACGACGAAGTCCTGGGTGCGACGGAAGAGGCTCTCGGCCTCGCCCCCGCGCAGGAGGTCGGGGACGCGCGGGGCGAGCGACGCGATCCACGGCCCGAACCGCTGGATCTCGGCGCCGACCGCGAGCGGCTGGGGCCGCTGTGTGAGGAACCAGCGCGCTGCGCGGTCGAGCTGCCGACGCGCGGCGAGGGTGATCCGGTCGGCGACGAAGGTCGGGAGCACGTGCTCGCCCGCGGCGAGGTCGGCGGCCAGGTCGTCGAGCCCGAACACCGAGGTGGCCACGTGGTAGGCGCGTACGGCGTCACCCGGCGAGGCCGCGACCTCCTGGACCAGGCGGTGGACGTAGGTCAGTCCCCCGCCGTCGACGACGGTGTTCGCCAGCATGGTGGTGACGATCTGGCGGCGCAGCGGGTGCGCGGCGACGGCGTCCGGGTAGCGCTCGGCGAGCACCGGCGGGAAGTACGCCGGCAGCCGGCGCGCGAACACCTCGAGGTCGGGCAGCTCGGAGGCGGCGAGCGCATCGGTGAGGTCGAGCTTGACGTGCGCCATCAGCGTGCAGAGCTCCGGGCTGGTCAGCCCCTGCGCGTCGTTCCAGCGGGCGTCGAACTCCTCTTCGGAGGGGAGCACGTCCAGCTCGCGGTCCAGCCGCCCGCGGGCCTCGAGATCGGCGACGAGGTCGCGGTGCACGTGGAGCATGCCGACCGCGTGCGCCCGCGACACCCCCAGCACCTCGTTCTGCGCCACGTTGTCGGCCAGCACGAGCCCGGCCACGTCCTCGGTCGTCGCGGCGATCTGCTCGTCGCGGTCGGCCGGGGCGAGCTCGCCGCGCTCGACGAGCGAGTCCAGCAGAATCTTGATGTTGACCTCGTGGTCGGAGCAGTCGACGCCCGCGCTGTTGTCGATCGCGTCGGTGTTGACCTTGCCGCCGCCGCGGGCGTACTCGATGCGCCCGCGCTGGGTCAGGCCCAGGTTCCCGCCCTCGCCGACCACCGCGACGCGCAGCTCGTCGCCGTCGACGCGCACCGCGTCGTTGCTCTTGTCGCCCACGTCGGCGTGCGTCTCGGTGGACGCCTTGACGTAGGTGCCGATGCCGCCGTTCCAGAGCAGGTCGGCGGGCGCCCGCAGGATCGCGCGGACCAGCGTCGGGGGGTCGAGAGTGCCCGGCTCGACGTCCAGGACCTCGGCCGCGCGCTCCGACACCGGAATGGCCTTCATGGTGCGCGGGAAGACCCCACCGCCCTCGCTGATCAGCGATTCGTCGTAGTCGGCCCACGACGATCGCGGCAGCTCGAAGAGCCGGCGACGCTCGGCGAACGAGACCGCCGGGTCCGGGTCGGGGTCCAGGAACACGTGACGGTGGTCGAACGCGGCGACGATCCGCAGATGCTCGGAGAGCAGCATCCCGTTGCCGAACACGTCGCCGGACATGTCGCCGACGCCGACCACGGTGATCTCGTCGCTCGCGACGTCGGTGCCGAGCTCGCGGAAGTGCCGCCGCACGCTCTCCCATGCACCGCGTGCCGTGATGCCCATGGCCTTGTGGTCGTAGCCCACCGAGCCGCCCGAGGCGAACGCGTCGCCCAGCCAGAACCCGTAGTCGGTGGCCACGGCGTTCGCCAGGTCGGAGAACGTGGCGGTGCCCTTGTCGGCGGCGACCACCAGGTAGGAGTCGTCGCCGTCGTAGCGCACGACGCCCTCCGGGGTGCGGATCGCCGACTGCGCCGCGTGCCCCTCGCGGTCGTCGACGAGGTCGAGCAGCCCCGAGACGAACATGCGGTAGCAGGCGACGCCCTCGGCCCGCGCCGCGTCGCGGTCGGTGGCCGCGTCGCCGGTCGGTGCGGGCGGCCGCTTGACCACGAACCCGCCCTTGGCGCCCACCGGGACGATCACCGCGTTCTTCACGGCCTGCGCCTTGACCAGGCCCAGGATCTCCGTGCGGTAGTCCTGCAGGCGGTCCGACCAGCGCAGACCCCCGCGCGCGATCGCGCCGAACCGCAGGTGCACGCCCTCGACACGGTTGGAGTGCACGAACGTCTCGACGGCCGGGACCGGCTCGGGCACCCCGGGCACCTGCGCGGGGTCGAGCTTGAGGGCGAGGAACGGCCGCGGGGTGCCGTCGGAGTTGCGCCGGAAGTAGTTGGTGCGCAACGTCGCACGCACCACGCCCAGCAGCGAGCGCAGGATGCGGTCGGCGTCGAGGCTCGTGACCTCGGCGATCGCCTCCGTCACCCGCCCGTCGACCTCGGCCACGCGCCGCTCGCGCTCGTCGGCGGACAGCGCCGGGTCGAAGCGGGTCTCGAACAGCTCGACGAGCCCGACGGCGACGTCGCGGTGGGCGCCGACGACGTCGGTGATGTAGCTCTGCCCGTAGGCGCTGCCGACCTGGCGCAGGTACCGCGAGAACGCGCGCAGCACCGCCGCCTGGCGCCACGAGAGGCCGGCGCGCAGCACCAGCGCGTTGAAGCCGTCGGCGCCGACGTGCCCGCTCCACACCGCGTCGAACGCCTCCGCGAAGCGCTCGGTGAGATCGGCCTCGGTGCCCGGCGGCAGGGTGTCGGTGTCGCCGAGGCGCAGGCCGAAGTCGTTGATCCAGCAGCTCACGCCGTCGCTGCGGGTGACGCCGTAGGGCCGCTCGTCGACGACGACGACGCCCAGCGACTGCAGCGCCGGCAGCACCGAAGAGAGCGTCGCGCGCCGTCCGGCGAGGTAGAGCTTGAGACGGCGGTCGCCGGCGTCGGGGTTCGTGGGGCGGTAGAGGCGCACGGCGGTGTGGTGGCCGTCCCCGTCGGTGCCCTCCGGGGTGAGGCCGTCGAGGACCCGCAGGTCGAGGAGCCCGCGTTCGGGGCCGAAGTCCTCCTTGTACGACTCCGCGAACGGTTCGCCGATGCTCGCGAGGACCGCTCGCTCCTCGCCGGTCGCGTGCTCGCGCAGCCGGTCCGACCACGTGCGCGCGGCCTCGGCGAGCTCGTTCGTCAGCGCCTCGAGGTCGGGCGACACCGGCTCCTCGCGACCGGTGTGCACCGTGACGTGCAGCAGCGCGAGCTGATCCTCGGTGACCCGGGCGGTGTGCTCGAGGTCGGTGCCGCGGAGCTCGCGCATGAGCACGTCCTGCATCCGCGTGCGCGTCACCGTCGTGTACCGGTCGCGCGGCAGGTAGATCATGCACGAGAAGTAGCGGCCGTACGGGTCGCGGCGCAGGAACAGCCGCACCCGGCGCCGTTCGGCGAGGTCGAGCACACCGGTGGCCGTCGACTCGAGGGACTCGCGGTCGGTGCACAGCAGCTCGGCGCGCGGGTAGGTCTGCAGCACCTCGAGCAGGCGCTGACCCGACCACGAGTCGACCGGGAGCCCGGCCTCGGCCACGACCTCCTGCACGCGCCGCGACACCACCGGGATGCCGAGCACGTCGGCGTGGCGGGCGGCGACGGTGAGGATCCCGAGGAACCGGTGCTCCCCGACGAGACGACCCTCCTCGTCGTGGATGCTCACGCCCACGTAGAGCGGGTGCTCCGGGCGGTGCACGGTCGACCGGGCGCTGGCCCGGGTGAGCACGAGCAGCTTGCGCGGCGCGGCGTCGGCGGCGACGCCGGCAGGGCGGACGCTGTCCGGACTCGCGGTCAGCGTGCGCGCGACGAGACTGTCGCGGCGCAGCACACCCAGCCCGGTGGCGAGGACGCCCCGCAGGGCCGGCCCCTCGGGGGTGTCGATCAGCTCCTGGCGCCGGTAGCCGAGCAGGATCAGGTTGCCCTGGGCGAACCAGCGAAGGAGGGCGACGGTGTCGGCCGTGTCCGCGCCGCCGCCGGCCGCGGCCAGCTCGTCGGCCAGGGCGCGCGCGGTGGACACCATGCGGTCGCCGTCCTCGACGACCTCGCGCACGTCGGTGAGCACGCCCGAGAGGCGCGCGTGCAGGTCGGCCGCCAGGTCGCGCGCCGGGTCGGAGCCGGGCAGGTCGCCGAGCTCGATGTTCATCCAGGACTCGGCCACCGTGCCCGGCGGCGGCGCCGCGGGGTCGGCGAGCGGGAGGATGTCCAGCAGCTCGCCGCGCACGTCGCGGCGCACCACGATCACCGGGTGCACCACGCGGTGCACGCTCGCACCGGTCCGGTCGATCTCGGCAAGCACCGAGTCGATGAGGAACGGCATGTCGTCGGTGACGACGAGCACCGAGATGCGGCCCGCTGCTCCCGGGGTGTCGAGCACCGCGGTCACCGGCTTGCCCGGCACCCGCAGGCGGGCGAGGCTGCGGTGGGCCCGCACGGTCGCCAGGGCGTCCGCCGGCTCGGGGACGAGTTCGCCGTCGGGCACGCGGGCGTAGTACGTGATCGCGAGCTCCCCGAGCTCGCTGTCCGGCGGATCCTGCTCGGCGGCGACCGCCCGCAGCACCTCCCGCACGCCGGGCCAGGAGCTCGCCTCCCCGTCCCGGGCGGCGTCACGGCTCGTGGTCGTCGTCATGGCGTGCTCACACACCTCGCACGTCGGTGGGCGGAGGTCGCCCCGGTGCGCCGACCGCGGCACGACCGAGGGGTCAGGCGAGCCACCCTAACGACGCCTCGAAGCGACGAGCCGGGGCTCGGGGAAGGCTCGACGTGCGCCCGGTCGCCGGTCACCGGCGCGCCCGCCGGTCGTCGGCGGCGTCCGGCCCGGGGCCGGCGGAGTGGTAGGCGTCCATGGCGTCGGCGAGCAGATCGGCCAGACGCGGGCCGGAGTCGTCCTCGCGGCGCGCCGAGGGCACGCCGTTGCGCGAGCCCTGCGCCCCGGTGTTCCGGGACGGGGTGGCCGAGCTCGGGGTGGCGTGCGTGATGCCTGTCGCGGTCCGGGGCGTGGCGGCCCGGCCGGCCGGCCGCACACCGGCGGCGCTCGACGACGTGACGGTCGCGTGGCCGTTGCTCCCGTTCAGTGACGTCGGCGAGCCGTTCGGGAGGCCGCCCCCGAGCGGTAGCCCCGCGTCCTCGTACTCACTGATGAGGTCGACCAGGGTGAGCGCCAGCTCCCGCGCCAGCTCGTCGTCGGCGCCTCCCGGGCCGGCGCCCAGGCCGGTGGCGCCGCCCTGGTCGAGAGCGCTCCGGCTGTCCACGCCGCGGGCGTTCTGGCCGTTCGTGCCTGTGTGGTCGGCGCCGGGTCGCGCGGTGACGGGCGTGGGGTCCGGGATGTCGAGGGCGCCGCGTCGCGGGCTCCCGGGCCGCTCCCGGTCCGCGTCCCGCGCCCCCGTGCTGGGCCGCTCGAGGCCGAGCGGATCGCGGTCGCCGGGGCTCGTCGTCCCCCGGCCGATGTCCTCGTGGCCACGATCCCCGAGGGGATCGGTCCCGTCCTCGCCGGAGGGTCGGCCCGTCGCCCCGTGCTCGTCGTCCCACGAGCCGAGGGGGTCGTCGCGCCGGACCTCGGAGCGGGAGGACGAGGGCACGTCGTCGCGACGAGGCAGGATCGTCTCCGGCGCCTCCCACCGCGCGCGGGCCCGGGCGAGCCGCCGGCGCCGGGCCGCCGCGGGGTCGTCGTCGCCGCCCGGGGTGTCGCCGTCTTGGGCCCCGTCGCTGGGGGCGCCGCCGTTCCGGGCCTCGTCGCTGGGGGCGCCGTCGTTCCGGGGCTGGTCGCTGGGCGCGTCGCCGGTGAGGGACTCGGCCGTGAGGTGCCCGGCAGTGAGGGGCTCGGCGGGTCCGTGATCGGGCGGCTCGGTGTCGGTCGCCGCCGGTGCGGCGGTGGCGGGCGCGGTCGAGAAGGCGACGAACTCGCCGCGGGCGGCGGCCAGGGCGGCAGCGAGCAGGTCGCCCGGGTCGCCCTCCTCGCGATAGCGGTTCCGGCGGCGGCGCGGCGCGGCGGCGGCTTCCGCGGCCGGGGTCGGGGTCGGGGTCGGGGCCGGCTCCGGCGGGTCGTCGGGGGCGTCACCGCCGGGGACGGGATCTGGCTCCTCCGGCTCCGAGCTGGTCGGCAGGCCGTCGAGCGTGGACGACCGAACGGGCTCGGCGACCGTCGGGGACGGTGTGTCGGTGGCGATCTCACCGGGGCCCGCCCCGCTCGTGGCCACCGTGGCCCAGGCGCCGTCGGCGTCCTCGCCGGTGGCCCGGTCCGGGGAGTCGGCACCGGCCGCCGAGGGGATCCGGTCCTCGTCGCGGGATAGCGCGGCCGCCAGAGCAGCGCGGGCCCGCGTCACCTCCTCGTGCGCGGCGTCCAGGTGCGGGCGGGCGCGCCGGAGCTCCTCCAACGCCTGTCGTGCGTCGCCACGTCCCTCGGCGACGGCGGCGAGCACCTCGACCGCCACGGCGACCTGCGCCTCATGGCCCCGCGCGGTCAGATCCGTCTCCGCCTCGCGCGCCAGGCGCTCCGCGATCTCGAACTCACCGGCCGGCAGGTGCACGGACCGCGCCAGCGCGCAGCGCAGGCGACCCAGCGCCAGCGACGTCGTCGCCCGGGGAGCCTCCGTCAGCGCCGGCGTCCCCGCCTCGCGGGCCTCGTCGAGGCGACCGAGTCCGGCGAGGAGCTCGACGCGGTCCGCGAGCAGCAGGGCGGCCTCGCGCCCCCCGCCGGCGACGTTCGCGTCCGACGCCGCGACACGGAACACCTCGAGCGCCCCGGAGATGTCCCCAGCATGCCGACGCGCCTCTGCCCGGGCGCGGCGTATCGCGAGGCGCCGGGCGTCGTCCGCGGTCTCGCCCACGAGGTCGTCGACCTGACGTCCGGCCGCGTCCACCCCGGCGACGTCCCCCCGGCTCGCCCGCGCCGCCGCCCACGCGACCAGGGCGTCCACGCGCACCGCCGGGGGCAGCACGCGCCCGGCGGCGAGCGGCTCGAGCAAGGTCTCCGCGGCGTCCGCATCGCCGCACCGCAGGGCCGCGAGCGACAGCTCGCACCGCAGGGTCCCGGCGTCGACGATGCGCCCCTCCCGCTCGGCCGCTCGGAGGTGGGGCAGGGCGCGCACGATCAGCTCGGGGGCCCGGTCGGCCTGTCCGAGTGCGAGGACCGCCGACCGCTCGGCCGCGGTCCGGGCGCTCGCGTCCGCGCCGGCCACCCGGGCGACGTGCTCGGCCAGGGCGACGCTGAGCTGCGGATCCGTCCACCGTAGGCCCTCCGCGACCGCGAGGATCGCGCTCGCGCTGAGCCCTGGGACACCGGGCTGCCCGGCCGGCACCTCCACCTCGGGGGGTCCCTCAGTCCCGCGTCAGCTTGCGGTGCGTCACGCGGTGCGGGCGGGCGGCGTCCGGACCGAGGCGCTCGACCTTGTTCTGCTCGTAGTCGGCGAAGTTGCCTTCGAACCAGAACCACGAGGCGGGGTGATCGTCGGTGCCCTCCCACGCCAGGATGTGGGTACAGACGCGGTCGAGGAACCAGCGGTCGTGGGAGACCACGACCGCACAGCCGGGGAAGTTCTCCAGCGCGTTCTCGAGCGAGGACAGCGTCTCGACGTCGAGGTCGTTCGTCGGCTCGTCGAGGAGTAGGAGGTTCCCGCCCTGCTTGAGCGTCATCGCCAGGTTGAGACGGTTCCGCTCGCCGCCAGAGAGGACGTTCACCGGCTTCTGCTGGTCCGGCCCCTTGAAGCCGAACGCCGAGATGTACGCGCGGGACGGCATCTCGACGTTGCCGACCTGGATGAAGTCGAGCCCGTCGGACACGACCTTCCAGACGTTGTCGGTGCCGGAGAGCCCTTCACGCCCCTGGTCGACGTAGGAAAGCTTGACCGTGTCGCCGACCCGCACCTCGCCCGAATCCGGCTTCTCGAGGCCGACGATCGTCTTGAACAGCGTCGTCTTGCCGACGCCGTTCGGCCCGATGACACCGATGATGCCGTTGGGCGGCAGCGAGAACGACAGGTCCTTGATGAGCAGGCGGTCGTCGAAGCCCTTGTCGAGGTGGCTCACCTCGACCACCACGTTGCCCAGGCGCGGGCCCGGCGGAATCTGGATCTCCTCGAAGTCGAGCTTGCGGGTCTTCTCCGCCTCGGCCGCCATCTCCTCGTAGCGGGCCAGACGCGACTTGCTCTTGGCCTGCCGCGCCTTTGCGCCCGAACGCACCCAGGCGAGCTCGTCCTTGAGCCGCTTCTGCAGCTTGGAGTCCTTGCGCCCCTGGACCGCGATGCGGTCGGCCTTCTTCTCGAGGTAGACCGAGTAGTTGCCCTCGTAGCCGATCGCCCGCCCGCGGTCGAGCTCGAGGATCCAGCCCGCGACGTTGTCGAGGAAGTACCGGTCGTGGGTGACGGCGAGGACCGCACCCTCGTAGTTGGCGAGGTGCTGCTCGAGCCACTGGACGCTCTCGGCATCGAGGTGGTTGGTGGGCTCGTCGAGCAGCAGCAGGTCCGGCTTGCTCAGCAGGAGCTTGCAGAGCGCCACACGACGGCGCTCCCCGCCGGAGAGGTGCGTGACCGGGGAGTCGCCGGGCGGACACCGGAGGGCGTCCATCGCCTGCTGCAGCTGGGAGTCGAGGTCCCAGGCGTCGGCGTTGTCGAGGTCGTCCTGGAGGGCACCCATCTCCTCCATGAGCTCGTCCGAGTAGTCGGTGGCCATGAGCTCGGCGATCTCGTTGTAGCGGGCGAGCTTGGTGGCCACGTCACCCGCGCCCTCCTGCACGTTGCCGAGGACCGTCTTCTCCTCGTTGAGCGGCGGCTCCTGCTGGAGGATGCCGACGCTCGCGCCCGGGGCGGCGAACGCCTCGCCGTTGTTGGGCTGGTCGAGTCCCGCCATGATCTTCAGAACGCTCGACTTGCCCGCCCCGTTGGGGCCGACGACACCGATCTTCGCGCCGGGGAGGAAGTTCAGCGTGACGTCGTCGAGGACCACCTTGTCCCCGTGGGCCTTGCGAACCTTCTTCATGGTGTAGATGAACTCAGCCACGCCTCCGATGGTAGTTCCCACCGCTCGGCGTCCACCGGCCCCGGGGCCGTTCAGGCGCTCGCGCGCGAGGAGCCGGAACGCCGGCGGTCACCGGGGGTGATGCCCGTGACCGTCGCCCCCTCCGGCTCCGGCCCGTCGACCACCGACGCGACGTCCGGGGCGCCCTCGGTGGCCAGGGTCGCGTCGCTGCTCGGTGTCGCGGCGAACGCCGGGACGACGTCGGGCGTCGCCTCTCCGAGCCCTACTGATCCTACGAGCCCGTCGCCCCCGGTCACCGCTCCCTCGACGGCCTGAGCGACGTCGGGACGACGGCGGTGGACGTCCGCCGTGCACCGTGCGAGGTCCGGCCCGACCGCCACGGCGCTGATCTCGGTCATGTAGCGCCGCACGCCCTCTGCCTCGTACTCACGCACGGAGAGACGGCCGGTGACGATCACCGGGTCGCCCTTCGTCAGGCAGCGCGCTCCGTCGGCCAGCCGCCGCCAGCAGTTGACCGAGGCGGTGAACCGGTCTCCGTCGACCCATGACTCCGACGCCTTGTCCCAGCGACGCTCCGAGCTCGCGACCCGGAAGGTCACGAGCATGTGCTCCAGGTTGGCACCCACCCGCCGCGCGATCACGTCGCCCGCGACGTTCCCCGTCACCGTCACCATCGTCTCGTTCACGTCGAACTCCGCTCGTCCTGTCCGGGGCCGAGGTGATTCCCTGCCCACACGACGCAGCATCACGCCGCCGGCGCGCAGGACGGGAGCACGGAGAGCGTGCCTGGGGATGACAGCGGGAACTGTGGACGGAGCGATGTCGTGGTGAGCCGGCGAACGGTCCGGACGGACCCGAGGGCGCCGCCGGAGAGACGAATCGAGTTCGGGCGCGCGAAAGGGGCGGGGGCTCCTGGGTGGGAGTCCTCGCCCCTTTGTCGGGTGAAGAGAGATGTGTGTGTGGGGGTGGTCGGGTGTTCCGGCGGTGTCCTACTCTCCCACGACCTGTCGGTCGCA
>NZ_JAQZAM010000039.1 GCF_028737215.1 Actinomycetospora chibensis | reverse complement strand
CCGTTCGCTCATGTGTTCGATTCTAGAGCCGACCCCCGACACGGAGGGCCCGAACCGCAACACCCACGACGACCTCTCGTCGAGGTGCGTCCCCGCTCACGTGCCGCGACGAGTGCGCCCGGGCACCCCCACGCCATGACTGCCACCCGTCCCCTCGCCCTCGTCACCGGCGGCTCGTCGGGGATCGGCTTCGAGCTGGCCGCCCGCCTCGCCGAGCGTGGCCACGACGTCGCGATCTCCGGGCAGAGCGAGCGCGTCCACGACGCCGCGAAGGAGATCGAGGAGCTCGGTGTCGAGGCGTATCCGTTCCGGGCCGACGCCGCGACCTTCGACGGGGTCGAGGCCTTCTGGAACCACCGCTCGCTGTCCGAGCCCGAGAAGGACGCCCGCCAGGGGGCGATGGCCCGGCCGCAGCGGTAGCCGCGGCCGGCACCACGACCGCCGCTCAGGCCGGCGCCGCCGCGCCGGCCCGGCTCAGCGCGAACCCCTCGTAGCCCTTCGCGGCGACGTCGTCGCAGATGCCGCGGTACACCCCCACGCCGCCGACGTACGGGTAGAGGCTGCGGTGCTTGCCGGGGATGTTGGCCCCGACCCACCAGGAGTTGGCCCGGGGCAGCAGCGTCATCGCGGTCACCTCGTCGTGGTGGGCGACCCAGCCCTCCTCGGCCTCGGGGGTCGGCTCGATCCGGTCGACACCCTGGTCGCGGAGGTGACGGAGGCAGCCCGCGACCCAGTCGACGTGCTGCTCGATCGAGACCGGCATGTTGCTCAGCACCGACGGGCTCTGCGGGCCGGTGATCATGAACAGGTTCGGGAAGTCGTGGGTGGCGATCCCGAGGTAGGTGCGCGGGCCCTCGGCCCACTTCTCGGCGAGCGTCAGCCCGTCCCGTCCCGTGATGCCGAGTTTGAAGAGCGTGCCGGTCATGGCGTCGAACCCGGTGGCGTAGACGATGCTGTCGACCTCGTACTCGCCGTCCGCCGTGCGCACCCCGGCGGGCGTGATCGCCTCGATCGGGGACCTGTTGACGTCGACGAGCGTCACGTTCTCCCGGTTGTAGGTCTCGTAGTAGCCGTTCTCGAGGGGCGGTCGCTTGGTGAAGAACGGGTGGTCCTTCGGCGCGAGCATCTCGGCGATCTCCGGGTCGTCCACCCGCTCCCGGATCTTGTTCCGGAGGAACTCGGCGGCCGTCTCGTTGGCGTCCTCGTCGAGGAGCAGGTCGTTGAACGTGGTGCCCAGACGGAAGCCGCCCTTGGCCCACGCCTCCTCGAAGATCTCCTGGCGCTCGTCCTCCGGCACCGACAGCGCCGTGCGGTCCGCGACGTCATAGGGAAAGCCGAACGCCGTCTCCCGGGTCCGCGCCCAGATCTGCGGGTAGTCGTCCTTGATCCTCCGGTCGAAGTCCGAGGTCACCGGGTGGTTGCCGCCGGCGATGTCGTAGTTGGGCGTGCGCTGGAAGACGGTGACGTGCGCGGCCTCCTGCGCGACCTCGGGGATCAGCTGCACGCCGGTGGCCCCGGTGCCGATGACCGCGACACGCTTGCCGGTGAAGTCCACGCCCTCGTGCGGCCACAGGCCGGTGTGGAACGACTCGCCCCGGAAGCTGTCACGGCCCGGGAACTCGGGCAGGTTCGTGGTCGACAGGCAGCCCACCGCCGTGATGAGGAAGCGGGCGGCGAAGCGCTCGCCGCCCTCGGTGTCGACGAGCCAACGCCCCGCGTCGTCGTCCCAGGACGCCGCCGTGACCGTGGTCCGGAAGCGGATGTCGCGGCGCAGGTCGAAGCGGTCGGCGACGTGCTGCAGGTAGCGCAGGATCTCCGGCTGGCCCGCGAAGCGCTCGCTCCACGTCCACTCCTCGAGGAGGTCCTCGGAGAGCCGGTCGGAGAAGCTGTAGAAGTAGCTCTCCGAGTCGCACCGCGCTCCCGGGTAGCGGTTCCAGTACCAGGTGCCCCCGACGTCGTCGGCGGCCTCGAGCACCAGCGCCGACATGCCGAGGGTGTTCCGCAGGCGGTGGAGCATGTAGAGACCGGAGAACCCGGCTCCCACCACCAGGGCGTCGAGCTCACGGAGATCGGTGGACACGGCCTCGGACATCGGCGTCCTCCTCGTTCCGGCGCCCCTCGATCCGCGGCCAGGAGCTCCCGCGGCGCCGGCCCCCGATGGCCGGTGTGGTGCGCCTCACTCTCCGATGATGAGCGCACACGCTCCGTTCCTCCACCGCCGGACGGCCGAGTGCCGACCCCGAGGGGTCGGCGTCCGACGGGGCGGGCGGTCAGTCGATCGTCAGCGAGGTCGGGCGGAAGCCCTTGACGGTCAGCCACACGCCCAGCGAGAACTCCCACAGCGCGATGGGCAGCGCGCACAGGCTGCCGGCGACGGAGACCTGCTCCCACCCGCCGAGCATCGTCACGGTCGCCGACATGATGATCAGCGGTGCGCCGACCAGGCCGACGATCGGGATGATCCGGGGGACCAGGCGCGACCGGTACATCACGTAGCCGAGGAACAGGGCGTTGATGCCGGGGATGAGGCCGGGACCGACCAGGAACGACCACTGACGGACCTCGACCAGCGCCGCAGCGACCACGCCCAGGGCGTCCGCCTGCGCGCCCGCGGCGCCCGCGAGGTCGCTGCGCAGGGCGACGACGGAGAGCACGCACAGCACGCCGACGAGGATCATGGTGGCCTCGACGACGCGGGAGGTCACGAAGCCCAGGGCCGCGGTCCGGCTGACCCGCCGGGCGACCGGGTAGAGGGCGAGGGCGGTGCCGACGGCGGCCAGAGCGGTGATCACCTCGAGCCACGATCCCCACAGGACGGAGGTGCTGCTGCCGGGGGTGCGGACGAAGCCCGCGGGGTCGGCGACGAGGTCGGCAAAGAGCGCGAGCTGGGGGATCGAGGCGGCGAACGTGACCAGGTAGAGCAGGCCGGCGGCGAGGGCGATCCTCCTCATCGGGTCCCTCCGCCGGGGGATCGAGGGGGTGGCGGGGGCGGTGTGGACGTCGGTGGTCATGGGGTCCTCCTCGAGAGGTGGGCGGGCCCGTCGCTCGGGGTGACCGAGACGAGGGGCAGGCCGAGGTCGCTGATCGTGCGGAGCAGGCCGTGGAGCGCGGACTGGTCGGCGACGGGACCGTCGATGACCGTGCTGCCGTCGTCCTGGGGGACGAGCGCCATGCCGTCGAACCGGGAGGCCCAGCGGGAGGCGAGGTGTCCCCGTACGCGGATCGCGTACCGCTGTGGCCCGGTGCTGCTCATGGCCGCCACGGTGGGCGCCGACGTGGTGAGCGGTCCTCACCACGTGTGGTGAGTGACGCTCAGCGACGGCGCGGGAGCACGCCGAGATCGTGGGCGCGGCGGACGGCGGCCCGGCGGCTGGTGACGCCGAGCTTCGCGTAGATGCTCTTGGTGTGGGTCCGCATCGTGTTCAGCGAGACCGACAGCTCGCGGGCGATGTCCGGCCCGTCGAGGTCCGAGCCGAGCAGGCGCAGGACGTCGAGCTCGCGGTCGCTCAACGGGTCGACCAGCGCGGGCCCCGGCGTGACCCCGGCGCAGGCGGCGAGGAGGCGGCGGCCGTACGCGTGCGCGGGGTCGTGCTTCGGGAGCGTCCGGAGCAGCGCCGCGATCGGCGGGCCCTCGTCGGCGACGACGCGGACGACGCCCTCGGCCTCCGCGAGGGCGACGGCGCGCCGGAGGGCCTCGAGCGCGGACGGGACGTCCCCCCGGGCCTGCGCGGCGAGCGCCTGCAGCACGAGGATCTCGAGGACGCTGCCGGCCCGCGCACCGTCCTCGGCCGCCGCGAGCAGCCGGGCGAGCAGGGCGGGTGCGGTGTCGTCCCGGCGGGCGAGGAGCAGCCGGGCGAGGGTGATGTGCTCGTACTCGCGCAGGTAGGTCGGCTCGTCGCCGGGGGAGAGGCCGCGCTCACGGGCCCAGGCCTCGGCCTGGGGCAGCTCACCGCGCCGGACACGCAGACGCGCGCGGACCGCGGGTACCGGCGCCACCTCCGGCGAGTAGTCGCCGTCGTGGACGCGTTCGGCCTCCTCGAGCAGGGCGAGCGCGCCGTCGAGGTCGCCCCGGATGCCGAGCAGCCGCGCCTGGGCCACCCGCGAGCGATAGGGGTTCTGCGGGAGCCCGCGGTGCGCGCCCAGGCGCCGGGCCGTGTCCAGGTGCTCGGCGGCGGCGGTGAGCTCGTCGCGTTCGATCAGCGCCCCGGCCAGGGCGACGTGCATGTCGGCGGCGCCTCGGAGCGGCGCTGCCGGGTCGCTGAGACCGAGGGCCCACCGGTAGAGGCGTTCGGCGTCGCCGAGCCGTCCCAGCGTCCGCCGGATGTCGCCGAGGGCGATGCAGCAGCCCAGGACGTCGGCGACGAAGCGGGCCCGGTGCAGCCCCGCGACCGACTCGACGTACGCCGCCTCCGCCCCGACCAGGTCGCCCCGCGACCACGAGGCGAGCCCGCCGAGGGCGCCCGCGGCGGCCCGGGTGAGGTCGTCGGACGCCGGGGTGAGCGCGAGGCCCTCCCGCGCGTGGGCGGCGGCGGCGTCGAGGTCGCCGCGCCGCAGGGCGAGCGCCGCCCGGTACACCTCGAGGCCGGCGGGGACCGAGCGGTACCCGTCCTCGTCGACGACGACCAGGCCGGGCGGGACGCGCGCGGGCCAGGCGCCGCCGTCCGGCCGCACGGCGCGCTCGACCTCCGCGAGCCGCTGCTCGAGGGTGTCGAACTCGGAGGTCTGGGCGAGGGCGCCGACGAAGGCCATCCCGAGCACCGGCCGCACGCGCACGATCTCGTCCGGCAGCGACCGCACCCACCGCCCGAGCTCGGCCTCCCGTCGCTCGCGCTGCATCGCCGGCATCGCCCGTTCCATCAGGTCCGCGGCCCGGTCGACGTGACCGCCGGCGAGGGCGTGCTCGACGGCGGCGGCGGTGTCACCGCGCTCCGTGAACCAGACACAGGCCCGCCGGTGCAGCTCCGGCACCGTGTCCGCGCGCTCGTCGACGAGGTGGGTGCGCAGGACCTCGGCGAACAGGTGGTGGTACCGGTACCACTGTCGACGGTCGTCCAGCGGCACCAGGAACAGGTTCGCGCGCTCCAGGTCCACGAGCCTGGCCCGGCCCCCCTCGCGGCCGGTGACGGCGTCGCACAGCGGCCCGGTGAGTCGTTCGAGGATCGACGTCTCGAGCAGGAAACCCCGGACCTCCTCCGGCTGGCGCGCCAGCACCTCCTCGGCGAGGTAGTCGACGACGTGGCGGTCGTCGCCGGCGAACCCCGCGATGAACGTCCCGACGTCCTCGCGGCCCCGCATCGACAGCGCCGCGAGCTGCAGGGCGGCGATCCAGCCCTCGGCGCGCCCGTCGAGCGTCGCGACGTCGTGCTTCGAGAGCGACAGGCCCATCGGCCCGTTGAGGTAGGCCGCGGACTCCTGCTCGGTGAAGCGCAGATCGGCGGCCCGGATCTCGAGCAGCTCACCCCGCGCGCGCCACCTCGCCAGGGGGAGCGGCGGGTCGGCCCGGGTCGCGAGCACGAGGTGGAGCTGGTCCACGCGGTGCTCGAGGAGGAACGCGATGCCGTCGTGCACCGCAGGCGAGGTCACGAGGTGGAGATCATCGAGGACGAGCACGAGGTCGCGCGGCATGCGGCCGATGTCGTTCAGCAGCGCGACGAGCGCGGTCTCGGGGGACGACGGCGACGACGCCAGCAGCCCCAGCGCGTCGTCACCGACGCCGGTGGCCGCCCGGAACGCGGCGAGGACGTAGCCCCAGAAGCGCGCCGGGTCGTCGTCGCGCTTGTCCAGCGACACCCAGCCCACGGTGGCCGTGTCCGCGGGAAGGTCGGCGAGCCACTCGGCCAGCAGTGTCGACTTCCCGAAGCCGGCCGGCGCCGACACCACCGTCACCGCCGTGCGGAGCGCGGCGGCGAGAGCCTCGACCAGGCGCGGGCGGGTCACGGTCCCGGGCCGGTGCCCGGGGACGCGGTACTTGCTCTGCAGCAGTGGAGGCGCCATGCGGTCCTTCCACGTCGCGAGCCGGGAGACGGTGATACACCCGATGCGCCGCCGAGTGCACGTCCCGGCTGGCACCGGCGGGGCCGCACCGTGTGGAGTGGGCACCATGACGACGTCGTGGTGCTCCCCGCCCGGTCCGCCCGCCGCGCCGCTGCCCGGGTGCGCCGCATGAGGGGCGCCGAGGCGCTGGTCGGCTCGTTGGTCGACGCCGGCGTGGACGTGTGCTTCATGAACCCCGGCACCTCCGAGATGCACTTCGTGCAGGCGCTGGACTCCGTCCCCGAGATGCGCGGCGTGCTCACCCTGTTCGAGGGCGTCGCGACCGGTGCCGCGGACGCCTACGCCCGCCTCGCCGGCGGGCCCGCCGCGGTGCTGCTGCACCTGGGGCCGGGGCTGGGCAACGGGATGGCGAACCTGCACAACGCCCGCCGGGCCGGGACCCCGCTGCTCTGCGTCGTCGGCGCGCACGCCACCAGCCACGTGCGCCACGACGCGCCGCTGGAGTCGGACATCTCCGCGCTCGCGCGGACGGTGTCGGGCTGGGTGCACGTCTGCGGCGACGTGCGGGACGTGGCCGACGACGCGATGCGCGCGGTGGCGGCCACCTCGGAGCGCGGCGGCCAGGTCGCGACCCTGGTCCTGCCGGCGGACGTGTCCTGGTCCGAGGGCGGCGCGCTCGCGCCCGCCCTGCCCGCGGCGGCACCGTTCCCGCCCGCGCCCTCGCGGGTGGCATCGGCCGCGAAGGCGGTGCGCGAGCCCGGGGCGGTGATCCTCCTCGGCGGTCCGGCGCTGACCGCGGAGGCGATGGACGCCGCGGGCCGGGTCGCCGCCGCCACCGGCGCCCGGCTGCTGACGGAGACGTTCCCGCGGCGCTGGGACACCGGCGCCGGCCGCCCGCGGGCGGACAAGCTGGCCTACTTCGCCGAGCAGGCGCTCGAGCAGCTCGACGGGGCGTCGTCGTTGGTGCTGGCCGGGGCGCGGTCGCCGGTGTCGTTCTTCGGCTACCCCGGGGTCCCGGGGGATCTCGTGCCCGAGGGGTGCACGGTGGTCGGGCTGGCCGACGCCGCGTCCGACGCGGCGGCGGCCCTGGAGGCGCTGGCGGCCGAGGTCGCGCCGGAGGCCGTGGTCGATCCGGCCCCGTGGGACGCGCCGGAGCCCGCGCCCGGACCGCTCGACGTGCGGTCGCTGTGCGCCGCGGTCGCCGCGACGCTGCCGGAGGACGCGATCGTGGTCGACGAGTCGCTGACGGCCGCCGCCGTGCTCGCGCCGGCCCTGCAGACGGCCGCTCCGCACACGCAGCTCGCGCTGACCGGCGGTGCGATCGGGCAGGGCCCGCCCGCGGCTCTCGGGGCGGCGATCGCGGCGCCGGACCGGCCGGTCGTCGCGGTGCAGGCCGACGGGAGCGCGCTCTACACGCTGCAGGCGCTGTGGACCCAGGCCCGCGAGCAGCTCGACGTCACGACCGTACTGATCAACAACTCGGCGTACGCGATCCTGCGGGTGGAGCTCGCCCGGACCGGGGCGGGGGAGGCCGCCCACTCGGGGCGCGCCGGGCGGATGCTGACGCTGGCCGACCCGACGCCGGACTTCGTGTCGCTGGCGACCGGGTACGGCGTGCCGGCGCGGCGGGTGGAGACCACCGAGGACCTGCTCGACGCCCTGCGCTGGGCCCACGGCGAGCCCGGCCCGCACCTGATCGAGGCGATCGTCCCGGCACTGGGGTAGTTGCGCCGGGGTGCTCCGTCCGGCGTCCGGGGCCGCCGCCGGATCCCTTGCTGCCCTTCGCGCCGTCGGGTTACGTTGCTGAACCGTCGGGGGTGCGTCGGCGCACGGGGTGATTCGATGCTGATCAAGAATCCCGCACGGCAGCTGGCCTCCGGTTACCTCGATCGGACGCCGATCTTCCAGTTCGTCCTGCTGTCGCTGCTGTTCCCGATGTGGGGCGCCGCGGCCGGGCTGAACGACATCCTGATCACGCAGTTCAAGCACGTCTTCACGCTGTCCGACGCGGCGACGGCCTTCGTGCAGTCGGCGTTCTACGGTGGCTACTTCCTGATCGCCATCCCGGCGTCGCGCATCGTGCGCCGGACGTCCTACAAGGTCGGCGTCCTGATCGGCCTGTCGGTCTACATCGTCGGCTGCGGACTGTTCTTCCCGGCCAGCACGCTCGCGACCTACGCGATGTTCCTGTTCAGCATCTTCGCCGTCGCGATCGGCCTGAGCTTCCTCGAGACCAGCGCGAACACCTACTCGTCGATGCTCGGCCCGCGCAGGACCTCGACGCTGCGGCTGAACATCTCGCAGACCTTCACCCCGATCGGCAACCTGCTGGGCGTGATCCTCGGCAAGTACCTGATCTTCGGTACCGGCGACTCGATCGAGGCGCAGCTCGACGCGGCACCGACGCCGGAGGCCGAGCGCGCCCTCGCCGAGGCCCTGCTGCAGAACACCCTGCTGCCCTACAAGTACATCCTGATCGTGCTCGTCTGCCTGCTGGTGCTCTTCGTGGTCACCGAGTTCCCCCGGGGCAAGCCGGCGGAGGAGCCTGCGCGGCAGCAGGCCGGGCTGGCCGAGACGTTGCGGGTGCTCGTCCGCACCGCGCAGTACCGCAAGGGCATCGTCGCGCAGTTCCTCTACGTCGGCCTGCAGACGGCGGTGTGGTCGTTCACGATCCGGGTCGCTCTGGAGCTGTACCCCGGCATGAACGAGCGCGAGGCGACCAACTACATGATCGCCGGGTTCACCTGTTTCCTGGTCGGCAAGTTCGTGGCCAACGGGCTCATCGCGCGCTACTCGGCGGCCCGTGTGCTGGTGGCCTACTGCGCGATCGGTGCGGTGCTGCTGACGGCGGCCGCGTTCGGTCCGGCGTCGTCCGCCATCTGGTTCGTGATCGCCTCCAACCTCGTGATGGGCCCGTGCTGGCCGACGATCTTCGGGCAGACGTTGGACACCATCGACGACAAGCGCTACCAGGAGACCGCCGGCGCGATCCTGGTGATGGCCATCGTCGGCGGAGCGGTGATCCCGGTGGTGCAGGGCGCGGTGTCGGACGTGCTCGGCTCGCTCCAGATGTCCTTCGTGGTCTCGGCGCTCTGCTTCCTCGGGATCCTGCTCTACTTCCGCAGCAACCTGCGCCACCACGTCGCCGACGAGCCGTCGAGTCCGGAGATGGCGACCTCGGGAGAGGGCGACCGTTCGCGCTAGACATGCCCTCGTCGCGCTAGACATCTGATGTCTGCGCCTGGCACCGTGAGGAGCTCGCGCAACTCTTGCGATCGCTCCGGCTGGAGCGGTCCAGAGGTCTGAGGAGTGGGTCATGCACGGGGTCGTCGTCGACGTGGAGACCGTCGATCTCCGCTTCCCGACGTCACGCGCGCTCGACGGGTCGGACGCCATGAACGAGGCGCCGGACTACTCGGCCGCCTACGTCGTCCTGCACACCGACGTCGGCCTCGAGGGCCACGGCTTCACGTTCACGATCGGCCGCGGCAACGAGCTCGCGCTCGCGGCGGCGGAGGCGATCGGCCGGCGGGCGCGGGGCTGGTCGGTCGCCGAGCTGGTGGCCGACCCGGGCGGCTTCTCCCGGCACCTGCAGGCCGACAGCCAGCTGCGCTGGCTCGGTCCGACCAAGGGGACGATCCAGCTCGGGCTCGCCGCCGTCGTCAACGCCGCCTGGGACCTCATCGGCAAGGCCGTCGGGAAGCCGGTGTGGAAGGTCCTCGCGGACATGACCCCGCAGCAGCTGGTCGACCTCGTCGACTGGCGCTACCTGCGCGACACGCTCACCCCCGAGGCCGCGCTCGCGATGCTCGAGGAGCGGCTCCCCGGGCGCGCGGAGCGCGAGGCCCGGCTGGTCGAGGAGGGCTACCCGGCCTACACCACCAGCGCCGGCTGGCTGGGCTACGACGACGACAAGCTGGTGCGACTGTGCCGGGAGGCCGTCGCCGCGGGCTGGGACGCGATCAAGTTGAAGGTCGGCGGGGACCTCGCCGACGACGTGCGCCGCTGCGCGCTCGCCCGGGAGGTGATCGGTCCCGGGCGCCGCCTGATGATCGACGCCAACCAGACGCTCGGGGCCGCGGACGCGGTGCGCTGGACGGAAGCCCTGAAGCCCTACGACATCTGGTGGTTCGAGGAGCCGACCAGCCCCGACGACGTCCTCGCGCACGCCGCGATCGCGCGCGCCATCGCTCCCGTCCGCGTGGCCACCGGCGAGCACGCGCACAACGCCGTGATGTTCAAGCAGTTCCTGGCCGCCGGGGCCATGGGGGTCTGCCAGCTCGACGCCGCGCGACCCGGCGGCGTCGACGAGGCCGTCGCGGTCCTGCTGCTCGCCGCCGCCCACGACGTCCCGGTCTGCCCCCACGCCGGCGGCGTCGGCCTGTGCGAGCTCGTGCAGCACCTGTCGATGTTCGACTACGTCGCCGTCAGCGGCACCCGTGCGGATCGGATGATCGAGTATGTCGACCACCTGCACGAGCACTTCGCCGATCCGGTCCGGATGCGCGGCACCTCCTACCTGCCGCCGACCCGGCCGGGCTACAGCGCGGAGATCCTCGCGGCGTCCCGCGCCGCGTACGCGTTCCCGCACGGCTCGGCGTGGACGGACCGGGCCCGTGACGCGAGCTGACAGCGTCGTCGACCGGGTGATCGGCGCGCTGGTCGCCCGCGTGGAGAACGGGGAGTTCTCCGCGGGGGAGCGCCTGCCGCCGGAGACGGACCTGGCCGCCGACCTCGACGTGTCGCGCCTGTCGCTGCGCGAGGCGGTGCGTGCGCTCGCCGGGGCCGGGGTGCTCGAGGTGCGCCGCGGGGACGGCACCTTCGTCACCGACCTGCGCCCCGACCGGCTGGTGCGGGCCACCGGCACGTTCCTCGACCTGGTCGACGAAAAGGGCATCGCCGAGCTGTTCGAGTGTCGCCGCGTGCTCGAGCCGGGCGCCACCGCCCTGGCCGCGACCCGCATCGACGAGGCGGCCCTGCAGGACCTCCGGGAACGGCTCGAGCGGATGCGGGGGCTCACCGAGCCCGAGCGCCTGGTCGCCGAGGACCTGGAGTTCCACGCCGCGATCGCCGCGGCGGCCGGCAACGCGACGCTCGCCTCGCTGACCGCCGCCGTCGCGGGGCGCACGGCACGCGTCCGGATCTGGCGGGCGATCGTCGAGCACGACGTCCTGAGCTGGACCCACGACCAGCACGTGGCGATCCTGCGTGCCCTGCGCGAGCGCGACTCGCTCGCCGCGTGGACCGCGGCCACCACCCACGTCGTCGAGGTCGAGGAGTGGGTCCGGGCCCATCTGACGAGCGCGGGAGGTCGGCGATGAGCGGTCGCAGCGCGGCGTGGTTCGGCGCCGAGGGTCGATCCGGGATGATCCACCGCTCCTGGATGCGCAACCAGGGCGTCACCGACGAGGTCTTCGACGGGCGCCCGGTCATCGGGATCGCCACGACATGGTCGGAGCTCGTCCCGTGCAACGCCCACCTGCACCGCGTCGCCGAGGCGGTCAAGCGCGGCGTGTGGCAGTCCGGCGGGTTCCCCCGCGAGTTCCCGTGCACCGGGCTCGGCGAGACGCTGCTGCGCCCCACCGCGATGCTCTACCGCAACCTGCTGGCGATGGAGGCCGAGGAGCTGATGCGGGCCAACCCCCTCGACGGGCTGGTCCTGCTCTCGGGGTGCGACAAGACGACGCCCGGACTGCTCATGGCGGCGTCGAGCGTCGACCTGCCGGCGATCATGGTCACCGGCGGGCCGATGCTCAGTGGCCGCTACCAGGGGCGCCAGCTGGGCTCGGGCACGCAGGTGTGGCGCTTCGAGGAGGAGCTCGCGGCCGGGACCATCACGCCCGCCGAGTGCGCGGTGGCCGAGGGCGCGATGGCCCGCTCGCCCGGGCACTGCATGACGATGGGCACCGCGTCGACCATGGCGTGCCTGGCCGAGGCGCTGGGGATGCAGCTCCCGTACTCGGCGACCTGGCCCGCCGTCGACGCCCGCCGCGACCAGACCGCGCAACGGGCGGGTCAGCGCATCGTCGAGCTGGTGCAGGCCGACGTCCGCCCGTCCTCGATCATGACCCGGGAGGCGTTCGAGGACGCCGTCAAGGTCAACGCGGCCATCGGCGGCTCGACCAACGCCGTGATCCACCTGGCGGCGATCGCGGGCCGGCTGGGCGTCCCGTTCTCGCTCGACGACGTCGACGCGCTGGGCCGCGACGTGCCGACGCTCGTCGACCTCGAGCCCTCGGGGCGGTTCCTCATGGAGGACCTCTGCTACGCGGGCGGGCTGCCGGCGGTGATGGCCGAGATCGCCTCGCTGCTGCACCTCGCGCGCCCCACCGTGGCCGGGGGCACGGTCGCGGACGCGCTCGCGGACGCGGCGTGCTGGAACCGCGAGGTCATCCACCCGTTCGACCGGCCGATGGCGCCCGCGGGGAGCGGGACGGCCGTGCTGCGCGGCAACCTCGCCCCCGACGGCGCCGTGATCAAGCAGTCGGCGGCGTCGCCGGCACTGCAGCAGCACCGCGGCCCCGCGCTCGTCTTCGAGTCCCCCGAGGAGTACCGGGCGGTCAGCGACGAGCTCGACATCGACGAGTCGACGGTGCTGGTCCTGCGCTACTGCGGCCCGCGCGGCTACCCGGGCATGCCCGAGGTCGCCAACGTCGGGCTGCCCCGCACGCTGCTCGAACGCGGGGTACGGGACATGGTTCGGGTCTGCGACGGGCGGATGTCGGGCACGGCGTACGGCACGGTCGTGCTGCACGTCGCGCCCGAGGCGGCCGTCGGGGGCCCGCTCGCCCTGGTGGAGACCGGGGACGAGATCGAGCTCGACGTGCCCGGGCGCGCGCTCACCCTGCACGTCGACGACGACGAGCTGGCCCGCCGCCGGGAGCGGTGGCGGGCGCCCGCGCCGGCGGAGTCCCGCGGCTGGACGCGCCTCTACACCGAGCACGTGCTGCAGGCCGACCACGGCGCCGACCTCGACTTCCTGGTCGGGGCCGGCGGTGCCGAGGTCCCGCGCGAGTCCCACTGACCCGACCGATCTCCGGACGAGGAGGAACGACATGGACCCCGTCTTCACCGGCGTCGGCGTCGCCCTGGTGACGCTCTTCGACGACCACCGGGCGCTCGACGCCGACGCCACGGCCGACCTGGCCGCGCGGCTCGTCGAGCTCGGCGCCGACGCGATCGTCGTGGCCGGCACGACCGGCGAGGCCGACGCTTTGGACGACGACGAGCGGCTGCGGCTGTTCTCTGCGGTGCGCGCCGCGGTCGGGGACGCCGTCGTGGTGGGCGGCACCGGCGCCGCGTCGACCCACCAGGCCGTGGCGCTGACCGCGCGGGCCCCCGACACCGGCGTGGACGCGGTCATCGCCCGCACCCCGCGCGGGCTCGCCGACCCGTCCGGCTACTACCGCGAGCTCGCCGACGCCGCGGGCCCGACCCCGGTGCTGGCCTACCACTTCCCGGCGATCTCCCCGCCCGGCATCCCGGTGGAGATGCTGCCCGCGCTGCCCGTCGCGGGCTGCAAGGACTCCTCGGGCGACCCGACCCGCCTGCTGGCGACCGTGGACTCCTACGCCGGACCCGTCTGGACCGGGAACCCGGCGCTGATCCACATGGCCGGCGCGCTCGGCTGCGCGGGCGGCATCCTCGCCCTGGCCAACGTCGCCCCCGAGCTCTGCGCGGCCGCGTTCGCCGGCGACGCCGACGCCATGCGGAAGTTCACCCCGACCCACCTCGCCTGCGAGCGCGACTTCCCCCGCGGGGTCAAGCAGCTCGTCGCGGAGCGGTTCGGGACCTCGGAGGTGCTGCGGATGGGATGAGGATCAGCTCTGCTGTCAGCCCTGCGTGGGGCCGCCGGCGTCCTCGGAGACCGGGCGCAGACGCTCGTAGCAGGCGGCCTCGAGGTGGGCGCGCATCGCCGCCTCCGCCGCCACGGGATCGCGGTCGAGGACCGCGCGCGTGATCCGGCGGTGCTCGGAGAGGGTCTGCTCGCCCAGCCCGCGGTCGTAGTGCAGCCGGAAGATGTGCAGGTGGCAGTGGGTGCGCTCGAAGGCCCGCCGGACCTGCGCGCTGCCGGCCAGCTCGGCCACCAGGACGTGGAAGCGGGTGTCGTGCGCGGCGAGCGCCTTGTAGGAGTCGTAGGTGTCGCTCGCGGGGGTCGTGCAGGACCGCATCTCGGCCTCCAGCCGTTCCCGCCCCTCGGCGTCGGCGTGCTCGGCCGCGCGCGCCGCCGCCCACGGCTCGATGAGCAGCCGGAACTCGTAGAGGTCGTCGAGCTGCTCGCGGGAGAGCAGCGGCGAGGTGCGGTAGCCGCGCAGGGGCTCCTTGACCACGAGCTCGGCCGACTCCAGGCGCGCCAGCGCCTCGCGGACCGGGGTGGGCGACACCCCGAGCTGGCGCGCGAGGCCGTCGATCGAGACCCGGGCGCCCGGCTCGAGGACGTGGTCCATGATCAGCGCCTTGATCGCCTCGTGGACGTCGTCGGCCAGCATCTGACGGCGGGGTAGCCGGCCGATCGTCGCCCCCGGCGCTGCGCTGCTCATCTCCGACTCCCGTCGCTCCGGCCCACCCCTTGACGCGTGAGCCGCCTCACACGCACCCTACAGGAAATTTCCTACACGATTCTGAGTGATCGACATGTCGACATCCGAGACGAGCCGGGCCACCGACCCGGTGCTCCGTCTGCCCGAGGCGCCGGCGGCCCTGCGCAAGCGACGGGTGGGGGTGGCGACCGCTCTGCGGTACTTCGGACCCGGGGCGATCATCGCGTCGCTCACCATCGGCAGCGGCGAGTCCATCCTCGCCTCCCGCGAGGGCGCCGTCTTCGGGTACGCCGTCCTGTGGGCCGTCGTGGTCGGCTGCTTCGCCAAGGGCGCCCTCGTCTACGCCTCGAACCGCTACATCACCCTCACCGGGGAGCACCCGATGCGGCGCTTCGCGCGGGTGATGCCGGGGCCGCGCGGGTGGTTCCCGATCGTTCTGGTGGTGATCTGCTTCGCCTCGTTCCCGGGCTGGGCCAGCGGGGTGGCGACGGCGCTCGGGGACTACCTGGAGGCCCTCGGCCTCGGCAACGCCACCCTGTGGGCCGTCGGCGTGCTGCTCGTCGCCGCGGTGCTGTCCTTCGTCGGCGGCTACGCCGTGCTCGAGAAGGTGCAGGTGGCGATCGCCGGGATCATGGTGCTGCTGGTCCTGATCGCGGTGTTCGTCTCGAACCCGGACTGGCTCGCTGCTCTGCGCGGACTGCTGCCGGTGTTCCCCGACTACGCGCCGTTCGTGGCGGAGCGGTACCCCGAGGTCGCCGAGACATCGGTGTGGGTCGAGCTCGCGGTGTTCATGGGCGGTCTCGGCGGCGGGATGTACGACTACATCGGCTACACCGGCATGTTGCGCGAGAAGAAGTGGGGGATGCTCGGCCACCGCGACGCCGCCCGGATCGAGCAGGACCTCGCGGCGAAGGACGACCGCGCGCCGATCCCGCTGTCGACCGGGCCCGAGGACGTCGCGACCGCCCGCGCCTGGAGCCGCGCCCCGTTCTTCGACATGCTCGCGGCCTTCCTGGCCCTGGGCGTCATCGCCGTCGCGTTCATGATGAACGGGGCGACGATCCTCGGCGCGCAGCAGCAGGTGCCCGAGGAGAACGACGTCCTGACCTACCAGTCGCAGTTCTTCGGCGTGGTGGCGCCGGTGTTCGAGTACTTCTACATCGTCGCGATCGTCATGGTCCTCTTCGGCACGATCTATGCGCTCTGGGAGGCCTACTCGTGGACCGCCTACGAGAGCCTCGCCGCGGTCTCGGAGAAGGTGCGGACGCGCGGGCAGCACGGGATCCGGCCCGTCGTCTACGGATGGACCGGCGCCATCGCCCTCGTCGCGATCCTCTCGGACCTGAGCTTCACCGACCTGGTCACGCCGGCGTCGATCCTCGGCGGCGTCTTCGCCTGCGGCATCTACGGTGCCGGGCTGCTGTACATCGACAAGGTCAACCTGCCGGAGCCCTACCGGATGGGCCGGACGCTGCGCACGCTGGTCGTGCTCGGTTCGGTGTTCCTCACCGTCTGCGGCGCGGTCGCGATCCTCGAGCTGGTGGGGGCGATCGCATGAGGACCACGGTGTCGTGGCGCCACGTCGTGCTCGGTCTGGGTTTCCTGGCCCTGGCCGGTGTCCGGGCCTCCCAGGGGGCGCCGGTGTGGGCAGCTGTCTTCGCGCTCGCGGGCGCGGCCAACGCCTGGCTCGCGTTCCGGGACGCCCGGGCGGAGGGGGCGCCGTCGCCGGGCCTCGCCGACGTGGACCCCCGCGAGATCGAGCACGAGCGGGCACGGTGCCTCGTGGCGCAGCGCCGGTGGCAGGTCCTCGGGCTCGGCGGGGCACTGCTCGCGGCCGGGCTGCTGCTGCTCGAGCCGCCGCTGGCCGTGCTGGGTGGCGCCGCAGCGCTGTTCGCGGTGTTCCGCGCCCGCCGGGTGCGGCGCTACGCGGCGACGCTGCCCGATCGCCCCGGCGTCGGCCATCTCGAGGATCAGGACGGGGAGCCGGCCGTGCCCCGCAGGGCCCACAGCGAGGCCGCGATCGGGCCGGCGAGCACGACCACCGCGATCACGGCGCCGACCGCGGCGGTGGGCGCCAGGACCACGGCCAGGGCCACGACCACGACGACCTGCACCAGCAGGGTGCGGGGCCGGGGGCCCGGCCGTGTGGCCACCCCGGGCGGCACGGGCTCGGTGGGCTCGGTGGGCTCGGTGGGCTCGGAAGGCTCGGGCGCCGGGATCTGAGCGAGGTCGGCCTCGAGCCGCGCGAGCACCGCCTCCTCCTCGGCGGAGAGCGGGCGCGCGGGCTCGGGCGGTGGGGGGTCGTTCAGATCGGACATCCGGGGCCACACCTCGCACTCGTGAGCCCCCATTGTGGATCAGGATTCGTCGAGCAGCATCGCCGCGTGGTCGGGGACGGCACGCGCGAGCTCCCGGGGCGGGCGCACGTAGCCCTCGCCCGGCGGGCGGGCCGGGATCGACAGGGGCGACAGGTCGGTCGGTGTCCACGGGACGGTGTCGAGCAGGTGGGCGATCGTGTTCAGGCGGGCGCGCCGCTTGTCCTCGGACTCCACCACCGTCCAGGGCGCGGTGTCGGTGTCGGTGGCGGCGAGCATGGCGTCCCTCGCCTTCGAGTACTCGTCCCAGCGGCTGATCGACTCCAGGTCCATGGGGGAGAGCTTCCAGCGCTTGAGCGGGTTCTCCACGCGCGCGCGGAAGCGGCGCTCCTGCTCGTCGGGGCTGACCGAGAACCAGTACTTGCGCAGCAGGATGCCGTCCTCGATCAGCATGTCCTCGAAGATCGGGCACTGGCGCAGGAAGCGGTCGTACTCCTGCGGCGTGCAGAAGCCCATCACGTGCTCGACGCCGGCGCGGTTGTACCAGGAGCGGTCGAGCAGGACGATCTCCCCGGCCGCCGGCAGGTGCGCGACGTAGCGCTGGAAGTACCACTGCGTGCGCTCACGCGCGGTCGGCGCGGGGAGCGCGACGGTGCGCGCGACGCGGGGGTTGAGGTTCTCCACGACCCGCTGGATCACGCCGCCCTTCCCGGCCGCGTCGCGTCCCTCGAAGATCACCACGAGCCGGGCGCCGCTCGTCCGGACCCATTCCTGCATCCGGACCAGCTCGCCCTGCAGCCGGAGCAGCTCGGCCTCGTAGAGCTTCTTGGGGATGCGCTTCGGCGTCGCCGCAGGCGTCGTCATCGCCGTGACCTCTCGTTCGCCGGGTACCGGGGACAGCATCTCCCAGGGATCGGGCGACGGGGTCACCTCAGGTGACGGCGGGGGTCGGCTCATTGGCGATCGCGCGGCGGGCGGCGACGAGGGTGACGGCGGCGAGGACGGCGAACATCGGCGCGGCGGCGACGCCGAGGGCGGCCAGGACCGCGGGCTGGTCCGCGAGGTACGCCACGCCTCGCAGAACGAGGTTGAGGGCGTGGAGACCGACCCCGCCCAGCGTGGTGATGCTGTAGACGCGGAGCAGCCGGGCGTCGTCACGCCAGTCGGCGGGCCCGCCGGCGAGACGGTTGAGCAGCAGCCCCGTCACCGGCCGGCGCACGAGCACCGAGCCGAGGAAGAACACGCCGAGCGCGGCGGGGATCAGCGTGGGGAGCAGGAAGAAGGCGCGGGCCTCGCCCGAGAAGGCCGCGACAGCGGCGCAGACGCCGGCGACGGCGAGGCCGACCAGCGCGCCGCGCAGCGACTCCCGGCGGGCGAGCCGCACGCCGAACGCCACCGGCGCGGCCAGGGCGAGGGCGACGAACGCCGAGGTCAGGCCGCCGAGGGAGTCGGCGACGACGAAGGCGACGGCCGGTGCGGCGGCGACGACGATGCCCGTCACGCCCCCGGAGCGGGCGAGGCTCCTGCGCCACGCCGCACCGAGCGTCGTCGGGCCCTCGTCGGCGCGCCCGGACGCTCGCTCGTGCGGGAGGGTCGTGGCGACGTCGTCCGTCATGGGGTTCTCCATCTCCTCGGGGGACGTGTGCCGTCGACACTCGCCGGTCGCCCGAGGCGCAACCACGGCCTGCCGATCCGTGGCTGCGCGGGCCATCGATCGCCCGAGAGGGGGATCGACGATCCGTGGCTGCGTGCCGCCTCGCGCCGGTAGGAACGGGGCAGCACCGAGGAGAGGGCGGTAGTTCGATGATCGACCGGGCCGGGCTGGCGGCGTTCCTGCGCCGGCGCCGCGAGGCGCTGCAGCCCGAGGACGTCGGCGTGCCGAGGGGCGCGCGCCGCCGGACGAGCGGGCTGCGGCGCGAGGAGGTCGCCGCGCTGTGCCACATGTCCACCGACTACTACTCTCGCCTCGAGCGGGAGCGCGGTCCGCAGCCGTCGGAGCAGATGATCGCCGCGATCGCGCAGGGGCTGCACCTCTCGCTCGAGGAGCGTGATCACCTGTTCCGGCTCGCCGGACATCACCCACCGGTGCGGGGCGCGGCCAGCGAGCACATCAGCCCGGGCCTGCTGCGCATCCTCGACCGCCTCGCCGACACCCCGGCCGAGATCGTCACCGAGCTGGGCGAGACGCTGCGCCAGAGCCCGCTGGGGGTGGCGCTCACCGGCGATGCGACCGCCTACACGGGTCCCGCGCGGAGTCGGGGCTACCGGTGGTTCACCGACCCCGCCTCCCGCGCGCTCTACGCGCCCGGGGAGCACCCGTTCCTCTCGCGGATGTACGCCTCGGGCCTGCGCGGGCTGGTCACCCTGCGCGGACCCGGGTCGCGGGCCGCGTACCTCGCCGATCTCCTCCTCGCGCGGAGCGAGGAGTTCCGGACGCTGTGGGACGCCCACGAGGTCGGCCTGCGGCCGCACGACGTCAAGCGCTTCGTGCACCCCGAGGTCGGCGAGCTGGAGCTCAACTGCCAGACGCTCCTCGATCCCGAGCAGTCCCACCTGCTGTTCGTCTACACCGCGGTCCCGGGCAGCGCGAGCTACGAGAAGCTGCAGCTCCTGTCCGTCCTCGGGCCCCAGACCGTCACTCCGGGACAGCTGCAGCCCGACGAGTCCTGAGCACGCGTCGCCGGTGCGCCCCGTGCCCTCCGTGTCCGGTCGAGCACGCGGTGAAGTGTCGCTTGACGGCCTCTGAGCAGGCGTTCTCTACTTGGTTGGGTCACCAATCAAGGGCGCGGAGGGCACAGGAATGAGCACGGCGGACGGCATACTGGTGGTCGGCGCGGGGCCCGTCGGGCTGACGACCGCGTCCCAGCTGGCGCGGCTCGGCGTGCCGGTGCGCGTCGTGGACGTCCTGCCGGCGCCGACCACCGAGTCGCGCGCGGTGAGCCTCCACGCCCGCAGCATGGAGATGCTCGCGTCGATGGGCGTGCTGCCCCGGCTCGAGGCGCGCGGACGGCGCATCCCCGCGATCGCCATGGTCGACGGCCGGACCGGTGAGACGCGGGCGCACGTCCCGTTCGACGAGGTGCCCAGCCGCCACCCCTTCCTCCTCGACATCCCCCAGCCCGACACCGAGGCCGTCCTCGCCGAGCGCGCCACCGAGCTCGGGATCGTCGTGGAGCGCGGGGTGTCGCTGACCGGGCTGTCCCAGGACGACGACGGCGTCGAGGTCACCCTGCGCGGACCGGAGGGCGAGCAGACGACGCGCGTCGGCTGGGTCGTGGGCGCCGACGGCGGGCACAGCACCACGCGACACCTGGCGGGCACGCACCTCGACGGGGCCTTCCACGGCCAGCACTTCGCGATGGCCGACGTCGACGTCGACACCGAGTTCTCGCCCGACGCGATCCGGATGTTCACCCACCCCGACGGGATGGGGATGCTCTTCCCGCTCGCGGGCGACCGCGCCCGCATCATGTTCCTCGTCGACGACCCCGGTCCGCATGCACCGGACCCCACCCTCGAGCAGATCCAGGCCCTCGCCGACGCCCGGATGGGCGGGCGGGTCATCGTGCGCGACCCGCACTGGCTGACCTACTTCGAGGTCCACCACGCCCAGGTCCCGCGCTACCGCCTCGGGCGGGTCCTCCTGGCGGGCGACGCCGCGCACATCCACAGCCCGGCCGGGGCGCAGGGCATGAACACCGGCATCCAGGACGCCGCGAACCTCGCCTGGAAGCTCGCCCTGGTCGTGCAGGGCCGCGCCGAACCCGTCCTGCTGGACACCTACCATGACGAGCGGCACCCGGTCGGCGCCGAGGTCGTGAAGGCGACGACGCTGCTCACCGACGTCGGCACGGCGCAGGGCGCCGGCGCGGCGCTGCGCGACGCCGCCCTCTTCGTCGTCGGCCACGTCCACCCGCTCGGGAACGCCGCGGCCACGACGACCGCGGAGCTGCGGGTGAGCTATCGCCACAGCCCGCTCTCGGTGCAGCACGGGGGCCACCACCACGGCGCGGCCCGCGTGGGCGAGCACGCCCCGGACCCCGTGGGGCTCGCCCGTCCCGACGGCACGCCCGTCGCGGTCGAGGAGCTGGCGGAGCGACCCGGCTTCCTGCTGCTGGTGCGCGGTGACGCCGCCGGGCAGGAGGAGGCCCTCGGCGATCTCGGGTCGGTCGTCCGGATCGGCGAGGACGTGCTCGACCCCGACGACGTCGTCGGCCGCGCTTACGGGCTCGGCGCCGAGGGGCTGGCGTTGATCCGGCCCGACGGCTATCTCGGCCTGGTCGCCGACACGGCCGACCCGGCCCTCGTGCGCCGCTACCTCGCCGAGACGCTGCACCTCGCCGCACCCGCCGCCCAGTCGGCGGCGGTCGCAGAACCGTCGTGACGGCGAGGCCCGACCGGCGGCGCGCCCTCGTCGACGCGGCGCTCGAGGTCATCGGCGAGTCGGGGCTGGGCGGGTTCACCCAGCCTCGGGTCGCCGCCCGCGCCGGGATGCGCCAGAGCCACCTCACCTACTACTTCCCGACCCGCGACGACCTCCTCGTCGCGGTCGCCGAGGAGGCGGTGCGCCGTCGCGTCGCCCTGCTGGCCGAGAGCCTGGCCGGTGCCGAGGGGAGGGCCGAGCAGGTCGCGGCCCTCGCGCGGGTGGTCAGCTCGCCCGAGGACACCCGGGTGCTGCTGGCCCTGACGCAGGCCGCCGACCAGAACGAGGCGGTCCGCGCCACCTTCGGTGCCCTCGCCGCCGGCGTCGCACCGCTGGGCGCGGAGGTGCTCGCCACGGCGGGGAGCGAGGCCGACCCCGTGGCGCTCGCGCTCCTGCAGGCCACGTCGACGGGCATCGCCGTGCTGTCCCTCGCGCGGGGCAGCGACGTCCCGTTCGCCGAGCAGCTGTTCACGATGTTCCTCGACCGGCTCATCACGACCCGACAGGACCTCCGCGGCGGCGGGGTTCCGGCGAGCCCGGGGGAGTACGGGTAGGACGCACGAACCGGTGCGGAGACGAGGTCTCCGCACCGGTCCGGGGTGGTGCCACCGACGACGTCGGTGTCGCGCAGCGGGGTCAGCGCTTGGTCGAGCCGATCCCCTGACCCACGAGCCCGCCGGCCGCCGAGGCGACGACGGTCAGACCGAGGGCGAGTGCGGCCCAGCCGGCACCCTGCTGGGCGGCCTGGAGTGCCTGGGCGGGGTCGATCCGGCTCGCGGCCTGACCGGCCTGGCCGGCCTGTGCCTGGAGCCCACCGAGCTGCGACGCGGCGGTCGCGATGTTGCCGAGCAGCGCTCCGGCGCCGAGGAGCGCGAAGCCGAGGATCGCGACGATCCCCACGGCCCAGGTCAGGACACCGTGGAGGAGCCCCTCGTCGGAGTCGCGAGACGCGGCCGTGGAGCCGGCCATCAGACCGCCGACGAAGAACGCGATGAGCCCGAGGACGGCGCTGACGATGCTCGCCGTCGTGCTCTGACCGCTGCCCTCGACACCGAGGTCGATGATCCCGAGGCCGAAGAACAGCAGCTGGAGGACGAGGAACACGGGGAGCGCCACGACCACGCCCGCCCACACCGGGCCCCAGTGCACGCGATCCTGCCAGCGCTCGGGCGAGGGTGCCTCCTCGCGATGGGTGCTCCGGGGCTGCTCGACGTACCCGTCGGTCGGTCGGTCGGCTTCGTACGCAGTGGTCATGAACGGCACCTTCTCTGTCGGGCCTCGCCCGGGTCCGGCGTGGGACGTGAGTCGACGGCTCGTACCCGGGGAATGAGGATGGAGAGTGCGCCTGCTCTTCGTGAACTCAGCGACACCTGTGGTCACGGTCGGCTCGGAGCGCGACCCGATGACTCGCGTCGGGTGCCCGTTGCTGCGACGCGGGAACGTCGCAGAGAGATCCGGTGGAGTGACGGTCGTCGCGTCGGACGTCCGCCTCGGGCAGCGTGAGCACCGGGACCGGCGTCAGTGCCGGGGAGCCGACCGTTTCGCGGCGCCCACGGCCGCGGTGGCGACGAACAGGACGATGCCGACGATCGCGAGCCAGAACAGGCCCTTGATCACGAAGCCCAGGACGGCCAGGACCACCCAGACGATGAGAGCGGCGACGAGGACCTTCAGCAGCACGGGTGGTCTCCAGACGGTGGTGCGACGAGCGCGTGGCTCCGGACGGAGGTCCCGGGCGCGGACCCGACACTGCCCCGCCGTGCGGCGCGGCGCCCGTCGGAGAGCTCATCCATCGCGGCGGGGCCACGTGCTCGCGGGGTTTGGTTTCTTGATCGACTACCGATCCTCCGGGCAGGTTCGTCGCCCAGCCCCCGCTGCAGATGGAAGAACACAGGGTTCGCCCTCTCCGGCGTCGTTCTCACAGAACGCGGTCGGCGCCGGTCGCGTCCGCCCACCAGCAGAAGAGGCCCATCATCTCGACCTCCACGAGCAGTGCCCTCGCCGATCTCTCGGCGGCCGGCGTCTCCATCTGGCTCGACGACCTGTCGCGCCAGCGCATCGAGTCCG